>QFQP01000016.1 GCA_003243425.1 Archangium gephyra | reverse complement strand
AGGCCGGCTTCCCCGAGCTCGAGATCGGCATCGGCATCAACACCGGGCAGATGGTGGTGGGCAACATGGGGTCCGACGTGCGCGTCGACTACACCGTGCTGGGCGACGCGGTGAACCTCGGCAGTCGCCTCGAGGGCACCAACAAGGAGTACGACACCCGCATCATCATCAGCGAGTGGACGCGCGCCGCGGTGAAGGACGGCATCGTCACCCGGCGGCTGGGCGCGGTGCGGGTCAAAGGCAAGAAGCTGCCGGTCGGCATCTACGAATTGCGAGGCCTGGGCACGCCGTCTGAGGTCGACGCGAAGGCCATCGCCGCGTTCGAAGCGGGCCTGGTGGCGTGGACCGCGAAGCAGTTCGACGAGGCGCGCGCGCGCTTCACCGAGGTGCTCGCCTGGTGGCCCAACGATTCACCGTCGCGCGACTACCTGAGCGAGCTTGACGCGTTCCGCGACATCCCTCCGGCGGGCGATTGGGACGGCGTGGTGTCGTTGAAGACCAAATGAGCGCCGATCTACAAATTGACGCCCCGGTTTCCGCGGGTGAAAGTCCCGCCCGCTCATGAGCGCGGAAGAGGCCCTGTTCCAGCGGTTCGGCAAGGACATCCCCAAGGGGACGGTACTCTTCCGTGAAGGTGAGCCCGGCAAGGAGATGTACGTCATCCAGTCGGGCAAGGTGGCGATCACCAAGAAGGTCCGCGACGTCGAAAAGATCCTGGCGGTGCTGGGGCCCGGCGAGTTCTTCGGCGAGATGGCCATCATCTCGAACAAGCCGCGCAACGCTTCGGCGGTCATCGAAGACGAAGCGCGCCTGCTGGTCATCGACCCGCGCACCTTCGAGGCGATGATTCGTGGCAACGCCGAGATCGCCGTGCGCATGATCAAGAAGCTGGCGGACCGCCTGTCCGACGCAGACGCGCAGATCGAAACGCTGCTGTTGTCCGATCCGAACAGCCGCATCGTTCACCACATGCTTCACCTCTGTCAGTCGCGTGGCCGGCAGGGCGAAGAGGGCATCGAGATCGATTTTCCGGTTCGTGAGCTGCCTCGCGAACTGGCGGTCGGGGAGCCGGCGATTCGTTTCATGCTCCATCGGTTGGAGCGCGCTGGATTGATTGAGGTGCAGGGTGATCGGCTCACGGTGCGTGATACCGCGCGGCTGTTCGATTTCCTGCGGTACCTCGAGATGAAGTGGAAGTTCGGGGAACTCTAGGTCGTGAAACTCAAAGTCCTCGGGCCACACGGCGGTGAGTTGCCGGGCTGCAAGAGCACGTGCTTCCTGGTCGATGATCGTCTGGCGCTCGACGCCGGAGCGCTCACCTCGATGCTCGATCTCCCTTCGCTTTCGAAGGTCGACGACATCCTGCTGACGCACTCGCACTTCGATCACGTCAAAGACCTGCCGATGATGTCCGACGTGGTGGTCGGCCGCCGCGACAAGCCGGTGACCATTCACAGCAACACCGAGTGCATCGACACGTTGAAGAAGAACCTCTTCAACAACGTGCTCTGGCCAGACTTCACGCGCATTCCCACCGCGAAGAACCCCGTCTTCAAGCTGCGCAGCTTCAAGCCCGGCGCGAAGGTGAAGGTCGGTGACTACGACGTGAAGTCGGTGCTGGTCTCGCACCCCGTGGAGTCGTGCGGCTACGTCATCAGCGACGGCGATTCGACGATGGCCATCTCGGGTGACACCGGCCCCACCGAGCAGTTCTGGAAGGTGCTCAACAAGACGGCCAACCTGAAGCTGCTGCTGGTCGAATGCAGCTTCCCGAACTCGCTGCAGACGCTGGCCGACATTTCGGGTCACTTCACGCCGCAGACGCTGGAGCGCGAGCTCGAGAAGTTCGACCGCCGTGGGTGCGAAATTCTGCTGTACCACCTCAAGCCCGCGTTCGTGACGCAGCTCAAAAAAGAGGTGAAGCACCTGCCCGTACACGTGTCGGAACTGGGCGAGGAATTCGAGTTCTGATACTCGCGGCGTCCGTGACGGCCGCTCCTCTCGTCCTCGGAATCGCTGGTGGTACTGCTTCAGGCAAGACCACCGTGGCGCGGAAGATCCACGAAGCGTTCAGCTCGCGGGTCGCGTTCATCGATCAAGACTCGTACTACCGGCCGCTCGATCACCTGACGCTCGACGAGCGGCGCGAGGTGAACTTCGACCACCCCGACGCCTTCGATCAGGACCTGCTGACCTCGCACGTGCGGCGGCTCAAGGGCGGTGAGGCGGTCGAGAAGCCGGTCTACGACTTCGTGACCTCCACGCGGCAGCCGCGCACGGTGACGGTCAAGCCGGCGGAGCTGATTCTCATCGAAGGCATCCTGGTGCTGCACATGGACGCGCTGCGCGAGCAGATGGACGTGCGCATCTTCGTCGAGACCGAAGACGACGTGCGCATCATTCGCCGCCTCACGCGCGACATCAAAGAGCGCGGCCGCGACTTCGATCACGTCATTCACCAGTACTTCCGCCACGTGCGCCCCATGCACATGGCGTTCGTCGAGCCCTCGAAGCGCTATGCCGACATCGTCGTTCCGCACGGCGGCAACAACGAGATCGCCATCGACATGCTGACCGGCGCCATCAAGGCGCGACTGCTCAAGGGGAAGTGACGCCCGCGTCGGGCTCGTCGGCCACGACCGCGAGTTGAAACGGCAGCTCACCGAAACGGCTGCCGTCGCTCTGCATCACCTGATCGCGCGCGCCGCGCACCCAGTACGCGCTCGGCGTGCCCTCCACGAGGTTGCCGATGGTGAGGCGCGCGAGCTCCTTGCCGTCTTCGCCATAGACCGCGGCCCAGCGCGACTTCTCGCCGATGCCGTACTTCGCCCAGTCCCCGGGCTTCTGTTCGCCCTTGGCGAGCGCCTTGAAGTTGCTGAGCGTCCACAGGGCGCCGGTGATCTTGAAGACCTTCGCCTTCGCGGGCCTGGGCTTCGTGATGCGCCAGCTGTCGGCCGACGCATCGACGCTGTCTTTCTCGACGACCACCTCGCTGCCGTCGCTGTCGTGGAACACCATTCTGGTGACCAGCTCGCGCTTGAACTGCAGCACGGCCTGATCGCGGAGCTCTTCGACGTTGCGATCGAGCGTGAGCGCGCTGGCGCTCATCTGCGCCAGCGTGGTGCCTTCGTCGTCTTCCCGCAGGCCGTAGAACAGGTCGCCACCGTCAGCGACCACCCGGCTCGCGCTGAGCTTCGCGCTCTTGCCGCCGGCGAGGGTGAGGGTGGCCTTGAGAATCGGCGCGTCGAGGCCGAGCGCCTTGCGATTGGCCGGCGTGTCGTCGAAGAACCTCACCGCGCGATCGCTCGAGGCCGCGGCGATCATGGTGGCGACGTTGGTGGCGTCGGCGAGCTCGTCGGCGGGCCGCGTCAGCTTCCAGCGCTTTCCTTCACGAACCAGCTCGTATTCGTTCTTGTTGACCGAGCTGACGCTCAAGCGCTCCAGCTTCGATTCTTCGATGGCGAAGGGCGTCTTGTCGCGCAGGTCGAAGGTGTTCTTGCCGAGCGCGAACCGCACGCCGCCCGGCGCGCTGTAGACCGCCTTCTCGTCGTTGCGGCGCACGAACACCGAGCCATCGAAGGTGTTCTCGATGCCCCCGAAGATCTTCACCGAGCGCTCTTCGCCGGCGACGTTGGCCGTCGCTTCGACCACGAACTTCGGCTGATCGAGCCCGTACTTCGCGAGCGCCGCCGAGTCAGGGGCCTCGTCGATGGTGTCCTTGAACTTCGCGCTCTGCAGCTGGCTGATGAGGCCGTCGACGATCAGGTGATCGGCGCGCGTGCGAACCGGCTTCACGATGTACCAGGGCTGCCCCGGTTCACGTTCCAGCTCGGTGGTCTCGCCGTTGAACGTCACCACCAGGTGCGTGAACTCTGCCGGCGGCGCGCCGCCATCGACCTTCTCGTCGAGCTTCTGGGGCGCGAACAATCGGAGGTCGTGGTCGGCTTTTCGTTGCCGGGCTTCATCAGGCTTGAAGACGCCGAAGTACGCGTAGCCGCCGAGACCTCCGGCGATCAGCACCAGCACCAGCACCTGCAGCAGCAACTTCGAGCTCTGTGTCATCGCGACTTCCGGGTGAGCCAGATGGTGAGGCCGATGGCGAGCAGCAGCGTGGGCACCACGTCCATCGACACCAGGCGGATGCCTTCGAGCTGGTTGTTGGTCAGATCGATGGTGCTGATGTCGCGGTCGGGCGGGCGAATGGTGATCTTCTGAATCTGCTGTGTGCACCACGCGAAGGCGTTGAGCACCAGGTTCAGGTTGGCCGGCGTGATGCCCAGCGTGCCCGCGGTGATGTCCGAATCGCCGAACACCACGATGCGGGTGATGTCGGTGCGGCGGTCCTGCAACTGCACCGGGCGCACGATGGCGACCACGAGCGGCAACTGACCGGTGCGTTCACCTTCGTCCTGGGTCGGCTTCTCGCCCACGTTGAGGTCTGCCCACGCGTACGGCGTGGTCAGCACCAGCGGCGTGACGGCGATCTCGGGCAGCGTGCCTTCACGCAGCACCGTCAGCGCGCGTGCCGTCGCGAACACCACGTTCATCTGCTGCGCTGCGAGGGCCCGCACGATCTCGTGATCTCCGAAGAACGGCGTGTAGACACCGTAGGGCTGGTCGGGGTTCACCTTGGAATCGGCGACGATGCCGGGCTCGACCGCCACGCCGTACTCCGCGAGCAACGGTTCGAGGCCGCTGACCACCTGCGCTTCGGCGAAGTAGAGCAGGCGGCCGCCACGCGCGAGGTACTCGTCGACGATCTTGATCTCGGCGTCGGACAACTTCGTGCGCGCCCCGGCGATGACGATCGCCGACGCGTCGCGCGGAACTTCGCCCCGCTGCACGAGGTTGAGCCCTTCCGGCGCATAGCCCTCGTCACCGAGCAGCCGCTTCAACGCCGCCAGCGACTGCGCCACCGCTTCTTCGCTCTGCGACGCTGGCTCGAGCGGCACTTCACCGTGGCCGACGAGGAAGTAGAGCTTCTGCGAACCGACGGCCTCGAGCTTGAGGATACCGTTGGTGAGCTCCTGTTCGGCGATGTCGGCCAGACCGAGGCGCTGCAGGTTGAGCATGGTGTGCTGTTCACCCGCGAGCAGCACCGCCGCCGGCTGGCCCTGACGCAGCTTGTATTTCAACGCGAGGTCGGGCGACTTGCGCGGGTCCTTGAACTCGAAGGTGAACTTCTCGCTGCCCTGTGCGTAGCGCTTGAAGAAGTTCTCGAGCTGTTCCGGCGTGCCGCCCTCGACGAAGGCGATCACGTGCACCGGCTGCTTCAGGTTCTCGAGCGTCTTCACCGTCTGCGGCGAGAGTGAGAACACCTTCTTGGCGGTCAGGTCCCAGGTGGGCGACTTCTTCGCCACGATGAAGTTGAGCGCCGCCAGCAGCGCGATGAACGCCAGCAACAGGCCGATCGACGACGAGAAGAAGAACGCCGAACGCACCACCGAGCTGTCGTTCTTGCGCGCGGTGACACCCCAGAAGATCAGCAGCGCGATGCCCAGCGCGAGCTTCACTCCGAAGAGCACCAGGGAGCCGACCGTCACGAACAAGGTGATGATCGACGTGAGCGTGAGCAGCAGGCCGATCGCGCCGGCCACCGGTCCAAGAGTCTTCTTCATCACGTCCACCGCTGGGCTTCGATCGACCGGTGCGTCAGCAGCAGACACAGCGCGATCACCGAGCCGAAGAACACGAACGGGCGCAGGTCGAGCACGCCCTTGATGAGGTTCTGCAACTGACCGTCGAACGAGAGGTAGGCGAGCACCGAGCGCACCGGCTCATCGGCGTTGGGCGCGAGCGAACGAATCAGCATCCACACCAGCGCGACCGCGAACGACACGAAGGCCGCCACCATCTGCGACTCGGTGAGCGAGCTGATGAACATGCCGATGGCCATGTTGGTGGCGCCCCACAACAGCAGCGCCGCATAGCCCAGCAGCACGGTGTTCCACTCGAGCGCCGAGCCGCTCTCCGACGTGCCGATGAAGGAGAGAATGATGGGGAAGATGATGGTGAGCCCCAGCGTGCAGAAGATGATGCCCAGCGCGCCGAAATACTTGCCGAGCACGATCTCGAACGGGCGCACCGGCGTGGTCATCAGCAGCTCGAAGGTCTTGTTGCGGCGCTCCTCGGCGAACAGGCGCATCGACAGGAAGGGCGCCATGAACAGCGTCAGCACCAGCACCGTGCTCCACAGCGTGACGACGACGCCATCGGTGAGGTTGCGGAACTCCTGGTAGTCGGGAGGCAGCGCGCTCCAGCCGCCAGGCACCGAGCTGGCGACCTCGTGCGCCTGCTTGAAGCTGCCGAGCAGGGCGATGAAGAACACCGACGTCACGAAGGCCATGCCGGTGAAGACCACCCAGGCCCACGGCGTGGTCAGGTACGAGGTCAGCTCTTTCTTGAAGATCGCGAAGATGGTTCGCATGGGTCACTCCGAGGTGAGCTGGATGAACTTGTCTTCCAGCCCCGTTTCGTTGCCGCCGGTGATGTTCGCCATGGTGTCGTCGGCGACGATCTTCCCGCGGTGAATGATGAGCACCTGTTCGCAGATGGCCTTGACCTCCGCGAGGATGTGGGTGGACAGCACGACGGTGTGCTTGCCCTTGAGTGACTTGATGAGCTCGAGCACCTCACGGCGCTGACGCGGGTCGAGACCCTCGGTGGGCTCGTCGAGAATCAACAACGCCGGGCCGCCCAACATCGCCTGCGCGATGCCGACACGCTGCCGGTAGCCCTTGCTCAAGGTGCCGGTGAGCCGGTCGAGCTCAGGCACCACGCCGGTGCCGGTGGCGACCCGCTGGATTTCGTCTTTCACCTTCGCGCGGGCGATGCCCTTCAGCTCGCAGACGAACTTGAGGTACTCGCGAACGGTGAGCTCCGGGTAGAGCGGTGGCGTCTCGGGCAGGTAGCCGATGCGCTTCTTGGCCTCGAGCGGGTTCTCGAACACATCGAAGCCCGCGACCTTCGCCTTGCCCGACGTCGGCGGCATGAAGCCGGTGAGAATCTTCATGGTGGTCGACTTGCCGGCGCCGTTGGGCCCGAGGAAGCCGACGATCTGACCTTCTTTGATTCGGAAGTTGAGCGCGTCAATTGCGACACGATCGCGGTACTGCTTGGTGAGGTTCTCCACCTCGATCATCGCCATGCGCGGGTATTTCCCGGAAATCGCGCCGATTGGCCACCTTTCTGCAGTGGGGTAAGCGGCCGCGTCACAGGAGCCACATGTCTCGCATCGTCGTGCAGAAGTTCGGTGGGTCGTCGGTCGCCGACGCCGAGAAGATCCGCAAGGTCGCGCAGCGGGTCAAAGCGCGCCGTGACGATGGGTGGAAGTTGGTGGTCGTCGTCAGCGCCATGGGCGACACCACTGACGAATTGCTCGGCCTCGCGAAGAAGATCAGCGCCGACCCGCCGCGCCGTGAGCTGGACATGCTGCTGACCTGCGGCGAGCGCATCTCGATGGCGTTGTTGTCGATGGCGCTGCACGAAGAAGGCGTTTCGGCGATCAGCTTCACGGGCTCGCAGAGCGGCATCATCACCGACGACACGCACGCGCAGGCGCGCATCATCGAGGTGAAGTGCGAGCGCATTCATCACGAGCTCGAGAACGACAAGGTCGTGATCGTCGCGGGGTACCAGGGCGTCTCGAAGAAGAAGGAAGTCACCACGCTCGGTCGCGGCGGCTCGGACACCACTGCGGTCGCGCTCGCCGCTGCGCTCGGTGCCGACTGCGAGATCTACAGCGACGTCGACGGTGTGTTCTCTGCCGACCCCCGCGTGGTTCCCAGCGCGCAGAAGCTCGAGACGCTCTCGTTCGAAGAGATGCAGGAACTCGCGGCGGCGGGCGCCAAGGTGCTCAACGCGCAGGCCGTCGAGTTCGCGCGCGAGAAGGGCATCGTGATTCACGCGCGTTCGACGCACACCGCGGGCACCGGCACGGCGATTCAGTCGTCTTCGTCACCGAGCCGGGTGAAGGGCGTCACCGGCGATGGCGACGTGTGGATCTTCGCTTCGAAGCACGCCCCTGATGCACTGCTCGAGTTGCTCGACGCGCAGCAGGTGAAGGGCCGCAACCTGTTGTGGGACGACGCGGGCCGCACGCTGGCGGTCGTTCCGCTGCAGGACATTCACGGGCCCGAGCAGTTGCGCGCGAAGTTGCCCGAAGACGTGCTGGTGCTCGACGACCACGGCACGGTCACCTGCGTGGGTACCGGCCTGAACGCCGACTGGTCGATCTCACGTCGCGCGCTGGCGACGGCGCGGTCGATTGGTGCTCCGGTGATCGCGACCTACGCGTCGGCGCTGCAATTGACGCTCGTCGTCCCCAAGACGCAGGTGAAGTCGCTGACGAAGGCGCTGCACGAAGCGCTCATCGGATGACCACGAGACATGCGATCATTCTTGGCCTCGTTGCCGGGGCGCTCACCTCGATCACGCCGGTCGAGTTGATGTTCTTCATGCCGGCGATCGCCATCGTGCTGCTGGCGTTCAAGGCTGAGGGGCTTCGTCGGTTCGCCGCGCGTCCTGGCTTTGCGCTCGTCGTCGCTCTTGCGTTGCTCGCTCCGCTGAAATGGCGCGACCTGAACTCGATGCGCCTGCCGGATCGCTGCGTGTCGATGAACACCCTCGCGCCGTCACTTTCGAACACGAAGGTGTGCTTCTCGAGCCGCACGCCGACGTATCGCGAAGTCGAAGGCGTGCTCGCCCAGTCAGGCGTGACGATGCACTTCGGCTACTGCGGAACCGGGCGACGTTGCTGTTCGGAATGCACCCGATCGGCGGGCCGCGGTTCACGCTCGCGTCAGCGAAGTAGCCGTTCGAGCGCCGCCTGATCTCCACGCGCCAACGCGTCTTCTGCGAGCAGGCAGTCGCGATCTCGATACACCGTGGCGACGGCGACGATCTTTCCCGACTTCCAGTACGCGACGAGCGCATCGCGCTTCGACAGATCGCCAGCGACTTGAACTCGATCGAACGATTCTGCGTGCCCGACGTAGTTCACCGGCACGTCGTAGTGCTGGCTCCAGAAGAACGGCACGTCACGGTACGCGCGCTGTTTGCCGAGCATGTTGAGCGCGGCGGTGTGGCCCTGCTGCTGGGCGACCACCCAGTGCTCGATGCGCCACGTCTCGGCGCCTGCTGGGAAGCGCGCGATGTCGCCCGCCGCGTAGATGCTCGCGTCGCTGGTGCGCAGGAGCTCGTCGACGATCACGCCCCGTTCGATGGTGAGTCCCGCCAGCTTCGCGAGCTCGAGCTTCGGCTGAACGCCGACACCCATCACCACGAGGTCCGCCTTCAGCGACGAGCCGTCGTCGAAGTGAACCGCTGTCGCCGTGATCTCCGTCGGCTTACGGCCGAGGTGGAACTTCACGCCGTGCTCCTCGTGGAGCGCTTTGACGAACTCGCCGAGCTCCGGGCCGAGGATCTTTTCGAGCGGTCGCGCGCCGGGCCCCGCCACCGTGACCTCGATGTTCCTCGCGCGGAGTGAAGCGGCTGCCTCCAGGCCGATGAAGCTCGAACCGAGCACGACCGCGGTCTTCGCCTTTCCCAGCGCCGCGATGATGCCGCGCGAGTCGTTCAGCGTTCGCAGCGTGAAGACGTGCGGCAGGCCGGAGCCAGGAAGGTCGAGCCGCGTGGCCTTCGCTCCAGTGGCGAGCAACAGCGCGCCGTAGCTCAGCGCCTTTCCGTTCGAGAGGGTGACGGTGCGCGACTTCGGATCGATCCCGGTGACGGAAACGCCGTCGAGATGATCGATCTTCTTCTCGACGTAGGAGGCAGCGCCCCTCAGCGGAATCCACTCTTCCGGAGCCGTGCCGGCCAGGTAGTCCTTCGAGAGGTTGGGGCGGTCGAGCGGCGGCGCTTCGCCGTGCTTCGACACCATCGTGATCGGCCCGTGTACCCCTCGCGGCGCAGGCGTTCGGCCGCAGCGTCACCCGCTGCGCCGGCTCCGATGATCACCACCGACGACGGCCCCGTCGCACCGGAACGCCCGGAGAACTGCGGTCGCTTCGCGCCGACACGAACGCGCGTGCCCTCCGTGGTCACCTCCCACGTGTCGATGTGACGAACCGACGGAGCGCAAACGGCTTCGCCGGTCCGCACATCGAACGCGGCGTGATGCCACGGGCAGCGAAGCTGATCGCCGACGATGATTCCGTCTGCGAGCGGGGCGCCGTAGTGACCGCAGCCGGCTGCGATGGCGAACACCTCGCTGCCCTGACGAACGAGAAGAACGGGCTCGCCTGCCGCCTGGCCGACGAGCACACCTCCTTCGGGGACTTCACTGGCTTCGATGCCCTGCGTCAGCTCCGGCCCCGTCGGCTTGATCGGCTCGCTCATGCCGCGAGTCTACGTAGAACGAAGGGCGATCAACGCAGCTTCCAGCTCGGCCTCATTGGTCGGTTCCACGGGAAGCACGCTGCTCTTCTCTGCTTCCACGAGCCGGGTGAACACGCCGTCGATGCGCGCTGCCCACTTCTCGGCAAGCGCGTCGGCGAGCTCGCTCTTCTCACCGCGCTTCTTGGCTTCGATGAGCTCGACGGCATCACCGAGCCCGTAACGGCTCGCGAGCACCGAGAGATCCGTCTCGAGTTCACCCGTGCGCAGCAGGTGCGTTCCCGTCGTCGCGGTTCGAAGCACGTACAGCAGCTTCTTTGCGCTCTTGCGGCCGCCTCGTTCCCACTCGTTGCGCTGCTGCGTCGCGAAGCCGAAGTAGTGCCGGCCGACGCGGGTCGACAGCGCGCGCTGAACGATTGGCCTCAGCACCTCGAAGGTCGGGCTCGTCGAGAGCGCGAAGCGCGAGAGGAACCGTTCGAAGTAGTTCCCATTTCCCTTGATCAGCCCCAACAGGACACCGCCGAGCTCGTTCGACGAGTAGTCGATCTCGACGCCGTCGATGACTTCGAGCCGTTCAGCGGGCGCCGGCGTTCGCGGAAAGCCGAGGAACTCGCGCGCGGGCAGCATGTGCACGGCCTTCAAATCGAGATCCGAGTCCGGCGAAGGGAAGCCGTACGCGTGCGCGCCGGAAAGAGAAATGACGACGTGCGAACGCCGCGAAGACTCGGCAGCGAGCACGCGAACGGCCACTTCACGCTGATGAATCGTCAGGACCATGGGGCACCTGTGTGCATGACGTGGCGTCTCGCGAGTTCCTGATGAATGCGTCGCAATAATTGGTCGGCGCGTTCGAAGTCGGGCTGTTCGGGAAGTCGACTGCCATCACGCGCGGCCTCGAGCGACGGCGACATGGCTTCGGCTTCCGCGAGCACCACTTCGAGTGGCACTTCGCCGTGCTTGATCTGCAACAGCCGAGCTCGAAACGCACCTTGGGCTTCGAACGCCGGTGAACCCTTCTCGAGCCAGCCGCGCGCCAGCTCGATCAGCCGCAGCAGGTTGTAGGCGTTCTTCGGTCGCAGCGCTCTCGCGTCGGGCGGGCGTCGACCGCCATCGCGCGCATACGCCGCGAGTCCTTCGAGATCGTTGCTGGGCAGCAGCCCCTGGTCCCACAGCGAGCGGTAGAGCTGCTTCAGGTACGTGCGCATCGTCTGCTCGTCGCCCAGACGCCGCGCCAGTGCGTCCAACGTCAGCGTTGGCTCTTCACGAAGCCACTCGAGAACGAGATCGCGATGCTCCGCGAGCCGCTGGCTCGTCGACAACTTGTCGAGCTGCGACAACGCGTAGCGACCGAAGCTCCCGAACAACAACTTCGACACGAACGCGTCTCGCGCTTCGAGAATCCACTGGCCGATTTCGTCGAGTGCTCGAACCGAAGGCACGAACAACAGCTCCAGCGTGTTCGGGTCAGCTCTCAACGCCTGCTGCACGAGCTTGCGCGCTTCCCAATACGTCGCGCTGCCATCGGCACTCACGAGATCTGAAGGGGGCTCGGCGAGACCACCCGTCCACGAGAAGGGCAGGGCGAACGCACCACGCAGATCGGTGTCGCTGCCGGCTTCGGCCAGGCCCCACGCGTTGCTCCCGACCGTCGCTTCCAACACGCGGCATGGGTGCAGCGACTGCCACGCACTCTCGCGCCGCTGCGCGAACTGCATCTGACCTGTGCGACGTGGCGCGAGTTCGCTGCGCGCATACCAGAGTTCGCCCACGCCGGTGATCAGCACGTCGAAGCCGCCATCACGCGCGCGCACCACGCGACCCACCAGCCCCTGTGGAACACGTCGCCCATGGAGCACGCGTTCCACGCGCAACGTGACCTCCGTGCCGTGCGGCAACGGAACCGACAATGGATCGACTTCAGCCAGTCCCGAGAGTCGCGAGGTCATTCACTTCGCGCGACTCGAAGCCATCGCGAACCTGACGGTGGCGGCGCTCTTCTCGAGCTTTTTGTAGTCCTTGCTCTCGACCGGGTAGAGCGCGACGCGACCTCTCTCGTCGCTGTGAATTCCCCAGCCGTAGGTCTTGGGCAACGGCGACGCGCGCAGACACGCCTGCGGCTTCGCGAAGAACGCTTTGCGCTCTTGGTCCCACTTCGCTTCGGGGATTCCCTTTCGCTCGGCGTGCACCATGAAGAGCACGTCGTCGGACGTGAAGCGGTACGGGTTCTCGTGAATCAGGCGGAAGGTGATCGAAGCGATCGTCGGCTTCGCAGCGTCAGGCTCCGTGCCCTTCGTCGCGCTGCTGTCCTTCGCGATCGCGATGAACGTGTCTTCGTAGTTGGTGGTGTGCGTTTTCATTCGATCACCCAAAGCGCAGCTTCAAGCGCTGCATGGTCGTCATCGTGCCCGCGTAGAACCGCGCGATGAGGTCGTCATTCTGCGCGTGCACTTTTTCGAACACTTCTTCGCGCGACAGTCTGGCGTTCAGCTGCCGGTAGAACGCCTGCGAATTCCAGTGCCGCTCGATGTGGCCGGCGAGCCACTGTGTCAGCGACTTCGAGTTCAACTCGAGCGTGGGGATCACCTCGGCCAGGTCCACCGCCATGGGAAGAACTTCACCCGTCACGGCGTGAAACAGGCCCACCTGTGTTCCGACGATCGGGCGTGAGATGTGCGGCACGTCACCAGCGATCGGTAACGGCCGAGGTGTCGCTTTTCGCAGCGCCATCACGGGTACTTCCAGACCTTGCTGCACCTCGACGTGAAACAGGTCGTGGAATGTGTGCGGCCAGGGCGGCGTTCCTTCCACGTCACGCCCGTCGATCACCGCGCGCGCTTCGATCGTCTCACCACTCGCGAGTGTCACGCCCGTGTCATGAACTTCCCGCACTTCCGCTCTCAGCCGAATCCGCTCGCCGGCGAGCTCTCGTACCTTCGAGTCGAGATCACCGCAGTCGATGGAATGGAACGCCCCGCCGATGCGTCTGGGCTCTGAGTGCTTACGTTGCATGTCATGAGACGGGAACGACTTCGCGCACAGAACCCACAGCCACTCGAGCTGCGCTTTCGTCACGTCAGTTCCGCGGAACCAGATCGTCTGTCGTCCGCTCAGCGTGGAACCGCTTTCCAGCAGCATGAAGCTCACGTCGGGACGTTTCTGGAGCAGGCGCCAGGCGATCAACGCATTGGTGAGGCTTCCGCCGACGAGCACGAGGTCGAGCACGCGCGGGCTCTTACGCCTTCACGTTTCTGCACGAAACCGAATGGTCGGGTCGCGCATCTGAATGGGTGAAGAAAGTCGCAGGGCAGATGGGTCGCCTTGCAATGACGAAAACACGCATTACTTGAGGTGAATCATGAAAGGCCTTCCTCCCAAGACGTTGCCTCTTCGCGTTGCAGTTCAGGGTGACTTCGCGCTCGTCGAGGCGTTGTCCAACCACGCGGACGAGATGATTTTGAGCCCTGTCGAGACCAACCTGGAGATCTCGGCTCGCGTCACGAAGGCGGACGTTCTCGTGGTCGACACCACGAAGAACCCTCAGCAGGCCTTCGAGACCATCAAGAATTTGACGTACGAGCGCCCGGTGTTGGCGCTGGTCGGCCCCGGGCAGGCGGCAGATGCGCTGCGCTCCGGTGCCAAGGGTGCCATTCGTCGGGACAGCGGCCCGGAGTCGCTTGCTGCGGCGATTGAAGCCCTGCATGCCGGCCTCGCGGTGCTCGACACGTCGTCGATCGATGTGGTGACGGCTCCCAAGCAGCCTGTGAACGCCAACGCGCTGCAGGTGCCCATGAGCCGCACGGCTGAGAACGGCACGCTCACCAAGCGTGAGAACGAGGTGCTCGTGCTCCTCGCTGACGGTCTCTCCAACAAGGAGATCGCCGCCAAGCTGACGATCAGCGAGCACACCGCGAAGTTCCACGTGAACTCGATCCTCCAGAAGATGAACGCGCAGAAGCGCGTGGAGGCCGTGGTTCGCGCGGCGAAGCTGGGCCTCATCAACATCTGACGATGTGAGGTCCCACATGATTGGGCCGGAACGAGGCCTCTCCCTGCTCACGCGGGGAGAGGCTTTGTGCTTCTTCACGAAAGTTCAGCCCGTTGGGCTGATTGCGACGCCAGGTGCGCTGCCTACCGTCTCCCGTGCAGTTCAACCCACGGAGAGTGCATGTCGATGCGATCGCAGATTTGTCGGAGACGTTGAGTTCAATCGTTGAGCGCACCGGGAAGAGCGTGGTGCGGGTGGAAGGAGGGCGACGGCGCGCGGTCAGCGGCATCGTCTGGAGCCCCAGGCAGGTCGTCACCGTCGCGCACGGCGTGCACGGCGATCGCGCTGAAGTGACGGTAGACGGGAAGACGTACGCGGCGCGGGTGAAGGGTCGCGACGAAGCGACCGACCTCGCGTTGCTGGAGCTCGACGAGGCGTTGTCTCCGGCCACCTTCGATGACGGTGCGTCGTTGAAGGTCGGTCAGCTGGTGCTTCGGTTGGCGCGGCCCGGTGAAACGGTGCGAGCCACGAGCGGCATCGTGAGCACCGTCGGCAAGAAGACGTGGCGCACGCAGCGGGGTGGTGAAGTCGGCTTCTTCCTCGAGTCGGACGCGCCGCATCAGCCGGGCTTCTCCGGTGGCCCGCTGGTCGACCTCGAGGGGCGCGTGCTGGGGCTGACGTCGACCGGCGTGTTGCGCGGCACGAGCGTGTCGATTCCCACGGCCACGATCCGCAAGGTCGTGAACCAGCTCGACCAACATGGTCGCGTGCGGCGCAGCTATCTCGGGCTGCAGCTTCAGCCCGTGCAGTTGCCCGACGACGTTCGCAGCTCGACCGGTGAAGAGATCGGCCTGCTGGTGACTGGCGTCGAGAAGGGTGGCCCCGCGGACGCAGCGGGCATCGCGTACGGCGACACGGTGCTGCACCTCGGCGACGACTCGGTGAAGACGCTCGAAGACCTGTACCTCTATCTGCGCGCCGATCACGTCGATCAGCAGGTGCCGGTGAAGGTCTTCCGCAATGGCCAGGTGACCACCTCGCAAGTGACGCTCGGAGGTCGCTGAATGAGCCCGCTCGAGCTCTTCAGCGATGAGCTGGAGTTTCTACTCGAGAAGGTCGCGCCCGGCGTGGTCGCGCTCGAGCATCGGCGCGGCAATGGCACCGGCATCGCGCTGACGTCGGATGGTTTCGTGCTCACCAACGCGCACGTGGTGGCGATGGTGGACCGTCCACGAATCCGCTTTCACGACGGTCATGTCACCGAAGGTCAGGTGGTCGGCCGTGACGTGGCGACGGATCTCGCGGTGGTTCGCACGGGGCGCGAGAGCACGATGTTGACGTTGGCTTCCGCGGCGCAGGTGAAAGTCGGGCAGGTGGTGCTCGCGCTCGGGCACTCATTCGGGTTCGAGCGTTCGGTGTCACTCGGTGTGATGAGCGCGTTGGAGCGGCGGCTCCCGGGGCGTGATGGCGCTTCGCTCGACGGCCTCATTCAGACCGACGCGGCGATCAACCCCGGAAACTCCGGCGGACCGTTGCTGAACGTTCGCGGGCAGGTCGTCGGCATCAACACGGCCGTGCTGCCCTTCGCGCAGGGCATCGGCTTCGCGGTGCCGTCGTCGACGGCGAACTGGGTGGCTGCGTCGCTGCTTCGTCATGGGGAGGTGCGGCGGCGTTTCCTGGGCATCGCCGCGAAGAACGAGACGTTCTCGTCCGAGCTCGCGTCCCGCGCGGGTCAGCCGAAGGGCGTGCGCATCATGGAGATCGGTCGCGGTTCGCCGGCCTCCGATGGCGGGCTCAAGTCGAACGACGTGGTGCTGCAGCTCAACGGCAACGCCGTGAACAACGTCGACGACCTGCAGCGACTGCTGGCGTTGGACACCGACAACGTCGTCGACCTCACGGTGTGGCGCGACGCGATCGTGCACCACCAGATCCGTCCTGAACGGCGGCGCGCGGCGTAGTATCCGTCGTTCATGCGACGTGCTTCGGGGGCTGTGGTGCTGGTGTTGTTGGCGGCGTGTTTCGACACCACCGTGCCACCGCCTCCGGGAGCAGGGTCGATCACCGGGCGGGTGTTGGTCGCTGCGCCCGGTGAGCCGCTGGGAGCGCCGGTGGCCGGTGCCCGCGTCACCCTCGTGGAGTCAGGGCTGTCGGTGCAATCGAACGACGATGGTCGCTTTTCGCTGGCGCCCATCGTCCAGAGCGAAGGCACCCTGGAGATTTCGTCGGGTGCGCTCAAGCGCGTGTTCTTGCTCTCGTCGATCGGCGCGGGGTTCGGCCGGGCGGCGTCGCTCGGTGACGTGTCGCTGAGCCGAAATGCGTCGGTGCAGGGCGAGGTGCTCTTGTCGAACAGCAGCGAGGCGGGCGGCACGCTGGTCTTCCTCGAAGGGCAGCTGAGCTCGACCTACACGAACCAGGCCGGTGCGTTTCTGCTGCGCGAGCTCCCCGTTGGCCCGGTGACGTTGGGCGTGTTCCGCGCCGGGTATGCGCCGCTCAAGATTCCACTCGAGCTTCGAAGTGGTGAGCGATCGCTCCTCGACGCGCTGACGCTCGTGCCGGAGGCGCTGACGGCTTCGACGGTGAAGGGCGTCGCGCGCCTCGAAGGGCTCGAAGACGCCAGCGGCATCACGGTGAGCACCGGCTCGCTCGAGACCAAGGTCGATGCGACCGGCGCCTTCGCGTTTTCATCGCTGCCGCCGGGCGTTCATTCGTTCACGTTCCGCGCGAATGGGCGCCGGACGGTCAGCCTCGCCAATCGGCTCATCGCCGCGGCGATCGTCGAGCTCCCGCAGGTGACCCTCGCCTCGGGTGACGCGGAGCCTCTACTCATCGAGCCGTTTCCCACCTACGACGCTGGCAGCGGCGGCGGCACGGGAGCTGGTGGCGGTTCAGCGACGGGGGGCGGTTCAGCGACCGGCGGGGGGAGCGGCGTCGTCGATGCCGGCGCGCCGGGCGTCGTCACGCGCGTGTCGGCGGGGCTCTCGCACACCTGCGCGATTCTCGAGGACAGCACCGCGTGGTGCTGGGGTCGCGACACCTTCGGACAGATCTCCGGGCCTCCGGGTGCCGATTCGGTCGGCTTCACCCTGGTTGCGACCGACGTGATCGACATCAGCGCGGGCTCGACGCACACCTGCGCCGTTCACACCGACGCGGGCGTCGAGTGTTGGGGCAGCAATTCGGAACGCCAGCTGGGGGTCGTCACTCCGACGGGGAATCAGCGCGGCTTCCTCCCGTTCGCTGCGAGGTCCGTCTCGGCGGGCAATTCGTTCAGCTGCGCCGTGTCGGGCGAAGTCGTGTGGTGCTGGGGCATCAACTCGCGGAGCCAACTGGGCAATGGCGCTTCGTCGAACTCACGCGGTCCCTCGCAGATGGCGAACGTGAGCGTGGCCGACGCCGTCGCCGTGGGTGACGAGCACGCCTGCGTGCTGCTGTTCGCCAATGGCTCGCCGGGCGTGAAGTGCTCTGGCACCACCTTTGGCGCCGGGTCACAGCCGCCGACGACCGTCGCGATCAACGACGTGCGTCACCTCGCTTCTGGCGGTGTGCACGCGTGTGTCGCCCGGCTCGATGGCTCCGTGTGGTGCTGGGGCGCGTCGCCGATGGCGGGGCAGACGGCGGGCAACGTGTCGCTCACGCCCACGGCGATCGACGGCCTCACCAGCGCGGTCTCGGTTGCAGCCGGCGGGCAGCATTCGTGTGCGCTCCGGAGCGATGGAGAGGTGAGCTGCTGGGGCGCGAACTCCAGCGGTCAGCTCGGCAACGGCAGCTTCGACGGCGGGACCGAGCGGGTGACGGCAAACCTCAGCGACGTGGCGAGTCTTTCGGCCGGAGGCGCCCACACGTGCGCGATTCGCGACGGCGGCACGCTCTGGTGCTGGGGCAACAACGCCTACGGGCAACTCGGCGCCGACGCAGGCCTCGCTTCGAACGTGCCGGTGCTGGTGAACGTCAGTCGGTGACGGTCTTCGCCGGTGGCGACGTCTGGTGGCGGCTCGCGGGCGTGGCCTCGAGGTTCTTCGCCGCCATGTAGATGATGTTCCGCGTGCCCTTCTTGCCGCGGTACATCGCGCGATCGGCGAAATCGACGAGCGTGGTCTGGTCCTGCGCGTGCTCCGGGTACGAGGCCACGCCGATGCACGTGCTGATGCTGAGCGAGAACCCTTCGCGCGCGAGGAAGCGGTGCGACTCGACGCTGCGGCGAATGCGTTCGGCCACCTTGAGCGCGCCACCCGAGTCGGTTCCGCGGAGGAGGATCACATACTCGTCGCCGCCCCAGCGGCACACGATGTCGTTGTCACGCACGCAGTTCTTGAGCACCCGTGACACTTCGACGAGCAGCTTCGAACCCACCAGATGGCCGTGCGTGTCGTTGATGCTCTTGAAGTAGTCGAGGTCGAGGAAGAGCAGGGCGAACGGCTTGTCGGTGGTCGCGGCCTTGAACTCCTTTTCCAGCACCTGCGTGAGGTAGCGGCTGTTGAAGAGGTGCGTGAGGTCGTCGAGGTAGACGAGATCTTCCACCGCGGCGAACTTGCCCAGGTTCTTGAGCGCCAGCGCCAGGTGCCGCGCCAGGAACGGCGCCGCGGTCACGCAGTCTTCGTGCAGCTCGGTTCGAAAGAAGACGAGCACCGCGCCGTGCAGGGCTTCACCCTCGTACACAGGCACCAGATACGACGCACGGAATTCGAGGCCGTCGATCTCCAGCTCTTGCCCCGACCGCTCGATGGCCGGGGCCGCTTCGCGAACCCGCTCCAGGGTCTGCAGTTCAATCACGCCGCGCGGCACCTCGCCAAAGCCCTGTGACGCCGTGAGTTCGAGAACGCCGTCTTCCTTCGTGAACACCACCACCGCGTCCGCGTGGCACATGGCGTGGAACGCCACGTGCGTAGCTTCGTAGAGCTTGTCGCGCTCGAGCGTGGTGGCGATGCGCTGGCCGGCTTCGAGCAAGGCCACGTGCTGGCGGAGCTCCGCGTTCTCCTTGAGCAGCAGATGCTGGGTGAGCGCCCGATTGACCGAATGCGCGAGCACTTCTGGCGCCACCGGCTTGACGAGGTAGTCCGACGCGCCGTTCTTGATGGCACGAACGGCAGGTTCGACCTTGTCGAGCGCGGTGATGACGATCACTTCGACGTCGGGGCGGCTCGACTTGGCGTGCTGCAGCAGGTCCATGCCGTCGCTCTGGGGAAGAATGAGATCGGTGACCAACACCGCGAAGGGTTGACGCTCGAGGGCCGCTTTCGCCTCGGCTGCTGAACCCACGGCGGTCACTTCGTGACCGGCGCCAGCGAGAAAGTCGCCGTACAGCGACCGCGCGACCTTCTCGTCATCGACCAACAGGATCTGCGCCATGGCCGCGCGCGAACTAGCAGACGCACCACGCTCGTGCGAGCGTCGAAGCCGTCGTGAACCGTGACGCTCGTCGGCTCTGTGTCTTCTTCTCGGCGGGTGGGTCGAGGTACGCGCTCGACGCCGTGCGGGTGCTCGAGGTGGCACGCACCAACGAGCAGGGTGTGTTGCCGCTCTCGCAGCACGACCAGGTCAGAGATCTCTCCCGGTTGCTCGGCGGCGATGACGAGCCCGACGCCCGCGCCGGGGTGGTGGTCGACGTCTCACCCACCATCGCGGTGCGGGTAACGCAGGTCGACGGCGTGTTCGACACGGCCCCGTTGCCGCGCTGGCCGGTGCAGGGTCGCTTGATTCCCCTGATCGCGCCCGCCATCTCGGCTGCGCTGGAGTTCGACGGCCGCCTCGTCTTCGAGCTCGACGCAGAAGGCGCCGCGCGAGGGCTGCCACGGCAGTCGAAGCCGCTCGAACGGCACACGCGCGAAGCCGAATCGGCGCTCGTGTTCTGGGTGCGCGACGAGCGCCTTGCGATGCCGCTGCATCACGTGGCGCAGGTCATCGAGTCCGGCGCGCACTTCAACCGCTGCCCGAACGCCGGTTCGTTTCTCGGCGTCGCCCAGCATCGCGGCGTGCTCTGCCCGGTCTTCACCGTCGGGGCGCTGGGCGCCGTCGAGCCGTTCGTGGTGCTCTTCGAGGTCAACCGCGATCTGCTGGGGTTGTCGGTGACTGCCGTCGAAGGCGTCCGTGACGGCTCCTCCCTCAACGGCGTGCCGATGCTCGACGTGGGGCGCATGTTTTCTTGAGGGGGTGAGCAGTCGTCCCTAGAGTCACCGCGCCATGCCCAAATCAGTGCTCGTTGCAGACGACTCCCTCACCATTCGCAAGGTCGTCGGCATGCTGTTCGCCACCGAAGACCTCACGATGATCGCCGTCGACAACGGCCTCGATGCCGTCGCGAAGGCGCGCGAGCTGCGCCCCGACCTCGTGCTCGCCGACTGCATGATGCCTGGCCGCAATGGCTACGAGGTCTGCCAGGAATTGAAGAGCGACCCCTCGACCGCGCACATTCCGGTGCTGCTGCTGTCGGGCACGTTCGAGCCGTTCGACGGCGCGCGCGCGCAGGCCGTCGGCGCCAACGGCAACATCCAGAAGCCGTTCGAATCGAACTCCTTCCTCGAGCGCGTGCGTGCGTCGGTCGGTCTGGCGCCCGGTGCGCCGCCGCCGAACCCGCTCGCCGCGGTCAGCTCACAGCCGGCCCCCGCGCCGCAGCCGCTCGCGTCGCAGCCGCGCCCCGCGCAGCCGCTCCAGGGCATTCAGCAGCCGAGGCCGATGCCGGGCGCCGCCGGCGTGCCGATGGGGACGCAGCCCGGTGTTCCGCCGCGCCCGATGGGGGTGCCCATGGGCACGCAGCCCGGCATGCCGCCGCGCCCGATGGGTGCGCCTGGCATGCCGCAGCCGGGCTTCTCACAGCCGGGCTTCTCACAGCCGGGCATGCCGCCGCGGCCGATGGGCGCGCTGGGCGTGCCGATGGGGACACAGCCGGGCATGCCGCCGCGACCGATGGGTGCGCCGGGCGTGCCGATGGGAACGCAGCCGGGCATGCCGCGACCCATGGGCGTTCCGGGCATGCCGGGTTCGATGCCGCCCGCGCCGGGCATGGCGCGGCCTCCGATGCCGGGCATGCCGCCCGCGCCCAGCATGCCGGGTGGTTTCCCCCGCCCTCCGGGGTCAGCGCCGTTGCCCGGTGGTGTGCCGCCGCGCCGCGATCCGTTCGGTCTGCCGCCGCAGCAGCAACAGCAGCCCCTGCCGCCGCAGCGCACCGAGTCGCTCGATCTCGACTCGCATCGCCCCGGTGGTGATGGCGGCGAGGCCGTACTCCGCGACGCGCTCTCGAAGGCTTCGAAGGAAGTGATCGAGAAGATCGCGTGGGAAGTCGTTCCGCAGCTCGCCGAGGTCATCATCAAGGCCGAGCTCGAGCGCCTCATCAAGGATCGCGAAGCCAAGGGCCTGGCGTAAGGCTCCGGTTTCACTGATTTTTATGTTGTGCAGGGCGGCCCTTTCCGTGTTTGTCGGGCCGCCTTTCGCATTTCGTCCCTCAAGGTGTGCAAATGACGACCGAAACTGAGCTGTCCTCTTCCTACGACCCGGGCGTTGTCGAATCGAAGTGGTACCCGGAGTGGCAGAACCGCGGGTACTTCAAGCCCGAAGCGAACTCGACGAAGCCGCCGTTTTCGATCGTCCTCCCGCCTCCGAACATCACCGGCTCGCTGCACCTGGGCCACGCGCTCACGGCGACGATTCAGGACATCCTGATTCGCTGGAAGCGCATGAGCGGCTTCAACACGCTCTGGCTGCCGGGCACCGATCACGCGGGGATCGCCACGCAGATGATCGTCGAGAAAGAGCTCAAGAAGACCGAGAACAAGTCGCGCCACGACTACGGCCGCGACGAGTTCTTGAAGCGCATCTGGGCCTGGCGCGAGAAGTACGGCGCGCGCATCGGTGAGCAGCACAAGGTGCTCGGCGCGTCACTCGACTGGAGCCGCGAGCGCTTCACGATGGACAAGGGCGTGAGCGACGCGGTGCAGGACGTCTTCCTCAAGCTCCACGAAGAAGGGCTCATCTACCGCGCGCGCAAGCTCATCAACTGGGACCCCCAGCTGCGCACCGCGCTGTCGGACCTCGAGGTCGAGAACGAAGAGCGCGCAGGCTCGCTGTGGTCGATCGCGTACCCGGTGGAGGGCAGCGACGAGAAGTTGATCGTCGCCACCACGCGCCCCGAGACGATGCTCGGTGACACCGCGGTCGCCGTGCACTCGCAGGACGAGCGCTACAAGCACCTCATCGGCAAGAACGTGGTGCTGCCGCTCATCAACCGCGCGATTCCGATCATCGCCGACGACGTGCTGGTCGACCCGAAGTTCGGCACCGGCGTGGTGAAGGTCACGCCCGCGCACGATCACAACGACTACGCGACCGGTCAGCGGCACAACCTGCCGATGATCAACATCTTCACCGACACCGCGACGGTGAATGAGAACGGTGGCCCGTACCAAGGCCTCGAGCGCTTCGCGGCGCGCAAGAAGATCCTCGAAGACCTCAAGGCTGCCGAGCTGCTGGTGGAAGAGAAGCCGCACAAGCTGCCGCTCGCGTTGAGCCAGCGCTCGGGCGTACCGGTGGAGCCGCGGCTCTCGTTCCAGTGGTACGTGAAGATCAAGCCGCTCGCCGAACCGGCCATCGCCGCGGTGGAGCAGGGCAAGACGAAGTTTGTCCCCGAGCAGTGGACCAACACCTACTTCTCGTGGATGCGGAACATTCACGACTGGTGCATCAGCCGCCAGCTCTGGTGGGGCCACCAGATCCCCGCGTGGTTCGAAGCGGCGGAAGACGGCACGGTCGACTTCGAGACCGCGAAGTACGTGGTGCAGCGCGAGAAGCCCACCGAGGGCAACTGGGTGCAGGACCCCGACGTGCTCGACACCTGGTTCAGCTCGGGGCTCTGGCCGTTCTCGACGCTCGGTTGGCCCAACGGCGACAGCTCGGACTTGAAGACCTTCTACCCGAACTCGGTGATGGAGACGGGTCACGACATCATCTTCTTCTGGGTGGCCCGAATGATGATGTTCGGCATCCACTTCATGGGAGATGTGCCGTTCCGCACCGTCTACCTGCACGCGATGGTGCGCGACGACAAGGGCGAGAAGATGTCGAAGACCAAGGGGAACGTGATCGATCCCCTCGACATCGTGAACGGTCAGGAAGCGAAGAACCTGCCTCCGTCGATCCGGAACAAATATCCGCAAGGGCTTCCCCCGATGGGCGCCGATGCGTTGCGTTTCACGCTGGCGTCGCTCACGCAGCAGGGCCGCGACATCAAGCTGAGCATCGAGCGCATCGAGGGCTACAAGGCCTTCTGCAACAAGCTGTGGAACGCGGCGCGCTTCGCGCTGATGAACATGGGCGACTTCAAGGCCGACCCGAAGGTGTTCATCAAGGAGCGCGCGCTCTCACTCGCGGACCGTTGGATTCTCTCGCGGCTCAACGTGGCGATCGCGGGCGTGCAGCAGGCGCTCGCGGGCTACAACTTCGGCGAAGCGGCGTCGGTGCTCTACCAGTTCCTCTGGCGTGAGTTCTGCGACTGGTACATCGAGCTGGCGAAGGGCTCGCTGCGTGGCGACGACGTGCACGCGAAGGAATCGACGCAGGCGACGCTGGTGTTCTGCCTCGACCAGATTCTGCGCGCGCTGCACCCGTTCATGCCGTTCATCTCGGAGGAGATCTGGCAGAAGTTGCCGATGGAGCGCGCGACGGACTCGATCATGATCGCCGCGTACCCGACGGAAGACCGTCGCCTCGCTGACCCCGCGGCCGAGAACGAGATGCGCCCGGTGATCGAGGCCATCGAGGGCATTCGCACCATTCGTGGTGAGTCGCAGCTCTCGCCCGCGGTGAAGCTCGACGCGTACATCCAGTCGTCCAACGCGCACGTGCGGCAGATGCTCGAGCGCTGGTCGTCGTACGTGATCCCGCTGACGCGCCTCAACTCGCTGCACGTCAGCGACATCGGCACCAAGCCCCAGCAGGCCGCAGCCGAGATCCGCTCCGACATGGAGATCTACGTGCCGCTCGCCGGCATCGTCGACCTCGCGGAAGAGCGTGAGCGCCTGAAGAAGGAGATCGAGAAGTCGGAGAAGGAGATCGCCGGCATCGAAGGCCGTCTCTCGAACCCTTCGTTCGTGGCGCGCGCCCCGGCAGACGTGGTCGAGAAGGATCGTGCTCGCGTCGACGAGCTCAAGGTCCGCATCGTGAAGTTGAACGAGAACATCATGCGCATCGCGCCGGTCGAGGTGAAGATCGCCGCGCCCGCGCCTGATGGTGCAGTGAACCTCGGCGAAGAGCTGAAGGACTCGCTCAAGGATCTGAAGGTCGCCGAGACCGACAATCAGGTGAAGGAGGCGCTCGAGAAGCTCCGTGAAGGCACGAAGGAAGGGCTGTCTTCGCGCGACCACTACGACCTCGGCGTCGCGTACATGAACATGGGCCTCGTCGACGACGCGGTCCGTGAGTTCAACGCCGCCAAGAACGACGAGCCGGTGAAGAAGAAGGCGAAGCCCGCGCCGTCGGCTCCGAAGAAGGCGAGCCCGGCAAAGAAGCCTGCCGCGAAGAAGCCGGTGGCGAAGAAGGCGAAACCGGCGGTGAAGGCCAGGAAGACGGCTCCTGCGAAGAAGACGAAGCCGGCTCCCGGGAAGAAGGCGCCCGTGGCGAAGAAGAAGGTCGCCGCGAAGAAGAAGCGCTGAGCCGGTTCCGCCGGGTTGGCGGCGAAACAGAGTGGATCACGGGACCGGCGCGGGACAGCGCTTCATTTTCTTCACGTATGCGGCCGCGTCTTTCACGAAGCGCGGCTTCAGCTCGTTCGCGAAGTACGTCGGCCCTTCGCACCACGTCTTCCGCTTCTGCTTGATGACCTCGCCGCTCTGGTCGAACCACTCGCGTCGCGGAACACGTTCACGTCCAGGTCGCTTCGTCGACACCACCGAGACACGGCGTGGCGAGCAGTGCGAGTTCGTGCGAAAGCATGAAGTCATGGACGCATACCTCGATCGGCTCATCAACCTCTCGCTCGACGAAGACCTCGGCAGTGCAGGAGACGTGACCTCGCTCGCGGTGGTGCCCGCCGACGCGATGGGCACGGCGACGCTGCTGGCCAAGGAGCACATGGTGCTCTCGGGCCTCGCGGCGTTCGCGCGCACCTTCGAGCTCGTCGACCCGTCGGTCGAAGTGAAGTTCGTGATGAAGGACGGCCAGAAGACGAAGGCCACGCAGGTCGTCGCCGACCTCAAGGGGCCGCTGCGCAGCCTGCTGACGGCCGAACGGACGGCGCTCAACATCGTTCAGCGCTGTGCTGGCATGGCGACGGCGGCGTCACAGGCGGTCGCGCTCCTCAACAGCGTGCGCGGAACGCGGTTGAAGATCCTCGATACCCGGAAGACGCCTCCGGGCATGCGCGGGCTCGCCAAGCAGGCCATCAAGGACGGAGGCGCGCACAACCACCGCTTCGGTCTCTTCGACGGCGTGCTGATCAAGGACAACCACATCGCCGCCGTCGGTGGGTCGATCTCCAAAGCGCTGGAGCGCGCGAAGGCCAACGCGCCGCGGTTGGTGAAGATCGAGATCGAGGTCACCAACCTGAAGCAGCTCAAGGAGGCGATCGATCACGGAGCGCACATCGTGATGCTCGACAACATGGACGACGAGCAGATCAAAGACGCCGTCTCGCTCGCCGATGGCCGCGTGGAACTCGAGGTGTCGGGCGGCATCACTGCGGAACGGCTGCCGCGGCTGGCGAAGCTGGGCGTCGACTACGTGTCGATGGGCGCGCTCACGCACTCGGCGCGCGCGATGGACCTCAGCCTCGAGATCGCGTGAGCGTCAGCGGCAGTTGCTGACCACGAGTCTGCGCCCCGCACCTTGCCGTGCGAGGATCCAATGCGACCAGGTGTCGTCGAGCACCAGCCGCGGCTGAATGCGGTCGTCGTCGACCACCATGCCGGCGATGACGTACTGGCCAGTGCGAGTGCCGAAGTGGAAGCTGGTGACCACCACGAAGCCGCCTTCGCTCCACAGCGACATCGCGTGATTGGTGCCGAACCCGTCCCACCAGATGAAGCGCGTCAGCCCGGAATCCCCCAGCAGCGCAGCGCGCTCCGGTTCGCGCCAGCGCGTGCCGTCCCAGGTGGCGTACTCGACGTAGGTGTCGTGGTTCTGCCACCCCAGAAAGACATACTCGCCGGTGCTCACCGCGCTGACCGACGAGGCGTTCACGCCGCCGTCGCGCGGGAACAGGGTGGTCGCCGATGACCAGGTGCCTGATTCGAGCTGAGTGCTCTGCAGTTGTTCGTCGCTCGCCCAGAACACGAAGGCCTGGCGGCTGGTGAGCACCGGCACTGGCGCGATCACCGTGCCGTGTGCCGGGCCCAGCGTTTGCGTCGACCACACGTCGCCGCTCGTCCTGCGCGACGCCTTCACCAGCAGCCGCTGGGTCGGAGGCCCGTACCCGCTCCAGGTGACGAGGGCTTCGCTCTGCGCGTTGGCGGTCATCGCCAGCGTTTCGACCGACGCCTCGCTCGGCGAGAGCACATGCTGTGACCAGGTTCCGTTGAAACCGAAGCGGCTGTGCGCGACGACCGCCCAGCCGTCTTCACCTGCGCGCTCGACGGAGACCACGAGCTGATCGCCTCGGGGAGTGAGGCCGCTGATCGACCAGAGAATCTCTCGAGGCGCGCCGGGCAATGGGTTGGCCGGTCGCCAGCGCGCCAGATCGTGAGTGCGCTCGTACAGTTGACTGAGGCCGGTCGTCGCGTCGGTCTCGCGCCAGGTGACGAAGCGCACTCCACCGAGGTTGACGTGTGCGTTGATGTCGTCGATCGATGCGTCGCCGGCTGAAGTCCAGATCAGCTCTGGAGGCAGCACGCCGCCGTCGGCGAGGAACCGCCGGCCGAGAATTCGAGCGGGCGCATTCTGCCCGCTCCAGGCCACGAAGACGCCGCCTCCCGGGATCGTGGCGATGGAGCCATGCGCAGAGCTCGAGTCCGGGCCCACCAGCCACGCGCGGAAGTCGGTGCAGTGTTGCGAGAGCACGAAGACCTCGTTGGTGGCTTCGACCGACGCGTCGAGGGCCTCGCCCGCGTCGGCTGCGCTGCGGAGCTCGTCTTCGAAGAGCGGCGCTGGAGCTTCGGCGCACGCCGCGAGGAACAGCACGCTGGCCAGTGCCGTTCGTCGCTGCATCAGAGCTCCGAGAGCTGAACGAGACGGCCTTCACCCGGGCGCGTCAGCCACACGATGCCCGGCACATGCGCGAGCTGTGACGGTGTGAGCACTTTGCGGATCACGTCAGCGGCGGACTTCGCGTCGTTGATGGTCAGCGAGGCGATCGTGAGCGCTCCAGCTCCGGTCACTTCGGAGGCAGTGCGCAGCTCGTCATCGAGCGCCACGACCACCACGTCAGGGCAGGAAGTGCGTGCCACCTGCACCGCCGCTTCGATCGGCATCGGACCTTCGAGATCGAGCTGTTCGATCACCGACTCGCGATTGGGAAACAGGTAGGCGATCGGATCTTCCAGCGTGAGGACGTGCCAGTTCTTCGTGGTGTTGATGCGATTGACCAGTGCGGCGACCGCCGATGAACGCCCGCTGCCAGCCTTGCCCGCGACCACCACGAACGCGCCGGGCTGCAGCCAGTCGAACGCGGGCTCCAGCCACTTCGGCGCTTCCGGCACTTCGAACGGAATGCGCTTGATGACTGCCGCTGGCGCGCCTCGCTGGAAGTACGCGGTGAGCGTGAACTTCGCGAGCCCCTTCACGCCGAAGGTCGACGTGGTGAAGGTCGTCTCGTCGAGTTCCTGCTGCTTCGGCGGCGGCAGCACCGTCAGCACCAGCTTGCGGATCTGCTCGACGGTCAGGGGCATCGCTTCGGTCACTTCGCGTTTGCCCCCGATGCGCAAGGCGGGCGCGACGCCGACGGTCAGATGCAGCGAGTCGGCTGCGCGGTCGACGAGCAGCTTCAGCAGGTCGGTCATCGTCGGGTCGGCGTTGTGGGTCGTCTTTCGCGTCGTCACGGCGCGCGATTGAGCGACAACGTCTGGTGCGACGCAAACGGTTACGTCACCACGGGAACTTCGGCGTCAGCTGAACGCCATCACGTCGCCATGTACCGGGAATGTCGCGATGTCCGGCCGGCCCGCGCGAGAGCGGTGCGAGGTCGGCAGCGTCACCAGTTCCCAGTTCGGCAGCACGAGCGCCGTCAAGCCGCGCCCGAAGACTGCGCCGGTGTCGACGCCCACTGCCCACTCCGTGACGAGCGGCTTGTCCAACACCGAGTGCCCGAAGATCAGCCGCTCCGGCCCCACCCAGTGGTTCGTCCAGAACGTGAAGTCGACCGGTGCCTTCGACGGCCAGTAACTCTTCGTGCCCGGCGGCTTGATGTTCTGAATGTGCAGCAGGTGATTCGGCGTCTGCTGCTCCAGCGGCACTCCCGGGAACGCGCCTGCGTGCACCACGGCCGCGTTGAACTCCGGCAGGCGAATGAACAGCGGCAACTTCTCGAAGAAGTCGTAGTGCTCGTCGCTCAACTGCTCGCGGGTAAAGAGGTGTGCCGGCGACAGCTTCTCGGCCTTCGAGTGCCGCTGCTGCAGGTGCTTCTCTTCATGGTTGCCGAGCACGCACTCGTGCCGCATCGCCAGCTCCACGCATTCGCGCGGCTTCGGGCCACGGTCGACGAGGTCTCCGGCGAAGATCACGCGGTCGGAAGAAGTGACCTGGAGCGCGTTCAGCAACTCCAGCGCTTCGTCAGCGCAACCGTGCAGATCTCCAATGACAATCGTTCTGCTCATGCCGTGCAGACGGGCCGTCAGGTTCTCAGCTGACCACCCGTCAGCGGCGAGTATGGTCCCGGGCCACAGCCCATGCTCACCGACGACGAGTTGTTCGCAGACATTTCGCGCCGCAAGGCGCAGGGCCAGGACTTCAAGCGCGCGCTCGGCGAGCTCGTGTTCCGTTGGCGCGACGCTTCCACCACCGTCATTCGACGCGTGCAGGGAGCGTTCATGAGGGGAAGCCCCGACGACGCTGACGAGATCTTCCAGGACGCCGTGGCGAAGTTCATGGCGAAGGGGCTCGATCAGTTCCGCGGGGTGTCCGAATTGATGCCGGGGAAGGCTGCGTCACCCAAGACGTTCTTCCTGCGCATCGTGAAGCACTGTGCGATCGACCGCTATCGCCGTCAGCGCGAGGAGCTCGATCCCGGCAACGAGATCGGTGACGAAGGTGACGAGGCCGAGACCTCGCTGCCCGAGGCCAACCGCGCCGTCGCCGAGTCGCGCGCGCGCGCCGAGCAGTCGGAAGCACATGGTGAGTACTGGACCGCCTGGGAGCGCCTCAAAGAGGAGCACCCCAACGAGGCGGCCGCGTGGGACCTGTACCACCACCAGGATGTCGACGATCACGAGGCCGTCGCGCGCGCGCTCGGCATCACCGTCGTCAATTCCTACAAGCGGGTGAGCCGCGCTCAGGCGTGGCTGAAGCTCTACATCGTCGAAGCGCGTCAGCGCGACGAAGCCTGAAGTCCGTAACTCGAAAGAAGGAGGCAGTACCCATGATCGCAACGACCCGTGAAAAGTACGCCGCCCGCGTGGCGGAGCTCGAAGCCCTGCAGCACGAACTCGCAGCGGGGAAACGGCCGGGTGACGGGGCGGTGGTGGTGGGGCTGCTGCTCGAGGCCGCGGGTGACGTGCTCCGTCGCGCTGGAACGCTGGGCGTGAAGACCGCGGCGATCGTCGAGCCGCTGCAGTCGATCCCCGAGCTGTCGTTGCGCAGCTGGGCCGATGGCGTGGCCGTCGAAGACATGGCGATGAAGTTGAAGCGCGCCGCCAGCCAGGCCGTCGAGGCCGCGATCCCCGACAGCCCCGAAGCGGGTGAGGCCATGACCCGCTTTGCCGTGCAGGACCTGCAGTCCCGCGATCGCCTCGAATCTGCGCTGGTCGCTCTCGAGGCGCTAGGCGCCGGCGGTCGCAGTGACGCGAAGACTCTGGCCGCGCGCCTTCGTGGCTCGGTGGCCGGGGTCGATCGCGAGTGTCGGGGCTCGGTCGTCAGCCTCACCGCGTTGAATGGTCCGCGCCGCGCCGAGGCCTCGTTGCTCGATCAGGCGTACCGCCAGCAGGCCTGGTGGTACTCGGAGCGCACCGGCATCGAAGACGACGAGCTGGTACGGGTGCTGGGCGGCGAAACGAAGGGCTCGGTACCGAGCGAGCTCAAGACGGCGAATACGACGGTGACGCGCAAGCGGAGTCGACCGGTCAATGCAGACGACCTCCTCCGCTACGACCTGGGCCTGGCGACGCCCGTTGAACGAGAAGTCATTCGCCTACAAGCCGACGCAGACCCTGAATTGAAGTTGGCGCTCGCCGCCATGGCCGCTGGAGAAGCCGCCATCGAAGAGCTGAGCCGGGAAGAAGAAGGCAGTGCCCCGCGCGTTGTTCCTTTCCCCGCGACGGTCGAGCGATCCGCCCCCGAGATCATCGAAGAGCGCAGCGAGTTCAAGGTGCTGCTGTTCCGCTCGAAGAAGAACGTCCAGGTGGTGGTTCAACCCCATCGTCAGGACCGCTTCGCCGCAGCGGCCGTCTACCGCCGCGACGCGCCCGACCACGCCTTCCCCTCGAGCCCCGGAGACATGGGGCTCCACTTCGACCTGGGCAGCGCTGACCGCCTGGTGGGCACGACAGCCCGCGTGGTGGTGAAGCTGACCGATGGTCAAACGCACGCCTTCGAGGTTCGCCTGTGAGTTCGAAGGTCGCTGTCGTGTTGATGACGGCGCCCAATGAAGAGAACGCCGCGGCGATCGCGCGCACGCTGGTGGAAGAGAAGTGGATCGCCTGCGCCAACCTCGTGCCGCAGGTGCGCAGCATCTACCGTTGGGAGGCGCAGATCTGCGACGAGCGTGAAGTGCTGGTGGTGATGAAGACCGCCGCCGATTTCGAAGCGCTCAAGGCGCGTGTGGTCTCGATGCACCCGTACACCGTCCCCGAGCTGCTCAAGCTCGAGGTGGTCGAGGGACACACTCCGTACCTCGATTGGGTGATGGGCGCCTCGCGCGGCGCTTGAGCCGATCTGCCGCGCAGGGCTTAATGGCTCCCATGCTGCCGGGTTCGGCGGCTGGTGGGGGGGCCACCAGCTTCTACAAAGAGGTCATGTCGGTCGACGCGCGCAGGCGCGAGCGGACGGCGTCTGTCCTCGGGTTGTGCATCGGCGTCATCGGGTTGGTGATCGCCGCGTACTCGACGCGCGCGCTGCAGGCGCCGGTGCAGTTCCCGGTCACGGCACAGACGGTGGTGTTGGCCTTGTTGTGCTTCGTGGCCTCGGGGTTGGCGCGCGCGGGCAGGGGCGTGGCGGCGGGGCTGCTCCTTTCTGCGATTCCCACCGCGGGCTCCGTGATCTCGGTATGGGCCACGCACCAGGTCGGCGCGGGGCCCTTCTACGTGGCGCTCGGGCTCGTGGTGGCCCTGGCCACGCTGTCGGGTCAGGCGTTGCGCTGGTCGATCGCCTTCTCGTTGGCAGGCATGGCCGCGTCGGCGGTCATCGCGTGGAACGTGGAACTCGGCGTCACGCTGCCGGAGCAGCTGATGTTCAACGCCGTCGCGCTGTCGGTGCTCACCGCGCTGATCGTCGGCGTGCATGCGCGCAGCTACAACAAGGTGCTCGCGCAGGTCGCGCAGCAGCAGGCGCGCGCCGCGCACGTCGAAGCGCGGTACCGGTTGATCACCGAGAACACCATGGGCCTGGTGGCGTTGATCGACACGCGAAACGAGGTCTCGTACGCGAGCCCGTCTTTCGATCGCGCCATCGGCCGCAGCCCGGTCGGTGAGCCCCTGGCCCGCGTGCTCGGCGACGAGCAGGAGGCCTCGAAGGTCGAAGCGCTGCTCTCGAACGCGCGGAGTGGTTCTCCAGGCCGCGCCGACGTCTCTCGCACCGGTGACGCCGGGCTGCGCACGTTCGACTGTCAGCTCTCGGCGGTGGCCGACAGCGAGTTGCTGTTGTGCACGGCGCGCGACGTGACTGCCGAGCGTTTGATGGCCACCGAGCTCGAGCAGGCCAAGAAGATGGAAGCGCTGGGCCGCTTCGCCGGCAGCATCGCGCACGACTTCAACAACCTGCTCTCGGTGATGCGCACCTGCACCACGCTCGTCGACCAGGGGATGCCGGCCGACAGCGCGCTGCGCGCCGATCTCAACGACGTGCAGGAGTCGATCTCCCGCGCCAGCAACCTGACCTCGCAGCTGCTCGCGTTCTCGCGTCGCGACGTGGTGGTGCCGACGCGCGTGGAGGTGGGGCCGCTGCTCACGCGCGTGGGCGAGCTGGCGAAGCGGCTGGTCGGCGAGAAGGTCACCATCGAGATCGACGTGGAGCCCGAGGTCTGGCCATTGTGGAGCGGCCCCTCGCAGCTCGATCAGATCGTGATGAACCTCGCGTCGAACGCGCGTGACGCGATGCCCGAGGGCGGGACGCTGCGGATCTCGGCGCGCAACGCTCCTGGCACCGAGGTCGGTGACGCGGTGGTGATGACGTTCGCTGATACCGGGCACGGCATGACCGCCGAGACGCGCGCGCATCTCTTCGAGCCCTTCTTCACCACGAAACCGCCGGGCATCGGCACGGGCCTCGGCCTGGCGACGGTGTTCGGCGTGGTGAAGGCGCTGGGAGGGAAGATTGAAGTCGAGAGCTCCGTGGGGAAGGGCACGTCGTTCCGCATCTGGCTCCCGCGCGCGCGCGATTCGGAGTTGAACGTGACGCCCGTTCAGCTGCCTGAGACGCGCCGCCCCAACCGGCCGAGTGAAGCCACGATTCTGGTCGTCGACGACGATCCCGACGTTCGATCGCTGATGGTGCGGTTGATCTCGCAGGAGGGCTTTCAGGTCGTCTCGGTGGCCGACGCCGAACAGGCGCTGGCGGCCTCACTCACGTTCCCCGAGCTGCCGGTGCTGGTGACCGACGTGCTGCTGCCGGGGCACGACGGGCTGTGGCTCGCGCAGAAGCTCACCGAACGCTACCCGTCGATGCGCGTGGTGCTGGTGTCGGGGTTCGCGCCTGATCCACAGGCCACCGCGCGGCTCGTGGCGCAGGGGGCACGCTTCGTTCAGAAGCCCTTCAGCCCCGGCGCTCTGGTTCAGGCCATTCGCGAGAGCCTCGGCATGACGCCGCGCGCACAGAAGCTGCCGCCGGTGCACGCGCAGGCCTGATCAGCCGCCCAGCACCTGCCGGAGCACGTCGGGGCGATCGGTCATGATGCCGCCCACGCCATCGGCGATCGCGCGCCGCATCTCGTCGGGGTCGTCGATGGTCCAGACGTTGATCCACTTGCCGTGCTCTCTGGCCACGCGGGCCAGCGCTGCGTCGAACAGCTGCGCACCTTCCCAGTGCAGCGGCATGTCGAGCACCGTGAAGCGCTCGTCATCTTCGGGGCGCTCGCCGGCCTTCGTCGGCAGCACGAACGCTGCGAGCGCGTTGGCCGGGTAGAAGAAGCAGCCCCCCGGAAGCCGCGTCACCAGCTCGGCTGCGATGTCATCGCGTTCGCTGCCGATGCAGAGGCGGTCGATGACGCCTTCTTTCTTCACCAGGGCCACGAACGGGTCGACCGCGTCTTCGACCTTCACCTCGCAGTTGATGCGCAGCGCCGGGAACGCGTTCAGCACCTCGACCAGCCGTGGAATCGTCACGCCTTGCCCGCGGAATCGGGTGTGAAAGCCCGCGTCGAGTCGGCGCAATTGAGCCCACGTGAGCGCGGCGAGCGCGCCGGACCCGTCGGTGCAGCGCTCGAGCGTTGGATCGTGGGCGACGATCACCTCACCGTCTCGCGAGGCATGAACGTCGAGCTCCAGCAGATCGGTGCGGTGCAGTTCGACCGCGCGCGTGAACGCGAACATCGTGTTTTCCGGGTACAGGCCAGCGCCTCCGCGATGCGCGCTGTGGAGCGGCGCGCGCAGCCCGCGAAAGAACGGATGTTGCGAACCTGAAATGGGTTTCACGTGACGTCTCCGTGGCTTGCCGGGGTACGGACCGTCGTGTACACGCTCCGGGAACCCGGCCGGCCTCCGTCTAGAAGCGCGAGGCGAAGAAATCCATCCAGGAGTCCCTCACGTGACGACGTTTCGTTCAGTTCTGATCGCTGCTCTCGCAGTTGTTTCCGTTGGTTGTGGCCCCGAGCGCATGCCGCCGGACGCGGGCTGCGTCGGCTTCAGCTGCCCGCAGGGAGGCGGCGTCGGTGGCGTGGGCGGTGGCGCGGGCAACACGGGTGGTGGCACGGGCAACACGGGTGGCGGCACGGGCAACACGGGTGGCGGCACGGGCAACACGGGTGGCGGCACGGGCAACACGGGTGGCGGTACGGGCAACACGGGTGGCGGTACCGGCTTCGGCGGCTGGGACGGCGGCACGACGATCAGCGCGGTGCGCGGTGCGCGCTTCTGCCAGGAGCGCGTGCGCCTCGAGAACGTGGTGGTGGTCGGGATCGACAACATCTTCACCGGCGGTCAGGGCGACACCGACACGCAGTTCTGGGTCGCTGATCAGGCCAACGTCGGCAACGGCATCTACGTCGACAAGACCTTCTTCGACGAGCCGGGCAACTACACCCCGGTGCTCGGTGACGTGTTGAACATCGATGGCTACGTCACCAGCGAGAGCCGGTTCACCAACCGCATCGGTCGCCGCGTGGTCTTCCGCAGCAACTCGACCTGCAACCGTGACGGTGGCCTCATCGACAACGCGAACATCACGGTCGTCTCGCAGGGCGCGATGTTCTCGCCGGTCATGGTGGCCAACGGCTTCGGCAACGCCGACGGTGGCTTCGGTCGCCCGAACCCGGAAAACGCGGGTGGTCTGGTGCACATCCCCGGCCCGCTGGTGTTGAGCGACCCGCGCCCTGAAGCGATGCACCGCGTCAGCGCGCTCGGCGCGGCCGACACCCGCTACTTCGGCTTCGAAGTCGAAGGCGGCGTCATCGTGAACAACTACAAGACCTTCACCAACTGCGACTACCGCGTGATGGCGGAGGACGGCGGCACGGTGACGTTCAACAACGGCCTCATCGGCATCTGGGACACCTACACGCACGCGTCGTGCGAAGACGGCGGCACGAGCTGCCCGCGCGACGACGATCGTCGCAACGAGGGCATCGTTCCGGGCACCACGAACTTCTACACGTACGTTCTCTACCCGCTCGACTGCGCGCAGATCCCGGCGGTCGTCACGCCGTAATTCGCCTCGCAGTGCAGTCTTCGCGGCCCGCGGGGTACACCTCGCGGGCCGTTTCATTTTTCATCGAGGTCTTGCGTGATCAACGCCCACGTCGCCGACGGCATCGCGTCGCTCGAGCTGAACCGCCCCGAAGTTCGCAACGCCATCAATCGCGAGCTGTGTGACGTCATCTCGCGGCAGCTCGACGCGTGGGCCGCGCGTGACGACGTGCGCGTGGTGATCGTCAGCGGGGCCGGTGGCAAGGCCTTCGCCGCGGGCGCCGACATCGCCGAGCTCAAAGACCGCACGCACACCCAGTCGTTCCTGGCGTGGACACAGCGCATGTTGCAGCAGCTCGAAGACTTTCCCCGGCCCACCATCGCGGCGATCGACGGCTACGCGCTCGGCGGTGGCCTCGAGCTCGCGTTGGCGTGCGATCTGCGTGTGGCTTCACGCACTGCGAAGGTCGGCATGCCTGAGGTGACGCTGGGCATCTTTCCCTCGGCTGGGGGCACGTGGCGGCTCCCGCGGCTGGTGGGGCTCGGTCGCGCCAAGGAGCTCATCTACACCGGTCGCATCGTCGACGCGGCAGAGGCGGCCACGTGGGGCCTCTGGGAGTCGCTGGTGGACACCGACGCCCGCGCCGAAGCCCACCGCATCGCGACGCAGATCGCCGCCAACGCGCCGCTCGCGGTGCAGGTCGCGAAGGTCGCCCTCAACGCCGCCGCGCGCGTGAACCACGCTCCGATGGAATGGGTGGGGCAGGGGCTGCTCTTCGATTCGCCCGAGAAGCACCAGCGAATGCAGGCGTTCCTCGAGAAGCGGAAGAAATAGTCAGACCTTCGGCGGCTCGACGGGCGCGTGCTTCGCAGCTTCCGCGGCCGCCGCTTCTTCCGCGCGCCGGCGATTCATCTTCATGGTGTCGCGGAAGTACCAGACGACGCCCGCGGTCGCCGCCAGCACGACCAGCCAGCCGGTGTCGAACGGCGGCGCGGGCGGCGGAGGCGGAGGGATCGGCAACGCCGCACGCTCCAGCTGCGCACCGTCGAGCGCCGCGAGGCTGTCGAACACCTCGAGTTCGGTGATCGAGTACATGCCGTCGCCGCCGCTGGCGGTCAGGCGGAGGAACCGCGCCGAGGCCGTCAGCGGTGGCGAGGTTCGCGTCTGCACGCCGGGAAGGTCGACGCCGCCGGCCGCCCAGACGGGGTACCAGCGCTCGCCATCGAGACTTCCCTGAATGTCGTAGCGATCGTTGTTGTCGGCCTGAATGCGCATCGCCGCGATGAGCTCGGGCTTGCCGAGGTCCCACTCGATGAAGCCGGTCTTCGAGAGCACCTGCGCGCGCACGTTGTTCCAGGTGTCGGCATCGCTCGAGGCCACGCCGTCAGCCAACAGCGCCGGGTTGGCGATGCCGTCGAAACGCCGCACGGTCGCGCCGCGAAGCAGGTTGACCCGGGTCGCGCTGACGCCTGCGTCGGAGGTTGAACTGCCGCCGTCATCAGCGGTGAGCGCGAGTGCGAGGAGGAGACCGAACGTCATGGGCGCCGCACCGTATATCAGTGTGTTTTCAGCGCCTGTGCTGCGCTTTAACCGCCGCGAATGAGTCTCTCGATCTCGCAGGTGGGCGTCGTCGGCGCTGGAACCATGGGTCACGGCATCGCGCACGTCACCGCGCAGGCCGGCTTCGAAGTCGTGTTGTTCGACGTCACGCAGGCCGCCGCTGAAGCCGGTCACGCGAAGATCGAAAAGAACCTCAACATCGGCGTCGACAAGGGGAAGGTGACCGCGGCCGATCGCGACGCGGCGTTGACGCGCCTCAAGCTCACGACCGATCTGAACGCGCTCTCGACGTGCCAGCTGGTCATCGAAGCCACGCCCGAGAAGCTGGCCCTCAAGCAAGACCTGTTTCGCCAGCTCTCGACGATCTGCAGCGCCGAGACGATCCTCGCGTCGAACACCAGCTCATTGTCGCTGACGGAGATCGCCTCGGCTGCCACCAACCCGTCACGCGTGGTGGGCCTGCACTTCTTCAACCCCGTGCACCTGATGAAGCTGCTCGAGGTGGTGCTCGCCTTTCAGACCTCGCCGCAGACGCTCGACGCGGTGAAGGCCTACGGCGCGGCGATCAAGAAAGACCTCATCGTGGTGAAGGACTCGCCGGGCTTCGCGTCGTCGCGGCTCGGCATCGCCCTCGGGCTGGAAGCCATTCGCATGCTCGAAGAAGGCGTCGCCAGCGCGGCCGACATCGATCGCGCCATGGAGCTCGGCTACGGCCACCCGATGGGCCCGTTGAAGCTCGGTGATCTCGTCGGCCTCGACGTGCGCCTGGCCATCGCCGAGTACCTGTACGCAGAGACCGGCAGCCCCTCGTTCAGGCCGCCGCAATTGCTCAAGAAACTCGTGCGAGCAGGTAAGCTCGGCAAGAAGTCCGGCGAGGGCTTCTACACGTACTGACGGAGCTGCCCCATCTCGACGTCTGGCCCCCAGAGCGCGATTCCCTTCGGCTCGTACCTGCTGCTCAAGCGGCTCGCCGTGGGCGGCATGGCGGAGCTCTTTCTCGCCAAGGACACGAAGAAGGACCGGCTCGTCGTTCTCAAGCGCATTCTTCCGTACCTCGCGGAAGAGGGTGAGTTCGTCCGCATGTTCCTCGACGAAGCGCGCATCGCCGCGTCGCTTCATCACCCCAGCATCGTCGAGCTGTACGAACTGGGGCACCTCGAGGGCTCGACCTTCATCGCCATGGAGTGGGTCGACGGCATCGATCTGCGCCGCATTCTCCAGAAGGAGCAGGAGCGCGGTGGCGTCGTGCCTCCGGGCATCGCTGCGTGGTTCGTGGCGCGCCTGTGTGAAGGGCTGCAGCACGCGCATTCCGCGCGCGACGCGAGTGGTCAGCAGCTCGGCATCATTCACCGCGACGTGAGCCCGCAGAACGTGATGGTCAGCTTCCGCGGTGAGGTGAAGCTGGTCGACTTCGGCATCGCGAAGGCCACCGCGTGGATGAGCCGCAGCAAGCCCGGTGTCATCAAGGGCAAGTTCCTCTATCTGGCGCCCGAGCAGCTCACGACCGATCCACTCGATCACCGCATGGACCTGTTTTCGCTCGGGACCATGCTCTACGAGCTGACGACGGGGCAGAGCCCGTTCTACCGAACGTCGACCGAAGCGGTGATCTACGCGATCCGCATGGAGGACCCGGAGCCTCCGACGAAGATCCGCAAAGGGTTCCCGCCGGCGCTCGAGAAGGTCATCCTCAAGTGTCTGGTGAAGGAGCGTTCGCGGCGCTACCAGTCAGCGGCCGAGATCAGCGCGGCGCTCGAGCGGTTCATGCGCGACGAGGCGCCCACCAGTCGCGACGACGCCAGTCACTACGTGTGGTCGATGTTCGGCGACGACAGCGAGCGCACCGGGATCTTCATCCCCGAGAACGCGCGCAGCGACACGCGCACCGACACCAGCACGCAGCGCGACCGGCGGCCCGCTCCCGCGACGGACGAGCGCACCCGACCGGCGCTCGCACCGATTCGGCCCGGCCCGCCGGTCCCCGAAGGCCGTCGTGAAACCGGCGAGCTCGAGAACAGCGAAGGTCCGACGCGCTCCGATCGTCCGCGGGTTCGCGCTGCGGCTGCTCCGTCGAACCCGTGGGAACCCGAGGTCACCGCGCCGATGCCGCGTGAAGCCCTGGCGCGCACTCCACTCAAGCGCGACTTCGAGTCGACCGCGGAGATCGGCGGCCCGATCGAACCGACGTCGGTCTCGATGGCCGGGGAACGTGATCTCGAGGTGGGTGAGGTCTTCACGCCGCTGATGCCCACGTGGCAGGGCGACTCTGCGCCGCAGCTGACACGCCTTGCCCCACCGTCGCCGCCCGCCGCTCCGCAGCGCATTCGCGCCGCGATCAGCAAGCCGCCACCGCCGTTGCCCTCGTACGACTCGATACCCGAAGTGTCGGTGGTGTCGGCCGGCGAAGCGACGATCGGCGCGTTGCTCGACGAGGTTCACGATCAGTCGTACGGCGAGCTCGAACCCGTCGCGCCGTCGACGCGCGCGCCTCCGCGAAAGCGCGACGTGTTGTCGGCGCCTCCGCAGCGAAAGCCGCCGAAGATAGACCCTGACGACTACGTCGAGACCGTCGATCAAGCGATGCGCGATCGCCCCGACACCAGCTCGCGGGTGTTCATCGCGATCTTCGGCGTCGCCCTGGCGATCGTCGCGGTGCTCGTGGGCGCGTTGCTGTGGTCCAACCGCGCGCCCGACGAGACGTTGCCGCGCCCCGTGACCGCCGAGCCGAAGGTGCGCGACGAAGTGAGAACGCCGGGCCTGGTGAAGGTTCAGGTTCAGGCGCCAAAGGGCACCGCGCTGTGGCTCGGCGACAAGCCGCTGCTCGCCGAACAGATCTTCGATTCGTTGCCCGGTGATCTGGTCGTGAAGTTCAGCTGCCCGAAGAAGAAGGGCCAGAAGCAGCAGGCGCCCAGTTCGCTCACCGCGACCATTCCTTCGTCGGACCGTCTCGTAGTCGTGAAAGTGAAGTGCGAATGACGCGTTGGTGGTTGGCCTGTCTCGTCGTCTCCACGGCAGCGTTCGCAGCGGACACGTCGCTCGCTGATTCGGTTCACGAAGTCGCGCTGCCCAACGGCATGACGTGGCTCGTCGTCGAGCGCCCCGACGCGCCGGTGTTCACGGGGTTCGTTCGGGTGCGGGTCGGCGGTGCCGATGAAGTGTCCGGCCAGACCGGGCTCGCGCACCTGTTCGAGCACATGGCGTTCAAGGGCACGCCTCGGCTCGGCGCGAAAGACTGGGCGGCCGAACAGGTGTTGCTCCAGAAGATCGAGACCATCGGCGACCGCCTCGCCGAGCTCTCTCGCCAGGGAAAACGAGACGACGCGCTCGCGAAGGAACTCGCCGCGCTGCAGAAGCAGCACGGAGCGCTGTTCGACGAGAACGCGTTGGCGCGGCTGTACCAGGAGAACGGCGGCGTCGGGCTCAACGCGACCACCGACAAGGACATGACGTCGTACTTCGTGAGCCTCCCGAAGAACCGGTTGGAGCTGTGGCTCACCGTGGAAGCGCAGCGTTTCGCGGCGCCGCTGCTTCGCGATTTCTACACGGAGCGCTCGGTCGTGCAGGAAGAGCGGCTGCGCAGCATCGAGACCAACCCCTCAGGCGCGATGTACGAGGAGTTGATGCAGCTCGCGTTCGTGTCCAGCCCGTACCGCTGGCCGACGGTCGGCTACGCGGGAGATCTCGCGGCGATGAAGCAGGCGGAGGCGCGGCAGTTCTTCGACCGTCACTACGTCGCTTCGAACGCGGTGGGTTGCATCGTCGGTGACGTGAAGGTCGACGAAGTGAAGCGGTTGCTCGAGAAGACGTTCGGTGCGCTCCCGCTCGCGCCGCGGCCCTCGGGGCCCGTGTTCACCGAGCCGCCCTCCCGCGCGCAGCGACGCAGTCAGCTCACGTTCGACGCGGCGCCGCGAATCTATTTCGCGTTTCACAAGCCCGCGCCGCCGGCGCACGACGACGCGATCTTCGACGTGATGGACGTCTTGCTGAGCGACGGCACCACCGGGCGTCTCCAGAAGCGATTGGTGTTCGATGACCGTCTCGCGCAGAGCGTCGGCGTCTTCACCGGCCCCGGCATTCGGCTCGACAACCTGTTCATCATCGCCGTCACGCCGATCGCTGGTGTTCCCTTCGAGAAGCTCGAAGCCGCGGTGATGGAAGAGCTCACGAAGCTCGCCACCGAGGGTCCCAGCGATCGTGAGCTGCAGAAGGTTCGCAACCGGGTGTCCGCCGATCTCGCGAGGGCCATCGACTCCAACTCCGGGCTCGCCAGCGCGCTGTCTCGTGCGCAGACCATTCTCGGCACGTGGCGATACGTGATCGACCTGCCCAAAGAGATCGACGGCATCACCGCGGCCGAAGTGCAGGGCGCGGCCAGGAAGTACTTCGTGAAGGAGAACTCCGTGGTGGTCACGATGGTGCGGCCGTGAAGCGGTTGCTGGTTGCCTCGTTGCTGACCGCGTGTGCCCCCGCCGCGATCGTCACGCGCCCGCAGGAGCCGTTGATTGCCGAGCCGACGCGCACCGCTGCCAGACAGCTGCCCAGCGCGCTCGACGTGGACCCGACCACCATCGCTGCGCCACCGCTCGAGTTCGCGCTTCGTGAACCGCGCATCATCACGCTCGCGAATGGCCTTCAGGTCTACCTGCTGGAAGATCACACCACGCCGCTGGTCTTGCTGCGCGCGCTCGTCAACTCCGGCGCCGTCGACGAGCCTGCAGACAAGCTCGGCCTCACGTCGATCATGTCGTCGGTGCTGACGACTGGGGGCGCAGGCTCGAAGTCGCCACAAGAACTCGAGGAGTTCCTCTCGTTCCACGCGGCCGACTTGAGCGCCGGCACCGGCGACGAATCGTCGACCGTTCAGCTCTCGATACGCTCGGCCGATCTGCAGACCCTGCTGCCGGTGTTCGCGGACGTGCTCCAGCGGCCACGGTTCGACGAGAAGCGGTTCGAGATCGCCCGTGGGCGGCTGCTCGAGGTGCTGCGACGTCGGGAAGACCGGCCTGATTCCGTGGCGTCACGCGCCCTGAGCAAGGCGGTGTTCGGGCCCGATTCGTTGCTCGGTCGCGAGGCCGTCGAGCGCACGGTGAAAGCGGTGACCCTGGGCGACGTGAAGAAGTTCCACGCTGCGACCTGGGGCGCGTCGAGCACACGGCTCATCATCACCGGCGATTTCGACGCCACGGCCCTGCAGAAGCTGCTCGAGCAGCACTTCGCGAGTTGGAAGGGTGGCACCGCCGCCGTTCGCAACTGGGGGCCCGAGAAACCGCTTCAACGTCGCGTGATCGTCGTTCCGCGAACGATCGCGCAGGCCAAGGTCCGCATCGGCACCTTCGGGTACGCGCGGCGGAGCGAACTCGAATACCCGCTGCGGCTCGCCAACACCGTGCTGGGAACGTTCGGAGTGGGGCGGCTGTACCGAGAAATACGAGACGAGAAGGGCCTCGCGTACTCGGCGTATTCGTCAGTCGGGCCCGGGCCCACGAGCGGCCTGTTCACCGCCGGCTTCGACACCAGGCCAGAGCAGGTCGGCGAGGCGCTCGAAGCGGCGACGCGAATCCTCTCTGGTGTTTCCACCAACGACGCGGTGACCGCGGCCGAGCTCCGCACCGCCAAAGACGTCGCGCTCAACACCTTCGCCTTTCGTTTCGATGGCGCCGCGAAGATCGCCTTCGAACGCGCGCAGCTCGATCTGTACGACTACCCGCCTGACTACCTCTCGACGTGGCGCCAGAAGATCTCGTCGGTGACGGTGGACGCGCTCTCGAAGTCGTCTGCGCAGCTCGATGATGGTCTGCAGATCATCGTCGTCGGTCCGCCCGGGAAACTCGGCGACCTCTCGCGCTTTGGCCCGGTGAGCACGATCAACGACGTCGAGCAATTTCGCTGACGGCGCGGCGCCTTTTTTTGACGGGTCGCCACAGCTCCGTACGCTTTGCAACAGCTCGCTGCAGCCACGCAGCAGCTTTCAAAACGAATCGGAGCGATCAGCCCATGGCGAACAACAAGCGAAACCAGAACCGCGTGAACCTGGACATCTACCTGAACAAGTACGTGGCGGGCGTGCCGTACATGGCGCGTACGTCCGATATTTCGCGCGAAGGTGTGGGGCTGGCGCACCTGATCGAGCCTGATCAGGCTGGCAAGCGTGTCGGCCTGCAGTTCCAGCTGCCCGGTTCGGAAGAGGTCATCTACGCCGAAGGTGAAATCGTTCGTGAGTGGGCCGATCTGGACAACCGCGAGGAGGGAAGCGGTGTGCGTTTCACGCTCCTCACCGAGCGTCACCGCCGCCTCATCGATCAGTTCTGCACGCGCACCGACGCTCAGTAAACGGTGTTGAAGGTCGAGGACCGTCGACCGTAGATTGCTCCGCGGACTTTCTTTCTTGCCCGGGGGCTTTCCCATGAAGCGGCTGATCCTCGCTGTGCTGGCGTGTGTGTCCTTGAGCGTCGCCGCTCAGGGCAAAGACGCCAAACCTGCTGAACCGAAAGCGCAGCCCGGCGTGAACTGGGCAGGTCAGGTGGTCCGCGCGACGGGCCAGGGCGCTCCAGATCTGAAGGCCCAGACGCCCGCGCACGCGCGGCTCGGCGCCGAACGTGCGGCGTTGTCGGACGCGCTCCGCAACCTGCTGGGCCAGGTCAAGGGCGTCTCGGTCGACGGCACGAAGAAGATGGGCGACCTCATGGAGAAGGACGAGGTTCGCACCCGCGTCGAAGGCCTCGTGCGCGGCTACAAGATCGTCAACAGGCGCTACTTCTCGGACGGCGGCGTCGAGGTGGAGATCGAAGTGCCTCTCGCGCTGTTGTCGGACGTCGTCGACCCCGACACCACGCAGATGCTCGCGGTCGGTAAGCCCGATGGCGACAAGTCGGCCACGGGGCTGGTCATCGACGCGCGCGGCCTCAAGGTCACCCCGTCGCTGATGCCGCGCCTGCTCGATGAGGGTGGCAAGGCCGTCTACAGCATCGACTCGCTCTCGGCCGATGCGCGCAAGCAGTCGGGGGTCGCCAGCTACGTGCAATCACTCGAAGACGCCAACAAGTCGCTCAAGGCCGGTGAGAAGCCGATCGTGCTCAAGGCCGCGAAGGTCTCGGGCGCCGATCTGCAACTCGCGCCTGAAGACGCCAAGAAGCTCGCCGCGCTGAACACCGCGTTCCTGGCCGACGGCAAAGTCGTCATCGTCCTCAACTGAAAGCGCGCCCCCACATGAACCCGCTCAAATTCTCAGCAGCCGTGGTGCTCACCGCGTTCGTCGCGTTCGCGCAGGCCAACGTGGTCACCAAAGACGGTGTCGGCCAGGCCGCGGTGGTGAACAAGGACGAGGCGAAGGCCTTCGAAGAGGCGAAGAATCAGGCGTTGCGCTCGGCCATCGAGCAGGCCGCCGGCGTTCGCATCGATGCCGACACCACGGTGGTGAACAACCAGCTCGTGCGCGATCAGGTGTTCGCGAACACGTCGGGCTACGTGAAGAAGTTCGACGTGGTCGACAAGAAGCTCGAGCCCAACGGCATCCTGACGGTGAAGGTGAAGGCCGACGTCATCACCGAGAACCTCGACAAGGACATCACCGCCGCGCGCGACCTCGTCAAGCGCATGGGCCGCCCGTCGATCGTCATCGTCGTGCAGGAGCAGACGATTCCGCTCGGCCAGAAGGCGATCATCAACTCCGAGAGCATGGCCACGGTGCTCACCGAGTCGCTCAAGGCCGACGGCTGGGACATCAAGGACGCACAGGCCATCAACAAGAAGTTGAAGCTCGAAGGTGCCGTCACGCTCGGCGCCACCGAACTCAAGGAGATCGCCGATCTCTCGAAGGCCAACTACGTGCTCTACGGCAAGGCCGCCATTCGCCACGAAGAGAACGCGCAGAACTCGGTCGTGAACGGGTCGACGCTGTACCTCATCTCGGGTGAGTACGACCTCGCGCTCGCCGCCACAGACAGTGACGAGCAGATCACCAAGGTCAACGGCAAGCTGATGTTCAAGCAGACGCCGGGCAGCTCGCCGACCATCTCGTACGAGCGCACCGCGTTCGACGCCATTCGCAACCGCAAGGACGAGATCGTCACCCCGGTTCGCAAGGCGATCCTCGAGCACTTCCGTGATCAGTCGGTCAACGGCAAGAAGATCAACGTCAGCGTGTCGGGCCTCGACAGCTTCGGCGCCGCGAAGGACTTCAAGAAGTCCATCGAAGCCATCAAGGGCATCAAGGACGCCACGCAGGACAGCTTCGCCAACGGCAAGGCCGCCTACCGCGTGACCTTCCTGGGCTCGACTTCTGACTTTGCCGAGCAGGTCGAGACCGCCACCTTCAAGAAGAAGAAGCTCAACGTGGTGTCCGTCAGCGGCAACACGCTGGAGCTTCAGGTCGGCAAGTGAAGCGCGCTGTCTGGGCGCTCGCGTTGAGCGCTTGTGCCCAGACGGTCAAGCCGCTCGACCTGAGCGCACACAAGCTGCCGCCTGCGCGCATCACCACCAAGAGCGAGCTGATTCTCCACTGTGTGCCGGCCGACGCCGAGGTCTCGCTCGAAGGTGTGCCCCAGGGCACGTGTGAAGACTTCGCGGGCGAACCAAAGGGGCTCTCGATGCCCAGAGGTCCTCGGCGCGTTCAGGTGAAGAAGCGCGGCTATCTGCCGTGGGAGTCGATTCTCGAAACCGATGGAACGCGCGTGGTGATGAACGTCACGCTCATCTCAACTGGAGGGACGCCATGAAACGGCTCCTCGTCGTCGCCGTCTCGCTGCTCTCGTCGCTGTGTTTCGCCGATGTCGGAAAGATCGCGGCGCTCGAAGGTGAAGCCACGCGCACGCCGAAGGGCGGCGCCGCCGAAGCACTCAAGGTCGGCTCGTCGGTGGAACTCGGTGACACGCTCACCGTGAAGACCGGCAACCTGAAGTTCGAGCTCACCGACGGCAGCGTCATCATGCTCGCGCCTGCTTCGGTGCTCGAGATCACCCAGGCCGAGTTCGAAGGGCAGGAGCGCAAGGGCTTCGCGGGCTTCCTCAAGGGCGGCTCGCTGTGGACGAAGGTGAAGAAGGCGCTGGGCGGCGGCAAGTTCGAGGTGTCGACCGAGCGCGCGGTGGCCGGTGTGCGCGGCACGATCTTCCGCATCGACGCTGACGCGCTGGTGAAGGCCGCCAAGGGCAAGAACCAGGGCCGCAAGGCGTCGATCGTTCGCGTCGTGGAAGGCGCGGTCGCGGTGAAGCCCACCGAAGCCATCGCCAGGTCGATCAAGTCCGCGGCGCCGAAGAAGGGCCCGCGCGTCGAGGTAGCGGGCCCGAAGGAAGTCAGCGCCGACGAGTGGGAAAAGATCTTCGTCACGCTGGCGGCCAATCAGCAGATCGTCGTCGGTGTCGATTTGTGGGAGCAGGCCGAGTTCGACGCGGCCGCCAAAGCCGATGCGTTCTCGAAGTGGATTGAGAAGAACCAGTAGCGGCGTCGCGCTGCTCTTCGCCGCGGTGGTGCTGGCGCAGAACCAGCGACCCCTGCCGCGTGAAGCGCCGCAGACGTTCATCGCCACCGCGCCGCGCGTGCACGTGCTGGCGCACGAGTCGCTCGAGACCGATCGACTGCGCGAGCTCGCGCGACCCGGGGTCACACTGTGGCTCCGCACCGACAGCAACACGCTCAAGAAATCGACCGTCGAGAACCTCCAGCGCTTCGATTCTGTCTGGGTGCAACTGCGCGCGCCGCTCAAGCCTGTCGATGCCGCCGTGTTCTCGAAGATCCCGAAGGCCGGCGCATGGCTCGACGCGTCGGCGCTCGCGCTCGTGGGCCGGCTTCCGGGGGCGCGCCGGGTGGCGGTGACGATCGACGGAGCGCCAGACTTCGAGGCCATTCGGCGCGCGCGGCCGGCAGAGGTTCGCTGGGCACCGGGCGCGGGCCTCGATCTGCTCGCGTGGAGCCAGTTCCGCTCGTTGCCCGGCCGCCGGATTCTGAGCGCCGCGCCCGGAGCGCTGCTCCCCGTGAGCTGCGCGGAGCGAACCAGCGCCGATCCGTCGGTCGAGCTCCACGTGGCGACCCTGTTGGCGCTCTCGAGCGACGTGTTCCCATGTGGGCAAGGCACACGGGTGGTGATTCAACCGTCGATCGAGCCGTGGCTGCTGCAGTCGATCCTGGTCCGCGACCCCTCGGTGGAACTCGTCATCGACGTCGGCGGCGACCGAACCCGAGCCCTCGGGGCCCGCGAACTGCTCGAAAAGCTACAGGTCGGGCCCGCCCGGTAGCTTGAGACGCTGCTTGACGCATGCGGATGCGCAACCGATGATTTCGCCCGCTCAAAGGGAAATTTCCAAGGAGTCCTGACCACTTGCTCCGAGCAGGTGATCACCGCGCCGAAGTTCATCGCGACCGTAATTTTCGAGCGGACTCTGTTGCCCAGGAAGACCATGCGCCGATCTGTCATTGCCGTTCTCGTCGCCCTCTCGTTGCAGGCAGTCGCCCAGGCGCCCGCGAACAAGAAGGAAGCCAAAGAGGTCGAGCTCAAGAAGAAGGAAACGAGCCTCGTTCCCGACAAGTCGCTCGCCGGCGACGTCACGCGCAAGAAGGAGAAGCGCGATGAAGCTCCGGCCCTCAAGTACGACGAGTTCCGCCTCGGCGTGGAGTTTCAGGTCGCGGCCAAGCGCCGCGAACAGATCAACGACCTGAAGAAGATCATCGAGCTCTCTTCCGACAAGAAAGAGAAGCCCGCGCTGCTGTTCCGCCTCGGCGAGCTCTACTGGGAAGAGTCGAAGTACATCTCGTTCGAAGCCAACCGACGCGACGACGACAAGATTCGCGCGATGAACGCCGACGACAAGGCGGCCATCACCGCGGCTGAAGCCGAGAAGGCCAAGCTGCTCGAAGAGTCGAAGAGCTTCGCGCAGGAGGCCATCAAGGCGTATTCGACCATCGTTCAGGAATACAAAGACTTCGAGCGCACCGACGAGGTTCTCTATTTCCTCGGCCTCAACTTGATGGAAATGAACGACGAGAAGCGTGGTCTCGTCGCCTACGGCCGCCTCATCAGCAAGTACCCCAAGTCGAAATACCTGCCTGACGCATACCTCGCGGTCGGCGAGTACTGGTTCAACGGCAGCAAGGGCAAGCGCGAGTCGCTCGAGAAGGCGCTCGAGAACTACAAGAACGCCGCCAAGTTCCCTGAGAACAGCGTGTACGGCTACGCGCTCTACAAGCAGGGCTGGTGCTACTTCAACATGTCCGATTTCGAGAAGGCGATGGACATGTTCAAGGCCGTCGTCCTCTACGTCGACTTCGCGGGCGTCGAAGAGGTCGAAGGCAAGAAGGGCACGAAGGGCTCACGCGCCGGTCTCGCGAAGGAGGCCCGCACCGACTACGTGCGCGCGTACTCGCGCGGCGGTGGCGGCCCGACGGAAGCCAAAGAGAAGTTCAGCAAGCTCGCGAAGACGCCCGACGACCTGCGCCTGATGCTCAAGCAGCTCGCGAACCTCTTCTACGAAGACGGCAAGGACCGCGAAGCGGCGCTCGCCTACAACATGCTCATCACCGAGCGCCCGCTGTCGCCCGAAGCGCCCGGCTTTCAATCGCGCGTCGTCGACTGCGTCATGCGCGCCGGCAACAAGCAGCAGACCGTTCAGCAGGTGCGTCGTCTCGTGAAGATCATGGACGACGTGCTCAAGGGCAACCCGAAGCTCGAAGACAAGGACAAGCGCTCGCTCGACGAAGCGCGTGAGCTCGCCGAGCGCACCATCTCGCGCCTCGCCGTCGACTGGCACAACGAGGGCCGCAAGACGCGCGACGAGCAGACCTTCGAGTACGCCAACGCCGTCTACGCCGACTACCTGACGCTCTTCCCGGCGAGCCCCAAGGCGTACGACCTCCGCTTCTTCTGGGCCGAGCTGCTCAACGACAACCTCAACAAGTACGACAAGGCGGCCGCGGAGTACTCGGCGGTCTTCAACGTCGACATCGAACGCCTCGGCAAGAAGGAGAAGCCGGGCAAGTACATGAACAACGCCGCCTACAACGCGATCCTCGCGTGGACGGAGGTCGTGAAGAAGGAGGAGGCGGAGGGGAAGATCAAGCAGGAGCCGATCACCGATCCGAACAAGAAGCTGACGATTCCAGCTTCGAAGCAGAACCTGCTCGACGCCTGTAACAACTACCTGAAGTACATCGAGAAGGGCGAGAAGAAGGTCGAGATCGCCTACAAGGCCGCCCGCATTTATTACGACTACAACCACCTCGATGAGGCGGTCGCGCGCCTGTCGGACATCGCGCTCAAGAGCCCCGACTACAAATTCGAAGACGGCTCCAAGGCCGGCGAAATCGCCGCCAACCTGGTGCTCGACTCGTACAACCTCATCGGCGACTGGCAGAAGGTCAACGACTGGGCCCGCAAGTTCTATGCGGAGGACAAGCTCGCGGTCGGCAAGTTCCGTGAGGAGCTCGCGAAGCTGATCGAGCAGTCGAGCTTCAAGCTCATCAACCAGCTCGAGGCGAAGAAGGAATACGCGAAGGCCGGCGAGGCCTACATGACCTTCGTGAACGAGTGGCCGAAGACCGAGCTCGCCGACAAGGCGCTGTTCAACGCCGCCATCGACTTCTTCAACGGCCGCATGCTCAACCGCGCCATCGAGGTGCGTAAGCAGCTCATTCAGAAGTACCCCAAGTCGCAGTACGTGCCGCAGACGATGTTCGCGCTCGCCGAAGGCTACGAGGCGATCGCCGACTTCGATCCCGCGGCCGACTACTACGAGGCCTACGCCGCGGCGTACGAGAAGAGCCGCGGCCCACAGCCCAGGAAGGGCAAGGCCGCTCCGAAGAAGGGCGCGCGTGAGCCGCTCAAGCCTGCCGCCGAGCAGGTGTGGGAAGAGGCCAAGGCGCAAGACGCGCTCTTCAACGCCGGCGTCTTCCGCGACGGTCTGGGTGCGTACAAGCAGGCGCTCAAGAACCGCGAGAAGTACCTCGAGCTGTGGCCCTCTTCGAAGGACACCGAGGCCGTCGAGAAGTCGATCCTCGATCTGTACGAGAAGATGGGTCAGTGGGGCAAGGTCACCAAAGGCCTCGAGGAATACGAGAAGAAGTACATGAAGGACCCGAGCAAGGTCCTCACCGCCGAAGGCCGCATTGCTTCGATCTACGAAGAGAAGCAGAAGAACGCGAAGGCGGCGCGCGGCGTCTACAACCGCATCACCGACTATTACGAGAAGCTGCCCAAGCGTCAGCGCGATGCGCTCGAGATCACCGCGCTCGATGCCGTGGCCCGCGCGAACTTCATTCAGAACGAAGACGAGTGGCGCAAGTACAACGCCATGAAGCTGCGCTGGTCGAAGCTGCAGAACGTCGGCGAGCTCAAGTCGTCCATCGCTTCGAAGGCCACTGCGCTCACCGAGATTCAGAAGGCGTACACGAAGACGGTGTCGTTCAAGTCGGCCGACCCGGCCATCTGCGCGTTGCACAAGATCGGTCTGGCGTACGACCAGTTCGCCGATCAGCTGCAGAACTTCCCGGTGCCGCCCGGCCTGCCTGAAGAGATCCTCATCGAGATGCGGCCGCAGTTCGAACAGCAGGCCGAGCCGGTGAAGAAGAACGCCACCGACGCCTTTACGGCCGTGGTGCAGAAGAGCCAGGAGCTCGACGTGTTCAACCCGTGCACCGTCGCCGCCCTCGAGATGCTGCGCACCAAGTACGCGCCGCAGGCCTTCCCCAAGATGCCGGAAGACGTGATGGCGCTGAAGTCGCCGGCCGAGAAGGGCCCGGTCATCGGTGGTGACGTACTCACCTCGATTCAGGCGGTGCCCACCATCACGGCCGAGCAGCAGCAGACGATCAAGAACAACACCCAGGAGGTCGGCAGCCGCCCGGTCGCCGACACCATGCCCGAGGTCGATCTCACGCAGCCGGAACCGGGGGCGAAGAACGACAAGAAGGCGAGCGCGGCTCCTGCCCCGGCCGCAAACGGCAAGAGCCCCGCGGATGAGCCGGAGGACAACCTGTGATCATCCGCTCCGAGGACAACACGATGCGACGCGTATTGATGAGCGCTGCGGTGGCTGTCGGTCTGCTGACGACCGGCTGCACCACCACGCAGAGCAACACCGTGAAGGACGACTCGAAGACCGCCAGCAACACGGCGGGCACCGGTGGTGCCGATCAGCCGCAGATCAGCAACAAGGCCAAGCTGCTCTTCGACGACGCACTCAAGTCGTGGGACACGCAGAAGAAGGCGAAGAACGTCGACTACCCGTCGATCGAGAAGAAGTTCAAGGCGGCCGCCGACGCCGACCCGAACCTGGCTGAGGCCGTCTACAACCTCGGCGTGCTGGCCGAGCGCCAGGGCAAGACCAAAGAAGCGGTCGCGTTCTACAAAGACGCGCTGTCTCGCAAGCCGACGCTCAAACAGGCCGCCGAGAACCTCGGTGTCATCGCGCAGAACAACGGCGACGAAGCGACGGCGCAGAAGGTCTACACCGACCTGCTGACCAGCTACCCCGACGACGCCAGCAGCCGCGCGCGGCTGGCCGAGCTCGCCCGACGCCGCGGCGACGGTGATCGCGCCATCGAGCTGTCGCGCGAGGCGCTCTTCCGCGACCCGAAGACGCTGCAGGCCTTCAAGACCATGATGCTCGTGTACACGGAGCGGAAGCAGTACGCGCTTGCGCGCCTCATCGCGCTCCGGGCCTCGAAGATCGACGACTCCGATCCCGAGATTTTCTACACGCTGGGCACCATCAACCTCGCCGAGAAGGACCCTTCGAAGGCGCGTGCGCAGTTCAAGCGCGCCGTCGAGGTGCGCCCCGATTATCTGCCCGCGCAGTACCAGCTGGCGCGCATGGCGTTCGATCAAGAGGACTACCAGGGCGCTGAAGAGCACCTGCGCCGCATTCTCCAGGCCAACGGCAAGAACACCGACGCGCTGGTGAACCTCGGCGTGGCGTACAAGGGCATGGGGCAGCTCGACAAGGCGATGGCCACGTACGACGAGGCCGCCAAGCTGAACCCCGAGATGCCCGAGCTGCTGCTCAACAAGGGCATCATCATCGGCCTCAAGGGCGACCCCGAGAAGGCGATCACGCTCTACAAGTCGTACATCGCTCGCAAGGGTGACGTGGGTCTGAGCGTCGACCACCCGGTGCACAAGCTGATCGAAGAGCAGGAAGAGGTCATCAAGCAGCGCGAGGAAGAGAAGCGCATCGCTGCCGAAGCTGCTCGCATGGAAGAAGAGATGAAGAAGCAGGAGGCCGCGGCCGCCGAGGAAGAGAAGAAGAAGAAGGAAGAGGAGTTCCAGAAGACCAAGGCCGAGGCCAAGGGGCAGGGCGCGCCTGCTCCGTCACCCGCGCCGGCGCCCGCTGCGAAGGACGAGCCGAAGAAGGAAGAACCGAAGAAGGCGCCCGCTCCGGCTCCGGCACCTGCGAAGAAGACGCCCAGCGGCGACGAACCCGAAGACGGGCTCTGAAGTCGAACACCGCGGCAGTCAGCGACGCCCGCTCTCTTGCACCGAGGGCGGGCGTCGTCGTTTCAGGCGCTCAGTACGGCTTCTGGCCGATGAAGTTGCCCGGCGGGTCGTAGTTGCAGACCACCAGGAACCACGTGCCGCTGCCGAAGGGGCTCCCGGTGGTGCAGCGCTGCGTCGCGCACCCGATGCCTACGCTCGAGCGCCAGACCACCTGCGTGTAGTGGCCGCACTGCTTGCCCACGCGGCAGGTGTTGGTCGTGTACGTGTAGTCGCTCTTCTCGGCGGCCCAGCCCTGAATCACTTCGGTGATGGTGGGCTCGCGGGAGCTGGCGTGGAGATTCTCGCCGAGGTCGCTCGGGTCGCGGTGCTCGAACACGCAGCGTCTGGCCCAGTCTTCGGCGAGCGAGGCTGCCGATGCACTCCACGATACGAGCGGGAGCGCGGGTGAGGGCGCGGGCATCGCGTTCGCGCGCTCCACGTTGTGCGCGTCGACGGCCGACTGCTGATACGGCGTGAGCCCGGCCTGCATACCCGCGTCGCCCAGCGTGCCGGCGTCGCCACCGTCTCGTGGCGCCTCGCCGCACCCCGCGAACGCCAGACACGCCGACAAGAACAGCCGCTTCACTTCGCCGCCGGCTTCGGACCACGGAGCACTTCGTACGACGCCTTCTTGCCATCGAACGTCATCAGCGCCGCCAGACCGTAGCTCGTGGAGCCGTCGTTCAATTTCCAGGGCAGCGGGTTCGCGGAGCCCTGATTCACGAAGAGCGCAGGGTGGAACTTCTTCTGGGGCAGCACCTTGCCGCTCAACTCGGTTCCGCGCGCGGCCGCCTCGAGAATGTGACCGTGAATGCCGAAGCTGATCTTCGCCTTGTTGATCAGCGAAGTGATGCGCGGGTCGCCGACGTTCTCGGCGCCGGGCACGTAGTCGATCGCCTGCTGGCCCTTCTGGCGCGGTGGACCGTGGGTCAGGAGCACCGCCACGTCGTCGGTCGCCGCGGCCGCCCGTTCCAGCGCTTCGAAGTCTTTGTCCTTGTAGATGCAGCCACCGGCGAGGTGCAGGTACGCCTTGTCGTGGTAGCCGCCGAGGCTGATCACGTCGACGCCATCTCCGTCGTAGCGGCGAATGACGTCGAGGTTGAGCATGTGCAGCGCGCCTGCCTTGCGCTGCTTGAGGATGGAGTAGTTGAGCGCCGCGCCGCGCTCCATGTTGCCGGCGATGACCAGCAGCGGGCGATTGGTGGCCTTGGCGAGGTACGTGAGGATCTCGTCGAGCCCGTCAGGCTCGGAGCTGGTGTCGCCGCCGATCACGATCGCGTCGACGTTGGCCTTCTCGAACTGCCCGAGAAACGAGTCGATCATCGCCTTCGTCTCGGGCTCGAGGTCCTTCAAGCCGGCGAGCAGCCCCAGCGTCGGCTTCTTCGCGGCCCGTGGCTTCTCTCGGCGCACCTTCACGGTGCCGCCGGAGTGCTCGAAGGTCCACCCGGCGCGGGTCTTCACGTCAGCGGGCGAGAAGTGCTCGTACGGACCGTTGCAATCGAACTGATAGCGCTCCTCCCAGGCGGCGAAATCGTCGGCGAGCGCGAGGGAAGAGCAGAGGGCCAATGAAGATACGAAGCGGCGCAAATCAGTCGTCTTTCTTCTTCGGGGAAGGTGTCACGGCGGGCACTTCGGGAACGGTCGGAGTCTCGATGAAGTAGCTCTTGGTGTCTTCCTGAGACGACGACGGGCCGCCCTTGTCCGGTTCGACGGAGCCCCTGGCGAGCGCACGGAAGCGCGACTGCCACTCATCGCGTTCGGCGAGCGCTCGGGCGCGACCATCACGTTCCTGGTCGAGCATTCGACCGAGCGCTTCGAGGCGCAGGTTGAGCGCTTCGGAATCCTTCGCCTTCGCGGCAGCGACCTTCTGGTGCAGCTGACGCGCGAGGTTTCTGGCTTCGTCGCGTTCGGCCAGCAGCTTGTTGGCGACGTTGCGCGCCTCACGCGTCGCGGCGGCTTCGGCGGCGATTCGCGCTTCGGCCGCAGCGAGTTGTGCCTGCACGGCGTCGACGGCGGGGCCGGTCTTCACCTCGTGCTCACGACGCAGGGCCTCGAGCTCCGCTTCAACGCGCCGCCGCTCGGCGCGCTCGGTGCGAAGGGCGAGCTCCGACGCCCGCGACGTCTCTTCCATCTGCTCGTCGAGCGCTGCGACACGGGAGCGCGCGTCGTTTCGCTCGGCGGCGATCTGACTCTCGCTGCTGGTGTAGCGGTTGCGCTCCTCGTCGTGCCGGGCGTTGGCTTCGGCCAGCGCAGCCTCCACTGCGGTCAGCTTCGTCTCGGCTTCCAGTCGCTGCGAGTCGCGCGAAGCGAGCTCCTCGGTCGCCACCTGGAGCTCGGCGCGCGCGGTGTCCAACTCACGCTGACGATCATCGAGCTGCGCCGTCAGCTGGGCGATCTCTTCGGTCAACCGGTCCTGCGTTTCGCGCGACGACGACTCGTGATCGGTGCTGAGGGCCTGCAGGCGCCCTTCGGTTTCGGCGGCGATTTCGCGCGATGCCTGAAGTTCCTTCTGCAGCGAGTCGTGCTTCTTCGTCAGCTGCTCGAGCTCGTGCGTGAGCCGCTCCGTTTCGCGCTTCAGCGTCTCCTGTTCGGCCACGATCGCGTCGTGCTGCTCGCGGGCGATCTGCAATTCGGCGTTGCGCGCATCGAGTTCGCGGCGCGCTTCATCGAGTTCTGCCGTCAGTCGCGCGATTTCCTCCGAATGCTTCGCCGCGGTCTCTTCCGCCTGTGTATTGGCGGCGGTCAGCTCGTCCTGGCGGCGCTGGAGCTCCGACGTGATCCATGCGATCTCGTTTTCATGGGCCTCGGTGGCGCCTTTGGCCGCGCCGGTCGCCGATTCGAGCTCCTGGGTCAGTCGAGCGACCTCGCTCTCCAGCAGCGCGAGGGCATCGGCGTGCGCCTGCGTGAGTTGCGCGATGTCATCACTGCGGCTCACGGCGCCGTCGAGTTCTTGCGTCAGCCGCGCGACCTCGCCCTCGAGCTCCTCCCTGAGCTTCTCGCGCTCGTTCACCAGCTGCAGGCGCGCATCCTTCTCCAACTCGAGCGTCGCGGTGACGGTGCGCAGCCGCTCTTCGAGTTCTTCACGGCGTTCCGCCGCGGTCTTGCGCTCGTCCGACAGAATCGCGGCGCGATCGCGCGCTTCGTCACGTTCGGTGGTCAGCAGCCCGATGCGTTCCTCGAGCTCCAGCCGCGAGCGGCGCAACTCACCTTCGAGTTGCAGCACCTTCTGCTCGTCGACCACCACCAGCGGCGCGTCACGGCCGTCCGACAGTCGCCGGCTGGCCAGCGCGAGCTTCGTGGTGCCGTCTTCGGCGAGGTCGAAGGCCACCTTGAGCAACCCGACACCGGGCGCGTCGATGATCACGCCCAGCGCGCTCGGCTCGACGGACAGACCAACGTCGATGGGGCCGGCGTCGCTCTCACCATGAAACCCGGCGTCCCACGCATCGGGAGCAGTGGTGCGGCTGGTGATGGCCGCGCGTTTGCGTGACTCGGACATGCCGCGAAGCCTATCCCCGGTTTGCGGGCTGCTCCGCTATTTGGCCGGGAGGCGATTCCGCGTATGAGGCCGCGCGTGAATTCCCCGATTCGGTACGAGCTGTTGGCAACTGCGCCCTCTGGCGCCCGCGCCGCCATTCTTCACACCCGCCGTGGCCAGACGTTGCTGCCCACCTTCATGCCGGTGGCAACGCATGCTCACGTTCGCGGCCTGACGATGGACGAAGTGGCAGCCTCCGGCGCAACGATCTGCCTCTCGAACACGTACCACCTGCTGCTGCGCCCCGGCCCCGAGGTGTTCAAGCGTTTTGGCGACGTGCACCGCTACATGCAGTGGAGCGGTGGCGTGCTGACCGATTCCGGCGGCTTCCAGATCTTCTCGCTGCCCGGTGCGCGCGACATCACCGAAAAGGGCGCGCGCTTCCGCAGCCCGTACGACAACCACGCGCACATGCTCTCGCCCGAGACGAGCATCGAAATGCAGCAGGCGATCGGCTCGGACATCATGATGGTGCTCGACGTGTGTCTGCCGTCGACCTCGGGCGAGGCCGAGACGCGCGAGGCCATGGAGCGCACGCACCGCTGGGCGCTGCGTTCCCTCGCGCAGCGCAATTCGAAGGACACGGGGCAAGCGGTGTTCGCCATCGTGCAGGGTGGCGTGTTCCCAGAGCTGCGTACCTTGAGCGCGCAGACGCTCACCGCCAGCCCGTTCGACGGTTTCGCCATCGGTGGGCTCGCCGTGGGTGAGTCGCGCGAGCTGCTGTATTCCATGACGCAGCACACGGCGCCGCTGCTGCCCGCCGACAAGCCTCGCTACCTGATGGGCGTCGGCACGCCGATCGATCTCGTCGAAGCGGTCAACGCCGGCGTCGACATGTTCGACTGCATCATTCCTCCGAAGATGGCGCAGCAGGGCTACGCGTACACGTTCGAGGGCCAGCTGCGACTCACGCGCGTCGAGTACCGCATGGGCGACGAGCCGCTCGACGCCACGTGTGGTTGCCCGGTGTGCAAGCGCTACACGCGCAGCTACCTGCGGCACCTCGCGCAGGGAAATCACCACCTGTCGGCGCGCCTGCTGTCGATCCACAACCTGTGGCACTACCAGCAGTTGATGACGCGCATGCGCAACGCGATCCTCGAGAACCGCTGGGCGGCTGAATACGCGGTGCTGCGTGAGCTGCTCGGGCCGAAGAAGGGCATGTTCCGCGCCACGGGAGCGAAAGACGGCGTGTTCGAGCTCGTCACCACGCGTGGCGGCCATCGCGTCGTTCGCCACACCGGCCACGGCGAGATCATGCACCCCGTTGGTCCGTGGGAAGAAGCCAACCGGCTCTACGTCGATCAATTGGAAGTCGAGCGTCGTCTGCGCACGGCGAGTGACGAGCCGCTGCGAATTCTCGACGTGGGCCTCGGAGCAGGGACCAACGCGATCGCGGCGCTGACCCGCGCGAAGGAAATGGGGGCGTCGCGCATGCGCCCGCTCGAGATCGTCTCGCTTGAACACGACCTGGCGCCGTTGCGCCTGGCGTTGAGTGACCCCGAGGGCTTCCCGTTCCTGCAGCCGTGGAAGCACGCGGTGCAGGCGTTGCTCGATCACGGCAGCTGGGAAGACCCGAACTTCACGTGGCGGCTGCTCGAAGGCGACGCGGTGAAGCTGGTGGACGAGCTCGACGGTGAGTTCGATGTCGTCTTCTTCGATCCGTTCAGCCCCGAGTCGAACCCGACGATGTGGACGGTGGATTTCCTGCGTCAGATTCGTTCGCACCTGCCGCGTGAAGGCGGCGTGTTGGCGACGTACAGCGCAGCGACGCCCACGCGCGTGTCATTGCTGCTGGCCGGCTTCTTCGTGGGTCACGGCGTGTCGACGGGGCTCAAGGGCGAGACCACGATCGCGTCGACGGGCGCGAAGTCGCTCGAGCAGGCGCTGGGCGAGCGTTGGCTGGCGCGTTGGCAGCGTTCGTCTGCACGCGGTCCGCACGGCGACGAGCTGACGACGGAACTCGAGAACGCGATCCGCTCGCATCCGCAGTTCGCGCTCTGAAAAACAGAGCAGCTGAACGAGGCAGGGTGGGGGCTACCCGATGAACCTGGCCAGGTGTTTGCCGGTGAGCGTCCTGGCCTTCACCAGTTCAGCCGGCGTGCCTTCGAACACGACTTTCCCGCCTTCGTGACCAGCGCCAGGTCCGAGGTCGATGATCCAATCGGCGTGCGCCATCACCGATTGGTTGTGCTCGATCACGATGACCGACTTCCCTGAATCGACGAGTCGATCGATCAGCGCCAACAACTGCTGAAGATCGGCCAGATGAAGACCGGTGGTCGGTTCGTCAAGAATCAGCACGTCGCCTTCGGCGCCCATGTGCATCGCGAGCTTGAGGCGCTGGCGTTCACCGCCCGACAACGTGGTGAGCGGCTGGCCCAACGTGATGTACCCGAGGCCCACATCGGCGAGGTGTTGAACGATCTCCAGCGCCGCCGGAATCTTCGCCTCACCACTCGCGAAGAACTTCACGGCGTCATCGACTGACAGGTCGAGCACCTCAGCGATGTTCTTGCCGCCCAACCTGTACTCGAGCACCGACGCCTGGAACCGTTTGCCCTCACAGTCTTCACAGACCGTGGTGACACCGCTCATCATTCCGAGGTCGGTGTAGATGACGCCCGCGCCGTTGCACGTGGGGCACGCTCCTTCGGAGTTTGCGCTGAACAACGCCGGCTTCACGCCATTGGCCTTCGCGAACGCCTTCCGAATGGGCTCGAGCATGTCGGTGTACGTCGCCGGATTGCTGCGACGTGACCCACTGATGGCAGATTGATCGACGGTCACCACGCCATCGCGGCCCGACACTTCGCCGTGAATCAGAGAGCTCTTCCCGGAGCCCGCGACGCCAGTGACCACGACCAGCACGCCAAGCGGAATGTCGACATCGACCTTCTTGAGGTTGTGCTTGCTCGCTCCGCGAACCTTCAACGTTCCGTTGGGCTCGCGAACGCTGGGCTTCACCTTCGAGCGGTCACTCAGATGCTTGCCGGTGAGCGTTCCGCTCTTCCGCAATTCAGCGACGGTTCCCTGAAAGACGACCTCGCCGCCCTTCGTACCTGCGCGCGGGCCGATGTCGACGACCTGATCGGCGATCTCGATCGTCTCGGGCTTGTGCTCGACGACCAGCACGGTGTTGCCCTTGTCGCGCAGTCGAAGCAGCAACTCGTTCATGCGCTGAATGTCGTGAGGGTGAAGACCGATCGTCGGCTCATCGAACACGTAGGTCACGTCGGTCAGTGAAGAGCCCAGATGCCGAATCATGCGAACGCGCTGCGATTCACCGCCCGACAACGTGCCCGAAGGTCGATCGAGGCTGAGGTACCCAAGCCCGATCTCCACGAACGAATCGAGCAGGTGGCACAACGTCTTCAACAACGGCGCGACCGACGGCTCTTTCAACCCGCGCGCCCATTCTGCGAGCTCGTTGATCTGCATCGAGCACGCATCGGCGATGTTGATGCCCTTGATGTTCGAGCTCCGCGCCCCCGCGCTCAGTCGCGTGCCATGACACTCGGGGCACTTCTGGAACGTCACCGCACGATCCACGAACGCTCGAATGTGCGGCTGCATCGAGTCGACGTCTTTCGACAGGAAGGACTTCTGGATCTTCGGGATCAGGCCTTCGTAGGTGAGGTTGATCTTGTCGACCTTCACCTTGGTCGGCTCTTTGTAGAGGAAGTCGTTCAGCTCCTGCTTGCTGAACTTCTTGATCGGCTTGTTGCCCGGCACGAAGCCCGACGCCGAGAAGATGCGAACCATCCACCCGTCTGCCGTGTACCCGGGAATGGTGAGCGCGCCCTCTTCGAGTGACTTGTTCTCGTCGTAGAGCTGCTTCAGGTCGATGTCGTTGACCTGGCCCATGCCGTCGCACTTCGGGCACATGCCGCCGTTGATCGAGAACGTCACCGTCTCGGTTCTGGCTGAACCCTTCTCGATCGTCCGTTCGCCGCTCGCGCGCACCGAAGGCACGTTGAACGAGAACGCGTTCGGCGCGCCGATGTGCGGTTTGCCGAGCCGACTGAACAACACACGGAGCAGGGCGTTCGCGTCGGTCACGGTTCCCACCGTCGAGCGCGCATTCGCGCCCATGCGCTCCTGGTCCACGATGATCGCGGTCGTCAAACCCTCGAGCAGATCGACGTCGGGCCGGCCCAGCGAAGGCATGAAGCCCTGCAGAAACGCGCTGTAGGTCTCGTTGATCATGCGCTGCGACTCGGCAGCGATGGTGCCGAACACCAGCGACGACTTTCCCGAGCCCGACACGCCGGTGAACACCGTGAGTCTCCGTTTGGGAATCTCGAGCGAGACGTTCTTGAGGTTGTTCTCGCGCGCGCCCTGAACACGGATCAGGTCGTGGGAATCAGCGGGGTGTCTGGTGGTCATGAGCGGTGCGGACCTTACGGTTTCCAACCCGGCAACTTCGAAGCTTGTTCGAGCCACTTCGTCAGTTGCGCGGTGTCGAGCGGTTCGTCTTCGTAGAGATCGAGGTAGCGCGTCTTCGGGGTCTTGCTGGTGCCCGGAGGCATCGGCTTCAACGACGTGCCATCGAAGAACGTCAGCCGGAGAAACTTCGAGAACGCATGCACGCTCACGAAGAAGCCCGCGTCGTCGGTCCCATACATCGGCGAGTTCCACCGCACCGCCAGCGTGGCCTTTGGAACCGTCTTCTTGATCAGCGCATGTACCTTCTTGCCGAGCGGCTTCTTCCAACCCGGAAGCGCGGCGTAATACGCGTTCACCGGCTTCGCGCCGTCACCCTTCGCGATCTGCGGGTTCCCACCACTCAGGAGTTTCGTCACGCCGGCTTCTTCGAGACGTAGGGCAACACGAACAAATAGATGCCGCTGAAGATCAGCAGGAACAATGGCAGTAGCGGTGCGTAGGAGATCGCCGCTGGAGGCGGGTTCGGGCTGTTGACTGCCATCGCGACGAAGTTCGCGATCACGGTGAGCACGAAGAGCATCGAGATCCAACGGTGCGACTGACGGATGAAGTGGCTGGCTGTCATGCGCGTTCTCCTCAGGGTTCCCGAGCGAGCACCTGCAGCAGCTTCTCGCTCATCATGTTCCAGCCGTAGCGCGCGCCACCGAAGTTCTGCTTCTGGTGCGGCTTGAAGCCCGACTGCACCAACGACAACCTGGTTCCGGTGGAGATCGGCGCCAGCGTGAAGGTCACCACGGTGTCGATGTCGCCGACGATCCACGACCAGCTCAGCTTCTTCTCGCGCTCGATCTCGAGGTACTTGCAGTTCACCGTTCCGTCCCAGTTCGGCTGTGGCGGTGCCTGAAGCTTGAACTCCGAACCGGCTTCGAGCTTCAGGTTCGCCACCGGCAACAACCACTCGGACAGCAACACCGGGTTGGTCAGGGCCCGCCAGACCTTCTCGGGCGGGTGACGCAGGTCGAACTCGAACGAGATCGAATCGGTCTGACCGGGTCTGGTCGTTTCATTGGGGTTCATTGGTCCATGTTCTCCAGGAGCTTCTCGAGACGATCGATGCGCTCGGTCCAGAATGCGCGGTAGTGCGCGATCCAGTCGATGAGCGGCTTCATGCCGTTGGGTTCGACGCGGTAGAAAACGCTGCGACCTTCCCGACGGCCGCTCACGAGGCCTGCTTCCGACAACGCGGCGAGGTGCTGCGAGACCGCTGGCTGCGAGATCTCGAACCGCGCCGTGAGGTCCTTCACCGCGGCTTCGCCGTGCGCGAGCGATTCGAAGATCTTTCGGCGGCTGGGGTCCGCCAGCGCTCGGAAAATCTTGTCTTCCTTCGCTGCAACCGTCTGCATGTCGAATCAATAAGCAAGCGCTTATGCGACGTCGAGCTCTGTAAACACAACGAGCAAAGCGGGGGTGGTGGCCGTGGCGCACGAGTGCCGAAAACCCCGCATGAGCATCGCGAAGTTGGCGCGCGGGCAGGTGAAGTCGAAGTGGGAGCAACCGCGCGCGACGCCGCCTGCTGCAAAGACAGCGGCGCCCGCGTCGTCTTCGTTTCAGGGCGCGAATTCCACGTCGAAGATCGCGCTGCCCTCGAGCGGTTTTTCGTTCGACGACGTGGTGCGCGGTGCGAAGCGCGCGTTGTTCGCGATCATCGGTTGGCGACCGAACGACGGCCAAGGCACCGTCGTCAGCGATCCGTCCGACGTGAATGACGGTGCCGATGTCTCTGGCGATCGCGCCGCGACGGCCGTCGCCCAGCTCAGTTCGAACCGCCTCGCGGAGTACGCGGCGGTCAATCAGCTCTCGAAGGACGACCGCGCGTCGTACCTCGCCTTGTCTCGCGAGCTGCGAAGACCTGGTGGTGACCCCGTCGCCGCGCTCGCGCTGCAGACCATGCTGCTCGACGGTCGCGTCACGAAGAGCCCGGCGTTGCTGACGAACCTCAACGCGATGCTCACGCAACCGCTGACCCCTGAGATCGAGCTGCGCATTCTGCTGCCCGAGCTGATTCAGGAGGTCGCTGTCCCCGAAGCGATGAATCAGACGACGAAGAACACCTGCGTTCCCACTGTCATCAACATGCAACTGGCGATGAACGACCCCGCTGAGTACGTGCGGCTCGTTTCGGGCCTGGCGACTCCAGAAGGCCGGGTGACGACGCGCGGTGGCGATGCCCTCGTTCGCGAGCCCGGCGTGTTCATTGACGGCACCACGCGTTCACTTCCGCAGAAGCTGATGTCGCCCGCAGTGATGGAGCTCGCAAACGGCAAAGAGGACTACGACAACGCCGCTGACCGGCACACGGGCCTCATCATCGACCAATGGGGCATGAGCCCGTGGCGCGCCGATGCCGCGTTGGAATCGTTGAGTGGCAAGAACCACGAGTTCAAGCTCACGATGACCGACGGTGCTCGCGAGCACGCCATGAACACCGTCGATTCGCGCCTCGAACGCGGAGACTCGACGTTGACGGTGCTGTGGTGGGGCGACAGCCTTCACGCCCTGCTGGTGACCGGCACCGAGACGCGCGACGGCGTGCCGCACGTTCGCTACCAGAACCCGTGGGGTGTGGTCGAAGTGATGCCGAAGGCCGAGTTCGAGTCGCGGTTGTTCTTCATCAACTACGACGCGAAGAGCTGACGCTCGGCGAGCAGGATCAACAGGCCGACGATCAGGCTCAGCAACGTCGCCGGCAGGCCCACTCGCAGGTACTGCCAGAACGTGACCTTCACGGTGTTCTTCGCGCCCTCGAAGACGATGAGATTCGCGACAGACCCGATGAGCGTGAGGTTGCCGGCCAGCGTCGAAGACAGGGCGAGCACCTGCCAACCCAGCACGGGATCACGCATCGTCGGTACCCAGGCGCGCGCGAGCATCACGAAGGGCACGTTGGAGAACAGGTTCGACGCCACCAGCGACAAGGCGCTGAAGCCGAACGACTCCTGAACGGCGCTGCCGTGCATCATCGGGGCGAAGAGCTGCCGCATCTGCTCCGACCAGCCTTCCTTGTTCACGCCGTGCACCACGATGAAGAGGCACGCGAAGAAGAGCAGGAGCTCAAAGTCGATCTTCTCGAGCTGTGCTTCTGGTTCGACGCCGGCGACCACCATCACCACCGCCGCACCGACCAGCGCGCTCCATGACATCGGGAGACCGACGAAGAACGCGATCAGGATTCCGGCGATGGCGGCCACGCAGATCGTCAGCAGCCTCTTGTCGACCTGCGGCGGAGTGCCCTCGGGGTGAATCGACTTCGACGGCAGGTCCCTGCGGAAGAAATACAGAATGACCGCGTAGACGATGCCGAGCGACGCCAACGCGGGCAGCGCCATGTACGCAGCGAAGTGGCCGTACGGAATCTTCGAGGCCACGCCGATGATCATGTTCTGCGGGTTGCCGGTGAACGTCGCGGCGGAGCCCGCGTTCGACGCCATGCACAGCCCGAGCAGATACGGCAGCGGCGGCAGGTCGGCGCGTGCCACCAGCGCCAACGTGAGCGGCGTGAGCATCAAGCACACCGTGTCGTTGACCAGAAACGCCGACAGCACGCCCGAGATGCCGATCAGCGCGAAGAGGAGCCCGCGGGGGGTTCGAGACAGGCGCAGCACGTAGTACGCGCAGGCGCGGAAGAACGCCGCGCGCGTGAGGTATGCGGCGAGCAGCATCATGCCGAGCAGCAGCACGATGGTGTCGACGTCGATCGACTCGGCGATCTCCCTGGGAGCGATGACTCCGAGTGCGACCATCGCAGCGGCTCCGGCGAGCGCCGCGCTGGTGCGGTCGAGCTTGACGTACGGGAGTTTGAAACCTGCGAGGAAGACGTAGGTCAGCAGGAAGACTGCAAGGGCCACATCAACCTTTTGCCTTCTTCTTCTTCGCAGGGGCAGCAGCTTCTTCAGACGCCGGTGCGCGCTTGGGCGGCTTGCGCTCGGTCTCCTCGGCCTTTGCGGCCGGTGCAGCTCCCGAATTGCGCGCCAGCGACGCCTTGAGCGCCTCCATGAGGTCGACGACCTTCGCGGCAGGCGCCGGCGCGGGCGTGAGGTCGACTTCTTCGCCCTTCACCTTCTTGTCGAGCAGCTCGCGCAGCTTCTCGCGGTACTCGTCCTTGTACTGGTGAATGTCGAACTCGGGCCTCGCGAGTGCGTTGATGAACTGCCTGGCCAGACCGAGCTCTGCGTCACTCACCGTCGCGTCGGGAATCGGAATCTCGCTCAGCTGCTTCACTTCGTCGCCGTAGCGCAGCTGCTGCATGACGATGGCGCCATCGAGCGGGCGGAACACCACGAGCTGTTGCTTGCCACGCGCCACGTACTTGGCGACCGCGGCATAGCGCGCGTCGGCGAGCGCAGCCGCGAGCAGCTTGTACGCGCGCTCAGCGCCCTTGTCGGGGCCCAGGTAGTAGCCGTTCTCGAAGTAGAGCGGGTCGACCGAGTCGAGCGGCACGAACTCGGTGATGTCCATCGACCGCGAAGTGGCCATCTCGAGCTTCTCGAGTTCGGCGTCGTCGATGATGATGTACTGGTCCTTCGCGTACTCGTAGCCCTTGACGATCTGGTCGCGGGGGACGATTTCGCCGGTCTCCGGGTCGTACATCTGCTGCTTCAGTCGCGTCTTCTTCTCGGCGTGAAGCTGGTTGAAGGAGATCTTCCCGCTCGATTCGGTAGCGGAGAAAACCTTCACAGGGATGTTCACCAGCCCGAAGCTGATGGTTCCGGAACCCATGGCTCGTGCAGTCATGGCCGGTACCGTAATGGCATACCCGCAGAGTCAAAAATGAACGCCGACGACATTCAGCTTCAGCTCGCCGAACCGATTCAGAAGGCGTTCACGCGCGACGGGTGGGCTTTCGAGCTGAAGTTCGACGGGTTTCGCCTGCTTGCGGAGCGGATCGCCGGAAAGGTGCGGCTGATTCTTCGTCGCGGCACCGAGGCGACTCGACAGTTCCCGGAGATCACCGAGGCCATCGCCGCGCTACCCGGGGGTGACTTCGTTCTCGATGGCGAACTGGTGATTCAAGACGCGGTCGGCCGGCCGATCTTTCAGAAGTTGCTGCAGCGCGGTCGACTCACCGGCGCGAAGGAGATCGACAACAACCGGCGCGCCAACCCGGCCGTGTTCTTCGCGTTCGATCTCTTGATGGATGAAGGCAGAGACCTCCGGAAGAAGCCGCTGCGAGAGCGGAAGGCGCGGTTGTTCGAGCGTTTTCCGAAGACGGAGCGGATTCTTCCAGTCGAACACGTCGAGCGGGAAGGTGAAGCGCTGCTCGAGGCCGTGAAGGCAAAGGATCTCGAGGGCATCGTCGCCAAGGACCTCTCGGCTCCGTACAAGGCAGGGCGGCACAACACGTGGCTCAAGCTGGCGCTGCAACACGGTGGCGATTTCGCGGTCGTTGGCTACGCCGACGACTTCAACGCGCTGGTGCTCGCGTGTTGGGACGGTCATCGCTACGTGTACGCGGGGAAGGTCGGGGCGGGCATCACGCCGAAGATCTCCGCGGCGCTGCGGCCCCTGCTCGAGGCGACCACGGTTCCGAAACCGGCGTTTGTCGGCGGCCAGCCCGACGGCAACGACATGAAGTGGGTCACGCCGGAGCTGGCGATCGAGATCCGTTACAAGAACTGGCCCGAAGGCCACGCCGTTCGTGAGCCGGTGTTCATTCGCATTCGTGACGACAAGCACTGCACCGAGTGTCAGGCGCCGACGCGCGGCGTGGTGCCGGCGCCGGTCGAAGCGGCGCCGCACGTGAAGATCTCGAACGCGGACAAGGTGCTGTTCCCAGACGACGGCATCACCAAGGGCGAACTCGTCGAGTACTACCGGCGCGTCTCGAAGTGGCTGCTGCCGTACCTGCGTGACCGGCCGTTGATGCTCACGCGTTACCCGGACGGCATCCGCGGAAAGAACTTCTTCCAGAAAGCGGCTCCGCTGAAGTCGCCGGACTTCGTGCGCACGGTGCGGATGCGAAATGAGGAAGAGAAGCGCGACATCGATCAGATCGTCTGTGACGACGAGCGGACGCTCGAGTGGTGCGCGAACCTGGCGACCATGCCGCTGCACCTGCGGGCGGGCAGAGTGGGGCAGTTGGATCGCGCGGACTGGTGCGTGATCGATTTCGACCCCAAAGGTCATGATTTCGAAGACGTGATCGTTCTGGCGAATGCGCTGCACGAGCGGTGTGAACGCGCGGGGCTTCCCACGTACGCGAAGACGAGCGGCTCTTCGGGCCTTCACGTGATGATCCCTTTGGCGGGCCAGCTCGATGAAGACGGCGCGCGACAGCTCGGCGAAGTGCTGGCGGCGCTGCTCGTGCACGATTTCCCGAGGATCGCGACGACGGAGCGCGTGATGAAGAAGCGCGAGTCGAAGATCTACGTCGACGCGTACCAGAACGGTCCCGGGCGGCTCATCGCAGCGCCGTTCTGCGTGCGCGCGCTGCCGACGGCTCCGGTGTCGATGCCGTTGCTGTGGGAAGAGGTGAAGCCGGGGCTCACGCCGCGTCAGTTCACGATCAAGAACGCGATCGCCCGACTCGAGAAGCTGGGCGACCCGATGGCGGCCTTGATGACCGAGAAGATCTCCATCGAGGCCGCGTTGGGACGGCTGACCAGCGGCTGATGTGTCCGTGCGCGGCCGTCTCTCGCCTTCGTAGGCAGTTCCGAGCGTCACCGCACGCGCACCGCGCCGCACGGAAGCTGTGACGTTCTCGTCGACGTTGATCGGGCTCGTTTCGTTTCCGGGTCGACCGCGTTGTCCTGGGTGAAATGGCCGGCAAGTCCTCACGGAAGCCGAAATCGCGGTCATGCCGACGCCGGAACCAAGACCCCTCTTGGTTGTGAGAATGCCGAACCGGGTAACCGGCTGCTTTCGCCGACGTGCTGGTCGCACCATCCAAGACGGTCTTTGGATCTGGACTGGAGGTTGTTCGGCGCGGACGGTGTGCGACGGCAAATCCGCGGAATGAGCCAGGACAGGTCTTGGCACCGACGCTGCTCATGGGTCTCGCAGGTCGGAATGAACCGGCCCCACACGAAAGAAGGCAAGACCCCGATGAACGCCACAACGCAGGTTGCTCCGAATCTCCCCAACATCCCGCTCGGCCGTTTCGAGCCGCTGTCTGTTTCTGCGTCTGTCGTCGCTGAAGCGCTTCAACCGCTTCACGACCGCAACGCGAAGGAGTCGTTCGCTCAGATCTCGACCATTCAGCAGCGTCTGCAAGCCGAGCGACTGGGTGCGGAGCGTGCCATCGCTGCACTTGCCGCGGCCCGGCTTGAGCAGAAGCGGTTGGAAGACCTCTCCGACAGCCTGATCGAGGTGTCGATCGGTCTTGGCCGCATGTTCGGCTTCGAGGACATCGCCGACTTCGCGAACCAGGACGATGCCTGGCTGCTCACCGTGGAAGGCCTCGTGAGCGCGTTCAACGCGCGCGGCGATTTCGGCCGGCACTACGCGGAGCGACTCAATGAGATCGTCGTGCAGTCTCGCGCAGCGACCGTCGAACTCGTCCGGGCGACGGAGGCCCACGCGAACGCCATCGTCGCGTTCTCGAATTCGTACCGCGCGTTGTCTGCGGCGATCGCGTTCGGCCGCGCGGTGCTCGCGAACCTCGGCGTCGAAGTACGGCGCGTCGCGCCTGCTCCGAAGAAGAAGCCGACGAAGGACCCGGTTGGTTCCGAAGAGAGTGTTCCGTCCCCGTCGCCTGTCCCTCACAGCTGAAAAGCGAAGGACACATTGAGAGGTGATGACGACTCCGCTCTCTGCATACGTGCAGCGAGCGGAGTTTTCGTTTCTCAGTGCGCGGCATCGCGCGTTCATCGGCGGCGCTCCACGCGACCCGACGATTCGAAAATCGTCACACGGCCGCCAGTTCGCTCACGAGGCAGACACAGGCGTCACAACACGTGCCGGACCTCAATGTTCAGGCGGATTCGAAGACGTCGACTTCGATGACCGTGTCGCTGCGGCCTGACTCTTCAGCCCAGAGGTCGAGAGCACGTGCAGGAAGGTTTCTTCGGGCAGCTCGACCAGCGTCTCGCCGCAGTCGGACACGGACGCGCGCAGGTGCGCGGCGAACTCCGCGGTTGGCGCGTCGACGCCGGGGATCTTCGTCTGCAACTCGAAATCGTCGCGCACGGATGCGCCGACGATGTCGGCGAGCGTCGTTCGCCACACGATGAGACCGGACCTTCTTCGTCGTTCAGCGACGGCGCTTCATCGGCCTTGCGCGATGCGGCGAACGACGACGCCGGCGATCTGCATGCCGAAGATCGAGGTCACGAAAGCAACCGAGCCGTCGATCTGATTTCGGTGATCACACGAGTGGTGCTCGTTGTCGCCGTGCGGACACACGCACATGAAGCCACCAGTCGCTTCGTCGTACTTGAGGTCGTACGGATCTCGCCGAGGTTCGATCGAGAACACCGCAGTGATGCCCGTCGGCTTGTTGGTGTCGATGCCCCACTTGCGCTTGAGCAGCTTGCGCACGTCTTTCGCGAACGGATCCATGTGCGTCTCGCACAGGTCGTCCACGCGGATGTACGTCGGGTCCAGCCGGCCCGCTGCGCCCATGCAGGACACGACCGGGATCTTCCGCTGCACGCACTGGTTGAGCAGGTGCAGCTTGGCCTTCACGTTGTCGATTGCGTCGACCACGTAATCCCACTCGCCCTCGAGCATCTTTTCGGACGTTTCCTCGCTGTAGAACTCGACGATCGGCGTCACCGAGACTTCTGGGTTGATCGCCTTGCAGCGCTGCGCCATCAGCTCCGCCTTCGACTTGCCGACCGTGCTCACCGTCGCGTGCAACTGGCGGTTGGAGTTCGTGACGCAGACCACATCGAAATCGACCAGCGTGAGGTGGCCGACGCCTGAGCGCACGAGGCCCTCGACTGCGTAACTGCCCACGCCTCCCATTCCGAAGACGATCACGCGCGCGCCGTGCAGACGTTTCATGCCTGCGTCTCCGATCAGCCGGCCCGTGCGGTCGAAACGACGGTGCAGGCGAAAGGGCTTCTCGACGGGGGCTTCGGGAACGACGGCAGGAACAGTGGTTTCGAGCTGCATGACGGGGAGGCGCTTAGCGCAGCTGGCGCCTCACCCCAAACCCTCTCCCCGGTGGGGCGAGGGGGACTTCCAGGCCTTGAAGAACCGATGGGTGTTCGCCAGCAACACGTCGCGCAGCGGCTGATTCAGGGCCCGTTCCATCGCGTCGATGACGAGAGGGAGGTGCGCCGGTTCGTTTCGCGTGCCGCGATGCGGGTGGGGTGCTTGATCCGGCGCATCCGTCTCGGCCATCAGGCGATCCACGGGGATCACCTTGAGCGCTTCGATTGGCCGACGGGCCTCGAGGAAACTCACGGGCCCTGCGAGCGAGAAGTGGCAGCCGGCGCTCACGTACTTCGGCGTCAGGTCCGCCGAACCTGAATACGAGTGCATCAGAAGCCCCGCCGGAGGAATCGGGTGGTCCTTCAGGTACCGAATCAGATGCGGGTGGGCGCGATAGCAGTGCACGAGCAACGGTAGACCGTGCTTCACCGCAAGCTGGAGGTGTGCGTCGAAGACGCGCAACTGCCGCTCCATCGGCGCGCCGGTCTCACTCGGCCCATCGAGCCCACACTCACCGACCGCGACGGCGCCGCCACGGCCCAGCAGCTCGTCCAGCGTCGCCAGATGCGTGTCGTCGTCGGCGGGGTTCAACTCGGGCAAGAGCTGCGGATGAATTCCGAGGCCCACCTGAACCCGGGCGTCACGTCGCGGCCACTCGAGCAGCGCTTCCCAGCTGTCGGGGCCGATCGCCGGCACCACCATTCCCGTCACACCCGCCGCCCACGCACGTGACAACACTTCTTCACGATCCGCGTCGAAGCGCGGCACGTCGAGATGACAGTGCGTGTCGATCACGGCTTAGAAGTTGGGCGTGATGCCGGCGCTGCGAGCGAGCTCGGTCAACCGTGCGTCTTCGGCAGAATCGGCCTTCTTTGCCTCTTCGGCGAGCATCTGGGGCACGTCGTCGTCGATGCGGTACTTGAGCTTCAACCGCGGGTTGTAGAGCGTGTTCTCGCCAGCGAAGTAGAGCAACGGACCCTTGTCTTCGGGGCACGCGAGAATCTCGAGCAGCTTCGGATCGAGCGCCATGGGCGCGTTGCTAGCCTTGCCGCTGACTCATGTCACGGCTATCTCCGCGACCCGCGTGCGCTCCTTTGGACTTCTTCTCGGCCTGTTGACCATCACGGCCGCACACGCTTTCGAAGAGACCAGCCGTTACAAGGAAGTGGACGCAGGCGTTCACATTCCGGTGCTCACGAAGGCCCCCGAGCTGCTCCAGTTCGTCGAAGCGGTGTACCCCGCTGAAGCTCAGGCGCAGGGCCTCACGGCGCGGGTCCGCCTCGCGGTGACGATCGGCGCCGACGGTCTGGTGATGACCGCGAAGGTGGTCGAGCCGGTCGGGCAGGGCTTCGATGAGGCAGCGGTCGAAGCGGTGAAGCAGTTCATCTTCACGCCCGCTGAGGTCGACTTCAAACCGGCCGTCGTCCAGATCGAATACGTCTACAACTTCGTGCTCAAGGTGCCCGAAGACGCGGGCGTCCCCGAGGCCGTCGACGCCGGCGCTCCCAACGCGAAGTTGATGGGCACGCTCAACGTTCGCGGCGCGCGCGGCTTCGTGCCCGGGGCCATCATCCGCTGCGACAGCGCCGAGGAGCGCGAGGCGTACTCGGACGACGAAGGAAAGTTCGCGCTCGACGTGGTGGCTGGCGAATGCGCCGTGCGCGTCTCGAGCTCCGAGTACGAGCTCTTTCAGACCAAAGAGGTGCTGGAGCCCGGTGAGACCCGGGAGGTGAAGTACTTCCTGCTGCCGAAGGTCGTCGGCTACCAGACCGTCATTCGCGGCCAGAAGGACAAGAAGGAAGTCGTTCGCCGCACGCTCTCTCGTCAAGAAGCGCAGAAGGTGCCCGGCTCGTTCGGTGACCCGATTCGCGTCATCCAGAACTTCCCCGGTGTGGCGCGCGCGCCGTTCGGGCTCGGCCAGCTCATCGTTCGTGGCGCAAACCCCAATCAGACGCTCACGTTCTTCGACGGCGTCGAGATTCCGTTGCTCTTCCACTTCGCCGGTGGCCCGTCGATCGTGAACGGCGAGTTCCTGGATCGCATCGACTTCTTCCCCGGCGGTTTCGGCGCGCGTTACGGCCGCGCAGTCGGCGGCGTGGTCGACGTGACGAGTCGCAAAGGCGCGTCGGACACCTGGCACGGCGTGGCGAAGGTCGACTTCCTCGATGCGAGCCTGTTCGTCGAAGCGCCGCTGGGGAAAGACGCGTCGGTCGCGGTCGCTGCGCGCCGGAGCTACGTCGACGCGCTCATTCCGCTCGTCCTGCCGCAAGACCCGCAGGGCGGGGCGCTGCTGGTCTTGCCCGCGTACTGGGACTACCAGGTGCGCCTCGACGTCGGCGGCAAGAAGGGTGAAAAGCTGGTCGACGGGCAGAACCAGTTCTCGCTGTTCGCCTTCGGCTCCGACGACCGCCTGCGGCTCATCGCTTCAGGTGGAGGGCGTAATCGCGACGTGACGGTCGACACCGCGACCACGTTTCATCGCCTCATGGGCACGTGGGCCTACAAGAAGGGTGAGACGACCTTCAAGGTGACGCCCTACGTGGGCCTCGACCTCGCGCGGGTCGCCTTCGGGCCTGCGACCTTGAACGCCGATCAGTACACCGCGGGGCTGCGCGCCGATCTGTCCGTCGACCTCAACGAGTTCTTCACGGTGCGTGCGGGTACCGACATCTTCCAGCGCACGCTCGTGGGCTCCGCGGAGCTGCCGTCCATCGAGGGCTTTGACTACGTGGCGTTCCCGGGTGCCGATCCGAAGGCAGAGGTGCAACGCATCTCGATGATGCTGCCCGCTTTCGACGGCGCGCTGTACGCCGAGGCCGACGTCAACATCGGCAAGTTCACGGCCACGCCGGGCTTGCGCGTCAGTCATGCGTACATCAACGGGCAGACGCGCGACGCGGCCGACCCTCGCTTGTTTGCGCGCTTCCAGCTGCTCGACACCACGGCCATCAAGGGCTCGGTGGGTCTGTTCACGCAACCGCCGAGCGCCGCTGACCTCGCCAATGCTCCCTTCGGCACGCCGGCGCTCACCTACGAGCGTGCGTTTCAGAGTTCGCTCGGCGTCTCGCACCGCTTCACCGACTTGATCAATGTGGACGTGACCGGCTTCTTCAACCGGCGGTTCGACAACATCGTTTCGCCGGGCATCGACATCGTGAACCCCGATGGAACGGTGACGCGCTCGCGTTCAGCGAACCTCGGTCTGGGTCGCGCCTACGGCGTCGAAGTCATGCTGCGCCATGAAGTCAGCAAGTACTTCTTCGGGTGGATTGCCTACACGTTCAATCGCAGTGAAGAGCGGCGCGCGGGCTCGGGCGACGACTACGTGCCGTCGGCGTTCGATCAGACGCACATTCTCACCGCGGTCGGCAGCGTCAAGCTGCCCTGGGGCTTCGAGTTCGGCGCGCGCTTCCGCTACGTCACCGGCCGCCCCAAGTCGGCGCTCATTCACGAGTACGACATCCTGCAGATCGATTCGAACTCGTACAGCGGCCGGTTCGGGCCGGCAGGTGCGGCGCGAATCAAGGACTTCCATCAACTCGACCTGCGCCTCGACAAGAACTTCGTCTTTCAGTCGTGGACGCTCGCCATCTACCTGGACGTTCAGAACGTCTACAACCAGGCCAACGTCGAAGCGACGTTCTACGACTACCGGTCACGCAAGGAATACGAAGTGCCCGGTCTCCCGATCTTGCCGGTTCTCGGCATCAAGGCGTCTCTGTGATGCGCGCGCTCGTTTTCTCGGTCGCTGCTTTGGTTTTCGCCGGCTGCGTGCAGCCAGAAGACAACCCCACCAACGTTCACGATCTGCGCGTGCTCGGCGTTCGACTCGAGCCGCCGGAGGTGTTGATCCCGGGTTGCGATGCACGGCTCATCGCGGCGGCGGCGGCAGGCGCGGCGGATGGCGGACAGGTCATGGTGCCGCCGCAGTTGCTCGCGTTGCTCTTGCAGTACGCGAACACCCAAATCACCTACACCGCGTTGATTGCCGACCCGGCGGGGCAGGGCCGGCCGCTCAAGTACCGGCTGGCGGCGTGCGCGAACCGCGCTGATCGAGACTGCAATGACGAAGGTGACTTCGTCGATCTCGAGTCTGGTGAGACGGTCGGCGGTGAGTTCACGACCACGATGCGACCGGGCTCGAAGATCCTCGACGACCCCGAGGCCACGCCGCTGCTCTTCGAGGTGATCGAGTTCGACACCTTCAAGGGGCTGGGCGGCATTCGCCTGCCGCTCACGCTCGAAATCTCGGCGGAGGACACGGGCGAGAAGATCTACGTGCAGAAGTTGATGGTCTACACCTGCCAGTTCTTCCCTTCGATGAAGCAGAACGTGACGCCCGAGTTGCCCGGCGTGAAGTGGAACGGCGAACCGTGGGCTGAGGGCGAAGTGAAGCAGTGGCAGGGCAAAGAGGAGGTCTCGCTCGAGCCCGACGACTTCTCGACGCTGCAGGAAGACTACGTGGTGCCGAGCTTGATGCTGACGCCGGTGAACCTCACGGAGGCGTGGAAGGTCACGTGGACGACCACCAGCGGAACGATGACGCCGTACCAGACCGGTGGCGTCGATGTGGTCGGCGAAGAAGGCCGCCACAACACGAAGTGGATGCCTGATCAGAAGGCCACGGAGCCCGCCGACGTGACGTTCTGGTTCATCGTGCGTGACGGTCGCGGCGGCATGTCGTGGTTGAAGCGCCAGGCCCACTGGGAGCCGTAGCCGCTACTCCGCGTGGCCCCACAGTGCTGTGGCTTCGCGCAGATACTCGGCCTTCATTTCGTCGACGACCTTCGCTGACGACGGAATGAAGAAGAACCACGGCAGCCCAGCGGCCTTCAGCGCGGGTTCGTCTGGTTCGTACCAGTCGGTGTGGTGCTCATCGTGGCTCTCTCGACAGCAGCGCCCAAACGTTCCTTTGCAGTGGTCACCGCGCACGAGCACTGCTTTCTCGAGTGCGCTTTCGAGATCGTCGTGAAGCCCCTGAGCGAACGAACCGCCGTCCGCAACGAAGTTGAAGCAGAACCTTCGCGGACAGTGATTCGCGGGCGGCCGAACGCTCGCCTTCCACTCCGGTTGCGCTTCATCTTTCAGTGGGTACATGGGTGTTTTCTGAAACGACAACGCCCGCCGCTCAGTGACGAGCGACGGGCGCAGTGAACTTCAAGACGTCGAAGCACCTCAGCTCTGCGTGACGCGCACCGTGGTCTTCATTTCCTTCCCGGTGTCGGGGTCGCGCGCGCTCATGGTGAGAATGCCTTCGACGTTCACGTCGAACGTGATCTCGACCTTCACCTTGCCGGCCGGGCCCTGGCGGATGTTTGAGAACGTGAACTCGCCGAGCTGCTCGTTTTCGCGCGCCACCTCATGATCGCCCTGCCAGATGCGCATGATGAGCTCGGTCTGGTTGTTGACTGAGGTGGTGCCGGTGATCTGCTTGGCGTTCGGAATCGGTGAGTTGCGCGGGAAGACGACGTGCATGTTGCCGTCGGCCTTCTCGAGCCCGATGCCCATGGGAATCACGTCGAGCAACTGCAGCTTGAGGTTGGTGTCGTCGGTCAGCGAGAACGCGTAGAGCGCAGCTCCGATGGCGACGGCTTCGTCGGGGTGAACGCCCTTGCTGGGCGGCTTGCCGAAGAACTTCGTCAGCCGGTCCTGAACGGCCGGCATGCGCGTCTGACCACCGACGAGCATCACTTCGTCGATCTCCTGCGTCGACAGACCCGATTCCACGAGCGTCTTCGCCACGATCTTCAGCGTGCGGTCGACGTGCTCGCTGGTGAGCTTCTCGAGCAGCTTGCGGCTGAACTTCATCTCGATGTTCAGGGGCTGGCCCTGCGGCGTCATCGTGATGAACGGAATGTTGAACGGGGCCTCTTCACGCGCTGAGAGGTCAATCTTGGTGCGCTCGGCCAGGTCCTTGATGCGTTGCATGGCGACGGGGTCGGTCGAGAGGTCGATGCCCGTCTTCGACTGAAACTCCGTCAACACGTAGTGAATCATCGCGTTGTCGAAGTCGATGCCGCCCAGGAAGATGTCGCCGCCGGTGGCCTTCACTTCGAAGACCTGCCCACGAATCTCGATGATCGACACGTCGAACGTGCCGCCGCCGAGGTCGTAGATGCAGACCTTCTGGTTGAGGTGCTTGCCGAGGCCGTACGCGAGCGCCGCAGACGTCGGTTCGTTGATGATGCGAACCACCTCGAGGCCGATGAGCTTGCCCGCGTCTTTCACGGACTGGCGCTGACGGTCGCTGAAGTACGCGGGCACCGTCACCACGGCCTTGTTCACCGGCATCTTGAGGTGATTCGAGGCGACGTCGCGGATCTTGTTGAGGATGCGCGCAGCGACTTCCTGCAGCGTCATCTCTTTTCTGGCCACCTCGATGGTGACCTCTTTGTTGTCGTGCGACGCCTTCACGCCGTACTGCACGATCTTCTTCATCGACTCGACGATGTCTGAGGTCGCGCTGCGGCCGACGAGGCGTTTACTGCCGTAGATGGTGTTCTTCGGGTTCAACTGCCACTGGCGCTTGGCCTCGTAGCCGATGAGCTCGTTGCCCTTGTCGTCGATCGCGAAGATCGAAGGAATCGTGTACTCGCCGCCCTTGTAGGGGATGAGTTTCACGTTCGGTTGACCGTCCTTGTACCCATCGACGTACGCGGCGCAGCTGTTGGTGGTGCCGAGGTCGATACCGATGATCGGTTCTGAGCTCACGACGCGGGAGTGTAGATGAGAACTTTCATCTGTCGAGGCGAGAGTAGCCGTCGATCACCTGATGCCAGCTCGCGAGCGTGACGCCGGCCGTGTCGAGCAGCTGATCGATCGACACGCCAGAGATCAGATCGACGGCCACCACCTCGAAGCTCGTCGCGCTCTGCAGGGTCGGGTCTTGCCCGGGCCCACCTGGTGGGACGCTTGGCCACACGATGCTCGTCTGGCCGTTCCGCATCGGGAAATACAGAACGTGACGCGTGTCGGTGCCGATGAGGCTCACGCGCCCGAGCTCTGCACCGCTCGAATAGACGGACGCCCACGCCGGCTGACCGGGGTTGAAGGTGCGCGTTCCGGGTGTCCACGACGCATCGGCAGGCGCGGGGAGGAATGGCCGCAACAACACCTTGCTGTCGAGGTGTGAAGGGTTGACCAGTCGCGCGCTGACGGCGTTTCCAGCGGCGTTCGCCGCCACCGCCCAGAGCCCGGGGTTGGCCAGCTCGAGGCCGTTGTAGGCAGAACCACCACGCACCACGATCGGGTCGACCTCGCGCAAGCCGTCTTGACCGGCTGCGGCGGCGGTCTTCGACGCGAAGCCGGTGGGCAGCATGCCGGCGCGTTGTTCGAACAGGGTCGAGGCGACGAGCACGGTGTCGAAGTTGCCGGGGATCTTCGGAACCACGACCTCGGTGCGCAGCTTCTGCTGGCGCTGCGGGGTCGTCGCCAGCTGCGTGAACTGCGCGTAGTCGGGCACGTCTTCAGAACCCATGGGGCAACGGCTCGGCACGCTGCACAGCCCGTCGTTGTCGACGTCGGTGCTGTCGGCCACGTACGGCTTCGAAGTGAAGCTCACGCGATCGTCTTGCGCGTAGTCGAAGGCGCCCAGGTACGAGAGCACGTCGATCGAACGCAGATTGAGTGCCGAGTTGAGCGACGTGCGGCCGGCCCACGACTGCACGTAGCGGCCCACGCCGGGCTGCGCGAAGGCGAGCGAACGCGGCTTCACCTCCTGGGGGATGCCGAGGCCCGGCGAGGTGTAGATGACGAGCGCTCCGGGGACCGGCACGCGCTGATTGATGCCGGGGACTTCAGTCATGAAGTTCTCACCGAGCAGCTTCTGCGGTGACAGCGAAGGCACGTCGCTCGCCGAGGCGGTCACGAAGCCTGCCCAGTACGCGCCCGCGGTGCTCACGTAGTTGAACGACACCGACGCGCTGAAGCCGGCCGCGCTGCGAACCGGGTTTTCACGCAACGGCAGCGCCAGATCGACCACGGTCGTGTCGAGCACCGACGCGCGCTCGTGCGACGGAAGCCCATCGCTGCGAAGCCCCACGGGAACAGCGGTGAACGTCGCCGCCTGCGCGTCGAGCAGCGGGAACTCGGCAAGCCCGTCGGCAGTGGTCGTCACGTCTGTGGGCGTCGAACAGTCGCCCTGACACGCGCGCACCAGCACGCCTGAAAGTGGAGCGCCCGTCGCTGCGTCGGTCACCACCACGCGGCGGCCCATCATCACGCGCGGGATGATTCGAATCGTCGCGAAGTTCGACTTCACGTTGGCGCCGGTCACCGCGGCACGCACGCGCACTTCACCCGCGGCCACCGCGCTCAACACGCCAGCGTTGCTCACCGTGGCGAGCGTGGAGGGCATGCCCATCGCGTCCTGCACTTCGAAGTCGGCAGCGTCGATCGGGTGCGTCGTTCCATCGAGGCGCAGCGCCAGGACGCGGAGCTGCAACGTGTCACCTTCGATGAGGAACCCGGTCGTCGGAGACAGCCGCATCACGTTGATGTCCGCCGGTACCGGAGCCGTGCTGCACGCGCCATCGACGCACGCCTTGCCCGCGCCACAATCGGCATGCGCGCGACACACGTTCGGTACGCACACTTCGCCCACGCAGATGGCGTCGCTGCCGCACTGGAGGTCGACGTTGCACGAAGCGCTGCGCTGGCAGTGGCCTTCCTGGCAATAACCGGTCTTTTCAGAACCCATCGTGCCGGGAATGCCGCTGACGCAGTCTGAATCGCTCAGGCACTGTTGCAGCTCGACGCACAGCGACTGCGAGCAGTCGAAGCCGGGCGGGCATTCGGTCTGGCTGAACGTGCGGCACTCGTAGTTGCGCATGCACTGTGAGGTCTGCGTGCACGTGGTGAAGGTCTCGCAACGACCGAACGTGGCCGACGTGCAGTACTTGCCGGCCGGGCAGTCAGCGGCGTCGTCACAGTCGGCCTTCGCACACTTCCCGAGGCGGCAGATGAGGCCGGCGCCACCGCACTGAAGGTCCTGCGTGCAGCGCCTCGTGCAGGTACCCATGTCACACGTGTAGAGCGCGAACGCGACGCGCGGATCGAGCGTGGGCGCGCAGTCTTGCGGCATGTTGCAGACCGGCAGGCAGAGGCCCTGCGTCACCTCGCAACGGGCACCGGTGCCGATGCAGTCCGCGTCATCGGTGCAACGCGGCCGCGTCTGACAGGTTCCCGAAATGCAACGTTGATTCGCAGCACACGCCGAGTCGTCTTCGCATGCACAGCGACCGTCGTTGCAGGTGAAGCCCGACGCACATTCGGTGTCGACCGTGCATTCCGGGCGCTCTCCGCAGGTGCCGTTGGCGAGGCAGACCTGGCGATCGCCGCACTCGGTGTCGTCGAGACACAGCGGCCCGCACGCGCCGCGACGACAGCGCTGATCAGCGCGACACTCCGAGTCTTCTGCGCATGGCGTCGAGTTGACCGGCGGACACGCGCTCAAGATCACGACGCACAGGAAGGGCAGCGCTCGAGTCATTTCGCGGGCTGTATAGCGCCAGTCACCGCGCCGCGTTTTCTCAAGTTCTGAGAGGAAAACCCGAGTGACCACGCGAGGTTGCACCCTTGACACACACTGTGGTTTACGCCGCAAACCTTTGCCGCCGGAGGTTTCATGGTGCTTCGTGAGCGCGTGGTTCTGATGGCTGTCCTGACGATGTCGACGGCTGTGTTTTCGCAGGTGACGATCACCAACGACATCGTCGTGGTGCAGGACCCGCAGGGCGCGATCACGAACCTGGTGGCCACCATGGGCAGCCCGGTGATCTTCCCCAGCCCGCAGGAGCAGTTCTGCCGAGCGGCCTTCAACGCGGCCCGTGCCGGCGGTCTCGCCGACGAGTTCGACGGCATCATCAGCTTCAGCACCTCGGAGGACATCACCGATCTCTCGAATGTGTGGCAGGGCTCGCCGGTCCGCGCGGACGGCAGCGGGTACGGCCGCGCGAACTCACCGGTCGTCAACACGTACAACTCCATTCGCGTCAGCCAGTGCGTGTTCATGGGCACGCTGGGTCGCACCGCGGCGTTCATTCCCGGCTTTCCGCGCTCGGAGCCGCTGCCCGCGAACCCGGACGCGGCGTGGCGTCCGTCGATCGGCGTGCCGATCCCCATCGACAGCCTCACTGGCATCGAGATGCTTGGTCACGAGTACGGCCATCACTGGCTGCTCGGTGTGGAGTTCGATCAAAACGATGGCCGCGGCCGGCAGCACTTCATTCGCGGCTATTCCGAGAGCAACAGCGAAGGCGGCGGCGGCATGGGCTCGCCCAACCAGCACTACAGCGCCTGGGCCGATTCACGGTCGGTGATGTACGGCAGCTGCATCACCGACAACGGCAACGGCTCGTTCACGCTCGCGGGCTGTCAGCGCAAGTACTCGGAGATCGATCAGTACCTCATGGGGCTGCGCGGGCCGAACGAAGTGTCACCGATGATGGTGCTCGAGAACCCGTCTGATCCGGGCAAGGGCGTCGACAGCATTCCTCCGGCGGCCAACGCGAGCGGCACGACGGTGAACGCCACCCGGCACGATGTCACCGCCGACGAGATTATCCGCGCGATGGGTGCTCGGATTCCCGCGGTGCCGACGGCGCGCAACTGCTGGCGCGTGGCCTTCGTGGTGGTGCTCAAGCCGGGCGAGACGACGGTTCCGCCGGCGATGATGAACAAGATTCAGGCGTACAAGAACCGCTGGGGCCCCTGGTTCAACTTCGCCACCGACGGTCGCGGCACGATGGACACGCGCATCATGGGCAATGGCTGCGCGTCGATGCCGCCGCCTGATGCCGGGGTCCCGGTGATGCCTGATGCCGGTCAGCCCGAAGTCGACGCGGGCAGTCCCGACGCAGGCGCGGAAGAGGTCGACGCGGGCGTGATCGAAATGGATGCAGGCGTCGAGGTTCCCGACGCGGGCACGGAGCAGCCGATGGGCGGCGGTACGGGCACGACGTTCCCGACTGGCGGAGGCACCGGTACTGGCGTCGAGCCCGGCACCGACACGCGAAAGATCACCGATGGCTGCGGCTGCTCGGCGGGTACCGAGCCGCTCTCCATTCTCGCGTTCCTCGGGCTGCTGCTCGTTCGCCGTCGCGCGCAACGCTGAGAACGGACAGGGCGTTTTTCGCCGCGGCTTCCGACGAAGCGCATAGCCTCGCGTCATGGACGCGCGACGCTTTCTGCAGGACGTTGGCAGCACCGTCTCCAGTGACTTCGCGAAGAACCGGTCGCTCCTCTCGTTCGAGGAGTACCTGCAGCTCTACCTCGCCGCGCCGCAGCAGCAGTCGCGCAACGCCGCGCGATATTTGAAGGACGCGATCGACTCGTTCGGCACCGAACAGGTTCCGCACCCCACCGGGCCCATTCGTCGCTTCAAGGTCTTCGACGGCGGGGAAGGCGAAGCGCACGTCGCCGGCCAGGAAGAAGTCCAGAACGCGATCTACCGGCTCATCGGCAACTTCGTGCGCTCGGGGCGCATCAACAAACTCATTCTGCTGCACGGCCCCAACGGCTCTGCGAAGTCGTCGCTCGTCGAGTGTCTCAAGCGCGGGCTCGAGCGCTACAGCCACACGCCTGAAGGCGCGCTGTATTCCTTCAGCTGGGTCTTCCCCAAAGAGAAGCTGAGCAAGGGCTCGATGGGCTTCGGCGGCGAGCGGGGCAGCACCGAGGGCATGGCGTCGTTCGCGCACCTCGACGGTGAAGCGATCGACGTGCGGCTCACCAACTCGCTGCGTGAACACCCGCTGTTCCTCATCCCCAAAGCGGAGCGCAAGGCGCTCCTCAAGGACGCGCCGACGTACCTGCTCGAAGGCGAGCTCTCGGCGACCAGCCGGAAGATCTTCGACGCGCTGTTGATGAGCTACTCGGGCGACTGGCTCAAGGTGCTGCGCCACGTGCAGGTCGAGCGCTTCTACATTTCGCGCCGCTACCAGGTGGGCACCTTCACCATCGAACCGCAGATGAGCGTCGACGCCGCGTACCACCAGCTCACCGCGGATCGATCGCAGGCCAACCTCCCGCCGGCGTTGCACAACGTGATGCTGTTGCAGCCGAACGGCCCGCTGGTGTCGGCCAACCGCGGGCTCATCGAGTACTCCGATCTGCTCAAGCGGCCGCTGGAGACCTTCAAGTACCTGCTGGGGTTTTCGGAGACCGGCGAGGTGCCGCTCGAGCACATGACGCTGCAGCTCGACGAGGTGCTGATCGCCTCGTCGAACGAGAAGCATCTGGCGGCGTTCAAGGAGCTGCCGGACTTCGCTTCGTTCAAGGGCCGCATCGAGCTCGTTCGTGTGCCGTATCTGCGCCGCTGGAAGGTGGAGCGCGAGGTGTACGACGCGCAGGTCACGACGACCACGGTCGGCCGTCACGTCGCTCCGCACGCCACGCGCGTGGCGGCGATCTGGGCGGTGCTCACGCGCCTCAAGAAGCCCCTGGCCGAGCGGTTCCCGGTCGACGTGCGGCCGCTGGTCGAGCGGCTGACGCCGTTGGAGAAGCTCAAGCTGTACCAGGATGGCCAGGCGCCAGACCGGCTCACGGTGCACCAGCAGAAGGAACTCAAGAAGCTCGTCGGCGCGCTCTACGAGGAGTCGGACTCGTACCCGAACTACGAAGGCCGCACGGGTGCGTCGGCGCGTGAAATCAAGACCGCGCTCTTCAACGCCGCGCAGTCGAGCGATCACGACTCGCTACACCCGCTCGCGGTGCTCAAGGAGCTCACGGCGCTCACGCGCGACAAGAGCGTGTACGAGTTCCTTCAGCAGGAGATCGTCGACGGCTACCACGACCACGCGGAGTTCCTTCGCATCGTCGAGAACGACTACCTCGACGTGGTCGATCGTGAAGTGCGCGAGTCGATGGGCCTGGTGAGTGAGGCTCAATACGCCGAGCTCTTCGAGCGCTACGTGCAGACGGTGTCTGCGTGGGTGAAGGGCGAGCGCGTGCAGAACAAACACACCGGCGCGCAGGAGAAACCCGACGAAACGCGCATGACCGAGTTCGAGAGCTTCGTGATGCCGCGGGGCAACGACGCCGGTGAGTTCCGCCGCTCGCTCATCGCCAGCATCGGCGCGTGGCGCATCGACAACCCGGAAGGCGCCGTCGACTACGCGAAGATCTTCCCCGACCTCTTCAAGCGCCTGTCCGACCATTTCTTCGAAGAGCGGAAGCGGCAGCTCAAGCGCAACGTCGAGAACATCTTGAAGGTCTTCTCGAACGAGCAGGGGCAGCTCTCGAGCAAGGAGCAGGCGCAGGTGAAGTCGACGATGGACGAGATGATCAACCGCTTCGGCTACACCGAAGGCTCCGCGCGCGACGCGATCGTCTTCCTCGTCCGCAAGCGCTACGCATGAGCGCGCTCGCCACCCACGTACACATCGAGCTGTGGGGCGTCGAACCGGCGCTCCTCGATGACGTGAACCGTCTCGAAGCGGGGCTGCTGCAGGCCGCGCGCGACGCCGGCGTCACGATTCTGGGCTCCGTGAAGCACCACTTCACGCCGCACGGAGCGTCAGTCGTGGTGCTCGTGGCGGAGAGCCACCTGTCCATTCATACGTGGCCGGAGCATGGCTACGCAGCCGCGGACATCATGACGTGCGGTGAAACGTTGCCCGAGAAGGGGGTCAACTCGTTGATCACGTTCATGAAACCCGCGCGTCATGACGTTCGTCAGTACACGCGGGGTGAGTTGCAGAACCCCTGAAAATCAGAGGCTCTTACCTTGACCGACAACGCGCGTTCGAGGAAACTCCGCGCCCTTCAAGGACCGGGCAAGTCGTGCGCAGGACCCACCATTCCCCGGTAGGCCACTTTCAGGAAGGCGTCGAAATCGAATGAGCAACGGACCCGTGATCCACTTCTTTGCCGGAAAGGGCGGCGCTGGCAAGTCCACGCTGGCCACCGCGTTCGCGTTGAACCTGCTGGAGGCGAACGGCAAAGAGAAGATCCTGCTGTTGTCGCTCGAGAACCCGGGCGGCATGGCCGACCTCATCAAGAAGAAGCTCGGCACCAAGCCGACCAGGCTCTTCCCGGGGAAGGGCAACGGCGGTCTGTTCGCGGCTGAAGCCGACTGGGCTGCCTACGCCGATGCGTACGTGAAGTTCGCGAAGCCGCAGCTGATGGCGGCGGCGGTCAAGGGCCAGGTCCTCGGTGAAGACGATCTGAAGAAGGTCTTCGAAGCGAGCCTCGCGAACGCCGGTGAGACCGGCTTCCTCTTCAACCTGCTCGAGCTGGCGGAGGCGAAGGAGTACGACCGCGTGGTGATCGACGGTTGGTCGACCACGCACGCGCTGCGGCTGTTCGATCACGCCACCAACGTTCGCCGGCTGTGCGCGCACATTCGCGCCGAGCGCACCTTCCGCCCGTCGAAGAACGCGGTGCGCCCGGCCACGCCGGTCGACGAGCTGGCGGCGAAGGCCGACGCGGTCAACGCGCTGCTCAAAGACGTGAAGCGCTTCGGCGTTCACGTATGCGCCGTCGCCGAGCCCGTCGGTGAGTCGCAGATCAAGAACCTGGTGAAGGGGTTGCAGGAGCGCGGCGTGCCCGTGCTCGAGATCATCGCGGACATGATCGAAGACGGGAAGGGCAGCCGCGAGGTCGAGAACCGTCGCGGTCTGCAGGCGCCGCACGTGCGCAAGTACGCGACGCTCACCTCGAAGCTCGAGCTGGTGCAGCGCCGCATCGTCGGCCCGCGCGGCCTCGACGAGGTGAAGAAGTTCGCCAAGGAGTGGTCGACGGGCAAGGAGACCAAGGCGCTGCAGTTCTCGCCGGCCGAAGCGCCGCCCGCGCTGGTCCGTGCGCCGTCGATGCCGCCGATGGCTGCGCCGCCGATTCCTCCGACGCGCTTCATCTTCTTCGTGGGCTCGGGTGGCGTGGGCAAGAGCTCGTGCGCCGCTGCCGCAGCCGTGACGCTCACTGAGAAGGAGGGGCCGGTGCTCCTCATCTCCGTCGATCCGTCGCACTCGTTGTCGGACGTGCTGCAGAGCCGCCTGACCGACACCGAGACGCAGGTGAAGGGCACCAAGGGTCTGTACGCGCGCGAGATCGACTTCGCGAACTGGTTCGGGAACCTGAAGAAGAAGATTCGCGAGCTCGCCGAGCCCATGTTCGGCCCGGAAGCGAAGGGCGAGCAGTTCGCCGTCGACAAGGAGATCTTCCGCAACCTGCTCGACGCGGCGCCGGTCGGCATGGACGAGCTGGCGGCGATGACGGCGCTGACCGACGCGCTGGTGCAGGAGCGCTTCAAGCGCATCGTGATCGACCCGGCGCCGTCGTCGAACTCGATTCGTGTGCTCGAGCTGCCGGCGATCGCGAAGCCCTGGTTCGGTGCGATTCAGGCCATCGCCACCAAATACAAGGCGAAGGGCGGCGCTGCGCTGCTCGCGTGGGTCGAAGGTCAGTTGAACCACATCGCGCGCTTCGAGAAGGCGATCCTCAACCCCAACGAGTGCCGCTTCATCGTGGTCACGCGCGGTGAAGAGCTCTCGGTGCCGGCGGCCGAGCGCCTGGTCGAGAACCTCAAGGAGCAGAAGCTGCCGGTCGAGCGCGTGCTCGTGAACCGCGTGCTACCGAAGACCACGTGCCCGGTCACCGAAGAGCGTCGCAAGAATGAGCTCGAAGTCGCCAAGCTGGTCGAGAAGAAGATCGGCCTGCCGGTCACCATGGCGCCGGCGCTGGGTCGTCACCCGGCGGGTCTGCGTGAGCTCAAGGGCTTCCGCACCAGCTGGTACGCCGCGGCGGCGATCCTGAAGTCGAAGGCCGCGTAGTTCGCAGCCTGGTTCCTCGAGTACCGACCGCTCCCTGCGTTCTCGCGGGGAGCGGTTTTCATTTCGTCACAAGATGAACTCGGTGCTCAGGAACGTCGAGTGATGGTCGTTCAAGATCTCGCGGACGATCTTCTTGTTCGCGTCCGTGGCCTTCGTGGCCACGAGTGAACGAATCGAGAACACGCGGAGCGCGTCGTGAATCGACAGCGTGCCTTCCGCTGAGTCTTTGCGACCGTTGAACGGGAAGGTGTCGGGCCCGCGCTGGCACTGCGCGTTCAAGTTGATGCGGCCGACCTGGTGCGCGCAGGCGTCGATGAAGCGGCCGAGGCGCTCCGGGTCTTTGCCGAACAGCGAGACCTGCTGACCGAAGGGCGACTCGACGATCGCGTCGATGGCCTCTTGATCGTCGTCGTAGGTGCCGATGGGGACCACGGGCCCGAACTGCTCTTCGTGGAAGAGCCGCATCTCTTTGGTCACGCCGCCCACGACGGCTGGCGTGAAGTACCACCCGTCGATCTTCCCGCCGTCAGCATTCACCACGCGGGCGCCCTTCGACGTCGCGTCTTTCACCAGCTCGGTGAGCCACTCGGTCTTGCCCGGTTCCGGGAGCGCCGTGATCGACACGCCGGCTTCCCAGGGCAGGCCCAACTTCAATGCTGACACCGCCGCGCTGAACTTCTCGGTGAACGCCTTCTCGACGCTCTTGTGCACGAGCAGCAGTTTGAGCGCCGTGCAGCGCTGACCATTGAACGACAACGAGCCGAGCAGACACTCGCTGACCGCCTCGTCGAGGTTCGCGTCCTGCATCACCACACCGATGTTCTTGGCATCGAGCCCGAGCACCGCCTTCAGTCGATGCGGGAGCGGGTGCATCTTCTTCAATTCCCGCGCGCCCTTGTTGGTGCCGATGAAGGCCAGCACGTCGATCTTCCCCGATTCCATCAACGCGCCGACCGTCTCGCGGCCACGGCCGTAGATCACGTTCACCACGCCCGGCGGGAACGAATCACGCAACGGCTCGAGCAACGGCCGCATCAACAACACGCCGAACTTCGCCGGCTTCAGGATCACCGCGTTGCCCATGAGCAGCGCAGGGATGAACGTGCTGAACGTCTCGTTGAGCGGGTAGTTGTACGGGCCCATGCAGAGCGCGACGCCGAGCGGCACGCGGCGCACCTGACCCATGATCCCCTGCTCCTGAACCAGCTTCGCCGAGGTGCGGTCGATCTCCTTGAGCGCGTTGATCGAATCGACGATGTAGTCGACGGTGCGATCGAACTCCTTCTCGGAGTCTTTGAGCGTCTTGCCGATCTCCCACATCAAGAGCTTCACCACCTCGGCGCGCTTCGCCTTCATCGCCACGACGAACTTCTCGACGTGATCGATGCGGTTCTGCACCGACATCGTGGGCCACTCGCCGCGCCCGTGGTCGTAGGCCTTCACGGCTGCGTCGAGCGCCTCGAGTGATTCCTTCGTCGTCAGCAGCGGCGTACTGCCCAGCAGGCGCGGTTTCGGGCCATCGGGCGTCGACTGCCAGACCGGTGACAGCACGTCGTTCAACGGGCCGTTCCACTGCACCAACTTGCCCCCCAGCAACCATTTGCGCTGCTCGATGGGGCTGCCCAACCGGAACGCCTCGGGGATCTCACTGTCGCTCGGCAGTTTCATGGTCCGACAAGTCACCACCACCGCCCGCGATTTCAACTCAGAGCGTCATCTGCGAACGCTTGACCTCGGGGCTTCAGTGAACGAGACCACGCGCGACATGGCTCTCAACATTGCCCACGCGCTCGAGTTCGAGCGTCCGCTGCTGCAGCTCGAGAAGAAGATCGACGAACTGAAGACGCTGTCGTCCTCCGGCGCTGTCGACATGGGCGCCGAGATCGGCCGCCTCGAGAAGAAGGCCAGGAAGCTCCAGGAAGAGATCTTCAGCGACCTCTCTCGCTGGCAGGTGGTGCAGCTGTCGCGGCACAACGCGCGGCCGTACTTCTCTGACTACGTCGCCAACATCTTCACCGACTTCGCGGAGCTCGCGGGCGATCGCCTGTTCGCCGAAGACCCCAGCATCGTCGGTGGCTTCGCGCGCCTCGACGGTGAGCCGGTGCTCGTCATGGGTCACCAGAAGGGCCGGAGCACCAAGGAGAACATGCTCCGCAACTTCGGCATGCCGCGCCCCGAGGGCTACCGCAAAGCCAAGCGCCTGATGGAGCTCGCCGACCGCTTCAAGCGCCCGATCTTCACCTTCATCGACACGCCCGGCGCATACCCCGGCATCGGCGCCGAAGAGCGCGGTCAGGCTGAAGCGATCGCCACCAACCTCGAGGTGATGTCGGGCCTCGAAGTGCCGATCATCTCGACGGTCATCGGTGAAGGCGGTTCGGGTGGTGCGCTGGCCATCGGCGTCGGCAACCGCGTGCTGATGTGCCAGTACTCGATCTATTCCGTCATCTCGCCCGAGGGCTGCGCGTCGATTCTCTTCCGCGATGCCACGCGCGCCGACAAGGCGGCCGAGGCGCTCAAGCTCACCGCGACCGACCTGCTCAAGCTCGAGATCGTCGACGAGGTCGTCAAGGAGCCCGAAGGTGGCGCGCACCGCGACCCGGTGGCGATGTCGAAGAACCTCGGCACGGCGCTGCGCAAGAACCTCGCAGACTTGAAGAAGCTCAACGGCAAGCAGCTGGTCGCCGATCGCTACAACAAGTTCCGCGCGCTCGGCGCGTTCCTGGGCAAGTAAGTGACGCGACCGTTCATCGTGGCCATCGACGGGCCTGCCGGTGCCGGCAAGTCGTCGGTCTCGAAGATCCTCGCGCTGCGCCTGGGCTTCACGCTGGTCGACACCGGCGCCATCTACCGCTGCGTCGCGCTCAAGGCCCGGCGGAGCGGGGTGGCGCTCGACGACGTGGCCGCGCTCGCGACGGTGCTCGAAGGGCTCAAGGTCACCTTCAAGATGGTCGAGGACAAGAACCACGTGTTCCTCGACGGCGAAGACGTCTCCGACGCCATTCGCACGCCTGACATTTCGCTCGCCGCCAGCCAGGTGTCTTCACAGCCCGTGGTGCGTGACGCACTGCTGGGCCTGCAACGGAAGCTCGCGCTGGCCGCCGAGCACGGGTCGATTCTCGAAGGGCGCGACATCGGCACCGTGGTGTTCCCCGACGCCGAGCTGAAGGTCTTCCTCTTCGCCGACCCGAAGATCCGCGCCGAACGCCGCTTCGAAGAGCTGTACCAGAAGGGCGCCGAGAAGCCGGTCGACCAGGTGCTCGCCGATCAGAACAAGCGCGACAAGGACGATTCGGAGCGCGCCGTCGCGCCGCTCAAACCTGCCGACGACGCGGTGAAGGTCGATTCGACCCACTTGCCGTTGTCGGAGGTGGTGCACCGCATCGAAACGTTGGTCGGCGAGCGCCGCCAGCAGCGCTGATTTCTTTCTGGGCGGAACGCGGGGCCCTAAGCTCCGCGGCCTCGCTCGATGAAATGGACCACTGACGAATTCACCGGGAAGCGCTTCGGCAAGTACGAAGTGCTGTGCCGGTTGGCGGTCGGCGGCATGGCTGAGATCTTCCTCGGCTTTGCGCGCGCGGGGCCGTTCGTCGGCCGGCCCGTCGTCATCAAGCGCATCTTGAACGAGCAGCGCGAAGACCCCAACGCGCTGCAGATGCTGCTCGACGAAGCGAAGATGACCGCCACCCTGAGCCACCAGAACGTGGCCCAGGTGATGGACCTCGAGAACGACGCCGAAGACGTGCTGCTGGTGATCGAGTTCATCACCGGCGCGAACGTCGAGGAGATCGTCGAGGCCTACACCGCGCGGCAGGAGCCGGTTCCGCTGGGCTTCGCCATCTCGGTCATTCGTGAAGCCGCGCAAGGGCTCGGTCACGCGCATCAGCACAAGAGCGCGCGTGGTGAGCCGCAGCCCATCGTGCACCGCGACGTCACGCCACGAAACGTGATGGTCGACTTCGACGGCAACACCAAGGTGCTCGATTTCGGCATCGCGCGCGCCAAGGGTTCCGAGCGCCGAACCCAGGCCGGCATGGTTCGCGGTACCACCGCGTACATGTCGCCCGAGCAGGCCATCGGCAAAGAGCTCGACCCGCGCTCCGACCTCTTCTCGCTGGGCACGATCTTCCACGAGCTGCTGACCGGCAAACGCCTCTTCTACAAGGGCAACCCCGGGCAGGAGATGGCTGCCGTCTACGAGGGCGAGATCCCGATTCCCTCGCAGGTGAACCGGCGCGTGCCCCGAGCGCTGGACTCGGTCGTCATGCGCATGCTCGAGCGCAAGCTCGACAAGCGGTACCAGAACGCCACCGAGCTCATTCGCGACCTCTCGCTGGCCGCCGGTTCGACCGCGTGGACGCGTGAGCGCTGCGCAGAGCTCACCAAAGAGCGCTTCGCGGCCCGCCAGAAAGACATCGAGAAGCTCGTCGCGCGCATTCCGCAGCGCAGCCCGTCGTACCCGGAAGTTCGCACCATCGTGACGCGTGGGCCCATCTCGAAGCAGCAGCTCAACGACGATGATTCGGCAGCCGCCCGCACCATGATCGGCGGTCAGCCGCTCGGAGATCGCCGGCCGCCGCCACAGCCGCCGACCGATCCCTACCGGGAAGTCGCGACCGATCCGGGCCGCCCGGTGATGGCGCCTCCGAAGCCTGCGACGCCACCTCCGTCTGCACCGCTCACCGCGGGGCTCAAGTCGAACGAGCTGTTCGACGACGAAGACGAAGCACCGCAGGCCACGCGCATCATTCCCGGCAGCTCGATGCGGTCGATGCCGAAGGTCAGCGAGGCGCCCACCGACCCGCGACGCCCCTCCATTCCGCGCGAGTCGCAGCAGAACCTCCGCCGCCCCACGCCCACGCCCACGCCGCCGCCGCAGGCCGCTTCGAAGCTGCCGCTGTTCTTCGCCGCGGTTATCGCGCTCGTCATCGGTGGTGCCGGCGGGGCGTTCGTCATCAAGCGCATGCAACCCACGCAGGCGCCCAGCGCCATGGTGAAGCTCTCGCTCGACACCGATCGGCCGGCCACCGTGTTCCTCGGCAAGATGACGTTGGGCACCACGCCGGTGGCGGTCTTCGTTCAGTCCGGCAAGCACCAGCTCGAATTGCAGGAAGCGTCAGGCGCGCGGCGCACGCTGCAGGTCGATCTCTCTGCGACCGAGCCCGAGACGAAGCTGGTCGTAGCGCTCGACTCATTGCCGCAGCTGCCGTAATTCGCGGCGCATGAACGCACTCCTCTGTGTACTTGCGCTGACCGCAGCGCAGGCCCCGGCAGCGTCTGCAGCGAAAGCACCCACCGTCGACGAAGCGAAGGCCTTCGTGAAGAAGGTCGACGCCGACTTGCGCAAGCTCTGGGTGCGCCAGTCGACCGCCGAGTGGATCAAGTCGACCTACATCACCGACGACACCGAGCGGAACGCGGCCGCGCTCAACGAAGACGTGATGGCCTACCTCACCCAGGCCACCAAAGACGCGCAGCGCTTCAAGGGCCTCAAGCTCGACCCCGAGACCGAACGTCAGCTGCTGCTGCTCCGGCTCTCGACCTCGTTGCCGGCGCCGTCGAACGCCGACAAGCGCGCGCAGCTCGCGGCGACGGCGGCGAAGCTCGAAGGCCTCTATGGCAAGGGCAAGTACTGCAAGCCGGGGAAGGGTGGAAAAGAGGAGTGCCGCGATCTCCAGCAGCTCTCTGAAGTGCTCGGAAAGATCGGCGACAAGAAGGGCCCCAGCTACGACGAGATGCTCGACGCCTGGCAGGGCTGGCACGCCACCGCGAAGGAGATGCGCCCGCACTACGAGAAGTTGGTGGCGCTCTCGAACGAAGGCGCCAAGGAGTTCGGCGCGCCGGACCTCGGCGACCTCTGGCGTCAGGCGTACGACATGAGCCCCGCCGAGTTCGAGAAGGAGACCGACCGCCTGTGGGCGCAGGTCAAGCCGCTCTACGACGATCTGCACTGCTACGTGCGCGGCCGCCTGAGCAAGAAGTTCGGCGCCGACAAGGTGCCCGCCAACGGCCCGATTCCCGCGCATCTGCTGGGCAACATGTGGGCGCAGGAATGGGCCAACGTGTACCCGCTCGTCGAGCCGTACGCGGGGCAACCGTCGCTCGACGTGACCAGGAACCTCAAGGCCCAGAAGTACGACGAGAAGAAGCTCGTGAAGCTCGGCGAGAACTTCTTCACGTCACTCGGCATGGACCCGCTGCCCGAGACCTTCTGGGAGCGCAGCCAGTTCACCAAGCCGCGCGATCGTGAGGTCGTCTGTCACGCCAGCGCGTGGGACGTGATCTTCGCCAACGATCTGCGCATCAAGATGTGCATCAAGATCGACGAGGAGGACCTGATCACCGTCCACCACGAGCTCGGTCACGACTACTACTTCATGAACTACTACACGAAGCCGGTGCTCTTTCAGCAGGGCGCCAACGACGGCTTCCACGAGGCCATCGGTGACGCGCTCACGCTGTCGATCACGCCCGAGTACCTGAAGTCGCTCAAGCTGCTCGACGCGCTGCCGAAGGACCAGAAGGGCCTCATCAACGTTCAGCTCAAGGACTCCCTCGAGAAGATCGCGTTCCTTCCGTTCGGTCGCATGATCGACCAGTGGCGCTGGGACGTCTTCAGCGGAAAGGTGAAGCCCGCCGACTACAACAAGCACTGGTGGGCACTGCGGCTGAAGTACCAGGGCGTGGCGCCGGCCGGCGGTGAGCGCGGAGAAGACTTCTTCGACCCGGGCGCGAAGTACCACATCCCCGCGAACGTGCCGTACATGCGCTACTTCCTCGCGCGGGTCCTTCAGTTCCAGTTCCACCGCGCCATGTGCAAGGCCGCCGGCCACACCGGCCCGCTGCACACCTGCAGCATCTACGGAAACAAGGAAGCCGGCGCGAAGTTGAAGGCCATGCTGGCGATGGGCTCGAGCAAGCCGTGGCCCGACGCGCTGCAGACGCTCACCGGCGAGCGCCAGATGGATGCCACCGCGATCCTCGAATACTTCGCGCCGTTGCAGGGCTGGTTGAAGGAACAGAACAAGGGCCAGAGCTGCGGCTGGTGAGACTTACGCACCGCGACAAGACGGTCACAGTCACATTGCAAAAGTGAAAGGTGTGGGTGGACAATGCGCATACCCGTCACCTATGAGCGGGCCTCCCTCCTGATTGTCGGGCGGGGCAACTGAAGGACGATTGACGAATATGGCTACTGGCACTGTGAAGTGGTTCAACGACGCGAAGGGCTTTGGGTTCATCACGCAGGACGGCGGTGGCGAGGACGTGTTCTGCCACCACACCGCGATCACCATGGACGGGTTCCGCACCCTCCAGGAGGGTCAGAAGGTGGAGTTCGACGTGACCCGTGGACCGAAGGGTCTGCAGGCTCAGAACGTTCGCGGCGTCTGATCCGCATCACCTGAATCATGAAGTACTTACGCGACCCGGTGGGGGGGACCTTACCGGGTCGTCGTCTGTCCGGAGACTGACGAACCATGTTGCTGCTCCCGTTGCTGTTGGCCGCCGCCCCGATGAACACGAAGCCCCTCGAAGCCGAGTTGGTGAAACAGCACGGAGAAGCGCAGCGCGCCCGCATCGAGCGCGGCGTCAAGCAGGTGGCGGCGCTGTGGAAGCCGGAAGACGGCGACCTGCCGGCCTTCGCCAGGAAGCACTTCATCGTCGACCCGGTGCTGCTCGAGCGCACCCTCGAACGCTTTGAAGGGCACCTGGAGCAGCTCGACGGGCACCTGCTGGAGATCGGCCGCGACTGGCGCGGGCCTCAGGAGCTCGACTCGGGGCCGTTGCTCGACGTCGATTCCATTTTTGCAGCGTACGACCCGTCGGCGCACGTCGTCGAAGACCTCTTTGCCAACAAGCTTGCCTTTGTTGCGCTGCTCAACTTTCCGCTGACGACCCTGGAGGAGCGTCTTTCCGGCAAAGACTGGAGCCGGGCGCAGTGGGCGCAGGCGCGGTTGACCGGGCGATTTGCGCGGCGCGTGCCCGCGGCGGTGCAGCAGGAGATCACCAGCGCGCAGGCCGCCGCCGACCTCTACATCGCCGAGTACAACCTGTGGATGCACCACGTGTTGGCCGAAGACGGTCAGCGCCTGTTTCCGTCGGGTAAGCGGCTCATCTCCCACTGGAATCTTCGAGACGAGTTGAAAGCCAACTACGCGGACAAGAACGGCCTCGCCAAGCAGCGCACGATCATCAAGGTGATGGAGCGCATCGTCACCCAGACGATCCCCGCGGTGGTCATCGACAACCCGCATGTCGATTGGAACCCGTTCACGAACGCCGTGACCGCCGCGCAGGACATCGAAGCCGACGCGCCGAAGCGAGACGCGAAGGTGTCGCAGGCGCCGGAAGCCGACGTTCGGTACGCGAAGTTCCTCGCCAACTTCAACGCGCAGAAGAAGGCCGACCCGTTCTCGCCTTCGGCTCCGACGGCGATCGAGCGTGCGTTCGCGATGGGCGCCGAGCTCCCCGAGGCGCGCATCAAGGCGCTGCTGACGTCGGTGCTGGCGAGCCCGCTGGTGCCGAAGGTCGCGGCTGAAATGGAGAAGAAGCTGGGCCGCAAGCTTGAGCCCACCGATCTCTGGTTCAACGGCTTTCTGGCGCGCGGCTCGATTCCCGAGACCGAGCTCGACGCGAAGGTGCGCGCGAGGTACCCGACGGCGCAGGCCTTCGCGAAAGACATTCCCCGCATCTTGCAGTCGCTCAACTTCTCGCCGGAGCGCGCGAAGTATTTGTCGGAGCGCATCGTGGTCGACCCGTCACGGGGCGCAGGTCACGCCATGCAGGCCGCGCGGCGTGGCGATTTCCCGCACCTGCGCACGCGCGTCGAAAAAGACGGCATGAACTACAAGGGGTTCAACATCGCGGTGCACGAGCTGGGTCACAACGTCGAGCAGGTCTTCTCGCTCTACGACGTCGACAACACGCTGCTCACGGGCGTGCCCAACACCGCCTTCACCGAAGCCATCGCGTTCGTGTTCCAGGCCAAAGACCTCGAGCTGCTCGGCCTGCCCAGGCCCGACGCCGAAGCCGAGCGGCTGCGCGTTCTCAACGACTTCTGGATGACGTGGGAGATCGCCGCCGTGGCGCTGGTCGACATCGAGGTGTGGCACTGGATGTACGCGCACCCGAAGGCGACGCCGAAGCAGCTGCGTGAAGCGACGGTGCAGATCTCCCAGAAGATCTGGAACCAGTACTGCGCGCCGGTGCTGGGCGGAAAAGACACGCCGCTGCTCGGCATCTACTCCCACATGATCAGCTACCCGATGTACCTCTTCAATTACCCGCTGGGTCACCTCATCGCGTTCCAGATCGAGGAGCAGGTGCGCAAGACCGGAAAGATCGGGCCCGAGATCGAACGCATGGCGAAGTTCGGCATGGTGACGCCCGATGCGTGGATGGTGAACGCCGCGGGTGCCCCTGTGTCGGCAGAACCGCTGCTGCGCGCGACGGAGAAGGCCGTCAGCCGTTGAACACGTGTCGCAGAGCGTCGCCAATGTGGTCGCACATTGCGCGGCACGCGTAGCCATGTGGTGCCGTCTCGTTGCGGTTCGTCAGCGTCTCGAGCCGTGATTGCTACCGAGGCAACACGTTCCAGGTGTCCGCAAACCAATATTCTCTCGTCTGAATTTGGTCGCCGTAACCGGGGCATGAGCATCGTCACGCTGCTTCGGGGCACTTCGTCGACTGGCACCGGCCGTCTCGGTTTCGTCTACGTAACGGGCACCGATTTCCGGGAGCTCGCGTGGGAGGCGGGGCATCGCTTCATGCGTGAAGAGCGCTACGCGGAAGCTGCCAGCACGTTCCGCCGCGTCGCCCGCGATCATCCGGAGCTTCGTGCGCAGGCCGAACTTCAGCTGGGGAGCGCGCTGGTGGCTCTGGGCCGCCACGACGAAGCCATCGAGGCCCTCACGCCTGCCGCAGGCGCCGACCCGACCGGAATCGATCAGGCGCTCGCCGATTCGCTGATCTGACGCTCGGATTTGTGGAGGTTTGTCGGGTGCGGGCCGTGGGGTCGCCTAGCGTGCCGCGCTCATGACAGTGCGGTTCTCGACGATGCTGGTGTTGGCGCTGTGCCTCGCGGGTTGCCGCTGCGCGGGGCCGCTCGACATGGTCGGTGAAGACGCGCTGCGCGTCGAACCGGCGCGACTCGACTTCTCGCCAACCTTCGTCGGTGCGTCGTCGCGGCTGACGTTGCGCGTCGACAACCCCTCTCGAACGCGACGCGCGGTGACGGCGACGGTCGATGGGGCGTTCTCTGTTTCGCCTTCGGAGCTCGAGCTCGCAGGCGGTGAAAGCACAGAGCTGGTGGTGACGTTCACGCCGGTCGCAGACAGGGAAGTCAGCGCCGTGCTGCAGGTGAACACCGTCGCCGTCGCGGTGTCAGGCTCAGGTCTTCCACCGCTGACCTGCGAGCCGTCGCGACCGTGCGTCGGCATTCGATTCGGCGCGGAAAGTGGCGCGTGCGTGACGACGACCGCGGCTGACGGAACGTCGTGTGAGACCGGTTGTGTCGACGGCCAGTGCGTGAATGGCGAGTGCATCGGGGCGCTCAAGAACTGTCCCGACACCGTGTGCACCGTCGGCGTGTGCTCGGAGGCGGCGGGTTGTTCGCACGTGCCGCGCATGTGCCCCGCGGCGCCCGGCCCGTGTCAGCGCTGTGCGACGACGCTTCGGGCTGCGGCTTCACCGACGAGATCGACGGCACGTTGTGCGGGCCTGACGACTGCCGCGTCAGCTCCGTCGACGTGTGCATCAGTGGCACGTGTACGTCGCGCGCGAGACCTGCGACCGGCCGGTGCACCAACACCTGGCTGCCGCTCAACGCGTCACCGCACGAAGCGTCGGTGGCGTGGGACCCGATCACCAGAGAGACCTTGATGCTCGGGAGCGCGCCGCGAAGCACGAACACCACGTGGGGTTGGGACGGCCAACGTTGGTCGTTGCACCTGCCGCCCGCGACGCCGCCCGATCGCGAGCGCTATCAGCTGGTCACCGACACGCAGCACAACACGGTGTTGCTGTTCGGCGGGCAGGGCTTCAACGACACCTGGGAATGGGACGGCGCGACCTGGCGCGAGCGACGGCCCACCACCTCACCTCCGACGCGCGTCGGCTTCGCCATGGCCTTCGACGAGCGTCGCGGTCGCGCGGTGTTGTTCGGCGGCCTCGCCACAGGGCACCTCGACGACACGTGGGAATGGGACGGTCGCAACTGGATCGAAATGCACCCCGCGCACAAACCGACAGCGCGCCAGTTCCACGCGATGGCGTGGGATCCGCTCCGACGACGCGTGCTGATGTTCGGAGGCACCAACGACTTCTCGTTTCACCAGCAGCTCGCCGATACCTGGGAATGGGACGGTGGTGATTGGGTGCAGCGCAGCAGCGGGGGGGTGCCGATGCGCGCGTTTCACGGCATGACGTGGGACCCCATCGGCAGCGTGATGCTGGCGTTCGGCGGGTACACCGGCGACGCCAACGCCAACAGCACCATCGCCTGGGACGGCACGAGCTGGACGACGCGCGTGACCCCGCAACCGCCGCCGTTCGCGAATGGGACGATCCTCGCGACCGACCTGCATCGCAACCGCGCATTCTGCGTGGAAGTTCCCTGAACTCAGAGCCCGTCGATCGACACGCACGACGAACTGGGGCCGTTCACTTCACCGGTCGGCCAGCTCTCCGCGTAGTGCGTGAGCAGGAAGTTGGTGCCCCAGCATTCGGTGATGGTGAAGCCGGTGAACGTGCCCTTCGTGACTTCACCCAGCGCGCGGCCTTCGCCCGTCGGTTTCCACGCGGCGTTCACTTCGAGCTGCGTGACGTTGGCGTCGCTCGGCCGGTCGTAGACGAAGCGAATCGCCCCCGAACCGTCTTCTTGAAGTCGTGAGGTGTACCCGACCTGGGAGAGGCCGCTGACCGCACCGGGGCGGAAGGTGAAGAGCATCTCGACCCGCTGCGGCCACCTGTCGGTCATGTACCCAACCGAGATCGCATCGAGCTGTTTGAAGTTGTCGTCGACCTTCAACTCTTCACGGAAGCTCTTCACGTCAACCAGCACGGTGCCCTGGCCCCGGCGCGTGCTCATCGTCGCGTTGTACTCGCCGCTCAACACCGTCAGCCAGTCGCCGGTGGTGGGCCGCGACTGGATCTTCCACTCGAAGTTCGCTTCGTCGACGCGGGTGATGATCGCCTGCACCTGGCGGCCTTCGTTGTTCTGATCTGCGTAGGGCCCCCACGTGCGCGAGTTCTTCGTACGCGTCGTCGGCGGCACCGCCCGAATCTGGTCGACGAACGCGAGCAGCGTGTCGAGCACGGTGTTGTAGTCCTTCGCTGCTTTGACGGTCTGGTTCCACGCGCTCGAGGGATCGCCGACCATCAACCCGTCGCGACGCGTTCCGTCACCACCGAGCGGTTGCGTCGCCGAGGTCGGCAACCTGGCGCGCAGATCTTCGCGCCGGGGGAGCGCGTTGGCGAAGGTGAGATCATTGTTCGACCAGTCGCCGCCACAGCCGGCGAACGACACCATGAGCACGCTGAAGAAGAGAGTTCGCATCGCTCAGTCCCTGAACTCGTAGTCGAGGAGCAGACCGAAATCGGCGTTCCCCAGGCTGCGCGTCTCGTCGACGTTGTAATGGAGGTAGTGCACGCGCGCCCGGCCGATGACGGAGAAGTTCCCCGCGATGCGCACTTTCAGCCCGGCGACGATTCCGGGCGTGAAGATCGAATAGTTCTGGGCCGCGAGTGAGGTGTCCTCGAACGAGCGGCTCATGATGTTGAACGCGAGGTGAAGGCCCACGAACGGAATCCAGCGGCCTTCCTGGAACCACTCGTAGATGGCCGACGCACCGATGGTGACCAGCGAGTAGTCGTAGGGGAGCAGGCCGACCAGCTCCACGTTCACGGTGTTGCTGGTCCACCCATAGCCGGCGTCGATGCCCAGCCCGAAGCCCCGGCCGATGATGTTGTGCACCGTGACTTCACCGCCGACCGCGGGCGCAGAAGGGAAGTAGCCGCCGTTGGACGTGGGGCGATCGAAGACCGCCTGGTACTGACCGAACGCCGAGAGGCTCCAGTGCCTGCTGTAGGTCTTGCTGATGCCGGTGCCCTTGACCGGGTCGTCGGTGAACTTCGCGTTCTCGAGCGTCGATTCGTCGAGCGTGTAGATCTGCCCGGCGGTGATCGTGAACTCACCGACGCGCAGGCGATCGGGGAGTCGTCGCTTCACTTTGTAGGTGCCGGGGGGAAGCGCGATGAGCCGTGGGTCGGCGAGCTTCACGGTCTCGGCGACGATCACGCCGCGGGAGTCGATGACGAAGTACGGGCCCTGCGGCGCGGCCTGCGGAAGGTGCAGACCTTCGCGGCGCTCCATCACGTCGGTGAGCACCAGATCTCCGTTGCCCGCGAGATCGAAGCTGAACGTCGGGTGCTGCGGGCCGGCGGCAGAGTCGGCGGTGCTCGCCACCGTACGCTCGTAGGCCCAGCCGTACGCTTCGTTGAGCGTCACGCGGCCGTCGCCGCTCGAATCGGCGCTGCCGAGCAGGGCGGTGGCGAGGTGATACGAGAAATAGCTCGCGCCGATCACGTCGGACTCCTGCGAGTCTTCGTCGGCAGCCGAGGAGGTGAGCAGCACGAGCCCCTTCGCCTGCCGGGTCGCGTCGGTTTCCACTTCGAATGAGGGCGCGCGGCGAACGCCCTTGCTGCGAGTCACCGTTCCTGACCGGCAGGCATCGAAGATCGCGACGCGGACATCAGCGGGCCCCGCGGTGAGGCGTTGCTTCAGCTCCTCGAACGGCAGCTGCGAGGCGCCGAGCCGCAACGCGCCGTCTTTGGCGTGACCCGAGTAGTAGAGGAACAACGTCGTTCGCTCGCCACGTGACTTCGCGTCGGCGATGCGGCGCTCGAGTTCGCTCAACGCACCGTCGACGGTCTTCGCGTTGGAATCGAGGAGCAGCATCGCGTCTTCCGGTTTCACGCGCGCCAACCGCGTGAAGGTGTCGTGCATGCGTCGCGCGTCGTCTTGCGCGTAGAGCAATGTCTTCGTTTCGGGCCCACCTTCGTCGTTGCCGATGAAGAGGCCGTAGCGGTGGTCTTGCGCGAGTGCCGTCGTGCTCAGCAGCAGCGTTGCAATGATGGGTAGAAGGGCGTTCACGGCTTGATGAACGTGCGGTGTACCTGACTTCCGGGCACGTCGATCGCTCCGAGTTGGGTCAGGTCGCCCTTCACGTCATCGAAACGCTTCCGCAACGCCATGCTCACCGTGCTGGTCGACTGGCGCTCGTCGCTGAGCACCACCAGCACCACTTCACGGCCGCTCCCCGTGAACTCGATCGCGTCCGGGAGCCACGCGTGGCCGCTCACCACCTCGTCGTACACGGGCGACACTTCGCCGCGTTCGTCGATGCTCACCACCAGCGCGTACTTCGCGCCGCTGACGCCGATTCGAATGCGCTCTCCCGATTTCAGTTGCTCGGGTTCTTCAGCGTTGCGCTGCCCCGACGCGCCGGCGATCACGAACTCCACGGTCGCGCCACCCTTCACGCGGTCCGTCGGCTCGCTCTGAAGGGCGATCACCGCCAGCAACGTGGCCGCCGCGGCGACCGCAAGCGCGACCCACGCGCGGGGTGAACGGGGCCGCGCCTTGTGCTCCACGCCAGCGGCGAACCGCTCGAACGGGACCGCCTGCTCGAAGGCGCGCTGCTCTTCACGGAGCGCTTCGACCCTGGCGGCGCAAGCCGCGCACGCGATGACGTGCTCGCGCAGGTCGATCTCTTCCGCGACGAACCTCCGCAACGCGAGCTCACCGGGGTGTTTCGTCATGGCACGTCTCCCGCGTCGGCGAACGTCTGGCCCGTGGCATCGGCGAAGGCCCGCAGCCGCTTTCGAATCGTCGGCACCGAGCGCTCGAGCATCGCGGCCACTTCTTCGAGCGTCAGATCGTCGACCCAGTAGTGAACGACCGCCTGCTGCGTCTCGACGTCGAAGCGCGACAGGCTCTTGCGCACCAGGTCGCGCGCCTCGAACTCATGCACGCCGCCAGTCGCCTCGCCACGAACGACCTGCAGCGTCGCGTACTCGTCTTTCCACTGCGCGCCGGTCGCGCGAATCACGTTGAGGCAATGGTGCGTGGCGATCTTCATCAGCCACGTCAGCGGTGAGGCCTCGTTGCGGAAGCCCGCCTCGTTCACCATCGCGCGCGCAAAGACGTCTTGCATGGCGTCCTCGGCGAGACTCGAGTCTCGCAGCAGGAAGCGGCAGCGGCTGTGAACCGCGCTGCCGTACTTCACGTACATGGTCTGCAGCCATGCCCGGCCCGTGCGCTTGCCTCCGTCGACGAGTTGGAGCCCGGGCCGCATGGCGGTCACTTACAACGCCGGATATTCCGCCGCGGTGAAAGCGCAGGTCGAAGGCGCGCCGGAGGTCTCGGCGGGGTTTCCGCTGTTCACGAAGGAGCGGCTGGCGAAGGGAGCGTCCCAGCCCTCGCTGTCGATCGCGAGGTCGCCACCGTCGACCCTCGCGTGAGTGCATCCGGCTCCGGTCTGCGGCCAACGGCGCTTGAGCTTCGCGTCTTCCCGCGCCGCGAAGTCGGAGCGCACCTGGAACTCCAGCGCGCCGCCCATGCCTGGCGTGGAGCGGGAGCGATGGTTGGCGTCGATGCGACCGCGCACCTGAGCGAACTCGGCGGTCGGAGCTTCGGCCACCGCGAACGCTGCCGCCGGCAGGAGTCTGTTCATGCCGCTCTAGACACGCCCGCGGCGAGAAACAGAAACGCGGCTTGTAAACACGCGTTCATGCTTGGGATTTCCGTTGGCCCTGCTAATCAGCACGCCCCTATGCGCTCCCTCGTTCCCGTGACCATGAGCTTCGCGCTCGCCGTCAGCGGCTGCTCGCTGACCCAGCGCCGAGACACTGAAAAGGCCATCGCCGCTTCTCTCATCTCTGACGAGCAGGAGTTCCAGCTCGGGCTGCAGGTGCACGAGGAACTCAAGGGCCAGAACATCAAGTTCCTCAACAACCAGAAGGTCGAGCTCTACGTCGAGTCGCTCGCGCGGAAGCTCATCGAGCAGGCGAACAAGGAGCGTCAGCTCTCGTGGAAGTGGTACGTGATCGACGACCCCGCGACCATCAACGCCTTCGCGACGCCCGGTGGCCGCATCTACGTGTACACCGGCCTGTTGCTCGCGGCAGACAACGAAGCCGAGGTCATCGGCGTGCTCGGCCACGAGATCGGTCACGTCGTCGGCCGGCACTCGGCGCGACAGCTGGTCGCGGCTCAGGGCCTGCAGACCGTCAGCGACATGGCGCTCGGCAAAGACGCCGCTGACGTCGCCAAGGTCGCCGCCGGCCTCGTCGGCAAGGGCGCCACGCTGGCCTACGGCCGTGACATGGAGCTCGAGGCCGATCACTACGGCGCGCGCTACTCGTCAGGTGCGAACTACGACCCGCGCGGTCTGGCCACGTTCTTCGAGAAGTTGAAGGCGAAGTACGGCGACACGCCGGCGGTGCTGACGTTCTTGTCGACGCACCCGGCGAACAGCGAACGCATCACCAAGGTGAACGAGATCATCGCCGCGGAGAATCTGCGCGGTACCGAACTCGGTGTGCCGACGCTCAAGGCCATTCAGGCCGAGCTCGGAAAGAAGTGAGGGGAACGACATCATGAAGCGTTATTTCGGAATCATCATCGCGGTCGTCGGCGTGTGCGCCGGCATCGTCTGGGCGATGCGCAAGTGGGACGCCAAGAACGCCGAGACCGCGCGCGACCTGAACGTCGCCCGCATTCGTGGCGACTACCTCGAGCGCGCGGCCTGGTTGCGCAACGTTCCCGACCAGAAGGCCTACACCGACGAGAACCAGACGTTCCTGCGCTGGTACTTCAAGGAAGTCACCGAGCACCTCAACAAGCACGGCGGCAACCGCGACTTCGACGACTACCTCAAGGAGCTCGAGACGCGCTCGGCCAAGGCCAACAAGGAAGACGGCAAGGCCGAAGAGAAGAAGGCCGTCTACGAGTACACGCGCAAGGTCTTCGATTCGTTCAAGAAGGCTGACTACGCGCCGTGGTGGTCGGCCACCGACAAGGGCATTCGCTTCGACATCGTGTCGGCTGACGCGGTTCGTGTGGGCGCCGAAGAGAAGATCCACATGCCGATCGTGGTGTGGGGCCTGCCGCGTGAGGAGCGCACCGACGACAAGGGCATCAAGCGCGTCACGGTGAACGCCAGCTTCCGCTTCAATTGGAAGCTCTTCGACGAGAAGGGCAAGTTGCTGGGCGAGATGCCGGGCGAGGGTGGCCCCGACAGCCGCGTCGACTGGCCCGACCGCTACGTGAAGTTCTTCCCGCCGAGCGTGGTGATCGGTCACTACGACATCGACAAGCTCCCGGCCGAGGTGAAGAACGTGGAGATCGAGTGGTCGATCACCGCGCGCGCCCCGACGGGCGGCGACGTCAACGTCAGCTACCTGTGGAAGGGCGAAGTGCCCGCCGCGTGGAAGCTGGGCGCCGGCGAGGGTTGGAAGGGCGCGCAGGAGTCGGTGCGCCCCGAAGAAGAGATCAACCCGCAGGGCAAGAAGTAATCAGTCGTGAAAGCCCACCACCTGCCACGCGACGCCGGCCTGGCGCAGCAGCAGGATGGTGGCGTGACCTGAGAGGTTGCCGACCGCCACGTAGGTGTTCGGCGCCTTCAGGTTCCACGCGCTCAACCGCGCAGGCGCCTTGCCGAACTTCTTCTCCATTTCGGCGGGCGTCATCACTTCGACCGAGTAGAGCTTGAGCAGATCGGTGCGGCGCGAGCGGAGGCTCTTGCTCCACTGCGACAGCAGCTCCTCGGGGCGGTCGACCCGCCGTGACTCCATGAAGAACGGGAAGCCCGAGCGCGCGAGCATGCGCGCGGCGTCGCCGGCCACGATGTCGTTGAAGTACGAGCGCGCCACCACCAGCGCCTGGTCCTGCACGGGCAACTGCAGGTACTCGCCGAGATCGATGTCGAGCGTCGGCAGCACCGGGTTGGAGTCGACGCCGCCGAACTGTTTCTGCAGTTGAATGAGCGTCGCCTGACGCTCCTCGGGCTTCATGCTCGAGAGTTTCTTCACGGTGTTCGTCACTTCGTCGGCGCCTTTGGGCTTCGGCGCGCCCACCGAGCCCGACGGCGAAGGCGCGGTGGTCGGCGTGTCGCTCTGCTGGGCCGATTCTGCGGCCAGTTCTTTTTCGAGGGGCGTGGCGGCGGTGTCGGGCTCCTGCGAGAGCGCGAGGGCGAGGGCGTAGGCGGCCAGGTCGATCACGCGGCCGCTTCTACCTCACTCGCTGGTCGCGTGGCGCGGCAGCGAGCGGGCGCTGATGACGAGGTGACCGATGGTCACCAGCACGCCCACGCCGAAGCAGCCCACCCAGATGAGCTCGTGACCGATCTTCGGGATGAGCGACGCGCCGAGCAGCGGCGCCGCCATCGCCGCGGTGCTCCAGGTCAGCACGAACGCGCCCTGGTAGCGCCCACGCAGATGCAACGGTGAGAGCTGCGCGACGATGGTGGAGTTCACCGGCGCGAACAGCAGCTCGCCCAGGGTCCACACCGCGACGCAGCCCACGAAGGCCGGCAGCGAGTGTGCGAACACGTAGAGCCCGAAGCCCAGGCCGGTGAGCAGCGCGGCGGCGGCGAGCACGCTCGACTGCCGCAGGCCCGCAGCGAGGCGGGTGACGATCGGCTGCAGGAGCACGATCAACAGGCCATTGCTGGCCACCGCCCACCCGAAGTCTTCGGTGCTCAGGCCCTTGGCCTTCATGTCGTCCGGCATCGACGAGAGGTGTTGAAAGAACACCAGCGCGATGAGGAAGTTGAAGAAGAGAAAGGGGGCGAAGCGGCGGTCGACGAAGGGCGTCAGCAGCGAACCCGGCTTCGGTGCGTCGGTGCTCGGCTTGGGCCGGCTCTCGGGTATCAGCCGCCACACGATGATCGACAACACCAGCGTGGTCAGCGCGTCGCCGATGAAGAGCAGGGTGAAGTTGCGTTTGGCCATGTAGCCCCCGACCACCGCGGCCACCGCGAAGCCGAAGTTGATCGCCCAGTACTGCATGGCGAACGCCTTGAGCCGATGTTCCGGGGCGATGAGATCGGCAGACAGCGCCAGGCTCGCGGGGCGATACGCGTCGGCGGTCGCGCCGAGGAGCAGGGTGCTGAGGGCGATCGCCGATAGCTCACGTGACAGGCCCAGCAAGGCAAGGAACGCGGCGCCGACGAGCAGCGAGACCAGCATGGTGAACTTGCGGCCGTAGCGGTCGGCCATGATGCCGCCCGCCAGACTGCCGAGGAGCGACCCGGCGCCGTAGAGCGAGGTGATGGCGCCCGCGATGGGCAGCTCGATGCCGCGCACCTGCGTCAGGTAGACGAAGAGCAGCGGCATCACGAAAGAACCGGCTTTGGTGATGAACGTGCCGACCAGCAGCGCCCAGAAGGGTCTGGGGATTCCTTCGGCGAGCTGCGCGAGGCGACTCCGAGGCACGGTGGCGGCGTTCATGGCGCGCTGACGCACTGCGCACAAGGCAGCTGACGGGTAAGTTGCGCGCGATGTCGGAGATTCGAAGCCTGCTGGCGAACGCACAAGCTGCCGAGCTGCGCGGCGACAAAGAAGAAGCGGCGAAGCTGCTTCGCGAAGCGGCCTCGTACTACCGCGACCGTCAACAACTCCGGCGCGCCGCGCAGATGCTCAGACAGGCGCGACGCGTCGAAGGGCTGCCTGAAGACGAACCCGATGAGTCGGTGTTCGGCTTCGAGCCACCGGAAGACAAGGTGCTCGTCGAGCAGCGCGAACCCAGGCTCGCCGACCCCAACGCCGACGCGTGGTGTTCCTTCTGCTGCCGGCCGAAGGCTGAAGTGGGGCCACTGGTCGGCGGTCCAACGGGTTCGTTCATCTGCGAAGGCTGTCTGTCGGTCTCGCAGTCGTTGCTGCCCGCTGGGCAGCAGCGAGAGGCGCACGTGCAGGAACCGGCGACCTGGAAGATCACCGCGCTCACGCACCAACTCCCATCGCAGCGCCGAGCCACGCAACGGCTCACGCGCCTGCGCGCCAGGCTCACGCTCGTGATCGGCCCGACGGGCTCGGGCAAGTCGGCGTGGCTCGCGACGCTCGGCAACGTGCGGGTTCTCGACGGCAGCGCACCGATGACACTCACCGACGAACCGACGTTCATCGTGGTCACCGCCGAACCGCCGCCCGCGGCGATCGTGCTTCAAGGTGAACACGGCCCCGAGCCGATTCACGACACCGCCACGCTCGCGAAAGCGCTCCCGCACCTCGATCGCAAACTCATCGAACAGATCGACGCCGTCTTCCCCTTCGAGACTCCCACGCGCGACTCGCTGCGTGAGCTCGCGCACGCCATCGCCAGCGTGCGCCACCTGGCGCTCCCTGAGACCGCGTTCACCCAGCTCACCGAGCTCGCCCACCGTTCCGGCCGTGGCGCCCACGAGCTGATCGCGTTACTCGCGCGTATTCCCACCGGGAGTTACGCGTGAATCCGCCCGTCGAAGTGCATCGCCTCGGTCGTGTCGAATATGCCGATGGCCTCGAGCTCCAGCGTCAGTTCCAGCTCGCGCGGCGCGAGAACCTGGTGCCCGACACGCTGCTGCTGCTCGAACACCAGCCGGTGCTCACCATGGGCCGCGCCGCGAAGTTCACGAACATCATCACGCCCCGGCCGCAGCTCGACGCGCTGGGCGTCGAGGTCTTCGAGACCGACCGCGGTGGCGACGTCACGTACCACGGCCCCGGACAGATCGTCGGCTACCCGCTGCTGCATCTGGCTCCCGGCCGGCAAGACGTTCGCAAGTACGTGCGCTGCATCGAAGAGCTGATGATTCGCACCGTCGCCGATTACGGCATCACCGCCACACGCTTCGAACAGTGGCCGGGCGTCTGGGTCGCAGAATCACGTCGCGGCGGTCCACGGAAGATCGCCGCGCTCGGCGTGCACCTGAGCCGTTGGTACACCAAGCACGGCTTCGCGCTGAACGTGAACACCAACCTGAGTCACTTCGAGCTCATCGTTCCGTGTGGCATCAGAGAAGCGGGCGTCACCTCGATGCGTGACGAGTTGCAGAAGGACATCGATGTCTTCGAGGTCGAAGAGCGCATCGCGCATCACTTTCGCGACGTCTTCGAATGCGAGGTCGGCCCTGCAGCGCCACCTTCGCGCACCGTCAGCGTCACCGTGCGTCGCGACGATGGCCGCGTGCTGCTGCTCAAGCGCACCGAAGCGCGCGGTGGTTTCTGGCAGCCGGTGACGGGCAGGGTCGAAGCGGGCGAAGCGCCGCTCGAGGCCGCGCGCCGTGAGGTCGAAGAAGAGACTGGGCTCGCGCTCGAGGTGAAGCCGCTCGACTACGAGCACGCCTTCGCGCTGGGCGAATCGAAGCCGCCGGTGCTGGTCCGCGAGACGGCCTTCGTGGCGCGCACCAACGAGACCATCACCCTCGACCCCGGCGAGCACTCGGAGTGCGGGTGGTTCACCGTCGACGAGGCGGTTTCGCTGGTGCCGTTCGCCGGGCTCGCGAAGGCGCTGCGGCTTTCGGCAGCAGCTTGAGCACCAGCCCTTCCTTCGCGGCGAGGGTGTCCTTGCGGAGCTTCTTCACGTCGCGCAGCTTGGCGTCGAGCGCGTCATCGGTGCGCGTCGGGTCGTGGTGGAAGAGCACCAGCGTGCCGACTTTCGCGAGCGCCGCCATCTTCACGGCGTTCTCGAACGTCGAATGACCCCAGCCGGTCTTCGCGCTCCCGACGCGGCCGAGGTACTCGTCTTCCGTGTACATCGCGTCGTACACCAGCACGTCGGCGCCTCGCGCGAACTCGACGAGCTGCGGGTCGCGCTCGGTGCCGTGTTCGGTGTCGGTGGCGTAGACGAACGACTTGCCCTTGAAGTCGACGCGGTAGGCGAGGTTGCCGCCGGGGTGGCTGGTCTCGACCGCAGAGATCTTCGCGCCGCCCAGTGAGAGCGGATCGCCCGCCTCGAAGCCCTGGTATTCGAGCTGCGCACGGAAGACCATTTCAGCGGTCACCGGGAAGAAGGGTTGCTGCATCTGCCCCGACAACACGTCTTTCACCGAGCGGTTGTTGCGCGTCGGCCCGCGAATCGTGAAGCGGCTGCGCGGGTCGAAGATCGGCGTGAAGAACGGCAGGCCCTGCAGGTGGTCGTAGTGGTAGTGCGAAATGAAGATGTGCGCGTCGATGGGGCCGCTGGCTGCCGCGCCGAGCTCACGAACGCCGGTGCCGAGATCGAAGATGATGCGTTCACCGCCCACACGAACTTCGATGCACGGCGTGTTGCCGCCGTAGCGCGCGGTCTCAGGTCCGGGGGAGGGGATGGAACCTCGAACTCCCCAGAACTTGATGGAGAACTCGTCGGCGTCAGCCGGCTTTGGTCTTCGAACTGTCCTCGTTGAGGAACTCAATCAGGTGGCCGGACCGATCTCGCTTCGTCTTGAGATAGTCGACGTTAAGCGGGTTGGTCAGGGTGCGCGACGGAATTCGCCGACGCACCGCGATGCCCTCGTCGACCAGCCCCGCGATCTTCAGCGGGTTGTTGGTGATGAGGTCGACACTGGTGACACCCAGGCTGCGCAACATCTCTCCGGCGACGTCGTAGCGGCGGTGATCGTCGGCGAAGCCCAGCTTCAGGTTGGCTTCGACCGTGTCGAGGCCCTGTTCCTGCTGCAGGGCGTACGCACGAATCTTGTTGCCCAGACCGATGCCGCGGCCCTCCTGACGCAGGTACAGCAACACGCCGCGGCCCTGCTGCGAAATGAAGTCCAGCGCGCGATCGAGCTGCGCCCGGCAATCACACCGCAGGCTGCCGAACACTTCGCTGGTCAGACACTCGGAGTGGATGCGCACCGCCACCCCTTCGTGACCGGTGACGTCACCTTTGACCATCGCCACGTGCTCTTTGCCGTCGCGTTTGTCGCGGAAGACGACGATGCGGAACTGGCCACGCTCGGTGGGCAGCTCCGACTCCGAGTAACGCTCGAGAAAGTGAGTGGGCTTTCGAGTCGGCAACACCATGGTCTTTTCCGTCATCGAGGGTCTCCGTCAAGCCTGTCGTTCACGGCACTGATGCATGGAACGTCGTTTCGTTTCATCGGCCCAGCCAACTCACCGGGATGAGGGTGATTGGGTCACCTGCTTTGACGCCCAACGAATCGGTCGGCACATCTATCAACGCCGTTGCACCCGCGGCAGACGACAACGCGCCCGACGATTGCGATTGCAGCGGCGTGGCCCAGATCGCCCCATCACGCACCTCCGTCGCTGCCCGCACGAAGAGCCGAAGACCCGGCACCGATTTCACGTCGGCGCTGGCACGCGCTGGGAGCGCCGGTAGCACCGTCGACAGCCCTTGAAGTGCTCGCAACACCGGTCGCACGAAGAGCTCGAAGGTCACCATCGCCGAGACCGGGTTTCCCGGCAGATTGAAGACCAGCGTGTCGTTCTTCTTTCCGAACGCGAGCGGCTTCCCCGGTCGCATGGCCACGCGCCAGAAGTCCAGCGGCACGTCGAGCGCAGTGAAGGCCTCGCGGGTGAAGTCGCGCTCGCCCACTGACGCGCCGGCGATGGCGATCAACACGTCGAACTCCAGGCCCTTCGCGAGCAGCGCATGCAACGACTCGAGTGAATCGTCGGCCCGGCCGAGATGGACGGCGTCGGCGCCCGCAGCACGCGCCAGCGCCCGAATCACCGGCCCATTCGAGTCGACGAGCTTGTCGGGGTGAATGACGCCCACCTCACTCAACTCGTCGCCGCTGGTGACGATGGCCACCCGGGGGCGTCGATGAACGGCGACGTCGACGAGGCCCTGACTCCAGAGCGCCCCCGCGTCCGCCGCGGACAACTCCCGGCCGGCGGCAAAGAGCACGTCACCTTCGCGGACGTCTTCACCGCGTCGGCGCACGTTCTGGCCGGCTTTCGCGCTCGCCTGAAATTCGACGTGCGTGTCGTCGAGGGCGCGCGCCTGCTCCTGCATGATGACCGCGTCAGCGCCGGGCGGCAGTCGCGCGCCCGTCATGATCCGGGCGACCTCTCCCATGTTCAGCGCTCGGCGCGGCACATCACCCGCGAAGATCTTCTCGACGACCTTCAGCGGCGTGCTGGAGACGTCGGCGGTGCGCACCGCGTAGCCGTCCATCGCCGAGTTGTCCCACGGAGGTAACGTGCGGCGCACCCGCACCGGCTCGACGGTCGCGCGACCGATCGCGTCTTCGATCTGCACACGTTCAGGTGGCAGCGGGTTGACCCGATTCAAGATGCGTGAGCGCGCGTCATCGACGGGCAGAAGGCTCATGGTGTCCCCATGCCGATTTCAGGCCTGAAAACCAATAGGAATTGCAGGGATTTGGCTTGACGGCAGGCTCTCAGATCGACTAGGGGAGCGGCCTCCACAGCTACGAAGGAGACGGCGTTGGCCACGAAGAAGGCGAAACCCGCTGCCCCGAAGAAGACGGCGAAAGCCTCCCCCAAGAAGGTCGAGAAGAAGGCCCCCGCCAAGGCGGAGAAGGCCGTCAAGGCTGTGAAATCAAAGGAGAAACCGGCCGTCCGGGAAGCGCCTGTGAAGGCCGCGCCGGCGAAGGCTGAAAAAGCCGAAAAGGCCGGCAAGTCCGTTCCTCCGCCGGCGGTGAGCGCGCCTCCTCGTCGCGCCGATGGCTGGGTCGGGCCGTTGCCTGACAAGCCGATGCCGCGCGCCACCAAGCTGCCGCCCGAAGCCAACCTGCTGACCAAGCGCGAGATGGAGCAGGCGCTGACGGTCGGTGAGCGTGGCGTCATCGGTGAAGGCTCGATGAAGGGCAAGCTGGTGCTCTACCAGGGCTTCCCGTACCTGGAGGTCATCGGCCGCGACAAGCGCGAGCTGTTCTTCGTGCTCCAGGGCCCCGATCAGGAAGTGTTGCCCGCGTACGCCGACCACAAGGTGTCGGTGTCGGGCCTCATCAAGCGCTTCCACAACCACGGCGGGTCGATCGACGTCCGCAAGTACTCGGCGAAGAAGCCCGAGGCGGAAGTCGAAGCCGCGCCCGAGGTGCCCGAGACCGAGAGGCTCCGTCTTCTCTCGCCCGGCGAAGTGGCCACCATCGGCAACCCCGGCATGTCCGTCGGCGTGAAGGGCTTCGCGACGCTGCGCGGCCGCCTCGAGATGAACGCCGAGGAGTACTACCTCGTCGTCTCCAACCCGGGCACGCGCCAGCAGGTGGCCTTCACCCTGGAAGGCAAGGCCGTGAAGGGCATCAAGAAGTTCATCGGCGAGATCGTGGTGGCCACTGGCGTCGTCGAGAAGTCGACGGGCTGGGGTGGCCGCATCGAGTGCGAGCTGTGCGAGCCGCGCGCTCCCGAGTTCCCGCCGGTTTCGCGCGACAGCATCGAGATCGAGACCGTCGAGGCCTCGGGCACCGGCGCGCAGCGTGAAGTCACCGTGAAGCTGAACCACGGCCTCTCGGTGAACCTGTCCGAGAAGCAGGGTCACGTCTGGGCCATCGAGCCGCAGACCGCCAAGCGTGTGTCGCTGCGCGAAGTGAACGTTGAACACCCGTCGTCGGGCTCGCCTGTTCGCGAGTTCTTCTTCACGCCGCGTAACCCCGGCGTGCAGGAGATCGAGTTCTTCCTGGGCAAGGTCCATAACCCCATGCAGGTCGCGCGCACCTTCAAGGTCGTCGCGCATGTCAAAGCACCGGAGGTCGTGTCGTGAAGCACCTGATTCTCGTTGCCACGCTGGTCAGCACCGTCTCGTTCGCGCAGGAAATCGGCTCTGAAATCGAGCCTGCGACGCCGCCCCCGGCGCCGCCTGCACAGAGCACTCCGCTCCCGGCGCGTGGCGTAGCGCCTGAGGGTGATGGGCAGCTCTCGGCTGGCAAGGGCTCGTTCGGTATCCGTGGCAGCTTCACCGGCGGCTCGTCCTTCATTCCTGCGGCGACGGGCACGGCGACCAACGTCGGCGCCACGAACCTCGGTGTCGGCCTGCTGCTGACCGACAACCTCAAGCTCATCGTCGACCTCGGCGTCGGGCTTTCCATGGCGCGCAGCACGCCTGCGTTCGGCTTCGGGGTCGGCGCCGGTGTCGAAATTCTGCTGCGGCAGGTGACCGACGCGCTGCGCCCCGTGATCCACGTCTCGGCGCACTTCGGCGGTCAGGGCAACTTCAACACGGTGCGCGTGGGCGCGCGTGTGGGCTTCGGCGCTGAGTACTTCTTCTCGAAGCACTTCTCGCTCAACGGCCTCCTGGCGATCGACCTGCCGTTCGACATCGGCGGCAGCAACGTGCAGTTCGCGATCGTGACCGCTTCGCCCGGCATCGGCGCGACGTTCTACTTCTGAGCTTCGTCAGCAACGGAGCATTGGTCGCGTCAGCGCGGCCAGGCGGGCCAGACGTTCTCGCAACTCGCGAGAGCGCTGGCCCGTCGTACTTATAAGGACACTCGTGGCAATTGATTCAGATCATGTCGTTAAACTCGTGAGCTCCGCCGGCCGGCTGGTCGGTGTCAAAGAGCTCCTCGCCGTCTCGAACATCAACCCCGGTCAGCAAACGGAGCTCAAGCGCGTGTTGCGCGAGCTCGTGAAGCAGGGCCGCCTGGTGCGCGACGGAAAACGTTTTGGGATTCCCGGCGACAAGCCGAAGCAGAAGTCAGGGCCGGCGTGGCAGGGCAAGCCGCCCAGGAAGACCTCGAAGCCGGTGGCAGCTCCGGTGCGTGAGCGCCCGGCGCCGCGCCGTGAGCGAGCGGAAGAAGCGCCCGCGAAGAAGGGCCCGCCGCGTACGCGCGAGACGCGCAACCCGACCGTCACCGGCATCATTCACATGCACCGCGACGGCTTCGCGTTCTTGAAGCCGATCGTCGGTCAAGACGCTGAAGACGTGTTCATTCCGCCCGACGAGGCGCGCAAGGCGCTCGACAACGACCAGGTCGTGGTCGAAGTGGTGCCCGGTCGCGACGGCCGCACCGCCGGCCGCGTGCTCGAAGTGACCTCGCGTACGCGCCAGGTCGTCATCGGCACGTACTTCGAAGACGCCAGGCGCGCGTGGGTCGAACCGCGCGAAGCCGAGCTCGGCGACATCCGCGTGCCCAGGACGCAGCTCGCGCGCCCCGGCGACAACGTGAAGGTGCAGCTGGGCGTCGGCTCGTCGATGTTCGAGGGCCCCCAGTCGCTGACCGGTGAGGTCACCGGGTCGCTCGGCTCTGACGCCGACCATTCCGTCGAAGTGCTCTCGGTGGCGTACTCGAAGGGCTTCAACGACGAGTTCCCCGCCGAGGTGATGGCCGAAGCCGATCGCATCTCGATTGAGGTGACCGAGGAAGAAGCAGAAGGTGAAGGCCGCGTCGACCTTCGCGAGATGCCGCTCATCACCATCGACGGTGAAGACGCGCGCGACTTCGACGACGCGGTGTACGCCGAGAAGCACGGGAAGGGCACGCGCCTGGTGGTTGCCATCGCCGACGTGTCGCACTACGTGCGTGAAGCCACGGCGCTCGACGCCGAAGCCCTTCGCCGCGCGACGTCGGTGTACCTGCCCGGGCGCGTACTGCCGATGCTCCCGGAGCGCTTGTCGAACGGCATCTGCTCGCTCAAGCCCGACGTCGATCGTCTGTGCATGGTCGCCGACATGGTGATCGACGCCAGCGGGCACACGCTCGAAGCAAAGGTGTACCCGGGCGTGATGCGCAGTCAGGCGCGCTGCACGTACACCGAGGTTCACGACGTGCTGGCTGGCAAGAACGTGCCTGGCCGCACCGAGCTCAAGCCGCTGTTCGACCGGCTCTACAACCTGTCGACGACGCTCACCCGGATGCGCATCGAGCGCGGCGCGGTCGACTTCGACCTGCCCGAGCAAAAGGTCGAGCTCGGTGACGACGGGCTCCCGGTTCGGCTCGTGCGGCGCGAGCGCTGGGAAAGCCACCGCCTCGTCGAAGAGTGCATGCTGGCTGCGAACGAAGCGGTCGCGCGCTTCTTCCACGAGCGCTCGCTGCCCACGGTCAACCGCTACCACGCGGAGCCCGACGAAGATCGCACGGAGCTCTTCCTCCAGTTGCTCGGCGCGTATGGCGTGACGGTGCCGAAGGGCGACTTCGATTCGAAGGCGCTCAACGCGGTGCTCAAGCAGCTCGAAGGTCACCCGGAGCAGCGGGCGCTCAATCAGCTCGCGCTGCGCACGATGGCGCAGGCCGTGTACTCGTCGAAGAACGCGGGCCACTTCGGCCTTGGCGCGGAAGACTACCTCCACTTCACCTCGCCCATTCGCCGTTACCCCGACTTGCTGGTGCACCGCCTGCTCAAGGAGCTGTGGGCGCGCGGAAAGAAGAAGCCGGGCAAGGGCCAGCTCGAAGAGCAGCAGGAGCACCTCGAGACGCTCGCCATTCAGAGCTCCGAGCGCGAACGCGCGGCGATGCAGGTCGAGCGCGAAGTGAACCAGTTGTACTCGTGCCTGTTGCTCAAGGACCGCATCGGCGAAGAGCACGACGCGACCGTGGCCGGTTTGTCGGAGAACGGCTTCTACGCGCAGCTCGAAGAGCTCTGGGTCGAAGGCTTCGTGAAGGGCGAGTCGGTGTACCCCGACTTCGAGTTCGACCAGTCGACGTACCGGATGACGTTCGGAAACGGGCTGGTGGTGAAGGTCGGCGCGAAGTGCCGCGTGTTGATTCAGTCCGTCAACATGGAGCGCAAGCAGATCGATTTCCAGGTCGTTTCGCTCGAAGGCGAAGAGGTCGAGGCGCAGGAACCGCAGCGCCGCTACCGCTCGCAGGACAGCCGCAACCGTCCACCTTCTCGTGGCGATCGCGGTCGCCGTGAAGAACGCGCGGGCGGAAGTCGCTTCGGCGGCGCACGCGACGCGCGCGGCGGTGGAAGTCGTGCTGGTGGTCCACGAGACGAGCGCGGTGGCGACAGGCGCTTCGGCGCCTCACGCTTCGGCAAGCAGGCCGAGGCGCGTAGTGGTGCACCGGCCTCGCGCTTCGGAAAACCGACGGAGGAACGCAGCACCGGTGGCGGCTTCGCGTCGCGGTTCTCGAAGAAGTCCGAGGATCGCAGCGGCGGAAATCGGTTCGGCGCCTCGCGCTTCTCGAAGCAGGCCGACGAGCGCGCCAGCCGCTTCAGCAAGCCGCGTGACGATGAGCGCCGCACGCCACCGTCGTCGCAGAGCCAGGGCCGCGGCCGCTTCACTCCCAACCGCCCTGAGCGTGACGACGTGGGCACCACGCGCCGCTTCGAGACGCCCGCCTCGTCACGCCGTATGGAAGCCCGGGGCACCGCGCGCAGTTTCGTGAAGGAGAAGCCGCGTCGTGAACCGCCGCCTCCGCAGGCCTGGGAGAAGGACGAAAAGAAGGAGCGTGAAGAGAAGAAGTCGGAGCGTGACGAAGCGCCCCGGCAGTTCGACGCGAGATCGGTGCTCGACCGCCTGTGGCGCGAGCGCGGCGGCGGCAAGAAGCGCTGACCACCGCGCAAACGCGGCGACGATCGTCTCGTCGTCGCTGACCGGGAGTCGTGACGAGCGCAGCGCGTGGGTGGTGAGCTGGCCGCTCTCCGCGCGCGCTCGAATCACGGCTCGTCGGAAAAAGAATTTTGGCGTGAAACCTGAGCGCGGCTCATGGCATTGAGGGCCGTCCCTCACACATTCCCCAGAGGTTTCATGAACTTCCGCATCATCGGCCTGTTGTGCTGTCTGTCGTTCTCCGCCTTCGCGCAGCTGAAGCTCCCGGCGCTCAGCCCTGAAGCGAAGGTCGTGCAGACGGCCGGCCTGACCACCATCACCATCGACTACAGCGCGCCCGCGGTGAAGGGCCGCAAGATCTGGGGCGGCGTGGTGCCGATGGACAAGGTGTGGCGCGCGGGCGCGAACCACGCGACCACCATCAACTTCACGCAGCCGGTCATCATCGGCGACAAGGAAGTCGCCGCCGGTACCTACGGCTTCTTCGCGATTCCCGGCGCCGCGGAGTGGACGCTCATCGTCAGCAAGCAGGCCGACATCTGGGGCAGCGACGAGTACAAGCAGGAGAACGACGTCGTTCGCGTCAAGGTGAAGCCGCAGCCCATCGGCAACCGTGAGCGCCTCGTCTACCTCGTGACGAACTTCGACAACGCGCAGGCCCACATCGACCTCGAGTGGGAGAAGGTTCGCGTCACGTTGCCGGTGAAGCTGAAGACGGCCGAGCAGGCGGCGGCCAACATCAAGGCGCTCGACAACCAGGCGGGCCAGTACACGTCGGCGGCGCGCTACTATCTGGAAGAGAAGGACTACGCGAACGCCGTGGTCTACGCCGACAAGTCGATCGCCGCGCAGGAGTCATGGCTCGCGTACTGGGTCAAGGCGCAGGCGCTCTCCGGTCAGAAGAAGTTCAAGGAAGCGCTCCCGCTCGCCGAGAAGGCCAACGCGCTCGGTTCGCAGACCCCCGAGCGCTACTTCTTCGCGGCTGACGTGAAGAAGGCGCTGACCGAGTGGAAGGGCAAGTAAGGGCTCGCCGTCGTGTCGGCTTTCTCTGCTGCATTTCTGAGCGGAGACCCGCGGGCGCTCGCGTTCCTGCCTGACGATTTCCGGTACGCCGAGAAGCGTGCCGCGAGCATTCGTCGGGCAGCGAAACGGAGCATCGCGGCTCCGGTGTTGGAGGCGTTGCGCGCGCAGGCGTCGCGACGGCCGATGACCCCGGAGCGCCTGGCGTCCCTCGACGCGCTCGGGCAACCGGGCAGCGTCGCGGTGGTGACCGGGCAGCAGGTCGGTCTGTTTCTGGGGCCGTTGTATTCCTTCTACAAAGCAGCCAGCGCGGTCATCTCGGCGCGAGCGCTCGAGCACGAGACCGGCGTGCGGTGTGTGCCGGTGTTCTGGCTGCAGACCGAAGATCACGACGTCGAGGAGATCGATCACCTCGACGTCGGTGAAGTCCGGGTTCGACTCCAGAGCCCGCACGTTCCACGCGCCTCGATCTCGGAGTTGTTGCTCGGCGACGGCGTGGCGGCCGCGTTGTCGGAGTTGCGTGACGCGTTGGGAGACGCGCCGAACGCCGACGAGGTGCTGGCGCTGTTCGCACGGCATTACCGCCGTGAATGCACGTGGGCTTCGGCATTTGCGGGAGTGATGTCGGAGTTGCTGCCTTCGCTGGTGATCCTCGACCCACGTGACGAGGTGCTGGCACGTGCAGTGGCCGGCGTTCACCAGCGCGCGTTCACCGAGTGCGATGCGATCGCCAGGGTCATGCTGGCTCGGCAATCGGCGCTGCGTGATTCGGGTTTCGACGTGCAGGTTCACGTACGCGACGGCTCGCCGTTGTCCTTCGTGCACCCAGAAGGTCGAAGCGGGCCCCGCTTCCGCGTCGAGCGCTGCTCCGAAGGTTGGAAGTGCATCGGCAGTGAGCACGTCGTGTCGACGGTCGACCCGCTGCGCGTGAGTACGTCGGCGCTGATTCGACCCGTCGTTCAAGACACGTTGTTGCCGACGGCAGCGATCATCGGTGGGCCGGGCGAGCTGAACTACTTCGCGCAGGTCTCTCCGCTCTACGCGCACTACGGCCTCGACATGCCGATGGTGATGCCCCGTGCGCGCTTCCGCGTGCTCGAGCCGCGCGTGGTGACGCTGCTGTCGAAGTTGGGGCTGCAACCGCACGATCTCGAGCATCCACGTGAGTCGGTGCTCCAGAGGCTCGCGCCGGTGGCCACCGAGCTGACGCCGGAAGTACTCGAGCGGCGGCTGCTCGACGCGATCGAACCCATTCTCGAGTCGGTGCCCGGTCTCGAAGACGCGGTGAAGCGCACACGAGCCACGATGGCGCGCGCGGCCAACCGTCTTGCCGGTCGCTACGCGCGTTCGCTGCGAACCCACGACGAGACGGTGATCGGCCGGGTCGATCGCATTCAGCGTTCGTTGTTCCCGCACGGTGAGCCGCAGGAGCGCGTGCTCGGCTTCCCCGAATTCGCCGCGAGGTTCGGTGTCGACGAGTTCCGTCAGATGGTGCTGAGCGCGCTCGTGCCGTTCTCGTACGACGTGGTGACACTGGGGCAGCGATGAGAATCGGCCTCGTCTGTCACTCGAACTTCGGCGGCAGCGGCGTGATCGCCACCGAACTCGGTCTCGAGCTCGCGCGTCGAGGCCACGACGTTCACTTCATCTGCGCGTCTGCGCCGCCGAGGCTGGTCGTCGGGAAGAACGTGACGCTCCACGTGGTCACCACGCCGGTGCACCCGCTCTTTCCCAACGGAGAGTTCGGGCTTGCGCTCGCCTCGAAGCTCATCGACGTCGCGGAGCACCTCGACGTCGTGCACGTGCACTACGCGATCCCGCTCGCGACGAGCGCGGTGTTGGCGCGTGACGTTCTGGGAAAGCGCGCGCCGAAGCTCGTCACCACGGTGCATGGCACGGACGTGCTCACGCTCGGTCTCGACCCCGCGTTCTCGCCGATGGTCCGCCACGCGCTGGAGCGGAGCGACCTCGTCACCGCACCGTCGCGCTTCCTCGCTGAGCGCGCGCAGTCACTGGCTGGCGTGACGGTGGAGACGTTCTCGAACTTCGTCGACACGCTCCACTTTTCGCCGTCGAGCGCGCCCAGTGGGCGTGTCCTCACCCACAACTCCAACTTCCGTTCCATCAAACGCATGGAGGATGTGCTCGAGATCGCGCGCCGCTGCGGCGACGCGAAGTTGCTGTTGCTCGGCGACGGCCCCGAGCGCGCGAGCGTCGAGGCGTTCATCTCGAAGCACGCGCTCAACAACGTCGAGCTGGTGGGCGAACGTCGCGACATCGTCGACGCCCTTCAGTCCACGCGCGTTTTTCTGTTGCCCAGCGAAGTCGAGAGCTTCGGTCTGGCCGCGCTCGAAGCCATGTCGTGCGGCGTTCCCGTCGTCGCCTCGAACGTCGGTGGAATTCCCGAGGTCGTCGAAGACGGCGTGACCGGGTTCCTTCATCGGGTCGGCGACGTCGACGCGATGGCGAACAGCGCACGCCAGTTGCTCGACGACCCCGAGCTCCACGCGCGGATGTCCAAGGCAGCGCGTGAACGCGCCACCGACCATTTTCAGATCGGCCCCATCGTCGATCGTTGGGAAGCCGCGTACGCGCGACTCCTGGAGAAGAAGTCATGACGGGATTGATGATGAGTCTGCTGCTCGCGGCCCCCGGACCGCGTCACGACGGCGCGCAGTTGCTGAACGATCTCAAGCGCGTTCAGGTGCTCGGCACCGCGCTCTATGTCGCTGCGCACCCCGACGACGAGAACACGCGACTGCTCGCCTCGCTGGCGAACGAAGCGAAGTTCCGCACGGCCTACTTGTCGCTGACGAGAGGTGAGGGCGGCCAGAACCTCATCGGTCCCGAAATCGGCCCGCTGCTCGGGGTGATTCGCACGCAGGAACTCCTGGGCGCGCGTCGCATTGACGGCGCCGAGCAGTACTTCACGCGTGCGCGCGACTTCGGCTACTCGAAGAGCGTCGACGAAACGCTGGCCCTCTGGGACCACGATCGCGTGCTCGCCGACGCGGTGTTCATCGTGCGCACGCTGCGGCCCGACATCATCATCACGCGCTTCCCGCTCGAGGCCGGTGGCACGCACGGTCATCACACCGCGTCTGCACGCATCGCCGTCGAAGCGTTCACCGCCGCGGCCGACCCGAAATTCCATCCCGAGTGGCCGGTGTGGCAGGCGAAGCGCATCGTCTGGAACGCGTGGTCGCCGGATCGCATGGCCAAGCTGCCCGACGGCTCCGTGCAGTGGGACTCGAGTCAGTACAGCGGTCTGCTCGGTTACTCGTATGGCGAGCTCGCCGCCGAGAGTCGCAGTCAGCACAAGAGCCAGGGCTTCGGTGCTGCACCTGTTCACGATGGCAGCATCGAGAACTTCGCGCCGCTCGGCGGTGACGCGGCGAAGAAGTCGATCTTCGAGGGCATCGACACGACGTGGAAGCGCGTGCCGGGTTCTGACGCGTTCGCCGCGTTGCTGACGAAGGCGGTCAACGAGTTCCAGGTCGATGCTCCGGCGAAGTCGATCCCCACGTTGCTGCTCGCGTTCGAAGCGCTGCGAAAGCTGCCGGCCAACCCGTGGAAGGAACAGAAGCTCGCCGAACTCACGGAGCTGATCGCGGGCTGTGCTGGGCTCTTCCTCGAGGCCAGCGCCGATTCGTGGAGCACCACGCCCGGAGCGAAGGTGAAGCTGAGTGTCTTCGCGCTCAATCGCAGCACCGCGTCGCTCAAGCTCGAGAGCGTCAAGGTGCTGAACGCCTCGAACGCCGCCGCAAGTGTGTTGGAGCGTGGCAAGCCGAATCGGTTCGAGCTCGAAGTCGAAGCGCCCACGACGTTGTCGTCGCCGTACTGGCTCGACCAGCCGCCCGCGAAGGGCGCGTGGTCGATTCCCGACGAGCAACCCGCGCCTGAGTTGCCTTCTCCGTTCACAGTGGAGTTCAAGCTCTCGAGTGGCGCTTCGACGTTCACGCTGGCGCGCGCCGCATACTTCAAGTGGACCGACCCGACCGTCGGTGAGCGCTACCGGCCGATCGAGATTCTCCCCGCCGTCGTCGTCAAGCCGTCGGTAGACCTGCTCGCCTTCACCGACCTGAGCGCGAAGCCGTTGAAGATCACCGTGACGTCGAACGCCGACGCGCAGAGCGGTGAACTCAAGCTCGAGCTGCCTGAGGGGTACGCCAGCGAACCCTCTTCGCAGCAGTACTCGCTCGAGAAGCGCGGCAACTCGCAGGAACTCACCTTCAAGGTGAAGCCCACGAAGAAGGACGCACAGAGCGGCACGCTGACCGCCGTCGCCGGCACGTTCTCGAAGTCGCTCACACGCATCGACTACCCGCACATTCCGATTCAGACGGTGCTGATTCCCGCGCAGGTGAAGGTGATGCGCGTCGAGCTGAAGCGAGGAAAGACGAAGCGCGTGGGTTACATCGCCGGCGCTGGCGACGAGGTCGCCGCTGCACTCACGCAGGTGGGCTACGACGTCGTCCCGCTCAGTGACGAGGCGCTGCGCACCGAGAACCTCAATCGCTACGACGCGATCGTCGTCGGCATCCGCGCGTACAACGTGAACCCGAAGTTGCCCGCCGTGTACGACCGCCTGATGCAGTACGTGAAAGACGGCGGCACCTTGCTCGCCCAATACAACACGAAGAACTGGCTCAGCAGCGTGCCCGCACAGCTCGGGCCGTACCCGTTCGAGATCTCGCAGGACCGGGTGACCAACGAGGACGCGGTGGTGATGCGCGGGAACCACGTGTTCTTCAAGTCGCCCAACGCGCTCGACGATGCCGACTTCCACGGCTGGGTTCAGGAACGTGGCCTCTACTTCGGCGCGAAGTGGGACCCGAAGTACGAGACGCCCATCACCATGAACGATCCCGGTGAGCCGCCGTCGAAGGGGGCCCTGCTCACGGTGAAGTACGGCAAGGGCCGCTTCGTCTACACGGGGCTGTCGTTCTTCCGTCAGTTGCCGGCGGGCGTGCCCGGCGCGTATCGCCTCTTCGCGAACCTCATCGAGCATGGAAACTGAGAAGCGGCTGTATGCGCTGGTGCTCGCGGCGTTCGCGCTCGAGGTGCTGTTGCTGGCGTGGATGAGCTGGAGCTACCGGTGACGGGGCTCGACTGGCTCGTCCTCTTCGCGACCATCACGCTGATCGTCTCGTTCGGCGTGTGGAAGACGCGCGGCAAGCAGACGGCCGCGAACTACCTGCGCGGCGGCAACGACGCGAAGTGGTGGACCATCGGCCTGTCGATCATGGCGACACAGGCCAGCGCCATCACGTTCCTGTCGACCCCGGGCCAGGCCTTCGAAGACGGCCTCGGCTTCGTGCAGTTCTATTTCGGCGTGCCCATCGCGATGGTGATCCTCTCGGCGACCATCGTGCCGATCTACTTCCGCACGCGCGTGCTCACGGCCTACGAGTACCTGGAGCAGCGCTTCGATCTGAAGACGCGGCAACTCACCGCGGTCATCTTTCTTCTGCAACGCGCGCTCGGCGCCGGCCTCTCGATCTACGCGCCGGCGATCATTCTCTCGACGGTGCTGGGCTGGTCACTCATCTGGACCAACCTCGTCATCGGGCTGCTGGTCATCGCCTACACGGTCTCCGGCGGCACGCGCGCGGTGAACCAGACGCAGCAGCTGCAGATGACCGTGATGATGAGCGGCATGGTGCTCGCGTTCGTGTACGTGATCTTCACGCTGCCCGGTGAGGTCGGGTTCACCGACGCGTTCGGCGTGGCCGGCGCGCTCGGCAAGATGAACGCCGTCGACTTCACGCCGCGCACCGACACCCGCTACACGTTCTGGTCGGGCATCACCGGAGGCACGCTGGTGGCGCTCGCGTATTTCGGCACCGATCAGTCGCAGGTGCAGCGCTACCTTTCGGGCGAGACGCTTCAGCAGACGCGCATGGGCCTGATGATGAACGGCCTGCTCAAGGTGCCGATGCAGCTCCTCATCTTGAGCGTCGGCGTGCTCGTGTACGTGTTCTTTCAGTTCAACCCGTCGCCGGTGTTCTGGAACAAGCCGGAGCTCGAGGCCGCGCGGAGATCGCCGCAGGCCGCGCAGCTCGCGGTGCTCGAGCAGCGCCACGACGAGCTGTCGACGCAGAAGCGCGCGCTGCTCGCCACCTGGCTCGAGAAGCGCGACGACGCGACCGTCACCGAGCTCCGCGCCCTCGAGAAGCAGGACCGCAGCGTTCGCGACGACGCGCGCAAGCTGGTCAAGCGCGTCAACCCGTCCGCGAACGTCAAAGACGCCGACTACGTGTTCCTCACGTTCGTGATCTCACGCTTCCCGGCCGGGCTGGTGGGGTTGCTGCTCGCGGTGATTCTGTGCGCGGCGATGTCGGCGACGGCGAGCGCGCTCAATGCGCTCGGCACCACCATGGTCGTCGACTTCTACCGGCGTACGTGGCGACCCCAGGCCACTGACGCCGACGGCGTGAAGGCCGGGAAGTGGTTCACGGTGATGTGGGGTGGGCTCGCGATGTCGTTCGCGATGTTCGCAGGGCAGGTCGACAACCTCATTCAGGCCGGCAACATCCTCGGGTCGATCTTCTATGGCCCGATGCTCGGCGTGTTCCTCGTCGGCTTCTTCTTCAAGTCGGCGCGCGGCACGCCGGTGTTCATTGCCACGCTGCTCGCTCAGGCGGCGGTGGTGATCACCTGGCTCAGCTCCGACATCGGCTACCTGTGGTGGAACGTGATCGGCGTCGTCGGCGTCGTCGTCTTCACGCTCACGCTTCAGCGCGTCATCCCCGCGCGCGCAGCGCACTGACGATCATGCGCGAGGCCGGGCTGCGGTTGAGCGTATAGAAATGAATGCCGGGCACACCGCGTGAGAGCAGCTCGCTGCACTGCAACGTCGCGTGGGCCACGCCCAGCTGCATCACGGCCTGAGGGTCGTCTTTCACCTTCTCGAGCTCGAGCTGCAGGCGCATCGGCACGGTCGCACCGCACACGCGAACGAAGCGCTGAATCTGCTCGAAGTTGGTGATCGGCATGATGCCGGGAATGATCGGCACGTTGACGCCGATGCGGCGCGCGCGCTCCACGAAGTCGAAATAGAACGCGTTGTCGAAGAACAGCTGCGTGACGATGAAGTCGGCGCCCTCGTCGACCTTTCGCTTGAGGTTCTGCAGGTCGGCTTCCTTCGTCGACTCGAGGTGGCCTTCGGGGTTCCCGGCGACGCCCATCGAGAAGCCGAGGTCTCGCTCGCGAATGAACTGCACCAGCTCGTTGGCGTAGCCGAAGCCGCCCTCGATCTTCTGGAACGTGGTCGAGCCCTTCGGCGGGTCGCCACGCAGCGCGAGGATGTTGTCGACCTTCGCGGCCGCGAGCTTGTCGAGCACCGCGCTGATCTCTTCTTTCGTGTGACCCACGCACGTGAGGTGCGCCATCGCCTCGATGCCGGTGCGCGCCTTGATCTGCCCGACCAGGTCGATGGTGCGATCGCGCGTCGAACCACCCGCGCCGTAGGTCACCGATACGAAGCCCGGCTCGAGCGAGCGAAGGTCTTCCAACGTGTCCCACAGCTGCTTTTCGCCTTCGGCGGTCCTGGGCGGAAAGAACTCGAACGAGAAGCACGGCTTCGAGGGGTTCAGGCGGGTGCGGATCTTCACCCCGTCGTCTTCTCACGTTGAAGAAAGTGCGTCACCCGGTATGAAGTCGCGCCATGCCTCGTCAAACGCCGTTGAACGCAGCGCACCGGAAGCTCGGTGGCCGCATGGTCGACTTCGCTGGTTGGGACATGCCGGTTCAGTACACCGGCGTGTTGCAGGAGCACGAAAACGTGCGCACCAACGTCGGGCTCTTCGACGTCAGCCACATGGGCGAGATCGAGTTCAAGGGCCCGGGGGCGCTGGAAGAAGCGAACCGGCTCATCACCAACGATCTCGCGAAGTGCGCCGACGGTCAGGCCGTCTACGCCGGCCTGTTGAACGAGCAGGGCACCTTCGTCGACGACGTGGTCGCCTACCGCTTCTCGCCGGAGCACATCTTCATCTGCGTCAACGCGTCGAACGTCGAGAAGGACTTCGCGTGGATGCACCAGAACGCGAAGAAGGTGAAGCCCGTCAATCGCAGCGACGACTACGCCCAGATCGCCGTGCAGGGCCCGAAGGCGTTCGGCCTCGTGCAGAAGCTGGCCGACAAGCCGCTCGAAGGCGTGGGCACGTATCGCTTCGCCACCGGCAAGGTCGCGGGCGTGGACGCCATCATCAGCCGCACCGGCTACACCGGCGAAGACGGCTTCGAGCTGTATGTGGCGCCGAATGACGCCGAGAAGCTGTGGTTCGCGCTGCTCGAGAATGGCAAGGCCGAAGGCTGTGCGCCGGCCGGTCTGGGCGCGCGTGACTCGCTGCGCACCGAGATGAAGTACGCGCTCTACGGCAACGACATCGACGATCAGCACACGCCGCTCGAAGCGGGCCTCGGCTGGATCGTGAAGATGGACAAGGGCGACTTCATCGGCCGCGCCGCGCTTGAAGCGCAGAAGGCCGCCGGCGTTCAGCGCAAGCTGGTGGGCTTCGAGCTGACCGAGGCCGGCATTCCGCGCGCGCACTACCCGATTCTCAAAGACGGCCAGAAGGTCGGCGAAGTGACGTCCGGCACCATGGGCCCGTCGGTGAAGAAGGCCGTGGGCATCGGCTACGTGCCGACCGCGCTGGCTGCCGAAGGTTCAACGTTCAACGTCGACATCCGTGGCCGCGGCGTCGCGGCGCGCGTGGTGAAGACTCCGTTCTACAAGAAGGGCTGAAACCACCATGAGCAACTACCCGAGCGATCTGAAGTACACGAAGGACCACGAGTGGGCGAAGAAGGCCGGCAACGCCGTCGTCGTGGGCGTCACCTGGCACGCGCAAGACGCACTGGGCGCGGTCGTCTACGTCGAGCTGCCCAAGCTGGGCGCGACGGTGAAGGCGCACGAGAGCTTCGGCGTCATCGAGAGCACCAAGGCCGTCTCGGAGCTCTACGCGCCGTTGAGCGGCAAGGTGGTGAAGGTGAACGACGCGGTCGTCGACGCGCCCGGAACGGTCAACGACGACCCGTATGCGGCGTGGTTGATCGAGATCGAGCCTGAGAACGCCGCCGAGTTCGACGGCCTGCTCGATCAGGCGACGTACGTGAAGTCGCTGAGCTGATCACCCGGCGACGTCGACGAAGGGAGCCAGAGCACCGGCTCCCTTTTTTCGTTTCAGCGGAAGCCGCGGCGACGACCACCACCCGCGAACTGCGGCTGCATGACCGGCGGGCTCTCCAGCCCGAGTTGCCACCACATGGGCTCCCAGGGCGACATCTTGAGGCGCTTGTCGTTCTGCAGCGCGGTCAGCGCCTTCTTCAGCTTCTCGTCCGAAGGGTTCTGCTCGACGCCACGCGAGAGCACGCGGAGCGCTTCGTCGTTTTCCTTGTTCTGCAGCAGGCACCACGCGTACGCGGCCCACATCAGCGACTCTTTGTTGCCGTGCTTCACGGCGTTCTCGAAGGACGACTTCATCGACGTGAAGTCCTTCTTCTGGAAGTAGATCGCCGCCTTCATTGCCTGCGCGAAGTAGTTGCGATTGCTGGCCTTCTGGAACGCCACGAGCGCGCCTTCGTAGTCTTTGAAGAGGTGCTTGATCATGCCGATCTGGCCGTAGATCTCGCCCTCGAGCAGGAACTGCCACTTCGAGAGCGGCAGCGAGGCTTCGAGCATCTTGATGGCCTTCTCGGCCTTCACCTGCTGCTCCTTCTTGTTCTGCGTCATCGTCGACAGCTCGTTCTGAACTGCCTGCACGACGGCCTGGAGCTGCATGAACGAGCGGCGGCCCAGCACCACGAAGACGGCCAGAAAGACGAGCGTGCCCGGGATGATGCCGGCGATGAGACTGAAGCCGAGCGCCTTGACGAGGATGGCGACGGCCGCGCCTGCCGCGAGCGCAATCAACAAATTGATCATGACGGGGGCCCTCTAACGCCTTTTGCTCGTTGCCGTCACTGTCAGGTTCTGGGTATGAGGCCGACCGTATTTCCGAGGCCTTCTGACGGAATTGGTAGACGTAGCGGATTCAAAATCCGCCGCCCCCTAAAGGCGTCCCGGTTCGAGTCCGGGGAAGGCCACTCGGTAGTTCTCACGGCGCGGTGACTGGCCGCACGTGGGAACGCTGAACTCCGCTCCACCGCCAACGTGGTACGTGCGCCCGCATGACGTTGCCGTCCACTTCGACCGGCGAAATCGCGGGTATCGCGTCTCGCAAAGCTGCCACTGCGGCGTTGAAAGCCCACGTCGCGGTGCTCAAGGGCTCGCCGATGCGCCGGGCGATCTCCGAAGCGCTCGAAGACGGCGGCAACCTCGGCGGCAAAGAACGTCGCTACATCGCGTTCGCCACGCGCGAGCTCTCGCGGCACCTGCGCCTGCTCAACCTCTACGCGTCGGCCCACGGCGTGCCGATGTCGAAGCTCCACCTTCCCGAAGATCAGGCGATCTTCCGGTACGCGCTCTGGCGCCGCTACGTGTGCGGAGCCGGCGCCGACAAGGTGATGACTGAGATCGCGCTGCCCGGGCCCCTTCGCCCGCGCAGCATTCCCGACCAGCTCATCAAGACCGAGCTGACGCGCGAGGTGCCGGTCGAAGTTCGCGACCCGGCCGACAAACACTCGTTCCCCACGTGGTTGTCAGAGCGCATCGCCGCCATCGCTCCCGAAGGCGAGCTCGACGCGATCCTCGAGGCGCTCAACCGTGAACCCACGCTGACGTTTCGCGTTCGCCCCATCGGCACCCGTGAAGCGCTCCTTCCCGAGCTCAAAGCCAGAGGTCTGCAGGTCGAAGCCTGTGAAGAGCTGCCCGACGCCATTCGCGTCACCGACGGCAGCCGGGCGATCTTCGAGACACGGTGGATGAAGGAGGGCCGGCTGCAGGTGATGGACCTCGGCAGCCAGTTGCTCGCCGCGTTCTGTCGCGCGAGACCCGGTCAGGTAGCGGTCGATTTCTGCGCGGGGGCCGGCGGCAAGACCATCGTGCTTGCCGACACCGTCACGCCCACCGGCCGCGTCTACGCGTGGGACTCGAGCGAGAAGCGCCTCAAGGAAGCGAAGAGCCGGGTGGGCGAGCTCAAGCTCCGGCACGTCACCTTTCCCACCGCGCCCCGCATCGATCTCGCCGATCTCGTGCTCATCGACGCGCCGTGCAGCGGCACCGGCACCCTCGGTCGCGAGCCGGACCAGAAGTGGAAGCTCTCGGTGAAGCAGATCGACGAGCTCAACGTGACCCAGCTCGGCATCCTCCGTGACGTGGCGCGGCAGCTGAAACCCGGCGCGCTGATCGTCTACGGCACGTGCTCGGTGCTGCGCGAAGAGAACGAGGGCGTGGTCGAGAAGTTCCTCGCCGCCGTGCCGGGGTTCACGCTCGAAGAATCGCTGCGCGTCTGGCCGCATCGCCTCGAAGGTGGAGGCTTCTTCGGCGCGCGGCTGCGAAAGGGCTGATAGCGTTCGCGGCGTCTTCAACCCCCGAAAGGTCCTTCCGTGCCCGAACCGCGTTACCCCCAGGCCCCGGCTCCTTCGCAGAATCAGCAGACGCTCCAGCAGATTCAGGCCGCGTGGGAAGAGGCGCAGGCCCAGCTCTCGCTGCTCCGTGACCAGGTCGAGTACGCCACGCAGATGGCGCAGGCCAAGGTCGGCTCGAACATCCTCGAGCGCGATCTCGACCGCGCCTACCGTGACCTCGGCGAAGCGGTGTGGGCGGAAGTCAGCAAGGGCAAGCTGGTGTTGCCGCAGAACCTCACCAACGTGCGGAAGTCTCTGGAGACCGTGACGTCCAAAATCCGCGCGCAGAACGCGTCGATCAACGATTTGCTGGCGGAAGGCGCTGAAATCGCGAAGAAACTTCAGGAAAAAATGCGACCCGCGTCGAAAGGTGTGGCGAGCGCACCGAAGAAGCGATAAACGCCGCCGCCGCAGCACGGGGTCATAGCTCAGCTGGGAGAGCGCCTGAATGGCATTCAGGAGGTCAGCGGTTCGATCCCGCTTGGCTCCACAGAAGTAAACGAGGCCCTCGGTGATGAACCGAGGGCCTTCGTGTTTCTGCAGCTATCATCGGCACATGCGAACACTGCTGCTTGCAGTGCTGGTGGGCGCGGCAGGGTGTAGTTCGTCATCGGGGCAGGAGGCGCTCGACTTCAAGGTGACCTGGTCCTTCGAGGCCGGTGACTGTGCGGCGAACGCCGTCGAGACGGTCTGGGTGACATGGGGCCGGTCGGGCCAGGCGCCCACCGACGCTCGGCTCGACTGCACGAGCGCCGATGCGTTGCTCGGCGAGTTCTCTGCCGAGCCCGCTTCGTATGCAGTCTCCGTGGCCGGGCTCGACGCCGCGAAGGTCGAGCGCTTCGTCGGTGGCGCCACCCTCGACGTGGGCGCCCGCGGTACCTTCGGCCGTCCCGTCGACATCGCGCTGCGGCCGAAACCCGCGCAGCTCACGGTCAACTGGAACGGGTGCCCGCGCGACGTGGTGTTGCCGTACTTCGTGGCCATTCTCGACACGCCGTCGACCACCGATCAGGGCGCCGCGAAGCTGACCGAAGCGCAGGCTTCGTGCGCCGCGAACACGGTGAGCTTCGGCGCCGTGCCTCCCGGCCGGTTCGTCGTCGACCTCGCCACTCGAGCGCTCACCCCCGACGTGCAGGCGCGCAAGCCGATCACCCTCGTCGCAGGCGAACAGTTCACCGTCGAATTCGATCTCTAGAGGTCCTGTTGTTCCCTCCGCGTCGTGAAGTCGTGCGCCAGAAGTCGGGCACGTTGTTGGAAACGCCGCTGCCGTTGCTGCTGCACGCGCTGCTCGTCGAAGAGCGCAGCGCGGTGCTCGAGCTCAAGCTCCGCAACCTCGAGAAGCGCATCTTCTTCGAGGCGGGGGTTCCAGTCGGCTGCGAGTCGAACCTGCAGCACGAGACGCTGGGGCACTCGCTCGTCGCCAGGGGAAAGCTGACGGCGGCGCAGCACCACGCGGCGCTCGCCGAGGCCGCCGCGAAGGGCAGGGCGTTGCAGGGGGTGCTTGTCGAAAGGCAGCTCATCTCGGGCTTCGAGCTCTTCAAACACCTGCAGGCGATGCTGGGCCGCACGGTGCTCGACGCCTTCCGCTGGAGCGACGCCACGTGGAAGCTGCTGCCACCTGAAGAGCTCGAAGCGCCCATCCGCATCAACTCCATGCAGTTGATCTTCGTGGGGTGCATGCAGTTGCCGCTCGCCGCGCTCACCGAGCAGCTGTCGTTGCCAGACGACGAGGTGCTCGCGTTTCTCCCTGACGCGCCCGAGCCGCATGAGGAGCTCAAGCTCTCGGCGCGCGACACCCGGCTGCTGCAGGCCCTGAAGAAACGCCTGACGTTGGGCGAGCTGGCGGCCCTCAACGGCTTTTCGCCCGAAGAAGTGCACCGCAAGCTCTACGCCCTGCGCGTGCTGGAGTTCATCGATTCGGCCAGAGCGGTGGACGCGGTGCCGGTTCGTTCACGACCCCCGCCCGCGCCGCAACCCACGCCGTTGCCGGTGAAGCTCCCGGTCGAGGCCGGCGGGCTCCCGTTCGCCGATGACGACGAGGCCACGCAGAACCTGCTCGCCTCGGAGTTCCTCTCGTTTCGCGGAAAAGATGCGTTCGAGCTGCTCGGTGTCGACGTCGACGCGCAGGGGGCAGCGCTGCAGAAGGCGTTCCTGTCGAAGTCGGCCGCGCTCTCGCCGTTGCGTTTCAAGAACCCGGAGACGCGGGCCAAGGCCGACGCGCTTCACGTTGCCTACGCGCGCGCGTTCGGAGCGCTGTCGGACCCCGAAGTGTGGCAGCAGCATCGAGCACGGCGCGCCGCGCGAGCCGCTGGAAGCCCCGACGCCGCACGGAAGAAGGCCGCCGCCGAGGCCTACCGCATTCGCACCGATCTGCTCGACGCGCAGTCGCAGTTCGAAGAAGGCCGGCGCCGTCTGGCCGCGGGAAATGCCAGGTCGGCCGCCGAACACTTTCAATACGCCCTCGACATCGAACCGCGCGGCCGCTTCTCGGCGTGGCTGGCCTTCGCGAAGTACCAGCTCGAGCCGCAGCGCGAAGCCGAACGTGCGCTGGTGGCGATGGTCGAAGCCTGCCGTCAGGAGCCCGACTGCGAAGAAGCGTGGGCCTGGGCCGGAGACATCGCCATGTCGTTGTCGCGACACGCCGAAGCCGAAGACGCCTACCGTCAGGCGTGGAAGCTGGCGCCGAGCAACAAGCGCTACGTCGAAGGCGCGAAGGCCGCCGCCGCGCTGCGGCAGAAGAAATGAGAAAGCCCCCTCGGGCATCGCTCCCGAGAGGGCCTTCGACATCAGCGAACTGCAGCTCGCTTACTTGCCCTGGGGAGGCACGCCGAGGTCCGGCACCGCGGGCTGTGCCGCCGGCGGCTCCTTGATGCCGACGAGCTCGACTTCGAACACCAGCGTCGCACCACCGGGAATGCCGGCGCCCGCGCCTCGATCGCCGTACGCGATGTCCGACGGGCACACGAGCTTCGCCTTGCCGCCGGTCTTCATCATCGCCACGCCTTCGGTCCAGCACTTGATCACGCCGTTGAGCGGGAACTCGGTGGGCTGGCCGCGCTTGTACGAGCTGTCGAACTCGGTGCCGTCGATGAGCGTGCCCTTGTAGTGCACGCTGACGGTGTCGGTGGCCTTGGGCTGCGCGCCGGTGCCGGCCTGGGTCTCGATGTAGATGAGGCCCGTCGCCGTCTTCTTCGCGCCCTTTTCCTTCGCCATCTTCGCGAGGAACTCAGACCCCTTCTTCTTCTCGGCTTCGGCGCGCGCCGTGGCCTTCTCGTTGAGGAGCTGATCGACCTTCGGAGCGAGCTCCTCGATCTTCACTTCCAGCTCCTTGGCGAGCGCCGCGTCACGCATGCCGCGCGTCACCTCGGCGAGCTCCTCGGGCGTCAGGCCGGCCGTCTTCACCGGCGTACGCTCGGCGATCAACGCACCGAACCCGTAGAGCGCCTTCTGCTTGTCTTCCGCGCTCAGCGGAGGCGGCGGGGGCGGAGCGGCGGGCGTGGGCGGCGTCACGGTGTTGGTCGGCGCGGGCGCGCCGGCGTCGACCGTTTCCTTCGAAGGGCACGCGGTGAACGTCAGCGCGGCGCCCAGCATCAACATGCGAACAGAGGTCTTCATGGTGTGTGATCTCACTTGCCGTTGATGCCGAGGAGCTCGACCTCGAAGTTGAGGACGGAGTTGGGCGGAATGGTCGGGCCCGCGCCGCGCTCGCCGTAGGCGATGTCAGACGGGCACACGAGCTTCGCCTTGCCGCCGACCTTCATCCTGGCCACACCTTCGGTCCAGCACTTGATGACGCCGTTGAGCGGGAACTCCGCGGGCGTGCCGCGCTTGAACGAGCTGTCGAACTCGGTGCCGTTGATGAGCGTGCCCTTGTAGTGCACCTTCACCGTGTCGGTCGGCGCGGGCTGCGCGCCGGTGCCGGCCTGGGTCTCGAAGTAGATGAGGCCCGACGGCTGCTTCTGCGCGCCCGGGGCCTTGGCCTGCTCCTCGAGGTACTTGGCGCCCTTGTCCTTCTCGGCGTCGGCGCGCGCCTTCTGCCGCTCACGGAGGAACTGGTCGACCTTGGGCATCGCGTCCTGCACGGTGACCTTGAGCTCCTTGGCGTTCACCGCGTCGACGAAGCCGGTGAGCACTTCGTTGAGCTCCTCTTCGCTCAACTGCGCGGAGGCGAGGGGGGTACGCTGGGCGACCATCGCGCCGAGCGCGTACAGCACCTTCTTGCGCTCTTCGGGCGACAACGGAGCGGGCTTCGCGGCGACCGGAGCATCAGCCGGAGGCGCCTTGGCCTTCGGGTTCTGGGCCCACGCGGCGAACGCACCGCACAGGCACAACAGCATGGTGAGCTTCTTCACGGTTTCTCTCTCTTGGTGTCGTACTGCGTGGAAATTCAGCTCTTGAAGACGGCCATCACGTCTTTGAGCAGCTTCACGGCTTCGTCGTGCGGACGCTGGAAGGCGTTGCGGCCCATGATCGAACCGAAGCCACCACCCGCGTTGATGCCCTTGACCTCTTCGAGGAGCGCCGGCGTCTCCTTCGCTTCGCCGCCCGAGAAGATGACGACGCGCTTGCCGTTGAACGCGCTCTGCACCACGTGCTTCACGCGGTCCGACATCGTGGCCGTGGGGATCTTGTACTTCTCGAAGACCTTCTTGGCCTCCGGCTGCTCGATGTGGTCCTTGGGCGGCTTGACCTTGATGACGTGCGCGCCGAGCTGCGCCGAGATCTGCGCCGCGTAGGCCACCACGTCGACGGCGGTCTCACCGTCTTTCGACATGTTGCCGCGCGGGTAGGCCCACAGCACCGTCGGCAGGCCATACGACTTGGCCTCGGCGATGAGGTCGCGCAGGTCCTGGTACTGCTGATTGCGCAGCGAGGAGCCCGGGTAGATCGTGTAGCCGACCGCGGTGCAGCCGAGACGAACGGCGTCTTTCACCGACGAGGTGAGCGCCGACATGGGCTCGGTCTTGGCCAGGGTGTCGGAGTTGTTCACCTTCAGAATCAGCGGCACTTCGCCGTAGAGCTTGCCGGCGACGGCTTCGAGGAAGCCCAGCGGCGCCGCGTACGCGTTGCAGCCCGAGTCGATGGCCAGCTGCGCGTGGTAGTCGGGGTCGTAACCGCCGGGGTTGGGCTGGAAGCTGCGAACCGGGCCGTGCTCGAAGCCCTGGTCGACGGGGAGAATGACCATCTTTCCCGTGCCGGCGAGCGTGCCGTGGTTGAGCAGGCGCGCGAGGTTGGTCAGCGTGCCGGGCGTGTCAGACGGGTACCACGAGAGGATCTGCTTTACGCGTTCTGAGAAGGCCATGCGCGGCGAGATACCGCACTGGCGAAAGCCTTCAACGTCAATTCTGGGACGCGACCACCTTGAGTGGAGTCGTTCCCAGCGGCGTGCCACCGACGCGCACCAGCACCTGCCAATCTCCCGGCGCGCGGAAGCCCGTCGGTTCCCAGTCGACCTGCCATTCGGTCTCGTCCGCGCTGGCGAAACGGAGCTCGCCCTGCGCGTCCATGACCGTGTCACCGCGCTGATCGAGGATCACCACCTCGATGCGGGTGTTCTTCCTGGCCGGTGACTTCACGCGAATGACCGAGCTGAAGCGCTCGGTGGTGTTGGGGTTCGACGTGGCGTTGACCTGCGGGTACGGGGTCGATGCCTTCGCGCCGTCAGGCCCGCGCGTGAACGCCTTGCCGTGAACGACGCGCACCAGCGTGTAGCGCTCGTCGACGCGCGTGGAGGTCGGCGAGGTCTGCTGCTTGTCTTTCGGCGTGGCGGTCTCGAGCTTCTGGTCCTTCGGGATCTCGTTGAACGCGGGCACGCCGAGGTCGAGTCTGGGCGCCTTGTCCTGCTTCGATCCTTTGAGCTTCGGAGCAGGTTCGGCAGCACCGGCAACGAAGGAGACCAGCAGCGAAAGGACCAGAAGTGAGCGGTTCATGGACATTCTGAACGCACCATATGCGCGAGACTTCACGCCGACGAAGTCCCTTCATTTCGGGACCCTCGTGGGGCAGAGTGCGCGCGCTTTGCGCCTGATTTTCGTCACTTTTTTGCTCGTCGCGGCCGGCGCCGAGGCGGCTCCGCTCACGTTGGAGCAGCTGATCGAACGAGCGCGAACACACGACTATCGCGTCAAAGAAGCGCAGGCCCAGTTGCGGTTCTACCGCGCGCAATACGACCAGGCGCGCTGGGCGTGGTTCCCGCGCATGGACTCGTACATCGGCGTCGGCGGCCCCACGCAGGAAGCGCGGAACAACGGCATCGGCGGCCCTCCGACGACGCCTTCTGGCTATTTGTACGACACCGATTTCGGTCAGCCGGGCGTGCAGTTTCAGGCCGGCGCCGACGCGACGTTGCCCATCTACACGTTCGGAAAACTCGACGCGCTCGAGGAGGCCGGCAAGCAGGGCGTGAACGCCGGTGAAGCGCTCGCGGTCACGGCGCGCGACGAGTCGGAGTACCAGATGTCGCAGGCGTATTACGGCTACTGCCTCGCGAAGTCGGCGCTGCTGGTGGTCGACGACCTCGCCAAGCGCCTCGACGACTCTGAAAAGGTGCTCAAGCGGCTGCGGGAAGAGGGCAGCGAGCAGGTCACGCAGATGGACATCTTCAAGTTGGGCTTCTACCGGCAGCAGGCCGAAGCTCAGCGCGCGCAGGCAGAGAACGGTGCACGCCTCGCGCTGGCCGCCATTCGTCTGCTGATCGCCGCGGCGCCCGACGAGCAGATCGAAGTTCAGTTCGTCGAATTGAAAGCGCCGGAAGGCGAGCTGCGCCCGTCTGATCAGTACGTCATCGATGGTGCCGAGAATCGCCCCGAACTGCGGGCCATTGCCGCAGGGCTGCTCGCCAGCGAGCAGGAAGTGAAGATCCGCGAGGCGATGTTCTACCCGGACTTTGGCATCGTCGGCTCGTTCCGGTGGAAGTGGACCACCAACTCCACGCGGCAGGTCAGCCCGTGGGCGTACGACCCGTACAACGAGCTCAACGCGACCATCGGGCTGGGCATGCGCTACTCGTGGGACTTCCCGGTGAAGTCGATCATGCTCGAGCAGGCGCGCGCCAAGTTCGAGAAGACGCAGCACCAGAAAGACCTCATCGGCGCGGGCGTGAAGCTCGAGATCGAGAAGGCCTGGGGCGAAGCCGATCTCGCGATGAAGCGGTCGGCGCGTCAGACCGAAGCCGAGATCAACGCGCGTCGCTGGGCGAACGCGGCGTACACGGCGTTCGATCTCGGCACCGGCGACACGCGCGAGCTGGTTGACGCGTTCAGCGCGTTCGCGCAGGCCTCGGCGTCACGCGCTCAGGCGTTCCACGACGCACAGGTCGCGCTGCGTGCGCTCAACCGCGCGGTCGGCAAGCACGTGACGCTGAACACGAAGCCCGAAGCCGTGACGCCGCCCCCGCCGACCAATCTTCAGCCGAAGTGAGTTGCCGGCCGACTGGCGGGCGATCCCTCGGAACGCGAATGAATTTCGGGCGGTGAGCACTGCACTACGCGGGCATGAACGTGCTCGTGTTGCTGGTGCTCTCGCAGGTGGTCTCGCAGCCCGTCGAAGCGCCGCGTGAAGAACCGAAGTGGGAGATCTTCGTGGGGGCGTCTGGCGGGCTCCGCCCCGACTCGCTGGGCGGCGGTGGCGCCGGGCTCATCGGCGTCAGCCGCGTGTTCTTCGGCTTTCTGCGACCGGAGCTCTGGCTCGGGGCGGGCGGCTATTCGCAAGCCACCGACGTGTTGACCATGTTCCGCGCTGGCGTTCGCCTCGAGTGGCCGGGGCTCGAGCGCTGGCACCCGTTCATCAACGTCGGCTACGCGCATCAACAGGAAGCGCAGTGGCACCACGTCGTTCAAGACCCCGTCGGCGTGATCACCGGGCTCGGAGGGGTGAACCACTCGCATGAAAGCGGCGCGCAGCACGTGCTCCACCGCAACGGCATCGAGACCGGGCTTGGCGTCGCGTACCAACTGCCGCTCGGGCGCTTCGCGGCGCGGCTGACGCTCAAGGGCGCCGTCGCGCACTTCTTCGAAGCCGGGCCGCCGCGGTACGTCGAGCTGACGACGCTGGTCGGGTTCTGCTTCTGATGCGCTAGCGTCGCGCGCCGTGATTGGTCACAAGTTCGGTGGGAGCAGCGTCGCAAACGCGGAGCGCATTTCGCGGGTCGTCGACATTCTTCTGGGGCGCAGCGAGCCGCAGGTGGTGGTCATCTCGGCGATGTCGGGCGTGACGGACGCTTTGATTTCGCTGGTGAAGCAGGCCGCCGCGCGCGACGCGAAGTGGCCTGACGCGCTGGCTGCGCTCGAAAAGAAGCATGTCGAGACGGCCAAGACGTTGCTGGGCGACGTGGCCGCACCGGTCGTCGAAAAGCTGATGGCGGAGTTCGCTTCGCTCCGCGACCTGCTCAACGCGCAGTCGTTGATCGGCGCGGTGTCGAACGACCTGATGGACCTCGTCTCGGGCCTGGGTGAGGTCTGGTCGTCGACCATCGTCGACGCCACGATTCGTTCACGAGGCGAGACGGCGAAGTGGCTCGACGCCCGCGAAGTGCTGGTCGTCGAGAAGTCGGAGCTCGGCGCGATGGTGCAGTGGGAAGAGTCGCGCAAGAAGCTCGGTGCTTCGTTCGGCGAGCGCACGATCGTCACCGGCTTCGTGGCGCGCACCAGAGACGGCCGCATCACCACGCTCGGCCGCAACGGCAGCGACTATTCAGGGGCGATCTTCGCGGCGCTCTTCGGCGCGAAGGAACTCCACATCTGGAGCGACGTCGACGGCGTGCTGTCTGCCGACCCGCGGCTGGTGCCCGAAGCGGTGTTGATCGATCGGCTCTCGTACGACGAAGCGTGCGAGCTCGCGTACTTCGGCGCGAAGGTGATTCACCCGCAGACGATGGCGCCGGCGATCGAGCAGAACATTCCCATCATCGCGCGCTCAACGTTCAACCCGACGCACCCCGGCACGCGCATTTCGGCCCAGTCCGACCTGGCGACGCCGGTGAAGGGTGTGACCACGTTCACCGGTCTGGCGATTCTGAACATCGAGGGCGCCGGCATGATCGGCGTTCCCGGCACTGCGGAGCGTGCGTTCGAAGCGTTGAAGCAATCGGGCGTGTCGGTGGTGATGATCTCGCAGGGCTCATCGGAGCACTCGATCTGCTGCGTGATTCGCGAGACCGATGGTGACGCTGCGAAGAAGGCGGTGCTCGACGCCTTCAGCCGTGAGCTGCGCGCGAAGTTGCTGAGCGATGTGACGGTCACCCCGGGCATCGCAGCGCTGGCCGTCGTCGGTGACGGCATGGCAGGGCTGCCTGGCGTCGCGGCTCGCCTGTTCTCGGCGCTCGGTCGCGCGGGCGTGAACGTTCGCATGATCGCGCAGGGCTCTTCGGAGCGGAACATCTCGGTGGCGATCGATGCCGCGCATGCGAAGCGGGCGCTCCGAGCCGTGCACTCGGGGTTCTATCTGTCGGCGCAGACCATTTCCGTCGGGGTGATCGGGCCCGGCAACGTCGGCCAGGCGTTCCTTCGTCAGCTCGCGGCGACGCGTGAACGGCTGTTGAAGTCGTCGAACGTCGATCTTCGCGTTCGCGCGGTGATGGGCAGCAAGAAGATGGTGCTCGGCGACCCGACGGTTCCGCTCGACGACGTGAAGTCGAAGTTCGATCGTGACGCCGACTTCGACGCGTTCACCGCACACGTTCAGGCCGACCACCTGCCGCACGCGGTGATCGTCGACTGTTCGTCGAGCGATGCGGTGGCCGATCGCTACGCGGGCTGGCTCGACAAGGGCATTCACGTGATCACGCCGAACAAGAGCGCCGGTTCGGGCCCGTGGAAGCGCTACGAGTCGTTGAAGGCGAAGGGCGCGCGCTTCCGCTACGAGTCGACGGTCGGCGCTGGGCTCCCGGTGATCACCACGCTGCGCGATCTCATCGACACCGGCGACGAAGTGCTCGCCGTCGAAGGCATCTTTTCGGGAACACTCGCGTACCTGTTCAACAAGTTCGACGGCACGACGCCCTTCAGCGAACTCGTGAAGCAGGCGAAGCAGCTCGGCTACACCGAACCTGATCCACGCGACGACCTCTCGGGCCTCGACGTGGCGCGCAAGCTGGTGATCCTCGCGCGTGAGAACGGCTGGCAGACCTCGCTCGATCAGATCGCGCTCGAGTCGCTCGTGCCCGAATCACTTCGAAACGTCAGCGTCGACGAGTTCATGACGCGCCTGGGTGAGCTCGACGCGCCCCTGAAGGCGAAGCTGCAGCCGGGGAAAGTGCTCCGTTACGTCGCCAAGCTCGAAGCCGGTGGCAAGGCGAGCGTCGGGCTCGTCGCGCTGCCAGCCGATCACGCGTTCGCCCACATTCGGCTCACCGACAACGTCGTGCAGTTCACGACCAGGCGGTACGCGCAGAACCCGCTGGTGGTGCAAGGGCCTGGCGCTGGGCCCGAGGTCACCGCTGCGGGCGTGTTCGCCGATCTTCTGCGCGTCGCCGCGGGTCTCGGAGCGAAGCTGTGAGAGCCACCGCGTTCGCGCCTGCGTCGATCGGCAACGTCGCCGTCGGTTTCGACATCCTCGGTCACTCGATTGACGGCGCTGGTGATCGCGTGACCGTCACCCGCACCGACTCGGGTGAAGTGCGAATCATCGCCATTCGTGGCGCGGCGATTCCGTTGCCGACGATCGCGAACGACAACACCGCCGGTCGTGCGTTGTTGCACCTGAAGCGATCGCTCCCGGAAAACGTCGGCTTCGACGTCGAGATCGACAAAGGCATCGCGATGGGGTCTGGCATGGGAGGTTCTGCGGCGTCGGCGGTGGCTGCGGTGGTCGCCGCGAACGCGGTCGTCGCCACGCCGCTGCCGATCGACGCGCTCTACCAATCGGCGATGCAGGGCGAGGCTGCGGCGACGGGGAGCGCGCACGGTGACAACGTCGGCCCCATGTTGCTCGGCGGGCTGGTGATCGCGCCCGAGCATGGCGCGGCGGTGAAGGTACCTGTGCCCGACTGGCTCCACGTCGCGCTCGTGCACCCGCGTTTCGTTCTCGAGACCCGTCGCGCACGTGAAGCCCTCACAGGGGCCTACGCCTTGAGCGAGTTCGTTCATCAGAGTGAGGCGCTCGCGCTGACCCTGGCAGGCTGCTTCACGTCCGATGTGGTGCTGCTGCGTCGTGGTCTGCGTGACGTGCTCGTCGAGCCGCGCCGCGCGTCGCTGATTCCAGGCTTCGCGAAGGTGAAACAGGCGGCCGTCGCTTCGGGAGCCATCGGTGCCAGCATTTCTGGCGCGGGTCCCAGCGTGTTCGGTTGGTTCGAGTCACGCGCCTCGGCCGAGCGCGCAGCGGCCGCGATGGCGGCTGCCTTCAAGGAGGCCGGGCTCGAGAGTGATCAGCTCGTCAGCAAGGTCGCAGGGCCCGCCGCCAGGGTGATCTCATGATCGTCTCCAGCACACGTGGCGGGTCGTCGGTGACGCTGAGCGAGGCGATCGCCACCGGCCTCGCACCCGACGGCGGGCTCTACCTGGCGCCGCCGCTTGCCGCGCACACCGGTCCGTGGGGCCACGATCTGCGCTCGCGCGCGCTCACGTTGTTGCGCCCGTTCTTCGTCGACGAATTCCTCGCGCCGCACCTCGAGGCGATCGTCGATGAGGCGTTCACCTTCGACGCACCGACGAAGTGGCTTCGTGAAGACACGGGGTTGCTCGAGTTGTTCCACGGGCCAACGGCCGCGTTCAAAGACTTCGGGGCGCGTTTCCTCGCGGCTTCTCTGTCGCGGCTGCGCAAGGAAAACACGACGGTGCTCGTCGCCACGTCTGGCGACACCGGCGCCGCGGTCGCGTCTGCCTTTCATCGGCGCGAAGGGTTCCGCGTCGTCATTCTGTACCCCGACGGGCGTGTGTCTCCGCGGCAGGCGCATCAGCTCGGGGCGTTCGGCGACAACGTGAAGGCGTTCCGCGTCGACGGCACCTTCGATGACTGCCAACGCATGGTGAAGGAAGCGTTTCAGGACACGGCGCTTTCGAAGCAGCACCGGCTCGCGTCGGCGAACAGCATCTCGCTCGGGCGCCTGCTGCCGCAGATGGCGTACTACGCGCACGCCTCGCTCTCGGCGGTCGAGCGCGGGCAGGGGGCGCCGTCGTTCGTGATCCCCACCGGCAATCTCGGCAACGCGTTCGCGGCGTTGATGGCGCGCGAGTGTGGCCTGCCGATCGAACGCATCGTGCTCGCGACGAACTCCAACCGTGTGCTCGCCGACTACGTGGCGACGGGTGTGTACGCGCCGAAGGCGAGCGTCGCGACCCTGGCCAACGCGATGGACGTGGGCGCCCCGAGCAACGTGGAGCGGCTCCGTCACCGCTTCCCCGACGTGGCGAAGGCCGTCAGCGCCGATTGGGTCGACGACGAGACGATTCGCCAGACCATCAAGTGGTCGGCCGAGCCGATCTGCCCGCACACCGCGTGCGGCCTCGCGGTGTTGAAGCGGCTTCGTGACGCGGGAACGAAGGGGCCGTTCATCGTGGCTGCGACCGCACACCCGGCGAAGTTCGATTCGATCGTCGAACCGCTCATCGGTCACACCGTGCCTGTTCCGCCGGCGCTCGCCGAGCTGCTCTCGCGACCTGCCCACGCCGAGCCGATGCAGCCGACGATCAACGCGCTGACCGAGGCGCTGAAGTGACGGACTGGCGCGCGAAGTTGGAAGCGCGCTGGCCCGGCGTTTCCTTCGCGCCGCTCGAGCTGGCCGACGCGCTCGTCGGTGAAGACCTGCTGCTCGCGAAGGCCGTGTCGAACGGTGACGCCCGCGCGCTCTCGTACCTCGATGCCATCGTGGCGACTGAAGTGCGGCGCGCGGTGACCCCACTGGGCGCGTCGATCGACGACGTGATGCAGCAGGTCCGCGAGCGGTTGCGGGTCGCCGGTCGTCTCCGTGACTACGCGGGGCAGGGCACGCTGAGCGCGTGGGTGCGTGCGATGGCCGTGCGGCTGGCCCTCAATTCGAAGCGGCCGGGCGCGCGTGAGGAGGCCGTCGCCGAGCTCCCCGATGCAGCGATGATCGAGCCTGACCCCGAGCTGGCGTTGTTGCGTGCGCGTTATCGCGAGTCGTTCCGTGCCGCGTTCTCCGAAGCGATCGCTGCCCTGACGCCGAGAGACCGAACCATTCTGCGCATGAACGCCATCGGAAAGATGTACGGGAAGGACGCGTCGACGATCTCGCGTTGGCTGGCCTCGAGTCGGGAGGCGCTGTTGTCGCACACACGCCAGACGCTGGGCGCCGGTTGTCGCTCTCGCCGTCGTCCCTCGACAGCCTGATGCGCGCCGCCGACAGCGAACTCAACCTCAGCATCTCCCGGCTCGTCGAGAGCGCCGACGATTCCGTGCAAGGTCTGAAAATGAGCCTGTGTCCCCTCCTCACAAGGAGATGAGACATGTGCCCTGACGAGAACACGCTGCTGCGTTTTGCCCGTGGTGAAGCCGGTGAGTTGCCGGCCATCGAAGCCCACCTCGACGGTTGCGAGAGTTGCCGGCGCGCCGTCGCCGCCGCCGCGTCCGAGCAGACGTTGCCTGCCACCCGGGCGCCCACGGCGCTGACGCCGGGAATCCGCGTGGCCCGCTACGAGATCGAACGGGAACTCGGGCGCGGCGGCATGGGCATCGTCTACCAGTCGCGAGACGTGACGCTCGATCGTCGCGTGGCGATCAAGCTGCTGCACGCGCGACGAGACGAAGCGGCGCAAGCACGACTGCTCCGTGAAGCGCAGGTGATGGCGCGACTCGCGCACCCCAACGTGGTGCCGGTGTTCGAGCTCGGCGAGTGGAATGGCGAGCTCTACCTGGTGATGGAGTTGGTAGGCGGCGTGACGCTCGACGCGTGGCTCAAGCGCGACCGTCACCCACGCCGCGACATTCTCAACTGCTTCATCGCCGCAGGGCACGGCCTCGCCGCCGCGCACGCCGCCGGCGTCGTGCATCGCGACTTCAAGCCCGCCAACGTCCTCGTCGGCACCGACGGTCGTGTTCGCGTCACCGACTTCGGCCTGTCCCGTCCCGGTCCTGCGCTCGAGCTGCCGCCCACCAACTCCGCGGTCGTCACGCGCGATGGCGCGATCGTCGGCACACTCGCGTACATGGCGCCCGAGCAACTCGAAGGCGGCGTGGCAGACGAGCGCAGCGATCAGTTCTCGTTCTGCGTCTCGCTCGTCGAGGCGCTCACCGGTCAGCGGCCATTCGTCGGAGAGAAGTGGTCGACGTTGGTGAAGGGCCTCGAGCAGAAGCCGAAGCTCGACGGCATCAGCGGGCCGTTGAAGGCCGTGCTCAAGAAGGGGCTCTCGCTCGAACCGTCGCGGCGTTTTTCGTCGCTGCTCGCCGCGCTCGATCGCGCGCGCCGCCCCCAGTGGCAGTCGATGGCGCTCGCTGCCGCAGGGGCGTTCGTCTTCGCGGGGTTCGTCGGTTGGTATCAGTTCGCTCCCGAGCTCATCGCCACCGTCAATGCGGTCATGGCGCCCGCGCCCGTCGTGCGGCGCGTGGCCGTGGCCAGGCTCGATCTCGACGAAGGTCACACCCTCACGGCCGACGACCTCGAGACACGCGAGTACCCGGAGTCGTTCGTGACGAGTTCCATTCACGCCGACAGTGTCTCGTACATCATCAACCAGAAGCTGCAGGTGCCGGTGATGGCTGGCGACCCGCTGCTGTGGTCGCAGTTCGAAAGTGAACCCATCACCTCGGAGGGAAGCGTGCTGATCGCGTCCAGACCGCTCGCGGCGGGCGAGGTGCTCACGCACGACATGCTCGAGCGCAAGTCGATCCCCAGAGAGATGGTGCTCGCCTCCAACGTCAGGCCGACCGACGAGCTCTTCGTCAGCGGTCAGCAGCTGAAGAGCGCCGTCGCGCCCGGCGAAATGTTGCAGTGGAAGCACGTGGGCTCGAACCGCGAGGTCTCCGGTGCGCTGCCCGAGAGCGAAGTCCTCGAGGTCGCGCATCAGCAGCGCATGACGCTCTACGACTGCCAATGCGCCCGCTGCCGCTGGACCGACCCCGAGCTCACCGTGAAGTTCTCGTGGACCATCAAGACCGATGGCGCAGTCGAACGGGTGATGCCCGATTCGCTGGTCGATGATGAACCCGTGCGCTGCATGGCGACGCAGATCGGCAAGTGGCAGTTCCCGGCGCGCGCGAAGCCCACCCTCGTAAAAACCTTCCCAGTGGTCTTCCGTCGCTGACGCGAGGCGTTACACTCCGTGTTGCGGCGCGTCATGCCGCGACTGGAGCACACGTTGATCAACGGGCTGTACGAGCCGTCGACCGAGAAGGACAGCTGCGGCATCGGTTTTGTCGCGAACATCAAAGGCGAGAAATCGCGCGCGATCGTCGAGCAGGCGCTGGAGGTGCTGCAGCGCATGGCCCACCGCGCAGCGACGGGCGCCGACCCGCTCACCGGTGACGGCGCGGGGATCATGGTTCAGATCCCGCACCGCTTCTTCAAACGTGAAGGCCTGGCGCTCGGGTTCGAAATGCCGCGCCGACGTTGCTACGGCGTAGGCCAGGTCTTCTTGCCGCCTGACCCGTACGCGCGCGCCGAAGTCGAACGCATGTTCGAAGAGGTCGTGCAGCAGGAAGACCAGCGCATTCTCGGCTGGCGCGACGTTCCCATCGACGCGTCGAAGCTGGGGCCCGTCGCCCGTGGCGTGTTGCCGGTGATGCGGCAGGTCTACATCGCGCGTCGCCGCTGCGTGCCGTCGGCCTTCGAGCGGAAGCTCTTCGTCATCCGCAAGCTCGTCGAGAATCGCGTGCGCGTCTCCGGCGTCGACCCCGAGGGCCGCTTTCACGTCGCGTCGTTGTCGGCCGAGACCATCGTCTACAAAGGGCTGCTGCTGCCTTCGCAGTTGCCGGCGTTCTACGCAGACCTCCGCGCTCCCGATTTCGTCAGCGCCATTGCCGTTGTGCACTCGCGCTTTTCGACGAACACGTTCCCCACGTGGGATCTCGCGCAGCCGTTCCGCTTCATCGCGCACAACGGTGAGATCAATACGGTGCAGGGAAACCGGAACTGGATGACGGCGCGTCGCAGCCTCCTTCAGTCCGCGAAGTTCGGCGGCACGCTCGATCGCCTGCAGCCCATCATCGTCCCCGGAAAGAGCGACTCGGCGCAGTTCGACAACATGCTCGAGTTGCTCACCTTGGGCGGGCGGTCGCTGCCGCACTCGATGATGTTGATGATCCCCGAGGCGTGGAGCGGCAACCCGGAGATGGACGACGCGCGCCGCGCCTTCTACGAATACTCGGCGTCGTTGATGGAGCCGTGGGACGGACCGGCGGCGATCACCTTCACCGATGGGCACCTGGTCGGCGCCACGCTCGATCGAAATGGTCTGCGACCCGCGCGCTACGTGGTGACGAAGGACGACCGCGTGATCCTCGCGTCGGAGACCGGTGTCATCGACGTGCCGCCCGAGAACGTGCTGCGCAAAGGGCGACTGCAGCCCGGCCGCATGTTCATCGTCGACACCGATGAAGGCCGCATCGTCGAAGACACCGAGGTCAAGCGCGAGATCGTCAGCCGTTGGCCGTATCGCAAGTGGCTCGAGCGCAACGTGCTCACGTTCGAAGATCTCCCTGCGGCTGAAGCGCCACCCGCGCCCGTGGGCGACGAGCTCGGCCGCCTGCAACGCGCGTTCGGCTACACCGATGAAGATCTGCGGCTGCTCATCACGCCCATGGCCGAGACGGGCAAGGAGCCGACGGGCTCGATGGGGAACGACACGCCGCTGGCGGTGTTGAGTTCGCGGGCTCCGTCGTTGTTCGACTACTTCCATCAATTGTTCGCGCAGGTGACGAACCCGCCGATCGACCCGATTCGTGAAGCAATGGTGATGTCGCTCGCCACGAGCATCGGGCCCGACGGCAACACCTTCGAAGAGACGCCCGAGCACTGCTACCGCCTGTCGCTGCCAGGCCCGATTCTCACCAACGAGCACCTGGCGCGCGTGAAGAACATGCGCTCGCTGGGGGTGTTCGAGCCGAAGGTGCTGTCGATGCTGTACAGCGGTGACCTCGGCGAGGCGGTGCAGCGGTTGTGTGATGCGGCCGTGGCCGCCGTGGAAGGTGGAGCGGACGTCCTCGTCTTGAGCGACCGTGGCGTCGATTCACGACGGCGCGCGCTTCCCGCGCTGCTGGCGGTGAGCGCCGTGCATCAACGGTTGGTGAAAGACGGCATTCGTCGTCACACGGGTCTGTTGATCGAGACCGCCGAGGCGCGCGAGGTCCATCACTTCGCGTTGCTCATCGGCTTCGGTGTCGCCGCCGTGAACCCCTGGCTGGCGATCGACTCGCTGCCCGAAGAATCGAGAGAAACGGGCGCGAAGAACCTGGTGAAGGCGGTGAACGAAGGCCTGCTCAAGGTGATGTCGAAGATGGGCATCTCGACGGTGCAGTCGTACCGCGGCGCGCAGATCTTCGAGGCGGTGGGCCTCGAGCGATCGCTCATCGATGCCCACTTCAGCGGTACGCCGTCGCGCATCGGCGGCGTGGGCCTTCGCGAGCTCGGCGCAGAGGTCGAGGCGCGGCATCGGCGCGGGTTCGGCGGTGACGACGTGTCGGTGCCGTTCACCGGCGGCGCGTACCAATGGCGTCGTGAAGGTGAGCGTCACAAGTGGAACCCCGACACCATCGCAGCGCTCCAGAAGGCGACGCGCGCGAACGACCCGAAGTTGTTCGCCGAATACGAGCGGCTCGCCGACGAGGAAGACGACGACCCTTCGCTGATTCGTGGGCTGCTGGAGATCGATCCCAACCGGAGCGTGAAGCCTGTCGCGATCGAACAAGTCGAATCGGCACGAGACATCGTGAAGCGCTTCGTCACCGGCGCGATGTCGTTCGGGTCCATCAGCGCTGAAGCGCACGAGACGCTGGCCATCGCCATGAACCGCCTCGGCGCGCGGTCGAACAGCGGTGAAGGGGGCGAAGAGTCGCGGCGCTACCTGCGCGAACCCAACGGCGACACCCGGCGAAGCGCGATCAAGCAGGTCGCGTCCGCGCGCTTCGGGGTGACGACCGAATACCTCGTCAACGCCGACGAGCTGCAGATCAAGGTCGCTCAAGGTGCCAAGCCGGGTGAAGGAGGCCAGCTGCCAGGCCACAAGGTCGACGAGCGAATCGCAAAGGTGCGCTGGTCGACGCCCGGCGTGACGTTGATCTCTCCGCCGCCGCACCACGACATCTACTCGATCGAAGATCTCGCTCAGCTCATCTACGACTTGCAGGCCGTGAACCCTGCGGCGCGCGTGAGCGTGAAGCTGGTGAGCGAAGTGGGCGTCGGCACCATCGCCGCCGGCGTCGCGAAGGCTGGCGCGGGCGGCGTGACGATCTCTGGCTACGAAGGCGGCACCGGTGCGTCGCCCGTCTCGTCGGTGAAGCACGCAGGCCTGCCCTGGGAGCTCGGTCTTGCCGAAGCCCAGCAGGTGCTGGTGATGAATGGTCTGCGCGATCGAGTTCGCCTTCAGGTCGACGGTGGCCTGCGCACGTCGCGCGATCTGTTGATCGCCGCGCTGCTCGGCGCCGAAGAGTTCGGGGTCGCCACCGCCGCCCTCATCGTCGAAGGCTGCGTGATGTTGAGGAAGTGTCACCTCAACACCTGCTCAGTAGGCATCGCCACGCAAGACCCGAAGTTGCGGGCGCACTTTCATGGCCGCGCGGACGACGTCGTGAACTTCTTCCTGTTGCTGGCGGAGGGGCTGCGCGCGCGCATGGCCGCGCTGGGCGTGACGACCGTCGATGGGCTCGTCGGCCAGGTCGAGTTCCTGCGGCAGAAGCAGGTGAACGGCGTGAAGTCGTCGCGCGTCGACTTGTCGCAAGTGTTGGCGCCGCCAGGTGCGGGGCCGCGGAGTTGTCGAGTCGCGCAGAAGAAGGACCTCTCGGGTCACCTCGACGAGAAGTTCCTGGTGCCGACGCGTGACGTGACGGCGGTGATGGCCGTCTCGAACGAGCACCGCTCCATCGGCGCGATGTTGTCGGGCGAGCTCACGCGTCGTCACGGCGCCGAAGGACTGGGCGATGACGCCATGCGCATTCGGCTCCGCGGCAGCGCCGGGCAGAGCTTCGGCGCGTTCCTGTCGCGAGGCGTGACGCTGGAGCTCGAAGGCGAGGCCAACGACTACGTCGGCAAGAGCCTGTCGGGTGGGCGCGTGGTGGTGGCGCCTCCGCACGGCAGCACGTTCACGCCGGAAGAGAACGTGATCGTCGGCAACACCGTTCTCTACGGCGCGACTGCGGGCGAGGCCTACTTCGGCGGTCTGGCAGGTGAGCGCTTCGCCGTTCGCAATTCAGGCGCGCGCGCGGTCGTGGAGGGCATCGGCGATCACGGCTGCGAGTACATGACCGGTGGCGTCGTCGTGGTGCTCGGCCCGACGGGGCGCAACTTCGCAGCGGGCATGAGCGGCGGCACGGCGTACGTGCTCGATCGCAACCGCACGTTCAAACAGCACTGCAACCTCGAGATGGTGGAGCTCGAATCACTCGTCGACGAGTCGGAGATCTGGCTCGTGTACGGACTCATCGAGAGCCACTTGAAGTGGACGCGCAGCCCGCTCGCGCAACGCGTGTTGGACAACTGGGAGCACCTCGTGCCCTCGTTCGTGAAGGTGATGCCGAGGGATTACCGCAAGGTGCTTCAGGCGCGGCGTGCCCAGCGTCTTCGCCCACCAGCCGATCCGATGCTCCGCGTCGTCGGCGGAAGGGAGGGCTGAGCCATGGGTCACGCGACTGGTTTCATGGAGTGGGAGCGCGAGCCTGCGGACAAGCGTGCGGTCGAAGAGCGCGTGAAGGACTCCAAAGAGTTCGTGCTGCCGCTGCTCCCCGAGGACGCGCGGAAGCAGGCAGGGCGCTGCATGGACTGTGGCGTTCCGTTTTGTCACCGCGGTTGTCCGCTCGGGAACCACATTCCCGAGTTCAACGATCACGTCTTCAACGATCGCTGGCGCAAGGCCTGGGAGGTGCTCTCGGTCACCAACGACTTCCCGGAGTTCACCGGTCGGCTGTGTCCGGCGCCATGTGAAGGCTCGTGCGTGCTGGCGATCGATCAGGGCGCGGTGACGATCGAGCAGCTGGAGAAGGAGATCATCGAGCGGGCGTTCGCCGAAGGCTGGGTGGTGCCTCGGATTCCGATGGTGCGGACGGGGAAGAGCGTCGCGGTCGTGGGCTCGGGGCCCGCCGGGCTGGCGGCCGCCGCCCGGTTGAACCAGCTCGGTCACTCGGTGACGGTGTTCGAGCGCGCGGATCGCATCGGCGGCCTGCTTCGCTACGGCATTCCCGATTTCAAGATGGAGAAACACGTCATCGATCGCCGGCTCGCGTTGCTGGAGGCCGAAGGCGTCGTGTTCAAGACCGGGGTCGACGTCGGGGTATCGCCCACGTGGCCCGAGCTGAAGGCCGAGCACGATGCGGTGGTGATCGCGGTCGGCGCCGCGAGGCCTCGTGTGTTGAACGTTCCGGGGGTGGAGCTGGACGGCGTGCTGCTCGCGATGGACTACCTGGAGGCCGCGAATCGTGGTGGTCCGGCGATCGCCGCGGGGAAGCGCGTCGTGATTCTCGGCGGTGGCGACACGGGCTCCGACTGTCTGGGTACGGCGATTCGTCAGGGCGCCGCGTCGGTCAAGCAGGTCGAGTTGATGGCGGCGCCGGCCGAGTCGCGCGGTTCAGAAAACCCGTGGCCCGAGTGGCCGCTCGTCTTCCGCACCTCGTCGTCGCAGGAAGAAGGTGGCGAGCGCGTGTTCGCCCGCCGCACCACGCGCCTCGAAGGTGAGGGCGGGAAGTTGAAGGCGCTCCACTGGGTCGACTCGCAGAAATCGGACGGCGAGGAGCGCGTCGAGGTTGACCTGCTGATTCAGGCCATGGGCTTCGTGGGGCCGGTCGTCACTTCGCTTCGTGAGCAGTTGGGCGTGGAGCTCGATGCGCGCGGCAACGTGAAGGTCGACTCGAGGTTCCGCACCAGCGTGCCGGGTGTGTTCGCGGCGGGTGACGCGAAGCGCGGCGCGTCGTTGATCGTCTGGGCGATCGCGGAAGGGCGAGACCTCGCGAAGTTCGTCTTCTGACTAGCTCACGTCGAATCGGAACTGCGTGCCGCGCACGTCGATCACGTCGCCCGGCAACAGGCGTGTCTGCACCGCGGGCCGGCCGTTCAGCGAAACGCCGTGCTGCATCGGCACCAGGCACCACTGCGGTGATTCCTGGCGCACGACGAAGCTCTGAAAGACCCCGCTGCGCGGCACGCCAGGCGCGAGCGCGCGCAGTTGATTCGGACCGCCCGAGCTGCCGACCCACACGCCGGAGCCCAGCGGAATGCGCCCGTTGCGTGCCTGCGGGGCGTGAAAGTCGACGCCCGCTTCGACCGCGATCACCGTCAACGTTGCTTCGCCCACCGGTCGCATGAAGCGCGAGGGGTCCGTCGTCAGCTTCGGGAAGCGTGCCCGAACGCGCCCAAGCAGATTGAGCAACAGACTCGACGGCTCGATCGCCTCCGTGAAGTAGCCGAACGACAAGCGCTCCAGCACCGGGAGCTGCGGGCCATTCAACAGCCCGCGCAACACCGCCGACGCTTCCTGATGAATGCGCGACGCGCTGGGCATCACCCATGTCGAGAGGTCGACCGTGAGCTCCCGTGTCCACCGCGCGGCGCGGAGCGAGAGGAACCGCGCGAGGAGCTCCACGTCGCTGTAGGTGGCGTCGTTGATGCAGCGAATTCGAGCGGTGTGAATGAGCCCGGACTTCCACTCGAGCTCGAGGCGCCCATCGGCGAGCAGCGGGTGCAGGCCCTCGAGAACCCAATCGGCCGGCGTGGGGCTCAGCAGGTGCTCGCCGAATTGATCTCCGTGCTCGAGCAGCCAATCAGCCCACACGCGAATCCGCGTCGGGTCGTCGGGGTTCGAATCGACGTGCGACTCGAAATCGGCGCTGACCGCCGTCGACAGCTCGAGGAACACCAGGAGCGTGCCGTCGAGCCACAGCGTGTCGCCATGCGTGAGGGTGTGACGCTGCACACGCCGGCCGTTGAGGAACGTGCCGCCGCTCGAGCTCAGATCTTCGATGCGCCAACGGCCGCCATCACTCACGAACGCGCAGTGCTTTCGCGCCACGCGCACCGAGTCGATCACGATGTCTGCAGCAGCGCGGCCGACGATCACCGACGCGGCGACCCCTGGCAGCTCGATCATCGTCGAACGGAACGTGTCGATCTCGATTCGGCGGACCCACGCCTTCACGGCACCAGCTCCAGACGGAACCGCGCGGCGCCTTGAACGTCGATCACGTCGTCGGGCATCAATTCGAACAACGAGTCGATGCGGTTGTTCACGCGCACTTCACCGCGCATGCGGCCGCAGTACAGCTGGGCGCGCCCCTGGTTGAAGCTGAAGTAGCAGGGGTTGCCGTCGGCGAGGAACGGAATGCCGGGCGCCGCTTCGAGGAACAACGTGCCGCGCTCTCCTCGCCGGAGCCGGGTTCCACCGGTCAGCACCCGGCTGCCTTCAATGCCGCTCAACTTCACGCCGGGTGACACGTTCACCACGCGCAGCCGTACGGCGTTGGCCCGCTGGTACACGGTGGTGCCACGGAGCCGCGGTACGCGGAGCATCAACTCCGACGACACCTCGATGTCGCCGCCGGCGGGTTGCGCCACGTGGTACCCGAGCGAGACGCGCTCGAGGCTCGTGGGCAGCGCGGGAAGGGCCGCGAGGTACTGCTGGGCCTTCACCAGCTCCTCCGGCAGATGCAGCAGCGTGAGCCCCTGCAGCCGCGGAAGGTCGATGGTGATCGCCCGCACGAACTTGCCGATGCGCAGGTTCAACAACGTCGCCAGCTGCTCGCGCCAGTTCGGCTGCATGCGCCCCGCGGCGGTCCGCAACGTCGCGCGACGAATGAAGCCGAAGTGCCAGTCGATCTCGATCTCTCCGGCGACGAACGAGTCCCACAGGCTGGCGAGCCAGGTCATGTGCTCGATGCGCTGCCCCGCATGCGCACGGGCGATGCGTTCACCCAGCGGGTCGCCGCGCTCCTGCAGGTGATCGGCGTAGACCAGCCACGCCGTCGCGTCGTCGGGCGCGCGGATGATGGCGTCGAGCGTCTCGGGCTCTTCCGTGGGCGCGTCGCTGCAGTAGCGCAGCACCACGTCACCGAACTGAATCCGGTCGCCGGGGAACAACGCGCGGCTGCTGGTGATGGGCGAGCCGTTGATGCGGGTGCCGGTGGTGGTGCCCAGGTCGCGCACCCGCCAGAACCCGTTGCTGAAGGCGACCTCGCAGTGCTGCTGACTCAGCAGCCGGTCGTCGATCACATAGGTACTTCGTGGCGAGCGCCCGAAGACGATCGTGCCCGAACCATCAGGCAGCGAAATGTCGTCTCCGGGAGGTGCTTCCCGCTCGAGCCACGCGCGCACGGCCTCAACTCTAACAGCCGCGCGCGAACTGCTTACTCGTCAGCTTCTTCCTTCTCGTGCTTGCGGCCGCGCTCGGCGCGGTAGCGGTCTTGGAAGGGCAGCACGCGCTTGCGCAGACGAATCGACTTGGGCGTCACTTCCACCAGCTCGTCTTCGGCGATCCACTCGAGGGCCTTCTCGAGCGTCATGTCGAAGGGAGGCGTGAGAATGACGTTCTCGTCGCGGCCCGCAGCGCGGATGTTGGTGAGCTTCTTGGCGCGGCTCGCGTTCACGTCGAGGTCCGACGGGTGCGCGTTCTCGCCGATCACCATGCCTTCGTAGAGCGCGTCGCCCGGCTTCACGAAGAGCTTGCCGCGCTCCTGAATGCTGAACAGCGCGTAGGGGATCGCGTCGCCCAGGCGGTCGGCGATGATCGCGCCGTTCGCACGACGGGGGATGTAGCCCATGTACGGCTCCCACCCGTCGAACTGCGACGACATGATGCCTTCGCCCTTGGTGATGGTGAGGAACTCGCTGCGGAAGCCGACGAGGCCACGCGCGGGAATGCGGAACTTCACGCGGTTGCGCGCGCCGCCGAGCTGCTCCATGTCGACCATGCGGCCCTTGCGGGGCCCAAGGCGCTCGGTGACCACGCCGACGGCGGTCTCCGGCACGTCGCAGAACACGAGCTCCATCGGCTCGTGCTTCACGCCGTCGATCTCCTTGATGATCGGCTCGGGGTTCGACGCGGTGAGCTCGAAGCCCTCGCGGCGCATGGTCTCGATGATCACGGCCAGCTGCAATTCGCCGCGGCCGACGACGCGGAAGGCGTCAGGCGAGTCCGTCGGCTCCACGCGAATCGACACGTTGCGGTACGCCTCGAGCATCAGGCGATCGCGAATGTTGCGCGAGGTGACGTACTTGCCTTCGCGGCCGGCGTACGGGCCGTTGTTCACCTTGAACACCATCATCATAGTCGGTTCGTCGACTTTGATGCGGGGCAGGGGCTTGGGGTTCTCGAGGTCGCAGATGGTGTCGCCGATCGAGAGATCTTCGATACCCGCGACGCACACGATCTCACCGGGACCGGCTTCGGCGATCTCGACGCGCTTCAAGCCCGAGAAGCCGAAGAGCTTCACGATCTTGCCCTGCTCGATCTTGCCGCCTTCACGGGCGACCGAGACCGGCATGTTGGGCGCCAGGCGGCCCGCCGACACGCGGCCGATGCCGATACGACCGACGAACGAGTCGTAGTCGAGGTTGGCCAGCAGCAGCTGGGTCGTGGCGTCCTCGGCCGGCTTGGGCGGCGGCGAGATGTGGCTGACGATCGCGTCGAGCAGCGGCTCCAGCGAGTTGCCGATGTTCTCGAGATCGGTACCAGCCTTGCCCTCGCGCGCGATGGCATAGATGACCGGCATCTCGAGGTCTTTTTCGTCGGCGCCGAGGTCGATGTAGAGCGAGTACACGAGGTCGAGCACGTCCTTGGCGCGCGCGTCCTTGCGGTCGATCTTGTTGATGCAGAGCACCGTCTTCAGGCCGAGCGCGAGCGCCTTGCCGAGCACGAAGCGCGTCTGGGGCAGCGGGCCTTCAGCGGCGTCGACCAGCAGAATGACGCCGTCGACCATGCGCAGACCGCGCTCGACTTCACCGCCGAAGTCGGCGTGGCCCGGCGTGTCGACGATGTTGATGAAGTGGTCTTTCCAACCGATGGCCGTGTTCTTGGCCATGATGGTGATGCCCTTCTCACGCTCGAGGTCGTTCGAGTCCATGACTCGTTCAGCGACCTGTTCGTTCGAGCGGAAGGCACCGCCCTGGCGAAGCATGTGGTCAACCAGCGTGGTCTTGCCGTGGTCGACGTGGGCGACGATTGCGACGTTGCGGATTTTCTCTCGGGGAAACATCGGGCGCGGCCTTTGGCAGGTTCCTAACCCGGCTGCAACCAGCTAGACGGCGCCCCGCGTGCTGCTGCCCATTTCGTCTGTCCCAGTCCTGAAACAGGTCGACACCGACATCTTCAAGCTCCGCTACTTCGGAAAGTGCATGCAGTGCACCTTCTGTCACGACAGCTGCTGTCAGTACGGCTGCGACGTGAACCTGGCCGAGCGAGATCGCATTTTGGCGGTCAAAGACGAGCTCAAGCCCTTCGTGAAGTCGCCTCCCGAGATGTGGTTCAAGGACGAGGTGAAGGAAGACCCCGAGTACGAGTCGGGGAAGTTCGTGCGCAGCCAGACGGTGAACGGCGCGTGCGTGTTCCTGAACCCCAATGGGCGCGGGTGCGGCATTCACTCGTTCTGTCTGTCGACCGGGCGCGACTACCACCGCATCAAGCCGTCGGTGTGCTGGTTGTTCCCGGTGACGTGGGACAAGGGCGTGCTGCGGCCGAGCTACGACGTGAACGACGACCTCGCGTGCCGGCACACGGGCCCGACGCTGTACGAGATGTCGCGGGAAGAGCTGCAGGTGTTCTTCGGCGATGACCTGGTGAAGGAGCTCGATGTGCTACTCGCGACCGAGCAGGTGAAGAACGCGCCGGCGGGTTCTAGCACTACTGCGTGAGAGGACCCGCGAGCGTGATCGGTCGCGGCGAGAGCGAGGCGGCAAATCGGCTCCGTGCGCT
>QFQP01000015.1 GCA_003243425.1 Archangium gephyra | reverse complement strand
CGTCGCAGGCTGGCCCCTCAGCTCCTCAGCCGCGTGAGCCAACTTGTGGTCGTTCGTAGAGCGAAGGCGGTCAATTTTCTCCACAAGAACCCCTTTGCGCCGTGCCGAGAGGCCAGCGTGGGTCGTGCAGTGCTCGAGACCCGGGCTCACCGCTCCCGTTCGAGCAGCCGCTCAGAACGCCTCGTCGGCACGCTGCGGAAGAATGAGCGGACTCAATGGAGAGACCCTTGCCGGAAGCCGAGGGCCCGCGCGCGAGGCGCACGTCAAAGACCCTGCGACACCGCCTTCATCTCGGCCCGTCGCGAACGGCGCCGCCCCCGCGAAGTTCCGTCGATTGACTCAAGAATCAATGGCTCGCAGAGTCCGCCGCCATGAACGCCCCTTCGTCCGAATACCCGTATCTCCAGGCCGAACACACGCCGGTCTCGAACGAAGTGGAGGCCACGCCCTGCGCCGTGAGCGGCGAACTTCCGGCCGACCTCGTCGGCACCTTCGCCCGCAACAGCCCGAACCCGCGCTTCACGCCCATCGGCAAGTACCACTGGTTCGACGGCGACGGCATGGTGCACGCCGTTCAGGTGCGCGACGGCAAGGCCACGTACCGCTCGAAGTGGATCCAGACCGAGGGCCTCCGCGCCGAAGTCGAAGCCGGCAAGGCGCTCTTCACCGGCATTCTCGAGAAGCCCCGCCCCGGCGCGCCCGGCCCGCTCAAGGACACCGCCAACACCGACCTCGTCTGGCACAACGGAAAGCTCCTCGCGCTGTGGTGGCTGTCGGGTACGCCCTGCGCGCTCGAGCTGCCCTCGCTCGAGACCATCGGCCCGGAGCGCTTCAACAACGCGCTGCCTCGCGGCGTGGCGGCGCACGCCAAGGTCGACGCCTTCACCGGAGAGCTCATGTTCTTCGAGTTCTCGATGTTCAAGCCGCCCTTCTATCGGTACGGCGTGGTCACCGGGAACGGTGAGCTCCGCTCGTGTGAGGCCATCGACGTCGCCGGCCCGCGCATTCCCCACGACATCGCCATCACGCCGAGCTTCACCGTGCTGCTCGACCTCCCGCTCGGCTGGGACACCGCGGCGCTGGCCGCCGGGAAACGCCGCATCGGCTTCGACAAGGACTCCCCCTCGCGCATCGGCGTGATTCCGCGCCACGGCAAGGGCAGCGAGGTGAAGTGGTTCAACGTCTCGCCCTGCTACGCGTACCACACGGTCAATGCGTACGAAGACGGGCGCAACGTGGTGCTGGTGGCTTGCGCCATCGACGACCCGATTCCCGCCAGGCGCGACGAGAAGACGCCCATGCTCGACACCATCGCGCTGGTGCCGAAGCTGCGCCGGTGGACCATGAACCTCGACACCGGCGCGGTGAAGGAAGAGACGCTCGACGACACGCCCAGCGAGTTCCCGCGCACCAACGAAGCGCTGCAGGGCCAACGCGTGCGCTGGAGCTACCACGGCCGCATGGCGCCCCGCGAATCGATGATGTTCGACGCGCTGCTGAAGTACGACTTGAACGACGGGTCGCACCGCGCGGTCGAGGTGCCGAAGGGCTGGTTCGCCGGTGAGCCTTCGTTCGCCCCGCGCGTGGGCGCCAAGAGCGAAGACGACGGCTACATCGTCACCACCATCACCAGCGCGGCCGAAGACGCGAGTGACTTCTGGGTCGTCGACGCGCAAACGCTCGACACCGTGGCGCGGGCGCGCTTGCCGAGGCGGATGCCCATCGGCTTCCACGGCACGTGGGTGCGCGGCGTTTGATCAGCTGATCAGGTGCGCCGCGAAGAACTCGCCGGCGGCCTGCATCGTCGGCGCGAAGCCGGCGCCCGAGCCGTAGATTTCATGGTGCGCGAGGCCGGGCAGGGTGATCAGCCGCTTCGGCTCACCGGCCTTCGCGAACGCGCTCGGCAGCTCTTCACCGGCGATGAGCTTGTCGTTTTCCGGCGCCACGAAGAGCACCGCGCGCGGCGAGATGTTCGCCACCACCTGCTCCGGCACGAACTCGAAGAGGTCGGCGAGCGACTCGAAGGTGAGCTCCGGTTTCCAATGCGGGAACTGCGGCGCGTCGGTGTCGATTTTCCGACAGGTCTCGGGGTCACTCGCCAGCAGCCGCGAGAGCTTGATGGTGGTGGTTTCGTTGGTGGTCACGAACTTCTGCCGCGCCGCCTGCACCTTGGCGTTGAACCCTTCGAAGCCCGGGTACGCACGCCACACGCGCCCGAGATCCATCGGGCCGGCGACGGCGACGACCGCCTTCACGCGCGGGTCGAGGCCGGCGGTGGCCACGGCGATGGACGCGCCCAGCGAGACGCCGAAGAGCCCCAGGCGCGCAGCGTCGACTTCCTGGAGCGTGGAGAGGAACGTGAGCGCCGAGCGCACGTCGTCGACCTGCATCGGGGGCACGAGCCGGCAGCGCGGTGTGCCGTCAGACTCGCCGAAGCCGCGGTAGTCGAACGAGAGCGTCGCGTAGCCGTGCTCGACGAGCCACTCGGCGTTCGGTCGCAGCCACACGTCGCGGGTCAGCGTCATGCCCGCACAGAGCACGACGGTGGGGAACGGGCCGTAGCCTTCGGGCACACGCAGCAGCCCGCTGAGCTTCACGCCTTGAGAGAAGAAGTGCACTGCGCGCGTCACGTGTCGGCCCCTGACCCTGACTCGCTCCCTGCCGCGGAGCGGGTGTTGTTCACGTCGTCAATTCGATGATGGCTGCGTCCACGTCTTCTGCGGTGGTGGTGCGGCCCATCGTCAACCGCACCGCGCCCAGGGCGACGGCCGGTGTGAAGCCCATCTCGAGCAGCACCTGCGGCGGCACGTCGTGCCCGTCGTGACACGCCGAGCCGGTCGACGCCGCCAGGCCGGGGCACCGCTCGAGCACCGCGCGCCCCGTTTCCATCGGGAACAGCGCGTACACCGTGTTCGGCAAGCGCTCGGCCGCCGCGCCGGCGATGATCAACCCCGGCACCCGCGTCAGCAGCCCGTGAATCAACCGCTCACGCAACGCCAGCTGCCGCGTCGCTTCGTCTGCCAGGTCGCGCTTCGCCGCCACGCACGCCGCGCCGAAGCCCACGAGGCTCGCCACGTTCTCGGTGCCCGCGCGCAGCCCGTGTTCATGACCCGCGCCCAGCTGCTGGGGCGTCAACTTCACGCCGTCGCGCACCACCAGCGCGCCGACGCCCTTGGGCCCGTACAGCTTGTGGGCCGCCAGCGTCATCAGGTCGAAGCCGTCTTCACGCAGCGACAGCGGCACCTTCCCCGCCGACTGGGACGCGTCGACGTGCAGCAACACGCCGTGCTTCTGCGTCAGCGTCGCCAGCGTCGCCAGCGGCTGCAGCACGCCCGTCTCGTTGTGCGCGTGAATCACCGAGAACCACCTGGGCTTGCGCGCCAGCGCCGCCACCACTTCGTCACCGCGGAGCACGCCGTTGGCGTCGACCCCCACGCGCGTCACGCGGGCCCCCCAGCGCATCAACGCGTCGACCAGCCGCGCCGTCGCCGGGTGCTCCACCTTCGTGGTCACCACGTGCGCGGTCGCGTCACCCAGCGCGCCGCGCAGCGCCAGCGCCGTGGCCTCGGTGCCGCCCGACGTGAAGACGATTTCGGAGGCGTTGGCGTCGACCAGCGCCGCCACCTGGACGCGCGCCGTCTCGACCGCGGCCTTCGCCACGCGCCCGTACTCGTGCCCCGACGACGGGTTCCCGAAGTGCGTGGTGAGGAACGGCAACATCGCGTCCACCACCTCGGGCAACAGAGGCGTGGTGGCGTTGAAGTCGAAGTACCGCGCGGTCACCTGGGCTCGCCGAACCTGTTGTTGATGAGCGCGACGATCTCGTCGAAGCACGCCTTCGCGTTCTCGCCCGAGCACTTGAGCTTCACCTGCATGCCCTGCGCGGCCGCCAGCATCAGCACGCCCATGATGCTCTTGCCGTTGACGGACTGGCCTTCACACTCCAGCTCGACGTCACAGGTGTAGCGGTTGGCTGCCTTCACCAGCTGCGCCGCCGCGCGCGCGTGCAACCCCAGCGCGTTGATGATGGTGAATTCACCTTCGACCTTGTCCACGGAGCTCACCTTTCGAAACCAGAAGAGAACATCACCAGAACACGCCCGCCAGACCTGCCAGCGCGGCCGTTCCGTACAGCACCGCCAGGGGCGACACGTTGCGCTCGACCAGCAGCACCCCGATGACGCCCAGACCGAATGAAGCGCCCGACACGTAGAGCGCCGAGTCGCTCCCCGAGAGCGCGCCGAAGCGCAGCGCGACCCACGCGCCCATGCCCGCCGCCGCCGCCGCGGCCACCGAGCGCAGGCGGTTGCTCCACGTAGGCACCTTGAGCTCTTTGAGCCGCGCCACCACGCCGCTGCCATGGCGGTACCCGGCCACGAAGAGCCACCCGCGCGCCGCGAAGTGCACCGCGTTGTACGCGATGATGAAGGCCAGCGGCGCCCACACGCCCATCAGGGGAATGAGCGCCACGCCGATGGCTCCGGTGGCCGGGCGCAGCGAGAGCCAGAAGAAGCCGTCTCCCAGCGCGGCGAGCGGGCCCATCAACGTGGTCTTGAAGCGCGCGATGTCTTCGGCCGGGCCCTGATGCCGCGCGTGGCGCAGCTCGTAGAAGAGGATGCCGCCGACCAGCGCCGCCGCCGCGTAGGGGTGCGTGTTGAAGGGCGTGAGGTGCCGGCGCACGGCCGCGTTGCGCGAGGCCTCGTCGGCGTAGAGGTGTGGCCAGGCCGGCGCGAGCGCGTAGAGCAGCCCCAGCGTCTGCATCGCCTCCGGTGAGAAGCCGGCCTGAATGAAGAGCGAACGGAAGGCGACGCGCACCAGCGTCCAGAACGGCAGCTCCGGCGGCGCCGTGGGCAGCAGCTCGAGCTGGGTGGGCCCGGGGGTCGTCACGGCGGGAGCCCCGACCCGCCGACGCGTTGAGCCCTGTCGATGCCCACGGGCCTCACGACAGCGACCTCGTCACCAGCATCACGCCCGCCGTCACCACGGCCGTCACCACCGCGATGAGCAACCGCTTCGGCGCATGGCTCCCGCGCACCGCGATGCCCGCCGCCGCCACGCCCATCGCCGGGTACGTCCACGCCAGGCCGCGCAGCACCGGCATCGGCACGCGCTCGAGGCCCCACTCCAGGGTCGGCCCCGCCGCCGCCGCCCCCGCACACAACAACCCGTAGAAGACGAACTGGGGCCACATGGCCCGCAGGTTCTGCCGCCCGGCCTTCGCCAGGTTGCCTGCGTCGGCCGCCGTCACCGCGCGCCCGAAGTACTTGCGCGCGCGCTCGTCCAACCGGTTCTCGAGCCGCATGCCCGCCCGCCCGAAGGGCGCGCACACCAGAATCGCCAACGCCCACATCGCCGGCGTGGCGTCGCTCCCCGAGGCCTGACCCATGGCCGCAGCCATCGCTGCGCCTGCCACCGCCGGCAAGGTGTCGTGGTCCGGGTGCGCACCACCCAGTGACGCGCCGCCCAGGTGGAGCAACTCGAACACCAGCCCCACATACAGACCGGCCGACGCGTCACCCAACAGCAACCCCATCAACGTGCCTGCCACCAGGGGCCGCGAGACCATGGCCTGCAGAAAGGCCCGGCGCTCGAGCGCCATCAGCCCTCCCCACAACGCTGTCACCAGCAGCTGTGCCCACGTCACGCGACACCGTTTCTCATGCGATGGGAAAGCACGCCACCTTGTGCGCAGGTGTATTCAGGCACGTTGCGCGTCTGGTACAGCCGACAGCTCAACCCCGTGTGGCGAGTGGCCGTACCCGCCACCTCATCTCTGGTTCGACATGACGAAAAGTCTGATGACGAAGAGCCTCCTCTTCGCTGCCGCGCTCGCGCTCGTCGCGTGCGGTGGCTCCAAGCAGTGCACTACCAACGCCGATTGCAGCGCGGGGCAGGTTTGCGACACCGCGTCGGGCGTTTGCCAGACCGGCACCACGGGCGGCGGCTTCGGCACCACCGGCGGCGGCAGTGGAACGACGGGCGGCGGCACCAACACCACGGGCGGCGGCACCGCGACGGGCGGCGGTACGGCGACGGGCGGCGGCACGGGAGAACAGAACCTCGCGGGCGGCGACACCTGCCAGATGGCCTCGGCGGTCACCGGCTCGGCGACCGTCAACGGTGAGACCGTGGGTCAGGTTCACAACTACTCGCCCACGCCGGACTGCACGGGCTTCGTCAACCCCGGCCCCGACACCGTCTACAAGGTGAACGTGCCGGCCGGTCAGCGCATCTCGGTGCGCGCCACCAGCAAGACCACGATGCCCAACCAGTACGACCTCTCGGTGTACCTGGTGCAGGCGCCGGCCTCGAACTGCGACGCCGTCAACGCCGACGGTGGCTCGGCCATCACCTGCCTCTCGGGCTCCGATGACCCCGAGCTTCTCGACGCCGTCGAGACCGCCACGTGGTTCAACGACACCGGCGCCGACGTCGAGGTGTTCGTGGTGGTCGACTCGGGCTTCGCGGCGCCCATCGACAGTGAAGACGGCGGGCAGGGCGTCACCAACGAAGGCGAGTTCCAGGTGGCCATCACCATCGCCGCGCCGGGCACCAACGGCGACCGCTGTGACACGGCCGTGGCGCTCACCAAAGACACGCCGCTGACCGGGCAGGCCCTCGACAGCTTCGGCAACGACTACCAGTCGGCGTCGCAGAGCTCGTCGTGCGCCGGCAAGGGCTCGAACGACGTCACCTACAAGATTGAGGTGCCCGCGGGCGACGTGCTCAAGGTGACCGGCACCCCGTCGGCGACGCTCGACCTCACGCTCTCGCTGTCGGAGACGGCGGCGGAGTGCGGCGCGACCTGCGTGGCCGCGGTCGACTCGGGAGGCGCGGGCGAAGCCGAAGAGCTGCTGTGGAAGAACACCGGCACCGGCCCGCAGACCGTGTTCATCGTGGCCGACGGCAACTTCGTCACCACCGGCACGTTCGACATCGTGGCGACGCTCACCACGCCCCCGGGCGACGACAGCTGCACCGCGCCGCTGTCGCTGACCTCGGGCACGCCGCTCACCGGCCAGACCATCGACACCTACACCGACGACTACAACTTCGACACCGACGCCACTGACTGCGGCTACGCGCCCGGCAATGACCGCGCGTACACCATCGATGTGCCGAACGGTAAGCGCCTCACCGTCGACCTCACCGTCACCAGCGGCAACACCGACGCGACGTTGAGCCTCGTCGAGGCGCAGGTGCAGTGCGCGACCAGCTGTGTGGCCGCGGCCGACGTGGGCTTCGACGGCGACGACGAGCGCCTGGTGTACGTGAACAACTCCGGGTCGACGCAGCAGTACGTGGTGGTGGTGGACGACTGGGGTGGCAGCGCCGGCACCTTCACCTTGACGGCGACGGTCGACGACCCGCCCCAGGGCGACACCTGCGCGACGGCGACGGCGCTCACCGCCCCGCTCACCATGCAGACCACCGTGAACTACTCGAACGACTACAGCGGCGGCACGGGCTGCCCCATCACCGGCACGCTCAATGGCGACCACGCCTTCAAGGTGACGGTGCCCAACGGCGAGCGCGGCGTGGTGACGGTGACCCCGGCGTTGCTGCCTGACGGTGGCGCGTCGTTCTCTCCGTCCATCGCGCTGGTCGAAGGCCCGGCGGCGAACTGCGACGTGATGCCGCGCGTGTGCCAGGGCAACGCGCCCGGCGCGGCGAGCGTGCGCACGGCGACGTTCTTCAACCAGGGCGCGGCGCCGAAGGAGGTCTTCGCCATCGTCGACTCGTCGTCGCCCACGGGCGGGGTGTTCGACATCGCGTTCACCTCGGCGGTGCCTCCGGCTGACGACACCTGCACCACGGCCAGCACGGCGTTGGTGGTGGGCTCGCCGACCACCGGCAACCTCGACAACTTCCTGCTCGATTACGCGAGCGGCGCCGGCTGCGCGAGCAACACCCTGGGCAAGGAGCGCGTGTACACCGTCACCATTCCCGCGAACCGCGCGGTGACGTTCACCGCGACGCCCACGGTGACCGACACCATGGCGGGCCCGAACCTGCTGATGAACCTCATCACCACGCCGGCCTCGGTGTGTGACTCGGCGATGCGGACGTGTGCGGGCAGCGCCAACGCCACGGCGCGCGGCGCGGTCGAGACGTTGACCTACGTGAACGACACCGGCGCGGCCATCAACGCGCTGCTCATGGTCGGTGACACGGCGCCGGCGACGGCGAACACAGCGTTCACGCTGACGGCGGTGGAGTCGATGATTTCGGCTGGCGAGACCTGCGCCGTGCCGGAGGTCATCGCGGCGTCGGGGACGCAGGTCGGCCTGGCGTGGACGGGCTTCTCGCGGCAGTACGCCATTCCCTCGTCGTCGATGACCTGCGCGACGTACGGCGGCCCAGAGCGCGTGTTCAGCATCACGCTGGACCCGGGCAAGACGCTGACGGCGACCATCAACGCCACCACGGGCACCATGGCCGACCCGGTGGTGAACCTCATCGCGGGCCCCGACACCAACTGCAACAACATGGCGACGTGTCTGGCGGCTGCCGACGATGAGAACTCGCCGACCACGCCCCGCGTGGTGACCTACACCAACGCCGGTGCCGCGCCGCAGACGGTGTTCCTGCTGGTGTCGTCGTTCCCGACGGCGTCGGCCGGCACGTTCGCGTTGAACGTGCAGATCACTCCGTGAACGCCGTGACGTGACGTCAGTGCGGGGCCGGTGGGCATGCAGCTCGCCGGCCCTTCATCTTTGGAGCGTGTGATGCGGTTGATGACCGTGGTGTCCCTGGTGCTCCTCGGCGCGTGTGCCGAATCGACGGCCACGCCGGCCGGCCCGCTCCCGGTGTTGCGGCTGGTGCGGTCAGGCGAAGCGGTGCGCGCGAGCGCCCAGCCGCAGGCCAGCTGGGAGTCACTGGTGCCGGTGTGCGAGGCCATGCCCTTCCGCCCGGCCTTCGTGCGCTTCACGTGGTCGACGGTGAAGGCCGACCGTGACGGCTGGGTCTCTTCGGTCGCGGCGACGCTGGTGACGCCCGGTGACGCGTTGGTGGTGAACCTGGTGACCGACGTCGACGTGGGTGGCGCGTCGTTGGAAGCGGGCGCGCCGTGGGTCGACGTGGCCAACGTGCAGGTGAACTGTGAGCGCCGGGCCTTCAGGTTCCCGAAGAAATACGAGCAGCAGCTCTCGTCGCTGGTGCAGCTGAAGGCCGACGGCTTCGTGAGCTACGGCGGGCGCGGCTGGGGAAACGCGACGCCCGTGACGCCGTGACCGTCAGCGGCTGCGCTGTTGCGCCGCGAGGGCGGCCCGCGCACCTTGATCCGTCAACGCCGACGGCGACTCGTCGGGCACCAGGGCAATCGACATCAACCCGTTGGTGAGCACCTCGTGTGTCACCGACGTCAGGCGGCCCAGCAGGCCGCGGTGCGGGTGCGTGCCCAGCACCATCACGTCGACCTGCTCGCGGGCGGCGAGGCTCAGCAACAGCGCGCCGACGTTCCCCCGGCCGACCTCCAGCTGCACGCGCGTCTGCACGTTGGTCGGCAGCCCTCGCAGCGCGGCGTGCGTGTCGTCGACGAGCTGCGCCGACATCGCCTCCGTCTCGGCGTCACTCGGCGGCGACGCCTTGCCATGGCGCGCGGCCTCTTCATCGGGCGACCAGACGTGCGTGGCCACGACGTCGAGCGCGCCGTAGCCCGCAAGCCTGGTGAGCCAGTTCCTCGCCAGCATCGAGCTCCAGGAATGGTCGATGGCCAGCAACACCTTGAGCGGCTTCTGGCCCAACGCCCACGCCTCGAAGGGCCGCGCGCTCTTCACCACCAGCGTCGGCACGCTCACGCCCTCGGCGATGCGGTCGACCGGCGTGGCGAAGGCGCCGTTGCGCATGTGGCTGGTGTCACCCACGACCAGCAGCTGCGCCGCCACGTCGTGACACAACCGCCCCAGTGAGCGCTCCAGCTGCCCATGAAGGAGCGCGGTCTCCACGTCGACCCCGGCCTCACGCAAGGCCGTCGCCTCGTTCTCCAGCTGCGAATGCTTTGCGTCGTCGTCGCTCGACGCGGTGCCCGGAACCACGCAGCACAACCACAGCTTCTGCCTGGTTCGGAACGCCAACATCGCTGCCACGTGCAGCGCGTCGATGGATGACTGCGTGAAATGCGTCGCACACACGATGGCCATGACTGGCTCCTCTCGAAGGGTGGAAGCGCTGGTGCACGCATATTGCGAGCCACGTTGACGGCGGCGCGCCGTAACCCGCGGCACCGCTGATCAATCGGCCAGTACCGCTCCAGCGAGATGGAACCTTGCGCAGCGTTCCTTCTGGGCGCGCCGTTGAGTACGTCGCGCCCCCATGCCGTCGCGCCTGCTCGTCCTGACGTGTCTCGTTCTCTGTGCGTGTCCTCCTGCCGAGCCGCCGCCGCCTGAACCGGGCCCGCTGCAGGCCGCCGTCGCCACGCGCCGCCTCGACATTCCCATCGGCATCACCATGGGTGGCTACGCGCGCGCGCGCCCTTCCGATGAACCGGGCTCCCCGTGGGCCAGGCAGATGCCGGCGAGCCGCGGGCTCCACACCGAGCCCACCGTGCGCGTCATCGTGATGACCAACGGGCTCACGCGCGTGGCCTTCATCCGCATGGACACCACGCTCATCTCGTCGACGCTGCGCGCGCGCACCCAGGCGGCGTTGAAGGCCGCCGGCGAGAGCGCCAACGTGTTCATGCACGCCACGCATTCGCACTCGAGCCCCGCGCGCATCATGCCGCCGGCGCGCCTGGGCGGGCCCACCGGCACCGACTTCGTGTCACTGGTGATGGACCACTACGACGCCGAGGTCGAAGACCGCATGACGCAGGCCATCGTGGCCGCCACCGTCGAGGCGTTCGCCAACCTGAAGCGGGTGAGCGTCGGCGTGGCGAGCGTCGACGGCAGCGACTTCAACAACGACCGCCGCTGCGAGAACGACCCTGTGTACGGCGCGAACTTCCGCGACACCGCGTTCACCGTGCTGCGCCTCGACGAGGTCGACGACAGCGGCGCGCCCGTCAAACCGCTGACCGCGATGCTGCACTACCCGATGCACGGCACGGTGCTGGGCAGCGAGAACACGCTGGTGTCCACGGAGATTACCGGCGCCGTCGAGCTCTATTCGGGTGACCTGCTCGGGGTGCCCGTCATGTTCGTGCAGGGCGCGGCGGGCGACGTGTCGCCGAAGGGCAGCCCGTTCGGTCACGACGCGCTGCAGGGCCTCGAGCGTCAGGGGCGCGCGGCGGCGGTGCTGGTGAAGCAGGCCTTCGACGCGGCGGCCCCGGGCACGGCGAAGGCGCAGTCACGGCTCGACTTCCGCGAGCGTGGCGTCACCTTGAGCCGCGAGGCCATGGGCTACGCAGAAGGCGAGTTCCCCGAGTTCGGCGGCATTCAGTGCGCGGCCGGCGGCATGAGCGCGGTGTGCGGCTCCATCAAGTCGACGCCCGCAGAGGTGAGCTGCCTGCCGCTCGAGCCGCGGCGGCCTCCGTTCAAGACGGCGATGACGTTGGTTCGGGTCGACGACGTGGCGTTCGTGTCATCACCCGGCGAGCTGGGCACGGGCCTGTCGCGCAAGTTCCACAGCACCCTGGCGCCGCTCGGCGCGACCACCGTCTTCGCGGTCGGCTACTCGCAGGACCACTACGGCTACCTGCTGGAAGAAGACGACTGGCTGCGCGGTGGCTACGAGCCCACGGTGTCGGCGTGGGGCTGGCGCTTCGGGCCGTACCTGCTCACCGAGCTCGAGCAGTTCGTGGCCACGGTCGACGACGCGCAACCGGCGGCCGATGTCGCGGCGTTGCCCGCGGTCGAAGCGCGCACGCGCACCGACTCGACGGGCCCCGCGCGCGTCGTCACCGAGCCGCTCGACGGCCAGCGTCTGACGACGCACGTGTTCGAGTTCGAAGGTGGCGACCCGGGCCTCGGTGCGCCGCAGGTCTCGCTCGAGGTCGAGCAGGGCGGCGCGTTCGTGCCCGTGCAGGCGAGCGCCACCCGCGTGGTGGTGAACGGCCCCGAGTTGATTCTGCGCTACGCGGCGACGCCCACGTTCAAGGCGCAGCCCACGGCCACCGCGCGCAGGTTCGTGTGGAGCGTGCAGTTCGAGACGCTGCCCACCACGCCGCTGGCGACGTACCGCCTGGTGGCGAAGGGGCGGATCAAGAATGGAACCGAGTCGGACTATTCGTTGATCAGCCGCGGCTTCGTGGTGAGCGCCAGCACGTCGGCGGATCAGCGCGCGGCGGCGCGGTTCACCGCCGATGGCCGCCTCGCGCTCGAGGTGCGCTTTCCGCCCAACCCCACCGAGCACGCGAGCAACCGCGACGACCCGGTGAAGAACTTCCGCGTGCGCGACGCCGACGCAGACCCCCGCGAGGGCGCGCGCGTGAAGGGCGGCACGGTGAACGCGACGTTGAACGGCGCCGCCACCACGCTGACCTGGAGCGACACCGAGCGCGCGTACGTGTCGGAACCGCAGTCGTCGGCCGGCCTGTTCACCGTCGAGGTGGCCGCCAACGGGCTCACCGACGGCGCCGGGAATCACAACGGGTTGGCGCTTTCTGCGACGGCAACCCGCTGAAATTCAGGGAGAAATTCAGTGGGTAAATGGTCGCGAAACGTCAAGACGCGTACCAGTTCTCTCACGAAATGATGTGTCGCTCGCACGTGACAATGCGACATGTCGCCTCTCAACGCACTCAACACGGTCTGGCGTCAGTTCCGACCGAAAGCGGACCTGTCCGCGGCGAGTCACGAGCTCGCGCAGGCGCTCCGGTCGGGCATGACGTTGTGTGAAGGGCTCACCGCGGCGGCGCCGTCGTTGGCGCGCGTGGCGGTGCGTGAAGCGTCGGACAAGTTCGATGGTGGCGCGTTGGCGCTGTTCATCGTCGACGTGCGCGATTCGTTGAAGCGGCAGTTGGTCGAAGCCTCGCAGCTGGTGATGGACGCGCCGATGAGCGGTGCCTTGCGGTACGCGGCCCGCGGTGTGAACGGCGACACGTTCGTGCAGCATTTGATCAACTCGCTGCTGGCGGCGACCGAGTTGTACGTCGAGTCGATGCCCGTGCAGTCGGTGAGCGAGAGCGCGTGCACGCGCGCGGTGTCGGACTTGTTCACGCGGTCGCTGTGCGTGCTGGTGACGCGGAACGACGCCATTCGGCGGTGCGGTCAGCGCGCGCAGCGGGTGGAGTTCATTCCGTTGCCGCAGCCGTCGCCGCGCGTTTGAGCTCGCGCGCAGAGAGGTCTTTTCGCGCTCTCAAGCGCGACGGCAGCACGCCGAACCGCTCCTGAAACCGCGCGCTGAACCTCGAAGCCGAGGTGTAGCCGACCTCCATCGCCACGTGTCCCACCGGGAGATCCGTCGTCCACACCAGCGACGCGGCGCGATCCATTCGCACCTCGGTCAACAACGCCTGAAACGCCGTGCGCTCCCGCGTCAGCCGCCGATGCAGCGTGTCCTCACTCATCGCCAGGGCCTTCGCGACGTCGCGCATCTTCCACGCCCGCGACGGCGCGCTCATGAACAGCCGCTTCAACTGAAAGCGCGTGCTCGCACCGGGGTTCAGATCCACACCGAGCTCCACCAACCACGCGAGCATCTCCAACACGCGGAAGCGGATCACCTCGCTGGGCAACTTGCTGATCAACGCGTCGACACAGCGTCGGTGCGCGTCGATCAACTCTGGTGATTCCTCGAGACGGATCCGTCGAAACCGCGCAGGGCTTTCGTTCTTTCGGGTCCGCAGCTCCACGAGCACCGACGGGTTGATCAGCAGACCTTCGGCCCGGTATTCGCCGCGGTCGGTCTCGTTGCGAACGTCGAGCCGCGTACCCGGAGCGATCCACACCAGCTCGCCTGCCCGCACCGTCGCGGTGTCCTCACCGCTCCGCAGCACCTTCTTCCCGCGCTGCACGTGCATCAAGCCCGCGGAGATCCACTCCACGCCCGCGAACGTCGGGTCGGCTTCGCGTTGATGAACGGCCACGTGCGTCGCCGGACCGCTGGTCACTTCGGCGATGCGTTCGGCGGGTGAGGGCTTTCGAGTGCTCATTTCGTCTCGCAGGTGGCGACGAGCGTCGCGCGGCCCAGCGTATGCCCGAGCATCGCGAACGAGAGGTGCGCCGGCGTTCCGTCCTTCCGCACCGGGAGCGTCTCGACGTCGAGCGCGTGCACCACGAGGTAATAGCGGTGCGGGCCATGGCCCTTCGGAGGCGCCGCTCCGAGGTAGCTCGCCAGCCGCATGTCGTTGGGCAGCTGCACCGCGCCTTCAGGCATCGACGTGGCGCTGGCGTTGCTTGGCAGCGAGGTGACGTTGGCGGGAATTCCGAACACCGCCCAGTGCCAGATGCCGCTCGGGACGGGCGCGTCGGCGTCGTACATCGTGATGGCGAAGCTCTTTGTGCCGCTCGGTGCGCCGGTCCACGAGAGCTGCGGTGAGACGGCGCGTTGATCATCGGACAGCGTCGCGTCGCGCACGTCGGTGCTGGTGAGGGTGAACGTCGGAACTGAAGGGAGCGCGTCGTATGGGTTGTTCTTCATGCGCGGAGAAGTAGCGGTGCGCGTGCGTCGACGTTCGCCCCGAAACCGCAACCATCATCCGCTCTCCCGCGAAGTGGAGAGAGCGGATGTGGTGAGGGTTCACTTCCTGCGACGAAGACGCGTCCACGACAGCGGCGAGCGCGCCGTGGGTCGTGAGCGGTTCCCATCGCCTCGTGAAACAACCGTGAAGTTCTTCGTGGTCGCGTCAGCGTAGAAGCGCGCTCGTGAAACGTGTGGTTCGCATCGGCTTCGTGGCGTTGCTCGCGCTGCTCGGTGCGTTCGCGGTGCTCTTCGTTCACGAACGTGACGAGGCCGACGCGGCGCTCGACCGTGAACGTGACGCGCGCGTCGAGAAGGTGCGCGGTCAGTTGAAGTGGGCGCTCGAGCGCAAGCTCGACGTGGCGGAGGCGCGGCTCGAGGCGTTGGAGACGCTGCCCTTCGGAGACGATGACGGTCTTCTGTTGATCAACGACGGCGTTCAGCTGATCCCCCGCGTGCCCGGGTCTGCGAGCGGCGCGCCCCGCGGCGGGTTTCCCGCGTCGATTCCGTGGCTCTCGAGAGACGACGTCGCCGCGAAGTGTGTCGACGCAGAACGAAGTGGGAATGACGCGCTGGCGAAGGTGTGCCGACGGGCCCTGACTTCGGAGCTGGTCCGCGCTCCGTACGCCGGCTGGCACACGGTTGCGCGCGGTGCCGAGCTGCACGGCGTACGGGTCGACGCCGCTGAAATGCTGAAGGCGTTCGCGGAAGGTGACGAGGTGTGGTCGCCGGACCTCGCGTTCACCTCGCGGCGGCTCGACGAACGCCACGCAGCCGCGAAGCGAACGTTGGTGCTCAAGTCGGTGCTGCTCGCGGTCACGGCGTTGTTGGGGCTCGGGGTCGTGCTGCTCGAGCGGCTGTCTCAGAAACGAAGAGAAGAGGCGCTCGCAGCGCAGCGTGACTTCGTGGCCACCGTGAGCCACGAAATGAAGACGCCGCTCGCGTCGATTCGGCTGCTCGCGGAGACCGTGGAGCGCAAGGGGGCCGTGAAGGACTACCCGAGGCGCATCGTCGCGGCCGCCGACGGCCTCACCTTCTTCGTGGAGAACCTTCTCTCGTTCAACCGGCTCGAGTCGGGTCGCTGGGTGCCGCGCAAGGAGCGCGTCACGTTCACCGACCTCGAACGGATGATCCGCGAAGACGTGGCTTCGATGGTCGACGTGAACGTCGAGCTGAAGTTCTCAGGGACGATGACGGCCGAGGTGGACCCCGAGTTGATCAGGATCCTCGTGCTCAACCTGGTGCGGAACTCCATCAAGTACGGCCAGCGCAGCCCGGTGGTGGTCGACGTGAGCGCCGCTGATCAGCGGCTCACCTTCAGGGACAACGGCCCGGGAATTCCCGCGGCAGAACACGAGCGGGTGTTCGACGCGTTCCATCGGTTGGAGCGGAAGGGTGGAAGCGGGCTCGGCCTCACGCTCGTGCGGCGGATCGCGGAGCTGCACGGCGGAACGGTGAAGATTCTCGAGTCGGGTGCTCAGGGAACGGTGTTCGAGGTCGCGTTCCCTTCCCGCTGACTCACTCCACGGGCACGTCGACCGGGATGACCCGCCACGCCTTCGGCACGTCGTATTCGGGGGGCAGCGCGCCCAGGGCCCAACCCGGCGTCGTCACCTCGACGAACACGTACTTCTTGCCGTTCAGCGCGAACTTCTTGCCCGTCACCGGCAACCCGACCCCCAGCGCCGCGTGACCCAGCGACGAACCCAGTAGCACCACTGCATCGATGCCCAGCTGCCGCAGCATCACCACCGCCAGCAGCGCCTTCGAGTCGCAGTCGCCCGAGCCGTCACCCACCACGATGGCCGGAGGCAACATGCCGAACGCCGCGGTCTCCTCGGTCGGCAGGCGGTAGGTGATGTTCTGCACGAACGACACGACCAGCTCGGTGGTCTGCAGCGCGTTGAGGCGCTTCTCCTGCTGCACCTTTCGGAACAGCGCGGTCAGCGGCTTCACGTCGTCGGCGTTGTCCTTCGCGAGCGTGTCGAACACGCACTGCCATTCGCGGTCGCGGCACTCCGACGGCGCGGCCCACGTGAAGCTCGTGCCGGAGCCCTGCTTGAAGGCGAAGTCGTCGGCGAGCTCCGCGAAGCGCGCGTACACCTCGGTGTGTTCTTCTTCTGAAAGGCCGTAGCGCAGGCCCCACGCCGCGTGCGTCTGTTTCCAGTGGTAGTTGCGCGCGCTCGACGGCGCGAGGTCTTCGGGGACGAACGCGTCACCCAGCGCCACTTCATTCGCGACCGGCTTCTGCTCCGGCGTGACGATGCGCTTCCACTCGAGTGGATCCTCCGCGCTCTCGACGGCCGCCAGCGACAGGCAGCAGCACATGAGAAAGCCGCCGCCCATCAGCACGAGCGTCCACTTCAGGCAGCCGCCGCCCTTCTTCACCGGGGGTGGCGGAGGTCGCGGCGCAGGCGGTTGACCGGCTTCAGCCCATCTCATGCGGTGGGAATGCCCAGGCCGTCAGGCAGCGCGGGGTAGGGAACGAGCCCCGAGAGCAGCGCCTCGAGCCCCGGCGCGGCGAGCATCGCGAAGGTGACGAGAATCGCGCCCAGCACCAGCGCGGGGCCCAGCTTGCCGTTGCGCACCTCGGCGACCTCATCGATGCCCGGCGTGAGCCGATTGAAGAGCCACACACCCAACGCCAGCAGCGCAGAGCCCAGCGCCAGGGCGAGCCCGACGTGCATGATTCCCAGGAACAGCACCTTCGGCAGCGTCTTGAGAATTTCGCCGCGGAGCAGAATGAGGTCGAGCGTGTCGTACAGCGAGGTGAGCGACTGCCGCGCGAGGATGCCCAGCGACAGCAGCGCGCTGGCGTGAAGCACCCCGGCCGCCGGGTTGTCGGTGAGCGCCCCCGAGCCGCCGAGAATTCGCGCCAGCAGGCGATACGCGAGGACGACTCCGAGACCACCGAGACCGACGGCGATGAAGAGCTTCACCGCGCCGGCTGTCAGCAAGGCACCGTTCATAAGTGCCGCGACGCTAGCGGCTTCGCGTCACGAAGTTGATTGTCACGTGCGCTGGGGTTTGTTCACGCCGCCGTGACGTCGCTGCCGAGAGTCGGTGAGGTGTTCGAGTTGGCCGTCGCTCCGCGCGCGCGTGTGTTGCTGCGTGTCGTCTCGAAGAAGGAGGGCTCGTGGTGCGTGGTGATGACGCGCGCGAAGGCCCCGTCGTCGAACGCGCTGTTCGAGGTGCAGCCGCTGACGCAGAACGGGTGGAAGCGCCCAGTGCTCGGCGGCTGGGTCTCAGAGCCCTCGCCGCTGGAGTCGCTCGGCGTGGTCGCAGTGCGCCCGAAGGAGCGCGCGCGCGTGCAGCACCCGAAGGACTGGGTGGCGTCGCGGAAGGGCGAAGACACGGTGGTGCCGTTGATGAAGTGGGGCGCGCTGGTCGAGCTCGCGAAGAAGCAGTGGCAGTGGGACCACGGGTTCACCGCGCCGGCGCAGGAGTCGGGGCTCGCGCGGTTGTTGAGGGCTTCGGCCCAGCAGCAGAAGTCAGACACGTATTTCCCTGCCTGGGTCGGTGCGGTCACGCCGGGCCTGGTCGCAGCCGCCGAAGCGGCGGTGACGAAGGCGAAGACGGAGCTGGCTTCGTTGCCGGATGATCAAGTCGGGCCGCGACTGAACCGGTTGATCAAGACCCTGGTCGGGCTCGGTGAGAAGCACGGGCACCTGTTCGATGACGATGAGCTGGACGACATCGACGAGGTCGCGCGTGCGTTGGCGCGAGGCGACTGAAGTGCCTGGCCCCCGATGTCATTGACGAGGGCGCACCGAGAAGCCCGGCCGTGGGTTCAACGACGAAGCGCTGGACGACTTTCAAGAGGTGGCACGTAGCGCGAGGCGTGGATCAACAGCGTCCTCGGGCTCCGCGAAGAGCACGGTCACCTGTTCGACGGCGCCGCGCGCGTTCGCTGCGACGCCCAGAGCACGCCGCCCACCAGCAACTGACCGACGAAGTGATACCCGCCGACGATCAACCACAGCGTCATCGGCGCGCGTTGATTCGGTGCGACCGCGTCGATCCCCACCGCGCTCGCCGAGAACAGCGTCGCCACCAGCGCCGACAGCAGCAGCACTTCACGCAGGGCGCTGAACCGCGTCCACCGGATCAACACCGCGAGTCCCACCGCCGCCGCGAGGCACCCCACGAACGGCCCGATGAACATCGCCGGTGTATTCGGCGGCACCACGCCCGGCGCGTAGCCGAGCGCCTCGTTGAACGCGGGCCCGAACGCAAACGGCGCGTACCAGAGCGCTCCCAGCAGGAAGTACAGAAGGCCAGCACCGAGCGTCGCGAACGATTTCATGCGCGAGGAATACGGCTTCAGGCGGGCGCCGAATTGTAAGAACCCGACGGCCATGCGTGACGACCCCCGCTCGAGAGGCGTGCTCGACGAAGCCATCGGCCGCGGCCTCTACGGCGCCCGCCGGGTGTTGCCGTCGGCAGCGCTCGCCGAGCACGTCGCGTACTTCTGGCTCGTTCGCTGGGCGCTCGACGAGCCCTACGAGCAACACGCGCTCACGCTCCCTGCCGCGCACTACGTGTTCGAACAGCGAGGCGCCGAGCGCATGTCTCGCGCGGTGGGGCCATGGCGAAGGCGTTTCACGCGGCGGCTCGAAGGTACCGGGCACATTCTCGGCGTGGCGTTCCACGCAGGCACCGGAGCGCCCTGGTTGCGCGCACCGGTCTCGAAGTTCGTCGAGCGCATGGTGCCGCTCTCGACGGTGCTCGGCGTGAACCTCGACGCCGCACATCGCGCCATCCTCGGCGCGCGTGACGACGAACACGCCGTGGCCGCGGTCGAGAAGTTCCTCCTCGCGCGGCTCCCGGTGATGGACGCGGAGTCGCGCCTCGCGCGCACGTTGATGAATCGCCTTCAGGACGACCGCGACCTGCTGCGCATCGAACAGTTGCTCCACGACACCGGGCTCTCCGAGCGGAAGTTGCAGCGGCTGTTCTCGCGCTGCGTCGGCATTTCACCCAAGGCGGTGCTTCGACGGTTCCGGCTCGTCGAGGCCGCGGACCTCCTCTCGAAGAAGAACGTCTCGCTCACCACGCTCGCGCAGCAGCTCGGGTACTTCGACCAATCGCACTTCATCCGCGACTTCCGCGCGGTCGTCGGCCGCTCACCGAAGTCGTACGCGCGCGCTCAGTAGCGGATCTGCAGGTTCTCGATGACCGCCAGCAACGCCTGCTTCGCGCCTTCGGTCGTCGGCGCACGAACGAGCGCGAGGCCTTCGCCTTCGTACCCGCTCGCCCGTTGCTGACCGACGCTCGGCACCTTGAGCTCCACCAGCGCCGCGCCGGCCCTTGCTTTCGCCGCTTCCACGCCGCGCACGCTCGTCACGTGGGGCCGCGTGCCCTGCCCCCGCAGGAACGCCGCGCCGGTCGCCCACTTCCTCGGGCCGGGATCCGTCCAGCGGTCGAAGCTGATCAGCTCCGCCCACTTCGCGATGAAGTCCACCTCGTGCGCCAACGACATCAACGGCATGATCTGCACGCCGGGCGGCCGCGCGCCCACTTCACTCACGAACATCTGGCCGTCGTCGCGCAGGAACCACTCCATGTGCGTCAACGCCGTGCCCGCCACGTCGGTCTCGGGGCCCCACAGCGTCTTCAACGCCGCGTCGTTCACCTCGGCGAAGTCGGTCCACGGCGCTTCGACCTCCTTGGGCAGCAACACGCAGTACTGCACCCACGGCGTCTCGAGCACCTCGAGTGGAGACGGGAAGTAGCGCGTGCCGCTGCGCCACACCGCCTTGCCGTGAATGCTCACCGTCTCGCAGGTGAACTCGCGCGCGCGAATGAACTGCTCGGCCTGCAGCGGGTGCTCGTGGGTGGGCACCATGCCCGCGTCGATCATCGCCTGCAGCGCGGCGGCCGATTCGATGCGGTGCGTGCCGCGAGAACCCACGCCCGCCTGCGGCTTCACGATGACGGGCAACCTCACCTTGTCGATGAAGGCGCGCAGCTCGGCGACCGAGGACACCAGCGCGCTCGCCGCCACCGGTACGCCGCGCGCGCGCAGCACGTCCTTCATCACGTCCTTGTCGCGGAAGCGGCGCGCGAGGTGCGGCTTCATGCCCGGCACGTTGGCCAGCGCGCGCGCCTCGGCCATCGGCAACTGCAGCTGCTCGAGCGCACCCGTGAGCCGGTCGACGTTGCCCACCGCGCGGCTGATGACCTTGATGGCGCCCGCGAGCTGGGCTGCGTCTGAAACGCTGCGCACCTGGTAGTGGCCCGCGACGCGCTTCCGCAGCGCGTCCGGCAATCGATTCGCCGCGTCTTCGCTCACCACCGAGAGCGTCACCCCGTCGAGCGCGGCGAAGGCTGAGATGTACCGGTTGGTGTTTTCGAGGAAGTGGGGCGCGACCAGCACGATGTGCGGCATCGACGCGCATGTTAGTTCGCGCGCCGAGAGCGAGGCTCCATGTATTCGGTGCTGCGGGTCGATGAAGCGAAGCAGGTGCCGTTGTTGCGGCGTCACGCAGGTCGACTCGGTGTGAGTCCGGGTGTGCTGATGGACTTCGCGCGCGCCGTCACGCCCGGCGTGTACCGCGTCACGTGGAACGGCGCGGCGCTCGAGCACGAGCTGCGGCCCGCTTCGCGCCTGCTCGAGGGCATGCCCACCAGGTTCGTGGTGAGCCCGTTCGCTGAACGGGAAGGGCGCTTTCCCAAGCCCAGGCCGCCGAGCGCGTACGACGGGGTGCGCGTGCCCGGCGTGGCGTCGCTGCTCACCAGCGTCGATGGGCGCGAGCTGTACGAGTCGTGCTCTGCGTCGCTGGTGGCGTGGGACGGCAGCGAAGTGGTGCTGGTGCCTTCGCGCGCTCCGGGCGTGGCGTCGCTCGCGGAAGACGCGGTGGCCGACGGGCTCGCGCATCGGCGCGCGGTGCTGGAGGTCGAGAGTCAGTGGCCGTTGCTGTTGATCAACGCCGTCGCCGGCACGTGTGGCCTCGAGGTGCCGGGCCGGCGCGCGTTTCCTCGAGACGTTCGCGAGCACCTTCACCGCGTGGTGACGTCGCACGACGCGTGAGGGCTGCAAAAGGTTCGCGCTGCGGGCTTTTTGTTGCACTCGCGCTCGCCACTCCGCCCACAGTCGACGTACAAGCCGCTCCGTCGACGGTGGCCCGTGGTGGGCTCATTCAGGGAACCCGGTGAAACTCCGGAGCGGTCGCGCCACTGTGACCGGGGAAACCCGGGAGCCAGAGACCTGCCCGTCGGTGTGAACGCGATACGCGTCACTCACGTCCTCTCTCTTCGCGAAAAGAGAGACGAGGGCAGCCGTGGTGTTCGCTCACGTCCTCTTGCTGGCGCTGCATGCGGCTGACGCCGGCGTGACCGAACTGCCCCCCGTCGACGTTCCGCTGCCGCCCGAAGACCTCGCGTTGCCCACCGCGCCCACCGTGCGTGACGCCACCGGCACGCTCACCACCCGCGACGCCACCAGCGCGCGCCCCGAAGCCAAAGACGCAGCCGAGTTGATCAACACCACGCCCGGCGTCACCGTGCAGGACCTCGGCGGCGCAGGTCAGCGCAAGACCGTCTCGCTCCGGGGCGCCGCGTCGAACGCCGTGCTGGTGCTGCTCGACGGCGTGCCGCTGGCGTCACCGGGCTCGGCGATGGACCTCTCGCGAATTCCCACCGCCGCGCTCGAGCGCATCGAGGTGCTGCGCGGTGGGGTCTCGGGCCGCTACGGCCCGGGCGCGATGGGCGGGGTCATCAATCTGGTCAGCCGCTCCCCCGGCGAGCGCCCGCGCGTCTTCGCCGACTTCACCGGCGGCAGCTTCGTCACCACGCAGCTCACGCTGGGCGCCACCTCGGGCCTCTTCGGCGGCGACGCGCTGGTGTTGATGAACGGCCTGCGCAGCGAGGGCCGCTTCGACTTCCGCTACGACGACCAGCCCGCGTTCCCCGGCAACACGCCCCTCACCCTGACGCGAGACAACAACGGCACGCTTCAAGGCGGCGCCCTCGCGCGCTTCCGCCGCCGCTTCGGCGCCACGCAGCTCGACGTGATGCTCGAAGGAAACACCGAGCGTCGCGGCCTCGCCGGCCCGGTGCAGAACCCCGCAGTCGACGCCTGGCAACGCACCGGCCGGGGAACGCTCTCGGTCCGTACCCAGACCGGCTTCGACGCCGGCGGCACGCTGTCTACGCTCGCCTGGGGCCGCCTCGACGACAGCACGCTGAGCGGCACGCTCTTCGGCACCGAGTACCGCCAGCTCGAGAGCGCCGCCGGCGGCGAGGTCGTCTACACGCACCTGGTGGGCCGCCACGGGCTCACCGCGCTGGTGTCAGGCGGCGTGGAGTCACTCCGCGAGCCGCTGGGCAAGAACCCCACCTGGGGCCGCCTGGGGGCCCTGGTGGCCGACGACCTTCTCTTCTTCGACGGCGCGTTCACCGTGTCGCCCAGCGTGCGCGTCGACCTCGCGGGGCCGTTCTTCGTCTTCTCGCCGAAGCTGGGCGCGCTTCTCGAGCTGCCGCTGGGGTTCTCGCTGCGCGCCAACGCCGGGCAGTCGAGCCGCGCGCCCTCGTTCAGCGAGCTGTACGTGGTGCAGGGCACCTTGCTGCCCAACACGTCGCTGCAGCCCGAGCGCGCGCTCACCGCCGACCTCGGCGCGGCGTGGAAGCACGAGAAGGGCCGCGTGAGCGCCACCGGCTTCTCTTCGCTGTACGAAAACCTGATCAGCTACGAGTACTACCCGCCCAACCTCTCGCGTCCGTACAACTTCGCGGCGGCGTCGGTCGTGGGGCTCGAAGTGGAAGCCTCGACGACGCCGTTCACGTGGCTCGAGGCGAGCGCCAGCTACACCTTCCTGCACACGCAGAACCTCCGCGACGACCCGCGCTACTACCTCAAGGCGCTCCCGTTCAGGCCTGCGCATCGGCTCCACACGCGCATCGCCGCGGGGCCCGACTGGCTCAAGGCGCGCGCCGAGCTCGTCTTTCAATCGGCGCAGTTCACCAACCGCACCCAGACGCTCAGCGTGCCCGACCGTGCACTGGTGAACCTCGGCGTCACCGTGACGCCTTCGCAGCAGCCGCGCATCTCGCTCTCTGCCGAGCTCAAGAACCTGCTCGACGTGCAGACGTGGGATTACGACGGCTACCCGCTGCCGCCGCGGGCGTTCTTCGTGACGCTCGGCGTGTCGTGGGAGCCCAACCCTTCTCGTGACTCGGTGAAACCGACGCGGTAACGCGTCTGCCTGTGGAGACTTCGATGATGCGGTTCCAGGTGTTGGCAGTTCTGGCGGCGTTGACGTTGACGGCGTGCCCTCCCACCGGCGTGGTGTGCAAGCCGGGCACATTGCCGTGTGGCACCGGCTGCTTCGACCCGCTCGCCGACCGCCGCAACTGCGGTGCGTGCGGCAACGCGTGTCTCACCAATCAGGACTGTGGTGACGACGGCAGCGGCGCCGGGGCCTGTCTGTGCCGCCCGGGCACGACGGCGTGCAACGGCACCTGCGTGGTGACCTCGTCGGACTCCAGCAACTGCGGCGGGTGCGGCATCACCTGCGCGGCCAACGAGGTCTGTGACAACGGCACGTGCGGAGCGACCTGCGGCGTGGGCAAGACGCGCTGCGGTCTGTCGTGCGTGGACATCGCCAGCGACGTGGCGAACTGTGGCGCGTGCGACGTGGTGTGCGCGCAGGGCCAGAAGTGCCTCGCCGGCACCTGTGATTTCGGCGCGGTCGCCGCCTGCTACTGGAGCGGGCAGCTGGTCGGCTTCGACCCCGAGACCGGCGTGCGCGGCGCGTTGACCGACGTGGGCAGCAACCCCGGCGCGCTGGCGCGCGCAGGGAATACGGTGCTGTCGGCCGACGGTACGGACAACCGGCTCTACAGCGCGGAGCCGCGGGCCATCGGCGGCTACCTGCAGACCAACCTCGCCACCACCACGGGCAGCGTGCCCAACCAGCTGCTGGTCGAGCTGCCGTACGTGTACCTGGTGAACGCGGGCACGGGCTCGTTGCAGGTGCTCAAGCAGGGGGTCGACGCGGGCGTGGTGACCTTGACCGAAGGCGTGCCCGCGGAGCTCACGCTGGGCACCGTCGCGGAGCTGCCGCTGGGCATGAACACCTTCCCGCAGGGCCTCACGAAGGTCGGCTCGACGCTGTGGATTCCGCTGTACGGCGGCATGGGCGAAGCGGCGGCCGACGCGGGTCAGGAGCTGCAGCTGGTGAACATCGCCTCGCCCGAAGCGCCGGTGCTCGAGGGCCGCGTGTCGTTGAAGAACGTGGACCTGCTGGCCTTCGACGGAGGCTCGCCCGTGGCGCGCCCGTTCAGCATCACGCAGCTCGACGGTGAGGTGTACGTGGCGCTCAACAACCTGAACGCGGCGACGTACACGGTGGAAGGCCCGGGGCTGCTGGCGCGCGTGAACCCGGCTGACGCGGGCGTGCAGCTCATCGACCTCGGCGCAGACGAGTGCCTCAACCCGCAGTGGGTGACGACGGTGGGTGATTCGCTGGCGGTGTCGTGTGGTGGCCGCGCGACGTACGACTCGAACTTCGCGTTGGAATCGGTGACAGCGGCCGGCGTGGTGCTGGTGAAGAGCGGCGCGCGCACGGCCGCGTGGCACAGCAGCTGTGCGGGCCTCGATGCGGGGTCGTGCACCTTCGTGCTGCCGGGGCGCATCGCGGTGTCGGGTACGAAGTTGTTCGTGGCTGATCAGAACGCTGGCCGCGTGCTGGTGCTCGAAGCCGGCGACGGTGGGCTGACCGAGGCGCCATCGCTGTTGATGTGCCCGTTGAACGCGACGAGCGGCGTGGCGAACGTGTCGGACATCCTCGCTCGCTGAACTCTCTCTCCATGCGAAGCGGGGAAGGGCGGCTTCTTTCTCTGCGCGGAAGCAGGCGCTGATCTTCTGACGCGCTCCACGACGACGCTCGAAGGCGATGACGTCACTCAACGTGGTCGCGCCATCCCGGTCATCGGCGTACAGACCGCGACTACACGCTGATCATCCACACGAATGATCAACCGACGCACCTCCCGGCTGCGCGATTCTCTCCTCGCCAGGCTGGGTCCTCCACGTCGACGAAAACTCCGCCGCTGCGGCGTCGGCTCCCTCGCGAACTGGAACCCCGAACACCGGAAGGTCTTCTGCGACTCTCGAATTCGTACTCACGCCCGCCGAGCGACCGGTCTCCTCCGCCGACCTGCAGACCTCCGCTTCATCGGAGTGTGCACGCTCCACCTCGCTGCAAACTCCCGTAACAGCGCGCTTTTGCGAGAAACCTTCGACCCATCTGCGCCGAAGACTCTGCATGCGCGTCACTTCGAGCACCGCAGCGTTCGTCCCCGCGTCGTCAGCCCCGCGAGCCCTCACCACCACCTCGACGCTCAAGCGCGGCGCCGAAGGTGAACAGGTCAAGGCGCTGCAGCAGGCGCTGGCCCGTGAAGGCTTCGACCCCGGCTCGGTCGACGGCAAGTTCGGCGCGAACACCGAGCGCGCGGTCAAAGCGTTTCAGCGCGCGAACGGCCTGACGGTCGACGGAGTGGTCGGCCCGAAGACGCGCGCGGCGTTGAGCGGCGGTTCGGTCCCCACCACGCCCTCGAACCCTCCGAGCGCGGGCGCTGGCGGCGACGTGTCGACCTCGCGCACGAAGACCAACACCATCGGCGGGGTGTCGACCTGGAAGGTCGCTGGCAAGAACGGGCTCGCGTTCAAGAGCGGCATGAGCGTCGACGCCGACGGTTCACCGCGCGCGTACAACCCGGCGAACACGGGCCTCGACCACCTGGCGAATGCGGGCAAGCCGGGCAACTGGTGGGGCATCGCGACCAACTCGAGCGGCAAGCCGTACGTGCAGGGCGCGAAGGATCCGGCGCCCGGCTACTACGTGTCGACCACCGCGCTGACGAACCCGAAGTTCCCGGCGAATGATCCGCGTCGCTACGTCGATTCCGAGAAGGTGCCGTTCATCGCGATTCCTCCGCAGCTGCGGGAGCAGGGCGTGAAGCTGGGTGACCTGGTGGCGGTGCGCAACGACAAGACGGGCAAGACGGTGTTCGCGGTGGTGGCCGACATCGGGCCCAAAGACCACCAGGGCGAAGGCAGCATCAAGTTGGCGCAGGAGCTCGGCATCAACTCCAACGCGCGCAACGGCGGCGTGGGCAGCGGGATTTCGTACGTGGTGTTCCCGGGCTCGAAGCAGACGTGGCCGATGACGCACGAGCAGATTCAGGCGGCGGGCGCGAAGGCGTACGCGCAGTACGGCGGTGACGCGCAGCTGTCGTCGGCGGTGCGCTGATCAATTCGGAGCGTCCGGCACGTCGAGCGCCGTGTCGGTGACGGAGCAGACCCGGTGAGCGCCAGCGTGCGCACCGCGGACACCGACCGGAGGTCCTTCACTTCGCCTGGACCACGGCGCCTACTTCCCGATGCAGAAGCGCTGGAAGATCGCGTCCAGCAACTGCGTCGACGCGTCTTCACCGGTCAGCTCCGCGAGCGCGTGCACGGCGAGGTTCAACTCACCCGCGACGATCTCCAGCGTCGCCACGTCGACGGCCGCGCGCGCGTTGCTCAAGGCCGCTTCGAGCTCGGTGAGCACGTGCACATGCCGCTCGCTGGTCGACAACGTCGCGCCAGCCGCACCTGCGCCCAGTCGTGCGGCCAGCAACGCACGGAGCTGATCAACGCCAGCGCCGGTCAGCCCTGAGACTCGCAAGGCACCTTCACGCGCTCCGGGAAGATCTGCCTTTCCTTCGACCTCGAGCGGCTGATCAACCTCGCTTCGCCACAGCGAACGATCGTTCGCCGACCCGTCGGGAGGCAGCACCAGCACCGCGACGTCCGCGCCCTTGAGCGCCTCGCGGGTCCGCTCGATGCCGAGCGCCTCGATGCGCCCCGCGCCTTCGCGAAGCCCCGCAGTGTCGACCAGGGTGACCGCCAGCCCGCTCAACTCGACGCGCGCCTCGAGCGTGTCACGCGTGGTGCCCGGCTCGGCGTCGACCAGCGCGCGCGACGAGCCCACGAGCGCATTGAACAACGTCGACTTGCCCGCATTCACCGGGCCGTACAGCACCACGCGCGCACCTCGGCGAATGAGCGAGCCGCGCTTCGCATCACCCAACAGCGCGCGCACCTCACGCAGCGCCGCGTCGAGTCGCGGCACCACGTCGACGTCGGCGCCCTCGGCCTCCTCCGGAAAATCGAGCGAGCCCTCGACGTCGGCCTGCAGCGCGATGAGCGGTTCCTGAATTCGCGACAGCCGCGCAGACAATTCGCCGCTCAGCTGCGCCGCCGCTGCGCGGACCTGCGCCTCTGACTCAGCGGAGATCAAATCCGCCACCGCCTCCGCGCGCGCCAGGTCGAGCCGGCCGTTGAGCAACGCACGTCGCGTGAACTCACCCGGCGTCGCCAGACGCACGCCTTCCACCTTCAACGCGCGCTCGAGCAGCAATGACAACAACCGCGGCGCGCCGTGCGCATGCAGTTCGACCACGTCTTCACCGGTGAACGACTTCGGGCCCGCGAAGAACAGTGCGAGGCCTTCATCGAGCACCGCGCCGTCTTCTGCCACCAGGCGCGTGAAATACGCGTGCCGCGGCGTGGGCCTGCCCGGCAGCGAAGGCGCCAACACCCGCGCCGCGGTCAGCGCCGAAGCACCGGAAAACCGAATGATTCCAATGCCTCCGGCGGCAGGTCCGGTCGCGATGGCTACGATGGTCGACACCCTCCGCGCATAGCATGACTTGAATTTGCGAACGGTCGTTCGTATCGTGTCGGCATGTCGAAGGGCGAAGCCACCCGCGAGCGCATCGTCAGCCACGCGTTCCTGCTCGCAGGCCGTGACGGCCTCGAGGGCCTCTCCATCGGCACGCTCGCCGACGAGCTCAAGCTCTCGAAGAGCGGCCTCTTCGCCCACTTCGGCAGCAAGGAAGAGCTGCAGGTCGCGGTGCTGGACCTGGCCTCGAGCCTCTACACCGAGCGCGTGATGCTGCCGGCCTTCAAGGCGCCGCGTGGACTGCCGCGGCTGCGCTCCATCTTCGAGAACTGGGTCGGCTGGGTCACCGACGCGCGCACGCCCGGTGGGTGCTTCTTTCAGCAGGCCAACGTGGAGCTCGACGACCGCACCGGCCGGCCCCACGACGTGCTGGTCGAACAACAGAAGAGCCTCATCGACGCGCTCGCGAAGACCGTGCAGCTGGCCATCGACGAAAAGCACTTCGTCAAAGACACCGACCCGCGCCAGTTCGCCTTCGAGTTCGAGGGCATCATGATGGCGCTCAACATGTACTACCGGCTCATGAAGGACCGCCGCGCCGTCGACCGCGCGCAGGCCGCCTTCGAGCGCCTCGTCGCTTCCCACCAGCCGTAATTCCACCCGCGGAGAACACCGTCATGGCCTCAGAGTATTCTAAAAATAGAACGACCGTTCGTATTGTGCAGCAGCTTGTTGGTCTCGTGGAGCGCGTGGCGCCGAAGTGGACCGAAGAGAAGGCGTTCGCCGCGTGGGGCCGGCCGCAGCGACCGCCGGCGAAGTGGGGCGGCCTGCTGGCGAACGCGCGACGGTTCGAGCTCGACGTGGGCGACCGCAACCTGCCCGCGTGGGAATGGAACGCCGGAGCGCCGCGGGGCACCGCGTTGCTGGTGCACGGCTGGAGCGGCAACGCCTCGCAGATGGGCTCGTACGTCGAACCGCTGACGAAGCAGGGCTGGCACGTGGTGGCGTTCGACCTGCCGGCGCACGGTGAAGCCGCAGGCAACTTCTGCACGCTGCCGATGATGACGCAGGTGGTGTCGACCCTCGTCACCAGACTGCAGCCGAAGATCATCATCGCGCACTCGCTCGGTGCGACGGCGTCGGCGTACGCGATGACGAAGGGGCCGCACGTGGAGAAGCTGGCGCTGCTGGCGCCTCCGGGCCGCATGCCGCCGTTCCTCACGCACTTCACGCGCCTGGCCGGGCTGTCAGACGCGATGCGCGACCGGCTGTTGCTGCGCGTGGAAGGCATCATTCGCGCGCCCATTTCGGAGCTCGACCTCGTGAAGCACGCGCCGTCGCTGGGTGACGTGGAGACGTTGCTGCTTCACGACGTGAATGACGAAGTGGTGCCGGTGGCGTCGAGCCGCGAGCTGGTGGCGCTGTGGCCGGGCGCGAAGCTGGTCGAGACGGAGAAGCTCGGTCACGACCGCATTCGGAGAAGTGCCGAGGTGGTTGAGCAGGTGATCAACTTCTCGATTGCATCGACTGTGACGCAGGTTGAGCGACCGACGAAGTTGGCGAGCTGAGCCGCTGCTCGACGAAGGCCACCACCCGCGGCACGAACGTCGGCAGCACGTGCTTCTTGAAGTGCCCCATGTGCCCGATGGTCTTCACGCCGAGCTCGGCGGGCGTCTGGGTCTCGAGCGTGAGCGGCGCGTTTCGGTAGTGCGAAAGGAACGCCTTCATCGACTTCGGAGGCGCCCACACGTCGTCACTCGCGGTCACGCCCATCACCGGCACGCGCACGCGGTCGAACGCCGCCTGCATCCCCACGCGCGCGTCGTCGAAGAAGTATTGCGGCATCGCGCTCCAGCGCTTCCAGTCGGCGTAGATGCCCAGCGGCATGTCTTCACCGCCCCACGCGCGGCCCGGCAGGTAGCCGCACCACGTCGTCACCGGCGGCCCGATGAGGTTCCACATCGTCTCGACCTTGAGGCGTTCGCCCAGCGGCATGTAGCCCGACCACGCCGCGCCGGTCGCCACCGTGTAGAGCCCGAGCGTGACGTTGGGGTCGGGCAGCTGCCCGAAGGCGTGACCTCCGAAGCTGTGACCGACCACCACCGTCGGCCCGCGCGACGTCGCGAAGTTCACCGCCACCGGCAGGTCTCTCGTCGCCCAGTCCGGGTAGTGGCAGTCGAAGCCGCGCAGTGACTTCGGGCGCGACTCGCCGATGCCGCGGTAGTCGATGGTGACGACCTCCAACGCGTGCTCCGTCAACGCCTCCGCGAAGCGCCGGTAGAAGCGCTGCGCCACCCCTGTCGCGCCGGCCATGACCACCACGCCACGCGCAGGTGACGAGGGCGTGAAGTGCGTCAACGACAGCTCGTAACCGTCGACTGCCTGAAGGCGAAGAGGGGTCATGCGGTCATCATGTCTCCAGTGGAGACATTTGACTAGCGGGCCCCTGCAATCGATTCAGCGGCGGCGCGTACTGGTGTGCACAGGAGGCACACACATGAAGCGCAACGAGTTTCCGACGTGGGCGAGGGTGGTGGTGGCGCTGGTGGCCATCGTGGTGCTGGGCCCGCCGGTGCTCGGGCTCGCGGTGGGGCTCATCGGCCTGGCCATCGGCCTCGCGGCGGTGGCGCTCAAGTTCGGGGTCATCGCGCTGGGCGTGTTCGCGGTGTTCGTGGTGCTGCGCGCGTTGTTCGCCTCACCCGAGCAGCGCCGCGCGATGCCGGTCACCACGCCGATGGTCGACCATGAAGAAGGCCTTCGCCGTGACGACGAAGAGCTCCGCGCGCTCGACGCAGAGCTCGCGCGCGTGATGGCCGCGCAGGGCAAAGCGCTCTGAAGGCGCGCGTCAAGAGCCTCACGGTGACGCGTCGAGCCGGCGAGCACCGGCTCGACACCGCCGAACGTCACGCGTCGTAGAGCGCGTCGACGTGGGCGCAGAGCAGGTCGCTCACCAGGCCCTTGAAGGGCAACGACGACGCCAGCCCGTACACCGGCGCCATGCCGTCCTTCGCGGGCGGCTCGTTCTTCACCGCGTCACACGCCGCCGCGAGGTCGCCCAGGAACTTCTCGACCACGCCCGGCTGCGCGTGGCGCAACGTGACGCAGAGGTGAATCGCCGCCGGCTTCTGCAGGCCGTTCAACGACCAGCCCTTCTTCGCCATCTCGTCGAGCACCCGGTAGATGTCGAAGGTGTCCGACGTGAACGCGACCACCCACAACGGGTCGCCAATCACGCGCAGCCCGGGCAGCTTCGAAATGCCCTCGCGAATCGCGCGGCCGGTCTCGAGCACCGTCCGGGTGTTCTCCACGTAGCCGTCGTGACCGAGCGCCATCATCGTCGCCCACGCCTGCGCAATCAGCGCGCCCGGGCGTGAACCCGCGAAGCCGGGCGTCACGTACAGACCACCGCTCCAGTCGGGCGTCGTGAAGTACTGGAACCGCCGCAGCTCGCGCGAGCGGTACAGCACCACCGACGTACCCTTCGCCGCGTAGCCGAACTTGTGCGTGTCGGCCGACATCGACGTGACGCCGCGCAGCTGGAAGTCGAACTTCGGCACCGGGAAGCCGGCCTCGTTGGCGAACGCGAGAATGAAGCCACCCAGGCAGGCATCGGTGTGAAAGCCGATGCGCTTGCGTCGCGCGAACTCCGAGAGCTCTTCGATGTCGTCGATGACGCCGTGCGGGAACGAGACCGCCGAACCAATCATCACCAGCGTGTCGCCGTTGACCGCGGCCTTCATCTTGTCGACGTCGGCGCGGCCGTCTTCACCGACCGGCACGCGGATCATCTCGATGCCCAGCGTGTGCGCCGCCTTGTCGAAGGCCGGGTGCGCCGAGTACGGCGCCACGATGTTGCCGTGCCGAATGCCCCTGCTGCGGCCCCAGTCACGGTAGGTCTTCATCGCCAGCATGATGCTCTCGGTGCCGCCCGACGAGAGCGTGCCCACCACCGCCGCGTCGTCGTCGCTCGTCTTCGCGTCGCCATGCATCAGGCGCGCGGTGAACGAGACGATGTCGGCCTCGAAGCGCGCCACGCTCGGCCACACGTCGGCGTGCAGCGGGTTGGCCTGCGAGTACAGCGCGTAGACCTCGTTGAGGAAGTCGAGGTGCTTGGCGTCACCGTGGTACACGCCGCCCGACACGCGGCCGTCGCGCCACATCGGCGCTTCACGCGTGGCGAGCCTCTTCAACGTCGACAACAGCTCTTCTTGCGAGTGCGCCTTCTTCGGCAGCTCGTCGAACGCGAGCTCCGTGGGGCGGTGCTTGCGAATCGAGTCTTTGAGCGCGTCACTCACCTTGCGCTTCTCGGCGCGCACCATGTCGCCGACGACCGGCAGCTTCTCGAGCACGCGCTCCAGTTGCCTGGCCAAGGAAGGCGGGATCTTCGAGAGGACGGCCTGCGCTGACTTGGGGATCTCCATGACTGTTACTCCGCGGAGGGGAAGCGGTGCGCCATCGCGCGCCGATGTTTGAATTCGAGAAGGAATTGCTCGAACCGTGTGTCGTAGAGCGAAGAATGTTTCACGGCGGGCTCATAAGTTCTGGCGATGGGCACCAGTGCGCGTACGTCGCTCCACTGCAGCTTGCCGAGCGCGACCAGGGCCTGAATGCCGGCGCCACGCGCGTTGGCCGACTGCGGCGCCTCGACCTGGCGAATGGGCACCTTGAGGACGTCTGCGTGAATCTGACACCACAGCGCCGAGCGAGCGCCGCCCCCGACCACCGTCACCTCGTCGAGCTTGCGGCCGAGGTTGTCTTCGAGGTGCACCTGCAACCACCGCGTGTTGAAGGCCACGCCCTCCAGCACCGCGCGGAACAGGTGGCGTTGGTCATGCTCGAGCGAGAGCCCCGCGAAGCCGCCGCGCACCGCGTGGTCGTCGACGGGTGAACGCTCGCCGTGCAACCACGGGAGGTAGAAGAGGCCGCCCGCGCCCGCGGGTGACTGCTCCGCGAGGGTGAACGTGTCTTCGTAGGCCTGCGGCCCGGTGCGCGCGCCGAGCTTCTCGACCACGTGCTTCAGCCCGCCGGCCGCTGATTCCTGCTCGTTGCAGAACAGGTAGCTGCCGGGAATCGCCGAGGGCAGCGACGCCATGTTGTGCGAGAGGTCGGCCTTCTTGAACGGCACGTGCGCCACCAGCCACGACGACGTTCCCAGGCACAGGTGCGCGCGGAAGTGGTCGACGGTGCCGGCGCCGATGCCGGCCATGTGAATGTCGGCCGCCCCGGCGACGACCTGCACCGAGGTCGACAGGCCCAGCGCGTCGGCGGCTTCCTTCGTGAGCGGGCCGAGCACCGATGCAGACGGCACGAGGTCGGGCAGCTTGGAGCGCTCGAGCCCGTTCATCTTGATCAACGAATCGTCGTAACGAATCGCGTCGATCTTCCGGTTGTCGGTGCACCAGTGGCTGACGATGGAGTCGAAGCTCGCGGCCGCGCGACCGGTGAGCTTCATGTTCACCCAGTCTTTCGGCTCGAGGAGCAGCGTGGCGTCGTCGAAGGTCTTCGTCTCGTGCCTGCGCAGCCAGGCGATGTGACCGACCGGGTCTTTGCCAGAGAGCGACGGAATGCCCCCGGTCTTCCGCAGCCAGGTGACGGCCTTGAGCGCGCCATAGCCGTCGATGCTGGGGAAGCCGCCGGCGAGCCGGCGCACTTCGTCGCGGCCACGGGCGTCCATCCAGATGATGGCGGGGCGCAGCGGAGCGCCCTTCGCGTCGACCGGCACCGTGCCGCCCCATTGCGACGACAACGCGATGCCGATGACGTCGGCCGCCTTCACCGTGCCGCGCGCCCACAGCGTCTGCGCGGCCGTGCACATCGCCTTCCACCAGTCGAGCGGGTGTTGCTCGGCGCCGCCATTCGGCAACAGCGCCACGTCGAGCGGCACGGTCTCGGCGTCGAGCAACGCGGCGCGGGAAGACAACACCGCGGCCTTGAGGCCCGAGGTGCCGAGGTCGAAGGCGAGGATGGTGGCGTCGGCCATGAGCGAGCGGCCAATAGCACCGTCAGTAAAGTGTGCGAGGCGCCCTTCGCTCGGATTCGCGTCGACATGTTGTCGCCGAGGGGAAGCGACGTGTCGTGGTGGTGCGCGCGACCGCCCAGCTGCGTGACGAGGTGACCGCTCGGAAACTGGACCCCGCGCGCGACCCTGGTCGACGGAGCCGGGGCGCGTTGCTGGTGAAGGCGGAGGTCTGCCGACGGGTTGCTGGCTGATCAGCGGTGTAGTTTGTGTCGTGGTGGCGCATTCAGCGGGCGGTGAACGCTCGTTTCGATGATGCGTCGCTCGGCGAGGAGATCGGTTGGATGATCAGATGGCGTTGATCATCGCGGCGACTGCAGGCGCGGGATCATGGCGTTCTTCGTGGTGCGTCCCGTGCGAGCACCAGGTCATGCCCGCGCATGAACGGCGTTGCGGAGAGGGTCGAGGAACTTCTGCAGCGAATGAAGACGAGCTTCGTGGTCCTCCTCCCAGCGAGGCCGTCGAGCTCGAGCAGGCTCTTCTCCATTCTCCGCATTGCCACTGCCGATGCGCGAGTGATCAGCGCGTCGTGCGTGCGCATGAACGGCGTTGCGGAGAGGCCCGGAGAACTTCTGCAGCGAATGAAGAAGCGCTTCGTGGACCGCCCACCAAACTTCGCATGCGCCATTGGCGCTCAAATGGGTATTTGCTCCCATTTGAACGACACTTCGGCACTGCCCATCAGTTGCCGACGCGGAACCGCCGAATCACCGACTGCAACTGCAGCGACATGTTCGTCAGCTCTTCCGTCGCGTTCTTCATCTGCCGCACGGCCGTGGTCTGCTCTTCGATGACGCGCTTGACGCCCTCCGTCGCCTGCAGGTGCGTCCGCGCCACGTCTGAAATCTCGTTCACCGCGAGCACCATCGCCTCGCTGCCCTGCTGTTGATCTCTCGCCGACTGGTGGATCAACGACACCTTCTCCACACCGTTCCGGAGCGAGTCACTGATGTTGCCCATGCTCTTCACGATGGTGGTGATGTCCTCTCGCGACTGCGCGAGCTCCTCGATGCCCTCCTTCATCGCGCCGAGCACGTGCGTCGACTGCTGCGAGATGTCGCGCGCCATTCGCGAAATCGTCTCGGCGGACTTCCCGGCCGACTCGGCGAGCTTGCGCACTTCATCGGCGACCACCGCGAAGCCTCGGCCGTATTCACCCGCGCGCGCCGCTTCGATGGTGGCGTTGAGGGCCAGCAGGTTGGTCTGCGCGGCGACCGCGGTGATGGCGTCGACGATCTTGCTGATCTCCTGCGTCTTCTCGCCGAACTTGAACACCTCGTGGCTCGCGGCCTCGACGCGGCTGAACACCTTGCGCAACTTCTCACTCGCCAGGCGCGCCGCGTTGCTGCCTTCGACCGCCGCCGACGAGGTCGCCGCCGTGGCGCGCGTCGACTCTTCTGCGGCCGCGGCGGTGCGCTGAATCGCCGCCGCCATGTCGGTGATGGAGCGCGACGCCCGCGTCACCAGCGCGCTCTGATTCTCGGCGCCCATCGCCATTCGACGCATCGACTCGCCCACCTGCAGCGCGCGCGTGTCGACACCGGCCGCGTGCCCTTCGAGCGACGACGCACTCTCGGCCACCGATTCGGCGGTGTGCTGAATCGACGACACCAGCTCACGCAGGTTGTCCTGCATCATGCCGATGGACACCGCCAACTCGTCGAGGTCGTCACGCACCGCCGAGTCACCGAGCGCCACGCGGCGGCTCAGGTCACCCGACGAGATCTCCAGCGCCGCGCGCGACAACGTACGCACGCGCTCCACACGCAACAGCACCGACGCCAGGCCCACCGCCAACACCAGCGTCACGATGAACGCCGCAGTGATCTTCAGCGGCCAGTCGAGCGGCTGCCCCACGTAGAACAGCGTCACCAGCGCGGCGGCCAGCACCACGTACCCCAGCAGAATCTTGAAATGCAGCGACAGCCGCGACCGCCCCTCGTCGAGCGGAGTCATACGGCGGTACTGCGTGACGGCTTCGTCGATGCCTGGGCGACGCATGAGGGCCGCAGCGTGGTCCCGCTGCAGGTCGCTCACAAGTTCTTCTCTGCTCAGCCCGAGGTGACGACGGTGATCAGCTCCACCAGCTCGACACCCACGCGCACCTCGGCGTTGAAGTACGTGAGGCCCCCGAAGCGCCAGTCAGCGCCCGCTGCGAACACCGCGTACACGCCCAGCGCGCGGAACCCGAGCTGCCCCAGCGCCAGCCCGCCCGGCGTCGCACCCTGAAAGCGCGCCAACCCGTCGAGGCCGGTGAACAGCGCCAACGAGAATTGATCAGACAGCTGCACGCGAAGCACATCGGCGGTGATGAACGCGCCGACGTCGAACGCAGGCAGGCCGAACAACACGCGCCCCTGCAGGCCGAGTCGCAACCAGTCGAAGTGGAGCCCCGCGCCGAGGCGCGCCTGGCCGTAGAACGGCTTGCTGGTGCCGTCGTGTGCCGCGGCACCGGTCTCGATCATGAAGATGAACGGCGACGGCTCGCCGGGGCTCGACGCCAGCGCCGCCGACAACACCAGCGCCGAAATCACTGGGCACCTCCCGCGTTCCACGCGTCGGCCGGGCACACGAAGTACGGCGGAATTCCCGACGCTGAATCAGCGCAGCTCGACATCTTCTCCTTCACGCGCTTCGCGCCGGTTTCGACACGCCACTTCTCGTACGCCGGGCACACCGTCGGCGCGCGGTACGCGTCGAGCCACGCGACGTAGTCTGCGTCTTGCCGCTGCTCTTCGATGCGCTGCATGGCCTCGGCGACCGGCCAGCCCAGCTCCTGCGCGAGGCGCTGCGTCATCAGCTGCGTGCGCGCGACCTCACGGCCCCACAGAAAGAGGCCGCGCATCACCGGAGGGTCGAACGCGTAGCCCGCGCCGACGACGATCCAATCAGGCACGTCACTGGGAACGAAGAGGCCACGCACGCGCGGGTTCTTCGCGCCCGGCCCCGCCGACCGCACGAACTTCGGAGCCGTGGGCACCATCAACGCGCGCAGCGCCGACAGCTCCGCGTCGCGTTGTTCGGCGACGGTCTGCGCCAACGACAGCTCGCTGGTGCCGTTCTGCGTATAGAGCTGCTCGAGCGCGCCCATGGCCACGTCGACCAGGATCTTCGGCGCCGGCGACGGGCTCGACGTGAGGCGGCCGGTGTCGAGGCCGAGCACGCGCAACGACGCCTCGCCCCGCGGCGCCTCCAGCACCGGCGCGCCGCGCGAGAGCGACAACGCGCGCAGCACCGGCAGCCCCGAGCGCATGCCGCCGTCGAACCACACGCCACATTCACCCTTCTCTTCGAAGCCCGACCACGCGTGCGTCACCGGCCGCGCGAACCCCGGCATCACCGCCGACGCCATCACCCCGGAGCTCAGGCACCACCGGCGGTCCTCCGCGGCGCACGCGCGTTCATCGAGACCCAGCAGCTGGCTCTGCTGCGCTTCGACCGACACGGTCACGCGGTCCAGACCGTTGCTCGCCAGCTTCGCCCCGAAGGCGTCGAGCATGGGGTTCATCGGCGACTGCTGCAGCCGGTCGAAGCGCATCAGGTTCAAGGTCGGCGTGCCGAGGAAGCCCACCGCGCGCAGCACCGAGCCGGGCTCTGCGCACAGCAGGTCGGTCTCGTTGGCCTCGGCGAAGTACTTCACGAGCAGCTTGAGCGCACACGCGCGGCGCGGCGAAGACGGCGCGGGCAGCACCGGGAAGGCGGTGTCGGGGCCGCCCGAGAAGCAGCCGGTGTCACGCTTCTTCGCCGGCTTCTTCGGCGCGTGCGCCTCGATGGCGTTGCACGAATCGAGGTAGCTCTGCTGCTCGGGCGTCAGCGGGCCCTCTTCAGCCCACAGAAAGTCGAGCAGCTCGGACTGCACCGCCCCCACGCTGGTGCCGACGACGGCCGAGAAGCGTGACTGCTGATCAGCCGCCTCGCGTTGCTCGACCGGCAACGTGGCCAGCGCCTCTTCACGCGTGGCGAGCAGCTCGTAGAGGAAGCCCGCGGTGAAGGCGCCGTTCGCCGCGCCACCCGAGAGCGCGAGCACCGGGAGGTCGCCCTGGGCCGCGAGCGCCGGCGGCGTGGCGGCGATGAGGCGCGCGTGCCGTTTCAACGCGCCCACCGCGAGGGGCCACGTCTCGTCACGGCGCTGCGGCGAGAGCCAGGTGAGCGCGCTGAAGCTGTTGACCGTCGACGCGGCCTGGGCGAGCGACCACGCGAGTTGCACGCCATCGGGCCCGTCGAGCACCGCGGCGCACGCGCCGACCGGCCGGAGCGTGGCGGGCAGGGCTGCGACCACGTGTTCGGCCCACTCCTGCGCGTCGCGCGCGCCCGACGTCGATTCTCCGAGCACGCGGAGGCCGTCGGCGGGCAGCGCTTCGAGACACTTCGCCGCGGCGGCGGGGTCTCTCCACGGCGACAACACGTCGAGCTGCAGCGCCGCATAGAGTTGGAATTCGAGCTTCGAGCTCGGCAACGTCGGCGAGTTCTCCGGGTACGAGAGCGACGCGATGACGTCTCTCGTTTCCAGGTTCGCGGCGACACACCCACTCAACGACAACAACACCAACACCCCGAGACGAGACCTCATGTGCGTCGGAGGCTACAGGCGGCCGCAGCGTCAGGCGAATTGTCTGCGCTGCAGCGGTGAAGTCAGCGCCGAAAAATACAGGGTCACGGCGCGGTGAGCGTCAGCGTCATCAACGAAGCCTGGCGAACCGTGGTGCGGTTCTCGTTGCAGCTGCCGAAGAAGACGCGGGCGGCTCGTCAGTTCGGTTGATCTGCCTGACGGTGATTCGTCATGTGCTGCGAACTCGCCGGGCGGGGCGCCGGCGGGCCTCGGCGGCAGCGGCGCGCACGCCGTCGAGGACAATGTCGATGACCGTGGCCAGCACCCGCTGGTCGATGGGTCGGCGCTCGATGTGCTGCCGGTGCATCAGCGTGCCGGCGATCATCGAGAGCACCAGCGCGCTGTCGACGTCGGCCGCGAGCTCTCCGCGCTTCCTGGCGGCGTCCAGCAGGCGTCGGGGCGCAGCGCTGGCGGCCCGCAGCTCGCGCGAGAGCTCCTGCAGCTCGGGCACGTCGGAGACCAGCAGCGCGCGGAACACCGCCTGACCGAGCGCAGACCCCGAGAACGCCACCGCGGCGCTCCCCCACGCCACCAGGTCTCGGCGCAGCTCGCCGGTGACCACGAAGCCCACCGGTGCGGCCATGGCGCTGGCCAGCGCGTCGCGCACCAGCAGGCCCTTGGTGGGCCAGCGCCGGTAGAGGCTCGTCTTGTTCACGCCCGCGCGCACGGCCACCTCGGGCAGCGTCAGCCGCTCGAAGCCCACCTCGGCGAGCAGCAGCAGCGCCTGGTTGAGCACGTTGGTGATCATCGCGTCGCCGCGCCGTTGTTTTCGGACCGCCATGGGCCGGCAGTGAACGCCGGGTGCACGGTGAAAGCAACTGCGAGTTGCAATGTGCAGATTCTCCGATGCGTAGTGAAAGCAACTCGACGTTGCTTTGAGGTCTCGCATGCGGCTCGCGGTGGTGCTCGCGCTGATTTCCTTCTGTGCGCTGGCTGACGATGCGGGCGTGGGGCTCACCGGGCGTTGGGACTTCCCGGAGCGGAGCGCGGTGGTGCGCTTCGAGGCGGCCGACGGTGGCTGGCGCGGCGTCATCGAGCGCTCGACGCGACCCGACGAGGTGGGCTTCGAGCTGTTCAGCGCGGTGAAGGAAGACGGCGCCGGAGCGCTGCGCGGCACGTTGAAGATGCCGGAGAACGGCTCGACGCACGACGTGCGCTTGAAGCTCGAGGGACAGCACCCCGAGGCGGTGGTGGGCGCCGGGCTCTTCTCGAAGCGGCTGCGCTTCACGAGGGTGCGATGAACGCGCTGCTGGCGTTGGTGCCGGCCTTCATCGGCCAGGCGGTGGCGTACTTCACGGTGGTGGGCCTCGTGTGGTGGGTGGTGTGGAGGCTGCTCGCCAGCCGCCTCGCGGCGCGCAAGTTGCCGGCGCCGGTGTCGACCAGCCGCGCCCAGCTGGTGCACGAGCTCAAGTACTCACTGGTGACGCTCGCGTTCGCGACGCTGGGGATGCTGGTGGTCGACGCGCTGACCTCGCGGGGCTGGGCACACCTGAGCGCCGACCGCTCGGAGTTCTCGACGTGGCAGCTGGTGCTCACCTTCGTCGGGCTGCTGCTGCTCAACGACCTGTGGTTCTACGGGGTGCACCGGTTGCTGCACACGCCCTGGGCCTTCAAGCACGTTCACGCCGTGCACCACCGCAGCGTCGAGGTGACACCGTTCAGCTCGTACTCGTTTCACCCGCTCGAGGGGGTTCTGCTGGGCGCGTGGATCTACCCGGTGGCGTTGATGGTGCCGCTCTACCTCCCGATGCTGGGGGCGCTGCAGGTCATCGGGCTGGCGAACAACGTGATGTCACACCTGGGCTACGAGCTGTGGCCGGCGTGGCTCTTGAAGGTGCCGGGCCTGCGGTGGATCAACTCGGCGACGTTTCATTCGATGCATCACACGCAGGTGAACGGCAACTACGGGCTCGTGCTCCGCGTGTGGGACCGGCTCTTCGGCACTGCGCTACCCGGCTACGAAGAGGCCTTCGTCGCCCGTCGGCCGCGGTGATGCGTGGCGCGTCTCACGGCGCACGCAGCTGCAGCGTTTGATCAGCGAAGCGCGTGTCGCGAATGCAGTCACAGCCCATCGACTCCATGCCCGTCGGCTCCCGCGTGGGGGTGAAGTCGCCGTTGAACACTTCACCGCTGGCGGCTTCGACGCGCAGTTGATGAATCGCGAAGTCGCGTTGATCGAACGTGATGCGGTTGTCGGTGCAGGTCACGAAGTCGTCGTCGACGCACGAATGCACTTCGCCTCGAGGGTCGACCACGCGCGTCGGCGTGAGCGGGTTTCCCGCGGCGTCGACGAGGATCAGCGTCTGAAAGTCGGGGCAGTAGCGGCCACACACCGCGGGGACACACGCGGCGAGCAGCACCGAAAACGAGAGCACGGCGAGGCGGATCATGGCGCGAGCGTAGTGGTCTGAGCCGCCTTCGAGCAGCGCGCATGTGGAAATCGAGCAGCGCAATCGGGTCTCGGTGCGCCCACCGACCTCATCAACCGCGTTGCCGCGCGTGACCGCTTCAGTTGAACACGACGACCACTTCACCCAGCGTCGGCTGCGCGCACTCCGTCATCTCCGCGGGAGGAATCACTTCAGGCGTCACGCCACCGGTGAACTTCCCACCCGTCACGGCCTCCGCGCGAATGATGTGCGGCTGCGTGTTGGTGCGGATCAACACCATCCGATGTGCCCGGCAGTCACCGAGCTCCGCGCCGGGGTTCGCGTCGACGCCCGCCTGCGTGCACTCGTAGCGACGGCCGGTCTCCAGGTCTTCCAGCCGCAGCGGCGCCAACGCTGCGCCCGTCGAGTCCTGGAACACCAGCGTCTCGACGTACCGGGCTTCTGCCGGGCACGGCGCGCCGCAGCCGCTCAGCGCCACCAGGCTCATCAACACCGCCGCTCTCATGGCGAGAGCTGCACCGTGACGTCGGGGAAGGTGTTGACGCACATGCAGCTGGCGACCTGCTGTGCTCCACCGCTGGCGGCGACGTTGCCCCACCACGTCTCACCGCCCTGTGCGGTGAGCTTCACGCTCGCGGCCGACTCGAAGGTCTCGACCGTCACGCGATTTCCCGAACAGCGCACGCGCTCCGAAGCGGCGCCGCAGTCGAACGACTCGCCGGCCACCTCGACGCGGGCCGGCTGCAGCGCGTTGCCCGCGCCATCGGTCAACACGAAGGTCTGCTCATTCGTGCACGCGATCCGGCACACCTGACAGCCGCTCGACACGGCCAGCACCACCACCAGGGTCGTCCATTTCATCATCTGATCAGCTCTTGATGCGCTTCATGTCGGGGTCGTACAGCGGCTTCATCGACGCCATCGCCGGGTAGCGGGTGTTGGCGATCTGCACTTCCCACTGGCCCGACGACAACCACTTGCCGTCGACGGCCTCGCCGCCACCGTCGACCATCGCCAGGCCCACCGCGCCGCCGAGCGTGAACCCGTACGACGCCGCGCGCACGTAGCCGACGGGCTTGCCGTTTCGCAGCACCGGCTCGGCGTGGAACAACAGCGCTTCCGGGTCTTTCACGAACACCTGCACCAGGCGCCGCTTCAACGGCCCCTCGGCCTTCTTCGCTGCCACCGCTTCACGGCCGATGAAGGCCACCGCTTTGTTCATGTCGACCGCGAAGCCGAGGCCCGCCTCCAGCACCGAGTCGGTGTTGTCGATGTCGTGGCCGTAATCGCGGTAGCCCTTTTCCATGCGCAGCGAGGCGAGCGCCTTGAGGCCCGCATGCTTCACGTCGAACTTCGCGCCCGCTTCGAGCAGCGCGTCGTACACGTGCACCGCCTGCTCGGTGGGAATGTAGAGCTCATAGCCGAGCTCACCCAGGTACGTGATGCGCACGCACAGCACGCGCGCGAAGCCGATGTCGATTTCACGCGCGCACCGGAACGGGAACGCCTCGTTCGACAGGTCAGCGGAGGTGACCGACTGCAACAGCTCGCGGCTCTTCGGGCCCTGCACGTTCAACTGCGCGTACGCACCGGTGACGTCGCTGGCGAAGGCGTGGTGCTCGGCGAACGCACGCTTCAAGCGCGCCTCGACGTGCCGGTGCGCAGTGTCGCTGGCCACCACCAGGTAGTGCTGATCATCGAACTTGGTGACCGTGAGGTCGGCCTCGAGCGTGCCGCCTTCGTTGAGCCACTGCGTGTAGGTGATGCGGCCGGCGTCACCGTCGACGTCGTTGGCCGACAACACGTTCAACATGCGGCCCGCGTCTCGGCCTTCGACGCGGAACTTCGACATGAACGACATGTCCATCAGCGCGACGCCTTCACGCACCGCGCGGTGCTCGGCTTCCCAGTGCTTCCACCACGCCGGCCGGCCCCACCCGAGCGGGCCGAACTCGGGTTTCACGCCCGGGCCTGCGAACCAATCGGCGCTCTCCCAGCCGCTCACGTCACGGAAGAACGCGCCCTGTTTTTCCAGCCGGTCGTAGAGCGGCGAGCGCTTGGCGTCGCGCGCGGTCTTCATCGGTTTGAAGGGGTAGTGGCAGGTGTACACGAGGCCGAGCGACTCCACGGTGCGCGTGCGCCGGTACGCGGGCGTCGTCTGGTAGGGCTGCAGCCGGTCGACGTGCATGCCGGTCACGTCGACGTCGGGGCGGCCCTGCATGATCCACTGCGCGAGTACGCGGCCCAAGCCGCCGCCGGTGAGAATGCCGATGGAGTTGAGCCCCGCCGCGACGAAGTACTTCTTCACCTCCGGCGACTCACCGACGATGGGCCGGAGGTCGGGCGTGAAGCTCTCGGGGCCGCAGAAGAACTTCTTGAGCCCGATGCTCTGGGTGATGGGCACCCGCGACATCGCGCGCTCGAGGTACGGCGCCATGCGGTCCCAGTCGGGGCTGATCTCTCCGAACGAGAAGTCCTGTGGAACGCCGCCGATGTTCCACGGCGCGCACACCGGCTCGAAGAGGCCGACCATCAGGCCGCCGCCTTCTTCGCGGTAGTACCCGTGGCACCCCGGGTCTTCGAGCACCGGCCAGTCGCGGCTGATGCCCGGCACGCTCTCGGTGATGAGGTAGTAGTGCTCGGCCGACTGCAGGGGAATCGACACGCCGCTCTTCGCGCCCAGCTGCCGCGCCCACATGCCGGCGCAGTTGACGACGTATTCGCACTCGATGGTGCCGAAGGGCGTCACCACGCCGCGCACTTCACCGTGCCTGATGACCACGTCGAGCACCGGGCAGTTCTCGATGAGCCGCGCGCCCTGCTGCCGGGCGCCCTTCGCCAGCGCCATGGTGGCGTCGACCGGGTTCACGCGGCCGTCTTCCTTCACGTAGAAGCCCGCGAGCACGTCGTCGACCTTCGCGAGCGGGAAGAGGTCCTTCACTTCTTTCGGGGAAATCTCGTGCACGTCGACGCCGCACAGCCGGTTGAACGCCGACACGCGCCGGTATTCTTCGAGGCGGCCCTCGTCAGACGCGACCTCGATGAAGCCCACCGGCTTGAAGCCCGTGTCTTGACCCGTCTCGGCCTCGAGCCGCGAGTAGAGGTCGCGCGTGTACTTGCGCAGCTCCGTCGAGGTCTCCGACGTCGAGCCGAAGGTCACCATCAAGCCGGCCGCGTGCCACGTGGTGCCCGAGGTGAGCTTGTCGCGCTCGAGCAGCACCGTGTCTTTCCAGCCGGCGTGCGCGAGGTGGTACGCGACCGAGGTGCCGATGATGCCGCCGCCGATGACGACGACGCGCGCGTGCTTCGGGAGTTCCGGGGAATTCATGGGGACGCGCTGTGTACCGCGAAGTGTCACGGTGCGCTGTGCCCGGGTGGCCGCCGGGCGCGCGGGGCTTGCGTTGATCAGCTCCGCTCGTGGCATCGCGCTCGACGTTTCTGCCCGGTGGCGCGTGTCGAGATGACCACGTGCCGCACCGCGCGCGCTAACCGCGTGTGTTCAGGAAGCGCGCAATTGCAGCCGTGACAGAAGATCGATCTTTCGTCGCTCCGCGGGTGGCCGCGTGGTCTGCCATGTGTACTGTGTAGGTATGACCCGAGACCACGCACTTCACGTACTCGTCCAGGGCGCCATCGCCGAGGTGGTGCGTGCGCTGCGGCTCGAGGGCAAGCCCGATGACTCGAGCGACGTGCGCGCGGCCATGGAGACGCCTGCCGGTGCGCTCCACGGCGTCACGGGTCACCTTCGCACCGAGAGCGAAGGCAGCCTCGAGATGCTGGTGGCCGAGGCCAAGGCACGCATCACGGCTGATCAGATGCTGACGTTGTGCGACGCGCGCCTCGACCTCATGGAGAAGGGCCTCGAGCACGCCAGCATCAAGTTCACGTCACTCGAAGAGGCCGCGCGGCAGCTCAGTGAGACCCTGCGCAGACCGTCGAGCGTCGCCAGCTACACGGTGGCGACCACGCAGGCCGAGGCCGCGTTGAACCGCTCATCGTTCGTGCTCGTCGCCGGCTGACCTTCGCTTCACGCTTGAAGACGTCGCGCCGCGCTGCCACACACGCGGCATGGGCGCTCAATGGAAACAGAAGGGCCGTGAAGCCAACGCAGCCGCCAAGGGCAAGCTGCTGAGCAAGGCCGCGAAGGAAGTCCTCATTGCCGCGAAGACCGGCGCGGACCCTTCGACCAACGCCAAGCTTCGCCTCGCCATCGAGTACGCGAAGAAGGTCAACATGACCCGCGACACGCTCGACCGGCTCATCAAGAAGGGCTCTGGCCAGTTGGACGAGCAGGTGACCTACGAGCTCGTCACCTACGAGGGCTTCGGGCCGGGCCGCGTGCCGGTGGTCGTCGAGTGTCTGACCGACAACCGCACGCGCACGGCGGCCAACGTGCGCGGCCATTTCCGCGAATACCAGCTGGCGGCGACCGGCGCGGTGACGTGGGACTTCTCGCGGCTCGGCGCGATTGGCGCGAAGGCTCCGGGTGAAGCCGATGCCGAAGCGGCCGCCATCGAAGCCGGCGCCCAGGACTTCGAGAAGAACGACGACGGCACGGTGACCTTCTACACCGACGCCCAGGACCTCGACGCCGTGCGCAAGGCGCTCGAGACCGCGGCGTGGAACGTGGAGTCGGCGGCGCTGGTGTGGAAGGCGAAGAACCCCGTCGCCGTGCCGCCCGAGCTGCAGGGCGAGCTCGACGAGTTCCTCGCGGAGCTCGACGAAGACGACGACGTGCAGACGCTGTTCGTCGGCGTGAAGTGACCGCCGTCGTCAGTTGACCTTCAGGTCGGCCGCGTGCGTGGGCGCGGCTTCGATGTCCCGGGCCGGTGCCATCACCCAGCCCCCGCGCTGCGCGCGTGATGACGCGCAGACGGCCCGCTATTCCCGCACCGCGTCCACGAAGCGAACCTGCGTACCGCGCTGGGCCTCGCGCACGAAGTCGCGGAACGCGTCGCTGCGCGCCACGTGCGCCGACACGTCACCCACCACCACCAACTTCAACTGGTGGTTCACCAGCTTCTGCAGCAGCTCACCCGCGAACCCGGTCTTCAGGTCGAAGAAGTCGGCGTGCAGCCGCGACACCGGCACCACGATGCTGTCGACCGCCTGCCCCCACGTCTGCCCAATCAGGTTCGACACATCGGCTGAACTCGCAATCACCGGGCCCTGCGCCTCGAGCGTGAACGTCTTCATGGCCACCGCGACGTAGTACACCTCACGCGCATGACGACCCTCGCTGCCGTGCCGCTCACCGCCGAAGCCTTCGCGCCGTTCGGCCACGTGGTGTCGGCCGGGCTCACCAGCGGTACCAGCGCCAACATGGGCACCGCCGTGCGCTTCGACCGCTGCGCGGAGTTGATCAACACCCGCGCCACCGCCACGCCCAACCTCGTCGTCTTCCGCTCGTCGCCCAGGGCGCTGCCCTTCGACGTGAAGCTCCTCGAGCGACACGCGGCCAGCACCCAGGTCTTCGTGCCGATGCTCATCTCGCGCTACCTGGTGTGCGTGGCGCCCAACCGCGCCGACGGCTCGCCCGACCTCGACAAGCTCGTCGCCTTCGTCTGCAGCCCCGGCCAGGGCGTCGCCTACGCGCCCGGCGTCTGGCACCACCCGATGATTGCGCTCGACGCCCCCGGCGAGTTCGCGATGCTGGTGTGGGAAGACGGCTCACCTCTCGACTGCGAGCTCCACCACCTGTCGGCGCCTGTGCGCATCACCGACCGCTGATCCACCCGCTCCGCAACTCGTAACAGGTAGGTCTTCGCAAACTTTGCGAAGCGACTGGCCGAAGAGGCCCAGAATCATCGTCATTTCATGTGTTTGTAACGCGCATGCGGCTTGCTCACGTGAGCGCCGGCCATGGCACTGCGAACTCCACGAGGCATGACGCTCATCGAGATGCTGATGGTCATCGCCATCATCGGCATCGTGTCCGCGATGTCGGCGGCGACGGTCATCCGCATCGGCGAACGCAACGCGACGCAGAGCGCGTCGAACGACATCCTCTCGGCGCTGCAGTCGATGCGCTCACGCTCGTTGCAGCGCGGCTCCGACGTGTACGTGCTGGTGTACCCGACCTTCAAGAAGACCTCGCCCACCGCCGGCTCGGTCACTGGCGGCCCCGGCGCGCTGTTCTTCTACGAAGATGTCGACGGCGACTTCCTCACCGGCACCGGGCCCTGCAACGGCAGCGGCGAGTGCAGCTGGCTCAACTTCAACCCCGCCAGCAATCAGATCCGCTCCGCGGTGACCGAGAACGACCGGCTGCTGCGCGCCATCTACCTCGACGACTACGCCGGCGCGAACGTGCGCTTCGGCAAGCAGAGCGGCAAAGGCTGGGGCGACCCCTTCGCGTCGCTGCCCCCGACCAACGTCGACGGCTGCACGTTCTGCTCGTCGAACAAGGGCGCGCTGCTCTTCAGCGACAGCCAGCTGGTGCTGCTCAACGGCAGCGGCGCGGTCGCCCCCGGTCGCTTCGGCGGGCTCGCGCTCCAGGGCGTGAAGAACAACGAGAACCAGTTCCTCATCGGCCTGGTGCGCGCCACCGGCCTCATCGTCACCTCGAGGTGAACATGCGACGACGCTCTCCACGTGGTGTCACGCTCATGGAAGGCCTGATGGCCTCCGTCATTCTGCTGGTGGGAATGGTGGGCGTCTTCCAGGGCGTCATCATCGCGTCCACGCAGAACTCCATGGCCAACCGCCGCTCGCGCGCCAGCGCCATCGCCGCCGAGCTGGCCAACGCGCTCGACGCGCAGGGCCGGCAGCGCCTGCTGACCGCCGGAGGCCTGCTCACCACCGCCGGTGGGTGCGCGGCCGGGTACCCCGCAACGCTGGCCAACTACCGCGGTGACTTCACCGGCGTGCCGGCGAACTTCGCGACCTTCAGCGTCTGCTACGTCGACGTCGACTCGGTCACCGGCTTCAACGCGCTGACGCCCGCGTATTCGACGGAGGACCGCACCGTCTTCAAGCGCGTGCTGGCCGTGTACACCGACCCCAACGACCCGGCCATCGCCTACGTCGGCATCAACGTGGGCTGGCGCGAGTACGGCAGCGGCCGCGTGGTCGAGCGCTTCACCGCGCTCTACGACCCCGTCACCAACCAGACCAACGTGGAGTTCTAAAGCGATGCGCACGACTCGCAATCACGGCTTCACGCTCGCGGAGCTGCTCGTCGGCCTCGCCGTCACCAGCATCATTCTGGTGGCCGTCACCGCCGCCGTCATCGGCGTGCAGAGCAGCTACCAGCGCGAGACCGAGGTGAAGGTGCTGACCGAGAACGGCCGCGCCGCGCTCCAGTACATGCAGCGCAAGGTCGAGCTCGCCGGCTACGGCGTCGACCCCCGCATGGCCTTCGACGTGGGTGCGCTGCCCGGCGCCAGCGGTGCGCCGCGCGACAACTTCGACGTCATGACCGGCACGTTCTCGCCGTCGCAGCTCCCGCTCGACGGCGGCGTGGTGGTGACCGACGACCTCGCCTTCCGCTACCGCGACCCCACGTGGCTGCGCGCGGGCAGCTATTCGGGTTCGGCCATCGCGCTGCAGGCGCCCACCGACGTGGCTCTGAGCACGGGTCAGCTGATGATGGTGGTGTGCCGCGGCGCCAACCGCATGGTGGCGCTCAGGGTGTCGACGGCGGTCGCCGCGGGGCAGAACTCGGTGCCGGTGACGGTGGCCGGCGCGCCGTGGAACGCCTTCGTCGCCGACACCTGCTTCACGGGCGTCGGCGCGAGCGCCCCGTGGGTCTTCATCGTGCGCGAGCAGCGCCTGCGCATCGTCAACCTCAACGGCCGCCCGTGGCTGGTGGCCTTCAATTCGCTCACGGCCGACCCCTTCGTGCTCTCGAACGACAACTTCGACCCCATCGCGCCCGACGTGGAGAACTTCCAGGTGGCCTTCGGCGTCAACCGTGCGCCCACGGGGCTGGGCTGCTGTCAGGCCGCGCCCGACACCGGCGGAGACTGGATCTACGGGAACACCCGCAGCGGCAGCACGCCCGAGGCCGTCTTCGCGCAGGCCACTTCGCCGCTGGGCACGGTGCCCGACTACACCACCGGCTACAGCGAGCCTTCGCGCTTCACCGGCACGGTCGCCAACATCCGCACGGTGCACATTTCGCTCACCATGCGCACCACGCGGCGAGACACCACCGGCCGCAAGCTGAGCAAGCCGCTCGACAGCTACAACTGGGCCGCGCCCACCATGACCGAAGACGGCTTCAACCGCGCCGTGTTCCACACCGTGGTGCAGGTGCCCAACATGCTCTCGCGCAGCTTCTTCGTACCGTCACTGCGCGCCTCGAGCGACGCGCGCGACCTCAACACGTGGGGAGGCTGACCTTCATGCAAACCAACCGACTGCGACGCGGCAACGCGCTGCTCATCACCCTCATCGCGCTGGCGGTGTTGCTGGTGCTGGTGATGGCGGCCATTCAATTCACCGGCACCAACAAAGAAGCGGCCATCGCCTCGTCGCGCGCCGACGAGATGCAGGCCTGCGCCACCGTCGCGCGCCGCGTGCTGCTCAGCAAGCTGCGCACCGTGGGCGTGGCCCCCACGTCGCTGACGCTGCAGACCAAGCTGCCTTCGGCGGCCGCGCTGGCCGACCAGAACGAGCTGCTGACCGCCCACCTCGACAAGACCGCGCCCGAGCCGGTCATCGTGGCGCTCGACAGCTCGTCGATGGGCGCGTCACGCAAGCAGACGCGTGAAATGGCCAACACGCTGGGCCCCACCACCATGGGCGGCGGCTACTACCGCGTGGTGGTGACCTGCCAGCACCCGACCTCGAAGTCGCAGAGCGAGCTCGAATTCACCTTCCGTCACGGCTTGTGAGAGAGACCATGAAGACCTCCATCAAACTCCTGGCAGTGGTGACCGCGGTGCTGGCTGCCGCGCCGGCCTTCGCCATCGACCCCGGCGCGTGTTGCGTGCAGGGCACCTCGCGCCTCGACGCGCTGCTCAACCCGCCCAAGGGCAGTGACGAGGCGTTCTTCTCGTCGGGTGGCGCGCCGCCGAACGTGACGCTGATTCTCGACACCTCGTGCTCGATGAACGCGTGGCCGCAGAACTTCCCGTCGGGTGACGGCTGCAACCACCCGGGCTTCGCGGGCAACGGCTACGACCCGTCGACCACCTACCGCCCGGTGGTGGCCAGCATCGACGGGGCGGGCAACGAGGTGTCGAACCCGCGCTGGTTCAACAACAACCTCATCTACCGCATGCTCGGGTCGGCCAGCTCGAGCAGCAGCTCCATGGGCCACGACCTCAACGGGTTCCCCTACGGCAACAACTTCGCGGCCAACACCTGGGCCGGCAGCGGCACCCTGGCGACCGCGCGCGACGCGGCCTGCAACGACGTGGGCACCAACGCCACCGAGCGCGCGGCCTGCCGCGCCTGCATCGACACCAAGGGCTATTACATTCGCGGCAGCACGCGCATCGGCAGCGGCAACTTCCTGCGCTTCTACGCGCCGCGCGACGTCTCGGCGCTCATGGTGCTCTCGCAGCTGCTCTTCGACGTTCGCGAGATCCGCCTCAGCATCCTCACGTTCGACAACTGGTCGAACAACTCCGCCGACTGCTGGAACGGCAGCAACGTGTGCATGTGGCAGAAGCCCAAGCCCGACTGCAACCAGCTGCAGCCCTTCGACCAGACCTCGGTCACCGCCACGCGCAATTCGATTCTGGCGAACATGGCGACCAACAAGCCGTTCAACGCCAGCACGCCCATCGCGGCCAGCCTCTACGCGGCGATGTACGCCATGCGCTCGACCTCGCCGAGCGACACGTTCACCACCGCCTTCGGCGCCGGGCACCCCAAGCCGAGCACCGGCACCGGCAACACGTTCACCGAGACCGGCAACGCCAACGAGAAGCGCATCTGCACCGCGTGTGGCTTCAACGCCGTCATCGCGCTCACCGACGGTGAGCCGAACGAGAACATGATCACCAACTGGCCGTCGCAGATCACCGGCATGACCACCACCTGCTCGGGCACCGCGTGCGGCAGCGCGCTCAACGAGATCGCCGCCTACTTCTGGCAGACCGGTGACGTGCGCTCCGACTACCCGCAGGACCAGCGCATCGCCACGTACACCATCGGCTTCGGTACCAACACGGCGGCCAACAACCTGCTGAGCAGCACCGCGCAGTCGGGCGGCGGCTCGCACTTCTCGGCCAACAACGCGGCCGGCATCGTGAAGGCCTTCCAGGACATCTTCGAAGACATCTCGACGCGCAACACGTCGTTCTCGGCCGCGGCCGTTTCGGCGGTGCAGACCGGCAGCTCGTCGACGCCGGCGGTGCTCCCGCGCCTGGTGCCGCGCAAGGACACCGCGTGGGCCGGCCGCCTGTGGCGCTTCGACCAGTACAACGAGTTCGTCGAAGACGCCGACCTCAACGCCGACGGTGACAAGAACGACGTGTTCATCGTCGAGAAGCCGTGCCCCGGCGGTGGTGAGTGCGCGCTGCAGGCCGACGGTGGCCGCCCCGAGACCGCGGTCAACATCGTCACCGAAGACTCGACGGGCAACTTCGTGCGCCTGGACAACCCCACGGTGGCCGCCACGCCCTATTGGGAAGGCAGCCGCAGCATGCTGGGTGACGGCGGCGTGGGCGCCATCAACGCCCGCAACATCTGGACGGTGGTCGACACCAACTCCGACGGCACCTTCACCGAGGCCGACGGCATGCTGCAGATCAAACTGCTGCCGCTGCTGACCGGGTCGATCTCCATTCCCGACGGCGGCACGCTCAGCGCCGCCGCGTACGACGGCATGATGGCCGACTACCTGGGCATCAAGGGCTCGGACAAATGCCCCTCGTCGACCGGGCCCGGCACGTTGCTCAGCCGCATGGGCCTCGACGTCGGCAGCGCGTGGGGTGTCGCGGGCTGGACCATTCCCCCCCTCGTTCCCAACGCCGCTGACTACGACCGCCTCTGCACCCGCATCGTCATCATGTGGACGCTCGGCTACGACCTGCTCAACGGCAACATCCCCGCCAAGAGCGCCACGGCGCGCGCCGACATTCTGGGAGACATCTTCCACAGCTCGCCCATCTCGGTCGAACCGCCCTTCGAGCCGTTCCTCTGTGACCTCGGCCTGTCGACGCAGTGCGCGCGCACGCTCTACGCGCAGACCGGCGGCAACACGCAGTTCACCCCGCTGTCGACGGCCACGAACGTCAACGTGTGCCCGACGCCGGTGACCGTCAACAAGGCCTACGACGTGTGGCAGACGCGCAACCACCGCCGCCAGCGCCTGCTGCTGGTGGGCGCCAACGACGGCATGCTGCACGCCTTCGACAACGGTGAGGCGCTCGACGCCAGCAACAACGTCATCACCGGCGGCAACAACTCGAACGACATCTGCACCGGTGGCAAGCCCACGCCGCGCTACGGCCACGGCTCGGGCCGGGAAGTGTGGGCCTTCGTGCCGCCCGACCAGCTGCCGCGCCTCGCCGACCAGGTGCTGGGCCACCAGTACCTCGTCGACGGCGACATCATGGTTCGCGACATCTGGAACGACGACAACAAGGACGGCATCAAGCAGCACACCGAGTTCCGCACCATGGCGGTGCTCAGCGAAGGCCGCGGCGGTACGCACTACCTCGCGCTCGAGATTCCGTTCGACGTCACCGGCAACCGGGCCATCAAGGCGGCCACGCGGCCCAACTTCCGGTGGATGTTCCCCCAGCCGTGCAGCGACGAAGCGGCGACCTTCGGCAAGACCTTCTTCTCGCTCTCGCCCAAGGCGCCGCCCATCGGCCCCGTGCTGATGGACAACGACAGCATCCCGGCGACCGAGAAGGCCTCGTCGGGCGCGCTGACCCGCTACGGCGTGCCCAACACCATCGAGCGCTGGGTGGTCGCGCTCTCGGGCGGCTGGTCTCCGGGCCTCGAGCGCGGCCGCGGCGTGTACGTGGTCGACGCGTGGAACGGCAAGGTCGGCGCCCGCCGCGACAACCTGTGGTGGAAGTTCGAGTTCAACCCCACCGCCACCGGAGACCTGACGCCGGCGCGCGGCCTGCGCCACTCGGTGCCGGCGCCGGTCGCGCTGGTCGACTACGGCCCCGACGCCCAGCCCGGCCAGGACGCCTTCTTCGACACCGCGGTGTGGGGCGACACCGCAGGCCAGGTGTGGCTCGCGCGCTTCGCGGCGCCAGCGACCTACGACACCAACACCAACCTCATTTCGAACTGGTCGGCGGCCCGCGCGCTGGAAATGGACGCTGCGGGCGGCACCTCGGTGCGCAACAAGCAGCCCTTCTATTACCTGCCGTCGGTCGCCGTGGAGCCGGGCAACAACCGCCTGCGCGTCTTCATCGGGTCGGGTAACCGCTACGCGCTGCTGGAGCGCAAGGGCGGCATGTGCCGCTTCGACAACCCGCTGGCCTGCGCCAAGGCCGGCTGCACCAGCACCACCGTCGACTACGCCCGTGAAGACGGCATTCTCGACATCGACGTGCTGAGCAACCGCTGGGGCGCGAACACGCTGACCTCGAGCGCGGCGACGATGACGCGCTTCAAGGGCGACACCACGGCGCTCTCGTTCGCGGACACCTGCGGCTCGACCAGCACGCCGCGCCTCGAGGCCGAGATGACGTCGTACCGCACCGCCGCGTGTGGCCTGACGAGCACCTCGCCCAACGCCATCAACGAGAGCCGGTTCCGCTGCGGTCTGCTCAACGGCGCCGACGGCGGCTACACCTGCCAGCAGGTCAGCGTGAGCCGCAACGGCTCGCTGGGTGACCTGCTCACGTACCCGAACATTCCGACCACCGGGCTGGGCATGAACCGCTTCGTGGGCTTCTGGGCGTACGGCGACGGCATCGCGTTCGGCGGTGACGCGGGCTCGCCGGCCACCTTCGACAACGCGCGCATCAGCGACCGCGGTGGCCTGGTCGACGTGACGGGCGTGACGTGCACGGCCACGAGCTGCTCCGGCGGCGCGACGGCCAACGCCGACCGCGGCTGGGTGATGGACTACGACCAGCTCGAGGCCAAGACGGCCACGGGCGCGGCGGTGGTGACCAGCTGCGTGCTGTGGAGCGACCTGACGCCGGGCGACCTGCTCGACGGCGGTACGGCGAGCTGCGGCGGTGGTCAGACCTCGACGAGCCGCATCTACCAGGCGGACTTCATCACCGGTCAGCCCAACTGCGCGTACGGCTTCCTCCAGCCCGACGCGGGGGTGTACGCCCGCTCGCAGGCGCGCACCGTGCTGGCGCCTCCGCCCGAGCCGGCGAGCGTGGTGCAGGTCTCGAAGACCGGTCAGCTCAAGTACTCGGCGATGCTGGTCGAGCCTGGCAAGTCGCAGGCCACCACCGTCGACGTGACCGGCGCGACCGACGTGCTGCAGCTGGTCTACCAGCTGCCGGTGACGCGCGCGTTGCACAACTGCCGTCACTCACCGGACGGTGGCTGTCTGACGTCGCCCTGAGTCGCGGGGCAGTCTGAGAAGTGGTGGAGGCGCTGCTCGAGGCTGAGCGGCGCCTCCGTCCGTTTAGGGTGGGCGGCGCCGCGAGCACGCAGCCCGGGCGCGCCGGTTGATCAGCCCACCGCGCGTCTGATCAACGTCGCGGTCGCGCACACCTTCTGGCCCGAGAGAATGCGGTGTTTGAACACGCGCGCTCCGTCGCTCGCTCCGCACTCGGTGGTCTCGACGGCGATCGCCTCGCCGGCACCGATCGCCGCGCGGAAGTGCACCGTCTCGTACAAGGGCTTCAACGCCTGCGGGTCACCGCCTTCACCGGCCACCACGCGCGCCACGCCCTCATCGCAGTAGTCGACGTACGCCGCGTGGTTCACGTGCCCGTGGGGGTCCATCCACCCGTGCCACACGGTGAACTCGAAGCGGTGCAGCGGCTTGCCCTCCACCGCGACGTACTCGGGCAGCTCGACGTCGGGGAACCCCGGCGTGACCGAGAACGCGTCGTAGATGCCCTTGCTGGCCTTCGTGGCCTGCAGGTCGCGCGTCAGGTACGCCCACTCCTGCGTGGCGCCGGCGACGAACTCGTCACCCGAGAACATGCGCACCTGGCGGGTGAACAACATCGAGCGCCGGTCGCGCGAAGCCCACGTGCGGCCCTGCAGCGTCTCGCCGATGCCCACCTCACGCTCGTGCTTCACGGTCATCGAGCGCACCACGAACATGGTGTTCTCTTCGACGTAGCGCTCGGGCGTCCACCCCACGGAGCTCGACTCGTCGCTCACCACGTCCTGCATGCAGCGCCACACGTCACCCGCGCGCGCCACCAGGCGTGGGCCGAAGGAGTTGCGCTGCAACGTCACCGGGAAGGTGAGGGTCTTCTGCGGAACGGTGTGCATCATCAGAGCGCCGAGAAGAGCAGCGAACATTCCTTCGCGAGGCGCGCGTCGAGGTCGGTGATGGCGTTGCCCGCGTCGTGGGTGACGAACCTGAGGGTCACCTTGCGCCAGCGAATGTCGATGTCGGGGTGGTGATCCGCCGCCTCGGCGAGCTTCGCGACCTTCTGCACGTAGTCGATGCCCTCGAGGAACGTGCGCGCTTCGAAGGTCTGCACCAGCATGCCGCCTTCGACTTTCCAGCCGGGGCTCGCGGCGAGAAATTCCTGCAGCTGCGCTTCGGTCAACTTCGCGGGCTTGCTCATGTGTCGCCTCTAACACCCGCATTCCCCACGCACGACGAGTTGTCCCGGCGTCGTGACGAATCGGTGGCATCGTGAAGTGACTGATGTCATCGGGAGCACACGCATGGTGAAGCGCATCTCCGGCCTGTTCGCAGTGGTGGTGGTGCTGGCAGTGACGGCGCTCCTCTGGCGCGCGTGGGAGCCGGATCGCTCCGTCGAAGCGCTCACCGCGCGGTGGGCGCCGCCGCCCTCGCAGTTCGTCGAAATCGAGACGTTGCGGGTGCACGTGCGCGACGTGGGCCCGCGTGACGACGCGCGGCCCATCGTGCTGTTGCACGGCACCTCGGCGAGCCTGCACACCTGGGAGCCGTGGGTCGCGGTGCTCTCGAAGACGCATCGGGTCATCACGCTCGACCTGCCGGGCTTCGGGCTCACGGGCGCGTCGGCCGACGGCGACGTGTCCATCGCGCAGACGCTGCGGGTGCTGCACGCGTTGCTGGAGAAGCTCGACGTGAAGCAGCCGGTGGTGGGCGGCAACTCGTACGGTGGCCGCATCGCGTGGGAATACGCGGTGGCCTACCCGGGTGAGGTGAGCGCGCTGGTGCTCGTCGACGCGTCGGGCTACCCGCTGCAGTCGAAGTCGGTGCCCATCGGCTTTCGCATCGCGCGCACGCCGGGCCTGCGGAGGCTCGCCGAGAAGTTGCTGCCGCGCTCGGTCATCGAAGACAGCGTGCGCAACGTGTACGTGGATCAATCGAAGGTGACGCCTGAAGTGGTCGACCGGTACTTCGAGCTCACGCTGCGTGAAGGCAACCGCGTGGCGCTCGCGCGGCGCTTCGAGCAGGTGCCGCTGGCCGGCGACACGGACCAGCTGAAGTCGCTGCACGTGCCGACGTTGATTCTGTGGGGCGCGGAAGATCGGTTGATTCCACTCGAGTACGGGCAGCGGTTCGACGCTGATGTCCCCAACAGCGCGCTGGTGGTGTTCCCCAACGTCGGGCACGTACCGCAGGAAGAAGCGCCGGAGCTCAGCGTGGCGGCCGTCGAGAAGTGGCTCGCGACGCTCATTCACGATTGATGACCCAGGTGTGCTCAGGAGTTTCATGAGCTGAATGCACGCGTCGTCATCGTCTGACTGCCGGTGGACGTTCAGCCAGGGTCTCATCAAGAGCGACACCAACACCGGTCTCGCAGTGAACGCGCATGGCGGTCCGGCGCACAACGCGGACATCAAGATCGTGAACAACTGCTCTACGGCCGCCACGAGCTGCCTGTGGAGCACCAGCAGAGATCAGCGGTGATGTTCACGGGCGCGGAGGCTTCCTCCGCGCCCGGTAGTTCTTTCGTGCTCCGGCTGGCGCGGCCGTGAGCGGCGGTTAAGCCTGCGACCATGAGCGCTTCGCTCCTCAGCCGGCTGGCCGAGGCCCTGTTGGTGGCCATGGGCTTCGTCGTGCCGGTCGAAGCGGCGCAGCGCGATGAAGTGGTGCAGGGCGTTCCGCGCTCCGAGGCCGCCGTCGAGCTCGCGCCGGCCACGCTCTTCCCCGCCTCGCAGCGGGCGTTGTCGAGCTGATCAGCGCGTCGCGCAGGGGCTGGTCAGCGCCCTGTGGATCCTCACCCCGGTTCCAGTCGGTCGTCTCTTCGATCACCCGAAGCGAGCGGTCGCAGCGCAGATTCGTGAGTCGGTGCACGTCACCACGTGAAGGAGGCGACGCTTGAAGCAAGTTGCCCGGTCACGAAGACGACGACCTTCCGCGCGCCCGCCGTCAGCCACCTTCATCAAGCATCGTCACCGCACGACCATGACCCCCACGGTGCTCTTCAGACAGACGGACGAGTTCGATACCGACGAACTCGAAGCGATTGGCCGACACTTCCCGGTCTACACGTCGCGAGCGCAGGTGCCGCGCGACAGCCTCGTCATCCCCCGCTACTGCGCGCTGCCCTTCGGGAAGGAGCTCGAGACCGACGTCACCGTGCTCGGCAGCCGGCTCATCAATTCCTTCCGGCAGCACTGCTACGCGGCGGAGCTGCGACGCTGGTACCCCGACTTCGAAGACCTCACGCCGCAGACGTGGTTCCGCCTGGAAGACGCACATGTTCGCGCCGACGTTTCGTGACGCGGGCGAGGTGTACGGCCGGCTGCTCGAAGACGGGTTGATCAGCACGCAGGAAATCGTGGTGCGGAAGTACGTACCGCTCCGCAACCACGGCCTGATGCCGACCGGCCTGCCGATCTCGCACGAGTTCCGCTGCTTCTTCTTCAAGGAGCGGTTGATCAGCAAGGCGTTCTACTGGTCGCACGAGGTCGTCGACCCCGAAGACAACGTGCCGCAGGCGTTCCTCGAAGAGGTGGCGAAGCGGGGCGGGTCGAACATCGATTTCTGGGTGGCCGACGTCGCGCAGACCGAGCAGGGAGACTGGCTCGTCGTGGAGCTGAACGACGGCTGCATGTCGGGCCTGTCGAGGAACGACCCCGACGTGCTCTTCGGCAACCTGAAGACCGCGCTCACGGAGTGACGGTGTCGTAGCTCCGGCCCCACTGCGCGAGCGCGGCGAGCGCGTCGCTCAGCGCCAGCACCTTCTCGGGTGGAGCGACGTGTTTCGCGTGACGGCGTGGATCGCCGAAGGCGCTGACCTGCGCGCGGCGTACGGCGTTTTCGCTGCGACGTTCGGCAGGTCGAAGACACCGCCGGTGGTGACCGTGGCGGTCGTGCGCGCGTTGGCCCGGCTGGGGTGGGGTGGAGGTCGGCCTCGAGGCTGCCCGCGGGTGATCAAGCCGTCAGAGCTTGTTGAAGAACGGCGACAACCCCACCGCGGGAGGAACCGTCGCGCGGCCATCGACCGGCTCCAGCACCAGGCTCTCCTGCGCCGCGCCGGGCACGGCGATGACGTTCCCGTCGTCCATCAACACCAGCCTCGCGAAGGGCCCCGTGAGCCCCGAATAGCCGCTCACCCGGAACAGCCGCAGACCAGACCCCTGAGCCCTGGGGACCCACCACAGGCCCTCGTGGTTCATCACGTACACGCACCCGTCACCGCGAGTCGCGGGCCACGAGCGCCGGCGCGCGCGACTGCGGCCCGACCTCGGGCGTGAACAGCATCATTCCCGTGTTGCGCTCGATGGTGACGATGGTCTCGTCGCGCGCGATGGCCGCGCCGCGTCGTCGAACTCCTGGGCAAACGAGGTGAACGAGCCATCGCCTGCGAACGCGTCGGGCTACCCGCTGCAGTCGAAGTCGGTGCCCATCGGCGTTCGCATCGCGCGCACGCCGGGCCTGCGGAGGCTCGCCGAGAAGTTGCTGCCGCGCTCGGTCATCGAAGGCAGCGTGCGCAACGTGTACGTGGATCAATCGAAGGTCACGCCGGAGGTGGTCGACCGGTACTTCGAGCTCACGCTCGTGAAGGCAATCGACCAGCTGAAGTCGCTGCAGGTGCCGACGTTGATTCTGTGGGGCGCGGAAGACCGGTTGATTCAGCGGTTCGACGCTGGTGTCCCCAACAGCGCGCTGGTGGTGTTCCCCAACCTCGGGCACCTGCCGCAGGAAGAAGCGCCGGAGTTCAGCGTGGCGGCCGTCGAGAAGTGGCTCGCGGCGCTGCCGTGAGGAACGTGCTCGCGCCCGAGAAGCACCGCGTCGTTTCGGCGTGACCGAAACGTTCCCTCGGAAAGTTCGTCAATGACGACGCGGGGAACCGCCCTTACGAAACAAAGACTGCGGTGGTCGCTACGTCCCGTCAGGTCACCGTGACGCGAAGGAGTCTCATGCACCTCGGGCTTTCTGGTGCGGCCGCCGGCCCTGGTCGACGTCAGGACCACCGTGCTTCCGTTCATCGACTTCGCGCTCTCAAACGGGGTCGAACACATCGTGTTTCTGTCGATCGCCGGCGCCGACCACAGCGCCCACATGCCGCATCGGCTCATCGAGCAGCACCTCCACCGGCGCACGGCGGCGTTCACCGTGCTTCGCTCGGCGTTCTTTCTGCAGAACCTCGAGAGCCGCTTCAAAGACGACCTCGTGGAGCAGGGCTGTCTGTTCGTTCCGGTGCAGGAGCGGCGCGTGAACTGGGTCGACGCGCGGGAAGTCGCAGAGGTCGCCGCCACCGTGCTCCTGACGCCGGCGAGCCACCGGGGGAAGGTCTACGAGCTGGCCGGCCCGCCGGTGGAGTCGTGGGACGAGGTGCTCGAGGTGCTCCGCATCGCACTCCATCGCCCCGTGCGGGTCGAAGCCGTGCCCGTCTTTGGCTACGTCACGGTGTTGATGAACCGCGGCATGAGCGCCGACGACGCGTCGCTGCTCACGGTGCTCCATCTGATTCTTCGAACCGGCGCCGCCGAGCTCGCCGATGCCCAGATGACCGAATTGTCGGGGCGGGCGCCGCGCTCGGTGACCTCGTATGTGAGGGAACACGCGAGGCTGTGGGCGTCTGCCGCATGAGCGATGCCAGAATCGCTCAGCGGGCCTGTGACCCGCGCCCGCGCCGATGAGCTCGCTCAACTACCACCATCTCCAGTGCTTCTGGCTCGTGGCCCGGCGCGGCGGTTTGTCTGCCGCCGCCAAAGAGCTCCATGTGTCCGCGTCCACCATCTGGGCGCAGGTCAAAGCCATCGAAGACCGGTTGGGTGTCCGGCTCCTCGAGAAGCGCGGCAGGCGACTCGAGCTCACGCCCGAGGGAGAGCGCGTGGCCCGCGTGGCCGACGAGCTCTTCGCCCTCGGTCAGGAAGTGCTGGCGGTGGCCAGGGGTGACGACCACCTCAAGTCGCCTCTTCGCGTGGGAATCGTGGCGTCCTTGCCGCGGCTCATCGCGCGCCGCCTGGTGACGCCGGCGATGCAGCAGGGCTTTCGTTTGAAGGTGCAGCACGGCAGCTCGGTGCAGCTCATGGGTGACCTCGCGGCGCATCGCCTCGACGTGGTGCTGACCGACGAGACGGCGAGCGCCCACGCCGTCAGGTCAATCTTCGAGCCCGTCGGCTCCTCACCGTTGGCGCTGTTCTGCCGCGCAGATCTCCACGCGCGCCTGGCCCCCGCCTTTCCGCGGTCGCTGGACGGTGCGCCGCTGCTGCTGCCGGCTGCGCAGAGCGCTCAGCGAACCCTGCTCGACGACGAGTTCTCGCGCGTTGGCGTCAGGCCGCTCGTCGTCGCCGAGGTGGACGACAGCGCGTTGCTCAAGACGCTGGGGGCCTCGGGCTTCGGCATCGTGCCGGCGCCCGAGCTCGTGGCCGAAGAGATCGCCGCGCTCTACGGCCTGCTGGAGCTCGGGCGCCTGGAGGTCGGTGAGTCGTATTACGCAGTGACGCTGGAGCGGCAGCGGCGGCATCCCGCGGTCGAGGCGATGCTGAAGGCCGCCCACGCGGCGCCGCCCAGGCGAGCGTGAGCGTCCGCGCGTCGTCATGGCTCAGGCGAGGCCGAGGTTGCGCTTCATGAACTGCAGCCAGAAGAGTTCGCGCGTGTCCCACACCGGGCGCCCGTCGACGGCAGCGACGGCCTCGGCCCAGGTCACCATGCGCGCACAGATTTCTGCGCCGCGCGGCGAGATGCCCGCCAGCTGCTTCAGGGCGACGAGCGCTTCGCGGCGCTGACTGGGGGGCAGTCTTCGCGCCGTGGCGCGGTCGAGCATGCGCAGCGCGCGGCGCAGCGAAAAGAAGGGCGCACCAGCCTGGCGGTTCAGCTCTTCGACCAGCGACTCACAATACGCTTCGAGCACCGCGCGTTCATTCGGCTGAATGACTCCGTCGGCCCAGGCCATTTCAACGGCCGGCATCAGCTCCGCCAGGTAGACGTCGAGACCCCGAAACCCGAGCTTTGCCAGCATCCTCAGTGCGTCGTCGCGTTCCTCGTGCATGAGCCTGCAGTAACCGCCGCTCACAGTTCGGCATTGACGAAGTTTCGACAGAAACGTTGAGAGAAAACCGAACTGACCTCAGGGCGTGCCGCGTGCGTCTTTGAGCTTCGGTGAGCCCGATGGCGGGCTGACGTACGGCGAGTGCTTCCGAACGTCGTCCGCTCGTCTCCAGCACGTGGGCACGAACCACCCAATAGGGTGGTAGCTGCGAACGTCGGCGGGCTCCAGCAGGTCGAGCGCCTGCAACCGAAGACGGTGCCGGGTCGCTCGAGGTTGGAGGGCGGCAGCCTTCATGGGGAAGGACGCGAAGGTTCAGGCCCTGCTCGTGTCGAACAGGACCGCGGCGCCGGCGAGGTCACTCCACTGGTGCTCGTCGGGGCTCCGGTGGTCAGTTGACCCGGTCAGGACCGTGGTATCTGACCGACGAACGCCGAGCTTCACGAAGCTTCGTGAGCCGCGTGAACTGGCGCTCGAAAAGAGAGGCCGTGCGGGTGGAGCAGGGACGCAACACCCGACGCCCCTCACCCCTTCAGAGCCGAAGCTGAGGCGGGGTCACTCGAGTTGGAGGGACGGCAGCCTCCATGGGGAGGACGCGAAAGGGTTCACGCCCTGCTTGTTACGAACAGGCCTGCGGCGCCGGCGCGGTCACGCCACTGACGCGCGCTGGGGCGCTCGTGGTCAGATGACCTGCTCCCTGGACGGCGCGGCGTAAGTGCCACGTCGAAGTGAGGTCGCGCGAACCGCGGCGATTCCCCACACGGGCGGGTGCCACCCGTTTTCTGCGGTGCACGGGTGTTTCTCGAGGGGTTGGCAAGCGACGCCGCTTCGCCCTCACGGCGTGACGGTGCCGTAGGTGCGGCCCCACTGCGCGAGCGCGGCCAGTGCGCCGTTCAGCGCCAACGCCTTCTCGGTGAGCGCGTACTCGACTGGAGCCGGGCGCTTGCCGTGCTCCGTGCGCTGAAGCAGGCCGTCGTCTTCGAGCTCGCGCAGCGTGCGCATCAACACGCCGCGGTTGATGCCCGGGAGCCTGCGCAGCAATTCGTTGAAGCGGTTGGCGCCGCCGTCGTTCGCGCGCCACACCATCCACAACACGTTGGTCTTCCAGCGTGACACCAGCAGCCTCGCGGTGAGGGCGATGGGGCATACGGCGCTGTGCTTCCCGAGCGTCCAGGTCTGCATGCGTGAATGGTTGCAGACCGGCAACCTCTTGTCGGTCTTCCACGCGCGCGCATGAAAGGCCAATGCACCTCACCTTTCCGAAGAGCGAAGCGCTGCACGGCAGTGACGTCTATTCACACGTCGCGGTGATTCCACCGGGCGCGACCCTGGTGGTCGTCGGTGGTCAGAACGCGGTCGACACGAGCGGAAAGTTGGTCGGCGAAGGCGACGTCGTGGCGCAGGCCAGGCAGGTGTTGATCAACCTCGAGGCTGCGTTGAAGGCCGGTGGCTGCAGCTGGAGCGACGTGTTTCGCGTCACGGTGTGGATCGCCGAAGGCGCCGACCTGCGCGCCGCGTATGGCGTGTTCGCGCCCACGTTCGGAGCATCGAAGACGCCGCCGGTGGTGAGCGTCGCGGTGGTGCGCGGGCTCGCGCGCCCGGGCGTGTTGTTGGAGGTCGGGGTGGAGGCCGCGCGATGAACGTCGCCGTGACGCTGCTGAGCGCCCGTTCCCGGCTGCTGCTCAGAGCTTGTTGAAGAACGGCGACAACCCCACCGCGGAAGGAACCGTCGCGCCACCGTCGACGGGCGACAGCACCAGAATCTCCTGCGTCGCACCCGGCACGGCGACGATGGCGCCGTCGTCCATCAACACCAGCCCTGCGAAAGGCTCCGTGAGGCCGGCAAACCCGTCGACCCGGAACAGGCGCAGGCCGCTGCTCCCATCATCAGGTGCCCACCACAGGCCCTCGTGATTCATCACGTACACGTACCCATCACCGCGCGTCGCCGGCCACGAGAGGCCGCCGGCCGGGGCGTCGATCGGCGAGACGCGCTGCTGCGCGCCGATCTCGGGCGTGAACAGCATCACACCCGTGTTGCGCTCGATGGTGACGACGGTCTCGTCGCGCGCGAGGGCGGCGCCGCGTGCGTCGAACGTCTGGCCGTACGGCGTGAACGAGCCGTCGTCTGCGAACGCCCCGTGCAGCAGCGCCACCGGTGGGCCGCCGTCGCTGGGCTCCGAAGCGTCTGACGTGAAGCACACGTTGTCGTAGGGCTTGCGAGCGCACCCTTCGACGCGGCCCTGTTCCCAGCGGCTCGGCCACAGCACCGTCGACCCGCCTCCGTCGGGGCCGGTGTGGAACAGGTTGAGCCCGTCGGTGAAGGTGAAGCGCGGGGTGGCGCACGTACCCGAGAACACGCCGCCGCCGCCGGCCGTCGAGCCCACGGTGCCCGGCACCCGCCTCGGCGGGCCCGCGGGAGGCACCAGCAACAGCTCGCCATCGACCGGGAACGCAGCCACGTTGCCTTCGCAGTCGAGCGCGCCTCCGAAGTGGCGATCGCCGCCCGTTTCGGGGCCCAGCGTGGTGGTCGTCGCGTTCTGACTGATCAACACGAAATGGCTCGCGCAGTACGGAATCAGCATGACGTCGCCGTTGAGCATCTTCACGCCACCGAGGAAGCGCGGCTCGCAGTTGCTGACGACGCCGGGCGGGAGCGAGAGCGTGCGCGTCGACCACGCGGTCGGCGGGGCCGAGACCGGCGGCAACGAGCTGCTCACGCAGGGCCAGTTTTCACAGAAGGGCGACCCACCACCGGTAGTACCCGGGCCACCACCCGTTGTGGTGCCGCCGCCACCGCCGCCGGTCGCCGTTCCTCCACCGGTCGCGTCGCCACCGCCGAAGCCTGGACCACCGCCACCCGTCGCCGAACCACCGCCAGCGCCGCCGTCGTCTTCACACTCACCGACGAGGCACACGTCTTCGGGAACGCGCGCGCACTGACACCCCGCGAAGAGCAGCAACGCCGCGCTGATCAACCCTGCGCGCATCACCGACCCACCGCGGTGAAGAGGGCGAAGAGCACCGCCGAGACCCCCGCGACGAGCGCGGAGATCAACGACGCCGTGAAGAGCCCGTTCGCCAGCGCCGCCTGCTCGAGCGCCGCTGGCCTGGTCAACACCGGGGGCTGCATCGCCAGGGAAGAATCGAGGGAGCCTTTGAGCACCGCTCCGACGATGCCGAGCGCGATGGCCGCAGTGCCGGTGACGATGCCGGCCCCCAGCGTCACGTTCGCGAACACCGGCGTGTGCTTCGGTTGCTCGAGGACCACCACGGGCTGCACCTCCGCGGTCGCTTCGGTGAGCCGGGTTTCCGGTTCGGGCGGCGGGGCCGGCTTCTCTTCCGGCAACGCGGCCCAGGCGGTCGCGACCTTGTCGACGAACGGCGCAATCTCTGGAGCCACCTTGTCGCCACCGGGCAACGTGAACGTCGCGGCGGCCACGTCGAGGCCGTCGTTCGCAGTGGCCTGCAGGTCGACCAGCACGCCCTTGCGGCCCTTCACCACGGACAGCGCGACCGCGATTCCACGCAGCCGTCGCGCGTGAACGAACAAACAGTCTTTCTCTTCACCACACGGCGCCAGGCCGTCGGCGACGGTCACGTTCTTCGCTTCGAACGCCACGCGCAGACGCCGCTCGACGTTCTGCACGGCGCCGGCGGGCGCGCGGTCGTTGGGGCGCTCGACGAGGGCGATCGGCGGCGCGGCGGCGATGGAGATGATCAGCACCTGAAGCATCACAACTTCTCTTTGATTCCCCACTTCACGATGGGGGCGGCCACGGCGGTCTGCTCGACGAGCCAGTCCTTCAACCCGGCCGAGTAGCGGACCGACTTCGGAATGTCATCACGCCCGAGCGCGAGCGACTTGTTCTTGAGCAGCTCGACGCGCGGGTGGTCTTTGGCCACGCCCGGAGGCGGCCGCTTCAACTTCTCGAGCGCGTCCGACTGGAAGCCGACCTTCTTCGCGGCGTCGAACAGCGCCTGCAACCTGGGGCCTTCCTTCTCGTCGAGCAGCTTGCCGCGCAGCTTCTTGAGCGAGGGCGGCTCCAATCGGTAGAAGCCGAAGCCCACGAACTCCTCGGCGCCCAGGTGCAGGTAGAGCGCCGCGGGGCCTTCCATGGCGGGCGAGTCTTCGAACTTGAGCACCGCGGCGATGTTCGTCTTGTACGGCCGCTTGTCCTTCGAGAAGCGAACGTCGCGGTTGATGCGGAAGATCTTCCCCGGAGAAATCTTCTTTCCGTAGATCTTCGCCACCGGCGCGCGCAGCTCGTCGAGCAACGCCTTCATCGGCTCGAGCCACAGCGACTCGTACGCGGCCCTGTGGGCCTGAAACCATTCCCGCGACTGCGACAACGCGAGCGCATCGAACCAGGCGACACCTTCGCGGGGAAAGCCAGAGAAGTTCATGCCTTCACGAACGTAGTGCCGTCGCGGCCCTTCGCGCGCGTCATCTTCGGTCTCGAAGGCGCCGGTCACCCGCGTTGATGCATTGACGTGAAGCCGGGGGTTGGCAGGCTCGGGTGGGTGACGAGCGGTGACGGCCACGACGACGATGCCTTCGGTCAGACGCTCGTCCGTGACTCGCTCATCGGCACGAAGCTGGGTGAGTACGTGGTGGGTGCGCGATTGGGTGAAGGCGGCATGGGCATCGTGTACCGCGGGCTGCAGCCCATCATCGGGCGCGCGGTGGCCATCAAGGTGCTCAAGTCGGGCGTCTCGGGTGAAGGGTTGCTCGCCGAAGCCCGTGCGCTGGCGCAGGTGCGGCACCCGAACATCATCGACATCTTCAGCTTCGGTGAGACCCCGTCGGGCCAGCCGTACTTCGTGATGGAGCTGTTGAGCGGTCAGGCGCTCGACACGTGGTTGAGCAGGCACCGGCCCACGCCGTTGCAGTCGGTGTCGATTCTCAAGCAGCTGTTGTCGGGGCTGGCGGCGGCCCACGCGGCGAACGTGGTGCACCGTGACCTGAAGCCCGCGAACGTGTTCCTGGCCGAGCTGCCCGACGGCACGTTGTTCGTGAAGATCCTCGACTTCGGGCTCGCGAAGGTGGTCGACCCCGACGCGCCGGAGTTCACGCGTGGCCGCGTGGGGGGCACGCCGGTCTACATGGCGCCGGAGCAGGTGCGCGGCGTGCTGACCGGGCCGTTCACCGACCTCTGTTCGACGGGCTGCATCGGCTGGGAGCTGTTCACCGGAGCCACGCCGTTCTTCGCGCCGACGCTCATCGAGATGATGAGCAAGCACCTGAAGTCGCCACCTCCGGAACTGCCGCCCGGGTTGCCGGAAGGCGTGCACGAATTGCTGCGCGCGTTGCTCGAGAAGGAACCGGCGAAGCGGCCGGCGTCGGCGATGGCGGCGAGGAAGCAGTTGGAGCGCGTGGAGCGCAGGTTGCTGGTGCAGTCGGGGACCAGCGTGCAGTTGCCGCGGTTGGACGTGCGGGCCACGCCGGCGCAGATGCCGCTCGGGCGTGCGACCGCGGACCACGAGCCTGAGGTGCGCGCGACGGTTCCCGAGCAGACGATGGTGCCGCTCAAGTCGAGAGCGCCGTGGGCGGTGCTGGGCGTGCTGGTGGGGCTGGGTGTGTTGACGGTCGCGCTGTGGCCGCGCGCCTCGGTCGAGCAGCCGGTACCACCCGCCGAGCCCGTGAAACTGGCGCCGCCGCCGTCGCCACCGCCCGAAGAGATCGTCGAGAAAGAAGTGGAGCCGCTGCCGACGGTTGCAAAGCCGAAGGTGAAGCCGGTGGCGCAGCCGAAGATCATCGACGTGCCGCCAGAGGACGCGCGTTCGCGGCCGCGCCTCGAGCGGAAGTTCGCCCAGCTGGAAGAGCGCGTGTTGCTCGAGCTGGTGGAAGACCGTCAGCGCATGGCGCTGCGCGAGTTGAACGAGTTGCGGAAGGAGGCGGCGACGGCTCCAGGGCCTGAAGCGCGCGAGATGATCCGCGAGTTCGAAGCGACGTGGCTCAAGCGCTGAGTTCGTGCAGCACGTCCGACGCGATGAGGTTCCAGCGCGAGATGATCTCCATGCCCTTCTCGCGATTGGCGCGGTCGAAGTAGGCGGGTGCGCGGAGCGCGAGGTTCTTGAGCGCGAGGGAGAGATCGTGATCGACCTCTTTGCGCGCCTCCATGAAGAGCCCGAGTCGTGACGCGAGCAGCGGACCGCGGTTCAACTTCTTCAGGTGCTGAAGGAGCTTCTTCGGGTCGACGCGCGGCGCGGATCGGAAGGCGTTCCAGAGGGTCTTCAGGTCCGGTGAGAGGTCGAGGCGGTCGAGCGAATCGACGAGCGTGCGTTCGAGCGACGTGACGCGAACCGGGTCTCCGTTCACGCTGACGGTCTCGTGAGGCGGGAGCGTCTCGACGCGCACCACGTCGAAGAGGATGTCGTTGAAGTTGAGCCGGGGTGTCCGGCGGGTGCTGGCGAAGTGCAGCGAGTGGCCGACGCCGGTGAGTTTGTGAAACGAGAGGGCGCCGTCGTAGGCGATGACGGCATCGGGCGTGAGGCGCGAAGCGAGGCGCCATGGGTCGACCCAGGTGGGGTGTGCATAGAGGCCGCGGCGAACGAGGAGCAGCGTTCCCTGCGCGAGGTAATACGAGACGATCTCCTGCGCGCTGCGCGGGTCACGGCCCATGTGGCGGTAGGCGGCGCGGAGTTCGTCGAGCGTGAAGACGGGGTTCTGCGCGATGAAGGCAGAAGGCTTCCAGGCCTCGAGGGTGTTGGGTTCGAGTTTCTCGCCGCGACGCAGTTTCGCCATAGTCACTGAGATGGTAAGTAGGTACCGCTTCGACGACAATGCTGCAGTCGCACTTTTTTCGCGGCCGCTCGCGGGAGGCTCTCGAGTGGAGTGAACGGGTGGCGTGCAGAGCGGCCTGCCCGTGTCGAGCAGGCCGAGAGCCTGCAGCCACCGCTCCCGTTGAGAGCCTCAAAGAACCGCGGGACACCTCGGTGTTCGAACGCTGAGACCAACGCACACGGTCCCTCGCTTCGAACGACCCGTCACTCAGTTCACCCGGCTTCGTGAAGCGGCGACTTGATGCAGTACTGTCAACAAATTGGTATCTCGCTACCGATTCATGGACACTACAGAAACATGAAGAGCTGGCGCGACCTCCAGAGCCCCGAAGACGCCTTGCCGATGCTCAACGAGTGGGCCTCCTCTTCTCCGCTCGACGTGCGCGTTGCCCGTCAGCAGGGAAGACGGCCAACGAACCCTCGAGTCGTTGCAGGTCTCGACGCGTTCGCCCATGGGTGCGCTCGCGTTTCACACTGGCGGACTGCTCGTCGACCACGGCTGGCTGCGAATTCTCGGCGGCGGTTGCGATGAATTTCCCCGCGCCCTCGACCGCTGGAACCACGTCGGCGCGACACCGCGCTGTCATCACGGACTGTTGATTGCCGATGACCTCGTCGGCGGTTTCTTCGCCTGGTTCCGTGAGCCACGAACAATCCACTACCTCGCGCCCGACACGCTCGAGTGGGAAGACCTCGGGTTCGGCTACACCGACTGGCTGCGGTGGACCTTCACCGAGGCCTTCCGAACGTTCGCTTCTGATTTCCGCTGGGACGGCTGGGAGAAAGAAGTGCCACGCGCTGATCAGGCGCTGGGTATCTACCCGCCGCTCTTCACCGAGAAATCACACATCTCGAAGCGAGCACGGAGAGCCGTGCCCATCGACGAAGTGTGGCTGCTGATCAATCAGTTCGCGGATCAACTCCGGACGGAGTGATCAGATCGTCGCGAGCTTCTCGGACAACTCACCCAGCTCCAACTTCAGCTGCGAGTCGTTCTCCTTCAGGTTCTCGATCTTCCGAACCGACGTCAGCACCGTCGAGTGGTCCTTGTTGAACCGCTTGCCGATCTCCGGCAACGACGCGGCCGTCAGCGTTCGGCACAGGTACATCGCCACCTGTCGCGCGTGCGCCACGTGCTTGACCCGGCGTTCGCCCCTCAGCTCGTCGACCGGCAGCTTGTAGTAGCGCGCCACTTCCCGCTGAATCGCCTCGGCATCGAGCGCCTTCTGCGCGGGAATCAAGTCGGCCAGTACCTGGGCGCAGAGCTCCTCGGTCAACGGCTGCCCGGTGAGCGCGTGCACCGCGGTCACCTTGATGAGCGCCCCCTCGAGCTCGCGCACGTTCTTCACCACGTGCCGCGCGATGAACTGCGTCACCTTGTCGGTGAGGTTCACGCCGTCGGCGGCGGCCTTCTTCTTCAGAATCGCCATGCGCGCTTCGAAGTTCGGCTCGTGCACGTCGGTGATGAGGCCCATCGCGAAGCGCGACCGCAGCCGGTCCTCGAGGCCGGGAATCTCGGACGGCACCGTGTCGGACGTCATGATGACGGCCTTGCCCATCTGGTGGAGCGCGTTGAACGTGTAGAAGAACTCGTTCTGCGTCTCCTGCTTCTTCCCGAGGAACTGGATGTCGTCGATGAGGAGCACGTCGCACTCTTCACGGAAGCGGCGACGGAACTCGGTCATGCGCTGGTCACGCACCGACTCGATGAACTGGTTGGTGAACTCTTCGCTCGACAGGTACAGCACCCGCGCGTCGGGGTTGCGCGCAACGATGCGGTTGCCGATGGCGTGCAGCAGGTGGGTCTTGCCCAGGCCCGTGCCGCCGTAGATGAACAGCGGGTTGTACGCCCGGCCCGGTGACTCGGCCACCGCGTAGGCCGCCGCCGCCGGCAGCTGGTTGGAGTCGGAGACGACGTAGGTCTCGAAGGTGAAACGCTCGTTCAGGCGCGCCGGCTGGCGTCGCAGCTGTACGACTGGAAGTGCGGGCAGCGAAAGGCCCACCACGTCGCGCTTTTCGACCTTCTGCCACTCGACTTTGACCGCCCCGCCGGCCGTCTTCGCCAGCGCCGGTGCCATCACGCCCGAGTAGTGGTCGTCGACCCAATCGCGGAAGAACAGATCCTCCACGCCCAGGGTGAGCGTCCCCGCTTCGTACTTCAGGGGGTGCAGCTGGAGCAGCTGCGACACCACGTACGCCTGGCCATCGCCCCGCAACGAGTCGAGCGCGCTCTGCCAAAGATTACGGGCACTTACCGTCGAATCGGCCATGGTCGACGAACACCAGGAGGCAAAGAGTTTTGCGGCGAACAGCGGAAGGGGGGCGACGTTTAGCCATGGGCGTTTTTCCTGATCAAGAACTTCGACGAAAACCGTGTGACACCGCGTGGTTGCGCGCCTGTAACGGCGTTGTGGATCGTTCGTGACCCGCCGCTTTGACGAAAGTGCTCCGCCGCATGGAGACACGAACTGAGAGTGCGTCTGTGCAAATTGCAACGCATTTGACGGAGCGCGGCGTTCTCCACAGTTCCCACAGGGAGTCGGGGCGGGTTTTCCACAGACTCCACAGCGTTTTCCACAGAACGTGTGGAGAGCCGGCGGACAGCGACGGGTGGTGCCGGAAAGTCGTTGGAGCGCCAACCAATTCGGAAGCCGTATCCTGCGGCAGGAAGGCGGAGGGCGATGGTGAAATCGTTGGCGGCGCAGCACCGGGGCGGAGTGGCGAACCTGAAAGGGAACTCCTTCGAAGACTTCTTCGCGGAGTGGCGGGTGTTGGTGTCGCTCGAAGCCGCGCTGGCCGGTCAGTACGGCCGCCTCGCCTGCCAGCTCAAGAACTGCCGGGTCGACGACTGGGCCGAAGACGATTCGAGCCGCCGCCGCTTTCAGCTCAAGCTCAAGAAGAGCGTGCGTTGGTCTGAAGTAGCCACCGACTTCGCCGCAGAGCGCGCGCGTGGTGCCATCGTCACTCTGGTGGTCGGTCACCAGAAAGCGCGGAGCCGGCTGCTGAAATCAAAGCACCGGGCGGGCGGCGTGCTGCTGTTCAACCGTTCGCTCAAGCCCTCGGAACACTGGAATGACTCGCAGACCGGCGCACAGCTCGACCGCCTCGGGACGAAGGCGCTCACAGCGTCTGACCGTCAGCTCATCTGTGCAGTGATCACGAGCGCGTGGCGCGAGGCTCGTAAGCCCGGGTACTTCGTATCGATTCATCAGGTGGTCAAGGCACTTCCCGATCACACGCTTCCGCTGCGGCTCCCGTGGGTGCCGACGCCAGCGTGGAAGCGAGCAGCGCCGATTCTCGCGGCCATCAGACGCTTCTCCTTCAGGCTCGTCGACGGGTACTTCTCGTACGACTTCGGCAATGGAATCAGCGGATCGTTTTCCTGTAGAACGTCGCACTTCAGAAAGTTCATCAGCGCGGTGTTGAAGAACCGACCGGCGAAACTGGCTGACCTCCGAGGCCTCCTGTGAAGAACCAGCCAACGCACGACTTCACCGCGCTCGCCGATGACGACGTGAAGGCGAGCCTCGCGCAGCTGCAGAAGGCCTCGATTTCGTCGTACCGCGCGACCATGCACCGACTCGGGGCCGCGCTCGCGGCGCGCTCCAGGCTTACCGGTGCGAAGGTCACCGCCGTCGTCACCACACCCGAAGACGCCGACTTTCTCACCGCCGGCTTCCTCGAAAGCGCGAGCCGCGCGCGCCTGGTCTGCTACTGGACCGAGCGCAGCACCTCATCGCTCGGTGACGTCGCCACCGTCGTTCAACAATTCGTCGAACCCGGCATGCCCAAGCAGGTCGACACGGTCGTGGTGCTCAAGTCCATCATCTCGTCGGGCTGCATCGTACGCACGCACCTCGAGCAGTTCCTCGAAGACGCGAAGCCCCGTCGCATCGTCATCGCCGCGCCCGTGATGCTGAAGGGCGCCGACACCGAGCTTCGGAAGCAGTTCCCGAAGAAGGTCGCTGCGCTCTTCGAGTTCGTCACCTTCGCCATCGACACCCAGAAGCGTGGAAACGTGGTGTTGCCGGGGGTTGGCGGTTGGGTCGAAGAGCGGTTGGGCCTCAAAACGCGCCGCCCCCGCTTCGTTCCGAGCCTCGTGGAGCAGCGCCAGGCCGCCTCAGCCGCCTGATCCAGCGCCGGAGTTCTTGACGTGGGTCCGAGGGGCGGAATAAGGGCCCGCCCATCTTCTGGAGATCCATCTCCAGTGGTTTCACACGCAACAGTTCTGGAAGGAGCCACCCCGTGGCCAAGCGAATCCCGACGTACCAGCCGAGCAAGGTGAAGCAGAACCGCGCGACCGGCTTCCGTAAGCGCAACAGCACCAAGGCCGGCAAGGCCATTCTCGCCGCTCGCCGTGCGAAGGGCCGCAAGCGTCTCGCCGGTAAGGCGTACGCGAAGTAAGTGAAGAACGACGGCCAGGCGCGCTTCACCTTCGACAAGGAGGTGCGCCTGCGTCGCCGCAGCGAGTTCCTGCGCGTGCAGGACCGCGGTCACAAAATCACCGCCGACTGTCTGTTGTGCCTGGTGCTCCCGAATGGAAGAGCCGAGGGCCTCACGCGGTTGGGTCTCACCGTTTCCACCAAAGTCGGCAACGCCGTGGTGCGAAACCGCATCCGTCGTCGGCTGCGTGAGTTGTTCCGGCTCCAACGAGCCAACCTGCCCAGGGGTCTCGACCTCGTGTTCATCGCCCGACCCAGTGCTGCCGAAGCCGACTGGCCGCGCCTGAACCGCGCCTGGGACCGGGCCGTCAAAGAGCTCGACAAGAAGTACCGCACCGCATGAGAGCGCTCCTGGTGCAGCTGCTGCTGGTGCCGCTGCGCCTCTACAAGGCGTTCTTGAGCCCGCTGCTCCCGCCCATGTGCCGCTTTCACCCCTCGTGCAGCGTGTACGCCATGGGTGCGATTTCGGTGCACGGCCCGGTGAAAGGCACGTGGCTCGCCGCACGCCGGGTCACCCGTTGCCACCCCTTCAACCCCGGCGGTCTCGACCCCGTGCCTCCTCGCGACGGGAAGACCGCCATCGAAGTTCTCGAGGCGTCGTCGCCGGACATCGCGGCCCGCCTCAAGGCTCCTCCGCACCCGTCGCTCGCGGCGGTGCTCGCCCCCGATTCCAAGAGCTGATCAATGGATCAACAGAAGCGTCTCCTCCTCGCCATCGCGCTGTCCTTCGGGCTCACGCTCGTGTGGACCAACTTCATCTGGAAGCCGCAGGCCGAAGCCGAGCTCGCCGCGATGGATGCAGGCGTGGAGTTCGTCGTCGACGGTGGCACCGCAGTCGCCGCGGCGCCGCCTCCCGCGGTGCTCGAAGACGGTGGCGTCGCGGAAATCGCGCCTTCAGAACCGCCGCCCGCCGAAGCCGCGCTGCGCGAAATCAAGATCGACCGCCCCACCACCAGGATGGTGTTCACCACTGAAGGCGCCGGTCTCGTCAGCGCCGAGCTCACCGGTGAGCGCGAGCGTGAAGAGAAGCACCTGACCATCGCCGAGGGCTGGCAGAAGCTGTTCGGCAAGAAGTTCGAGCCCGCGCCGCACATGAACCTCGCGCGCCCGGTGCTGGGCACTTCGCCCAACCTGGGCCTCTCCATCACCGGCGCCAACCCGGTCACGCGCCTGGCCCGCTACGAGGTGGTCGAAGAGACGCCCGAGAAGGTGGTCTTCAAGACGCGCCAGGGCGTGTGGGAGGTCACGCGCACCTTCACGTGGAACCAGAAGCCGCCGCACGACACCGACCCCACGCCGTACGTCAGTGAGCTGGGCGTCACCGTCAAGAACGTGAGCGGCTCCGCGCAGCAGGGTGAGCTGGGCGTGCACACCGTGCGCTCCATCGACGTGGGCGCGGAGGAAGCGCCGTCGATGTTCGGCGGCATCGGCAACCAGGCCTCGGTGCTGTGCCGTCACGATGACGACGTGCTCCGCAAGACGCCGCCCTCCAAGGGCTGGTTCTCGTCGGGTGAGCCCGAGTGGGCCGAAGAGAAGCAGGGCGCGCTCTCGTTCGTGGGCATCGACCAGCAGTACTTCCTCACCGTGCTGTGGCCCAAAGACGCCGCCGTCACCGGCCGCTGCGTGGTGACCGCCAAGCCCAATCAGCGCGAAGCCGCGATGTTCATGCCCCTCACGCTGCAGCCCGGCGAGAGCATGACGCGCACCTTCAACGTCTTCATGGGCCCCAAGGACCTGTCGATGCTGCAGAACCTCGACGCCAGCGGCTTCGATGCCCGCCTCGAGAAGACCGTCGACTTCGGCCTGTGGGCGTTCATCTGCAAGATCCTCATCTTCTTCCTGCGCTTCTTCCAGAACCTGGTCGGCAACTGGGGCGTGGCCATCATCCTGCTCACGGTGATGGTGAAGGTGCTGCTGCTGCCGCTCACGCACAAGGCCATGGTCAGCGCCGAGGCGATGAAGAAGCTCCAGCCCAAGATGGAGGAGATCCGGAAGAAGCACCCGGATGATCGCGAGAAGCAGAACCTCGAGATGATGAAGCTGTACCAGGAGGCGAAGATGAACCCGCTCGGTGGCTGCCTGCCGATGCTCGTTCAGCTGCCCATCTGGGCCGCGCTCTTCACCACGCTGCGCACCTCGTACGAGCTCTACGGCGAGCCGTTCTTCGGCGTGTGGAGCAACCTGACGACCAAAGACCCGACGTACATCCTGCCGCTGCTGCTCGGCGTCACGATGATCGTCACCCAGCGTCTGCAGCCTCAGATGATGGACAAGCAGCAGGCGCTGCTCATGACCTGGGTGATGCCGGTGTTCTTCACCGCCATCATGATGAACTACCCCGCGGGTCTGGCGCTCTACATCTTCACCAACAACCTGCTCTCCATCGTTCAGCAGTTCGCGCTGCGCCGGTATCTGGCGAGCAAGGAAGCCGGGCCCGCAGTTCCGGGAGCCGCGAAATGAGCGAGGCCGTCGACACCAAGCGCGAGCAGACCGAGACGTTGCTGGCCGACGTCTTCAAGTTGATGGAGTACCCGGCGAAGCTCGAGTTCAAGGACATGACCGACGGCTCGCTGGGCGTCGCGGTGCACTTCGACGGTGAGCTGCCGGGCATCACCGCGGGCAAGCGCAGCCACCTCGTCGACTCGGTGCAGTTCTGGCTGAACAAGGTCGTGAACCGGCCCAACACCACGCGGCGCTGGGTGAACCTGGGCGTCAACTCGTTCCCCGAGCCGCGCGCGCAGCAGGCCGAGAAGCCCGAAAAGCCGGCCAAGGTCGAAGCCGCTGCCCCGGTCGCGAAGAAGGAAGCGCCGAAGAAGGAAGCCGCGCCCGTGAAGGAAAAACCGGCGCCGGTCTCGAAGAAGGTCGACGAGCGAACCTTGAAGCCCGCGGCAGACCCGCTGTTCACCGCTGCCGGCAAGTTGCTCGCGGAGAAGTCGGCGAAGCTGGGGCGCGTGTACGCGGTGATGGGCCTGTCGAATGATCAGCGCGCGTTGATGCTGCAGGCCGCTGACGCCGTGAAGGGCCAGACCGCGAAGGCCGAAGGTGAAGGCCACTGGCGCCGCTTCACGGTGACGCCCGAGAAGCTGACGGTCATTCCGCGCAAGCAGGTGATGCCCGATTACGACGACGAAGACGAAGACGAGTAATCCCGCCCGAGGCGAGCGGACCTTCGCTTGCTCAGAAGCAGAGCAACGTCAGGGCCTGCGGCGGCGGCGTCAGTCGCAACAGCCCGCGGTTGTACGAGCCGACGGCTGAGAAGAGCTTCTCCTGCGCAGCCAGCGCGATGGGTCCTGCCATCACCGAGAACGCGAGGCTCACGGCGAACCCGCCCGCCGCCGCGATCAGCAGTGGAATCAACGCGCCGCTGAGCACCACGGTGAGCACGATTGGCACCACGGCAGCGCCGAGAAACACCAGCCCGATGGTCTGCAGCGTGTTCGAGAGCAGGTACTGCTCGCGGCCGCTACGCGCCAGCGCCAGCGTCTCGGGCACGAGCTTGAACGCCTCTTCGAAGTCTTCGTCTTCCACGCGGAAGACGCGGTCGTGCTGCTTCACCTCGAGGCTGTTGAAGGTGACGTTGGCGACGAGCAGGTGCCGGTCGACGAACGCGGAGAACGCGCCGACCTCCGGTGACTGCGGAACCTGCGGGCTCTGCGCGAGCGCGACGAGCAGAAGCAGTGTCATGACGACAGAACGTAAACGGGCTGCCTTCAGTCCACGATGAACAACTTCGCGCCAGTGCTCGTGCTCGAGCGATGTGCCTCGGCGCCGTCGGCGACCTGGTAGCTCATGCCCGCGCGCAGCGGCACCACGCGGCCGTCATCGAGCGTGGTCTCCATCGAATCTTCGAGGCAGAAGATGAAGTGGCCCTTCGAGCACCAGTGATCAGCCACATAGCCGGGCGAGTATTCGACGACGCGCACGCGCGTGCGGTTGTCGGCGGGGCCGAAGAACTACGTGCGCCACAGCGCTTCGCCAGACGTCCCCGCGTGACGCTCGGCAGGAATCGTCGACCAGTCGGTGGTGCTGAACGGAATCTCGGTGAGCTTCACGGCGTCACTCATACCGTCAGCGCACGACGAGCCGCATCTGGTTCCCGAAGAATCCCTGACCCGCGGGTCACGCCATCGTGAAGCAGCCGTGGAGCGGCCGTGTCGATGCCGAGCGTGGGCTGGTCTTCGAGCTCCACTTCGAGTCAGCGAACTACGACGCCGAACAGCAGCTCGAAGCCGAAGATGGCGACTGGAACCGCAGCGGTCGCTCAAGTCGCCAGGCTCGCGTGCGTCGCTCGACCCCTGAAGTCACGTCTCGCGGTCGCGGAGCGCGGCGATGATCAGCAACACGCCGACCACGAAGCTCACGCCCGCGTTGGTGTGCAGCACCTTCGGCTCGAGGCCGATGTGCTTGCCCCAGCACAGCCACTGCGTGAACGCATCGAGGAGGTACACGCCCGCGTTCGCGGAGATCAGGTACCGCCGCTCGCTCGCGTGCTTCATCCACAACGTGGGCGCGGTCGCGGCGATGAGGAAGACGTGAAGATTCCCTGAGCTCGCCCAGAGAAACTCACGCGTCGGCGTGATGGGCGCGGTGCCGCGGTACTGCGCGTCGAGCGAGCCGGGCGCGAAGTACAGCGAGAACACGATGGCGACGTTGAACAGCAGGTAGGCGACGACCACCACACGCGTGAACCGGGTCATGTGCACGAGGCTCCTGATCAACTCACGGGTTGAACTCGATCTCGTAGACCCAGGGTCAATTGCGGCGGGTGAGGGTGACCACGGTGTCGCTCTCTTCGGGCGAGCACTTCAATTCACACGCACGCGTGCGGTCTGAATCGGTCCACGCGAAGACGGTGAGGTCACGAAGTTCGACGCCAGGCAGACCACTGGACGTGAGCTCGCTGCCGTCGAAGTTGACCGTGCGCCCGTAGAACGTCTTCGGTCCGCCGCCTCGGTGGTCGGTGATGATCCAATCCTCCGACCAGCACGACGAGAACGCCGCCAGCACCACCATCGACACCGCCATCTCCACGTGGCGAAGACATCACGACTTTGGCGTCGGCGCTTCCTTCGCGATGAGCCCTTCATTCTTGAGCGCTGCCCAGAACGCCTCGGGCACGTTCACCGCGTACGACTTCGCGTTGGCTTCGGCCTGATCAGGCGTACGCGCGCCGGGGATCACCGCCGACACGACCGGGTGCGCATTGCAGAACTGCAGCGCCGCGGTGCGCAGGTCGATGCCGTGCTGATCCGCAATCGCCGTCATGCGCTCACGCTTCTTCTTCGCACCGTCGGGAATCTTGCCGTCGTAGTTGTAGCGGTCACGCCCCGCGAGCCAGCCGGCGTTGAGCGGCGCACCGACCACCACCGAGACCTTCTTCTTCTCGAGCGCCGGAAACGTCTCCTCGAGCGCGCGCTGGTGCGAGTCGAGTGAGTACTGCGTGGCCAGCAGGAAGATGTCGGGGTCGGCGACCTCGAGCGCCTTGAGCGCCGGCTCGGGGTCGTTCACGCCGAGGCCCCACGCGTCGATGACCTTCTCGTCGCGCAGCTTCGTCAGCGCCGCGAACGCGCCTTTCTGCGCCACCGCGAAGTGCGCCTCGTACTCGCCCTTCTTGAAGTCGCGGTTGCTGGGCGCGAGGTCGTGCACGAACACCACGTCGATGCGCGAGACCCCCAGCCGCTGCAACGAGTCTTCAATCGAGCGGCGCACGGCATCGGCGCTGTAGTCGTAGCGGTACTCGAACCACGCAGGGTCCTTCCACTGCGAGGGCGCAGGCGCCTTCTGCGACGCGGTGAAGATGCGACCGACCTTCGTCGAGACCACGTACTCGTCGGGCTTCTTGCCGTGCAGAAACGCGCCGAAGCGACGCTCACTCAGCCCGTAGCCATAGAAGGGCGAGGTATCGAAGTAGCGCACACCGGACTTCCATGCCGCCTCGAGCGTGGCGAGCGTCTGCTCGTCGGTCGCTGGCGCGAAGCCGTTGCCGATGGCCACACCGCCGAGCCCGAGCCTCGTGCTGGGGCGGTAGCGCGCCGCCTTCGTGTCCGTCGGCAGCGGGCGATTCGAGGTCGGTCCGCGCGTGGGCCTCACTTCGCCAGCGGCGAGCGCCTTGAGGCCGAGGGTAGAAGCTGCAGCTCCGAGGAGAAGGTCTCTGCGCGCGATGGTCATGCGCGGTGAATAGGAACGACCAAACTTCGATGCGGCGGGAACGTTTCGTGTCGGGCTACTGAGCGTGGGGCGCACGGTCGGTCACGACGTGGCGATACCACCGACACGGCATCATGAAGCGCGGTTGATCAGCGCGTGCATGGACTTGAGCCAGGCGGCGAGGCGAGTGTCGCCGTCATTCGCCTCACCAGCTTCGCGCTCGTTACGCGCAGCACCACGAATTCGGGCTCAGTGGCCGCGAAGCGGGCGTTCAAGGGCCCGCGTCGCGGAAGGGCAGGCAGCCGCAGGCCATCCACTGCATGGGCAACGGAGGTTTGTTGAGATCGCCATCGCACCACCCATTGCCGGACCAGTCTTTGGCGCACTCGGCTGGGCCCTGGCATTCGCCGTAGTCGTAGAGCCCCTGGATGCGGCGGCCATTGTGGAAGGCACCTTGACAGTCGAGCCCGAGTTCGCCGCAGGCGTCGTCACAGGAGCGACCGCGACCATCGAGGAATTTGTACAGGCCTCCGTCGAGGACTTCGTAGGGGACGACGCTGTCGAGGCCGGCGTCGACACCCGCATCTGAAGACGGCACTGGTGGTGTGCAGCCGATGATGCATGCGCACAGCGCGATGGTGAGTGTCGTCTTCATGGCTTCCCCCACATGGTCCACCACCAGAACGGCTCACCGGAGGTGGGGTTGTTGTCTGCATCGATACAACCCGCCAGCGTGCTTGGCCCGAGCACCGCGAGAAAAAGCGTGTCGTAATCAGCACGAAGCGTGACATCGAAGCCTTCGTTGGTCTCGTGGAGTGCCTCGGCGGCGAAGACGATTTCGTCGGTCGCGCTGCCGGTTCGACGACCCCAGAGCACCACGTCGAGGTTGTTCGATGGTGCCAGCGTGGAGGCGGGCTGCGTCGGAACGGGGCACGAGTAGTACGAGAAGGTGGTGCGAATTCGGGTGTCAATGCCGCGCGCGCCGGCGGGGTAGTCGTACAGCGCCGCGAAGCCCGCGCCCGACTGCCGAAGCGACTGGCTACTCGTCGAGTTCTCGAGCCATTCCTTGGGGTCCGTCTCCAACCACGACGGCTGGTTGCCCATCTCGCGCAAGGTGCCACTCCCATTCGCGACGCAGGGGTCTTCGAGCGTTCCCTCGCACTCGACCTGCGTGCCCGGACACGCGCGTGCGTCGAGGAGTCGGGTGCTGATGACGCCGGCACCTCCGTAGTGGTCGCAGCCAAGGTGAGGTGCTGGGTAGAGCGGTGGCGCGACGACCGAGCCGCCGCATGTGTTGGGTGAGAAACCCTGAAATGGTGCAGCCGTCTCAGCGCGAGACCGGTCCCAGGTTCCCAGGGTCCGCAGCAAAGAGCGGTAATACGCAGGAGGCAGCGGCCCGCCGCGGCCACATTGCTCCTGAAGCAGCGCCACGATGCCGGTGACGACAGGCGCCGCGAAGCTGGTACCGAATTGGTCTACTTCGCCCGGCGACGAGTACCACCTGTCCACGCCCTTGCTGATGGCGGCGTGCGTGTACTCGCCCTCGGCGAGCAGGTCTGGCTTTTCGAGCTCTTTACGCTCCGCACCGGTGTTCCAGTAGGGGTTGGCAAACCGACTGCTGGTCGACCACACAGCGAAGGCAGGGTCTCGGGGGTTCATGTTCCATCGGGAGCTCCCCACGCACAGGCTGTTGTAGCCGGCACAGCTCGTTTCAAAGTTGCCGGTCGTGGACGCGCTCCCGGTGCGGTTCCCCGCGGAGCGCACGATGGTGATGCCGTAGTTGCGCGCAGCCCAGTCGCTGGCAACTGACCAGGGCTTGAAGCCCTGGCTGGTGGTGACGCCGTCCGCACCAATTGACTCGTTGACGATGAACACGCCCTCGAGCGCGAAGTACTTGTAGTTGTCGATGTTCTCCGCCAGCGACGCGAGGTCCGAATTGTTCGCGAATGATGAAAGGTAGAGTTCTGTCTTCGCCGCGTGAAACGGGCCGCTGGGTTGCCCAGTGGCGCCCGCGCCCTGTGTCGAGGCAATGCGCGAGGCGACGCCAGTCAGATGTCGATCGACACACTCGTTGTTCACGCAGTCTGCGCCGCTCAAGATGGGGTTGGGGTTTCCGCTGACGACCCCGCATTCCGTCGCGCAGCCGACGCTGCATGCAGAGGCGCCGACCTCATGGTGAAGACCAGTCAGCAAAGAGAAAGCTTCATGGGTCGAGTCGAGCGTGCAGCCGCGCAGCGCCTCTTGAATTCCGACGCGAACGCCGGTGGCAAAGATGCCGTTCGACGCGAACGCTTGGTCAGACCGGGTGGTGAGCACGCCTGACGGGTACCAGTCGGCGACGCTCGGCACGCGAGCTGGATCGAAGGCGACAGCTCCCTTTCCGACGGGCGGCGCCCAGTCGAGGATGATGACGTTGACGCCTTCGAAGTCGCTGATGGCCACGGCCTGCTCGACCGTGGCGGTGAAGAAGAGAATGCTGGGCTGGGTCATGAGCCGGGCGTTCCCGACGACGGCACGGACTTGTTCGAGCAGCGGCTCCGGATCGAATGGTCGCGCTGGCATCCACACGAAGAAGTCGAGCGGCCCGGTCAGCGGTTCATGCACGATGTCCCACGCCGACTCGACGGCGATGTCGCCCCAGACAGCGCGGTGGTTGGCGAGGTACTCGGCCTCGGCGTCGTCCAGCGTGGTGATGCGGCAGTTGTTCGCCATCACCGCTACACGGTTCGCCAGCGCCCCGGGCCGAGGGAGGAGCCCGCGCAGATACGCGAGCGTCCCATCGGCATAGCGGACCGGCGTTGGAGCGAGGAGGCCCGGGTTCTCGTCGCGCAGCCGTTGGTACGTCGCGTAGACGCCGCACGCGCTGTCGTCCGCGACGGCGGCGTCAGGAACATCGAGGGTCTGTGCAGGGTCCAGTTCTTCCACCGCGGGAAGCCGCGGCGTGCAGGACATCAACAGCAAGAAGAGGGTGGGCAGCCGCCGATTCACAAGGTCTGCTTAGTCGCCTTGCCAGCGTGAGGGCCAGCCACCTCCTGTCAGCGCGCGTACCAGGCCGTAACCTTCGGGTGCGCCTTCACCGCCGCGACCAGCGCCAACGTCTTCGTGAACGGCGCGAACACGCTCGGAGGAACGTGATCGATCTTCCCTGCCAGCAGCGGCGTCATCGCCACGAAGATCTTCAAGTCGGCGACGCTCAACTCACTTCCGACGAACGGCCCGGTGATCTGCTTTTCGATCTGCGCGGTCCACGTCGGAAAGAACTCGTTGGCCAACGCTTCACGCGCCTTCTTCTTCTCTTCCGCGTCACTGATCCGATTCGTGGGACCCAGCTTCGCGCGCATCTCTTCGACCGCGCACATCACGGCCTCATGGCGCGCCGATTCCCACGCGTCCTTCGGCAGCAACCCGTGCTCCGACCCCAGCATGCGCAGGATGGCGTTCGACTGCGCGAGCGGCGGCTTCCCCTCCTGCGAGAATATCGGCAGCGCGCCGAACGGCGACGAGTCCTTCCGTGCGTTCCACTGCTCGCGGCTCAACCGCTCATCGTTGAACGGCACGCCGGCGATGGTGAGCGCGAGGCGAATCTCTTCACCGCGGCTGGTGGGAATGTCGAAGTAGGTGAGGGTGGGCTTGTTCATGGCGGCTGTGTAACGCGCTTCAGGCGCATTTCACGTCCACCGCATCGCGTCACAGAGCAGACTGCGCGCCCATGCGCCCCATCCGGAAACTCCTGTGCGCCAATCGTGGCGAGATCGCGATTCGCGTGTTCCGTGCCTGCAACGAGCTCGGCATCCGCACCGTCGCCATCTACAGCGACGAAGACCGGCTCCACGAACACCGTCACAAGGCCGACGAGGCGTACCGCGTGGGTCACGGCAAGCGCCCGGTCGACGCGTACCTCGGCATCGACGAAATCCTCGACGTCGCGCAGGCCGCGGGCGTCGACGCGATTCATCCCGGCTACGGCTTCCTCTCGGAGAACGCGGCCTTCGCCAGGGCCTGCGCCGACCGTGGCATCACCTTCGTCGGCCCCCGGCACGAAGTCGTGGCGTTGATGGGTGACAAGGTGGCGGCCAAGGAGCTCGCGCTGAAGACCGGCGTTCCCTGCGTGCCGGGCGCGACGTTGACCGGTGACAACGTGCTCGCGCAGGCGCAGCAGTTCTTCGACACGCATGGCGGCCCGGTGCTGGTGAAGGCCGCGAACGGCGGTGGTGGTCGCGGCATGCGCGTGGTGCGCGCGCGTGACGAGCTCGAAGAAGCGCTGCGCTCCGCGCGTTCGGAATCGCGTGCGGCCTTCGGCAGCGACGTGGTGTTCCTCGAGAAGTTCCTCGAGAAGGTCCGTCACATCGAAGTGCAGGTGCTCGGTGACGAACACGGCAACCTCGTGCACCTCTTCGAGCGCGATTGCTCGGTGCAGCGCCGCCACCAGAAGGTCATCGAAATCGCACCCGCACCGTCGCTCGGCTCGTCGCTGCGTGACCGCATCTGCGCCGCCGCGCTCTCGTTGGCGCGGGCGTCTGGCTACACGAGCGCTGGCACCGTCGAGTTCCTCGTCGACAATGATCAGTTCTATTTCATCGAAGTGAACGCGCGACTGCAGGTCGAACACACGGTCACCGAACAGGTCACCGGCATCGACCTCGTGCAGGCGCAGATTCACATCGCCGAGGGTGAGCCGCTGTCGTCGCCGAAGATCAACATTCCCTCGCAGGCGGCGATTTCGACGCGCGGCTACGCGATTCAGCTGCGCGTCACCACCGAAGATCCCTCGAACAACTTCATGCCCGACGCGGGAACGTTGACGGCGTGGCGTGCGGCGCAGGGCTTCGGCATCCGCCTCGATGGTGGCAACGGCTACAACGGTGCGCACATCTCGCCGTTCTACGACTCGCTGTTGGTGAAGGTCATCGCCTACGCGTCGACCTTCGAAGAGACGGTGAAGAAGGCGCAGCGCGCTGCGCGCGAGTTCCGCATTCGTGGCGTGAAGACCAACCTGCCGTTCCTCGAGAACGTGCTCGCGCACCCGCTGTTCCAGAACAGCCAGACGTGGACACGGATGATCGACGAGACGCCGGAGTTGTTCGACCTCCAGCCCCGCCGCGACCGCGCCAGCAAGCTGCTGCAGTACCTGGGCGAGGTCATCGTCAACGGTCACCCCACGGTGAAGAAGGAGCAACGGCTGCAGCCCTCGAAGCTCCTCGAAGCGCGAGTGCCGGAAGTACCGCGAGGTGCGCCGCCGCCGGGCACCGCGCAGATCCTCGCGGAGCGTGGCGCGGAAGGGCTCGCGAAGTGGGTGCTCGAGCAGAACCGCCCGTTGCTCACCGACACCACGATGCGCGACGCGCACCAGTCGCTGCTGGCCACGCGCATGCGCAGCTACGACATTCTCAAAATTGCGCACGCCACCGCGCACCTCGCGCCCGAGCTGTTCTCACTCGAGAGCTGGGGCGGCGCCACGTTCGATACCGCGTACCGCTTCTTGAACGAAGACCCGTGGGAACGCCTGCGCAAGTTGAAGGCCGCGGCGCCCAACCTGCTGCAGCAGATGCTGCTGCGTGGCGCGAACGCGGTCGGCTACACGCACTACCCCGACAACGTGGTCGAAGCGTTCATCGACGAAGCGGCCGAGGCCGGCGTCGACGTGTTCCGCATCTTCGATTCGTTGAACGATCTGAGCTCGATGCAGGTGTCGGTCGACCGCGTGCGCGCCACCGGAAAAGTCGCGGAGGTCGCCATCTGTTACACGGGCGACGTCGCCAACCCGCGTCGGCCGAAATACACGCTCGACTATTACGCCGACCTCGCCAAACGCATTGAAGACATGGGTGCACACTTCCTGTGCATCAAGGACATGGCGGGGCTGCTTCGGCCGCGCGCGGCCGGTCTGCTCGTCGACCGCTTGAAAGAAACGGTGAAGCTGCCGATTCATCTGCACACGCACGACACGTCAGGCAACGGCGTGGCGATGCTGCTGACGGCGATTGATCACGGCGTGCACATCGTCGACGTGGCGCTGGCGCCGATGGCGGGGTTGACGAGCCAGCCCTCGATGAACGCGTTGGTCGCGGCCTTGCGCGGGTACCCACGCGACACGTTGATGACCAACAAGAAGCTGCAGCCGCTCGCGAACTACTGGGAAGACGTGCGCGAGTACTACGCGCCCTTCGAGTGCGGCCTCAAGAGCGCGACCTCCGAGGTGTACTTTCACGAAATTCCCGGCGGTCAGTATTCGAACCTGCGCCCACAGGTCGCGGAGCTCGGCCTGTTGCACCGCTGGCAGGAAGTGAAGACCGCGTTCGCGCTGGTCAACCTGCTGTGCGGCGACATTCCCAAGGTGACGCCGTCGTCGAAGATGGTGGGCGACTTCGCCATCTTCCTCGTGAAGAACGACCTCTTCGTTCGCGCGGAGACCTTGGAAGAAGCAGCGAAGCTCACCGAAGCGCTGCTCATCGAGCGTGCGCCGACCGTCGACTTTCCCTCGAGCGTGGTGGGCTACTTCCAGGGCCAGCTGGGTCAGCCGCCCGGTGGCTTCCCCGAGAAGCTTCGCGCCGCGGTGCTCAAGGGGCTGCCGCGCGTCGAAGGGCTGCCGGGCAAGTCGTTGCCGCCGCTCGACGTGCCGAAGCGTCAGGCCGAGCTCGCCGCGAAGCTGGGCCGCCCGGTGTCGCGCTCGGAGGCGGTGTCACACGCGCTGTATCCCCGCGTGCTCGACGACTTCTTCGAGTCGCAGAAGAAATACGAAGACGTCTCCATTCTCGACACGCCGACGTACTTCTACGGCCTCGAGGTGGGCCAGGAGCGCTGGGCCGATTTGGAGCCCGGCAAGACGCTGGTCATCAAGCTCGACGCGGTGTCGGACGCGAGCGCTGAAGGCACGCGCACCGTGTTCTTCGAGCTCAACGGTCACGGTCGTCAGGTCGTCGTGAAAGACCGCTCCCTCGTCTCGCAGGTCGCTGAGCGCCGCATGGCCGACAAGGGCGACGCGGGTCAGGTCGGCGCGTCGATGCCCGGCACGGTGATTGCGCTGCACGCCGCTGCGGGGGCGAAGGTCGACGCAGGTGCGCCGCTGCTCACGCTCGAGGCGATGAAGATGGAGACGGTCGTTCGCGCTCCGCGCGCGGGCACCGTGAAGGAGCTCGCGGTGGCCTTGAAGACCAAGGTGCAGGCCGGCGAGCTGCTCGCGGTGCTCGGCTGAAGACTTGAAGTGCCCTCTCTCTGCGCGCGGGGAGAGGGCGCCTCACCGCTCGAGCTGCGGGGTCACGAACCACAACGCTTCGTCGCTCGCGCCGTCGCAGCTCGATGGTCTGGCTGTGGCACCGGAGCGCAGCGCGAGACCGCACTCCGTCACCAGACGCTCGGGGTCTGTGGCCTCCACGGCCGGGAGCAGCGCGCGGGCCTCGTCGAGCCGCGCGAGCGCAATGAGCGTCTGAACCCGTCTCGCCGAGACCGCCCCGTCGATGCGGTCCCCGGTCTCCAGGGCGGCGAGCGCCTCGTCGGTCTTGCCTTGTCGCCACAGTATGTTGCCCAACATCTGCCACGTGGAGCCCGTCTGCTCGCCGGCGTCGCTCGCGAGCAGGCGTTGGAGCGTCAGGGTCGCGACGTCGAGCTCGCCTTGCTCCATCAGCACGCGCGCGAGGGCGAGCTGCACCATCACCGTGGGTGAACCACGGCGCAGCGCGGCCTCGAGCGTCTGCCGGGCGCCGGCGAAGTCGTTCCGGGCGAACTGCGTGTACGCCACGAACCGTGAGCGCTCGCCCAACGAATCGTCCATGAGCGGCAGCAACGCCGTCAGCTCTTCATGGCGGCCGAGCTGCTCGAGCGCGCTCGCGCGGTACCAGAGCAGCGTGGGGTCCGCCGTGGACTCCTCGTCTCGGGTGAGCTCCAACACCTGCGCCCAGTCTGCGCGCACGGCGGCCGAGTAGGCGTCGCGCTGCGCGGTGGCGAGCCGGTGCAACCCGGGCAACGGTCGCAACGAGAGCAGCACGATGAGCACCAGCAACGTGGAAGCCGCCGCCAGTCGTGGCCCGCTTCGAGAGAGGATGCTCGAGGTGAGCAGCAGACCAGCGACGAGCCCGCCGAGGTGCGCGTAGTTGTCGAAGCCCGCCTGACTGCCGACGAGGAACCACACGCCCGTCGAGACCAGCCTCCGGCGCTCCCGCGGCTCGCTCCACAGCCCGCGCCAGCTGCCCAACCGCGTTCGTGCGAAGACGAATTCAGCGCCGATGATGCCGAACAACGCTCCCGACGCGCCGGCAGCGACGACGTCGTGGCCGATGACGCTCAGCGCTGAACCCGTGACGCCGCTGACGACATAGAGCGCGAGGTACCTCACCGAGCCCAGCGCCTGTTCCACCTGCATTGCCGGGGAGAACCCGACCACCACGTTCCACACCAGGTGCAGCACGCCGACGTGGAGGAACATCGACGTGAAGAGACGCCACCACTCGCCCTCCCAGACGAGCCCGCGCCACACCGCCCCGAAACGCAGGAGCGTGGCGGAATCAGTGGTGGTCCCGGTGCGCTCGGCGACGACGAAGAGCGCCACGCAGGCAGCGAAGAGCAGCGTGGTCACCGGCGCTGAGCGAAGACGTATGAACAGGCGAGACAACACCCGGCTATCCTTTCACGGCATGTCGACCGGCTGGTTCAAGGTGTTGTTCGGTGTCGTCGGCTTCGTCTTCTTCTGCGCGGGCGTCTTCCACTTCCTCGCCATCTTCTTTCCCAACATCAGCGAGCCGCTGCCGTGGTGGGAGCACGCGCTCTTCGTGCTGATCAACTTCACGATGGCCGGGCTGTGGGCCTTCCGCGTGAAGTGGCTGCCGTGGGCGTTTCTGGCGCTCACCATTCAGCAATTGTGGCAGCACGGCGGTGACCTCATTCACGGCCTGCAGGAACACCCGCCGCGCATCGACTGGCAGAGCGTGTTCGCGCTCGGTGGGCTCGTCCCCATGTGGCTGCTGATGCGCGCGTGGGTGAAAGCCGGCAAGCCGTAGACGTGACGGTTCCGTCGAATCGCGGTACTCGCGCTCGGCGTGCGTCGTCTTCTTCAGCTCGCCAGCGTGGTGCTTGGGCTGCTCATCGGGCTCGAGGTCCTCTGTCGCGTCGAACGTGACGGCCTCGGAGCCGTCGCGCACCGTGTTCGCTTCAAGCTCGCGTTGCTCCGCAACAAAGGTCCGGTGGACTTCGTGGTGCTGGGCAGCTCGCGCAGCAACGACGGCGTGCAGCCCGCACTGCTCAAGCGCGGCGACGGGTTCCTCGCGTCGACCCCGTCGTCGTCACTCGAGACGCTCACGTATCTGGCCGACAACATCGGTGCCCAGAAGCTGGTGCTCGTGGAGCTCTCGTCACCGCAATGGGACCCCGCGAAGTTGGAGTTCGACGCGCCGCCGCCGACCGACTTCGCGGGAGACCCGCTCGGGGAATGGCTGCATCACCACTCCGCGTTGCTGAAGGTGCGACGCGCTTTCGCGCTCGAGAATCTGCCGCGCGTGGGCGGCCTGCTGTTCGCCGCGCGCCTTGATGGCTCGGAGTGGTTTCGAAGTCGCTTCGTGTCTGAAGCGCTGCTGCCCGCGAACCCGCCGGAGAAGCTGACTGATCAGCAGGCGTGGCGCTCGTCGGCTCCGACGGCTGATGCATCGCTCCTCGACGCCGACGCCACGCGGATCATCGATGGCTACGTACGCGCGGTGACCGCGCTCCAGAAAGGCGGCGCGAAGGTCGTGCTGGTGTCGCCGCCGCTGGCGAAGTTGTGGCGCGTCGACGACTGCGTGCCGGTGAAGAACGCGATTCGCGCCGCGGTGAAAGAGCGCACCAACGTGCCGCTGTTCGACTTCACCTGCGCCGAGGTCGACGACCGTTGGTTCATCGACGGTCAGCACCTCTCGGCTGCCGGGCGCGTTCGCTATTCGACGGTGCTCGCGGAGGCGCTGAGTGGTCTTCCATAGCGCCACCTTCCTGCTCTGCGTCACCGCGCTGGTGGCGCTCTACTGGCTCACGCCGTGGCAGCGCGCGCGGCTGGTGCTGCTCTTCGTCGCCTCGCTCGTTTTCTACGGGTGGAAACACTGGCCTTCCGTGTTTCTGTTGTTGGGAAGCATCGGCGCCAACTTCGTGCTCGGTCGGCTGCTCGAGAGGTCCCCGTCACGCAAGCTGCTCGCGTTCGGCGTGGCGCTGAACCTCTCGTTCCTCCTGTACTTCAAGTACGCGCGGTTCATCGTCGCCCAGCTCGGGCTCGACGCGCCGGCGCCCGACGCGTGGGCGCCCCTGGGCATCTCGTTCTTCACCTTCCAGGTCGTCGCGTACCTCGTCGACGTGTACCGCCGCGAGCTGCCCGCCGAGCGCGACCTGCTGGTGTTCGCGGTCTTCAAGTCGTTCTTCGCGCAGCTGGTCGCCGGCCCCATCGTGCGTGGCACCGAGTTTCTTCCCCAGCTGCGAGCGCGGGGCACCTTCGACGCCGAGCGGCTCCACCGCGGCGCGTGGCTGGTGCTGTGTGGGCTGTTCCTCAAGGTCGCGGTCGCCGACGTCATCGGCGAGTACGTCGACTTCGGTTGGCGCGCGCCGGATCAGCTCGGCTTCAACAACGCGTGGCTCATCACCTACGGCTACGCCGCGCAGTTGCTCGCCGACTTCTGGGGCTATTCGACGATGGCCGTCGGGCTCGGGCACTGCTTCGGCCTCACGCTGCCCATCAACTTCGACCACCCCTACGGCTCGGCGTCGCTGCGTGAATTCTGGCGGCGTTGGCACATCACGCTGTCGAGCTGGCTGCGTGACTACCTCTTCATTCCGCTCGGTGGCAGCCGTGGCGTGAGCAGACCGCGCGCGGCCTTCAACCGGCTCGCCACCATGGCGCTCGGCGGGCTGTGGCACGGCGCGGGGTGGAACTTCATTCTCTGGGGCACGCTCCACGGCCTGTGGATGGAGCTGGAGTCGAGGCTCGCAAGGTGGCCGCGCTGGTTGCAGGTGTTCATCACCTTCCACGTGGTGGTGGCGTTGTGGTTGCCGTTCCGCGCGCCGTCGATGGCGCACCTGTGGCAGCTCGTGCAGCAGCTGTTCGGCGGGCACTTCGACCCCTCGATGCCCACGCAGACGGTGGTGCTGACCGCGCTCTTCCTCGCGCTGCAGAAGCCGATGTTCGCGCTGGTGCGGTACGAGCGCCTCGAGACGCTTCGTTCTCGCTGGGAGCTCGCGCTCGCGGGCTTCATGACCTGGTTCCTGCTCGCGTACGGCAGCCCCCGGTCCGACTTCATCTACTTCGTGTTCTGAGGTCGTTACGTGGGCCTCATGAAGCTCCTCTGGCTCGCGTTGATCAGCTCCGTGGCGTTGGCTCGGCCCATCGCCTTCACCGGTGGTCGCGTGTTCGACGGAAACCGTGTGCTCGACGGCGCGACGTTGATCATCGACGAGGGTCGGGTCATCAGCGTCGGCGCTGACGAGCTCCCCCAAGACGCAGAGGTTCGCGACGTGCGCGGGAAGTTCATCATCCCCGGGCTCATCTCCGACCACTCGCACGTGGGCCACGTGAAGGGCGTCGACGTCGGGTCTGCGGGCTACACGCGCGAGAACATGGTGGCGACGCTCGAGCGCTATCGACGCAGCGGGGTCACCACCGTGATGTCCCTGGGCTTCAACGGCGCGGCCTTCGTCGACGTTCGCCGTGACGCGCACGCGGGCAGGCTCACCGGCGCCGACGTCTTCGGCGCCGACCGCGGCGTGGGTGTTCCCGACGGAGCGCCGCCACAGGACATGGTGAAGCTCGACGCGGATCAGCTCTTTCGCCCCGCGACGGCCGAGGAGGCGCGCGACGCCGTGCGGCAGATGAAGGCGCGCGAGACCGACTTCGTGAAGTTGTGGCTCGACGACTTCGGCGGGCAGGTGAAGCAGAAGATGAAGCCCGAGGTGCTGATGGCCGTCATCGACGAAGCGCACACCGTCGGGCTCCGCGTCGCGGCGCACGTGCACGACCTCGAAGACGCGCGTGCCGCGGTGAAGGCGGGCGTCGACGTGCTGGCGCATGGTGTTCGAGACGGCCCCGTCGACGACGCGCTCATCGCCGAGATGAAGAAGCGCGGCACCTGGTACCTCGCCACCCTGCAGCTCGACGAGGCGACCGTCGCGTGGGCCGAACGCGCCCCGTGGACCCGCTCGAAGTTCGTCACCGCGGCGCTCTCGCCCGAGTTCGCGGCGCAGCGTGCGTCACCGGCGTGGCGCGAACGGAAGCTGAGAGACCCGAAGGTTCCTGCCGCCCGGAGGTCGCTGAAGCACGGGCTGGTGAACCTCAAGACCCTGTTCGACGCGGGCGTGAAGGTCGGCTTCGGGACCGACAGCGGTGGCACGCCGGAGCGCGTGCCGGGCGTCGCCGAACATCGCGAGCTGGCGTTGATGGTCGAGGCGGGGCTGACGCCCCTGCAGGCCCTGGGCATCGCCACGCGTGAGGCCGCGAAGGTGTTGCAGTTGAACGACCGCGGAACGCTCGAGCCCGGCAAGCGCGCCGACTTCGTGGTGCTCGGCGCCGACCCGTTGGTCGACATCGCCAACACCATGAACATCGTCGAGGTGTGGGCGCGCGGGCGGCGTGGGCCGTGAGGTGATCAGCTCAGCAACATCCGCAGCGCCAGAAACAGCACCACGAAGATGGCGAAGCCGCCCAGCCCGAGAATCGCGTTTCTCCGGCGCGGGCTCATCGTCAGCTCGTGGTCTTCGCCGGGCCGCGCGAGCGAGATGGTCACCGCCGCCAGCCGCAGAATCTCAGCGCGACCTTCGTGCGCGAACGGGTCTTCGGGCACCGTCGCCAGCCGCAGCCGGTACAAGCGCCCCACGGCCGCGAGCGCGTCGAGCTGCTGGGCCTTTCTGCGCACCATCGTGTGCTTCGCTTCGTTGCCCCAGTCGCGCAGCAGCGCCACCCAGTCGTCACGCAGCCACTTCGGCGGCATCGTCATCGACGCTTCGTAACGCTCGAAGCTGATGCCGCAGTGGGGGCACGCCGCGGCCGCAGCGCGCGGAGCGATGCAGCGCGGGCACACGTTGTCAGGCACCGCGAACGGCGCGTCATCGGCGGCCGCGGCGGCCTTCGCCACCGCGTCGTGCCCCGCGGTGCGCAGCACCACCACGTTGCTGCCGCCCTCGGTCGACGCCAGTGAAACGCGCGGCGCCTGGCTCACCGGGCGCGACCCCGCGAACGACGGCGCCACCGCCGCCGCAGCAGGTTGTTCTGCGCGCGACTCGACACCGCAGCCGACGCAGGTCACCACCAGCGTCGAACCTTCCAGTCGAAACGCGCCGAGTGTCAGCAGCCGCTCGCAGCTGGGGCACAGAATCTTCACGGTCCTCTTCATACCTCACGCCACCGGGGTAGAAGGCCGTGTTGACCGCTCTTCAAAGGAGTCCCTCATGCGCCGCCTGCTTCCCGTGTTGATCAGCCTCACCGCTTCCGCGTGCCTCACGCCGGTGACCGAAACGCAGTGCGTTCGCAACGTCGACTGTGACGGGGGCCTCTGCATCGACGGCTCGTGTCAGTCCGGCGCGGGAGGTGGCGGTGCGGGGTCGACCGGAGACGGTGGTGTCGGCAACACCGGCGGCGGCATGGGCAACACCGGCGGAGGCGGCGGCGCGACGGGTGGTGGCTCGACCGCGGGCGGCACCGGCACCCTCGGCGGTGGCGTCGGCAGCACGGGTGGCGGTACGGGCGCGGTCGGCGGTGGCACCGGTTCGTGCGCGGGCTGCAACTCCGCCATCGGCTGTCAGCTCGGCAACGAGCCCTTCGCGTGCGGAGCCGGCGGCGCCCAGTGCATCGCCTGCAGCTTCGGCGAGCAATGCGTCAACGGCGCCTGCGTGATGACGGCCTGCGGCCCGATGTCGTGCGCCGGTTGCTGCACCAACGGGTTCTGCGTCTCGCCCGCGAATCAGTCGGCCATCGCGTGTGGGCTCGGCGGCACCGCGTGCGCGAGCTGCATGCAGGGTCAGACGTGCGCGAACGGACAGTGTGCAACCGCGCCGGCCTGTGGCCCGCAGACCTGCCCCGACAGCTGCTGCGCCAACGGTCAGTGTCTGCCGCGGCAGGCGCAGTCGCGCTTCACGTGCGGCACCGGCGGTCAGCTGTGCCGACAGTGCGCGATGGGCGAGTCCTGTACCAACGGCGTGTGCACCCCGGCGCCGTCCTGCGGGCCGATGTCGTGCCCCAATGGCTGCTGCGACAACGGTCAGTGCCGCTCGGGCAACTCGGCGATGGCCTGCGGTCGCGCGGGGGCCATGTGTCAGCGCTGCCCGATGGGCACGCAGTGCACCAACGGCACGTGTGGTGGCACCACGATGCCCGACGCCGGTGCCACCAACCCCGCGGTCGGCTCGCCCTGTGGCGACACGCAGGACTGTCAGCCTCCGTTCACCGCCATCTGCATTCCCGAGCAGTTCGCGGGGCAGACCACCGGCTACGGCGGCGGGTACTGCACCGCGAGCTGCGGCAACGGCACCGCGTGCTCCGCCGGCTCGGTGTGCGTCACCGAGACCTTCTTCGGCACGCAGCAGAGCAACTGCCGCGCGTCGTGCAGCGCGCCAGGCACGCAGAGCACCTGCCGCAGCGGCTATGTGTGCCAGCCCGGGAGCTCGTCGGTCTCGCCCGGTTTCTGCCGCCCGCGTTGCAACAGCGGTGGCGTGCTGGCGACCTGTCAGCAGGGTCAGACGTGCAACATGACGACGGGAGCGTGCAACTGATGCTCACCGCGCTCGTGCTGCTCTCGTTGTCGCAGTTGTCGTCCGACGACGAGGCCAGGCGGCTCGAGGCAGCGGCCGCGTGGGCGAAGCAGCACAAGCCGCAGCTCAGCGCGAAGGCGGCGCGGGACACGAAGGACTGCGTGGAGCTTGCGCCCGCGAAGGACACCGGCTGCGCGCAGCCCGCGAAGCTGTGCCGCCTGAACGAAGGTGACGACGGCAGCGGCGGCACGCGCATCGAGTCGGTGTCGTTCTTCCTCGAGGGGCACGAGAGCCGGCCGCTGCGCCTGTTGTGGTCGGCGACCTACGAGCCCCAGTTCAAGGACTGTGACCCGCCGGACCCTCTGCTCGGTCACGAGACGCCCGAAGAGCGTGAGCGCGAGCTGCTCAACTGGCGCCAGAAGAACGCGAAGGAATACGCCGCGTGCAAGGCTCGCCTCTTGAAGAAGGCGCTCAACGACGCGGAAGAAGCCAACTGTGACGCGGTGCTGGTGAACGCGTGCCGCGCCGAGGCCTTCGTCGTCTGCAAGACGAAGAACCTGCGGACGAACATCGCGGCGCTCGAGCACCTGCACCGCTTCGCGTTCTGATTCACCGGGTCAGTATCCGAAGCAGCTCCACGAGCAGTTGCTCCGGCCGCTGTTGCAGGGCCAGCCACGTCCACTGCAGCACCACGTAGCCGCGCGCGGTCAGCCCGTTTCGTCGCGCCCGGTCGCGCTCGAAGTCGTTGATGCCGGCGTGGTGCTCGTAGCCGTCGGCCTCGATGACCACCTTCGTGCCCGGAAACTTGAAGTCGAGCCGTCGCAAGCGGCCACCCGCGACCACGCGGCTCTGCTTCTCGGGTCTGGGGAGCCCAGCACCGTCGACCAGCTCGAAGACGCGCGCTTCCAGCTCGCTCTCGGTGGGGCCCTGACCGCCGGCGAACTCGTTCACCAGCTTCCGCAGCAGCTCGACGCCGCGGTGGTGGCTTCGGCGTGCGACCAGCGCCTCCAGCTCTTCGAGCGTGGTCCACCTGCAACGCAGCGCCTGGTCGACGCTCGCGCGCATGTCGGGCTGGTTCGTCTCGGCCGAGAGGTCGAGCAACGTGCGCGCTGCCGTGGTGACCGTGAAGCCGTCCTTCTCGGTCACCTCGCGGCGGTGGAGGTGCTGCGTGTAGTGGCACTTCAGCCCTTTCGGAGCGCGCTGCTTGCGCGCCACGGTCAGCTCCACGCGCGTGGTCTTGAAGCGCGTGAAGCCCCACACGGTCGCCGCGGCGCGGTGAGAAATCGCGAAGTCGCGTGCTGCCCACAAGGAGGCGGCTTCCAGCGACTGCTCCCAGCACTCCGGGGCGCCCACCACGCGGTACACGCCCGGAAACACGCGCTTCCAGCTCCGGCCAGCGAGTTGCCGTTGAATCTGTTGCGGGCTGGCGCCTTCCACCCGCGCCTGATCGCGCCGAATGAGCCCACGCTGCTTCGCCGCCACCTGAAGACACTTCACGACCCGTTGATGCATCCCGCCGCCTCCGCCCGCGAACAGGTGTACCAGCCGGGTCTGACAAGTGCCGACCATGAGGGCTGCAGGAGCACCGGAAGCCGATGTCGATGCAGCCCTCACCGCACGAATCACGACGGTGTGCGCCGTCGCTGGCTCGAGGTCATCGGGTGATTCGTTGAAACCCCTCGGGCGGCGCGGGCGTGAAGGTGTCGAGCGCGAGCTTCGGGTTCAGCTCCACCAGCGTCACCTTCGTCTCGCCGATGGTGGCGCCATCGAACGACTCCACGAGCCTGGTGGGCACGCAGAGCTGGTCGTTGCAGGTCTCGGTGATGACCATCAGCACGTCGGTGTGCACCCCGTTGACGGTCTGCTTCTCGAGGAAGTCACCGTTCGGCATGCGCAGTGTCCACGTGACGGTGATGCCGTCACCCGGTGACACCGAGAGCTCCATCGCGTCTTGCGCGCGGGCGTGACGCACCTTCTTCGCGGTGACGCCCCTGCTCGGCAGCAGCGGTGGTCGAAAGCCCTCGGGGGCGAACGGGGCAAACACCGCGTGAAGCAAGGGTGGCGGCGGCTCGACCGTCCAGGTCTTCGCCGAGTGGTCGATGCTGATCAGCTGCTTGCCGTCGAACGCCACTTCCACGTCGCGCGGGCCCTCGATGCGCCCTCGCCCGAGGTTCGGGGCCGCGAACGAGAACGTGTACCGCGCGCGTTCGTTCTTCTCGGTGCTGGTCGCGTCGATTCGGAACGAGGTGAGCTTCTGCTCGCGCGCGGCGAGCGCGGCCCGGGCACTGCTGAGCTCGGGCGAAGGCGCCGGGTCTCTGGTGCACCCGGCCAGCGCGAGCACGACGACGAACTTCTTCACCGCACCGCGACGCCCGTGGCCTGCGTCATCGGCCAGCCGAACAACCACGCCGGCACGCGGAAGATGCCGTGACGCGGCGTGGTGGTCGCCGTCTTCAAGTCGACCTTGTTGCCGCCCAGCGCCTTGGCTTCACCCACGAGCAGCTTGTTGACCGTCTCGTCGAGGTCCGACTGCACGATGTCCACGGTGTTGAAGAAGAACGTCCACCCGATGGTGGTGACCTGAATCACGGCGACCGCGTCTCCGCCGTTTCCGACCAGCTGGCTCGAGGTCACGCGCGTCGATTCGATGGACGTGCACCCCGACAGCATCACCGCGAGCACCACCAGAGACTTCTTCATGTTCACGAGCATAGGTTTCGAGCCTCTTCCGTCAATGAAGGACCTCCCACGTCACCTCGCGCTCTTCGCTGCCACCTGCGCGAGCACGTTCTTCGTCTTCCGCGTCATGTACGACGGCGGAGTCGTGGGTACGGACGCCGACAAGTGGTGGGGCGCCTTTTTCTACGCGGTGCCGGTGATGTTGATTCTCACCGCGCACGAGCTGGGGCACTACTTCATGGCGCGCGCACACCAGGTCGACGCGAGCCTTCCCTATTTCATCCCCGTGCCCCTCGGCTTCGGAACGCTGGGCGCGGTCATTCGACTCAAGGGCCGCATTCCCACGCGCAACGCGCTGGTCGACATCGGCGCCGCGGGGCCGTTGTGCGGGCTGCTCATCGCCATTCCGATGTTGTTCGTCGGCGCGGCGCTCTCGCACGTCGAACGTCTGCCCGTCGAAGTCGACTCGAGTCTTCCGCCGCCGCTGTCGCTGCTGAACCTCGCCTCGCTCTTCGGCCTGTGGCTCAAGGCGCAGCTCTTCGGCACGCCCGAGCCCACGCTGCCGGCGCTGCAGATCTTCGGAGACAACCTGCTGACGCTGCTGGCCGTGCGCGTCACGCACGGTGAAATTCCCGCGGGTCATGAAGTGATGGCCCACCCGGTGTTCATCGCCTCGTGGTTCGGCCTCGTGGTGACCATGCTCAACCTCCTGCCGGTGGGTCAGCTCGACGGAGGTCATCTCACGCACGCGTGGTACGGCGAGAAGGCCGAGGTCATCGGCGAGCGCATCGCCAGGGGCGCGTTGCTGTGTGCGCTCTTCTTCAGCGCCTCGTGGCTGGCGTGGTTCTTCCTCATCACGGTGTTCATCGGCGTGAAGCACCCGCCGGTCGAACGCCCCGAAGAGCCGCTGTCGCTCGGTCGCAAGGTGGTGGTGGTCGTCACGTGGGTGATGACGGGCCTCACCTTCATGCCGATTCCACTGTCGCTGGGTTGATCAGAACGTGAGGCCGATGGCGGCGCTGGGTCCGTTCACCGCCGGAGCGATGTCGAACAACGTCGCCAGATTCCCGCTCTGGGTGGCGTCGATGGCCTGGTAGCGCCAACCGAGCTGCAGCTCGAACACGCGGCCGAACTGGAAGACGATGGCGGCGCGCAGCTCGAGCTGACGGAACGGCAGCGGCGTGAACATCGCCGCGAGGTCCACGCCCACCGAGCGCGCGAACATCGAACGGAAGGTGGTGCCGAACACCGCGCCCAGCGCCACCGTGCCGTCGAAGTCGATGACGTCCACGCCGCCCAGCGCGCGCCAGGTGATGGGGTCGGTCGAAAAAATCGACCAGCCGGTCATCGCCGTGAAGTGGTTGATGGAGTTGTACGTCGCGTCGGGAATGAACGCCGTGTAGCCGACGAGCAGCGGAATCTTCCCGATGTCGGCTTCTGCACGCAGGTTGAACGTGAAGCCCGGCGGTGCGGTGAACAGCCCGATGTTGGCGGTCGCCAGCCCCAGGAAGTGCTTGGTGCGCCGCGACTCGAGAATGGTGCCTTCGAAGACAGGCTCGGGTTCAGGCCGCTGGTTGCGCCGCTGCTGCGGAGGCGCCTGCTGGTACTGCGGCTGCTGATACTGCTGGGGGTATTGCTGTGGCTGTTGCGGGTACTGCTGTTGGGGCGGCACGTAGTCAGCGGGTAGCGGCTGCACGGGCTGGTGCGACTGCTCTTCGAGCTGCTGCTGCGGGTCGTCGCTCTGCTGCTGAGGTTGTTGCGGCGGCGGCGCGGGCGGCGGTTGATCGACCGGCGCATCGACCGGCACCATCGGCGGCGCGGAGTAGTCGTCAGACTGCGCGAGCGCCACGGCGCTGAGCGTCGCGATGGCGGCGGCGAGAACGCGAGGTGACATGGCGCTGCGACGGCTGAAGAGCGTTTTCATTCAGTCTCCAGACCGTCTGTTGCCGCGCACTGAGAGCCTGATCTGCAGACCCAACGTGCTGTTTCGCCGGGTGAATTGGCTGTGCCGCCCGGCGGGGCTGCGACGCAGAACGTCACCTCACACGCGCATGGGCATGACGACCGCGGTGTACGACTTGTCACCCGGAGCGTGGATGACGCCGGGGCTGTGCTCGTCGCCGAGCTCCAGCGTGACCTCGTCGGTCTCGAGCGCCTGCAGCACGTCGAGGATGTAGCGGGCGTTGAAGCCGATGGTGAGCGACGGGCCGCGGTAGGCGACCTCGATGTCGTCCTTCGCTTCACCGAGCTCGGGGTTGTTGGCGGTGATGCGCAGCAGGTTTTCAGACAGCGACAGCTTCACGGCGCTCGACTTGTCGGCCGAGAGCAGCGCGATGCGCTTGAGCGCGTCGTAGTACTGCGAGCGCTTCACCATCACCTGCTTCTCGCCTTCCTTCGGAATCACGCGCTGGTACTCGGGGAACTGGCCGTCGATGAGCCGCATCACCATCGTCAGGCCCGGCTTCTTGAACAGCGCCGAGTTCTCAGCGAAGCCCAGCTGCACTTCGGCGTCGGGCGCTTCGTCGAGCAGGCGCTTCAACTCGAACAGACCCTTGCGCGGAATGATGACGCCGCTCTTCAACTTGAAGTCGCCGGCCAGCTCCCGCTCGACGAGCGCGAGGCGGTGACCGTCGGTGGCGACCATGCGCACCTTGCCTTCACCCCGCGGCTCGAAGAACACGCCGTTCAAGATGTAGCGCGTCTCGTCGTTCGAGATGGCGTAGCTGGTCTTCTTGATCATCTCGAGAATGGCCGCGCCGGTGAGCTTCACCAGGTTGCTCGCGTCTTCCTTCGGGAGCTTGGGGAACTCCTCGGGGGCCATGCCGACGATCTTGTAGTGCGCGGCGCCCGACGTGAGCTCGGCGTAGTTGTTCGCGAGCTTCTTGATGGTGACGTTGGCGTCGGGGATGAGGTTGATGATGTCGAAGAGCGTCTTGGCCGAGACGGTGACCGCGCCGGGCTTGCTGACCTCGGCGGGGTGCTCACTGACGATGCCGATGTCGAGGTCGAACGCAGTGACGGTGACGCCGGTCTTGGTGGCGGTCACCAGCACGTTCGAGAGGATCGGCATGGTCGCTTTGCGCTCGACGATGCCCTGCGCGCGGTGGAGTGCCTTCTTCAACTCATCGGCGGCGATCCGGAATTCCATAGGGAGAGCGGGTGTAGCCCGTGGTGAGCAGGTCGGCAAAAGAATCCACGCCGAGCAGAAAGGGCAGTGGAACCGAGGGGATGCGGCGTAGGCATCGACGTGGTTTCGATGCTGGAAAAGGAAGCCGAGCGCCGCAAGTCTCGTTCAAGGAAGTGGTCAACGACGCTCCGAATTGGGCTGACACCTCGAAGAAGTCGACGACCCGAAAGCGCTACAAGACGCCACGCGTGACGCGAACCGGTTGCCCCACGTGCATCGTGCGGCGCTCGCGCTCGACGGTGACTTCGCGCGCTTCACGAACGTTCGCTGGAAGAACCCGCTGACATAAAGAGCGGGCCCCATGAGCGTCATCGCGCCGTGGGAACGCAGCTCCTTCCAGCCGGGAGGCGCCGCCAACGTCTTCCAGCTCTTCGTCTTCTCGACGGAAAAGCTCCGTGACGACGTGGCGATGTCGGCCTCGCGCTTCGGCCTGCCGTCGTCGCAGGCCATGAACTTCGTCGACGTTCGCGAGCTGCCCCGTTCCGTCGACGCCGCGTGGTTCGACGGCTTCCGCTCCGGCTCGTTGCGCGTGCTCGCGGCGCAGGCGCTCGGTGAAGACCTGCGCGCGCTCGACACCGCGACGCAGTTGACCGCCGTGCTGATCAGCCGCGACGACGCGAAGGACCTCACGCACCTGCAAGCCGGTTGGGCGACCGCGCAGTGGCTCATCGCCCGTGGTGCGCAGGTGGTGCTCGACGCGCAGACCAACCGCTTCTGGAAAGGTGAAGACGTCGCCTCCTGGCCCGCAGGCCGGCCGTTCACGCTCACCACCGACATCAACATCGTCGTCGAAGCCGAACCCACTTCACCCACCGCCACCATTCACACCCGCGGACTTCAGAAGTTCGGTCGCCCCGACCTCGTGGTGCGCGACGTGCCCGGTGAACGTTGGGACGCGGTCGCAGGGCTTCTCCGCGCCATCGCCGGCTCGCTCGCCGACGGGCTGATGCTCAAAGACGGCGAAGTGCAGACCGTCGACGGGCAGCAGGTCACCTTCCGCGCGCTCGGAAAAGACGACCTCCACCTCAACAACTCGGCGCTCGAGGTGCTGCCCGCTTCGAGTTGAAGTCAGGAATCGCGCTGTTTAAAGTCGTGTTGACTCTATCAAAAGGAGTTAACACTTGATTCGCTATCTGAAGGCGGCGCCGACGACGTGGGTGATGCAGTTCAAGGGTGGGCAGCTCAAGCGCGAAGGCGCGGGGCTGTCGTTTCTCTACTGGGCGCCCACCACGACCCTGGTGCAGGTGCCGCTGTCGAGCGCCGACGTGCCGTTCGCGTTCACCGAGGTCACCGCTGATTTTCAAACCGTCACCATTCAGGGGCAGCTCACCTGGCGCGTGGTCGACCCGAAGAAGCTCGCCGCGCTGCTCGACTTCACGGTGACGGGCGATGGCGTCTATCGCTCCGATGATCCACGCAAGGTCGAGGAGCGGTTGGTGCACACCGCGCAGGTGCTGACGCGCGCGGTGACGCAGCGGTGGGAATTGAGGGCCGCGCTCACCTCGACCGAAGCGCTCGAGAAAGAAGTGCTCGCCGAGCTGCGCACTGCGAGCGCCGTCGAGATGCTCGGCATCGAAGTGCTGGCGTTGTCGATTCTGTTGGTGCGGCCGACTCCAGAGATGAGCCGCGCGCTCGAGGCAGAAGCGCGTGAAGCACTGCAGCGACGAAGTGACGAGGCGATTCACGAGCGCCGCAAGGCCGCCGTCGAACAGGAGCGCCGCATTCGTGAATCGGAGCTGCAGACCGAGGTGATGGTCGAAGAGCAGCGCCGCCACATTCAGGAGACGAAGCTGGCCGGCGAGATTCACCTCGAGAAGGAGCGCGAGCAGCTCGTACAGCTGGCCGCCGCGAACGAGCGCACGCAGGCAGAGGCCGCGGCGTTTGCGCTGCGCGCGAAGTTGGAGCCCGTGAAGGAGCTCGATTGGAAGGTGCTCTCGGCGTTGTCGGCGGGGCAGATGGATCCCGCGGCGATGATCGCCGTCGCGTTCCGTGAGCTCGCGGAGAACGCGTCGAAGATTGGGGAGCTCAACGTGAGCCCGGACCTCCTCCGTTCACTCATTCCCGCGAAGAGGTGAGCCATGTTCGAGAAGCTCGTGCTGGTGACCCGGCGCACGCGACTGGACGGGCTCATCGAGCGCTTCAACACGAAGGGCCAGGCGAAGTTCTACCTGCAGCAGGCCGGCCTCGATTTCGCCGACTACGAGCGTGAGCACGACACCTATTCACGTTCGCTCGAGAAGACGCGCGCGCAGGTCGAGAAGTCGGGGCTCAAGGTGCAGGTGCTCGACCGCGCGGTGGTGCCCACGTACCTGTTCGCGCCGACGGACCTCGTGGTGGCGCTCGGCCAGGACGGGTTGGTCGCCAACACCGCGAAGTACGTCGGTGCGCAGCCGCTCATCGGCGTGAACCCCGACCCCGAGCGCTTCGACGGCGTGTTGTTGCCGTTTCGCGTTGACGAGGTTCGACAGGCCGTCGATGCGACGGTCAGTCAGCGCGCGGTCATCGACGAAGTGACGCTCGCCGAAGCGAAGTTGAGCGACGGGCAGCGGTTGCTGGCGTTCAACGACCTCTACATCGGCGCGCGGACGCACGTGTCGTCGCAGTACCGCTTGAACATCGGCAAGAGCGGGTGGGTTCGACACTCATCGAGCGGCGTCATCGTGTCGACCGGCGCGGGCTCCACCGGCTGGTTGTCGAGCGTGTTCGCGATGGCGCGCGCGCTCGGGGGAACGGTGACGCCGGTGAACCTCGAGCGCAGCGATCGCAAGTTGTACTTCGTGGTGCGCGAGCCGTTCGCGTCGAAGCAGTCGACCGTCGCCGAGTCGTTCGGCGTGGTGAACGCCGAGCGCGTGCTCCAGCTCGAGTCGCTCATGCCGTCGGGCGGGGTCATCTTCAGCGACGGCATGGAGGACGACGCGTTGCTGTTCACGTCGGGGCTGGTGGCGACGATTGGTCCGGCTGATCAGCGTGCGCGCCTGGTGGCTCGCGGCTGATCAGTACGGCCCGGGAACGTTGAGCTGAATCAGAAACACGCCGGTGCGCGCGGTGATGAAGAGCGTCTTGTGGTCGGCACCGCCGAACGCGCAGTTCGCCGGCTCTTGCGGCACCGCGATGGTGCCGAGGTAGCCGGCGTCGGGCCGGTAGACCTTCACGCCCGCGCTGGTGGTCACGTACAGGTTGCCGGCGAAGTCGGTGGTGATGCCGTCGCCCCCCTGACCGCCGTTGCCGCCGGAGTTCGTCTGCAGAAAACGCGCGCCGTTCGACGTGGTGCCGTCGGGCGCGACGTCGAAGCGGCGCACTTCACTCAGTTGCGAATCAGAGACGTAGAGAATCGTTTCATCGGGTGAGAGCGTGACGCCGTTCGGCTGGCCATTGTTCGTCGAATACACGCGGCTGACCTCGCCGCTCGGAGACACGCGGTACGCGCCGCGCGTGCCCACAGAACCGGAGCCTCCGTAGGTGGGGTCGGTGAAGAAGATGGTGCCGTCACTGCGCACCACGGCGTCGTTGGGAGAATTGAGCGTGCCGCCGTCAAATTGCGCGGCGACGACGGAGGTGCCGCCGTCTTGTTGTCGGCGTGAGACGCGGCCTTCGTGCTGACAGATGATCAGGTCGCCGTTGGGCGCGAGCGCGAGGCCGTTCGAATTTCCGCTCGGCGTGAGGAAGACCGTCGTCGCGGGCGTCTGACCGGGTTGGTGAATGCGAATCTGATTCGCCGGGATGTCGCTGAAGAGGAAGGTGCCGAGCCAGGGGACCCAGACCGGACCTTCGGTGAATTGAAAGCCGGTAGAGACGGTGGTCACCGTTCCCGCATCGGCAAGGGGATCGACGTTCTCCCAACCCGTTTCGCCACCGGTCGCTGAACCGCCGCCGGTCGCTGACCCACCGCCAGTCGCTGATCCACCACCGGTCGCTGATCCGCCGCCGGTCGCTGATCCGCCGCCAGTCGCGGTTCCTCCACCCGCGGCTGCCGAGCCGCCGCCCGTCGAACCACCGTCTTCCGTCTGAACTGGCGAACCGCACGCCACGAACAACACCGCGACCGCGAACCATGAGCGCATGGTCGTGAGCATGCACCGTGAGATCAGTGAAGCGAAGATCCACATGACCGCGCCTTGAAGAAGATGGCCCCTGGAGTCGCTCGTTGTGGAGACCGAGGCAGAGACGCGCGCGTCGGGCAGCGAGGCCAGTTGACTCGCATGGTGCTGCGACTCGTCGCGATTCACCTCGTGTGCGCTCTGGAGGCGTGAGTTCGATCTCGAAGCCCTCGTCCTTCAATCGGAGCGACTCGCTGAGCGGGAACCTTTGAGGACCTTCACGTGAGGGTGATGGGTTGATGCCGGCATCTGCTCATGCGGCACTCCCACGATGCAGGTCACCGTCATCAACGAGCGACTCGTGTGAGCGCCTCAGAAACGGAAGACGTCGCGACGGAGACTGACTGGCGGCGGGTAGCTCTTCACGTAGCCAACACGCAGCAGCATCTGCGGCTGTTCGTCGAGCCCGAGCTGGCCGCGCAACGCCTCTCGCCACGGCGACTCTTCGAGCGCCTGTGACATCGGTTGAATCGCGATTCCACGTGGACGTGCTTCGAGCCACACGCGCAACAACCGTCGGCCCACGTCGAACGGATCAGCGCCCGTGAGCACCAGCCAGCCGCCGCTCCGATCGATCAACCGGCCGGCATCGGCCGCCTGCGATTCACGAGCGCTCTTCGCAAGCAGGCGTTCCTTGCGCATGAACGTCCCGGCGATCCACGCCGTCACCCCGCCGATTCCAAGTGCCGCGAGTGAGAGCCCGTCGCGCTTCTCTTCCGCTTCCTTCTTCGTCCAGCGGATCCACTCGATGAGCTCACGCTGCGCGTCGTCACGAAGTGCCTGCGCTCGAGTCGCTTCGACCGTCGCTTCACGCAGCACGCCCGGTGGGAAATAGTGCGCGTCGAACGCCGCGATGTCCGCTGCTGACAGCGCACGTGACGCATAGGGCCCACGAATCGTTCGTCGCAGTGCCAGCTCGTGCACGCCCGAGGTGTCCGGCGTCATCTCGCTCAACGTCAGCTCGGTGCGACCTGAGACGCGAATTCCCTCCGCGGCACCGGCGATGACCAGCGCCTCGACGAACGCGCCGAGGGAGATCCTCAACTCACGGTCATCTCCATCAACCGCTGGAAGGCGCCGCGACGGATCCGCACTGATGATCCACTGATCAGCCGACTGAACCCGAACCAGCCAGGGCTGTGCGTTGTGGCCGCTCGGCGCCCGCGACGCGCGCTCGAGCATTCGACGGTGGCGGTCGGTGAGCACGGCTACTCGGTCACCATGATGGGCGCGGTCGACACCACGGTGCCGCCCACGAGCGTGTTGAGCACGTACTCGCCAACGTCAGCGTCGGCCGCGATCGCGTACCCGCCGGTCACCGCTTCGAACGCCTGCAGGTACACCAGAATCGCCGCGCACACCCGGGGCTCGGCGCGCAGCTGCGGTTCACTCCTCACGTCACACAACGAATACGAGGGAGTGCCGATGGTGTTGTTCACCAACCGCAGGGTGATGGTCTCGCCCCTGGCGTAGCTGCTGCGATCCGTCGTGAATTCGTACGGCGCTCCACAGCCGAGCAGCGTCAACGTCGTCAGAGCGAGAAGCGTTCGCATGAAACGGTGAGGGTACTAGACAGCGCGCCCATGCTCGTCACGCACCGCGTTCGTCTCCCTCGCATCATCAGCGGTACCGGTCGCGCCGGAGCCATCGTCGTGGCGACCTGTGTCGGTGCGTTCTTCCTGAACAAGTACCTCCTGCAACCGCACTTCGAAGTGCCGGCCCTGGTGCCGACGATGCTGGGCAGCGCGCTCGCGTTCTTCATCGGCTTCAACAACAACCAGGCCTACGGTCGCTGGTGGGAAGGGCGGATCATCTGGGGCGGGCTGGTGAACGAGTCACGCACCTGGGCGCGGCTGGTCATCACGTTCATGGGTGACACCGCAACCTCGAAGCAGCTGGTGCGCCGGCAGATCTCCTTCATCTACGCGCTGAAGGACTTCCTTCGCGGCAGCAAGGGCGGCACGTGGCGCGAGTACCTGACCGACGCGGACCGTGACGTGATTCAGAGCACGCGCAATCGTCACAACGCCATTCTGTTGATGCAGGGCCGCGCGCTGCAGACCGCGTACGCCGAGAAGAAGATCGACGGGTATCAGCTGCTCGAGCTCGAGCGCGCGTTGAGCAATCTCACCAACGAGATGGGGAAAGCCGAGCGCATCAAGAGCACCGTCTTTCCGACGACCTACAGCTATTACACGTACTGGTTCGTGTTCCTGTTGATCATCAGCATCACCGCGGTGGTGGGGAACGCGATCGGCGCGTGGGCCATCTTGTTCGGTTGGTTGATCGGCTACGTGTTCATCACCATTCACACCATCGGGCAGATGTTGCTCAACCCGTTCGAGCCGACGCCAACGGGGCTCGCGCTCGATCAGATCTCCCGCAACATCGAGATCAACCTGCTCGAGATGCTCGGCGAGAAGGACCTGCCTGCGCCCGTCACGCCGGTGAACGGCGAGTACGTGCTCTGATCAGAGCCCCGCGTCGGTGGCGACCAGGTTCGCCGCACGGTCGATGGAACGGTCGACCTCTTTGCACTCCAGAATCGTCCAGTGCATGCGCGCGTGCTTGAGCCCGGTGTCGAGGTCTTCTTTCGGCATCTTCTCGGCTTGCAGCTTCTTCTTCAGCGCAGCGAGCTCCTTCTCCAGCGTCTCTCCACGCGCGCAGGCGAGCTCCTCGGGCGTGAAGCGTTTGCACTCGCCGATCCACGCGTTGGCGAAGCGCTCTTTCGCCTGAGGCACCCGGTCGAACATCGGCGGCTTGCCGTCCTGAAACTCCTGCTTTTCGAGCGCGGCCCAGACCTGCGGCCACAACTGTTCGCACGTCGGCTTCGGGTTCGCAGACAGAACGATGAGCAGTGAGAGGAGCATGTCGCCGGCACCATCGTTACCTTGCGGCGACAATGCAACCCGACTTCTGGAAGAGCCGCTGGGCGGAAGGAAAAATCGGATTTCACGAGGGCAGACCGAATGAGTCGCTGGTGGCTCACTTCGAAGTTCTTCGTGAAGCCAGGCGCGTGTTCGTGCCGCTGTGCGGGAAGAGCGAAGACCTTGCGTACCTCGCGTCGCAGGGACTCGAAGTCGTCGGTGTCGAGCTGGTCGAAGACGCCGTGAAGGCGTTCTTTGCGGAGCACGGGCTCGACGCCCAGGTCACGAAGAAGGGCGTGCTGACGGCATACCGCGCGGCGGGCATCACGATTTTCGCCGGCGACTTCTTCGCAGTGACGCCGACAGACGTGGGTGAAGTCGACGCCTTCTACGACCGCGCCGCGCTCATCGCCCTGCCGCCTGTGCTGCGTGAGAAGTACGTCGCGCACGTGAAGGCGTTGGCGAAGCGCGGGTTGTTGATCACCCTCGAGTATCCGCAGGAGCAGTTGGACGGCCCGCCGTTCGCGGTGATGAAGGATGAAGTTCAAAAGCACTACCCGGGCGCGAAGGAGCTCGGTCAGAACAAGGCGACCGGCCCGAGGCTCGAGCCGCTGGGTGCGGTCGAACGCGTCTACGCCGTGGGCTGACGCGCTGGTTCAGCTGGGCTCACGAACTTTGCGGCCGAGTGTCGGCGAGTCAGGCGCACCTTCCCGCGAGCGAAGTCCATCTCGCGGCGTGAAATGGCTGATCACTTCATGATGCGCGCGCTGCGTGCCGGCACGCGCACTGACGGCCCGCTCACCGATTCCAGGTTGTAGAGATCGTTCAGCGTGCGCGACGGCAGCCCACTCACCGTCTCTTCCGAGTCACCCCGGTTGATGGCCACGTAGACCGTCTCTGCGCCGTCGCTCATCGAATACAGGTACGTGTCGTCAGTCGCGGAGATCGACGTGCGCGTACCCCGACGGAGCGCCGGCAAATCACGGCGCAGTTGCCCCAGCACTTCGACCCGCGCACGCAGCCACGATTGATCAGCGGACAAGCCGGTCCACTGCATGAAGCGCCGATTGTCCGGGTCGCCCGCGCCCGCGAGGCCGATTTCGTCGCCGTAATAGATCAACGGCACACCCGGGCTCGTCAGCAGGAACACGAACGAGTTGGCCACGCGCTCGAAGGGCCGCCGGTAGTTCGGCACCGTCGGCGGGTTGTTGAACGCGCGGTCTTTGCCGTCGGAGTACGGGTTGCCCCACATCGGCGTGTCTTCAGCCATGTGAATGATGCGCCCGAGGTCGTGATTGCCGATCCACGGGCTCATCAAGGTGTTCGGCCCGTAGAACGTGTCGTTGCTGTCCACGAAGTTGCGCAGCGCCGTCATCGTCGAGCGCCGCGTCACCACGGCTTCCATCAACTCGAGCCGCAGCGGGAAGTCGAACTGGCCGTCCAACTTGGTGGCCGGGTCGACGAACGACTTCAGGTACGCGCGGTTGCCGAAGTCGTAGGTCTCCCCCACGAAGTACATGCGCGGGCGCGGTGAACGCTTCGCCGCCAGCTTCTCGGTCTCGACGCGCAGCTGCAGCAACCACGAATCATCGACGTGCTTGATGGCATCGAGGCGGAAGCCGTCGGCGTTGGTGTCTTCCAACAACCACACCGCCTGCTTGACGGTGTAGTCGCGCGCCGCGGCCACCGTGTAGTTCCAGTGCGGCAGGTAGTCGGCGAACCAGCACCGATGACCCTGCTGATTCCACGGGCACACGCCGTTGTCGTCACAGGTGCACTGGCCTCCGTTGAACGAGAGCGACCAGAACCAGTCGGGGTGCTGCTGCCACAGCGTCGACTGGCTGTGCACGTGCACCATCGCGAAGTCGTACAGCACCTGCATGCCCTTCGCGTGCGCGGCGGTGACGAGCGCCACCAGATCTTCGCGCGTGCCGAAACACGACTCGTACTTCTCGAGGTCGATGGGCCAGTAGCCGTGAAAGCCGGAGTACATGCGCCCGTCGCCTCCGCCGCCGGCGACGGTGGGGTTCTTGAGCGGCACCGTGAGCCACAGGGTGTTCACGCCGAGGCGATCGAAGTAGCCCTCGTTGATCTTCTGCGTCACGCCCTTCCAGTCGCCGCCCTTGTACTGCGCCTCGGGAATCACGCCGGGCACGTTGCAATTGTTCGACGGGTCGGCGTCGTAGAAGCGGTCGACGAAGATGAAGGCCATCACCGAATCGCGCCAATCGAACGCCCCGATTTCAGGCGCGTTCGCGGGGCAGGTGAAGGTCTCGCAGCGAACGCCGGTGCGCACGCTGTTGCCGTTGATCACCTGCAGGTTCGCGGGATCGGTCGACCACAGCTGGTTGTTGATCAGGAACTTGTACTGAATCGCCGAGCCCCACTGCGCCGACACGCGCGCGACCCACTCGTTGCCCTCGCGCTTCATCGGCACGCCCACCGTCCACCCGTCGGCCGCGAAGTCGCCGCGCACCTGCACCGACTGCTCGTCGAGCGCCCGGAAGCGGAACTCGACTTCACACCGACGGTACGTTTCCTGGCAGTTGGTACTTCCGGCGTCGGGGAACGTGCCGCCGTCTTCCACTGACCCGTCCGGGCCCGACATCACGGGGCCACAGGCCGTCGTGAAAAGCAGCATCGTGAACAGCGTGCCTCGCATGAGCCGCGGCAAAAGCACGAAGCTGAGAGCCGGCGCAACCGTTGGTCACGGAGTCTCCACCTGGCTGTCACACAGCGACCCCGTCTTTCGATTACTCGCCGTCGCATGCGTCAGCTGATGTTCGGGGTGCTGCTCTTCGTTTCTGCGTGTGATTGCCGTGGGCCGAACGTGGTTCGACTGCCTGATTGCGTCGACGAAATCTGCGACGGGCTCGACAACGATTGCGACGGCGACATCGACGAAGCGCTGCCGACGGAGCAGTGCGGCGTCGGCGCCTGCGCCCGTGAAGTGCCCTCGTGCGTGAACGGCATGCCGCAAGCGTGCACGCCTGCGCTGCCCACTGAAGAGGTGTGTGACGGCGTCGACAACGACTGCGACGACGCGGTCGACGAAGCGCTCGGTACGCAGAAGTGCGGCGTCGGCGCGTGTGAACGTGAAGTCGCTGCCTGCGGCGCCGAGTGCCTCGCCGGTGAGCCGGCCCCCGAGGTGTGCGACGGCGTGGACAACGACTGTGATGGCGAGACCGACGAAGGCGCGTGCCCGGCTCCGAACGTGGTGTGCCCGCCGGTGCAGACGCTGCTCATCGGCGGCTCGGTGACGCTGGCCGCGAGCGCGAGCGACGACGATGGCACCATCACGTTGATGGACTGGGTGCTCGAGACGAAGCCCGCGACGTCGATGCTCACGGTGCGTGCGAGCGGGGACACGTACACCTTCACGCCCGATGCGCCGGGCTCGTATGCGTTGAGCTTCTGCGCCACCGACGACGACGGTCAGAAGCGCTGCTGTGAAGCGCGTGTCGAGGTGAGCGCGTGCACGTCGCCGCCGGCGCCGCCTGCGAGTACGGCCTGTGGAACGAGCTGGGACGGCCGGCCCATCGTGCAGTTCTCGCCGGTGCCGTCGGGCCTGCGCTACGTGCTGTCGCGGCACGGTGATTCGACGGAGCTCGCGGCGGCGGTGGCCGGCCACAACTACCTGCGCCCCGCAGCGCGCGTGGCGGCGGGAGGGCCGATGCCGGGTACGCCGACGCAGCTGTCACTGCGCGCGTGCCGCACCAGTGACGCGGCCTGCTGTTCGCTGCCGACCACGCTGACGGTCGACGTCGTCGAGACGTGCACCACGCCGGTGGCCCCGACGCGCGACAACGTGGTGTTGAGTGAATACGTGGTGAACGGTGACGGCGCGTGTTCGTCGAGCTGCACCAATGATTCGTGTCAGGCCGGCGAGTCGATCGAGATCACGAATGTGTCGAACTGCCCGGTGGCGCTCGATGGGTTCCACTTCGCGTATCGCAACAACAACGCGTCCGCGAACAGCTTCCGGTGGATGAACTTCGGGACGAGTGACGTGATTCCTCCGCGCGGGGTGTACGTGGCGACGCGCGGGCGGCAGTACTCGCAGTGCGGCGCCGGGCTCGGAGGGGAGAGCTCGGGGCTGTACGGCCTGCGCATTTCGACGCTCACCATGCAGGGCCCGAACCTGTGCAGTGGCTGGTTCAACAACACCGGTGGTGGGCAGAGCGAATTGCGGATTGCTCCCGGTGAGGTGACCAGCAACCCCAACTTCACGCCGGCGACGGCGATCGCCCGCATCGCGCCGTATCAATCGACCACCGGCGCGGCGTGCGCCAGCATCGGCTTCGACGCGGTCGACTCGTGCGGCACGGTGGTGGGTGGCGACGTGCCCACGACGCAGCTGCGGCCGAACCAGTTGGGTCGCCTGTGGCACCCGTGTGATGCGGTGGCGTCGCCCGTGCCGGCGTGCGCGCGCGACTGATCAGCAAAGACGGGGGGCGGGTCTGAGAGCTCTTCGGCGGTGCTCCGTCGCCAGCGGGCTCTCGCCACGCGCGAGCGAGCTCAAGTCGGCAAACGACCGGCGGTGCCCACGGGGTCAACTGACCACCGAAGCGTGAACGGCCACGAAGCCCGGTGACCATGTGAAGGCGCGCTCGAGGTCGAGGTGCCTGTTCGTTGTGGCCGGGCTCTCGAACGCGGCCCGCCCGTCTCTCAAGGCCCGAAAGTGCGGATCTCCGCGGAGAACGCGCCCTGCTCCACGGGCCCGAAGTCGAACAGCGCGTGGAACATCGCGCACGCCCCATCGACCCCGCCGTCGGCCACGCACGCGTCGTGTTGAGCCCTGAGCGCGCCGACTGAAATCTCTTCACGCTTCTGCGGCCGGTACGCGACCGAGCTGAACACGCCGGGCTTCTCTTCGCGCTCCGCGGTGTGACACAGCCCGCAGTTCGTGCCCATGCGCATCGACGCCACGTGCGTGTACGCCGCGTCGAGGGGCAGCGCTCCGGTCACCGGCAAGTCAATCTCGCCTTTGATGGTGCGGGTCTGACTCGACCACTGACCGAACTCCAGCACCCTGGCGCCATCACCTTCGGGCACCACGGTCGCGACGAGCCCGTCGAGCATCAGGAACATGCGCGGCGATTCACGGCTGAACGACGGCTGCGCGCTCACCACCGAGCTCGACGCCACGAGCTTCAACGGTCTGGGCAGCGCTGCCACGAAGCACGGGCCGTCGACGGGCTTCGGCAAGGCGTTGATGACCTCCAACGCATGTTCGATGGACGTGATGCGCACGCTCGACGCGTTGCAGGTGATCAGCTGCTCACTCGCGCGATGCGCGGGCGGAGTCGGAGGCAGCGGCTCACACGCCAGCAACGACAGAAAGACGAGGGCACGCCACGACACGCGGGCACCGTATCAGGCCGTTCGCGGCCGCACGGTCACCACCAGCAACCCAGCCATCACCAGCAGTGCACCGAGAATGAAGGCCGAGTCGAGTGACTCACGCAGAACCAGCGCGCCCATCGCCGCGCCGAACAACGGCGTCATGAACGACAACACGCCCAGCTGCGCGGCCTTGTACTTCCGCAGCAGCCAGAACCACGCGAGGTAGCTCGCGAACGAGACGATGAGGGCCTGAAAGGCCACGCTGCCCCACGCGAGCGCGGTGCCGTGAAAGTGCGCGCGGCTGATCAACGCCACCGGCCCCAGCAGCAAGAACGCGCCGGCCAGTTGGTAGAACAGCGTCTGCGACGCGGGCGCTTCGCTGAGCCGGCTGGTGCGCACCGCGACGGTGGTCAGCCCGTAGGCCGCGCCGGCAGCCACACCGAGGAGATCTCCCACCAGGGAATGATCAGCGCCGTCGGAGCCGAGGAACGAGACCGCGATGCCCGAGAACGCCAGCGCCAGCCCGCCCCACTGCACCCGCGACAGGCGCTCATCGGGCACCTTGAAGTGAAGCCCGAGCGCCGCGAACAACGGCGCCGTGTAGAGGAACACCGCGATGTGCGCGGCCGACGTGAAGCGCAGCCCTTCGGCGATGAAGAGGAACTCGGCGGCGAACAACACCCCGACGACGATGCCCGGCCCGCGCGCCACGCCTTCGAGCCACCGCTCGCGCAGCACGAAGCGACTGAACAGCCACACCAGCGCCGCCGACACGCCCGAACGAAGCGTCGCCTGCAGCACCGTCGACACGTCGGTGGCGGCGGCTTTGATGACCACCTGCTGCAGCCCCCACAGCAGGCACAGCACCACCATCAACGACGCTGCGAACCCATCGACGGCACGTCTCATTGGCGGCGCGGGCTGTTAACCCAACGTGTTTTTGACGGCTTACGTTCTGGCTGTGGTCAGCACGTTTACATTCTATTAACTTCTAAGAGTGCGTAATTACAGGAGCGGAGTGGATCTGTCGCATGTGTGCGTGGCAGGGTGCCCCGCATGCCCGCTCCTGTCTCTGGCCGTACGACGAACGTCACGCAGCCTTCGACTTCCAACAACGCCGACACGCACCGCGTGGTCTCCGGCGACACGATGTCGCGCATTGCGCAGCGCAACGGCGTGACGGTGCAGCAGATGGTCGACGCCAACAAGGCGCGCTACCCCGGGCTCGCGACCAACGCCGGCAACATTCAGGTCGGGTGGACGCTCACCATTCCCGGCCGCAGCCCCACGCCGGCGACGAACACCAACACCACCACGCCGGCTCCTGCGGGCTGGGCGCCCAAGTCGAACAACGACGTGGTGCTGGTCGGCATGAACGAGAGCTCGGCGCACGAAGCGGCGCACCTGAAGGGCCGCGGCGTCAACGTGACGCACGTGAAGGACACCAGGGTCAACGACACCATCACCACGCGTGACGCGCAGGGCCGCTCGGTCTCGCACGACCTGTCGACGCGCGAAGGCTCGAAGTCGTTCGCGTTGACGCTCGGTCTGCCGGCCGAACAGACCACGAAGATCGCCGACGCCATTCACGGCGCCGGCGCCGACGCGCGCGACGAGATGGCGCAGATCGCGCAGATCTGGGCGACGGCCGAGAAGGGCGGGCAGATTCCCGCGCGCATGGTGCTCTCGGGCCACAACGTGGGCTCGGGCACGTGGGGTGACCACAACGGCATGTTGAAGTTCGACGACCTCGGCAAGCTGGCTGAAGCGATGCCCCGCGCCGCGCGCTCGGTCGAAGATCTGCACCTCTCGGCCTGCTACTCGGGCGGCGAGCCGCTGATGGACAAGTACCGCGGCATGTTCCCCAACGCGAAGACCATCTGGGCGTACACGGGCTCGGCGCCGGGCTCGTACTCCGGTGCCACCGCGCACCTCTCGCGCTGGGACACCGCGACGCGCGGCACGAAAGAAGCGCTCACCAAGGAGCTCGCGGCCGGTACGCGCAAGGGCGAGAACGTCGCCGTGTGGAGCAAGGAGCACGGCTACCTCGATGGCTCTGCGCCGGCGCCGCTGGCCGAGGTGCGTGACGCGGTGACGCGGGGCCAGGCCACGTTCGATTCGTTCAACAGCGGCGCGACGAAGGTCGTCGACTCGCAGACCGGCCCGCTGCGCGAGCACTACAACGACGTGCAGCGGTTGCTGCAGCACCCGGAATTGCCGGCCAACGAGCGCGCGGCCCTCGAGGCGCGGCGCGACTCGACGATTCGTCTTCTGTATTTCACCAAGACCGTCGCCGGGAATTTCCAGAACGCGTACGCCGGTCAGGTGAAGGCGGGCTTCGAGTCGCTCGGCATGACCGCGCCCGACTTCAAGTCGCTCTCGCGCGCCGATGCGCTGGCGAAGATCGCCGAGTTCGAGACGAAGTTGTCGTCGGCGAACCCGAAGCCGGCCGCGGCGCAGACGTTGTTGCCGCTGTTGACCGAAGGTCTGCGCGACCTGAAGGCCTCGCGCATTCCCGAGACGTGGGTCTGATTCAGCCCCAGGCCTTTCGGCCCGGTGCCGCGCGTACTCGACGGGGCTACTGAAGTCTCCGAACCCAACTTCGGAGGCCTTCAATGACGCGAGTGCAGGTCGGAGATCAGGTCTACTTGAAAGAAGGCGGCACGATGTTCGGCGCGGTGCGCGCCGTTCACGCGCACGGGCTGCAGATCTACGTCGAGAACTCCGGCGACTTCGACGTGAAGGCCGAAGCAGTCGCCGCGGTTCACGACGGCAAGGTGCTGCTCAACCCCGAAAAGCTGGGGCCCGCGTTGCGCACGGCCATCTCGCACGCGCACCGGGCAGAAGAAGCGCGCTGATCCCCACGGGAACGACGACATGGCGCCCGACACGTCGCCGGGCGCCACCGCTGACTTGCAGCTGTCGTTACGTGTTCTTCAGATCATCCCGTTGAGGCGCTCGCGCATGGTGTTCATGCGCACGCTCGCGTTCATCGCGCCGGTCTGCATCAGCTGCTGGAGCTGCGCCTGCAGCTCGGCGAACTGGCCGCCCTGCGTGGCCTGGCCTTCCTTCGAGCTCAATTTGTCCTGCAGCGCGGTGCCCATCTTCGCGGTGTCGACCTGGCCGTTGTGACGCGACTTCCAGATGTCCTTGCTGAGCGCGTTGATGGCCGACGGGTCATCACCGAGCGCGCCGAGCTTCTCCTTGAGCGACGCCGCTTCCTGCTCGGTCAAGCTGCCATCGGCGATGCCCTTGTCGATGCGCTTCTGGAAGTTCTCCTTGCGCCTGGCCGGGTCGAGCTCGTTGTCGTGACGCTCGGCGCGCACTTCCTTGCTCAGCGCCTTGAACTTCGCCGCGAGCTCTTTGGGGTCGCCACCGGCGGCGAGCTCCTTCTTGAGCGCCTCCGACTTCTCCTTGAGCGCCGAGGCCTCCTGCTCGGTGAGCGCGCCGTTCTTGAGCCCGTTCTCGATGCGCTTGTCGATGTTCGACGAGCGCTGGTTGAGGTCGACCTCGTCGTTGCCCGCCGCGCCCTTGCGCTCGGAGCCGAAGGCCTTGAGCTCCCTGGCGAAGTTCGCCGCGCCCTTGCCGCTGCCGCCCTCGAAGGCGTCGGCCGAGAAGCGCTTGTGGAGGTCGTCCATCTTCGACTGCAGCTTCGAGGCTTCGCCCTGGGTGATGGTGCCGCGCGCCACGCCGCGGTTGAGCTTGCGCTGCTCGGCAGCGAAGCGACCCTCGAGCCGGTTGGACGACATGGAATTGCCGCTACGCGCAGTGGTGTTCTTGATGCTCGTCATTGGTCTGCTCCGGTTCGGGGGGTTGTGAAGGGCATCGCGAGGTGTTCCCCGCGAGCTGCCTTCAAAGGAGTTCTCGGAGATGCCGACGAGTTGTTGCGTGGCGTTTCTTTTTTTCTCGAATTTCGGGGAACCCGCGACTGATCAGTCGTCGGACTCGTCGAGCAGCGTGCTGCGCTGATGGGCGTCGGTCGGGCGCGCCGACTCGTCGTTGATGGCGCGCTCGTTTCGCGTCGGCATCGGGCCCACGAGCCCCAGGTCAGGGGCGGTGCGCGCCACGTCGCTCGTCACTTCGTCGGTGTTCTCGTCGCCGGGGAGCTTCTCGAAGCCCCACGCGACCCGCAGCGCCTCCACGAAGTCACCGGCCGTCGCGAACCGCGCCGAAGGCGTCTTCTCGAGCGCGCGTGAAATCACCTTCGAGATGCCCACGCTGACACCGGCGCTCACGGTGGAAGCAGCGGGCGGCACCTCCTTGACCTGCCGCGTGCGCATGCCGTTTCGGTCTTCGCGCGCGAAGGGGTGCTCGCCGGTGAGCATGGTGAACGCCAGCAACCCCATCGCGTACACGTCGCTCGAGGGCGTGGCCTTGCCGACGGTGATGCTCTCGGGCGCCATGTAGAGCGGCGTACCCAACGCCACGCCCGGCAGCGTGAGCCGCGTCACGTTGGTCTGCGCGCTGATGCCGAAGTCGATGAGCGACAACCGGCCTGCGTCGTCGACCATCAAATTCTCGGGCTTCAAGTCGCGGTGCACCACGCCGCGCGCGTGCAGGTAGGCCATCACCGAGCTCAGCTGCTGCAGCAGCGAGTACACGAAGCGCGGAATCAGCTTCTTCTTCTCGGCGAGCAGCTCGGCGAGCGTCTTGCCCTCGACCAGCGTCATCACGAAATACGGCATGCCTTCGTGCCGCGACAGCTCGTGGATGGCCGGCAGCGCCTTGTGTTTGAGCCGGGCCAGCAGCTGCGCTTCACGCTCGAAGCGCTTCACGAACTCCGGGTCGTCGGCCAGGTGCATGCCCAGCGTCTTGAGGGCGACGGGCCGGTTCTCCTGAAGGTCGAAGCCGCGGAACACGTTGCCCATGCCGCCCGCGCCCAGCCGTGACTCGAGGCGCCAGCGCCGCCCGTAGACGATGCTCACCACCTTCGTCCGGTCTTCCTCGTCGGCACCCACGGTTCACGCAGCGTACAGCCACGGCTGCGACATCGCGAAGATGTGCCAGAAAGCGGGTCCCCATGGCTCGCCTCGACCCGCACTCCGTCACCGAAGATACGCAGCCCGCGACGCGTCACCTCGACTGGTCGGCGAAGGTCGACTTCGCGACACACCGCCTCGACTGCACGGCCACGCTGCACTTCCGCGCGGCGGCGCCGATGACGTTGCCGCTCGACCTCGACACGCGCGACCTCGACATCGAGAAGGTCACCACGCTCGACGGCGCCACGCTGTCCTTCGAGCTGCTCGAGAAAGACGCGGCCTTCGGCACGCCGCTGCGCATTCACCTGCCCGCGCGTTGCGAGGCCGTCACCATCAAGTACCGCACGTCGGCCGAAGCGTCCGCGCTGCAGTGGCTCGAGCCCGCGCAGACGCACGGCGGCAAGCAGCCGTACCTCTTCTCTCAGTGCCAGGCGATTCACGCGCGCTCGCTGGTGCCGTGTCAGGACACGCCGGCGCGCCGCATCTCGTACAAGGCGCAGCTGACGGTGCCCAGGGCGTTGACCGCGGTGATGGCCGCGGCCCCGCTGCACCACGAAGACAGGGGAGATCAGCGCACCTTCCACTTCGAGCTGCCGCAGCCGATTCCTCCGTATCTCCTCGCGTTCGCGGTGGGTGACCTGGCGTCGAAAGACCTCTCGCCGCGTTCGCGCGTGTGGGCCGAGCCGGGCGTGTTGCCGGGCGCCGCGTGGGAATTCGAAGACGTCGAGCGCCACATCGTCGCGGCCGAGAAGCTGTTCGGCGCCTACGACTGGGAGCGCTTCGACCTGCTGGTGATGCCTCCGTCGTTCCCGTACGGCGGCATGGAGAACCCGCGGCTCACGTTCTTGACGCCCACGTTGCTCGCGGGCGACCGCTCGATGGTGAACGTGGTGGCGCACGAGCTCGCCCACTCGTGGACGGGGAACCTCGTCACCAACGTCAACGCCGAGCACTTCTGGCTCAACGAAGGGTTCACGGTGTTCGCCGAGCGGCGCATTCTCGAGGCGCTCGAAGGGAAGGAGGTCGCCGCACTTCACGCCGCGCTGGGCCGGAATGATCTCGACGATGCCGTCGCGAAGTTCGTGAAGGCCGGCACGCCCGAGCTCACGAAGCTGCGCACGAACCTCGACGGCATCGACCCCGACGAGGCGTTCAGCGTGGTGCCGTACGAGAAGGGCTACCTCTTTCTGCGCGCGCTCGAAGAGAAGCTGGGCCGCGAGAAGTTCGACGTGCTGCTCAAGACGTGGCTCGACGCGCACCGCTTCGGGTCGGCGAACACCGACGACTTCCTCAAACACGTCGAGGCGCAGGCCCCGGGATTGTTGACTGAGGTCAACCATCTGCAGTGGGTCGACGAAGCCGGTGTCCCCGCCAATGCGCCGGTGTCTTCGTCGTCGAAGTTGGACGCGCTGAAGGCCTTCAAGGGCCGCATTCCCGAAGTGGCCGACACCACGAAGTGGAGCGCCACGGAATGGCAGCTCTTCCTCGACTGGAGCCCGCGCACGTTCACCGCCGAGCAGTTGAAGACGCTCGATGAGCGGTTCTCGCTGTCGAAGTCGACCAACTCCGAAGTTCTCGTTGGCTGGTTGACGCTGGCGCTGCAGAGCGGTCACGACGCCGTGGTGCCAGCGGCGGAGGCGTTCCTCGGGCGCGTGGGCCGCATGAAGTACCTCAAGCCGCTCTACGGCGCGCTGCACGCACGCGAGTCGACGAAGGCCATCGCGAAGCGCACGTTCGAGGAGAACCGCGCGAAGTACCACCCCATCGCGCAGCAGGTGATCGGCGGGCTGCTCTCGAAATGATCCGCGTGGGTCGGTGAGGCGCGCCCTTCACGTCGTCGAAGATTCCGCGCCCACGGCCGATGGCGACCGGGTGACGGCAGAGCACCACTTCGTCGAGCAACCCGCTGTTGATCAACGAGCGCGCGAAGCGGACACCGCCGTGCACCACCAGCGGCTTGCCGTCTTCTCGCTTGAGCTTCGTCATCTCGCTGTGCAGCTCGCCCCGCAGCACGGTGGTCGACTTCCACGTCGCTTCGTCGTCACGCAACGACCTCGAGAAGACGACCTTCGGGATCTCGTTCATGGGCTTCGCGAACGACTCGGTCGCCGTCGGCCAGTACGACGCGAGCCCGCGGTACGTCTCGCCGCCCATCACGTGTGCCGACGTGTTCCACAGGCTGTCGAGCACCCACTGCTCGGCGTCACCGTCGAAGTGCTTCGGTCCCCAGGTCTCCATGTCGCCGCGCGTGCCACACACGAAGCCATCGAGCGTCATGTCCATCCGCAGAATGAGTGTCCGTGCCATGGGTTGCGCGTAAGGACTTCACGCACGCGCAATGTGTCGAAACGCCCCGTCTTCGCGGGTGCGAAGGGTCGGTATCAGCCCGGCCCGTCGAAAGAGTCGGGCGAGGTGAATCTCGGAGCAGGGGTTGTGTCATGTACGCCCATCGTGGCCCGCAGCCCCTGGAAGACCGCGCTGGAAGTGGTGCTCTCGTTCGTGACGGTCTTCATCGCGCTCGAGTGCGTGTGTGTGGCCATCGGTGTCGACCCCATCGGCGCGCGCATGATGGACGTGGCGTCGTTGCAGGCGGCGCTCGCCTTCGTGGGCATCGACCTGGCGGTGGGCCTCGTGTTGATCCGCACCTTGTTCGCGCGGCTCCGCGAAGAGCTGCCCATCGAAGGTGAGGTGCCCCAGGTCTCGGTGCTGCTGCCGCTGTGGAACGAAGGCGTGAGCGGCGCGCGGAAGACCATCGAGGCGTGGGCCTCGCAGCGCGGCGTCGGCCACGAGCTGCTGGTCGGCGACGACGGCTCGACCGATGGGAGTTCGCAGGCGCTGGTCGACGCGCTCGGGCTCGCCGCGGTGACCTCGAACCACTTCACCGGCGAGGTGAACGGCACGCGCGTGCAGCTGTTTCGGCTTCCGCATTCGGGGAAGGGCGCGACGTTGAACGCGCTGTCGCGGCACGCGCAGCACGCGGTGCTGGTGACCGTCGATGCCGACACCATTCCCACGGAGGGGTCGTTGCGCCGGCTGGCCGCCGCGTTTCGGGACGAGCAGGTCGACATGGCGACGGGCGTCGTCAGCATCTCGAATGGGCGCGAAGGCTGGCTGCTGGGCAATCAGTCCGCGGAGTATCTGAAGAACGCGCTGGTGCGCATCGCGTGGTCGACGCTCGGCGGGTTGGATCAGGTGCCGGGCGCGTTCACGGGCATTCGCGCCAACGTGTTCCACGCGGTGGGCGGGCTCCCGGAAGATTCGCTCACCGAAGATTACGAGCTCACGTTCCGCGTGATGGAGCATGGCGTTGAGCGCGGCCGTGCGCCGAAGGTGGCGACCGTGTTGCGCGCGCAGGTGTTCACGCAGGGCCCGTCGACGGTGAAGGGCTTCATTCGGCAGCGCACGCGGTGGTTCGCGGGCTTCATCTCCACCTTGCTCAAGTTCCGCCGGTTGATCTTCGACCCGCGCGCGGGGGCGTATGGCCTGGTGCGGCTGCCGCTCAAGTGTCTCGACGCGGTGCTGCCGGCGTTGGCGTTCGCGTCGCTGGTGGTGCTGGTGCGCGGCGGTGTGGTGAGCGCGCTCGGTATTTCGCGGCTGTCGCTCACGTTGTTCGCGGTGCGTTGGGTGTGGGACCTGATCATCTTCGCGATGGCGCTGACGGCGTCGAAGCGGCTGGGTGATGGGCCGTCGACGGAACGCGCGGCACCGCCGTTGATGACGGCGTGGTTCTTCACGGGTTTCGAGGCGTTGACGTACGTGTGGCTGAAGCACGCGGCGGCGTTGCGCGGTACGGCGTGGGCGATGTGGCGGCTCCGGCGCTGGGAGACGTCACGCGAGCCGACGCCAGAGCCTTGAAGCGGGAGTGAGATTCACTTCGGCGGGTGTGCGTGCTCGTGACGCGCGGCCTCTCGCTTCGAACTACTGGTGGCGCTGGTCACGCACGCTTCGGCGCAACTGGCCGGGAGCCTGGGAGCGAAAGCGGACCGAACTCGGTACCAGAAGGACCTTCGCCCGAAGCCGGGGAGCCTGCCGCGCGATGAGCACAATCTGAGCCCATGAGGCCCGCGTTCCCCAGGGCAGTCTTGAAGAGACGAGCATCAGGACCCAGCACCGCCGCCGTCATGCGCGCGTCATGAACTCGCGCAGCTGCGCAGAAACCTGCGCTGCATTGATCAGCAATTCGCGCCTCTACCCCGGGCACACCCCCTGAACCCGCCGCGCGGCCATGCTCACGGCCGTCTCTCTGCTCGTACTCGCTGCGTACGACGTTCCCGTCCAACCGCCGCCCGGCGACCTGCCTTCCCTCGACTGGAACCAACCGGTCTTCTGCGTTCAGCTGCAGCCGACGAAGAAGGTCCCTTCAGGCTCGTACCGCGTGCAGTGCAACGCGCCGTACCGCCAGTGCCTCGCGTCACCGAACACCGTACTGGTCGATGGCGTCGAGAGCGCCGAGCCGCTCAGCCGCATCCACCTCGGCTGCGCGTCGGTGCTCGACGACACCACCCGCCGCGCGATGGAAGAGCAGTGGCCCGTCTACGAAGCCGTCGCTGAGACGCCCGCCGGTTGGTACCGCGACGACCGCGGCCGCGTGGTGCAGGTGAACTTCGACCTGGGCCGGCGCGTGTACCTCGGCGGCTCGTGGGCGCCGTACTACCGGCCTGACGGCACCGGCTCACTGGGCCGCGCGAAGGTCGAGTTCTCGGCCAACGTTCACGTCATTCCCGAGCGCGGCAACGTGCAGCACCGCATGCGCTTTCTCGACACGCAGGTGTGGCTGGGCGCCTCACCTCGCGACATCCGCTTCGAAGGTTCGGTCTTCCGCTACGAGTGGGGCGCGCGCCTCACGCATTCACCGCTGTGGGTGACGACGTTCTTCGGCAAGCCGCGCCGCACCGACATACCGCTCAACTTCGGCTTCGGCCTCGAGGTGGCGCGCATCGAGTACTTGAACGGCGCCAGCTTCGTTTCCATCGCCGAGTTCGACGGCGCGGTCGACATCTGGCGCTCCAACGACCTCGAGTCGTTCATTCGGCTGCGCCTCGGGCCCGCGGCTGAATACGACGTGGTCGCGCGGGGCGTCGGGCTGCGGCCCACCGTCGCGCTCGACGCGGACTTCACGTTCGACGAGAACGGCTTCCACCACCTCATCGCCAACGCGGCGGCCGAGAAGCTGTACTTCACGCCGCGCGTCGAGGGGCGCTCGCTGCACCCTTCGCGCCTGCGCTTCAAGCTCGCCTACGAGGTGATTCTGTTTTCCATCAACGACTACCCGCTCACGCTGGTGGTCGACGGCCGCGGCACCTGGCGCGACGACGTGGTGGGCATGACGGGCTGGGAGTTCTCGGCGAACGCGGGCCTGCGCTTCAGCCTCTGGGCGCCCGCGCGCTACTCGAGCCGTCAGCTGCGTGTCGGCGGCGAGCCGTTGCCCGCGCCGAGTGTGAAGAGTGAATGAGCGCGCTCGCGTTGATCAGCGCGACGGTGCTCGCGTGTGCGCCCGCGCAAGATGCGCACGGCCACACCTTCGCGACCTGCTTCAACCCGTGGAAGGGCATCGGCGTCGGCGCTTCGTTCGACGTGAGCAACGGCGCTCCGGGCGCGGCGTTCAACACCGGCATGCGGCTGCGCACCGAAGGTGATTCGAAGTCGAAGACCGATTCGACGTGGCACGCGCTGTACGAGTTCGGCGCCACGCAGGTGCGGCCGGTGAATGCGTTGGTGGCCGTCGACGTGACGGGGTTCAACGCGTTGTTCCGTCGGCACGTGCGTGAAGGTGTGTTGCTGTTGCCGTTCAATCCACCGGTGCAGATTCCGTTTCCGCTCGACATCGCGGTTCACACTTCGGTCGCGCGCTATGAGCGGCGGTTTTCTGAAGGTGACGACTGGAGCTTCGAGCCGGTGCGCGTGTCGGTGTTGTTCGACCCGCTTCGTTCGGCCTCGAGCCGCTTTCACCTTGGGCTGGGGTTCACGGCGGCGTACCGGTTGCGGCAGGTGAGTCAGGCGCTCGTGCACGAGGTGACGCCGCTGACCGCCGGCACGCTGGTGTTCTCGTTCGAGAGTGAAGAAGGGCTGTGGTTTGCGCGCGGGGCCTTGACGGCGGGTGGTTCGTTTGCGGCGCCGAACCCGGCGTTCAGCTTCAAGGCGCGCGGTGAGGTCGAGGTGTCTCGCGTGCTGGTGGCGGTCGCTGATCAGCCGCTCTCGGTGTTCGTGCGCGGCAGCGCGGCGTGGCGTGATGCGGGCGCGCGCGAGAGCTCCGAGTACTCGGTGCAGGCGGGCCTGGCGCTTCGCCTCTTCTCTGCCCGGTGAGCCGCCTCAGAAATCCACCACTGCGCGCTCGCAACCCCGCGACGAACCACGTCGGCACACGGCGTGCCTTCATTGCCGCGCATGCGAACGCTCCTCCTCTGCAGCGCCCTCGTCGTCATCACCGCCTGTGGTCGTGAAGTCGCCGGGGAGTTCGACGAAAACGGAAACCTCGTCGCCCGACAGGAAGCGCAGGCCACCGCGCTCGTCGGCACCTACGAGTTCGGCAACATCGTCGAGCAGGGTTTCGCGGGTACGCCCGGCCGTCTGGCCACCCTGCGCGTCAACGCCGACGGTACTTTCGGCATGAGCTACTTCATCGGCTGTCTGGGGTCGGGTTCCGAGGGCCACTGGGCGCAGCGCAGCACCGGCCTCGAACTCGACCTCAATGCCCCGCGCAACGGCGGCTGGGTCGACGCCGAGGGCAATCACCTCGACGTCGCCTCACTCCGCGTCGAGCCCGCGCTCCTCGGAGTCACCGTCACCGGCACCACCGTGCAGGGTGTGCCCTTCACGCAGGCCTGGGCCGCGAAATGAAGCGCGCGCTCCTGCTTACCCTGGTGCTGCTGGGCGCCTGTGGCCGCGATGAGCTCCGCGACGACGACCTGACGCGTCGAGAGCAGCAGTCACTGTCAGGCACCTACGAGTTCGGCCCCATGGTGGGCAAAGGCCTGCCGCCGGCCGACGAGTCGATTTCCTACCCGGAGTCACGCCTCGCGAAGTTGAAGCTCGGGGCCGACGGCACCTTCGAGATGGACTTCATGATGGGCTGTGTCGGCAACTACGCGTCGGGCACCTGGTCGATGACGAACGGCACCGCGCACCTCGAGCTCTCGCCCTTCAGTGTGTGGACCGACTGGAGCGGCACCGACCTCAAGGTCACCGCGCTCGACGCCACGCCGACGGCCGGTGGCCTCACCATCACCGGGCAGAGCAACCGCGGCGCCATCTCGCAGAAGTGGGAAGCCGCGCGCTGAAATCAGGCATCATGCCGGCGCATGGAATCCGCGCTCTTCATCGCCGGCTCGCTGGCGTTCGTGGGGGCCATCTTCGGCCTCAACTGGTACCTCGCGAAGAAGCGCACCGAGACGATGCAGGCGTACTCGGAGTCGCGCGGCTACACCCTCGAAGGTGACGCGCACTCCATCGGCGCGCAGCTGCACGACTTCAAGCTCTTCAATCAGGGCCACAGCGCGCGCATCAGAAACGCGATGCGCGGCGTGAAGGAGACCGGCGCCGTTCACATCTGCGACTACCAGTACTCGACCGGCTCGGGGAAGAACCGCACCACGCATCACCAGACCATCGCGCTGCTGCACACGCCCGGGCGTCGCGCGCCGCACTTCTTCATGCGCCGGCAGGTGCGCTTCCTGGACGCCATCGGCAAGGTGTTCGGCGGCCAGGACATCAACTTCGAAGAAGACTCCGACTTCTCGAAGACCTGGGTGCTGCAAAGCAATGGCGACGAGGCGCTGCTGCGCCGCTTCCTGTCGCCGGCGCTCCGGGAGCACCTCAACCGCCTCGCGCACCGCAACCTCGTCGTCGAGGTCAACGGCGACCTGATGGTGATTCACCAGTCGAGGCGGCTGGGGAAACACGAAGACATCGACGCGCTGCTGGCCGACGCGGTGAACATTCGCCGCCACTGGAACTGACGCGTGCGTCACGTGCTCTTTCGTCTCGAGAAGGACCGCTACGCCCTGCCGCTCGATGCGGTGCGCGAGGTGGTGGTGGCTCCAGACCGCTACTCGCTGGTGCCGCACGCCGGGCCCGCCGTGTGCGGGGTGACGACGCTGCGGGGTCGCGTGGTGCCGGTGGTCGACCTGAAGAAGCTGCTGTCGCTCGAGGGCCCGAGCGCGGGCGCCAAGGTCGTTCTGCTGGAACTTTCCAGGCGCGAGCTGGGGTTGCTGGTGACCGAAGTGGAGGGCATCGAAGCCATCGAGAAGGTGTCGCCCGCGCCCCGGCCGTCACGCGCGGTGAAAGGTGTGGCGCGTGTAGGCCCGCTGACCGTCACCGTGCTCGACGTGGAAGGAGTCGACGACGCCGTCACGCATTCCTTCGCCACGGGGCCGTCGGTCCGGTAGGTTTCGAGGTCAGGTGACTTCCATGTCCAAGCGGGTGCTGGTCGTCGATGACAGCGTCTTCATGCGCGACATCATCAAGGACATCTTCGCGGCCGGCGGGTTTTCCGTCGTTGGCGAGGCTGGCAATGGTGTTGAAGCCGTCGAGAAATACAAAGAGCTCAAGCCGGACCTCGTCACGATGGATCTGGTGATGCCGTACCGGAACGGCATCGATGCCACGCGCGAGATTCTGCGCGGCGACGGCAAGGCGCTGGTGGTGATGTGCAGTGCGCTCGGTCAGGAGACGATGGTGATGGAGGCCATCGAAGCCGGCGCGGTGGACTTCATCGTCAAGCCGCCGCGGGCCGAAGACGTGCTGGCGGTCGTGAAGAAGGTCCTCGGCGAAGGCTGAGTCGCGCTTTCGCCTCGCTGAGTTACGCTCGCCCCTGCTTTGGCTGCCTCGTGGGACACGTCCCGCTACCTGAGCCTCTTCGTCGGTGAAGCCACCGAACACCTCGATGCCCTCGGGAAAGAGCTCGTGCGCCTCGAAGGCGGGGTCACCGCCGAGGCCATCGACTCGCTCTTTCGCCACGCGCACTCGGTCAAGGGCATGGCCGGGTCGATGGGGTACGAGGCCACGGCGCTGCTCGGCCACCGCCTGGAAGATCTGCTCGACCGCGTGCGCGCCGCGCCCTACCGCTTCGACCGCACCACCGCCGACCTCGTGCTCCACGGCGTCGACGCGCTGACCGCGCACGTCAAGGCTGCCTCGGCCGGTCAACCTTTTCCGGACTCCAGCGCCATCGCGCGCCAGCTCGAGCTCGCCGCGCTCTCGCTGCAACCCGGCACCACGCCGGTGCCCTTCCGCGAAGCGCTGCCCGGGCCGCCGCTCGTCGAATCAGCGCCGGCTCCCGAGAACGCGCTGCCGCCGCGCTACGACGTGAAGCTGCGCGTGACGAGCTCGGCGCAACCCGGCGTGCGCGGCTTCCTCGCGTACAAGCGGCTCTCGTCGCTCGGCAACATCTTCCGCTGCACGCCGGCGCTCGACGAGGTGAAGGCCGGCAAGCTGCCCGGTGGCGTCTTCGCCATCGAGCTCGAGACCACCGAGCCCGAAGCCAGCATCGGCAAGACCGTCAGTCAGGTCGCCGACGTCGAGCTGGTCGGCATTTCGAAGGTCGTGGCGCCGCCGCCGGTGCCGGTCGCCGAAGAAGCGGCCGCCGAACCCGAAGCGCCGCGCGTCGTCGGGCAGGAGTCTCCCCGCACCGTCCGGGTGCGCACCGAGCTGCTCGACGGCTTCCTCGACCTCGCCGGCGAGTTGCTGCTCGCCACCGCGGGGGTCCGTGAAGTGGGCCGCGTGCTCGCTGATGAACCGCGCGCGCAGCTGACCGAATCGGTCGACCGGCTCCACACGCTGGTTCGTGGCCTCCACGACCTGGTGATGGAAGCGCGCATGACGCCGGTCTCGAGCATCACCGACCGGTTGCCGCGCGCCGCGCGTGACATCGCCCGCCGGCGCGGCCGTGAAATCGAGCTCATCGTGTCCGGCAGCGACGTGGAGCTCGACCGCGCCATCGTCGAAGAGCTCAACGACCCCGTATTGCACCTGCTGCGCAACGCCATCGACCACGGCGTCGAGCCTCCGGAAGAGCGGCGCATGCGCGGCAAGCAGCCGCGCGGCACCGTGAAGTTGACGGTGCGCCGTGTCACCGACCGCGTGTTGCTGGAGCTCGAAGACGACGGCCGCGGCATGGACACCGAGCGCCTCAAGGCCGTGGCCATCGAGCGTGGCGTCATCACCGCCGAGGCCGCGCGCGTGATGACCGAGCGTGAAGCGTTGATGTTGTGCACGGCGCCGGGGCTGTCGACGGCGCCCGCGGTCACCGACATTTCAGGCCGCGGCGTGGGCATGGACGCGGTGAAGCGCGCGGTCGAAGCGGTCGGCGGCACGCTCGAGATTCAGTCGCGGCGCGGCGCGGGCACCACGTTCCGTCTGTCGTTGCCGCTCACCATTTCCATGGTGAACCTGCTGCTGGTGGGTATCGGCAACGAGACCTACGGCCTGCCCATCACCAAGGTCGCGGGGGTGGTCGAGGTCAGCCGCGCGTCGCTGACCCACAGCCGCGACGAGTCGGTGCTGCCCTTCGGCACCGGGGTGGTGCCGGCGCGCGAGTTGTCGGCGGTGCTCGAGGTGCCGGGCCGGCCGTGCGACGTGAACGAGCCGTCGCCCTTCGTGGTCGTCGAGAGCGACGAAGGTCGTGTGGCGCTGGCGGTGGATTCGTTGCTGGGGCAGGAAGAGGTGGTGTTGAAGGCTCTGACGCGCCCCCTCGACCAGGTGCCCGGCCTCGCCGGTGTCACGGTGCTCGGCAATGGGCGCCCCGTCTTCATTCTCGACGTGGCGAAACTGGAAGCCCCGCGGCGGGCGGTGGCGGGAGGTGAGGCGTGACGGCGCTGTTGTCCGAGCGGCAGGAAGATGCGCTCCGCGAGTTGGCGAACCTCGGTAGCGCGAAGGCCGCGTCGATGCTGGCGCGTCTGGTCGGCGACGTCGGCGTGCTGGTCGACGTGCCCACCGTCTTGTCGGTGACGCGGTCGCAGGTGGGCTGGTTGCTGGGTGGCAGCGACGTGCGCGTGCTGGCGGCGACGTTCGGCATCGAAGGTGAGTTGTCGGGCCAGCTGTGGTGGGTGCTGCGCGAGAGTGACGCGCGGCGCCTGGGTCAGCGGCTGCTGGCGCGCCCCGGCGTTTCGGGCCCGCTGTCGTCTTCGGCGAACGCCGCGTTGGCCGAGGCGGCGAACATCGTGGCCTCGGCGTGCGTGTCGCAGCTCGGCACGATGATGCACGCCAACCTGTTGCCGTCGACGCCCACGGTGCGCGAGCTGTCGGTGCGTTCGCTGGTCGGTAACGGAGACGGTGAAGAAAAGGGAACGTTGCTGGCGAGCACGTTCATCTCGACGAATGCGCCGACGTTTGCGGGCTGGTTGATGGTGCTCTTCGACGCGCCGACGACGGGCGAAGTGGTGCAGCGTCTCGGTCTCTAAACCGCCACCGCGATGTGACGTTTTTCACGATGAATTCGGTTAAAGCGACCGCGGGCCGTTTCCGCCGGGCGGGTGGCCGGCTTTTTCCCCAAGGAGAATCGCGTGAAACCGAACTGGAAGAGTCTCTTCGCGGGCGTGCTGATCAGCGTGCCTTTCGCGCTCACCGGCTGTGCGCCGGAGTGCAAGGATCAATTCGATTGTGCCGACAAGGCCAACGCCGATGGCAAGCGGTACACGTGTGAAGAAGGCGTGTGCAAGCCGGCGACGAACAGCGGCACCGGTGGCGGCACGGCGACGGGCGGCGGCACGGGCACCGGCGGTGGCACGGCGACGGGCGGCGGGACGGGCGGTGGTGAAGAAGACGGCGGCACGGGTGGCGGCACCGGCGGTGGCGACGAAGACGGCGGCACGGGTGGCGGCACGGCGACGGGCGGCGGCGACGGCACGACGGGTGGCGGCACGGCGACTGGCGGCGGCGACGGCACGACGGGCGGCGGCACGGCGACCGGTGGCGGCACGGCGACCGGTGGCGGCACGGCGACCGGTGGCGGCACGGCGACCGGTGGCGGTGACGGCACGACTGGCGGCGGCACGGCGACTGGCGGTGGCACGGCAACTGGTGGCGGCACGGCGACTGGCGGTGGCACGGCAACTGGTGGCGGTACGGCGACTGGTGGCGGCACGGCAACTGGTGGCGGCACGGCGACTGGCGGCGGTGACGGCACGACTGGCGGCGGCACGGCGACGGGCGGCGGCACGGCGACTGGTGGCGGCACGGCAACTGGTGGCGGCACGGCAACTGGTGGCGGCACGGCAACTGGTGGCGGCACGGCGACGGGTGGCGGCACGGCGACGGGTGGCGGCACGGCGACGGGTGGCGGCACGGCGACTGGTGGTGGCACAGGCGCCACGGATGCTGGTGACGTGAACGCTGAGATTGCGGCGGTTCGTACCGCGGCTGACACCATCACCGATGGCGGCATCGTGAATCTCACCATCGGCGGTGCCTACATCACGTACATCAAGCCGTTCGCAGTCGATGCAAGCTCCAGCGATCCCGCGGGCTTCTTCATTCAAGGTTCAGCCTCGGGCCCCGCGCTCTTCGTTGCGCTCGACCCTGCGACACAGGCGGGTGGTCCGTACGCAGTGGGTGACCAGATCAACATCACGGTCCAGACGGTCGCCCTTGCAAGCGGGTTGCGTCAGGTGACTGCGATTTCCGCGATCAACCGCCTTGGCGCCGGTACGCCGGTCACACCCTTCATCGGTGACGTGAACGCGGTGAACTTCACGGCGGCCGGTTCGCTCGATCAGTGGGAAAGCCACCTCGTCTCATTCAACGGCACCGCGACGGCCGAAGCGGCTGCGGCCGGCAGCGGCTATCTGTCGGTCAACGCGACGACCGCAGGCACCACCGACGCAGGTACCAGCTTCCGCGTGCGTGCTCCGACTGCGTTGATCGCTGCACAGTCGTTCGGGCCCGGTTGCACGTTCACGCTGACCGGTACGCCGATGTGGCGCTTCTTCGCCCAGGCGCAGCCTTCGTTCTGGTCCGCCTCGGAGCTCACCAACGTGGTGTGCCCCGGTCCGTCGGTCAGCTCCGCTTCCGCCACGAGCAACACGACGGTGACGGTGAACTTCACCCGTGACCTCAACGCGGCGACGGTTGCGCCTGCGGCGTTCACGGTGGTCGACGGTGGCACGTTGGCGGTTTCGGCGGCGACGCTCTCGAACTCACGTCAGGTCACGCTGACCACCGCTTCGCAGACGGGTGGCACGGTGTACGAACTCGCCGTTGCTCCGACCGTGACCGACACGCGCGGCACGGCGGTCCAGGCGGCGAGCAGCACTGCGACGTTCACCGGCGTGGGGAGCGGCGTCGTCGTCTGCAGCCCCGGCGTGGTGATCAGCCAGATCTACGGCCGCTCTGCGACGACCGGCTCGGCGTACAAACAGGACTACGTGGAGTTGCATAACCGTACGAACGCGCCCATCGGGATCGGTGGTTGGACACTTCAGTACGCCGGCGCCACGAGCTCTGTCACCTCGATGGGTGTGTCGGCCACACTGCCGACCGGCGCCACGATTGCGGCTGGGGGCTACTACCTGGTTCGCATGACGAACCCGGCGAGCGGAACAGGGGCCGACATCCCCACGCCTGATGCGACCGGCACGCAGGATCTTTCGGGCTCAGGTGGCCGCTTGCTGCTGTCGAGCAGCGGCACTGCCGTCGGGCTGACCAACAATTGCCCGACCGATTTGACCACCGTTGTCGACCTCGTGGGCTTCGGTACGGCCAACTGTCGTGAAGGCGCTGGCGGTACGGCCAGCAACGCGGCTGCTGCAGCCAACAACTCTGACGCCATCTTCCGGAAGGACTCGACTGGTGCGACGGCGGCGTGCATCGACACCAATACGAACAACGCGGACTTCGTCGTGGGCGCAGCCGCACCGCGCAACAGCGCGTCGATGGCGAATAGCTGCACCTGCAACTGATCAGCGCACTCCGCTGACATGAACGAGGGCCGGTGGGGAAACCCGCCGGCCCTTCCTCTTTCACCGCCGGCTACTCACCGAAGCCCGGGTACCGCAGCGAGAACGTCCCCTCGATCCACTCCGACACCTCGTCCCTGGTCGCCCCGCGCGCCGGCTTGTCGCGATTCGCAAGCTCGCTGCGCAGCTTCGCCATCGCCTCACTGCGGCTCTGCATCGTCGCCAGCCTTCCGTCGACGAACGTGAGCTCGACCACCTCTTCGTATTTCCACGCGGGGTGGTGCCCCATGTGCACGTACAACTCGCGAATGAAGCCGCGCGCCAGCAGCAACCCGCCGGTGAACGGGACCGGCAACGTGAGGGGCTCGAAGAACCACTCGTGCGTCGTGGCCTTCACGTCCACCCACTCGCCGTTCTTCAGCTCGCGCGCCTCGTACGACCGACGCTGCGGTGACAGCCCCTCCAGGGTCGGCAGCGGCTGCGTGTGGTCGAGCCCGATGGCGAGCGAAGCGATGAGCAACTGCCGGTCGCGCACGGCATAGGTCGCGTACCAACCGCGCCAGCACGCGGTCGAGATCATCACCGGCTTCAACCCGTGCTGCGCCGGCTCGAACAGCGGCCCGCCCGAAACGCCGGCGATGGAGAACGCTTCGTGCTCACCCTCGAGCTGCACACTGTCGGAGATCTGCGCGGTCACGGCCGCGACGATAGCGCCGTCGGGCGGTATGAGAGCGCGCATGCGCATTCCCAAAGCTGCCTTCGGCATCGCGAAAGAAGTGGCCCGACACCTGTTGCGACGCCCGGTGGTCGGCCTCGTCGCCGTCGCGCGTGACGTCGAGGGCCGCGTGGTGCTCATTCGGCGCGGAGACACCGGCGAGTGGTGTCTGCCCGGTGGCACGCTCGAGTGGGGCGAGACCTTCAAGGAGATGCTACCGCGCGAGCTGATGGAAGAAGCGGGCGTCGAGCTCCTCGAAGCGGGTGAGCTGCTCGGGCTCTATTCGAACCCCAACCGCGACCCGCGCTTTCACGCCGTCACCGCGGTGGTCGCCGCGAAGGTCTCGGCGCCGGTACGCCCGCCGATGAACCCACTCGAAATCCTCGAGGTGAAGGCCTTCGACGTGAAGGACCTCCCCTCGCCGCTGTCGCACGGCATGAGTGACGTGTTGAACCGCGCGCTCTCCGGCGCGCGTCACTGGGAATGATCAGCCGACGCGAATCACGACCTTGCCGAAGTGCTGCGCCGCCGCGAGGTGCTCCCACGCCTCGCGCGCCTGCGCGAACTCGAACACCCGGTCGATGACCGGCTTGATGCCCGTGGTCTCCAGCGCCGCCACGAAGCGCTCGAACATCGCCGTCGACCCCACGTACACGCCGTGTACGCGCTGCCGTTTGGCGAACATCGCGTGGAGGTTCACTTCACCGCGGCCGCCGGTCAGCACACCGATGATGCTCATCGTTCCGCCGTAGCGCAGCGCCTGCACGCTCTGGTCGAACGTCGCCGCGCCGCCCACTTCGACCACCACGTCGACCCCGTGACCGCCGGTGAGCTGCTTCACCTTCTCGCCCCACTTCGGCTCCGCGCGGTAGTCGACGACGTCGACGGCGCCCAGCTCGCGCAGCGTCTTCGCCTTCGGGGCGCTGCTCGACGTGGCGAACACGCGCGCGCCGGCCTTCTTCGCCAGCTGCAACGCGAACACCGACACGCCACCGGAGCCCTGAATCAACACCGTGCTGCCGGGCTTCACGTCGGCCACCTCGAACAACGCCTGCCAGGCGGTGAGCCCGGCGCACGGCAGCGTCGCCGCTTCTTCGAAGGACCAACCGGTCGGCATGCGCACCCACGCGTGCTCCGGCAACACCACCTCTTCGCGCAACATGCCGTCGCTGCCGCCACCGAGCGCGATCGCGTGGTGCGCGTCGCTCAGCTCTCCGTCGACCCACGAGGGAAAGAACGAGCCCATCACCCGGTCGCCGGCCTTCCACTTCGTCACCTTCGCGCCCACGGCGACGACCTCACCCGCGCCGTCAGACACGGGGACGCGCGGCTGCTTCGCGTTCACTGCGCCCTTCGCGATGAGCACGTCGCGGTAGTTGAGCGACACCGCGCGCACGCGCACCTTCACGTCGAGAGGCCCCACTTCCTGCGACGGCCGCTCGGTGAGCGTGAGCGCGTCGAACCCCGGCTTCGCCTGCAGTTCCCAGGTCTTCATGGCCGCAGAGGTAAAGGGGCGGTGAATTCACCGCAAGTACGCACAGATTGAGTGCGTAGTGACAGAAAGGGAACCAATGGCACGCGTGAGAGCAGACGATTCGAAGAGCCAGTGCGCGGTGGAAGCGTCCCTGGGCGTCATCGGCGGGCGATGGAAGGGCGTGGTGCTGTTCTACCTGCTCGCGGGGAAGCACCGCTTCGGAGAGCTGCGGAAGCGACTGCCCAACTGCAGCCAGCGCATGTTGACGCTGCAGCTGCGCGAGCTGGAAGAAGACGGTCTGGTGAAGCGCACCGTGTACGCCGAGGTTCCTCCACGCGTGGAGTACGAGCTGACGCCGTTCGGCCGCTCGCTCGAGCCGGTGCTGACGGGGCTGCGCGAGTGGGGCGAGCGCTACAAGAAGCGGCTGCAGACGCTCAACGCCGCGTGAGCGCCACATGTGTGGCGGTTTCGCCCACCGGCATGAGCGCCAGCGCCTCATTGCAGACGCGGCCCATCAACGCCTTCACGCGGCGCCCGGGGCTGGCGCCTTTCGCCGTGAGAGAAAAATTGCCGAGCAGCTGTTGGGTGCCGGGGCGCACGCTGGTCACGTGAATCACCGTGGTGTCGTCGACCGCTTCGACGCGGGGCATGAACACCACGTTCGCCTTTTCAGGCGATTCCACCACCTTCACGCCGCAGCCCTCGAGCGTCGTGCGGAGCGCCGCGTCGACGTCGCGCGAGAGCTCGGCGTCTTCGCTGTCGGTGGGGCGCATGGCGACGCGCGGGGTGACTGCGCAGCCAGCGGTGAGGGCGAGGGTGACGAGCGCAACGAAACGCATGCCCTGGTGCACTTCAGGAACCGCGCCAGTCGTCGAAGTGGCCGCAACGAGCGGAAACCACGCGTCGCCACTGTGGCGGTCTGGCGCGTGGCTTCACCAGTTCGCTACACGCCTTTTCCGACGTAGCCGCGCTCGCGGAGCTGCTTCTGCACCAGCGCGTCGTGCACCGCATCGAGGTGTGCGCCGACGGCTTCCGACTCGAGCAGGCGCAGGCCGTCGGCGAGCGCTTCGAGCGTCGACATGCCACCGGGCGGTGCTTCACGAAGGCTGCGGCGGCCTTCTCGCGGCGTGATGGAGAACCTCGGCAACGCCCGCAGCAGGGGGATGCGCTGAATCATGTGCCGCGCCTGACTCCACGAGCCGTCGAGCACCACGAGCTTGCTGGGCACACCTTGTGGGCGCGGGCCTTCACCCGGAAAGAGCAGCCACGCGTCGTGCAGGTCGTCGGTGCGCAGCGGCTCGTCTTTCGCGCCGTAGAGCCGGCGCTCGGCGTTCGTGAGCGCGGCCAGCGCGTGCTTCGCGGTGTTGCTGCGTTCGCCCTGCTCGAGCACGTGCTGCACGACGATGATGCGCGTGCGGGTGTCGAGGGGCTCCATGGGCGCTCGCGTAGCACTCCGCTGCGCGGGGCGTGAGCGCGCGTGGTGCGTGCGTGGGGCCGGTTCGTGAGCGACCATGCGCGCATGCCTCGCATCGCCATCGGAGATCTCACGCTCGACCTCGACGTGCCGCCGCGCTTCACCTGCGAATACACGTTGAACGGCTCGCTCATCGCCGAGAGCAGGGGCACCGGCGAGGTCTTCGAGCTCAGCGTCATCGACGTGAACGGCGGCGCCATCGAAGTGGTCACCGAGCGCGCGGCGAAGGCTGAACGGCCGCTGCAAGAAGAACGCGACGACTTCGTGTCGTATTTCGACGGCAAGAAGGCGTGGTTCGCGGCCATTCCCGAGCACGTGCTGGTCGCCACGCTGGTGCGCGGTTCACCGCCGGAGTTCGCCGCGATTCTCGCCAGCGTCGCGCCTGCTCACGCGCCGTTCACCGGGAAAGGGGCCATGCAGGTCGAAGCGCTGCGGCCGTCGCACGCGCGCTTCTTCGAACAACGGCGCACCGCGCTGCTCGACGCCATCGGCTGGTCGCCGCAGCTGGGCGACGCCGTGCCCCGGCTCGAAGCGTTCTGGCGCGAGCTGCTCGACGCGCCGCCGACGGAGCTCGATCTGTTGAGCACGATGCTCAGCGGCGCCGCCGTGGCCTTCGGAGATCTGCTGTGCACCCGCGGCTTCAGCTGGGCCGTCGGCCACGACCCGGCGTACGGCACTGCGCTCGGCGTGGTCGCGCTGCGCGGCACCGCGAACGTCTGGGTGGTGCCCATTCAATTCATGCTCGAGCGCTGGCGGAGCCGAGAGCGGGACTTCATCGGCGCGGCGCTCACCTCGCTCGAGCAGCGCGTGCAGAACGTGAGGTCGTGACATGCCGCGCATCGCCATCGGAGACCTCAGCGTCGACGTCGAGGTTCCCGAGCGCTTCCGCTGCGACTTCAGCACCTCGGGCTCGCTGCTCGCCGAGTCGGAGGCGACCGACGAGTCGTTCGAGCTCAGCGCCATCACCGTGCAGGGTGGCTCGGCGGTCGACATCGTGCGGGCACGCGCCGCCGAGTCGGGCGCCACGCTGCTGGAGAACCGCGACGACTTCGTCTCGTGCTTCTCGGCGCCGGCCGAGTGGCTCGCGGGCACCGCCGAGCACGTGCTCGTGGCCACGGTGAACGCCGGGCCGCTGGCCGACTTCGCGCAGCTGCTCTCCAGCGTGGCACCGGCGCACGACCCGTTCGGTGACGGAGCGCCGCTGGCCATCGTCGACCTGCGGCCGTCGCACGACACGTACTTCGCGCATCACCGCAGCGCGGCGCTGACCACCGCCGAGCAGCTCGACGCGTACTGGACCGCGCTGGTCTCGCGTCCGCCAGCAGACGACGACGCGCTCGAAGACTCGCTGCGTACGGCCGCGGTCGCCTTCGGAGATCTCCTCTGCGCGCGCGGCTTCACCTGGGCTTTCGGCCGCGACGGCTTCGGCACCTCGCTCGGCGTGGTCGCGCTGCGTGGCATGGCCGACGTGTGGGTGGTGCCCGACGACTTCATCGGCAAGCGCTGGGAGCGCCGGGAGCTGCACTTCGTCTCGGAGGCCCTGGCGTCGAGCTCGGCGCGCCTCGAGAAGATGCGAAGTGATTGGAAGCGCTCGTTGTCGTGAGCGATCATCGCCCGCATGCCGCGCATCGCCATCGGGGACCTGACCATCGACGTCGACGTGCCCGGGCATTTTCGCTGCGAGTACACGACCAACGGGTCGCTGCTCGCGGAGGCCGGTGACGACGCGTTCGAGATCGGCGTGATTCGTGTCACCGGAAACTCCGGGGTCGACCTGGTGCGTGACCGCGCGGCGCAGAAGCACGCCGAGGTGCACGAGAAGCACAACGGCGTCGCGGTGTTCTTCGAAGCGCCTGACACCTGGTTCGCCGGCTTCGAAGAGCACATGTTGATCGCCACCGTGCACCGCGGGGCGTCGAACGAAATCCTGCCCGTGCTCGAGAGCGTCGGCGCGGCGCATGACCCGTTTCCCCCTCGCGACGAGCGCGTGACGGTGCCGCTGCGGCCCTCGCACCGCGCGTTCTTCACGCAGCGCCGCACGTCGATGAAGGAGAACTTCGGCTGGTCACCGAATCAGCACGACGCGATTTCGCGCCTCGACACCGTGTGGCGCTGGCTCATCGAAGAGCCGCCGCCCGATGAACACGTGCTGCACACCTTCTTGAGCGGCATCGCCGTGGCCTTCGGAGATCTGCTCTGTCAGCGCGGCTTCTCGTGGGGCCTCGGGAATGATCAACACGGCATCACCGTGGGCGTGGTCGCGCTCCAGGGCACCGCGAACGTGTGGGTGGTGCCCGACGAGTTCCTCGGCAAGCGCTGGGAGCACCGCGAGGTCGACTTCTTCGGCTACGCGGTCGAAGCCATCGCCTCGCAGGTCGAGAAGCTGCGCACCGACGGCAAGTACGCGCTGTCGTGACGAGGGCGCGCTGCGCCTTCAGAAGTAGTAGCGGGCGGCGAGCGTGGAGGTGAACAGGTCCCACGGGTTGGCGACGAGGTTCGTCGAGAAGCGCGTGAGCGAGTTGGTGATCGGCGCCTCGGCCTGCAGCGGTGACGACGCGTAGTTGGTGCGCACCTGATGCGTGAGACCGGCGCGAATGCCCGCTTCGATGGACAGGTTGTCGAGCCCGATGAAGCTGAAGAAGATCTCCACGCCGCCCTTCGCGCTCACTTCGACCGTCCACCCGTTGGGGGGTGTGCCCATCTCGTTCTTGACGGTCCACGTGGAGTGACCGACGCGCACCTCGGGCGCGACGAAGAAGATGATGTGTTCGGTGCTGCCGAGCACGACGGGCATCGACGCGTGCCACGCAAACTCGAGCGTGGTGGGCGTGGCGCCGACCATCGCCTGCGGCTCCGAGCTGTCCGTCGCGGTCACCATGGCGCCGAAGCCGAACTCGAGGCCGAGGCGGTACTCCGGTGTCCACCAGCGCAGGCCGAGCAACGGCACCGTGGTGGTGTTGAACAGCTGCGCCGTGCCACCCAGCCCCGGCGCGATGAAGCGCGCCTGCAGCACGTTGGTGGTGCCCAGAAAACCGAAGCCCAGGCTGCCCAGCCGCCGTTCACGCGCTGACGGTCTGGCGACCACCACCACCGGCGACACCGGTGCGGCTGCGACAGGAGCGGGGGCGGCGACGGGCGCGACTTCCACCACGCCTGCGTCGTTGTTCACCGGCTCGACCACCACGCCCGCGTCTTGGCTCTGCGCGAGCGTCACCAACACCACCACCGTCAGCATGTTCATGGGCCGGCGCGTGTATCACGCGAACAGCCGCACGCCTGCTCCACGCAACATGCGCGTGAGCCGCAGCATCGGCAGGCCCTGAATCGAGGTGCGGTCACCGTCGATGCGTTCGAACAGCGCCTGACCACGCGCTTCGACGCGGTAGCCGCCCGCGCAGCCCTGCCATTCGTTGGTGGCCACGTAGCCGTCGAGCTCGTCGTCAGTGAGCGACCACACCGACAGCTTCGCGACGTCGACCTCGAGGGCGAAGAACTCGCGGCTCACCACGCACACCGCGGTCAGAATTTCGTGGGTGCGGCCCCGCAGCGAAGCGAGCTGGGCCCGCGCGGCCACGGCATCGGCCGGTTTGCCCAGCGCGTGGCCGTCGAGCGAGACGAGCTGATCAGACCCGATGATCAACGCGTTCGGGAAGCGCGCGAGCACGGCGCGGGCTTTGCGCTCGGCGAGCTGCAGCACCATGTCTTCCACGCTGACGGTCGTCGCCACGTGCTCGTCGACGCCGGGCGCTTCGGCACGAAAGGGCAGACCCAGGGAGGTCATCAGCGCGCGGCGCGCAGGAGAAGTGGACGCGAGGATCAGCTCACTCATGAAGTTCCTCAAGCATACGGCGACTCGTCGGTATGCTCGCGGGCCATGACCAACCCCACCCGAGGCTTGCTCCTGCTGTCGCCGTGCACGTCCGTCGTCAGCCTGGCAGCCGGCTCCGACGAGCTGGACTGCAAGAAGGGCAAGGCCGCAGCGTGCGGCTTCGCCGGCCGCGCGTACATCGACAAGGGCCAGGCCGGTGACGAGAGCGCCTACGCGCTGGCGCGCCCGCTGCTCGAGAAGGGTTGCAAGGGCAACGACGGCGCGTCGTGTGACGACCTGGGCTGGCTCTACGACGACGGCCTCGGCATGGACGTGGACAAGAAGAACGCCGAGCACTTCTACAGCAAGGCGTGTGACAGCAAGTTCGCGCGCGGCTGCACCAACGCGGCGGCGCTGTACCTGCGCGGCGAAGGCGTCGCCAAGGACGAGAAGAAGGCGCTCAAGCTGTTCACCAGGGCGTGTGACGGTGGCTCACTCACCGGCTGCCGCGACCTGGGCCTCATGTACATCGACGGCACCGGCACCCCGAAGGACCTCAAGAAGGCGCGCGAGCTGTTCCACAAGGGCTGCGACGGCAACAACGCCGGCAGCTGCTTCGACCTCGGCGTGATGTACGCGAACGGCGAAGGCGGCCCGGTCGACGAGAAGAAGGCCGCGCAGGCCTACGACCTCGGCTGTGACGGCAACAGCTGGAGCTCGTGCCGCAACCTCGCGCTGCTGTACCTCGACGGCAAGGGCGTGAAGAAGGACTTCGGCGAAGCCAGGACGCTGCTCGAGAAGGGCTGCGAGGGGAAGCACGGCGCCAGTTGCTACGACCTCGCGGTGATGCACCAGAACGGTGAAGGCACCCCGAAGGACAAGGACATGGCGAAGAAGTTCTTCAAGGTGTCCTGCGAGCTCAAGTACGAGAACGCGTGCAAGTACGCAAAGTGAAGTGATGCACGCGGAGCTGATCAGCACCTCTTCGCTGATCAGCTCTGCGGTACCTCTCGTGGCTTCCGCTCGTCGTCGATGGCCACGAAGGTGAAGGTCCCCTCGGTCACCAGCTCGGTCGTCTCTTCTGCGCGGGCGCGCCGGTACGCCTTGACGCGCACCTGAAGCGACGTGCGGCCCACGCGGGCCAGTTCTCCGAAGAGGCTCACTTCGTCGCCCACCAGCACCGGCTTCTTGAAGGTCATCGCGTCGACCGCCACCGTCGCGCAGCGGCCCTGCGCACGCCGCGTGGCGAGGCTGCTGGCCGCGAGGTCCATCAACGACATCAACCAGCCGCCGAAGATGTCGCCTGCGGGGTTGGCGTCGGCCGGCATGGCGACGGTGCGGATCAACGGCTCGGCGGGGTTGAAGGCCATCATCGTGACGCCACCAGCACGATGGCGACGACCCACGTGAGAATCGCCAGCAGCGTGAGCCCCAGCCCGACGATGTTCAGCATCGGCTTGTGGCCCGCGGGCGCCTTCACCAGCGCGCGAATGTTCAGCACCAGGCTGCCGAGCTGCACCAGCGGGTGCAGGAACGAGAACACGCCCACCACCACCCCGCCGATGGCGACACGCGTCGATTCCTTCACCGACGTGTCGCGCACGGAGACCGAGCGCAGCTCCCAGCACTTCGGGCACAGGGGAGGCGCTTCGGGTCGCGTGCGCCGCTCACAGTCGACGCACACGAACGAGCCGCAGCGCTGACAAGCCCACGCCGCGGAGGCGCCGGGGTGAACCCCGCACTCGCGGCTCATGCGACGGGGCGCGTGCCGGACGACAGGTGCGCACGAACCAGGTCTTCGGCCTGCGACGACGGGAAGACGAGGTGCACGTCGCGATCGTCGATGAGCGTCACCCTGGGGTAGGCCTTCTGCAACCTGCGGCTGAACACGCCGATGGCCACCAGCCCACCGATGAACGCCACCAGCAGCAACACGAAGCCCGCGTCTTTGATGATGCTGACGCTGAAGAGGCTCAAGAAGATGCCAGCGACCAGCCCCATGGCCGCCAGCGCCACGTTGCGACGCGCGGCCTTCACGTTGGCCCACGCTTCGTCGGTGAAGGGCAGCGAGCCCGACGCCGTCTTCCGCAGCGCGAAATAGAAGATGAGGTACAGCAGCGGAGCGAAGGCGAAGATGACGATCCACCTGGGCACGTACTGGAACTCGGTCTTCTGGAACGTGACCGCGCCCTGCTGACCGGTCGCCACGCACACGCGCGGCAGCGAGAACTCGTTCAACTCATTCTTCGGAATGACGATGGCCATGTTTGCCTTTCTGCCCGCCTTCTCGGCGGCCAAAGACTCCGCTTCGCTGCGTCCTTGTCACGCCCGACTCTGCGAGTCGGGTTCCCTGCGAGGGCTCCTGGTGTCTGCCCGCCTTCTCGGCGGCCAAAGACTCCGCTTCGCTGCGTCCTTGTCACGCCCGACGCCGCGCGTGCGCCGCGCCTTTAGTGCTTGAGCGTGTGACCGCCGCCGGCCGCGCCTTCCATGCCGTGCGACAGCAGGAACGAGAACAAGGGGTAGTTCTCTTCCTTGTTGCCGCCGATGCACTCGAAGTTCCACGCCGTGCTGTTGGGCGATTCGATGTCGGGGGAGGCCTGCACGAAGAGCACTTCACTGCGCTCGATGAGCACCTCACCCACCAGCGCCTTGCCGAAGATGCACTGCACCACCGCGCGCCCGTCGTCTTCGTCGAAGAAGTCCCAGTGCGCGAGTTCGTGGTCCATCAACACCACGTCGGCGTTGCCCACGCGCAGCAGGCAGTTGCGGTGCTCCTGGATCCAGCGCCAGAAGACGTCGAAGGTGATGGGGGCGGTCGTGCTGCTGGAGGCGGGCATGCGCAGCCCTTTACCAATTCGCGCGAGCGGTGGAAGCGCGGGCAGACCTTGGGCAAGTTACGCCGCATGGTGACCGTCGCGTTGTGCCTGCTGCTCACCGCGGCGCCGGAAGAGGCTGGGCGTGAGCTGTCGTTGGTGCCCTCCACTGCGGCGCTCGCTGCCAACAACTTCGACTCGTTGCCGCCGCCGCCTCCGCAGGTGTCCGACGACCGGCGCGTGCAGCAGTTCGTGGGCGCGCTGGCCGGTGGCGTGGTCGGGCTGGGCGCCGGCTTCGCGTTGATCGGCCTCGGCGACGCATTCCCCACCGGCTGTTTCCCCGGGGGCGCGTGCCTGAACTTCTTTCACGGGGCCGCGGGCACGTTGACGCCGCTGCTGTCGTTGGTGGGCGCCTTCGCCGGCTTTCAGGTCATGGGCGGCGATGGCTCGTTGCTCACCACCGCAGTGGCCATGGCGCCGGCCGCGGTGATTGGCCTGATGTTGATCACCATCGCCATGGAAGCGGGCGCGGTGACGCCGCTCGACTTCATGCCCTACGCCATCGGCGCCGGTGCCTTCCTCATCGGCGGCGCTGCGTTGTCGCTGCATTTGCGCTCGGTGCAGCTCTCGTCGCTCGGAGGCGCGGCGTCGTGGGGCGGCGCTTCGGGCGCCCGCGTGGCGTTGACGTCGCTGGTCTCGTTGCTCACGGTCGGCGCGTCGGTGGTGCTCACGTCGCTCCTGACCGCGGCGCTCATCTGGCCGTTGCAGGCCGCCGGTGCGGTCATCGCGGGCGCGGGCGGCGTGGCGTTGTCGGTGGCGTCGGTCTTCACCATCTACGGCACGCACCGCGCGCTCAACGGCCGCGGCAGCGCGGGGGCAGCGTTCGCGGGGCTCGGGGTCGCGCTCGCGGCGTCGGGCGCGGCCTTCGCGTTCTTCATCGCCAACGGCTCCACCGCCGGCGTCTTCAGCCCGCTGCCGAGCACTTCGTCGGGCATCCTCATGGTCGAGCTCGCCATCATCGCCGGCACGTTCTTCCCGATGCTGGCGCTCGAGTGGAGCCACACCAACGCCGTGAAGTCGTCGCTCCCCGGCGTCACGTTCGGTGCAGCGCCGCTGCGCGAGGGTGGAATGGTGTCGGCCTCGCTGCGCTTCTGACGCGCGTGCGCTCGAGGTTTCTGACACGGTGGCGCGCATGATCCGCCGGGTCGTGTTCATCGTCGTCGGGCTGGTGGTGGTGTTGGCCGCTGCCTTTCTGGTCATTCCGTTCGTGCAGGCGCGCTCGCTGGGCGCGCAGCTGGCGACCGACGTCGCGGCGATTCGGCAGACGAAGTGGCCGCGCAACCCGCCGGTGCCCAACCCCCGCCACGACAACGGCTTCCAGTGTTTCGTGGCGATGTTGAAGGTGATGCCGCGCGACGTCTCTCCCTTCGATGGCAAGGGTGACACCGCGGCGCCCAACCCCGGCGCGTGGGTGCGCGCGGAAGACCCTGAACCCGTCAAGACCATGCCGCCGGAGCTCGACGCCCGCGCGCAGGAGCTCTCGAAGTGGTTCGACGAGCTGCGCGACTGCGGCAACTCGCGGCACCTGCAGTACGTCGACGCGCTCACGCCGTGGGCGCTGCCCCCGCGCTACGGCGAAGCGGTGATGGCCCTGAGCCGCTTCACGTCGCTCGAGGTGCGCAAGCTGGTGGCCAACGGGCTGGCGGAAGAGGCGTTCAACCGCTGCAGCTCGACGCTGGCCTTCACGCTCGACCAGTCGCATCAGGGGCTGCTGGGCGCGATGGTGGCGTCGGCGTCGCTGCGCATGCTCGCGCCCCGGTGCATCGAAGCGTGGGGCGCGTTGCCGGCGCCGCTGCGACCGTTGACCTCCGCCGGCTGGGTGACGCTGGCCACGCGCTTCGCGAGCGCGAAGGAGATCTTCGCGACCGAGCGGGTGTGCAGCTCCATCTATCTCTTCGAGCCCCTCGCGCCGCACCAGGGCGTGCCGCACGTCGACGAGCTGCTGCTCTCGGACACGACGGTGATTTCGCGCTGGCTGGTGTTGCGCAGCTGGTCGTCGTGGGACGCGCGCATGCGTGCGCTCTCGCAGGCCGCTGAGTCACCGAAGGAGCGCGCCCAGCAGGCCGCCGCGCTCGACGCCCTCGGCCAGAGTTGGATGAGCCCGGCCAACTTCGCCGGCGCCGCGAACTACGAGAAGTTCGGTGAGCGGGTTGATCAGACCCGCACGGTGCTCACCACGCTGCAGTGGATCAGCGGCGGCGCGAAGGGTGAGCCGCCGCCGGGCATGACGCGCGTCGACGGCGCCGTCGAATACAAAGACGCAGACGGCAAGGTGCACCGCATCGCCGTGCCGCCGCTGGAATGATCTCGCTCTACGCCGACGGCGCCGGGGCCGAACGCGTGGGCCGGCCCGGTGGTTGGGCCTTCGCCGTGGTGCGGGGTGACGAGCTGCTGCTCGAGCGCTGGGGTCGCGAAGCGCACACCACCAGCCTCGCCATGGAGCTCATCGCCGCCACGCGCGGCCTCGAAGCGGTCCGTGACCTGGGGCTGCGCGACGTGGAGTTGATCAGCGACTGCCGCATCGCGCTCGATGTGGTGCGAGGTGCGTTTCTCCCGAAGCCGCCGTTGGTCCGCGCGCTTGCGCTGACGTTGCACGCTGTGGCGCGCGAGCTGACGGTGACCCCGCGGTGGGTCCGCGCCCATGCCGGCGATGCGTGGAACGAAGCGGTCGACGCGCTGGCTGCCGACGCGCGCGGTCCGCTGCGTTGATCGACGCCGCGCTCCTTGCTGGGACGTTTCGTCGCTCTGCTGGAACCATGGTTCCCTGGTCGAAGTCGCGCGCGAGGCGCTTCCGCCGTCGACATGACCCGTGATGCGGCGATGCAGACCCTGTTCGACGACCGCTTCCTTGATGGAAGCCGGTGTGTCGGCTCCGTACAAAGGCGTTCGCTTGTCGAAGTTCGGTCCTGGTGAGCCGAATGGTCACCACGTCCCTTTCAAAGCAGCCCGTCCAGACTCACTTCAGCGACGACGGTGGCTGGGCTCAAACCTCATTCACCGGCGCGGCCCGCGGTCATCGACGCGGTGACGGTGGTTCGCCGCGGGGCGTCGTAGGGCGTTGATCTTTTCTGTTTGAATAAACGGCGCGCGGTACCGTGATGGCCGCCATGCGCGCGCTCGCCCTCGCTGCCCTCGTCGCTGCTCCGGTGTTCGCCCAGACCGTCTACACGTGGGAGGACGCGAATGGCGTTCACTACACCGACGACCCGAGCCAGGTTCCTCCCAGGCACCGCAAGGGCAACGCGCTGCTGTTCGACGAGAAGCCGCGCACCACGACGGTGAGCGCTCCGGTGCAGACGACGGCGCAGCCGGGGCTCGCGGCGCAGCCCTCGCGGCCGGCCAGCAACAATGATGAGCGGGTCTGGCGGGAGCGCTTCGTCACCGCCAACCGCCGCATCACCACGCTCGAGCAGACCATCACCGCCTTGAAGGCCTCGCTGCCTCCGCGCACCGAGTGTGTCGCGCAGCCGCTCGTCCCCGTGGGTACGGTGCGCGTCGGCAACGCCCCGGGCGCGCCCATCACCACGTCGCCCGGTCAGCAGGTCGTCACCCAGAACGGGTACACGGTGGTGAACGGCGGCACCGTGTATTCGCCCGCGGCCAACTGCCAGGTGAACCGCGAGTACGACCGCATCAACCGCGAAATCGAGTTGAAGCAGGTCGAGCTGAAAGACGCGAAGACCGACCTCGAGCAGCTCGACCGCCAGGCCTCGTACGACGGCATTCCGCGCGAGTGGCGCCGCGGCTGGTAGTCACAGCACCTTGCGCGCAGGCAGCGCGACGTTCGCCACCAGCAGCCCCATCACCAGCGCGACGGCCACCAGAATCACGTCGGCCACGCCCCTGATTCCCACCACCGCGTCACCGGCGAGCAGCGTGTCGAGGCTGCGAAACGACAGCGCGCCGGGCACCAGCAACAGCATGCCGGGCATGTGAAAGAGCTGCGCTGGCCGTGACGTCACGCGCGCGAACAGATTGCCGCCGATGCCCAGCACCAGCGCGTTGAGGAACACCGCGTGCGCGGTGGGCAGCGGCCGCGTGAGCGCGGTGATGGCGAACACCAGACCACCCGACATGAAGGCGATGAACAGCCTCCGCGGCGGCAGGCCCATCATCACGCCGAAGCCGAACGAGGCGAAGAGCAGCGCCAGCAGCTGCACGGCGAACGGCGCCGCTTCACGCGCGATGGTGGCCGTGGTCTGGGCGCCCAGCGACGTCTCGAAGGACACCACCACCGCGATGCCGAAGATGAGCGAGAGCAGCGTCACGCCGGCGTGCATCACGCGCGCGGTGCCGGCCACCAGGTTCCGGTAGGTGAGCTCCGAGAGCCCCACGGTCAGCGTGAGGCCCGGCAACAGCTGAATGATGATGGCCAGCACCAGCACTTCGCGGCTGTGACCCGGCCACACCACGCTGGCGAACCACGCGGTCAACGCGGCGACGAGCCCGCCGATGAAGTTCTCGAGCACGCGCACACCCGACGAAGCCGACAGGCGCAGCATCGAGAGCCGCAGCACGAGCCCGCCCGCTCCGGCGAGGGCCGCGTCGATGAGGTCACCGCCGAAGGTCACGGCTGCGCCCGCGCTCGACGCGATGGCCGCCAGCAGCATCCACGGCGCGGCCCACACCGGTGGCTTCTTCTGCACCTCCCGAATGCGCACGCGCGCCTGGGGAATGTCGAGCTTGCCGTCGGCGACGGCGTTCATGAGCTCGTCGAGCTCGGCGAGCCGCTCGAGGTCGTTGCTCCACGTGGTGACGCGCACCATCGCCAGCAGCGAGGCCTCACCTTGCGGCGTGCGCAGCGAAATGAAGAGGCCGGTGGGCAGCGCGAACACGTCGGCGAAGTGCCCTTCGTGACCAGCGAGCGCGACCAGCAGCTCCTCGAGGCGATGCGTGGGGCAGCCGGCCGACATCAACGCGCTGCCGAGCTCGACCAGGTAATCGAGCAACAACTGCGCGCTGAGCTCTTTGCTGCGAGGCATGACGTCCCCCAACTACTCCCTCTCGAGGCGAAGCGGGGCGAGCTACTTCCACGTCACGGCATACACGACCCCGTCCGTCGTCGAGGTCGACCGCAACTTCACCTGCACGTCTTGCGCGCCGGTCAGCTCGACGGCCGCGGTGAGGAGCCCCGCGAAGAAGCCCGGGTTCTGTTCACCGGTCTCGTTGATCCACAACGCCACGGCGCGCTCGCCTTCTCTGGTGATGCGCGTCTCGCTGAAGTTCGCGCCCGTCGACAGCGTGGTGCGGAAGTGTTCGAGCACGCGCAGGGGCCCGAGCACGCGCGCCATCGTCGCCTGGGCCTTGCCGCGCAGCGTCTGCCGCAGATGCTCCATCGTCGCGCGGCCCACCTTGAAGTGCGCAGTCTCTGCGTCGTCACCGGGAAACAAGGTCGCGGCGACGTCGCGCAGCGCTGCGTTCCACGGCGCGCGCGGCACTTCGCGTGGAACGTTGGGCCAGGTCAGCCCGTGCCGCTCGAGCTTCGCGAGCAGCTCCGGTGAGCGCCGCTCCTCGCCAATCGCGTTGAACAGGCTCTCCACGGTGTTCTTGAGCACCACCTCGACTTTCGGCGTCATCCCCCGGGCTCCGTTTCAGAACGTCACATCGAGTGAAATCGACTTCGAGTCGTCGTTGGTCTGCAGCAGCGTCGCCTTCGCGGTGCCGTGCACGGTGTAGCGCTTCGTGGCGCCGTTGGAAGTGTCCGTCTTCGAGGTGAACGTGATGCTGCAGCTGCCGCGCACCTGTGAGCTCGACGTGGCCGGCCGCGTGCTGGCGTTGAAGGCCCGCGTACCCACGGGCAGCACGTCGAGCCGAACCGCGCAGAATTGATCATCGCTGTCGCCGTTCTCGTACGCGCTCTGCGGCGGGTTGGGCACCTGGTACTGAAAGTTGAGCTGGTAGGTCTGGTTCTCGCCCGCCGCGCGCCACTCGAGCGACGACGGCGAAGCGCCGAGGCCCAGCAACGCGTCCGACGCGGAGTCGGTGCAGTCGAGGGTGCCGCTCAGCTCTCCGGACCACTTCGCGGTGCACAGCGTCGACGCAGGTTCTGCACACGACACGAACATCAGGAGCGCCGCTGCACGGAGGACGTTGGTCATGCGCGTGAACGTAGACCGCTGGTAAGCAACGCGCCCTATGCCGAAGCGCTACTGGTTGGTGAAGAGCGAGCCCGACGTCTATTCCATCGACGCGTTGAAGAAGGACGGCCACACCGGCTGGACCGGCGTACGCAACTACACCGCGCGCAACTTCATGCGTGACTCGATGCAGGAAGGCGACCTCGTCCTCTATTACCACTCGAACGCCGAGCCTTCGGGTGTGGCCGGCCTCGCGAAGGTGCACGGCGCGCCGCTGCCCGACCCCACGCAGTTCGACAAGAAGAGCGAGTACTACGACGCCACCAGCGACAAGGCCGAGCCGCGTTGGGTGATGGCGCAGCTCTCTTTCGTCGAGAAGTTCGCGAAGTTGATCCCGCTCGACGTGCTCAAGGCCGACCCGTCGTTGACGGGAATGCCGCTGCTCGCGAAGGGCCAGCGGTTGTCGGTGATGCCGGTGGCGCCGGAGCACTTCGCGCGCGTGCTCAAGCTCGCGGGCTCGAAGGTGAAGGCGTGAAGTACGTCACCGCGGCCGAGGCCGTGCAGCACATCGAGAGCGGCATGCGCGTGTTCGTGCAGGGCCAGGCGGCGACGCCGCAGGTGTTGTTGGAGGCGCTCGCGGCGCGGGCGGATCAGCTCGAGAACGTCGAGACGGTGCACCTGCACCTCGAGGGTGACGCGCCGTTCGCCAGGCCGGAGTGCGCGAAGGCCTTTCGGCCCAACGCGTTCTTCGTCGGCTCGAACCTGCGCGCGGCGGTGAGTGAAGGCCGCGCGGACTACACGCCCATTTTCCTCTCGGAGATTCCGCGGCTGTTCCGCGAAGGCGTGATGCCGTTGGACGCGGCGCTCGTGCACGTGAGCCCGCCTGATGCACATGGCTTCGTGAGCCTCGGCGTGTCGGTCGACGCGACGTTGGCGGCGGTGCAGATGGCGAAGGTCGTCATCGCGCAGGTGAACCCGCGCATGCCGCGCACCCTGGGTGATGCGGGCGTGCACAGCTCGAGGTTCGCCGCGATGGTGTCGGTCGACGCGCCGCTGTTCGGTCACGGTGTCATCGAGCCGGACCGCGTGCAGAAGGCCATCGGCACGCAGGTCGCGGCGCTCGTGGAAGACGGCGCGACGTTGCAGATGGGCATCGGCGCGATCCCCGACGCGGTGTTGAAGGAGCTGCGTTCACACCGCGCGCTCGGCATTCACACCGAGATGTTCAGTGACGGCGTGCTGCCGTTGATCACCTCTGGCGTGGTGACCAACGAGAAGAAGGTGCTCCAGCGCGGGCGCACCGTCGCCAGCTTCGTGAACGGCTCGCCGAAGTTGTACGAGTTCGTGAACGACAACCCGTCGGTCGAGCTGCGTGACTGCGGGTACGTGAACGACACGTCGGTGATTCGTCAGCAGCCGAAGATGACGGCGATCAACTCGGCCATCGAGGTCGACTTCACGGGGCAGGTGGTCGCCGATTCGATTGGTGAGCGCGTGTTCTCGGGTGTCGGTGGGCAGATGGACTTCATTCGCGGCGCGACGTTGTCGCCCGGCGGGAAGGCCATCATCGCGTTGCCGTCGACGACCTCGAAGGGCGAGAGCCGGATTGTGTCGGCGTTGAAGCCGGGTGCCGGGGTGGTCACGTCGCGTGCGCACGTTCGCTACGTGGTGACGGAGCACGGCGTCGCGGACCTGTATGCGCACTCGTTGAGACGCAGAGTGCAGCAGTTGATCAGCGTGGCCGCACCGCAGCACCGCGAAGCCCTCGAGCGTGAGGCGTTCCGACGGAAGCTGGCCTGAATGGAAGCCGGGCTGATGGTTTCGACCTTGCTCGTCGCAGACCGGCGCGCGGGCACGACGCGCAGTGAACGCCACCGGCCTGCAGAGCGCGAATTCTTCGCCCACCGCGCCCTCTCAGGCTTGGCTCAGCGTCGAAGCCCGGTCGCGTTCTCGAGCAGCATCTCGCGGACCTCGTGACTGCGATCTCGCGCCACCGGCACCCGAACGCCGATGCCACCCTCAGTCAGCGTCTCCCCGACGAAGAGCGACGTCTCCGCGTCATCACGTGAGAGCTCCTTGATGTGCGACGCGTTCACCAGCCAGTTGCGATGCACGCGGGTGACCACCGCGCCCAGCGACTGCTCGATGGAGCTCAACGAGAGGTCCATGTCGAACCTGCCCAGCTTCGTGTGCACGAAGGTGAGCCGCTCCGCCGCTTCGAAGGCCCAGATCTCCTTCGGCTCGAGGAACACCAGGCTCTTCTTTCGTCGCGCCACGATGCGGTCGGTGAAGTTCGGCGCCCGTGGCGCCCGGCGCTGCTGAATGCGCGTCAGACACTGCGTCACCCGCTCTTCCGAGAACGGCTTGAGCAGGTAGTCGACCGCGCCCAGCTTGAACGCCTCGAGCGCGTGCTGTTCGAACGCCGTCGCCAACACCACCTGCACGTCGGCATTCGTCGCCGCTGCCGCACGCGCCACGTCGAGCCCGGCGGCGTCACCACCACGCGCCAGCTGCACGTCGATGAACGCCACGTCGACCGCCAGGCCCGACGACGGCAACAACGCTTCACGCGCCTCGGCTTCGGTCGCCACCGCGCCGACCACCTGCGCGAGCCCCGAGCCGTGGATCAACTCGACGAGGTAGTTCCGCGCGGGCCACTCGTCTTCCAACACCAACGCACGAAGTCGATTCACACGCGCTCCCTGGGCACCTGTACGCGCGCCCGCGTTCCACCGGGAATGGCTTCGATGCGCACGGACGCCTTTTCTCCGTAGCGGAGCTGCACGCGCCGCCGCACCGACTCGACGCCGAACCCGCCTTCACGTTTCGCTTCACCGATGAAGCCGGGCCCGTTGTCTTCGATGTCGCACTGCAGTTGATCACCCTCGATGCTGGTGCGCACGGTGATGTGCCCGGGGCCGCCGACGTGCTTGAGCGCGCCGTGCTTCACCGCGTTCTCGACGAGCGGTTGCAACAGCAGCCTCGGCAACAGCAGCTCTCCGGTGCCGCTGCCGATGTGCCACTCGAAGCCGAGGTCACCCCGGTGCCGCGCTTCGAGGATCTGCGCGTAGCGCTGCAACCAGTTCACCTGCGCCGAGAGCTGTTCGAGCTCGCGTTGGTCCTGAAGCGCGTCACGCAGCAGGTCACCGAGCGCCGCGAGCAGCTGCCGCGCCTGCTTCGGCTCTTCCGTCACCAGCCCGGCGATGGCGTTGAGCGTGTTGAGCAGGAAGTGCGGTTGAAGGTTGGAGCGCAGCCGGTCCAACTCTGCCGCGGTCTGCAGTTGTTCGGCTTCGAGCTTGAGCTTCTCGGTCTGCAGCAGGCGAATGCGCACGTCTTCGAGCGCGACCGGCAGCAGGAACGCCAGCGCCCACAACCCGAAGTGCGTCACGCCCTGCGTGAGACCGAAGAGGAGCACGCGGCTGAGCTCGAGGGGCTTGGTCGAGCTCAGGCGCAGCCCGAGATCCGGGAACGCCACGGCCGCGGCGTAGAACACGAGGCTCGTGCCGAGGCCGATGCCCGCGCTCACCAGCACCCCGAGCAACAGCAATCGCGTGCCTTCGTGCTGCGTCTTCTGGGCGCGGTTGAAGAGCGCGGTGAGCGCGAGCCACTGCAACGGGAGCTCGAAGGCCAGCAGCGTCAACGCCGACCAGAAGCGCGGTACGTCGCGGTTGATGACGTACCAACCGACGTGCGGCAGCAGCGCCAGCACGAGCGCCATCGCCACCGCCATGCCGAGTCGTCGCGTGCGATTCACGGGGGTCGACATCAGCGCAGGTCGTACCGGGATGCATCGCGCGTTGCACCCCGCCTCGTCTTGCGGAGTCGACCGCTCGTCGGGTTTCTGCGCGCGCGCACGTCTCCCACGCGACGTCGATGACCGCCTTCGACATGATGGCTCCACACGAGCGGGTGTCTGGCGCGACGGCCGGGCTGGCCCGCGAAGACAACACGCTGGCACCGCGTCGCAGCGGCGCTGACGTGAGTCGTGGCCACGACTGGCGCATGGTTCACCCCATGACGGACATCGAAGTTCGCGACTTCCGCTTTCCCATCGACGACGCGCCGCGCGACTGGCACCCGGCTGGCCGCGCAGTCACCGCGTACTGGGACGAGCTCTCCATCTTCTTTCCGAAAGGCGAGACCTTCTTCGTGAAGTCGGTGCGCCACTTCGCGCCGCAGCTCACGGATCAGCAGCTGAAGAAAGACGTCGCCGCCTTCTGCGCGCAGGAGGGTTTTCACGGCCGCGAACACGTCGCCTACAACGACCGCCTCGCGCGCTTCGGCCTGCCCATCGCCGCGCTCGAGAAGAACGTCGAGCGCATTCTGGGGCTGGCCACGAAGGTGTTGAACCCGCGCAAGCAGCTCGCGGTGACGGCGGCCCTCGAGCACTTCACGTCGCTCATGGGTGAGTTCATTCTCGGGCGGCCCGACGTGCTCGAGGGCGCGCACCCGGCGATGACCGGGCTCTGGCGCTGGCACGCGGCAGAAGAGAACGAGCACCGCAGCGTGGCCTTCGACGTCTACCAGGCCGTCGGCGGCACGTGGTTCGAACGCTCGCGCATCATGGTGCTCGTCACGTTCTTCTTCTGGAACATGGTGGCGCTCAACACCGTGGTCTTCATGTTCAAGCGCGGTGACCTCTTGAACTTCCGCGAGTGGTGGAAGCTCTTCCGCTTCCAGTGGGTCGAGCCGTCGGGGCTGGGCTCGCTGGTGAGGCCGTACCTCTCGTACTTCGCGCGGGACTTTCACCCTGCCAACCGCGGAGGTGGTGAGCTCATCGAGTCATGGAAACGCACGTTGAAGGCCGCATGAAGTTGCTCGACGTCGTCATCATCGGCGCCGGCTTTTCGGGGCTGGGTATGGCGGTGCGGCTGCAACGTGAAGGTCGCCGCAGCTGGGTGTTGCTCGAGAAGGGCGAAGGGGTCGGTGGCACGTGGCGCGAGAACCGCTACCCGGGCTGCGCGTGTGACGTGCCGTCGCACCTCTATTCCTTCTCGTTCGCGCTGAACCCGGCGTGGAGTCACCACTTCTCGGCGCAGCCGGAGATCCTCGCGTACATGGAGCGCGTCGCGGCCGACGAGCAGGTGCTCCCGCACTGCCGCTTCGGCGTCGAAGTGGGCGCGTGCGCGTACGACGAGAAGAGCGCCACGTGGACGGTGTCGACGACGACCGGTGAGACCTGGCGCGCGCGGCACCTGGTGCTCGGCGTGGGTGGCCTGCATCACCCGAAGTATCCCGAGGTCGCGAACCGTGAAGTCTTCGCGGGGCCGCAGCTGCACTCCGCGCAGTGGGACCCGACCGTCGAGCTGCGCGGCAAGCGTGTGGCGCTGGTCGGCACCGGCGCTTCGGCGATTCAGGTGTTGCCGGAGCTCGCGAAGGTCGCTGGGGAAGTGACGGTGTTTCAGCGCACACCCGCGTGGGTGGTGCCGCGCCACGACAAGCCGATTTCACGCGTGATGCAGTGGCTGTACCGCGTGTTCCCGGTGCTGCTGGTGCTCAACCGCGCGCGCATCTACGCGTTGCTCGAGTCGCGCGTCGGCGCGTTCACCACGCACCCGAAGTTGCTGCGCATCGCCGAGTGGCTGGGCCGGCGGCACATCGCCAGGCAGGTGAATGACGTGGCCACGCGTGAGGCGCTCACGCCGAAGTACGCCGCGGGCTGCAAACGCATTCTGTTGAGCGACGACTACTACCCGTCGTTCAACCGCGAGAACGTGAAGCTCGAAGTGGGTGCGGTACGCGAGGTGACGCCCACCGGGCTCGTCACCGTCGATGGGCGCGAAGTGAAGTGCGACGTCATCGCGTGGTGTACCGGCTTCGAAGTGGCGGCGCCGCTGGCGAAGTTGAAGGTGCTGGGGCGCGGTGGTCGCGACCTCGCCCATGACGCCTGGAAGAACGGTGTCGAGGCGTATCGCGGCACCACGGTGCCCGGCTTCCCCAACCTCTTCATGCTCGTGGGGCCGAACACGGGCCTCGGTCACAACTCGATGGTCTACATGATCGAATCGCAGCTCGAGTTCGTGATGCAGCACTTCGACGCGCTCGACGCGTCCGGTGCCCGCGCCATTGAGCCGCGTGAAGACGCCACGCGCGAATACAACGAGATGATTCAGGCGCGCTTCCCCGGCTCCATCTGGGCGAGCGGCTGTGCGAGCTGGTACCTCGACGAGCGCGGCAAGAACCGCACGTTGTTCCCGGGAGCGACGTTCGCGTTCAGGAGCCTGACGTCGAAGGTCGAGCCGCTGCACGTGAAGCTCGAGATGCCTGACGCGCGTGTGAGTGACGCGGCGGTCGTTTCTCTGGCGACGAACGGGTGATGCTCCGCCGGAGCGCGTGGCGGGCTGGCAGGAGGCAGCCCATGAGGTGACGGATGCGAAAGGGTTCAGGCCCTGCTCGCGTCGAACAGGCCCCGCGGCGCCGACGAGGTCACGCAACCGACGCTGGTGGGGCTTCGGTGGTCAGATAACCCCGTCAGGACCGTGGTGTCTGACCGCCGAACGCCGAGCTTCACGAAGCCTGGGTGAG
>QFQP01000014.1 GCA_003243425.1 Archangium gephyra | reverse complement strand
GGTAGAGCTGCGTGGTGAAGGTGTACGGGTCGTTGAGGTTCGTGCAGCCCAACACGTCGGTGGCGCTCGAGAAGCGCGTATCGGAGGTGTGGTCGAACGTGATGCGCGCGCGCGTGTTGCTGCTGCAGACCGTCGCCACCGCATCCATTCCGTTGATGGTGACGCGGCCGCTCACCGGATGCAGCGGAGGCACCGGCACGTCGAGGATGAGCGCGGTCGCGTTGCCGCCGGCGCACACGCCGGACGTGTTGCACGTGTAGCCATTCGGGCACGACGTGCAGGTCGCTCCGCAGACGTTGTCGACGCCAGCGCCGCCGCACGTCTGCAGGTTCGCGCACATGCCGCACTCGACGAAGCCGCCGCAGCCGTCACCCACGAGGCCGCAGTTCTTGCCCAGCTTCGCGCACGTCTTCGCGACACACCCGGCTCCGCACACGTTCGCCATGCCGCCGCCACCGCACGTCTGCGCGCCGCTGCACGAACCACACTGCAGCGTGCCGCCACACCCGTCAGGCACCTGCCCACAGTTCTTCCCCAGCGCCGAACACGTGGTGGGCGTGCAGCCCCGACCGCAGACGTTCGCGGTCCCGCCGCCGCCGCAGGTGTCGGGCGACGCACACGTGCCGCAGTCGAGCAACGCGCTGCAGCCGTCTGACACGGGGCCACAGTTCTTCCCGAGCTGCTCGCACGTTCGCGGTGTGCACACGCCACCTCCGCACACGTTCGCCTGGCCGTTGCCGCCGCACGACTCGCCCGGAACTTCGCAGTTGCCGCACAGCACCGTGCCGCCGCAACCGTCGTCGACTTCGCCGCAGTTCTTCCCGAACTCGATGCAGGTGAGCGGCTGACAGCTCGAGCTCCCACCACCCGTGCCGCCACCGGTCTCACCGCCAGAACCGCCACCGCTGCCGCCACCACTCGTGCCGCCCGAGCAGAAGCCGGCGGTGCAGGCCTGCGGGAACAGACAGCTGGAACACGTGGTGCCACCCACGCCACACGCGTTGCTGGTCGAGCCGCTCTCACACGTACCGTCGGCGCTGCAGCAGCCACTGCAATTCGACGGAGCGCACTGCTGCGAAGAACCACACGCCGACAACGTCACGGCGCAGATGAAGAGACCGATACGCAGGAGAGCTCGCATGAGCGCGTAAACACCTCGCGCGCGCGGCGGTGCAAGGAAGTTCGCGACTAGAGTTCGGGCATGCCCATGCGCTCGCTGGTCTTCGTTGTGTGGCTGGTCGGTTGTACCGGCGAAGTATCGATGGTCGCCGACGGAGGTGACGCGGGCGCGATCGTCGACGACGCGGGCGTGACGAGCGATGCCGGGGTGCCACGCGACGGAGGTGCGGTGGTCGCGACGTTCTCTCCCACCGACGCCGACATTCCGAACCCCGAACGCGGTTGGTACGTGTGGGCCAGCTCCGACTTCGGGGCGTCGCTCGACACCGGAGCGATCGACGCCGCATACGGCAACGGGGTGCGCCTCGTGTACGCCATGGTGAACCTGCAGGCCTTCCGCACCTCGGCGATCTCGCAGCCGTACCTCACGGCGCTTTCGGCACGCCTGGCGACGCTGCGAGACCACGGCGTCAAGGCCGTGCTGCGCTTCGTCTACGACTACACGGAGGCCGGGAATGACGCGACGGCCGCGCAGATCTCGAGCCATCTGCAGCAACTCGCTCCGATTCTCGGGGCCAACGCCGACGTCATCGCGGTGTTCCAGGCCGGCTTCATCGGCGCGTGGGGCGAGTGGCACAGCTCGAAGAATTCGAACTCGTACGGCTACATGACGAACGCGGGCGTGACCGAGGCGATCGCCGACGCGAATCGGCTCACGGTGCGTGACGCGATCTTCGCGGCGGTGCCACCCGGAATTCCGATCGCCTTCCGGTACCCGGGAGATCTCCTCAAGTGGTACCCGCAGCCCGCACAGCAATCGCGCGCAGGCCTGCACAACGATTGCTGGCTGGCGGGACCGAGCGACACCGGCACCTACGATTCGCAGGCCCAGCGCACGTACGTCGCGGCGCTCTCGGCCAACGCCACCTTCGGCGGTGAGACGTGTGACGCGTCGAGCCCGCTCCGCACCAGCTGCGATGACGTGCGCACCGAGGGCGCGCGGTACCACCTCGCGTACCTGAATCGGGAGTACTTCGACGGCTTCTTCACCGCGTGGATGAACGGCGGCTGCTTCGACGAGGTCGGTCGCCACATGGGCTACCGGCTGCAACTCGATGCGCTTCGTCACCCTGCCCGCGCGCGACCAGGCGAGACGGTGCGCGTCGAAGTCGACGTGCGCAACGTCGGTTGGGCGAAGGTGTTCAGCGCGCGGCCCCTGGTCGTGAAGGCCGGTGTTGCCAGCGGCTCGAGTCAGACGCTGCTGTCGTCACTCGCCGCGCAGGCCTCGAGCAGCACCACGGTGGGGGTCGACGTGGCGATGCCGATGGTGCCCGGCGACTACGCACTCGAGCTCTCGGTGCCCGACGTTCACGCCTCGACCGCAAATGACGCGCGCTTCTCGATTCGCTTCGCCAACGCTGATTCGGGCAGTCAACGGTGGAACGCCGGGCGCGCGGCGTTCGTGACCGGCACGTCGATCACGGTCGAGTGAGCTGCGCAGAGCCGATCGACGTGACCAGCTCCGGCTCGCGAGCGTCGGCTTCCGCCATGCACTCCGGCAGCACGACGTTGGTCGCCATCCACTCCACGTCGAACTCGCAGCGCTTCCACGAGCGCACCTCGCCACCGTCGGCGAGCCCGGTGGTGATCTGAAACCACTCGCCGTTCCGCAACTTCACGCGCTGCGAGGCCGCGCGCTCGGCCGCGTGCCGATCACAAAGGCCTTCGTCTTCGATGCGTGAGAACACGACGCCGCACTTCGCGCCGACACTCATCAACACGAAGAACGACCGAAACCGCGTCTCGGCGTCGGGCACACCCACCGGCACGAAGTCGGGCGAGAGCTTCTGCAGCATGGCCTCGTTGCCCACGTACGGCGCGTAGCCCGTCGGTACGTCGAGCTTCCAGCCGTCGGCCTCGTGGGTGGCCACGAGCTTCCAGCGTGGCTCACGTGAACAGCCGGCCAACAACAGCAGCAGCAGCGCGAACGTTCTCATTTCCGGTAGTGGTCGACGACCGTGTAGCTGCGCGCGTAGAGCCCGAAGCCGGCCGCCGCAACGAACGCGAAGATCGCGAAGAAGTACATCTGCGTCGAGATGACGCCCCAGCCCTGCGCCTTGATGGCCGCGGTGACGCCGTCGCTCTTCACGCTGGCGTTGGCGAGCAGCACCCAGAGATTGCCGATGGTGGTCGACAGGCTCCAGAAGGCCATCAGCACGCCCTTCAACCGCGCCGGGGCCTGCGAATACGCGAACTCGAGGCCGGTGGCCGACACCAGCACTTCACCGAAGGTGAGCAGCGTGTACGGCAGCAACTGCCACAGCACCGACAGCTGCTGACCACGGTCCATCACCTGCTGCATCAGCGCGACGGCGACGAAGGACGAAGCGGCGAACGCCAGCCCGATGCCCATGCGCCGCAGCGGCGTGGGCTCGATGCCGATGCGGCGCAGCAGCGGGTACAGAAACACGTTGTTGAAAGGGATGAGGATCATCACCAGCAACGGGTTGACCGCCTGCATCTGCGAGGCGGTCTTGAACCAGGCCCAGCCCGGCAGTTGCATCGAGTTGCCCTGCAGCACCCAGGTGGTCGCCTTCTGGTCGAACAACGAGAAGAACGGCGTCACCAACGCGAAGAGCACCAACACCCGGAGCACCGATTTCACGCCGTCGATGGCCTCGTCGGGGTGCTTGCCGCGCGCGTGTTCGACGCGCAGGTACGCGCCGGGGCCCGCAAACGCGAGGAACACCACCAGCGCCAGGCAGATGGTCGGCACCGCGTGCAGCACCGGCATGAGCGCGAACGTCGCCGCCGCCAGGACCGACCCGGTGATGACGAGGAGCTTGCCGATGTTCATGCCCTCGCTGATCGCCGTGCGGCACACCGCGAAGAACGAGTCAGGGTCTTTGCCCGACGGTGGCACGTTCACGTAGCGGTTGCGGCCGGCCCAGAAGACCACCGTGCTGATCGCCATCAGAATCGCCGGCACCGCGAAGGTGAGGCGCGCGTGACCCGACTTGAGCAGCGGCGGGATCAGCAGCGACGCGAAGAACGAGCCGAAGTTGATGATGAAATAGAACGCCTCGAACACCACCTTCGCGAGGTGCTTGTTCGATTGATCGAACTGATCTCCGACGAACGACGACACGCACGGTTTGATGCCACCGCTGCCGAGCGCGATGAGGAACAGACCGCCGTAGAAGCCGAACTTGTTGTCGATGCTCAGCGCCAGCATCACCTGGCCGATGCAGTAGACGATCGAGAGGTACAGAATGACGCGGTACTTCCCGAGCAGGCGATCGGCGAGGAAGCCGCCCAGCAGGGGGAAGAAGTACACGCCCATGGCGAAGGTGTGGAACACCTCCTTGGCGGCGGGCCCGCGCTCGGCTTCGAGCAGCGACACGAGCAGGTACCCCGACAGGAAGTCGGTGAGCACGTTGCGCATGCCGTAGAAGCTGAAGCGCTCGCACGCCTCGTTGCCGATGATGAACGGAATCTGCCGAGGCATCTGGGCCTTCGGCGCGGCGAGCTTCTCAGTCATCGCTTGCTGCTCCTTGAATCAGGCAGCGCGAGCGGCTGCCTGCAGACCGTGACCCGAGAGCCACGTCGTCACCCGCTCGAGCGTGCGGGCTTCACGCCACGCGTGCCACTGCTGCTGCCGCTCGGGCAACCACGACAAGACCGTCTTGAAGCGCTTGTCAGGGCGCGGCGCCGACAACGCGAGGTCCAACGACTCGGTGAGCTGCTGGTCGCCCACCGACTCGGCGAACGCGCGCATGTCGTCGACGATGTGTTCCGGGTTCGACGGCGGCACGCGAATGAAGCGCGCCGTGTCGGTTTCAATCTGCGCCACGGTGACACCGCGGTGCTGCGACGGCTCGTACTCCGCCGTCACCAGCAACACTTCGCCGGTGTCGATGTCGAGGTACCACGGGAGATCCTGCGTCTCGGCTTCGAAGGCCAGGCGCAGCTCCGTGAGATCGACGGGAATGGCGCGGAGGTTGGTCACGCTGACGCGGCCCCATCGTCGGTGCGCACGAAGTCCTGCTCTTTGTAGAACTTCGCGTAGATGGCGAAGATCACCGCAGCGATCCAGATCACCGCGATGAAGAAGTAGTAGTACGCCGAGCCGACCAGCGAATATGTCGACACGCCATCAGCGGCCTTCATCTCGCCCTGCGAAATCACGTCTTCACGGGCTGCCGTCATCACACGGAGACGGTTTCCCTGAACCTCGGCGACCAGGAACGTGCCTTCGACATCGGCCGGCTCCAGCTCGCCCTTCTTGTTCTTCACCATCTGCTTGAGGCCGGTCTTGCCGTTGAAGTCGATCTTCTGGCCGGGAACGAACTGGGAGCCGTCAGCGACGGTGAGCCATGTCTGCGCGCCGGCCTCGATGGCCTGCGTGGTCATCGGCTTGACCGACGCGAAGTTCACCACCGCGATCACCAGGTTGCCGAGCATCGTCGAGAGCAGGAAGAGCGCCATGATGAAGCTCTTGATGCGCAGCGGAGCCTGCTTGTACGAGAACTCGAGCGCGGTCACCGAGACGAGCAGTTCGGCCGCGGTCAGCACGAAGTACGCGAGCAACTGCCACCACACCGACACCGGCTTGCCAGCCATGAGCTGATCTTCGAGCCAGCCGACGATCAGGAACGACGAGCCCATCACCACCAGGCCAGCGCCGATCTTCCGGAGCGGCGTGACCTTCACGAACTTTCCGACCACCGGGTAGATGCCGTACGAGAACACCGGCGCGAGAATGAGAATGAAGAGGCCGTTGACGACCTGCACCTGCGCGGCCTTGAGCGTGAAGAGCCCGAAGATCGACTTGTCCATCAGCGGAGACTGGGCCTGCAGCACGAGTGCGCCGCCGTTGCCCTGGTCCCACAGCGCCCAGAAGATCGCGACGAACACGTAGAGCACCGCGAGCTTGGCGATGAGCTTGAGGCCGTCGGCCGAGAACACTTCCTTGAGCCACGCCTTGCCGGCCGGCGGCACCATCACGTAGCGAGCGCGGCCCGCGATGAAGACGACCGTGGCGAGCACCATCATGATCGCCGGCGCACCGAACGCCCACTTCGGACCCCAGTTCGGGTCGTCGAGGAGCGCCGGGCACAGGAAGATCGAGATCGACGAGCCGGCGTTGATCGCCATGTAGAAGAGCGAGAACGCGCGCTCGATGAGGTGGGCGTTCTTCGCGTCGAACTGATCGCCGACGTTGGTCGACACACAGGGCTTGATGCCACCGGTGCCGAGCGCGACGAGGCCGAGGCTGGCCACCAGCGCAAACTCACTGCTCCCGAAGAGCGCGAGGCAGACGCAGCCCGTCGCGTAGATGATCGAGAAGATGAAGATCGTGCGGAACTTGCCCCAGAAGACGTCGGAGATGATCGCGCCGACCATCGGGAAGCCGTACGCCGCGCTCTTGAAGAGCGCGCCCCAGGCCAGCGCCTTGCCGTCGGGGAACTTCATGTGGCTGACCATGTAGGCCACGAGGATCGAGTTGATGCCGTAGAAGCAGAAGCGCTCGGCGAACTCGTTGCTGACGATGAACCAGATGCTCGAGGGCATCTTGTCCGTCTTGGGGGTCGTCGCTGGGGCTGTCATCGGCGGGGGGCCATAGCAGCCCTGCCCCCGCTCGGGTAGTCGGGCGGACTACAACTCGTCGCTTCGCGAGAGCATGCCGGCGTGACCCAGCAGCTGGCGCTCGAGGCGCTCCATGCGACGCGCGTCGGCTTTGGTCTGATGGTCGTGCCCCAGCAGGTGCAACAGGCCGTGCGCGAGGTAGAGCGCGAGCTCGTGCTCGAGCGTGGAGCCGAAGTCTTTCGCTGCGCGCTTCGCGGTGTCGAGCGAGATGACGATGTCGCCCAGCGGCGCGGGGCCCGGCCCGGGGAAGTCACCGGCAGGAAACGAGAGGACATCGGTGGCCGCGTCGATGCCGAAGTACTCACGCTTGAGCACGCGGATCGCCGGGTCGCGGACCAGCGAGAGCGAGAGCTCCGAGGGCCCGAGCTTCAACGTGTGCGCGAACGACTGCGCGAGCTGCGTCAGCCTCGTGGCGTGCGCCGACTTCGAGCTGCACAGCACGGTCAGCGCGCCGGCCGGCGGCGACCTGCTCGAGCGTCGCGAGCTCATTTGACGATCGAGAGGCTCTTGACGACCTCGCGCTCCGGAGGCTTGCCACCCCCGACCGCGCCCGCCGGGTACTGCGGCCGCGCGTGGTACATGCCCTCGAGCGTCCGCGTGAACGACTCGGCGATGAGGTGCAGGTCTTTCAGGGTGAGGTCGCACTCGTCGAGCTGCCCTTCCGAGAAGATGAGGTTGATCATCTTCTGCACCAGCGCGCGCAGCTTGTCGGTCGAGGGCTCGGGCATCGACCGGCTGGCTGCTTCACACGCGTCGGCGATCATCACCAGGGCGGTCTCGCGCGAGCGCGGCTTGGGGCCGGGGTAGCGGAACATGGTCTCGTCGATGGGCTTGCCGTCTTCGCGGCCCTCGAGCTCCTTCTGGGCCTTGTGGAAGAAGTAGCCGACCAGGCGCGTGCCGTGATGCTCGGGAATCGCGTCGGCCACGCGCTGTGGCAGCTTGTACTCGCGCGCCATCTCGAGCCCTTCGGTCACGTGGCGCTTGATGATCACCGCGCTCATCGACGCCGCGAGCTTGTCGTGCGGGTTCTCGGCCTTCTGGTTCTCGCCGAAGAAGGCCGGGTTCCGACCCTTCCCGATGTCGTGGTAGTACGCGCAGCTCCGCGCCAGCAGCGGGTTGGCGCCGATCGCCTCGGCGGCCGACTCCACCAGCGACCCCATGACGATGCTGTGGTGGTAGGTGCCGGGCGCGTTGAGCACCAGCTCCTTGAGCGCCGGGTGATTGAGGTTCGCCAGCTCGAGCAGCTTCACGTCTGACGCGTAGCCGAAGACGCCTTCAGCCAGGGGCGTGAGCGCCAGCACCAGCGCGGGCAACACGAAGGCAGCGGCCACGAACGCGAAGAGCCCGGCGATCAGCGTCTCGACGCCCAGGCCCTTGGCCGCCGCCAGCTGACTGAAGACCACCAACCCGAACGAAATGCCGCCGGTCCACAGACCAGCGCGGAAGATGCCGGCACGGTCCTTCGCGCGCGAGATGCGGTCGGCGGCCACCATCGACGCTACGAGCGCGAAGAGGAAGAACGACAGCGAGTTGCCAAGCAGAATGCCGGCGAGCGACGAGAAGATGATGGCGAAGAAGAGCGCGCTCGATTCCGACAACACGAAGCGCACCAGCATGGCGCCCGCAGCGACCGGGAAGGCGAAGTGCAGCGCTTCGATGGGTATGGCCGGGTAGCGGTCGTGAACCGCGTCGGCGATCAGCACCCACAGGTGCAGCCCGCCGAGCAGCACCGCCGCCAGCAGCCCCATGAACGCCGCGTCGCGACGCGAGGGCCGGAACTGCCGCAGCGCCGCCGAGAAGAACAACCACGCGCCGGCGATGAGCAACGCCACGATGCCCGCCCCACCGAGCTGCAGTTGCAGAAGGTCGAGCTCGTTGGCTTGAGCGCGCAGGCTCCTGGTCACCAGCACGTGCGTCTCGGTCACCAGCTCGCCGTCGCCGATGATTCGCTGGCCCTTCTTGATGGTGATGAGCGCCGGCTTCACCGCTTCCCACGCGGCTTTCCGGCGCGCTTCGGTCTCGGCGATGTTGATGGTGAGGTTGGGCCGCAGCTGCTTGCGCGCGAACCGCAACACGGCGCGGCGAACCGGCGTGGGAGCGTCCTGCAACAGATTGCCCGGCACCGAGGCGAAGCGATCGAGCTCCGCGCCGGCTTCACGGAGATCGAACACCGCCGGAGCGGCGGTCGACAGCTCGTACTCGGTGGTGCCACCGACGATGCGCACGGTGACGCCGTTGGTGTCGACCCGCGCCACCTCGTCGCGCGATGACACGAGCTTGCCGCGGTAGGCCAGCTCGATGAGCGACATCACCGCCTGCTCGAGCTCCGGCGCGAAGTGGCCCTGCGCCAGCACCTCGAAGTCTTCTTCGTCGGGCAACACGGCCGTGCCTTCGAAGGTCTTGCGCCCCTCGCGCAGCGCGGTGAGCAGCTCGAGCTCTTCCTTCGAGACCGGCGTACCCGCCTTGCGCGGCGTCTCGAAGCGCCCCGCGTACGGCGCGGCGATCTCCTGCATCGCGTTGAAGGCCTCGCGCACGCCGCGCTTCACCTTCGATTCGACCTGCGAGTCGTAGTCGAACACCGGCCGCACGCGGGCGCGCGCCTCGTCACGGCGACGCTGGGTCTGCGCGTCGTCGGCCACCTCGAAGTCGCGGCTGGCCTTGAAGCCGGCGAGTGACGACGCGCGAAACGGGCGGCCCACGTCTTCCTGCGTCAATTCGGGAATGCGCTGCCCCGACAAGCCGGGTGAAAGAAGCAGTGCGGCGATCACCGACACGCCGACCAACAGGGCACCGAGCGCCAGAGACCGCGGCAGCTCGAGGTTTTGCGCCCACGCCGGCCGCGGGGTTCTGCTGGGGGAGTCCGCCATCGCGCGCGCACCCTACGTCTGCGCTAACAGCTGTACAAGACGCGCAGATGCGCGAAATCACTAGCTGTTTGGCGAGACTGTGCTGGTGAACAGAAACACCTTCTGCCCTGCCCGGGCCACGCCGAAGTGCTGGCGGAGCGGCCGCTTCTCGCTGGCCACGAAGGCCTTCAGGCCCGGGTAGAGCGTCATCAGGGTGGTGATGATTTCGCCCAGGTCGGAACCGGAAGGCACGCCGAGCTCGATCTTCGCGCGGCCTTCGCAGGCGGCCTGCAGCGCGCGCGGAATGATGACGGTGATGTTCACGGGGAGAGGCCGGCGAGCATGCCACGAGGCTCCGTCGCGGCGAGCAACTTCAGAGCAGCACGCGGCGGTAGACCAGCCGGCCGCGCACGGCGTCGGCCATGGCGAGCAGTCCTCCGCCCGGCTCGATGACGCGGAAGACCCCGCTGAGCGTCGGCGCCACCTCGACCACCCCACCGTGCCGCACGCGCTGCGCTTCGGCTTCGGTCACCTCGAGCTGAGGCAGGTCTTTGAGCGCGTCGTTGAGCCCGACCAGCTGCGCGCCCGGCTTCACCTCGGTCAGCGGGATCGACTGCGCGAGCACGAACGGCCCCGACTGCGTGCGACGCAGCGCCGAGAGGTGCGCGCCACAGCCCAGCGCTTCACCGAGATCGGCGGCCAGGGTGCGCACGAAGAAGCCCTTGCTGCAACGCACCGAGAGCTTGAACTCGTCGGCAGAGAAGTCGCGGAGCGTGAGCTCGAACACCGTCACCTCGCGCGGCTGCCGTTCGATCTCTTCCCCGGCGCGCGCCAGCTCGTAGAGCCGCTTTCCGCCGATCTTGATGGCCGAATACATCGGCGGCACCTGCTTGATGGTGCCGCGGAACTGCTCGAACGCACGCTCGAGCAGCTCCCGCGTGAGCGACGGTACCGGCCGGGTCTCCAGCACCTTGCCTTCGGCGTCGAGCGTGTCGGTGGTGCTGCCGAGCTTCACCGTCGCGTCGTAGGCCTTGGTGGCCTCGGTGATGAACTGCGCGATCTTGGTGCCGTCACCGATGCAGATCGGCAACACGCCGGTCGCCATCGGGTCGAGCGTGCCGGTGTGGCCGACCTTCTTGACGTTGAGCGCGCGGCGAACCTCACGCACCACGTCGAACGAGGTGATGCCCTTCGGCTTGTCGACCACGAGCACGCCGTTCACGGCCCTACTTCCCCTCGTTGGCCTTCACCTGCTTGAGCAACCGTTCGATCTTGTCGCCCTCTTCGAGCGAACCGTCGAAGGTGAAGAACACCTCGGGCGAGATGCGCAGCTTCACCTTCTTGGTGACCTCGCGGCGCACGAACGTCTTGGCAGCATCGAGGCCCTTCTGCGTCTGGGCCTTCTGCTCGTCGGTGCCCATCATCGAATAGAAGACCTGCGCGACCGAGAGATCGGGCGAGACCTTCACGCCGGTGATGGTGATGAAGCCCACGCGCGGGTCGTGAATGTCACCACGGGTCAGCAGCTCGGCGACGGCCGCCTGAATTTCGGCGCCTACGCGCTCGGGTCGAACTGAAGGCATTTCGAGTTACTCCTTTTCCCACTCTCGACGATTCCGGAGGCTGCGCGCCACTGCCCGGGCATCGTCGATGTTGAGGTCTTTCTTCTTCAGACCGCTCTTCCCTCGCGGAGCTGACGGCGAAGGGCGCGGCGCCGACGGTGAGGGCGGCGGAGAGTATTGATGACGATCTTCCCAGGCCCCCAGCCCTTCGGCCTCGGCCATCGAGCGCTCACCACGCGGAATGGTGAGGTTGCCAAACTCATCGCCCAGAGACGGCAGCCCGCTGAAGAGATCCACGAAGGGCACGGTCTCGAGCTCCTTCGAGTTCACGGGCGCGATGTACATGTCGTCCATGAACTGAACGATCTTCTCCATCATCTCGTTCACGTGCTTGCGCTCGTTGCCCACCACCGAGAGCCCGACGACGGCGCGGTTCCACACGTCGTTGTCTTCGACTTCGGCGACGGCGACGTTGAACTTCGCCTTGACGCGATCGGTGACCCGCCGGAGCACCTGGCGCTTGGCCTTGAGTGACCCGGCAGCGGGAATGTCGAGAGTGACGCGGGCGACGCAGACGAACATGGGAGCACCTTGCAAGCGGTGGCGAACGACGCCACCGCGTTCCAAGCACTGACGCGCGGGAGGAATTCCCCCGCCCGCCTCAGTTCAGCGACGGGCGCGTCTCCTCGATCTCGTAGGCCTCGATGACGTCGCCGGCGACCAGCTCCGAGAAGCCCTCGATGCCGATACCGCACTCGTAGCCCATGGTGACTTCCTTCACGTCATCCTTGAAGCGCTTGAGTGAGGCCATCTTGCCCGTGAACACCAGCTTGTTCGCGCGCATGACCTTGACGGTCGCACCACGGCGAATCGCGCCTTCGATGACCGCAGAACCGGCGATGGTCCCGAGCTTCGGCACGTTGAAGAGGCTGCGAACCTCCGCCTTGCCGATGCGCTTTTCGGTGCGAATCGGGTCCAGCAGGTCCTCCATCATCTTCGTCACGCCGTCGAGCAGCTCGTAGATGATGCCGAAGGTCTCCCACTTCACTTCCTTGTGCTTGGCGGCCGCTTCAGCGCCCGACTCAGGCTTGGAATTGAAGCCGATGACCACGGCCGAGAACGCCTCGGCGGTGCCGATGTCGGTCTCGGTCATCATGCCGACGCCCTTCTGCACGATGGTGACCTTGACCTTCTTGGTCGAGAGCTTGTGAATCGCGTCGGCCACCGCTTCGAGCGAACCCGAAACGTCGGCCTTGAGCACGATCTTGAGCTCCTTCTGTTCGGCGACCTTCTGCTTGTTGAGCAGGTCGTCGAGCGACTCACGCGACGTCTTGCCGGCCTCCGCCTGCCGCGACTTCAAGATGCGGTGATCGGCGATCTGCTTGGCGGCCTTCTCGTCGGCGACGGCGTTGATGACGTCACCGGCCGTGGGCACGCCTGACAGACCGATGATCTCGGCCGAGTAGCCCGGCTTCACGGTGTCGACGAGCTCGCCGCGGTCGTTGAGCATCATGCGCACGCGGCCGTAGTGCGTACCGGACACCAGCGCGTCGCCCTTCTTGAGCGTGCCTTCCTGCACCAGCACGGTCGCGATGGGTCCGCGGCCCTTCTCGAGGCGCGCCTCGAGAATGATGCCGGTCGCGGGGCGATCGGGGTTGGCCTTGAGCTCGAGCACTTCGGACTGCAGCGCGATGTTCTCGAGCAGCAGGTCGAGGCCCTGGCGCGTCTTGGCAGACACCGGGACCATGATGGTCTCGCCACCCCAGTCTTCGGCGAGCAGCCCGATGTCGGCCAGCTCCTTCTTCACGCGGTCGGGGTTGGCCGCCGGGAGGTCCATCTTGTTGATGGCCACCACGATCGGCACTTCTGCCTTCTGCGCGTGCTGAATGGCTTCTTTGGTCTGCGGCATCACGCCGTCGTCGCCGGCCACCACGAGCACCACCACGTCGGTGATGTTCGCGCCGCGAGCGCGCATGGCCGAGAACGCCGCGTGACCGGGCGTGTCGAGGAACGTCACGTCACCCTGGCTCGACTTCACCGTGTAGGCGCCGACGTGCTGGGTGATGCCGCCCGCTTCGCCGCTGGCCACGTTGGCCTGGCGAATGGCGTCGAGCAGCGAGGTCTTGCCGTGGTCGACGTGGCCCATGACGGTCACGACGGGCGGGCGCGAAATGAGCTGCTCGGGCTTGTCTTCCACCGTGGGGAGGAAGTCTTCGACCTCGAAGCCGACCTTCTTCACCGTCCACCCGTAGTCGGTCGCGAGAATGCCCGCGGTGTCGACGTCGATGGTCTGCGTGGCGGTGGCCATCTTGCCCGACTGCATCAGCTTGCGAATGATGTCGGTGGTCTTCACGCCCATGCGCTGCGACAGCTCGCTGACCGTGATGCCCTCCTGAACCTTGATGACCTTCTTGTCCTCGGCCATCTGGGTGATGAGGGTCTTCTGGCCCTTCTTGGTCGGCTTGCGCTTCTTGCCGCGCACCGGAATCGCGGAGCGTCCGAAGATGAGCTCCTTGATGTCCGACGTGGTGCTCTGCTCCTTTTCCTTCTCGCGGCGCTGACCCGCGGCACCCGGAGGGCCACGGCGATCGGCGTCACGGCGCTGGCCGAAGCCATCGCGCTGACCGGGAGCGGTGGTGGGCACCACCTTGAACTCGCGCACGCCCGCACCCGGGCCGGTGCCGATGGCCTTGCGGCCCGGCGCCATCGGGTAGCGGCTCGATGACGGCTGCGTCGGCGTGATGCGCTTGATGGGGATGAGCGGGCGGCTGACGACGACGGCCTGCGTCGCGGTCGGCACCGTACGCACCACGGCGGGCACGCCGGGCTTCGGGTTCATGGCGGACTGCTGCGCGCGAATGGCCGCGATGCCCAGGCCGATGGGCGGGCGAGCGGCCGGCGCACCCGCGAGCGGCGGGCGCACCGTGACACCGGGGCGCGGCGCCGACGCGCGCGGGCCGACGCCCGTGCGCACCATGGGCGGCACGGCCACCGGAGGCGGCGCAGCGACCGGAGCGACGGTGACCGCACCGGGGCGCGGCGCCGAAGCGCGGGCCCGCGGCGCAGAGGCCCGCGTGGGAGGCACCGCCGCGGCCGAAGCCTCGACGGCGGCGGGGTTCACGGCAGCAACAGGGGCAACGGGCTCGGCAGCGGCTGGAACGACGGGAACCTCCGGAGGCTTGGCGACAGGCGTTTCGACCGGCGCATCGGTAGCGGCCGGCATGTTGACGACCGGCTCGGGCGCGGGCGGCGCCACTTCGACGGGCGCTTCGGGCTCTGCAGGCGCGGGCGGCGCTTCGACCACGGCGGCCGGAGGCGCTTCGCGAACGAGGGGCGCGGTGGGCGCAGCGGCGGCCGTGGCCACCACGTTGTCGCCGACCTTGCGGCGCACGACGAAGCCCTTGGCTGCCACCGGCGCCGGAGCGGCCTTCGGCTTGAGCTTGTCGACGATCTTCTGAACTGCGGCCACGGCCTGATCGTCTTCCAGCGACGACGAGTGGCTCTTCACGTCATAGCCGAGCGAGACCAGCTCGGTGACGACCTGCTTATTGTCGAACTCGATGCCGTGCTTCTCTTTGAGTTCTTTCGCGATTTCGTGAACGCGCTTCTTGGACATAGGGCGGAGCCCCCCGTACTTCAGATGACGAGAGAAAGGTTGAAGATTGGAATGTGACGGGCCGAACGGAGGATCTCCTCCGTCGGCTGGAGCGACTGAAAGCAGCAACCGATGTGGTGAAACTCAGGGTCTGGGTTGCTGCAGGAAAGCCGCCTCCAGGTTGATCACATCCAGCGCTACGTTCTTCTTGAAGGCCCGCTGGAAGGCCTTTCGCTTCACGGCTGCCGTGAGGCAGCCTGGACCACAGAGATACGCCCCCCTGCCAGGGGCGTCTTGTGTCCTGTCGAGCAAAGGCTGGTTCTTCTCGTCGAGAACCAGCCGATGGAGCAGGCGCTTGGCCTGTTTCTTTCCGCAGCCCAGGCACGTCCGTTCGGGCGTGCCGGGTTCCTTTGACGTCAGTTCACTCAGACCGTGGCCTGAGCCTTCTTCAACGCGTCGAGCTCGGCGCGGCGCTTGTTCTCTTCGTTCAAGTAGTGCTCGGCCGCGGCCTTGATCTGACGGGCCTTCTTGATGCCGATACCCGCCACATTGCCGATGCGGGTCAGGTCGTTCTCCTTGACGATGTCTTCGACCACCGAGAAGCCGGCCAGCTTGAAGCTGTCGACGTTGGTGGTGCCGATGCCGCGCACGCGGGCCAGACGCTCTTCCTGGCTCAGCTCGTCGGGGTGACGGCGCTCTTCTTCGAGGCGGCGCTGTTCACGGTCCTTCTGCATCTGGTCGAGCTCGATGCTGTCGTCGACCATGCGCTTGCGGGCCGCCTCCTGCATCGCGGCGATCTTCGCGGCGTCGATGCCGGGGATCTGAGCGAGCACGTCGGCGTTGGCCTCGGCGATGTCCTTCGCCATGCGGAAGCCGTGCGCGTAGAACGTCTCGACGAGCGCCTCGTTGACGCCGGGGAGCGCGCCGAGCGAGCGGTCGGCGAACTCACGCATCTCCTTCACGCGCGACTCGCTGTTGATGTCGAGCTTCCAACCCGTGAGCTGCGCGGCCAGACGAACGTTCTGACCCGAGCGGCCGATGGCCAGCGAGAGCTGGTCGTCGGGCACGATGATCTCCATGGCGTGGTTGGCCTCGTCGATGATGACGCGGCTGACCTCGGCGGGCGCGAGCGCGGCGCACACGAAGCGCGCCGGATCTTCGTCGAACTCCACGATGTCGATCTTCTCGCCGCGGAGCTCCTGCACGACCGCCTGCACGCGGCTGCCCTTGATGCCGACGCACGCGCCGACCGGGTCGACGTCTGCGTCGCGCGAGCTGACGGCGATCTTCGAGCGACGGCCCGGCTCACGGGCAGCGGCCTCGATGACCACGATGCCTTCGGCGATTTCAGGCACTTCCATCTCGAAGAGCTTGGTCAGCAGGTTCACCGACGCGCGCGAGAGGATGATCTGCGGCCCCTTGGCCTCGCGGAGCACGTCGAGCACGAAGGCCTGAACACGATCGCCAGGGCGGTACACCTCACGCGGCACCTGCTCACGAACCGGCAGCACCGCTTCGGCGCGGCCGAGGTCGACGATCAGGTTGCCGCGCTCGAGACGACGCGCGATGCCGGTGACGATCTCGCCCTTGCGGTCTTTGTACTCGTTGAAGACGTTCTCGCGCTCGACGTCGCGCGTGCGCTGCAGCAGCACCTGCTTGGCGGTCTGCGCGGCGATGCGGCCGAAGCCGCGGCGGAAGGTCTTCAAGCCCAGAATGTCGCCGTACTGCTCGTCCTGCGCCTTGGCCTCGGCGGCGTTCTCGTCGAGGTAGAAGATCTGGAAGACGAGCTCGTCGCCGGCCTGCACCTCCATGCCCTGGCTGCTCGCCTGCTCGGCGGTGATCTGGTTGACCGCGTTCACGGGGTCGGTCACCTGGTCGACCACGGTGATGGCCTGGAACAGCTCGACCTGACCCTTGCTCGGCTCGAACTTGGCTTCGATCGCGCGGTCCTGGCCGAAGTGCTTCTTGGCGGCCGTCTTCATCGCGTCTTCGAGCGTCGCGACAAGAATCGTCTTGTCGATGCCCTTGTCCTTGGCGACCTGGGTGAGGACGTCGTCGAGACGGAGCGCTGCAGTGGCGGGGGTCATGGTGTGTTCCTTGTTCCTCGGTCTCCGTGAGGAGGCCTGTATGTGGTTACGGCTGGTACTCCAGATTGGCGCGGGCGATGTCCTTCAACTTGATGGTGAAGGGACCCGCTCCCTCCACCTCCACCGTGACGGTGTCGCTCGACACATCGGACAACGTGCCGAGGAAGTTCTTGCGAGGCGGCTCGAAGAGCGGCGCGAAGGTCTTGATGCGCACCGTCTTGCCCTTCACCGCCACGTAGTGTGCGTGCTTCTTGAGCGGGCGGTCGAGACCGGGGCTCGACACCTCGAGGCTGTATTCATGCGGAATCAGGTCTTCGACGTCGAGGGCTTTGTCGACCGCACGGGAGGCCAGCGCACATTCGTCGACGCCCACCACGTCACCGGGCTTGTCGATGAAGAGCCGCAGAATCCAGCCACCGTGTTCACGCACGAATTCCAGTTCGAGGAGCTCGAGGCCCTCGGCGGCGATCAGCGGCTCACAGAGCGCCATCACCTTCTCTTCAATGCGCTGTCGGTTGTTCGTCTCAGCCATGCGTCAAAAATGAAAAAGTGGGCACATCGGCCCACTTTTCGTGACCTCCGAAAAATTGGTGCGCCGCATCTACGACAGCCCCTCCGCCGTGTAAACAGCCCGACCATGCGGATCGCTGCGGTTCAAATGACGAGTGGCGCAGAAAAAGAGAAGAACCTCGAAACGGCGACTCGCCTGATTCAGAAGGCCGCGAAATCAGGAGCAGAATTCGTGGGTGTCCCCGAGAACTTCGCGTGGATGGGCCCCGAGAGCGAACGCGCCCAGAACGCGGAAAACCTCGAAGGCGCGACGCTGACCCGCATGGCGGAGCTGGCGAGGACACTGAAGATTTCGATTCTTGCTGGATCGGTGCTGGAGGCCGGCGCGCCGGGTGGACGGCTGTTCAACACCAGTACGCTGTTCGGCCCCGACGGTGCGCGGCGCGCGGTGTACCGGAAGATCCACCTGTTCGACGTCGAGGTCGGCGACGGTCAGACGTACCGCGAATCGGCCGCGGTGGCGCCCGGGTCGGAGGTCGTGGTGGCCGACGCCCCGTTCGGAAAGGTGGGGCTGAGCGTCTGTTACGACCTGCGCTTCCCCGAGTTGTATCGCGCACAGTCTGCGCAGGGCGCGGTGCTGCTGACGGTGCCCGCGGCGTTCACGTTGATGACCGGCAAGGACCATTGGGAAGTGCTGCTGCGGGCACGCGCGATTGAGAACCTGTCGTACGTGATGGCGCCGGCGCAGCAGGGCCGGCATCCGAAGGACCGACTCACGTGGGGTCACGCGATGGTGATCGACCCGTGGGGGCTGGTCGTCGCGCGCGCGTCGGAGGGTGAAGGGTTCGCGATGGCCGAACTCGACCTGGACTACCTGGCGAAGGTTCGGAAGAGCCTGCCTTCTTTGTCGCACCGCCGGCTGTGATGGGTTTCCCCCGCAGCTCACGGCTCGAGCGTCGGCACGTCTTTTCCATCGAGGCCGAGGGCCCGCAGTGTCGCCTCACGGATCGCGCGCGCTTTGAGCACCGCCTTCACGCCCGTCGCTCCGACTGGCGCCGCCCACGCACGTGACTCACCGAACTTGAGGCTTCGGGAGGCGATCTTCGTGGCGTCGGTGAACAGCGCGACCTCGCCGTTCGGCCCTTCCAACTTCGCGCCGAGTTCCAGCACGCGCTGAACCACGACCTCACCGTTCAAGACGAACGTCACTTCGACCCACACGTCGCGAACCGCCGTCATCCCCGTCGGCACGCCGTGGGCCGCGCCGACGTTCGTGACCTTCACTTCGCGCCCGTTCACTTCGAGCCTCAACGCACGCGCCAGCAGTCGCTCGGAGCGCTCCGTCGCCTCGCGCTGCTCCGAAGTCGAAGCGCCCCACGCGGGGCTCAACCCCACGAAGCGATGCCCCTCTTCGAAGTGACAGCTCGTACACGTCTGACCTGCGTCGGTCGGTGACTCGAAGAACTCGCTCAACGTGGGCTCGTCGAGGTGACCGGGCCCCTTCACCTCGTGACACGTGCCGCAGAGGTTGGGCGCGTCGAAGAACCTCCGATTCGCGAGCGTATGCGGCGCGCTGACGACCTTCTTCCGCGTCGCCACCGGCGCGTTCACGTCGACGACCATCTGCCCGTTGAAGTCGCCGCGATTTCCCACCGCGAGATGACAACTCGCGCAGCCGATGAACGCCTCGCCGGCGTGACCGGGTTGGTGACACGACTCACACTGCGCGCGCGCGTTGCGACCCCAGCTCGCTTCGACCTTCGGCAGCATCGCCAGGAACACCGGAGACTGACCGCTGTGCGCGTGACGCGAGGAGCTCCACGCTTCTCGCTGTCGGGTGTGACAGCTGCCGCACGCGCTCGTTCTTCCGTCGTGCACCGTCGGAGCGGCGCACGACGAGATCAGCAGCGCGACCACGAGGACGTCAGCGTTCGCCAAGGTGGAAGGTGAGCCCGACGTTGCCCTGCCCCACCACGAACGGCATCACGGTGTTGTCGAGGGCTCCGGTCCAGCCCATCACCGAGCGATCGTGGCCGACCCACACCACGCCTTTTCCTTCGACGAAGAACGACAGCCTCCGGTGCAGCGCCACTTCGAAACCGAGGCCCGCGTGGGCACCGACCAGCACGTCGTCAGCGCGCGGCGCGTTGGGCTCCGTCGGCTCGATGAAGCTCAACGTCACGCACACGCCAATCAACGGCCGCAACCGCACGCGCCCAAGTCTGATCGGCACGTACAAGTTGAAACCGATGGGGTGATCGTGGCGAATGCCCGAAGGCGACTCGACGAGCAGCGCTTCACCGAAGAGGTCGACGCCGACGAAGGACCACGGCTCGATGCGGATGCGCGCGCCGACCCCGCCGCCTCCGTAGGCGCCACCCCACCCCGTGCCATAGGCCGCGAGCCCGAAGATGTTGTTGAACGGACTCCGCTCGACCGTGCGCTGCGCCATGACTTCCTGCGCGGGGGCGATGGCCGGCACCATCAGAGAAAGCACGAGTGCAATTCGGATCATGTCGCGCAAGTGCCTCGCCGATTTTCCGGCGTTCATCTTTCACGTCGAGGGATCGCTTTCGAAACGCCCGGCAACCAACGCCTGTTCTCCATCTGGAAAGTCGCTAGAGAGACGTCATGGCTCGGCTGCTGCTTTCTGTCCTTCTTCTGTCCGCCAGTGGTTGTGCGACCGCGAAGCTCGTGGGGCCGCGCGCTGAAGTGACCCCCGACCCCGGCAGGCCGCGCACCGTCGTCGTCGAGCCGTTGTTCGAGCTCGCCGAATTGAAGACCTCGTTCCGCACCGAGTACGCGACGTTCAACAGCCCGTACAGCGGCTTGGGCTACGGCGGTTATGGCTACGGCCGCGGCTTCGGGCCGAGCACGGTCGCCATCACGCGCGAGGTGCGTGAGAAGCCGTTCTTCGCGCGGCCACCGGTGCTCAACGCGATTCACGAACGCGTGCTGGCCGAGGTGCAGAAGCGCCGGCCGTCGTGGCGCGTCACTTCGACTTCCGGAGCGCCTTTGCTCGCAGGCCAGGTCACGGTGGTGCGCACCGTCATCGAAGCCAGCGAGATGATGTCGTCCGATCGCGCGCTCAAGAACCTCGCGTTCGGCTTCGGGCTCGTCATTCTTCCACTGCAGTTCATCAACATCGACCCGGTGCACGAGACGCAGCGCGTGTACGGCATCGTCGAACGCTTCGAGGTCGAAGGCGGCGAGCTCAACCGCCGGCTGGTGAAGTACCCCAGCCAGCCCGACTTCGCGGTGAACCTCGCGGGCCTCCAGCAGCTGCGCCGGGAGTTCGGGCTCGACGTCTCGTACGACGAAGGCCTGCTGGCCGACGAACGGCCCCGTTCAGGGGTGCTCATCGAGGGCTTCGTCGATCGCCTCGCAGCGGCGGTCATCGCGCTGGTAGAGGAGCAGCCGTGAGCATCTGGGATTCCGTCAAGCCGTCGAAGAAGGTCGTCACGCCCACCGCGGTCGTGGTCTCGAAAGACCAGAAGTCGTTGTCACTCACGTGGACCGACGGCACGACCACCGAGGTCAGCGCGCGCGTGTTGCGGCAGTACTGCCCGTGCGCCGAGTGCGTCGAAGAGTGGAGCGGCAAGCGCACCTTCGAGGTCGAGACCATCCCCCAGGAGATGAAGGTGGTCGAAGCGCAGCCCGTGGGGAACTACGCGCTCTCATTCACCTTTGGTGACCTGCACCGCACCGGCATCTTCCAGTGGGAGTACCTGCGCGAGTTGTCGCTGGGGCAGCGCCGCGCCTGAGCGACGGTCGAGCACCGCGCGCCACGGAACCACGCCGAGCAACACGCCCGTCACGCAGATCAGCGCGCCCCAGAGGCCAAGCGGCGTGGGGTGTTCACCCAGCCACAGCAACGCCAGCAACCACGAGACGATCGGCACCAGCTGGGTCGTCGCGCTGCCGGTCATGGTGCTGGTGAAGCCCATGCCCCACGTGAAGAGCAGCTGACCGCCGATCGACAACACGCCGACCAGCAGGCAGAGCCACAGCGAAGCTCCGCTGAGCGGAACCCACGTGGGCGCGGCAAGCGGGAAGCTCACCAGCGCGCCGACCACGCAGAACGCGAAGAACACCGTCAGGGAGTCGGTGTCGTTGCGCAGCTTGCGGATCATGGTGACCGCAGCGCCGCCCGCGATGGCAGACACGATGCCCGCGATGGCGCCGATGTCGGGAATCCACGGAGACGCGTCGCTGGAGGTCGACAAGGTGACGACCGCCGCACCCACGGTCGCGACCACGAGCCCGAGCCGCTGCGCAGGTGTCGAACGTTCGCCGAGGAACCAGCTCGCGAAGAGCGCCGCGTAGATGGGCGAGGTGTAGTTGAGCGCCGTGCCGCGCGCCGCGCCGAGCCGTTCGATGGCGAAGAAGTAGGTGACGACGGCGATGCCCCCGAAGATGCCGCGCAGCGCGAGCGCCCTCCACTGGGTTGCCATGGGGCGGCGGCCGGTGACGAGGTAGAAGCTGAGGCACGCGATCGCCCCCACCACGAAGCGCACGGTGGCGATCTGCGGCGACGGCACCAGGCCCGCGAGCATTCGCGTGACGACCGGCATCAGCCCGAAGAAGAGCGACGACGTGGCGATGATGAGAGGGCCATTTCTGGCAGGAGCAGGCACGACGGCTGGTCCCTTATGCCGATGGCTGGCGGGTTTCATGACTTTCCAAGGCAGAATGACCGGGTGAGCGATTCCAACGAGAAGCACGACGAGCTCTTCGACGGCCCCTCGTTGAATGCCGATGGTCGCCTTGAAAAACGGCTGGAAGCGCTCGAGCCCGTGCCGTTCGCCCCGGCGCCCGCCGGCGCACCGGAGCTGGAGCTCGATCGCAAGCCGCCGCCCGTCGTCGTGGAGATGGAGCCTGAACCGGCGCCTGCGCCACCGTCGCGCTCGAGCGGCGTGAAGTACGTGATTGGCTTCCTCGTGCTGGGGGCGCTGGCCTTCGCTGCGTTCCTCTTTTTCCGCCCTCGAATTCCGGTGCCTGACGGCATCAGCGACTCAGACTTCGTGCGTGGAATGACCGCGGCGAACGGTCAACTGCTCATCAGCTCCACGCCGTCGGGGGCGCGCATCTTCATCGACGACACGGAACGCGGGCAGACGCCGTGGGCCGTCGACAATCACTGGCGCGGCGCCGTGAAGGTGCGGCTCGAGGCTCGTGGTTACAAAACGTGGGAAGGCATCTTTCAAGGCGGTCAGGACCAGACGCTCGACGTTCAACTCAAGAAATAGGAGCACTTCATGGTCACCAACATCCTCGTCGGAGTGGACGGCAGTAAGCCTTCGCTCGATGCCGCGCGCTACGCGATGGGCCTCGCCGGGCAGACGAAGGCGAAGCTCACGTTTCTCTTCGTCATCGAAACGCCGCAGGTGCTGCCGTTCGGTCCGATGTCCGGGTACGTGACGACCGCTCCGTCCCGCTCGGAAGAAGACGTGAAGAAGGCCGAGGCGATCGTGGAAGAGCTCGCCAGGGAGCGCCCGGGGCTCCACATCACCACGCGCGTCGAGCTCGGTTCTCCCGAAGAGCTGCTGGTCGATCTCGCGGGGAAACTCGGCGCGGATCTGCTGGTGGTCGGAGCCCGCGGTCACAACGCCGCGCAGCGCCTGTTTCTGGGCTCGGTCAGCGATCGCGTCATGCACCACGCCACCGTGCCGGTGCTGGTCGTCAGGCCGTCGCCCACTTCCGCGTAGCCACCAGCAACACCACCCACACCGCGTCGGCCAGCCCCAGGTGGACCAGCTGCATCCACGTCGGGGCCTGCAGCGCGACGTTGGTGAGCCCCGCGAAGAGCTGCAGCACCACCAGAGACCACAGGGCGATCGTCCACCCCCGCGTGGCGCCGAACGTGAAGCGGCCGAGGAACACCATCACCGCGGCCGCGACGACCGCGATGAGCGGGTGGAGAATTCGCAGGCGAATCAGCAGGTCGACGAACGGGTTGTTGACCGACTGCTGCACGAGGGTGTCGCCGAGCGCCGCGATGGCGCCGCTGACGCCGACGAGCATCACCAGCGACATCGCCAGCCACGACAAGCCGCCGGCCAGGCCGCGCCACTTCGCGCGCACGTCGCCTTCCCACGCGTGAAAGACGGTCAGCACCATCGCGGCGACGAGCAGGAAGGTGTTGATGAGGTGAATCGACATCGCCGCCGCGCGTGACGCCGTCGCGTTGTTGGCGACCAGCTCCGCCTTCACCAGCAACGCGCCCAGCGCCGCTTCGGTGAGCATGAGCACCAGCTGCGCGATCGCGAAGCGACGCGTCGGATGCCCTTTGGTGAACGCGCGCACGGCCATCACGCAGACCGCGATGGACAACAACAACGCGACACCGCTGGTGGTGCGGTGGGTGAACTCGATGACGGTCTGGGCGGTGGGGCTGCGCGGAATCAGCTCGCCGTTGCAGTTGGGCCAGTGATCGCCGCACCCCGCGCCACTGCCCGAGGCGCGCACGTACGCGCCCCAGATGATGACGAACAGCGACCACACCAGCGAGAGCACCGCCACGCGGCGGAAGGCGGGCGACGACATCGTTGACTCACTTCACGAGGCGCAGGTGGCCACGCTTGGGAGGTTCCTTCGGAGCCGTGTCTTCGCCCTCGGGCGGGAGGTTCGACACCACCTCGCGCAACACCGCACGCGGCGTCCGGGGCGCTTGCGCGTCGGTCGAGCCCGGTTCGCCGGCCTCCGGAGGCATCTTCACCTTCTCGGTCGCGGCTTCCACCAGCTCCACCGGCATGTCGTCGGGGAACATCCACAGGTCCTGGGAGACGAGCGACGCCACCGCGTACACCGCCGACCACGGCAGCCCGACGGTGAAACGGCTGCCACCGAATGACAGCGTCTGCCGCACGCCCCAGTCGCTCACCGAGAGATCGGGAGGATCGAACCGGTACGAGAGGTTCAGGCGCAGGTGATGCTCACCACGAAACTGCTCGGGCACGATGACGCCGGGGCGGCGCGCGTCGAGGTGAATCTGCGTCAGGCCCTGCTCGAGGGCCTCCAGCAGGCGGCTCTTCTTTTCTGTCTCGCGTCGGTCGCTCACGAACGGTCACCGTCTCCGCATGGCGCGGTCCATCTCGCGCTTTGCTTCTCTGTCTTTGATCGTGTCGCGACGATCGAGGCCTGTCTTGCCCTTCGCCAGACCGAGCTTCACCTTCGCGCGGCCTTCCTTGAAGTACAGCTCCAGCGGGATGATCGAATAACCCCGCTCCTTCACCTTCGCCGCCCAGCGATCGAATTCGGCGCGGTGAATCAGCAATTTCCGCGGGCGAATCGGCAGATGGCCGAACTGGCTGGCGGGCTTGTACGCCCCGATGTGGGCGTTGTGCAGGAACAGCTCGTTGCGCTCGGGTAACGCGTAGCTGTCGGAAAGTGAGGCCTCGCCGATGCGAAGCGCCTTCACCTCGCTGCCCATCAGCGCGATGCCCGCCTCGAGCGTGTCGTCGATGACGTAGTCGAAACGCGCGCGTCGGTTCTCGCAGATGAGCCGGGTGCCGTTGTCGCGTTTGGGGGCCATGAATTCTGGGCCTTACTCCGACAACGGCGTGGCTTTGTCGAGGGCTACCGGCTCAGCCGATGTCGTAGATGCAGACGTTCTGCTGGCAGGCCAGACCCGTGCCCGGGCAGCAGTCGCCGCTGCCACCGCAGGTCTCGCCTTCACGCCGGCACCGCTCGGGCGGCGGCGGCGAGCACACCAGCGTCGACCCATTGCTGCGGCAGTCACCGCTGCAGCACTCCGAGCCGACCGTACAGCCGGCGCCCTCGGCTCGGCACGCGCGCGGCGCCCAGAACGCCGAGATGTTGCGCGACGCGGTGCTCTGGCCGGGCAGCCAGAACCCGACCTGGCTGGGGTCCTGACCGGGCTGCGGGTTTTCAGACACCGCCGAGACCCAGATCTGCTGCAGGTCTTTGCCGCGCGTGCCGACCTGCGCGTTGCCGTAGTCGCGGCGCGACAGGTAGCTGACCCAGTAGTAGCCGCCGGTCTTGAAGGGTGAGAACCGCGGCTGGAAGGCGACCACGGTCGCGCCTCCGCCTGACGCGTTGTCGAGCCGCCGCAGCTCGGTGCCGTCAGGCCTCATCATGTACAGCGAGCCCTTCGCGGTCTCACTGCGGTTGTTCTCGCCGTGACCGAAGGCCAGCCACGCAGAGTCGGGCGTCCACGACGGGTACGAATCGGCGCCACCGTCGAGCAGCACGCCACGCAGGGTCTCGCCTTGATGAATGATGGTCGCGGCGCCGAGCGCGTCGGGGCCGGTGACCTGCACCACGCCGATGTCACCTTGCGTCGAGTCGCCGCCCCACGAGCCGGGGTTCGGGAACGACACGTACGCGATCTTCGCGCCGTCGGGCGACCACGCAGGGTGCGTGACGCGATGGCCGGGAATGCCGCTGACCGACACGAACTGTCCAGTCATCGGGTCCACGAAGGCCATCTCGTTGCCGCCGGTCTCGTTGCGCGAGACGACGAGGCGCGTCTCGGTGGGGTTGAACGACGAGAACCACCAGCGCGCGGTCTCGGCGCCCATGCTGCCATTGCTCACCGGCCACACCGTCGGCGCCGGCGCTGGCGTCAGGTCTTGCGTGAGGTCGAACACCGCGCCGATGTTGTCGCCGCCGCCCAGCCGGCCAGCCATGTAGCGGCCGCTCGGGGAAACGGTGTGACACCCGACACAGGGCGCCTCGTCCGGCGTGGCCTTCACGGCGTCGGGCGGCGTGGGCATGAACTCGGTGCGGCTCGTGGTGCCGTCGTCGATGCGAACGATGCGGCCGCGCAGAATGTCCCAGTAGTAGACGGACCCTGCGACCGCGCCGCGCGCGAACTTGAGCGTGACGGGCGCACTGTCGATGAGCTCCTGCGTCGCGGAATCCCACCGCGTGACCACCAGCGTGGCGTCGAGGTCGGGGTTGGTCTGCGCCAGCGAACGCCACGGAATCGGCTCGAGCTGCAGGTGATGGTTGCCGTCTTCGGTCGTGTAGCTGTTGAAGACGAAGTCACTCTTCGAGATGCGCACGCGGAACTGGTCGCCCGTGTTGCCATCGAGCCATTGCACGTCGGGCGGCGCCACGTTCTGCGGGAAGACCACGCGATCGAGCGGGTAGACGACGTTCGGCGCCCGCGCGGGATCGCTCACCGAAGCCCCCGCGAAACGGCTGAGCGTCGGGTTGCTGTTGGTGCCGGGAATGAAGCGGATGAACTCGAGCTGCACCAGCACCGTGGCCTGCGCGTTCGCCGAACCGCCGCCGCTCGCATACGTCGCCGAGATGGTCGCCAGGCCACCCACGATGCCCGAAGCCGTGAAGCGGCCGCCCACCGCCGTGATGGTGCCGATGGCCAGCTTGTCGACGGTGAACTCCGCGTCGGACACCACGCGCGTGCTGCCGTCGCTGTAGGTGGCGGTGACCGTGAAGTCCTGCGTGGGCTGCGAGCCTTCGAGCGACGACAAGGTCACCGTGGCCGGCGAAATGGCGATGCTGGTGACGGCGAGGTTGGTGCTGCCGCCTCCACCGCCGGTCGACGCGCTGCCACCACCGGTCGCGCCGCCGTCGCCACCCCCGGCGGTGCCCGCGCCGCCGCCGGTCGAACCCGCGAGCTGGCAGGTGCCGCCCGAGCAGACGAAGCCTGCGCCACATTCAGCCGAAGCGCTGCACGTCTGACCGCCGCACGAACACGCGGCCAGAGTCGCTGCCAGAATTCCAGGGATGAGCAGGCGCATGGCGCGCACTCTGCCCGTCCTGTGCGACCAAATGCATGCAGGTTCAGTGGCGTCGCAACAGCGCGACGTTGTCGATGAGCCGCGTGGTGCCCATGAACGCCGCGATCAGCGCGCGCGCAGGGCTGCCGGGCGTCAACGACGTGAGGGGCTGCAGCGACGCAGCGTCGACGATGGCCACGTAGTCTTCGCGCGCGTCGACCTTCACCAGCTCGTCGCGAATCACCGCGCGGAGCGTCTCCACGTCGCCCTCGCCCGCCGCTGCGAGCTTCTGTGCCGCGAAGAGCCCACGCGAGAGCCCCAGCGCGCGCTGTCGCTCGTCGACCGAGAGGTACGAGTTGCGCGAGCTCATCGCCAGCCCGTCGGCCTCGCGCAGCGTGGGCATGCCGACGATCTCCACCCCCAGCTCGAGGTCGCGCGCGAGCCGCGAGATGACCTGCAGTTGCTGGTAGTCCTTCTCGCCGAAGAGCGCGACGTCGGGCCGGAACAACGCGAGCAGCTTGGTGACCACGGTCGCCACGCCACGGAAGTGGCCTGGCCGCGACGCCCCATCGAGCCCCTGTGAGACCTCTTCGACGTTCACGGACGTCTGGTAGCCCGGCGGGTACACCGTCGACGGCTCGGGCATGTACACGCCGACCACGCCCGCGCTCGCACACTTGGCGAGGTCGCCTTCTGCATCGCGTGGGTAGCGCGAGAGGTCTTCTTTCGGCCCGAACTGGGTGGGGTTCACGAAGATGCTCGCGGCCACCACGTCGGCGCGCCGGCCACCTTCCCGCATCAGCGAGAGGTGACCGTCGTGCAGAAAGCCCATGGTGGGGACCAGCGCGATGCGGTGACCGCGCTGTTGTGACGCCTGAACCCAGGCGCGAACCTCGGCCGGCGTCTTCCAGATCAACGGAGTGCTGCTCATGACGGGACTCAGACCGGAACGCTGTAGACGGCGGTCTTCTCTTCGCGCTGCTCGGGCACCAGTCGCATGGTGTGGAACGAGTGCGCTTCGTCGGGGAACGACCCGCTGCGCACTTCGTCGAAGTACGAGCCGGCGGCTTCCTTCACGCTCTCACCGAGGGTCGCATAGTGCTTCACGAACTTCGGCTTGAAGTGCGGGTTGAGCCCCAGCAGGTCGTAGCTGACCAGCACCTGGCCATCGCAGTGTTTACCGGCGCCGATCCCGATGACGGGAATCGACAACTTCTCGGTGATGGTCCTCGCCAGCTCCATCGGCACGCCTTCGAGCACGATCGAGTAGCAACCGGCCTGCTCGAGCGCGACGGCGTCAGCGACGAGCTTGCGGGCCGTGTCTTCGTCGCGCCCCTGCACGACGTAGCCGCCCATCTTGTGCACCGACTGCGGCGTGAGCCCGAGGTGGCCCATCACCGGAATCGAGGCGCGCACGATGCGTGAAATCACCTCGGCGAACTCCTGCCCGCCTTCGAGCTTCACGCTGCCGACGCCACCTTCGACGACGAGGCGGCCCGCGTTGCGAACGGCCTCCTCCACCGAGTTCTGGTAGCTCATGAACGGCATGTCGCCCACCACGTGCGCGCGCTTCGTTCCGCGAACCACGGCACGGGAGTGGTAGACCATCTGATCCATCGTCACCGGCAGGGTCGACTCGTGACCCTGAACCACCATGCCGACGGAATCGCCCACCAGCAGAACGTCGGCGCCGGCTTCGTCGAACAGCCGCGCGAACGTCGCGTCGTAGGCGGTGACCATGCAGATCTTCTGACCTGCATCCTTCAACTTCTTGAGCGTGTGGATGGTGACCGGCTTCATGGTTCACCTCCGTATTCGACTGCGGGGTGGCCCTCCGTGCTCGGTACGCCGCTCGGTGACGAGTCGCCGGTCGAGAGAGGGGTGCTGCGACCTACTTCCTACTCGGCAGCGGCTGGTAATGCACCGTGCCCTTCTTCGTCTGCCGGATCACCTGGAGCAGATTTTCCAGATCCTCCGGGTTGTTCACGAAGTCGATGTCCGACGTGTTCACCACCAGCAACGGCGTGTCGGTGTAGTGGAAGAAGAAGTCGTTGTACGCGCGGCACAGGCCTTCCAGGTAGGCCACGTCGAACTTCCGTTCGAACTCGCGCGCGCGCTTCTTGATGCGCGCCAGCAGCACGTCCATGCGCGCCTGCAGGTAGATGACGAGGTCGGGCTTGGTGACCTGCGGGCCCAACGCCCCGAAGACGCGCTCGTACAGCGCCAGCTCGTTCTCATCGAGCGTGAGCGCCGCGAAGATGCGGTCTTTGGCGAACAGGTAGTCGCTCACCGTCACGTTCGCGAACAGGTCCTGCTGGAAGAGGTCCTGCTGCTGCTTGAAGCGCGAGAGCAGAAAGAACATCTGCGTCTGGAACGCGTACTTGTTGCGGTCCGTATAGAAGCTGGCGAGGAACGGGTTCTCCTCGACGACCTCCATCACGCGGCGGGCCTGAAAACGCTCAGCCACGATGTTGGTGAGCGACGACTTGCCCACACCAATCGGGCCCTCGACGACGATGTAGCGGTGGTCCAGTTTCATGCGCGCCGGAGGCCGATTTTCCGGCCTGAAATGGAGGTCGGGCACAGAACCACAACCGCCTTTTACGCGCAATGAAACTCAGAAAAGGATCAAGAAGATCAAGCCGTTGATTGACCCGACATGACGTGTCACGTATGGTCATGTGATGCCAATTACGCGGGGCAAGCAGTCGCAGGTCGTGGCGCTGGAAACCGCGCAGTCGAACGCTGCGGAAGCGGTGCCGCAGGAATTGGCGGCCAGCCCGCTCTACGGCGTGGCGATGCTGAAGATCGCCGTGGAGCTCAAGAAGGCCGACGCGCGGCCGGTCGACGAGCTCATCAAGGGCGTGCTCACCAAGATGCGGCTCGACGAAGCGGAATTCCGCCGCTTCCTGGAATCACACGGAGGGCTTCTGCGGGCCGTCGCCCAGAAGCGCTACACGTGAAGCCGCGTCGTCTGAAGATCCCGACCGAGGTCCTCGAGCGCGCGAAGCAGAGCGCCGAGGGTCGCAAGCCGGTGCCGCCGCCCCAGCAGCCGAAGGCGCGTGCCCCCCTGGCGCGCGAGAAGGTCATCGCCGCGCTCAAGAAGCTGCACCCGATGGACTGAAGTGCTGAAGGCGTGCCGCTCCCTCGCCTTCAACTCTTCGAATTCAACGACGCGCGCTGGGCGCCATCGATCGTCCGCGACACGCTCGTCGATTCACTGAGCCGCGCCATTCGCTGGGGCGGGCTGCTCGACGGCATTGTGGCGCCGCTCCGCGAATGCCTCCGACGCGCTGAAACGAACGCGGTGTTGGATCTGTGCGCGGGGGCGGGTGGCCCGGCGGCCGTCTTGTCGAGCGCACTTCCTGACGTCGACTTCCTGCTCAGCGATCTCTACCCGCAGGTCGACGCATGGAAGTCAGCCGGTCTGCGCTTCATCTCGGAGCCGATCGACGCGACGAACATTCCGCCGTCGCTCGGAGAAGACCGTGTGCGGCTCCTCGTCAACGCGTTGCACCACTTTCCCCCGCCGCTGGCGCGTGACGTGTTGCGCGGGCTGTGCGCGGGGAATTCGCCCGGGGTGTTCATCGCCGAGGGCCTGGTGCGCAATCCGCTCTCGTTCGCGGCGATGGGACCGGTCGGCCTCGCGTCGTTGCTGTCCACGCCGATCCTCGCGCCGAAGCGTCGCCTGCTCGCCACCGCGCTGCTCCCCGCCTCGCTGGCCGCTTCGGTGTGGGACGGCACGGTGAGCGCGCTGCGTATTCACACGCCCTCAGAGCTGTACGCGATGGTCGCCGAGCTGCCCGGCTGGGAATGGAGCTGGGGCGAGTACCAACACTCCGCGGGTCTGGGCCGCGGCACCTGGTTCAGGGGAACACGACGATGACTGCTCGGTGTGCGCTGCATTTCGACGTCGACGCTGCGGGCGCGTGCAAGCGGTGCGGTCGCTTCGCGTGTGCGTCGTGCATGCCTGACGGCTCGTTCTGCGCGGAGTGCGCGCCGCTCGCCAACGATCCGTACGGCCTCAACCGTCGTCTCGACCATCTGGCAGCGGCGCAGCTCGCCTTCAAATTGATCCTCGCGGATCTTCCGAAGCTGCTGGTGCTGGTGTTCGTCTTCTCGGTTCCCGCCGCGTTGATGCAGACCGCCCTGGTACCCGATGGCGACGACCTGAAATCGATCAGCGCCGCCAACCGCGTCGACAACCTCTACAACTTCATCTTCGGCGCCATCGGCACACAGGCGATGTTGGCGGTGTTGATCGCCCGCTCCGAAGGTCGGGTCATCGGCATCGGCCGCGCACTGAGCGAAGGCGCGATGAACTGGCCGCGGTTCTTCGGCGCACGCTTCCGCTCGGGCTTGTGGATTCTGCTGTTCGCTCTGGCGCTGTTGGTGCCGGGCGTCTGGCAGGCCGTGATGCTGATCTTCGCAGGCACCGCTGCCCTGAGAACGCGCAACGTCGACCCGCTGGAAGCGTCGCGGCGGCTGGTGAAGGGCCGCTTCTGGCCTGTGCTGGGCGTGGGGTTGATGTGCGGTGCGACCATTGTCGCGGTGATCGTGCCCCTCGGCATCGTCGCGATCGTCGACGAAGAAGCGCAGCTGCCCCGCTTCCCCATGGAACTCGTCAATGAACTGCTCACGCGTTTCGCCACCGACGTGGTCAACGCAGCGGTGCTCCTGGTGGCATTCGTGATGCTGCACCGGGATGCAGACCTTCCGCTCGAGCCGATGCGGTGGAGCGGCGAACCACCGCCGCGTCAGAGCTGACCCAGGACGACTTCGCAGTCGAGCCCGCCGTTGCCGACGCGATGGCGCTCTTCGATGTTCAGCCCGAGGTGCTCCGCACCTTCTTCCAGCAGCAACGCGAAGTACCAGCCCTTGCACGCGGCCGTCAGGGACTGACCGAGCGCACGGTACAACCTGCCGAGCTCGTCACGCTCACCGACACGCTTGCCGTACGGAAGGTTGGCGATGACGAGGCCGCGCTCACCACGCGCTTGAAGCTTCGTGGCATCGAGCCGCTCGAGCTTGAGCGCCTCGAAGACCCCTGCCCGCTTCGCATTTCGTCGCGCCGTCCCGAGCGCACCGGCGTTGAGATCCGAACCGAAGAGGTCGGCCTTCGTCGCCTCACGCGTACGCGGCATCGCCTTCCACTTCGCGTCGTCGTGGGTCGCAAACTTCTCGAAAGCGAACGAGCGATTGCGCCCCGGAGCCAGACCCGCTGCGAACTCAGCCGCCTCGATCAACATCGTCCCCGAGCCGCACATCACGTCCCACAACGGCTCCGAAGGGTTCCACTTCGCCAGGCGCAGCACGCCGGCGGCCAGCGTCTCGCGCATCGGCGCACGACCGACTTCCTGGCGGTAGCCGCGGAAGTGCAGCAGCTCGCCGCTGGTGTCGATGCTGATCTGACAGCCGCGCTTCGTGCCGCGAAGAATCAACTTCGGCGCACCGGCCGTCGACGGCAGCGCTGAACCCCACGTCGACGAGTTCTCTCCGAACGCGTCGATCTCGAATTGCGAGCCGTACTGCGTGAGCGGGAAGCGTTTGAGCTCGTCGACGGTGCTGACCTCACGAACCCGCAGCAACACCCGGCTCGCGATGCGCGACCAGAGGTTGATGTGGCGATAGTCGCCTTCGGTCTCGCAACCGCCGCTGACGACCGAACCGCCGTAGCCCAGCTCCGCGAGTTCCTCGCCCAGCGCGTCTTCGAGACCCGGTGTGCAACCGACGAACAGTGACGACATTCACGCCTCGCCGAGCGTGCGAACGATCTTCGGCGCGACGCCGGTGGTCTCGAGCAACGCCTGCAGCCGCTTCTTCGCGATGCCGTTCGAGCTCTGCACCCGGCGCGCGAGAATGAGCTCGTTCTTGAGCGAGTGTTCCCACCCCGCGAGCTCGGTGACGGTGACCTGGTAGCCGTGCGCTTCGAGCACCAGCGCGCGAATGACGTTGGTGAGGTGAGAGCCGAATTCACGCCGGTGCCAGGGGTGCGAAAACAGCGCCTGCATCGCTGAATCGACCCTGGGCCGCGCGTCTTTGAGCTGCTGCGCGACCTCGGCCTGACAACACGGCACCAGCGCGATGTGTTCAGCCTTGTGCTTGAGCGCGATCGCCATCGCGTCGTCGGTGGCGGTGTCACACGCGTGAAGGGCGGTGAGCACGTGAATGCGCTCCGGGTACTCGGCCTGGTCGATGTGCGCAGTCGAGAACCGCATGCGGTCGAACCCCAGCAACTTCGCGCGCTCGGTGCCCTTCGACGACAGCTCCGGCCGCGACTCGACGTTGAGCACTTCGCCGGCCGCACGGTCCTTCATGAACAATTCGTAGAGAACGAAGCCGAGGTACGCATTGCCGCTGCCGACGTCGACCACCACCGGCGCTTCGAAGCGGGCCTGGGCGTCATCGAGCGCGGGCTGCAGCAGACCGACGAAGTGATTGACCTGCTTCAGCTTTCGGCGCGCGTCCGCATTGAGCTGCCCGTCACGGGTGACGAGGTGCAGCGTCTTCAACAGCTCGATGCTCTGGTTCTCGAGCAGCTCGCGACGAACGTTCTTCGCCGCGACCGCTTCACGCGCCTTCGACATCAGACCGCGACGACTTCGACGATCTCAGGAATCGCTTCCTTGATGCGCGTCTCGATGCCCATGCGCAAGGTCGCCGTCGACGACGGGCAACCGGCGCAGCTGCCCTGCATGTGCAGGTACACGGTGTTGTTCTCGACGCGATCGAGCGTGATGTCGCCGCCGTCCATCGCCACCGCGGGGCGGATCTCGAGGTCGAGGATCTCGCGAATGCGCTGCTCGACGGCGCCGCCGCCGCCGGCCGCCGCGGCCGCCTGCCAGGCCTCGAGCACCTCCGGCTTCACGACCACGTCGCCGTCGGTCAGGTGCTTGTCGAGCGTGAGCATCACGCCGTCGTTGAGCTCGTCCCACTCGCCTTCGTCACCCTTGGTGACGGTGACGAAGTTGGTGCCGAGCATCACGCCGGTCACACCCTTGATGTCGAAGAGCTTCTGCGCGAGCGGCGACTTCTCGTTGGCCACTTCCTTCGACGTGAAGTTCATCGCACCGCGCGGCAGCAGCGAGGTGTCGAGCACGTACTTGAGGGTGCTGGGGTTCGGCGTCCACTCGAGCTGAATGTTGACGGACATTTGGGAACTTCTCCTTGAGGCAGGCCTAAAGAGTCGCAGACGTTAAATCAAGCCCATCGCCGGGACGTCAGGGCAGGCGCCACACGCCGATGTCGTCGATCAGCACATGGCCCCACCCGTCGGGAGAGGCGTCGACGACCTTGAGTGTGACCTCGCGAGCGTTGGGCGGCACTAGCCACGCATGCTGACGCAGCACCTCGTCTTGCGCGCCACAGGCCTTACCGAACGACGTGCCGTCGACCGTCAATTCCACGAACTCCCGGCTACAGTCTCTGCCCCCACCAATGAGCAGCGACACCACATGCTCGCTCGATCCGTCGAGTTGCGCCGAGAGCGTCAGCTCGCCACGTGCGCCGTCGCCCTTCGCGTAGGTGTTGAGCAACGACGCGCCACGATGCCCACGAACCTCGAGCTGTCCCGACACGCCGCCGTTCGTCACCGTCATGGCGTCGCCGGACACCTTCACCGAAGCGGGCAACGGACCTTCGAAATCGACCAGCAAGGAAGGCTCGAGCACTGCACGAACGGCATTCGCAATGGCACGCGCGCCTCGCGGACGGGCCGAGGCCAGGCGGGTCGCGACGTCGGCTGGAGTCCTGGAGACCAACCAGTGGGCGCGCACCGTGGAATCACACGTGACGGCGAACTTCGTCTTCCCATCGCACCACGATGAACGCGACGCACCCAACCTGCACGACGCATCGCCGTTCAACTCGAGCACCTCGTCTTTGCAGTCGATGCTGGACTCACAATGCGTGCGGAGTTCGTCACACGTGAAGGCCCTCGGAGAAATGATTCCGAGTGAAGCCAGATGCGCGTCGAGCAGCGCGGAATCACGCTCGAAGAGAATCTCGAGCTCATCGAGGCGTTCGGCAGCCGTGGTCGCGTCGATGACCTGATTCAGCATGCGCTTCGGGTCGACGTTGCGCCCCTGCGAGCGCGCCCACTCCAACATCGACGGTTCGAGGCGCACCAACCACGCTTGGCCGTCTTTGTAGGAAACGCGGGTGTCGTTGTTGAAAGCGCTCCACACCGGATCGACGGACCAGACCACGCCGGCCTTGCGGAGATCTTCACGCGTGGCGGTCTTCTCGTGACCAGGACGACCGCGCTTCAGGACCGGGCGGTGGGCGACTTCACGGCTCGCTTTGCCGTACGTGTCGAAGATCGGGAGGTCGAGGTTGTAATAGCCGACCATGCCGACACAGCCGAGCGCCAGCATCTCGTTCGGAGGTTTCGCGGCCGCCAGCCCGATCGCCTGACGAAACATGCCGCTGTCGACCACCAGCGGGTTCCACGTCTTCACCGGGTAGAACGACGACTCGAGTGCGATGTGTTCGAGCTTCTGCATCGGAAGCACGAAGCCCCTGTCCTGCGCGAGCGGCAACAACACGACGAATGCTGCCGCCAGCCGCGCCGCAAACGGAGCGCGCCACTGGCTCCAGACGAGGACTTCACCGGCCAGGCCCAGCAGAGGCAGAGACGTGAGAGCGAAGCGGAACTCCATGAAGTCGCCACCCACGCGCGCCACGTACAGCAACCAGACGAGCCCACCGAAAATGCTGAAGACGAAAAACGGCGACCGCGACGGCACTGTGGCCGTGACTGGTGTGAGGCTCTTCGACGAACGCGAACCGAACCACAGCGCCAACGCCGCCAGCGGCGCGAAAACGACCGGCCACCACACGCGCGTCGCAGAGACGAATTCGGCGACGTAGATGCTTCCCTGCACCCAATACGGAATCGACGCTGACTTCGCGTAATAGGTATTCGGATAGAAATCGCCGTACCAACGCCAACGCAGTATCCAGAACGCAGCAAAGACAATGGCTGGAATTACCAACTCGGATGCAGCACGGAAACGCTCACGAAGCGTGCCCGTCGAGACCACCGCGAAGCCGAGCGGCGCGAAGAACAACGCGTGATCCGGTCGCAACATCGCCGCGATGCAGACCAACGCTCCGGCAGCGCGTGGCCTCATTCCCAACAACAAACTCAGCGCCGCGAAGGTGACCGCGGTCGACGCTGGCAACGTTTCGAGACCTGAAGTCCCGAACTCACGAACGGCCGGCGAGAGCGCCAGTACGCCCGGCAATACCGGCACGACATCGGAATTCGGGAAGGCCTTCCGGAGGCCCCACCACAAACACGCGATGAACGAAAATAGAACGATGAGATTCAGCGCAGGCGCGAACCACGGCGCGGGAACTCCGAGGAATTCTCCGAGCGCCAGCACCGCCATCCACAACGGGTTGGTGTAGCCCTCGACGCGGTCACCTGCGTTCCACACGGGCCCAAGACCACGTGCCCAGTTCGCCGAATAACGGAACGTGATGTACGCGTCGTCAGCGAGCCACGCCGACTGCAACGCCCGGGTAATCGCCAGCAGACCCAGGACGGCCGGAGGCACGAAAGCGAGCATAGGAACGCGCTTCGACCAGGCGACCGAAAGGCCCCACGCCAACACGAGCGAGCCGACGACGACCCAGAGCTGTGTCGTCTCGAATGTCGGAATCGGCGACGACCAGAACCACTGTTCGACTGTCTCCCGCATGCCTTGGCAAACTAGCAGCGAAGTCGATGTTCTATCTTCGAATTCACTGGACCGGCGTTCCCGTTCTCATGCCGGTGTGTTTCGAACGACCGACTCCAACGGGCTCTTCCGCGGCTACACCTTTCGGAAATGGTCTACCGGAGTGACAGCCGACATCTACAACGGCGCTCGGATCAACGCCAACAACCTGACAAGTCAGATACTTCGGATTCACCGAGCGGCGACACAAATAAGAACGGAGCGCCGACACGCGTGAGCCTGATTGTCAGCAACAGACCTCCGCTCTTCAAAACAGCACATGTCGATTCAAATCGTGTATTGTCTGACATCGCAAAAGATCATGAATTCAGCATTCGCTCGAAAATCAGAAATATGAACTGGTTGACATGCCTCACCGTCTTTGACGAAACGCCGGGCGCAACCGTACGACTCGCAGCGGTCGAACTGCACCCCGGTGGGATTAGTACTGGTCTGTTCCAGACAGTCCTGTCGGCTATCAGAAGATCGCGCTTCAGCCGAGACGTTCCGACTCGGGCGCGATGTCGGCGAGGTCGAGCTCCATTTCGATGGGCAGCGCAGCCTCGACTTCGATCTCGGTGGAGATCACGTCGAGGTCCTGTTCGGAGGCCTCGGCCGGCAGCATCTTCTCGACCGGCTTGCTGAGGCCTGCCACGCCTGCCTTTTGACCGGGCAACGGCAGCATCTGGTTCGCCTCACGCACGTGCTGCACGAGCTGCCTGGCCACCAGGTCGACCATCTGGAAGGCGAAGCGGTGGCCGGCCGAGAAGAGCTGATCGAAGTGCCGGTCGGTCATCTTCAGCAACGTCGCAGGGCCGGTGGTCAGACAGCTGGCCGAACGGAAGCCGGCGTCGATGCAGGCCACCACTCCGAACATGGTGCCCGCGGGCAGGTTCGCGAGCGTCTTGCCGTTGCGCCCTACCGACACCTCACCCTCGACGATGAAGTACGCGCCGTCGGCCTTTTCACCTTCCGCGAAGATGGGCGTCATTTCTTCCACACGCAGCACTTCGAGCTTCTGCGCGAGCGCGAGCTTCACCACCGCCGGCAGCGACTTGAAGGCCGGGTAACGCTCGATCAGCTCGCCGTCTGCTCTGGGGCCCTGGGGCAGCGGAGGCGTCTGCACGCCCGCCTGGCCCGAGGGCACGATGCGCTCATTGGTGCTGCGAAGCCGGGCGCACAATTCGAGGGCGATCTTCTTGAGCACCTTGAACGCCGCGGGCGTGAAGTTCGCGCGCATCGCGTGAAATTCGTCTGCATCGATCTGATGTGCCGGCCCCGTCTGGGTGACGATCGCCGTGCCTGAACGCGGGCCGTCGTCGACCAACGCCATTTCACCCACCACGTCGCCTTTGCGTGCATACGCGACGGCCACCGGGCGCTGCTGCCCAGCGGTGGTGGCGATCGAAACCTCGGCGGTGTCGCTGAGAATCCACATCGCCTTGCCGGGGTCGCCTTCTCCGAAGAGCACGTCACCGGCCACGAGCTCGACGGGGCGGAACAACCGAAGCACGTCGTTCAGGTCTGCATCGTCGACGAGTGAGAACAGCGGAATGGAGCGGATGAACTGCGCCAGCGCCGGATTGGCTGAACTCATCGTGAAACCTTTCCTAGCACGCTTGCGCGACTACACTCGTTCGCGCCCCATGACATTCAGACTGGCTCTGGCCCTCGTCGTCGTTTCGTCTTCCTTCGCCAGCGCTCAGCGCGTTTCGTTCCCTCCGTTCACGGGGAAGAACGGCGCGGCGGTGCGAAACCAGCTCATCTCGACCGTGTGCGACACGCTCGACTGCGTGCCGGCCACCCAGACCACGACGAAGAACAAGCCTGATTGGAAGAAGGCGAAGAAGGCGCAGGTGCAGTCGTTCATCACCGGTACCGTCACGAAGAAGGGCCTCGAGCTTTCGGTGTTCAACAAGGCCGGCAAGCCGTCGTCGAAGAAGACCTTCCCGCTCGACAAGGCCGGCACCCTGTCCGCGAAGAACCTCCAGTCCGCCATGGAGATGCTGGGCGTGACGCTCGACACCGCGTCGCCGGAGCCCACGCCGCCCATCGAACCTGCAGCGAAGCCCGTCACCACCAGGCCCGAACCCGAGCCGACGCCCGCACCCGAGCCGGTGGCGGTGAAGAAGAAGGCCCCGCCGGAGCCGGAGCCCGAGAAGAAGAGCGACGGCGCGAAGCCACGCTTCCTCGTACTCGAAGCCGGCGTCGACATTCTCAATCGCAGCCTCGGGTATTCGCAGGTCGCGACGGGGAATCTGCGTGACTACAACCTCGCGGCGTTCGCGGCGGTGAAGCTGGGCCTCGAGTTCTATCCAATCGCGCTCACCGGTCGTGACGACGTGCTCGCGGGCCTGGGCGCCGAGTTCAACATCAGCTTCGCGCCGTGGTTGTCGTCGGGGCTCGCGAGCTCGGAAGAGCGCTTCCCCACGTCGGCGATGCGCATCGACGGCGGTGTTCGCTGGGCCATCGTGCCGGTGAAGTCGTACCCGTTCGCCATCATTCCGTACGTGGGCGTGCGGCATCAGAGCTTCACGGTGGGCGCGTTGAGCGACGGTCGCCGGCTCGACGGGCTGCCGAACGTGGCGTTCACGGGCCTGCGCGTCGGGCTCGGCGTCGAGGTGCCGATCGTCCCACAGGTCCTCTTTCTCTTCGGGCGCTTCGGCGCGGTGCCCACGTTCTCGTCGGGTGAGATCATCTCGCCGGCGTTCTTCGCGAACGGTTCGACGCTGGGCCTCGAAGGCAACGCGGGCCTCGCCGTGCGCGTGTCGATCATCGAGCTGCGCGCGTCGTTCGAGATCGCAAACTGGGGCATGACGTTCACGACGCAGCCGACGGACCGCTACGTCGCCGCGAGCGGCAACGACCGCTACCTCGGCGGCAACGTGGCGCTGCGGCTGAACTTCTGAAGGTCAGCCGACGACGCGGTTCCGGCCGGTCTTCTTCGCCTTGTAGAGGTTGGCGTCGGCGACCTTGATGAACTGCATGGGCTCGGTCATGTCGCCCACGAGGTCTGCCACGCCGATCGACAAGGTGACCTTGATCTCCTTGCCCTCGAACGTAAAGCGGTGATCTTCGACCAGCCGGCGGATCTTCTCGGCCAGCTTGCGCGTGTTCTCGCCGCCTGATTCCGGCATCACGTACGCGAACTCTTCGCCGCCGTAGCGCGCGAAGCACTCTTCCTTGCGAACGCGCGGGCGAATGGCGGCGGCCAACTCACGCAGCACGTAGTCGCCGGCGAGGTGACCATTGGTGTCGTTGATCTGCTTGAAGTGATCGATGTCGATCATCATCAGCGACAGCGCACGGTTGTAGCGGTGGCAACGCCCCATCTCGCGCTCGAGGAACTCGAGGAAGAAGCGCTTGTTGTTCACCTGCGTCAGACCGTCGCAGATGGTCAGCGTGTAGATCTCTTCGTAGTACTGCTGCTCGATGTTGTTGCCCGAGAGGAACTTGAAGATCGCGCTGCCGATCTTCACCAGGTCTCCGGAGCGCAGCGGCTGCTCTTCGCGAATCTCTTCGTCGTTGAGGTAGGTGCCGTTGGTCGATTGCAGGTCGTTGACGAAGAAGCGGCCCATGCGGTGCGTGACCTGCGCGTGCCGCCGGCTCACGTTGTCCATGTCGATGACGATGAAGTTCTTCTCGTCGCGACCGACGGTGAACTCCTCGTCGTCGACGAGCGGGTACTTCTTGCCGAGGAACGGCCCGGCAATCATCACGAGGCAGCTTTCACCGCTGACACGGACGTCTTTGAGCTTCGAGATCTTCGTGACGCGCGTTTCGGAGCCGCTCATCGGGGTGCAGTCCTAGCACACGGGTTTCGAGCGCCGGCCTCTGCAATTCAGCGGGCGCCGGGTGCGGCAATGTACGAAGCGTCGGTCAAAGAGCCACCGTGCACGGGGTCGCGGTGGTCCGTACAGTTCCGCGCCCATGACGTTTCGGTATGCCGTGGTTTCTCTGCTCGCACTGGCCGGCTGTGCGAAGCGCGTCGCGACGATTCCCACCGAGAGCACCATCTCGCTCGGCGGCCAGAGCGCCATCTACCGCCCGTGGGAGCAGGTCGAAGATCTCTGCCTGGTGAAAGAAGAACAGTTCGTCGGTGAACAGCAGGCGCTCTCGACGCTGCTGGCTGACTGGCTGGGCAAGACGTCCGCGCCGGTCGACGGCGGGTGGGACGAAGAACACGTGACGTTGCTGGAAGAAGGCGCGCGCGTGCTGCCGCCGGCGATCTCGTCCCAGAAAGCCGCCATCGAGCGCGGCAAGGCGTGCCGCTTCAACGGGCTTTCGGCGCCGCGTGAGCTCCTCGACCAGGCCGAACGCCGCGTGACCGAAGCACAAGACACTGCTCCGCAGATTCGTGCGCGCATCGCGCTGCTGAAATGGAAGGAAGTGCGGCCCGTCGCGCAGGCCACCGCGTTCGACGAGAACTGCCGGCTCAATGCCGCGCCGAAGGGACCGATTCTCTACTACGCGGCGGAAGACGAGACCGCGCGGCTGGAGTGGTTGTTCTGCGACGGCGCGAAGGTGGTGGCGACGGTGGGCAACACGCCGGCCTTCGAAGCGAGCCCCACGGCGAAGACCAGGGCGAAGAAGCAGCCGGTGCCGCAGGACTACCTCAGCCTCGCAGCGAGCTACCCCGCGGAGCGAATCAGCCGCGCGCCGAAGCCGCCACCGAAGCGGAAGACCGACGACGACTTCTCCCTCGACCCGTCGCAGATCCCAGACCCGTGATGCGCGTCTGTTGCTGGACACTTTCCGGTCCGCGGCCGAGGGACTGGCTTCATTTTCGAACGACCGAAGCAGCGCTTTTTGAAGCGGTGAGCCTCCGTCCGACGAAGCCGTTCAGCTGACGGCTTCGCCGATGTGCTTCGCGGCCCAGCGCGCGATGCCGAAGATCGTCTCCTGGGGGTTCACACCGAGCGACGTCGGCAACACCGAACCGTCGACGATGAACAGGTTGTCCATCGAGTGGTAGCGCAGGAACGGGTCGACGACCGAGGTCGAAGGGTCCTTCCCCATCGCGCAGCCGCCCATCTGATGTGCGGTCAACACGCGCAGCCGCACCGCTTCCCACTGCGCGCGATCGAGCTTGTCGAGGTCCTCGGGCTTCTCCATGACCACCGGGTCTGCGTGCAGCGAGAGCACCTTCTTGGCGCCGGCGGCGAACTGAATCTTCGCCATCTCCTTGCACGCGGTGCGGAACGCCTCCCAGTGCGCGGGCTGGAAGTCGTACTTGATGGAGTAGCGGAAGTTCGCGCCGTCGCGCAGCCGCACGGTCGCGCCCGTTTCTTCGGGCAACAGGCCGTCGATGGTGATGGCCAACATCGCGTTGAGGTACGGCAGCTTCGTGAGCAGCTGCTGCACCTGCGCACCGGTGCCGGAAGACGCGATCGCCCCCAGCATCGGGTGCACCGGCGGCACCTCGAGGAAGAAGCCCACCTGCCCCGCCCCGCGCTCGCTGAACTGATGCGAGTACACACTCTGCGGAGCGCCCGAGAACGCCTTCACCTCGTGCGGGAACTCCGCGAGCATCGCCACCACGGGGTGCAGCCAGGTGCGTGACCCCACGCGGCCCTCGGAATCGAGCCCGCTGCGAAGCAACAGACCCGGCGAGTTGATGGCGCCACCGCTCACCACGGTGAGCTTCGGCTTCACGGTCACGCGCCGGCCGGTGGGCACGTTGCGAACCGGGTCGATGACCTCGGCGTGCACCGCGTTGATCTTGTTGCGGCCCCAGTCGAGCACGCGCGCCGAGACGTTCGCGTAGAGCTGCAGGCCTTTCTCGACCGCGTCGGGAATGGTGGTGACCAGCATCGACTGCTTGGCGTCGACCGGGCAGCCCATGCCGCAGTAGCCGATGTTGAGACAGCCGTTGACGTTGCGCTTGATGAGCCCGCGCGTGTACCCGAGCTTCTCGAGGCCGTCCCAGAGCACCCTGTTGTTGGCGTTCATCGCGGCTTCGGGCCACTCGGCGATGCGCAGGCGCTGCTCGATGTAGTCCCAGTGCGGGGTGAGCGCTTCGGTGGTGACCGTGTCGATGCCGTGCTCGTGCTTCCAGCGATCCACGATGCGCTGCGGCGTGCGGAAGCTCGAACACCAGTTGACCGTCGTGCCGCCGCCGACGCTGCGGCCCTGCAACATGGTGATGGAGAGATCGTCGGTCGCGCGGTTACCGAGCTCCTGGTACAGGTTCGGGAACGCGCGCGCCTCGGTCATGTCGAACTCGCGGCGGGTGTGAAAACCACCTTCTTCCAGCATCACCACGCGCTTGCCCCGATTCACCAACTCGAGCGCCGTCCACGCGCCGCCGGCGCCGCTGCCGATGACGCAGACATCGCAGTCGACGGTGACGTCGGAGGTGAGGTCTTCCGCGGTGAAGATTCGGCCCTGCGTCACGGCGTGACCTCCGGAGTCGGCTCGGGTTCGGCGTACGTGCCGTTGCTCGGCGGGCGGGCGACGTCGCCGCCCTTCCACACCGGGGCGTCGGGGTCGTGAATGCCGGCCGGCGGGCCCGAGTAGCCAACCGCCGACCAGGTGTCTTTGTTGCTGTAGTACGCGGCGAGCACGGTGCCGCGCAGCGCGGCATAACCGGTGCGGCGGAGCGTGAGCTTGCTGTCGCGCCACTCGGCGAGCACCTGGTCCTGCTCGTCGACGTCGAGCTGCGTGAAGGGCCTGGTGCGGCGACCGAACACGAAGTTCGGCAGCGCGTTCTCGAACAACAGCAGCAGTTGCTTCACCTCGCTCTGGGTGACCTCTTCGGTCATCGCCAGAATCGCATCGCAGGCCAGCGTGGTGTTGAGCAGATCAGGCGTGGGAAACGTCGCGTGCGCGGGCACGAAGCGCTGCACCAGGGCGTGCATCACGGCGAACTCACGTTCGTTGAGGACCTTGAGGCCTTCGGGGATCGACGTGGTCGCAGACGGGCGCGTGAACAACCAGCCGCCACCGCCGAGCGCGAGCACCACGCCGCCGAGCAGACCCTTCTTCAAGAAGCCGCGACGCGAGTTTCGTGCGCCGGGAGGTGGCAGGTACATCTTCATGGGCCGCGGAAGGTAACAGCTTTCAATTTCCGCTCGAATTCACGGCGTCGACGACGAGCCGTTTCCATTTGGCGGTCGCAAAGTCGAAGAACGCGGCCGGGGCTCTTTCGAACGCAGCGTCGGCCTGGAATTCGCCGCCGATGAAGTCCGTGTCGCTCACCCGCTCCTTCGATTCTCCGCGCAGCGCGTACTTGGTGGTGCCCTCGTACATGAGCAACTTCATGCCGTCGGGCGACACGTCGCTGCGACACCCGAGGCGGTAGAGAAACGACACCTCGCCCTGCCCGTTCTCGTCGACGTCGGTGACCTCGATGGAGCCGTCGACCAGCTCGAGCTGCAGGTCGAACTCGCACTTCTGCACGAAGTCCTTCGCCTGCCAGACCTGCTTGTTGCCGATGGTGTGGGTCACGAGCAGGTCACGGCTCTTCGACCAGCCCTCCGACGACTTCTTCTTCTTCACGTCGGACAACACGAACGTCACCAGGTGCTCGCCGGCCTTGTCGGTGAAGCGCAGCTCGCGCGTGCCTGGCTTCGGCTCGGTCAACTTCGCCTGGGGCGCGGCGGCCAGCGACAACGCAAGCACGAACGTGAACATGGGCGTCACTGTAGCGACTCAAGAGTCGCCATGAGTCGCGGAGTGGGTAGCATCACCACCATGTCAGGCAACACGCTCGCGATGGTTCTCGCCGGAGGCGCCGGCACCCGCCTCGATCCACTCACCCGTGAACGCGCGAAGCCGGCCGTGCCCTTCGGCGGCCGCTACCGAATCATCGACTTCTGCCTGTCGAACTTCGTGAACAGCGGAATCTTCAAGGTGAAGGTGCTCACGCAGTACAAGTCCGACTCGCTCAACAACCACATCTCGCGCGCGTGGCGCATGACCGCGTTTCTCGGCCAGTACTGCGAGACGGTGCCCGCGCAGATGCGTACCGGCGGTGATTGGTACAAGGGCTCGGTCGACGCGATCTTCCAGAACCTGAACCTCATCACCGACGAGCAGCCCGACACGGTGTTCGTGTTCGGCGCCGACCACGTCTACCAGATGGACGTTCAGCAGATGCTCGCCTTCCACCGGCAGAAGCGCGCCGACTGCACCGTGGCCGTGTTGCCGGTGCCCATCGAACAGGGCAGCGAGTTCGGCATTCTCCACGTGAGCGAAGACGGAGAAGTGAAGGACTTCGTCGAGAAGCCGAAGAACCCGCCGCCCATGCCCGGAGACCCGACGCGGTGTCTGGCGTCGATGGGCAACTACATCTTCCAGGCCGACACGCTGGTGCGTGAAGTTCAGGAAGACGCGAAGAACGACAAGTCGTCACACGACTTCGGCAAGTCGATCCTCGCCTCGCTCAACCAGCGCGCGCGCGTGTACGCCTACGACTTTCTCCAGAACCGTGTGCCCGGGCTGGCCGACCGTGAGCTCGGCTACTGGCGCGACGTGGGAACGCTCGATGCCTACTTCGAGGCCAACATGGACCTCATCGCCGTCGAGCCCATCTTCAACCTCTACAACCAGTCGTGGCCCATCGTCGCCGCGCGCAATTCACTGCCGCCGGCCAAGTTCGTGTTCTCCGACGTGGCGCAGAACCGCATGGGCCGCGCGCTCGATTCGCTGGTGAGCGAGGGCTGCATCATCTCGGGCGGTCTGGTGCACCGCTCGGTGTTGTCGCCGCGCGTGCGCGTGAACTCGTGGTCGGAGGTGACCGAGTCGATCCTCATGGAGAACGTGGAGATCGGCCGGCACTGCGAGATTCGTAAAGCGATCATCGACAAGAACGTGACGATTCCGCCGAACACCAAGATCGGCGTCGACGTGGAAGAGGATCGCCGCCGCGGCTTTCACGTCACCGCGAGCGGCATCACCGTCATTCCCAAGGGCGCGCGCGTCAGTTGAGCGACGGCACGAACTCCGAGAACAGGCCGCAGCGGCTGGGCAACGGCCGCTCCGGCGCGGCATCGGGTACGCGGCTCCACGGGTCGTCGGTGTGCACGGCGTCGAACCACACGAGCGCGTCGACGTCGGCGCGGCCGGTACCCGCATTCCACACGAGCGGGTGACGCTGCGCCTTCTCACGGAGCTCCTTCGCACGCGCCTTGGCTTCGTCGAAGTAGCGGCGGCGTTCGGCGCGGATCTGGGCGATCGACATCGGCTGCTCGTGATCGCCCGCCGCGAAGCTCTGCGCGGCCTCGGTGAGCGCGTCGACGGTGAGCTCGATGGGCTTCACGTCGGTCATCGGGCGCTCGGTGTGACGCCAGACGCCATCGAGCCAACCCAGGCGGTACTCGGCGAGGAATTCGTGACCGTGGTCCGCGACGAACTCGATCGCCGACAAGATGAACTCGATGTCTTCGTCGCTCGCGTAATACGGCAGCGTCACGCGCACCCAGCCCGGCTTGAGACCGATGAGCCCGCGCGCGATCTGCCGGCGATAGAGCTCCGATTTCGGGCGGTCGATGCCGAGCAGGCGATGACCGTAGGGCCCCGCGCAGCTGCAGCCCGCGCGGTTCTGAATGCCGAAGAGGTGATCGAGCAGCGCTGACACGAAGTCGTGATGCAGGCGCTTGATGTTGAAGCTGAGAATGGGAAGGCGCTTCGCATCGGTCGGGCCGAGCAACTGAATGCGCGGGTGTCGGCTCAGGCGATTGAGCGCGACCTCGGCGAGGTGAATGTCGTGCTCGAGAATGCGCTGGGGCCCCGTCATCTCCTTCACGAGGAAGCCGATACCCGCGCGGATGTCGCCGAGGATCGCCGGCGTACCGCCTTCTTCGCGCTCGTCGAGCCGGCCCACGTAGTCGACGGCGGTGTGTTCGAACGACGCGACGTAATCGACGGTGCCGCCGCCCGGGCGCTCGGGGCTGCGCGTGCGGAAGAAGTCACGGTGCGCGACGAGCACGCCCGAACCTTCGGGCCCGCCGATGAACTTGTGCGTCGACAGGTAGATGGCGTCGAGCCGCTCCGAGTCGTCGCCCGGGTGCATGTCGATCGGCATGTAGGGCCCGCCGGCCGCGTAGTCGAAGCACGCGTGCGCACCGTATTTATGGAGCAGCCGCGCCACGGCCTTCACGTCGGTGATGACGCCCGTCACGTTCGAGGCCGCAGAGAACGCGCCGATCTTCATCGGGCGATTGGGGAACGCCGACAGCTTGCGCTCGAGGTCTGCGAGATCGATCTGCCCGCTGGGCGCGAGATCGATGGCGACGACCTCGGCGATCGACTCCAGCCACGGCAGCTCGTTGGAATGATGTTCGTAGGGGCCCACGAACACCACCGGCCGCTTCTCACGCGGAATGAGCGACGAGAGATTGAACTCGCGCTCCAGCGGCTCGGAGATGCGCCAGCCGAGCAACCCCACGAGCTTGTTGATGGCGGCGGTCGCGCCACTGCCGACGAAGAGCACTTCGTCATGCGGGCCTGCGTTCACCGAGCGGCGAATGACCCGGCGCGCTTCCTCGCGCAGCTCGGTCATCACGCGGCCGGTCGACGAGATCGCGGTGTGCGAGTTCGCGTAGAACGGGCGCACGCGACGCAGCCACGCTTCGACGAAGTGCAGGTAGCGGCCCGTCGCGGTGAGATCGGCGTAGGTGACGAGACGACGGCCATACGGCGAGTCCAACCAGGCGCGACGACCAACTTCGTTCTGACGGATGAAGTGCGCGACTTCGGCGAAGGTCTGCATGGACCGCGCTTACCACCGCGACGGTGCTATGGCGCGGTCGCCCATGCCACCGCCTGACACGCTGAGTCGAAAAGCGATCGCGCTGCTGAGCGTGGGAGCGCTCGTCGGTCTGGTCGCGCGCGTGTGGTTCGCGTGGACCGACGATGGCCTGCTGTGGCCCGACGAGTTCTACCAATCGCTCGAGCCCGCCCATCGCGCGGTCTTCGGGTACGGCTGGCAGGCGTGGGAGTTCCTCGAAGGCGCGCGCCACTGGACGCTCGCCGGCATCGTCGCAGGCGTGATGCGGCTGTCGGGCGAACACTACCTGCGCGGCGTGGAGCTGTTCTTCTGCCTCGCCGGGTTCGCCACCGGCTTCGGCGTCTTCGCGCTCGCGCGTTCGCAGGGCACAACGGCGTCGAATGCAGCGGTCGGCGCGACGGCGTTCTGGCTCATGGGCTTTGCCGTCTATTGCGCGCCGCGCGCGATGGGCGAGACGTTGTCCGCGCTGCCCATCACGTTGGCCTTCGCGCTGCTCCTCGGCCAGCTCTCACGTTGGAAGGTGATCGTCGCCGGCGTGCTGCTGACGCTGGCGGTCGGGCTTCGACTGCAGAACGGGCTGTTCTGTCTGGGCGCTCTGTGGGTGCTGTGGAAGCAGCGCGCGTTCTTCAGCTGGCTGCTTGGCACGTTGATTCTCGGAGCCATGCTCTACGGCGCCGTCGATTGGCTGACGTGGGGGCAGCCGTTCCACTCGGCGATCGTCTACGTGAAGTTCAACGCGCTGAACTCCGGCAACTTCGGGCGTTCGCACTTCTTCCACTACGTGTTCTCGCTGGTGACGGCAGAAGGCGTGATCGCGATTCCGCTCGTCGTGCTCGCGGCGCGCTCGTGGAAGCAGCGGCGCGAGGTGCTCGTCATCTCACTCGTGTTCCTGCTGGTGCACTCGCTGATTCCGCACAAGGAGCTGCGCTTCATCTTCCCGTTGCTGCCGTTGTTGTGTGCGCAGGCTGCGCTCGGTCTCGACGAGGCACCGAAGTGGGCGGCGCCGACGGTGCTGGTGCTCGCGCTGGTGTCGCTGGCCACGTTCAAGACCTTCACCTTCGGGCGGCTCGGCATCACCAACCCGTCGCGTGAGCTTTCGGCCATCGACTACTACGGGCCCGAGAACCGGCTGCTGCGACGAGCCTCGACGTTGACCGACCTGTGCGGGCTCAAGCTCTACGACCTCGAGAACTGGCGCACGGGCGGGTACGCGTACCTGCACCAGCGCGTGCCGATGTACCGCCGCGAGCCGCCTGAAGCGGGCGCCGGGCACTTCAACTACGCGATCGCCAGACGTGGCTCGACTGAAGGGACAGAAGTCGCGGCCGACGGCGAGATGGTGTTGCTCAAGCTGCCGGTAGCAGGCTGCAGTCGGGACACGACCTATGACTTCCACCTCGAGTGACAGATTCGCGCTCGCGGTCGTCGCCTCGCTCGCGTTCGTGCTGCGCGTGGTGCCGTTCTTCGGCGCCGAAGGACCGTGGACCTACCGCGTCGACTACGACGAGGGCGTGTACTTCACGGCGGCCTCGCTGCTGTTGAAGGGCTTCATGCCGTACCGCGACTTCGTGTTCGTTCACCCGCCGGGCATCGTGTTGTTCCTTGCGGGAACGTCGGCGTGGTCGTCGGTGCTGGTTGGAGTGGACGGGGCCTTCGCGCTCGCGCGGTGGATCGCTTCGGGCCTCGGCGTGCTCAACGTGGTGCTGGTCTGGGCGGTCACGCTCGAGTGGTCGCGTTCCCGCTGGGCTGCGTTGTTCGCTGCGTTCGTCTACGCGACCTACCCGGAGATCGTTCAGGTGGAGCGCGGGCCCTTCATCGAGCCGCTGCTCAACGCCTGCGTGCTGGCGATGACGCTGTCGGTGATGACGAAGCGGTTCCGGCTCGCGGCGGTGCTCGCCGGCGTGGCGATGGCGTTCAAGCTCTGGGCCGCGATGTGGATCGTCGGCGCGTTGTGGGCGCTGCCCGACAACCGCGAGCGCGTTCGCTTCACGCTGTTGTCAGCCGGCGTGTTCTTCGCGGCGGTGTTGCCGTTCGCGTTGCTCGCGCCGGTGGAGTTCGTGAAGCAGACGCTCTTCTTCCACTTCGGCCGCCCGCCCGACGGTTTTCCCCGGCTGCAACGGTTCGAACAGATCGTGGCGCTGCGTCACCTGGCGTCGCCGATTCTCGCCACCGCTTCCTTGTTCATCATTCGCCACCGCATCGTGACGACCGCGTGGGTGCTGACGCTGATTTCGTTCTTCGCGACCGCGGCGTGGTGGAGCCAATACAACGCGCACCTCGTGGCGTCTGAAGCGGTGCTCGCCGGTGCGTTCGTGAGCTGGGTCCTGAAGGAGAAGGACATCGCAGGCCGCGGCTTCCTGTTCGCCGGCGCCGTGTTCCTCTGCATCTCGCTGTTCTTCGTCATCAAGCGCATTCCCAATCGCGGTGAAGATCACCTCGCGCTGGCGCGCATGAACCTGCCGAAGGACCAGTGCGTGTTCTCGTTCGAGCCGTCGTGGATGCTGGCCGCAGGCCGGTTGCCCACCAGGCCGCTGGTCGTCGACAGCTACGCCATGGCGCTGATGAAGCGGGAGCTCGACGGCATCGAAGACTGTGAGTGGGTCGCGATGGGGGTTCGCGGAAAGAAGCAGCTCACGCCCGAACAGCGTTCACGGCTTCGCGGCCGCGTCGTTCTCGAGTGACGTTCCCAGGCCGAGCAGCAGCACCAACGCCATCGAGAACGGCGCCTGGAAGAGCGGGTCGTGCGCGAGGGAGAGCGTGACGAAGAGCGCGAGCGCGCCGAGGGCGAGCGCTCCGATGCGTGCCCGTCGCGCGCGGAGTGCGAGTGTGCCCAGCAGCGCGACGAAGAGCCCGGCGCCGACGATGCCGGTTTCAGCGGCCATCGAGACGAGCTGGTTGTGCGCCTTGCCGGGGTTGTCGCGCACGTGCTCCGCCATCGTGTCGTCGCCGAACTTCGATGGGCGGAATTGACCGGGACCAACTCCCGCGATCGGGTGCTGACGAATCGCCGTGAGACCGGCCGCGAGGTGTTGGCTGCGTTGGCCGCTGCCCTCATCGGAGAAGGACGAGATGAAGCGGTCACGCAGTGGCCCGATGGCCGCGATGGACATCACGCCCACGAGGCCGAGCACTCCGACGAGCAGCAGCGCGCGTTTCAACGAAGCCGCCGTGAGGACGATGGAGACCGCCACGCCCACGGTCATCGCGACGGCGCCGAGGCGGGCGTAGGGGAACAGCCAGACGGCGATGAAGCCGATGACTGCGCAGAGGGCGACGAACCAGCGCGACCAGCCGAACAGGTGCTTCCACGCGACGACCAGCGCGACGACGGCGAGGCCCGACACGTGCGCGAATTTGAGGCGATGGAAGAGGAGGCCGCCGGCCATGAAGCGACCGCTCTCGCCGATGGGTTCGTAGACGCGGTGGAAGGGGATCTTCATGAACGCCAACGGCGCGAAGAAGTCTTCGGCGGGCCACAGACCGAAGTGTTGGAGCGCTGCGACGAATGACGAGACGAGCAGCGTCAGGCCGGTTGCGATGGACAGCGCCGCCCAGCGCTTCGGCGTGAGTTCGCTCGCGGCCCGAATCACGAACGGGATCGTCAGCCAGTCGATGCTGCGTGCGATGCCGGCCCCGCTGGGTGGGTTGCCGGTGACGGTCGGCGCGACGAGCGACCACGCGATGAAGAGGAGGAGCGCGGCGTGGCCCTTCACCTCGACCCTCCGGCCTCCGTGAAAGAGGTTGAGCAGCACGGTCAACGCGAGGCCGATGGTGGCGAACACTTCGTGCACCTGCACGCCGATCACCCAGAGCATCAGCGCGCCGAAGCGCCACGTGGCCAACCGCACAGAGGCCACGCCTTACACTACATTCCGCGCGCCGTGACGCTTCCGCCCAGCCGAGTGCTGCTTCGATATTTCGGTGTGCTGCTCGGACTGCTGATCGTCGGCACCATCACCGAGCTCACCCTCGGCGTTCGTGGTCACGGCCGCACCTCACCGGTGCTGGAAGCCTGGCCCTTCCTCGACATGTGGGTTCGCTGGGACGCGGGCTGGTACGAACAGATCGCGCTTCGCGGCTACACGTTCTCGTCGACCGAACAGAGCGCGGCAGCGTTCTTCCCCGCGTATCCGCTCTTGATGCGCGGGCTCATCTTCATCAGCGGCGTCAACGTCTTCATCGCGGGGACGATCGTCACCATCATCTGCGGCGCGCTCGCGGCAGTGGTGTTCTCGAAGTGGGCGACATTGATGCGGCCCAACGAAGCGAGCCTCGCGACGTGGCTGCTGCTGTCGTGGCCCTTCGCGTTCTACATCTTCGGAGCCGTCTACTCCGACGCGCTCTTCCTGCTCTGCATCACGTCGGCGTTCTTCCACCTCGAGCGTGGCCGCACCGGCTGGGCCACGGTGTTCGGCATCGTCGCGACCGCCACACGGCCCATCGCGCCGGCAGTCGTCATCGGCCTCACGCTGAGGTCGCTCGAGAAGCGGCGCGCGAGTGGTGAACGGTTGCGCGCGATCGACTTCCTTCCCGTATTCGCTGGACTGGGGCTGGCAGGCTTCATGACGTTCCTGTGGTGGAAGTTCGGAGACCCATTCGCGTTCGCCACCACGCAGGCCGGTTGGGGTCAGCTCGGCGGCCCCGAGACGTGGCTGAAATACGGCGCGCTCTCGAAGTTCAAGCCCGTCGACCTCACCTTCCCCGCGCTGCACGCCGCGCTCGCGTTTCTGTGCGTCGGGCTCGCGTGGCCCATGCGCAAGACGCTCGGCTGGGGCTACTCGGCGTACGTGGTGGTCGCCATCGGCATTCCCATCATCACCAGCCGCGACTTCATCGGGCTCGGCCGCTACGCACTCGCGGTGTTCCCGGTGTTCCTGCAGCTGGCGATCGCGCTCGACTCGAAGGTCAGGCAACGAGCGTGGTTCGCGTTCGCGAGCGCGATTCTGGTGTTGATGACCGTGCGCTTCGCGCAGGCCTATTACACGTCGTGATTCACTTCTGTTTGCGCTCGAAGGCCTTGAGCGTCGCTTCGATTTCCTGATTCACGAGCTTGAGCAGATCCTGCTTCTCGCGGAACGGCAGGAACGCGCTCTTGAAGCCCGAGACCATGATGGTGGTGAGGTCTTCGAGCGAGAGCCCGAGCTCCTTGTGCGCCACCATGTATTCGCGCGTGCAGGTGGTGTCGGTGATCAACCGGTTGTCGGTGTTGATCGTCACGCGTAGCCCGTAGTCGAAATAGAACTTCAGCGGGTGCGCCTTCATCGCGGTGACCGCGCGCGTCTGCAGGTTCGACGAGGGGCAACACTCGAGCGGAACGCGGTGATCGTTCACGTAATTGAGCAGGTCGCCGTCTTCGCGGAGCCGCACACCGTGACCGATGCGATGCGCGCCGAGGTAGTGCAGCGCCTGGCCGATGGATTCCGGGCCGTACGCTTCACCGGCGTGCGCGGTGCAATTCACGTTGTTCTTGAGGATGAGCTGGAAGGCCTGACGGTGTTCCTTCGCCGGGAAGTTCGCTTCGGCGCCCGCGAGATCGAAGCCCACGACGCCGCGGTTCTTGTACGCGACGCACAGCTCGGCGAGGCGCAGTGAGACCTCGGGGCTCATGTGGCGGATGCCGCACAGAATCACGCCGTACTTGATGCGCGTCTGGTGCTTCGCGGCGCGCAGGCCTTCGAGCACCGAGTCGATGATGGTGGTGAGCTTCAACCCTCGCGCCTGATGCAGCACCGGCGCGTAGCGAACCTCGATGTAGCGAACGCCTTCAGCGGCCGCGTCGACGCCGAGCTCGTAGGCCGCGCGGTACAGCGCCTCTTCGGTCTGCAACACGCTGCAGGTCACGTCGAAGGCGACGAGGTAGTCCTCGAGGCTCTCGCAGATCTCACCCTTGTGAATCGCTTTCGCGAGCCCTTCTTCAGTGTCGGCCGGCAACTTCACGCCCTGCTTCTGCGCGAGCTCGAGGATCGTCGACAGCCGCATGCTGCCGTCGAGGTGACAGTGCAGGTCCGTCTTCGGCAAGGCGCGCAGCAGCTCCTCGGTCACCTCCAACTTCGGCACCTGCAACGTCGGGGGCGGAGGCGGATGCCAGGCCGTACTGCTGATGCTTCCGTCGCTCGAGCCGTCGTCGTCGTGAAAGGAGGGCATGCACGACCCGGTATACGCGCGTCGCACAGAGCGCACCAATTTCGACGCCACACGCGACGCGTCACCGATGAGAAGATTGACGACCGATGACCACCGCGTGCGTCTCGACCCAATCGACCAGTACGGATCTCGCCACGATGACGAAGGACCTCGTCGAAGGCGCTCGCGACGCGCGCTTCGGCTTCATCGCGTGCACCGAAGGAGTGAGCGCCGAGAACCTGCGCGCGTCCCTCGCGAGCGCGCTGCCCGGTGTCCCGTTCGTGGGCGTGACGTCGTGCCGCTCGGTCATCGGCAACGCGAGCGTGGTGCGTGGGCCGAAGGCAGCGTCGGCCTTCTGGCTCACGGGCGACGGCGTCGCCGCGAGTGTGGCGAGCGAAACCGATGCCGGCAGCGGAGCGCGACTCGCGCGCCAGGCCAGGAAGCACCTCGACGCACCGACCTTCGCGCTCTTTCACGCCACGCCGGGCACAGAAGAAGCGCTGCTCCGCGACCTCGCGCCGGAGCTGGGCAACGTGCCACTGCTCGGCGGTTCGGCCGCCGACGACACCATCGGTGGCAAGTGGAGCGTGTTCACGCACGAGACGACGCTCAAGGCCGGCGCCGCGCTCGCGCTCGTGAAGTGGCCCGGCGAGATCGTCGCCAACTGGGTCTCGGGCGCGATGCCTGCGCAGTTCAAGGGCGTGGTGACGAAGGCCGACGGTAGAACGATTCACGAGATCGACGGCAAGCCCGCCGCGCAGCTCTACGACCAGTGGCTCGGTGGTGCGCTCAAGGCGTCCATCACCAGCGGCGAACAGATTCTCGACAAGACCACGCTCACGCCGCTCGGCGCTCACCGCTCCTCGGGCTTCACGCTCGTGCACCCGGAGCGCATCGTGAACGGCAGGTCGATCGCGTCGTTCGCCAGCGTGAACGTGGGTGAAACGGTTTCGCTGATGAAGTCGACCAAGCTCGCGATGCAGGGCCGCCCTGCGAACCTCGTCTCTCGCGCGGCGGCCAGGCTGAACGGCAAGCCGCTCAAGGGCGTCCTCCTCTTCTATTGCGCGGGGGTGCATGCTCGCGATCGAGCCCGACACGCAGCCCATGGTCGACGCGCTCAAGGGCACCGCGGGCAAGACGCCGATCTCCGGCGCGTTCCACTTCGGTGAGCAGGGGTGTCACGATCAAGGCAAGCCCGACCACGGCAACCTGATGACCGGCCTGCTGATGCTGACGTGATCAGCCCGGCGTGAGGAACCGCGCGATGACGGTCTTCACGCCGAAGTTGTCGAACTGAATCGTGAGCTTGGCGTTGGGGCCCTTGCCGACAACTTCGATGACCTTGCCCTTGCCGAACTGCGAGTGCGAAACGCGCATGCCCTTCACTTCTTCGTCACCGCCCTGATGGAAGTCGGTGGACTGATCGTACGTGCGATCGACGTGCACGCCGTCGTCGTCACCGCCGCCGCGACGACGAATCATCGGAGGCATGGGGCGCGGGCGTTCGACTTCCGGGATCTCGTGAAGCCCGAACAGCTCCTGCGGCACTTCACCCAGAAACCGCGACGGGGGGTTGAACTTGAGCTCGCCGAACAGCGCCCGGCTCTGTGCAAGTGAGCAGAAGAGACGACGACGCGCGCGCGTGAAGCCGACGTAACAAAGACGCCGCTCTTCGTTCATCTCCTCTTCGCTCGCTTCGGGCTTGGTCGCGCGACGGCTGGGGAAGATCTCTTCTTCCATGCCGGTGATGAAGACCGCGTCGAACTCCAGGCCCTTGGCGGCGTGCATGGTCATCAACGACACGCGCTGTTTGCCGACACCGGTCTCACCGTCAGCGTCGCCCACGAGGCTCAACTGCTCGAGGAAGCCCTGCAGCGGCGGCACCTCGAGCTCCAGCGGGGCCACGTCGCTCGGAAGCTCCGCGGGGGCCGGCGCCGGCGCGGGCGTTTCGGCCACCACCGGCTCGGGCTTCGCAGGCAACGGCCGCGCGAACGCGGCGAACAGGTCGCCCTGCGGCGAAGGCTCGACTTCCGGCTCGGGGTCGGGCGTGCCCGCAGCATCGGGCCCGTCGGGAAACGGAACCATCGCCGGCAACGGCTGACCCGACGCCGCCAGCCGCTCTTCACGCTGGCGATCGAATTCCTGCGTTGCGGTGAGCAGTTCCTTCAAGTTCTCGGCGCGACCGATGGCCTCTTCACTGCCGTCGGCCATGTAGGTGGCGACCAGCGCGGTCTGCTCGAACATGTACCGCGCGGCGCTGGTGGCATCGGGCGTGTTGCGACCGAAGGCGATGAGCCGGTCCATCAATTCGCGGAAGCCGCGCAGCCGTTTGACCGCCGCGCCTCCCAACGACGCCACGCGCTCGGGCTCTTCGATCGCCTCGAACAGCGAGATGCCGTTCTCTGCGGCGTACTCGCGCAGCCGCTCGATGGTGGTCTCACCGATGCCGCGCGCAGGCACGTTCACCACGCGCTCGAAGTCGGCGTCTGACCTGGGGTTCGCCATCAGCCGCAGGTAGCTCGCCGCGTCTTTCACTTCGGCGCGCTCGTAGAAGCTGCGGCCCGACACCAGCACGTACGGTACGCGCAACAGACGGAAGGTCTCTTCGATCACGCGGCTCTGCGCGTTGGTTCGATAGAAGACCGCCATCTGGTCGTAGTCGGTGATGCCGTCGCGGCGGAGATCGTGAATCTGCGCGGCGACCTCCTGGGCTTCGCCCCGCTCGTCGCGGGCGATGATGAGGCCGAGCGGCTCGCCCTTCGCGCGCGAACTCCACAGCTTCTTGTCCATGCGTCGGCGGTTCTTCGAGATGACCGCGTGCGCGGCCTCGAGAATCGTCTGGTCGCTGCGGTAGTTCTGCTCGAGCTTCACCACCTTGGCGCCCGGGTACTCCGTCGGGAACCCGAGGATGTTGTCGACCTCCGCGCCGCGCCATCGGTAGATGCTCTGGTCGTCGTCGCCGACCACCACGAGGTTCGCGGGGTACGGGCCATTGGGCGGCGCGAGCAGCTTGAGCAGCGCGTACTGCACCGGGTTGGTGTCTTGAAACTCGTCGACCAGCACGTGGTGGAACCGCGACTGGTAGCGCTTGCGGACCTCCTCGTTGTGCTTGAGCAGGTGCACCAGCAGCAGCAGCAGATCGCCGAAGTCGACCGCGTTGGCCGCGCGAAGCATCGCCTGGTACTTGCGGTACACGCGCTGCAACGTCTGCAGCTTCGGGTCGACCCCGGGGTTCATGTCGTCCGGCAGGCGGCCCTGGTTCTTTTCTCCGTCGATCTTCGAGAGAATTTCGCGCGGCGTGACGCTCGCTACGTCGATGCCTGAATCACGAATCGCGCGGCGCACCACCTGCATCTGGTCGCCGTCGTCGTAGATGACGAAGTTGCGCTCGAGCCCGACGTTCTCGGCTTCACGGCGGAGAATCAGCGCCGACGCCGAGTGGAACGTGCTGACGGTGAGCCCCTGCGCCGCGGGCCCGAGCAGATGCTCGAGACGTTCACGCATCTCCTTCGCGGCCTTGTTGGTGAAGGTGACGGCGAGCACCCGGTACGCGGGCACGTGGCGATCACGCACCAGCGAGGCGATGCGGCGCGTGATGACGCGCGTCTTGCCGGAGCCTGCGCCAGCGAGCACGAGCAACGGGCCGCGCTCGTGGAGCACGGCTTCACGTTGCGGAGGATTCAGGTCGTCGAGCAGGTCTTCCACGGCGGCGCGACGAGAACCACGTCAGCCGCAGCCGGTCAACGTCAGGGAATGTAGAGGCCCACCTGAACGAAGGCTCCGAAAGACGAGGCGCCGTATTCGCTGCGAACGCCACGCGAGGTGCTCGCCTGTTGCCACGCCACGGAGTTGGTCAGCACGTCGTTGGGCGAGAGCGAGTCGAAGGCCTTCGCGTCAGGCGGTTCTCCAATGGGCACGTAGGCGCCGGCGCGAAGGAGCACCGTCTGGGTCATCGAATATTCGACCGACGGAATCACCATGGCGCTGGGGTCGGTGAGGTTTCCGAGCACCGACAACGAAGCCGTGAGCTGGTCCGTCGCGATGAGGTTCGCAGCGAACGCAGCCTGGTGTTTGCCGGCGCCGAAGATCTCACCGCGAATCACCCGCGGCGACGAGAGGATCGTCGCGTACCTCGAAGGGTCCGTGCTGCCGAAGCCGTTGTACGAATAGTCGAGCATCAGCAGCAGCTTCTCGTGCGGCCTCGCTTCGGCGCCGATGACGCCGCGGAAGAAGTGTTCGCCGACCGTGATCTGGCCGGTCTCGAGGCCGAGCAACTGCACGGTGTAGGCGCCTTCTGCGTGCACGCCGATGGGGCCGAGGTCACCCACGATGTCCGCGCCGACGACGAGATCGCGCACGTACTTGCCGAAGGAAATCGACCAGTCCCAGTCGTGGGTGTTGGTCTGAAAACGCGCCACGCCGCCCTGCTCTTCGGCCTTCAACTGCGGGAGATACAGCAGGTCCAGTTGCGTCACTTCACCGAGCGCGACTGCGAGTCGAACCGCGTCGAAGCCACGCCGCACTTCGCGATCGATGACCGTCGGAGGGAACGGAGACAGCACGTCGGTCGGGTTCCACACGCGGCCGGTGCCCCACGGGAGCACCTGTCGGCCGACGGTGAGGTCGCCGAACGGCAACGCGATCTTCATCGCGAGTCGATCGAGGTTGTGGTCGACGCGCCAACCGCCGCTCTGACCAAGCGTGCCGGCGAGTTCGACGATGCGACGTTGTGCGCCGATGCCGGTCCCGCCCACCGTGCCGCTCAACGACGAACCACCAGCGAACACCGGGTCTGACGCGATGGTGAGTTGCAGCTGCCACGCGGCATCGAGCTCGAACTTGTCTTCGAAGCGGAACTTCGAAGCCATGCGAACGAGGTGAGCGTTCAAGAAGCCCGCGTCTGGAATCGTCGGTACCGCGGGGCCGTTCGCCTGCTCGAACAACTCCGCCTGGGTGCGCGAGAGCGAGACGCTGTTCGGGTTCAACACCACGCCCGACAACAACGACTTGTAGAAGCCGCTGACGTCGAGCCGCCCGCCGTTGCCGTCCTTCGCGACTTCAGCGCCGAACGCTGTCGAGGCGAGGCAACAGAAAACGAACACCTCACGGAGCGGGCGCGTGGGTCACGACCTGTCCGTCGATGAGCTTCACCACGCGATCCGCGCGCTCCAGCACCATCGGGTCGTGGGTCGAGAAGATGAAGGTGATGCCGCGCTCCTGGTTCAGCTCGCGCATCAGGTCCATCAACGCTGCGCCGGTGGCCTGATCGAGGTTGGCGGTGGGCTCGTCGGCGAGAATCACGGCGGGCTCGGCCACGATGGCGCGCGCCACGGCGACGCGCTGCTGTTGACCACCGCTCATCTTCAGCGGCCTCGAGTCGAGGTGAGCGCCGAGCCCGATGCGCTCGAACACCGCCTTCACGCGGGCGCGACGCTCGGCAGCAGAGACCCCGCGAAGCTCGAGCACATAGGCCGCGTTCTCCGACGCGGTCAGCACCGGCACCAGGTTGTAGGCCTGGAACACGTAGCCGATGCGATCGCGGCGCAGGTCGGCGAGGTCTTTTCGCGACAGCCCGGACAGTGCGCGACCGTCGATGCGGATTTCGCCCGACGACACCTGATCGAGCCCACCGATGAGGTTGAGCAACGTCGTCTTGCCCGAACCGCTCGGGCCCGAGAGCGCCATGAACTCGCCCTTCTCGACCTTCAGCGAAACGCCGCGCAGCGCCTGGGCAGGCAGTTGACCCTTCTCTTCGTACACACGACTCACGTTTTCGACTTCGACGACGGCCATGGTGTGACTCCTTTCAGACGCGACGCAGCGCTTCGGCAGGCTGCAGGCACGTGATTCGAGATGCCGGGTAGAGACCGACAATGAGTGACATCGCGTAGACGAAGCCTGCGGCCTTCAAGACGTCGCTCCACATGAAGCGCGTCTTCACGAGCTTCGACAGCGTCACGCCTTCGAGCTGAATCGACTCACTCGCGCCGCCCAGCTGCAGGCCGTGCTGCGAGAAGTGCCAGGTGAGCAACGCCCCGAGCGAGGCGCCGATGATCACGCTCAAGGTGCCGATCCAGAACGCCTCGGCGAGCACCACCTTGATGATCCGGCTCGGGCGCGTTCCCAGCGACATGAGCACGCCGAACTCGCGCGTGCGCTCCAGCACCGACATCAACATGGTGTTGAGCACGCCGAGGCCGACCAGCACGTAGACGAAGAACGCGAGCGCGAAGACGACGTTGTTGGTGAGCGTGTCCATGCGCTTGAGCACGGGCAGCAGCTCGCCCCACGTCTTCACCTCGTAGTCGTCACCGAGCGCGCGCTTCAGCGACGTCGCGACCACTTCAGCCTGCTGCGGGTCATCGAGTTGAATCACCAGCTGGTGCGAGCCGTGCTCGAGCCCGACGAGCGACCGCGCTGCTTCTTGCGAGACGTAGACCTGGCGCTGACCAATCACCGGCGCGATGGAATGGAAGATGCCGCGCACGCGGAACAGGTCTGCGCCCATTTCGCCGTCGGTGCGTTGAACCATCAGCCGCACCTTCGAGCCGACCTTGAGCCCGAGCCGCTCGGCGAGTTGTTCACCGACGACCACGCCACGCGCGTCACCCGGCACCTCGCCTTGCGCGAGCTTGCGCAAGTGCGCCGACAACCCGGCTCCTGCGACCACTCCACGCCGAACACCTGCACCGGTTCGTTGCCGCGCGCCGACGTCGCCAGGCCTCGCGCCAGCACGCGGGTTCCTGCCTCTGCGCCTGCGGGCAACGAGAGCTTCGAGCGCCACTCGGAATCGCCGGTCATCGCGCGCGTGACGTCGCGCCGGGGCCGGTAGTCCTTCGCGAACACCTCGACGTGGCCGAGCCCGCCGTTGTCGAGCTGGTTCTTTGCCTCGCCCAGCATTCCGCCCACCATCCCCGAGTAGAAGATGACGAGCAGCAGCCCGACGCCGATGGCCACCATGCTGATGACGGTGCGCCGACGATTGCGCCAGATGTTGCGCCAACCCAGTGAGAGTGAGCCGCTCATGTGTGCCTCAACGCTTCCACCGGGTTGAGCCGCGCCGCGCGCAACGCGGGGATCAACGCGCCGAGCAGCGACGTGAAGAAGGCGACCGTCGCCGCGCCCTGGAGCGATCTCCAATCGAGCGCGAGCTCCATCTTCGAGGGCATGCGCACGCCGAAGACGTCACCTTGCGCGATGGTCGAGAGGTCGACCGTTCCGATGCCGTAGAGCACCGCCGCGGCGATCGACACGCCAGCGACGAAGGCGATCACGCCCTGCCGAGCGCCTCGAACATCACCATGCCGAGCAGCCGCCGCGGCGGCGTACCGAGCGACGCCAGCACGCCGAACTCACGCGTGCGCTCGAACACCGACATCGTCATCGCGTTGAACACGCCGAGGCCGACGATGAGGAAGATGACGAAGTCCATCACGCCCTGGCTCTTCCGCTTCGAGTCCATCGAGGCCTTCATGTCGGGCAGCATTTCGCTCCACGACAGGCCTCGAGCGACTGCAGGTCGAGCGCGGCACGCGCCGCGTTCACTTCGGTAGACACGTATTCGCGATCGACAGGCAAGCGCACCACGATCTGATGCACGCCGTCTTCGAGGCCGAAGAACGCCTGCGCCCCCTCGAGCGAAAGCACCACCGCCGATGCGTCCATCTCGGCGCTGCTCGACGTGAACGTGCCCGCTGACGGTGGAGCGGTCGTTGGCCACCGAACCGTCGGTGGCCTGACTGACCAGCACCAGCTCTGAGCCCGGCGCCAGCTCGAGCTCCTCGGCGAGGTCGCGACCCACGAGCACGTCGTGAACGTCGCGCACGTCTGTGCCGCTGGTGAGCGAGTACAGGCTACTCTTCCCGGGTTCGACCCCGAGCACCGAAACCGGCGACGAGCGCTCGCCCGAGCCGGCCAGACCGGCGCCGAGCACGCGGCGTTCGGCCCTTGCCCCCGGCAAAGCCCCGAGCACCGCCGCTTCGACCTGCTGCGCGTGCGGTACCACGGTCGTGAGCGACGGCGCGTCCTGGTAGCCGCGACCGTGCACCTGCAGGTGGCCCATCAACCCGGTGGTGACGTCGCGCACGATGTACTCGTTGGCGACCTCGCGGTAGCTGTAGAGCCCGACGATGCCTGCCACGCCGAAGCCGAGCGCGGTCATGGTGATGATCGAGCGGCGCGCGTTGCGCCAGATGTTCCTCCACGCCATGGCGATCAACACGGGTCAGTCCTTCCCGGACTGCAGGCGGCGCAGGCTGAACGTGTCTTCCGGCACGTCGCCATCGAGCTCGACCGACTCGTAGTTGATGATGGTCTGCCGGCCGGCTTCGGCGGGCGCGACGGTCATGCGCATGGGGTAGGTGCGCCAGCCGAGCTTCTTGAGCTCGCCGAACTGCATGCGACGCGCGAGCTTTCCGTCTTCGTCGAAGAAGCGTTCTTCGAGCGGCAGACAGCTCGCGCGGTCGAGCACCAGCTCCACCCGGCCCCACACCACGTTGGCGTTCGGCTTCGGCGTGAGCGTGACGAACCAGGCCGAGCGGCCGTCGTGCTCACCCACCTTCTCGACCTTCGCGTCGAAGTCGGCGGCGAACGACGAGCCCTTCACCAGGTCATCGTTGGTGAAGTCCGAGCCCATCCAGCTGTCGCCCATCATTCCCGACGGCAGCTTCATCACGCGCCCGGCCTGCGGCAGGTAGTTCCACAGCTGCTACTCGCGCTTGAGCGTCATCATGCCCGTATCGCGCGCGCCGCCTTCGAGCACCTTGACGAGCGCGAAGTCGCGGCCCTTCGACCACACCTTCATCTTCACGACGCGTTCGAACGAGGGCGTCTTGATGTTCATCTTCATCACCGCCACCGACGACTTGCCGTCCATCACGCGTTCGATGCGCGAAATGAGCGGCGCGACTTCGGGCTTCTCGGCGTCAGACGGGCATGCCGCGAGGTCTGCCGGCGGCGCGTCTGAAGCCGCGAGCAGCGACACCAACAGCAACGTGGAGATCATGACGTCGGGCCTTTCGGGGGTGCACCGATGCGCTGCGCGAGGTCGAGCATGAAGTCCGTGAAGGACTCGAGCTCGGCGTCGGACAACGTCCGGTCTTCGGGGAACATCGTCGAGAATGCGCTCGTCTTCGCCGCTTCCAGCATGGCCACGTAGGTGGCGATCGGCAGGTCAGCGCGGAGCGCTCCGAGCTGCTGACCTTGCTGCAGGAACTCCATCATCTTCGTGCGCGCCGGGCCGAAGACGGGCATCACGCGCGCCATCAACTCGGGGTTCTTCGCCATCGCGGCGCCGAGGCGTGACAGGCAGTCGAACTCGAGGCGCTTCGTCTCGAGGTTCTTGAGCCGGTAGTACGAGGTTCGTCGCAGCTCGTCCCAGAACTCGGCGATGGAGCCCGGCGCGCGGATTTCGCCGAGGTGCATCAGCGGGCCGCCCGCGTGGAGCAACGTCGTGGCCGCGAGGTCCAGCTTGTCGTCGAAGTAGTAATAGAACGAGCCCTTCGAAAAGCCGGCCTCGTCGAGGATGCGGTTGATCGACGCCAGCTCGTAGCCGTGGGCTCCGAACTCGGTCATCGCGGCGTTCAGCAGCCGCTGCTTTTTTTCTGCTTCCAGGTTCTCGTAGCGCGGGCGTGGCATGCGTGTAGACCAGTTGGTCCAAACCACGTGTACAGACCAGTTGGTCTCATTTCAACCGCGCGCGCGCACTGACCTGTAAATGGCTGAAATTACCGTTGTTCTGGCGACAGAATGCCGCGCCGGAGCAGCGCCGCCAGCGACTGTTCGATGTCGGCCGTGGGCAGCCCCGTGGCGGCCACCAGGCCTTCCACGTCGGGCGGCGTTTCACGGAGCGCGTCGAGCACCTTGAGCTGATCGACGGTGGCCACCCGGGCAAAGAGCTCGGCGAGTTCTTCGTTGAGCACCAGGCTGCCGGGTCGCGACAAGGCCGACTTCAACTTGGCGGCTTCTTCTCGCCGCAACAGGTCGCACGTCTCGTCGAGCTGCTCGTAGATCCACCGCGCGGTGGGCGGCGGTTCGATGGGCGAGAACACGAAGCGGCCATCGGCGCGGCTGACCAGAATGGCTTCGAGCGCCACGTGCCCGGTGACGCGCAGACTGCCGGTCTGTGCGACGGCTTCGATGAGGTGACCTTGCGACACCGTCACCTCGTAGCGGCCGAGCGCGTCTTCGAGTTCGAGACGACCGGCGCAATCGAGCTCCGCCAGCGTGCGCAACAACCACGCAGGGCCGACGGCGCGCAGCTGCACTTCGACGTCGGTGCGGCGCTCGAGCGCGTTCCACAGCTTCGCGCGGGGCGTGGCGAGCAGGCTGACGGCGTCGAGCAGTTCCTTCGCGCGACCCGACTTGTGCAGGTACGCCCGGGCACCCGCGCGCGCCATCTTCAGCGTCTCGACCGCGTCTTCGTGCGCCGAGAGCACGGCGACGGCGATCTCACGCAGCACCACGTCTTCACGCAGCGCACGCAACAACCCCCAGCCGTCGAGCCGCGGGAGATCGAAGTCGACCACCATCACGTCCCACGGCTTGTGCGGCGCGAGGTGCAGGGCGGCTTCGCCGTCTTCGACGGCCTCGACCACGTAGCCCGCGCTCTCGAGCTTCCGCGTCACCATCTTGCGCAGGGTGGGCTCGTCTTCGACGACGAGCACGCGGATCTTGTAGCCCGCGGGAGGAACGGCCTTCACTCCCGGCTGCGACGAGCCGACGTCCCAGCGCATGGGGCCGTCTTCCAGCTCGAGGAGCTGCGCGAGCGCGCGTTCACCGGTGAACGACCCGAGCTGCGCCATGTGCAGTTCGCCATTGACGAACGTGGCGCGGCCTTCGAACGGCGTGCCCATGTACATCGTCACCGTGCCGTTGAGCTGGGCGCGCGCGCACCACGCGAGCACGCGCGTCTTCATGTGGCCGAGCTGAACCTGCGAGCGATCGCACTCGTCGATGAGCTCGCGCGCGCGGCTCGACACCCCGCGCGTGAAGGGAAACCGCCAGATGTCGGTGGCACCGACGCGCATCCACGCGAGCGTGTGGAGAACGCTGACGTCGTTGAGCACGCCGACGATGGGGGTCTTGAAGACGTCGCCGTTCGCGCGCAGCGAGAGCACCACCTGGCGGCCCGAGCGGCCCGGCAGCGACTCCTGCACCAGCACCAGGTCGGGCTTCCAGCTCTTGGTGTGTTCAGGGACTCGCAGCGGGTCTGGCGTGGCGGCCACGTCGAAGCCCTCGCCTTCGAGCTGCTCGACCAGCGCCTCGCCAACCTCACCATGCCCCACCACCAGAATTCGGCGGCGCAGGTCCATCGTCACCGGCTCTTCGAAGTCCATGAACGAAAGGAGCGTTACGACAGTGCGCGGCCAAGTACAGGAGGAAGTGCTACGCGCCCATGCATGAGCCTCGCTACTTTGCTCGACGCGAATGACGTCAACGCCGCTGCACTCGCTGCACACCTCGACGCGCTCGATGACGAACGGCGAGTTGTCGAGACCCTGGCGCTCACCGGCGCGCAGCAGGCGAAGCTGTTCGAGGTAGTTCAGGGCGCGCGCCGCTTCACGCTCGAAGATCTGGCGCCGGCCACTGGAGCTCCGCTCAGCGGCGTGACGCACGAAGGCCGAAACTCGATGCTGGCCTTCAGCCGCTTCGCGAAGGTGTTCGCCGTGCCCGACGACGCCGCGCGCGCGGCGAGTGAACGCTGGGGGTTCAACCGAACGTCGGGCCTGGTCACCACCACGGTCGGCCCCGGCTACTTCGTGACCGTGCAGCAAGGCGACGAGGTGCTCGTCGACTACACGCAATTGCCGCCCAGACCGCTGCTCGGCGCGCCGCCGATTCTCGACAACGCCAGCCGGCTCTCCTACTTCGTCTACAACCGCACGAAGGACGTGGTGCGCGGCGTTTCGAAGCACGTGTCGATCGGCCGCGCGTCGCGCAACGGCAAGCAGCTCGACAACTGGTTCGTGCTCTGTCGCGCCGCCTGACGCAGCGCTCCACCCACACGCGAACTTTCGCGGTGCATCGGCCGGGGCACTAGAATTGGCGGCGAACGGCCGTACTTCGGGAGTCTCGATGTCGCTGTTGGACCTGCGTCTGCGCCAACTCAAACGCTACGCGCGCTACATCAAGGGCTACTTCGAGTTCGATCGGGCGACGAATCAGGTCGTGCGCCGCACCGACTTCACCAACTGCCCGCGGCCGGTGCTGCTGCTGTACGGCTTCATGTCGACGCGGCAGAGCTTCGAAATTCTCGAGCACCGCCTGCGCCGCGATCAATTCTGCGTGTGGAGCATCAACCTCGGCGGCTGGATGGATCTGTTCAACACCAACGCCATCGACCAGCTCGCCGACAAGGTTCGCCAGAAGGTCGACCGGCTGTACGAGCGCTTTCCGCAGATGGGCCCGCTGTCGATCGTCGGGCACTCCAAGGGCGGTCTCATCGGCGCGTATTACGTCAAGCGCCTCGGTGGGCATCAGCGCGTGAAGAACCTCATCACCCTGGGCACGCCGTTCAACGGCTCGTCGTCGGCATACTTCGGCATCGCGGCCTACGGCGCGATCTCGCGCAGCATCTGGCAGCTCACGCCGGTCTCGCCCTTCATCCGCGAGCTGAAGGCCGGTGCCTTCCCCAGCGCGGTGAAGCTCACGTCGATCTGGTCGCGCGCGGACCGCGTCAACGGCTACCCCACCTGCGTGCTCGACGACGCCGAGGCGTATTCCAACCTCCGCAACATCGACGTACCCGACGTGGTGCACCGCGAGCTGCTCACCAACCGCACCGTCTACCAGCACGTGCGCCGCGAGCTCTTCGAAGGCTACGGAATGCCGGTGCCCGAAGAGCCGCGCAGCAAACGCCTCACCCGCCTGACGGTGTAGAAGAGCGGCGTGCAGCCCTCGAAGTGGGACCTCGTTCTCGACCACAAACCCATCCCGGTGCTGACGCACCTGCTGGCCGAAGTGGCGAAGCTCTTCGCGCAGGACCTGCTGGTGTGGCCACCGAAAGTCGAAGAACCGCAGACCATCGCGGTGCTCGCCGGCGTGCTCGAGCGCCCGCCCCGCCAGCTCTATCAGGCCGCGTTCCAGCTCACGCGCTTCGACCTCGGCCGAGAGGTGGAGGCCTACGACGACTACCTGCGGAACCACCGGTGGCTCACCGAGGGCCTCAGCGCTAAAGACAAACCCATGTTGTTGTTCCTCTCGCGCTTCATGACTGAGCAGCTGCTGGGCTTTGCCGAAGCGACGGAAGGCCGCGTGAAGCGCCACCACCTGCTCGACGTGCTGGCCGACACCGAACGTCATTTCTTCAAAGGACTCACCCCGTGACGCAGGAAATCGCGACGCAGACGCCGCCCACACAGCGCCCGCCCATCAAGCTGCCGAAGACCAACGACGCCTGCTGGTGCGGCAGCGGCAAGAAGTACAAGAAATGCCACGCCGAGGCCGACGCCGACTACGCGAAGCTCGAGCGCAAGCGCCTCGAGTTGAACAAGGTGCAGCAGGGGAAGATCTCGCCGCGCCGCCCGGTGCCCGATTCGATTCCCAAGCCCGATTACTGGCAGACCGGCAGCCCTTCCCGTGGCAGCGGCCGCAACGTTCGCACCGACGAAGAGCTGGTACGCATGCGCCGCGCGTGTCGTGAAGCGGCGCGAATTCTCCGCATGGCCGGCGAGCTGGTGAAGCCGGGCCTCAAGACCGACGACATCGACGCCTTCGTTCACGAGGCGTGCATCAAGGCCGGCGGCTACCCGAGCCCGCTCAACTACCGCGGCTTCCCCAAGTCGGTGTGCACCTCGGTCAACGAGGTCATCTGCCACGGCATCCCCGACGACCGGGCCATGGTCGATGGCGACATCGTGAACATCGACGTCACCATCTTCCTCGACGGCATGCACGGCGACACCAACGCCACCTTCTTCGTCGGCAACGTCGACGAAGACAGCAGGCAGCTCGTGAAGGCCACGCACGAGTGCATGATGAAGGGCATCGAAGCGGTGAAGATTGGCCGGCCCATCTACGACATCGGCCGCTCCATCGAGCAGCACGCGGAAAAGTACGGCTACGGCGTGGTGCGCGCGTATTGCGGCCACGGCATCGGCGAGACGTTCCACACCTCGCTGCAGATTCCGCACTACTTCGACGCGCGCTCGAACACGAAGATGGAAAAGGGCATGACCTTCACCATCGAGCCGATGATCGCCATGGGTTCGCATGAAGAAGTGACGTGGGACGACGAGTGGACCGCCGTCACCCGCGACCTGAAGCGCGCCGCGCAGTTCGAGCACACCATTCTGGTGACCGAAGACGGCGCCGAGATCCTCACGAAGGAGTGAGCTGAGCCGCTCTGACGTGCGCGCGACTGTGCTTGCGGGTTGCGCGCGCGAGGAGCACAGATGCACCCATGGCAGTCCTTGGACTCGGCCTCGCGGCGCTCGGTCGCCCCGGCTACATGACCTTGCAGCATTCGGGCGATCTCCCGTCGACGGAGCCGCGCGCGATGGAACTTCACGCGCACGAAGTGTTCGACGCGGCCTACGCCGGCGGAGTCCGTCACTTCGATGCGGCGCGCAGCTACGGAAAGTCGGAGAACTTTCTGGCCAGTTGGCTCGACGCGCGTGGGCACCGAGATGTCTTCATTTCGTCGAAGTGGGGCTACCGGTACACCGCCGGGTGGCGCACCGACGCCGAGGTGCACGAAGTGAAGGACCACTCGCTTTCCCACCTCGAGTCACAGTGGGCCGAGTCACGCGCGCTGCTGGGTGAGCGGTTGCACGTGCACCAGGTGCATTCGGCGACGCTCGAGAGCGGCGTGCTCAAAGATCGCGCGGTGCTCGATCGACTCGCTTCGCTGGGAGTTCCCGTCGGGCTCAGCGTGACGGGCCCGCGGCAAGGCGACGTCATCGACGCGGCGATGGAGACCGGCATCTTCACGTGGGTTCAGGCCACGTGGAACGTGCGCGAAACGTCAGCCGGTCCTGCCCTCGCCCGCGCGAAGGCACGTGGCGCTCACACCATCGCGAAGGAAGGCATGGCCAACGGGCTGCTCTCGTCGCGCGGTGATGTCGTGGGCTGGAAAGAGTTCGCGCATCAGCAAGCGACCACGCCCGACGCACTCGCGCTCGGCATCGCATTGCAGCAGCCGTTTCTCGACGTCGTCTTGTCGGGTGCTGCGACGGTCGCGCAGCTCGAGTCGAACCTGCGCGCGCGGAACGTCGGTGCTGTCGATGGTTGGGAAGCGTTCAGCGTTCCACCCGAGCGCTACTGGGCTGAGCGCTCGAAACTCAGGTGGACGTGAAGCGGCTCCCTGCACACGCTCCCCCGGCCATGACGTAGGAGCGCGGCAGACGAGCGAAAACCGGCGGAGCGACGTCTCGGCAGGCGCTGAAATTGCCGCCCGCGTGAGGCTCACATTTCGGGCCCGGGCATCTTCAGCACGAAGCGCCGGCAGGTGCCGAAGTTGAACGCCGCCGACGGGCAGTTGTCCGTGTCGACGAGCGCGTTGCCAACCACGCTGGCCGACTCAAAGCAGCCCCAGCCAAAGCGACGACCCGTGGGCATCTTGCTGTCGGTACCCGGCGCACCGCCCCACAGTTCGACCCAGATCAAGAAGTCTCCGCCGATCTGCGTGTTCACGAAGGCGAAGCTGACGCCTTGACCCAGCATCGGGTTCGTCACGCGGGTCACGTCGAGCCCCTGCACGTTGTACTTCTTCGCGTCTTCGATGGCGGTGGGCTTCATCCGGTCGGACGCAGTCGCGGCGATCATCGCGCACGTCACCTCGGAGCCGTCGACCGCCTTCTTCTTGATGAAGCGCGTCGCCGCGGACTGGGGCGAGAGCGCGAGGCCGCTCCAGTTGTCCTTGGTGTCGAGCTGAATGCTGGGCTGAATGAACAGCGAGTTCGCGTTGCAATGCCCGTTCAGGCACATGGGCAGCGGGCGGTCGTCGGGGAAGCTCACCACGCAGGCCGATTGATCAGCGCACTCGATGCCGCACTTCGGGCACTCGCCGTAGTTGACCGGCTTGCAGACCTCCTGACCCTGGCAATCCGCGTCGGCGCAATCGGCCAGACCGTTGCCATCGTTGTCGATGCCGTCACCACACACTTCGCGCTGCTTCTCGGGCGGGGAACACGCGACGAAGAAAGACGACACGACGAGAGCGACTGCGAGCGAACGCATCATGGGCACTTTCCGGAGCACGAACGATCAGAGGGGACACAGGCCTGCTGGCCGGTGGTGAGGGTAAGGCACGCGAAGCCCTGCGGACACTCGGCCTGGCCGGGGCCACAGAAGCGCGCACACACCTGCTGACCGGTGAGCGCCACGCACGTACCGCCGGCGCACTCGGTCGACGAGCTGCACGGCAGGCAGTGCGGGAAGTCGTTCTTCGCCGGGCGGCACACGGTGTTCACGCCGTCGCACACTTCGCAGGTGCGGCAGGCGCTGGTGCCCTGACAGACGCGATCGGTCCCGACCACCGGGCCTTCGCAGGTGCGCGAGGTGCTGTTGCACCGCTGGTCGAGCGCGCAGTCGGCGTTGGTCGAGCAACCGGGCCGGCACGAAGCGCGGCCGCCGTTGCTGACGCACACCTGACCCAGCGGGCACTCGGTGTCGGTGCCGCACGAGGTCTTGCACTCGCCGACCGTGGCGCCGGGCGGAATGGCGCAGCTCTTGTTGAGCGCGCAATCGTCGTCGACCTGGCACTCGCTGATGGGCTCGCAGATGCGCTGCACACAGCGCAGCGTGGCGTCGCCACAGTCTTCGTCCTGGGTGCATTCGGCAAGGCACAGCTTGAGCCGCGGGTCGCAGGTGGTGCCGAAGGGGCAGGCCTGCAACGTCGCCACGCACTTGCCCTGCGTGGTGTCACAGCGCTGAGAAGCGTCGCCACAATCCGAGCTCTGATTGCAGGTGCGCAGCGAGTCGGGCACGCAGCCCGTGAAGTTGTTGCACGTCGCCGCCTGACCGGTGGCGGTGCGGTCGGGCCAGCACTGCCGCGCGCCGTCTTTGTCCTGACAGGTGGCGCCGCGCGGGCAATCTGCGTTGCTCTCGCACGCCGTGCCGCAGAAGCGACGGTTGAGCACGGTGTCGAGCACGCAGTTGTCACCCGCTCCGCCGCATTCACGGCTGGTCGCGCACGTCTGACAGAAGGTGCGGAGCGCCTGACACGAACGCGTCGACGGGTCGCAGTACTGGTTCTCGCCGCACTCGGTGTCGCCCTTGCACCCGGTGATCTCGGTGACGCAGAGGCCCGTGTAGTTGTTGCAGAACTTGAGCGGCTCGTTGGGCGCCGAAAGACAGCTGAGGTCCGACAGACAGATGCACTGACGGCGCACCTTGTCGCAGCGCAGCGAACCGCACTCCGCGTCGACGTTGCAGGCACGACCGACGAAGTCGACGGTGCCGGCGTCGGAATCACCAGTCGGTGGCGGGCGCGTCACAGGGCACGCGGACAGCGCGCAGACCAGCGGAAGCAGAGCGAAAAACCGGTTCATCAGGGGCCGGGCACTTATCGCAGCCCGAACGGGCGATCCACCGCCCCCGGTCACTGACACATGGGGTCTGTCGCCACGGCGACCGTGCACCGCGAATCACGGCAGATCGGCACGCCGCAGCCGCAGTCGGTCTGACCGCGCGGGCACATGGTGTTGCACTGCCCGGGGCAGCCTGGCGCGTCCATCACGTGCACCACGCCAGAGCCTTCCCCGCAGCAGTCGCTGGGCACACAATCGTCGTCTGAAGCGCACGCTCGACCGCTGGGCAGACCGCCACCACCGCCGGGCTCCCCGAGGAGAAAGCCGCAACCGGTGAAGCTCAACGCCACGGCGATGACGAGCGCGCGCATCACCGGTTCATACCGCCGAGGAACTCGAGGTTGTTCTTCGTCGGCCGCATGTGTTTGAGCGTGAACTCCATCGCGTCGATGGGCGTGAACGGGTGCAGCACCTGACGGAGCGCGGTGATGCGCACCAGGTCTGCCGGGCTCAGCAGCAGCTCTTCTTTGCGCGTGCCGGACTTGTTGATGTCCATGCACGGGAAGATGCGCTTCTCGAAGAGCTTGCGGTCGAGGACGATCTCCGAGTTACCGGTGCCCTTGAACTCTTCGAAGATCACTTCGTCCATGCGGCTGCCGGTGTCGATGAGCGCGGTGCCGATGATGGTGAGCGAGCCGCCTTCTTCGATGTTTCGCGCGGCGCCGAAGAAGCGCTTGGGGCGGTGCAGCGCGTTGGCGTCGACACCACCCGAGAGGATCTTGCCCGACGGCGGAACGACGGTGTTGTACGCGCGCGCCAGGCGCGTGATCGAGTCGAGCAGGATGCACACGTGCTTCTTCTGCTCGGCCAGACGCTTGGCCTTGTCGATGACCATCTCGGCGACCTGCACGTGGCGGGTGGCCGGCTCGTCGAACGTCGAGCTGACGACTTCACCGCGCACCGAGCGCTGCATGTCGGTCACTTCTTCGGGGCGCTCGTCGACGAGCAACACGATGAGGTGGATGTCGGGGTGATTCTTCGAAATCGCGTGCGCGATGTTCTGCAGCATCACCGTCTTACCAGCCTTGGGCGGCGCGACGATGAGGCACCGCTGACCGAGGCCGATCGGCGAGAACATGTCGATGATGCGCGTCGTGAAGTCGCCCTGATCGTGCTCGAGGTGCAGCTTCTGGGTGGGGTAGAGCGCGGTGAGGTTGTCGAAGAGAATGCGCTCTTTGACGTCGGCGCTGAACGGGTCGGCGAAGTTGATCTTCTCGACGCGCTGCAGAGCGAAATAACGCTCACCCTCACGCGGCTGACGAATCGGGCCGCTGACGGTGTCACCGGGGCGCAGGTTGAAGCGACGAACCTGCGACGGCGACACGTAGATGTCGTCGGGGCTGGGCTGGTAGTCGGAATCAGCCGAGCGCAGGAAGCCGTAGCCGTCGCTCATCTGCTCCATGACGCCTTCGGCCTGAACCTCGTACCGCTTCTCGGTGACGTTCTGGAGAATGGCGACCAGCAGCTCCTGCTTCTTGAGCCCCTGCGTGCCCTCGATGCCCAGGTTGTGGGCCATCTTCGAGAGCTCGGTGATCTTCATGCGCTTCAGGTCGGTCAGCTTGAGAACCTGGAGCTTCTTCTCACCCTGCCCCGCCGCTTCTTCGGCGGCTTCGGCGGCCGCTTCGGTCGTCTGTTCGGCGGTCTCACCGGTGATGCGCGCTTCCTGGAGATCGTCGTCGCGGACCGCGTGATTCACGGGCGTGAGTACCGGGCGGGGGCGCTCTTCGTCGCCATCGTCACGGCGTTCTTCACGCTCTTCGGTCGCGGTCGACTCATCAGCCGCGGCGCCGCGGGCGGCCACTTCTTCGAGCTCGGGACCTGACTCGGTGTCTTCTTCGGCGGCGCGACGCGACGTCGGCTTCTTCTTCGGCTTCTCGTCGTCCTTGGAACGGCGCTTCTTGGACGTGTCAGCGGAGGACTTGGAGGTACGGGCCGGTGCCATGTGGGAATCGGGTTCGCAGCGGCTGCCTGAACTGAAGGCTGCGAGGAGTGCCTGGGGAGAACTTGCAGGTGGCTCGACTCTGAGCGCGCCCGCGGCGACAGCGAGAGGCAAGGTAGGGGCCGGGTTTCGGCAAGTCAAGCGAGTTAGATTGAGCCCATGCCCCGGAACGTGTCAGCCCTCCGAAATAGACAGGCGGTCGCACGAAAAAGGAGGCGGACGGTGGCGAGCGTGTCGGGGAAAGACGTGGTGCTGGCGCTGATGAACACGGGGGAGCGGTTGGAGCGTGGATTTGCGCACCACGCGCAGCGCCTGGACGAGATGGCCCGGGTCGCGATGGAGATGGCGGCGCGAACGACCGCGCTCGAGACGCGCGCGACGCAGTTCGAAATCCGGATGAACGAGATGACGGTGACCGTGAATCAACTCGCGTCGACCGTGAATCACCTCACATCGACGGTGAATCACCTCACATCGACCGTGAATCACCTCACCGGCAACGTGAATCTGATGGGCGCAGAGGTGACGCGGTTCACGAAAGAGGTCGGCGAGTTGAGCGCCGACACCACGCGGTTCGCCGAGTTGGCAGTCACGACGGCGCGCGGGGCTCAGGAGACGCGCGCTGACCTGAGGAGACTCAGCAAGCTCGTAGGCACACTTGCCGGGCGACACGGCGACCGCCTCGACCACATTGAGGCGCGGGTAACGAAGCTCGAGAAGAAGTCCGCGTGACGCTCCTCAACGCCTGGCACGAGGCAAGTTCGACGAGTTCGAGCGCGCTTCGCGCCCGCCTCAGCGACCCATCGCGCGAATGAGCCGCTCGGCGTCGGACGCGGAGATCTTCCCGTCCTGCACGAGCTCGAGCACCTTGCGCAGCTCTTCATCGGGCACGCGCGTGGGCTGCGGCTTCGGCATCACGTCGTTCACGACCGCGCTCACTTCGGTCACCGCGTCCTTCCACAACTTCCGCCAGTCGACCCAATCGCCGTGCTTGTCGTCGACGAACGCGTCGCCTTCCTTCACGCGAATCGAACCGAGCTCCGCCGACAGGTGCATCGTCGACTTCGCGTCGGTCGCGTCGTCGTAGCTGATACGTGAGCTGCCCAGCGACGTGCTGCTCTCGAACTTCACCGACAACCCCGGCGCCAGGTACAGCTTCACCGCGCCGAGTTCGGTGCGAACGCGGTGGTCACCGGCGTCGAGCGCGTCGATGCCCAGCTTCACCGACCCCGCCTCGGTGCGAATGTCGAACGTCCCCGCGAGGTGTTCGCCCTTGATGGTGCCCGCATCGACGGCCACCGCCATGCGCCCCCGAATGTGCTCGAGGAGAATCGTCCCTGCGCTCGAGGAGAGCTCGAGGTCACACCCTTCGAGCCGCTCGATCTTCAAGTTCCCGAAGTCCTGCTTGATGCGCGCGCGAACGGTCGACGGCACGAACATCGTGATGCGCTTGAAGGGCACGAAGCCGAACATCCACTGCGACATGCCCGCGTCGGACTTCACGACCAGCGTCTCGCCGTTGCGCTCCACCTGAATGCGCGGCGCTTCCCCTCGGCGCGTCTCCACTTCGATGCGCGGCGAGCCACCCGGCTCCACCGGCACCACGTGAATCTGCTCGGCCGTCGCGCGCAGCTCGAGAGAGGGACGTTCAGCGAACTCCAGGGGAATGACGTTCAGTTTGCTCGACGACATGCGGGCTCCCTTTCAGCGCTTCTTGCGTAGACGGCGTTCGGCTTCGTTGACGTCGATGTCTCCACTCGCGAGTTCCTCGAGCACGTCGAGCGAATGGGCAGCAGGCGCTGGTTCCGAAGCGCGTGACGCGCCCAGCGCCGCCACCACGTCTTCCAACCGCGAGACCACCGTCGGGTACGAGATGCCGAGCGCCTGCTCGACGTCTTTGATCTTCCCGCGCGAGACCAGGAACACCTTCACGAACGAGAGCTGATCCGGAGAGAGGTTGCCCAACCAGTCGAGCCCGAACTGGCCTTCGACCGCGCAAAGGCACGCTTCGCAGCGGATCTTCTCGACGTGAACGCGGCCTTCGCAGAGCGGGCAGCGGCTTGGCAGAGCTCGTGTCATCGACTGCGAGGATCTCGTCATGAACTTAATTAAATCAAGTCAAACATTGATTTTCGTGAGCTTCACAACGACGCCTCACGCAAAATCGAGGACTTGGCTAGAAGGCGCTCCGTGCGTTGGGTCGTTCTGGCCGTACACCTCTTTTCTGTGTCGACCCTGGCCCAGCCGGCGCTGACGTCGGCAGGCGGTCACTGGCTGCTGAACCCGGGCGGTGAGCGATCGCAGGTCATCGGCACGGGCGAGCTGCTCGGGGCGATGCGCTTTCGAGTCGCGCTGCAGACGCACCTGGCGATCGGGAACTCGCTGCAGCTCCGCGAGCACGTGACCGCTGCCTTCGCGCCGATCGATCGACTGCAGCTCATGGCGCAGCTGCCGTTCATCTTGCTGCAGCGCCCTGCTCCGTCGCCGGAACAGGGTGTCGGGCGTCCGTGGGCTGGCCTGCGCGTCGGCCTGCTCTCTCCGGAGTGGGACGATCCCCTCTGGCTGGCGATCGAAGGGCACGTCGGCATCCCCGGTCTCGAGCAGGCGGAGGTTCTAACTCGCAGCCTGTTGCCCACCGGGCTCGCGAAAGTCAGTGCGGGCCTTCGGCAGGGCAACGACGCGGCCATCGGTCTCGAAGCGGGTTCACGTTTCGGCGCAGGGCTCGTCGAACTCGAAGGCGGCGTCTCGTTCGCGGCCATGGGCCTTCACTGGGGCGGCGAGTTGACGACGCGCGGTTCGCTGTCACTGCTCAACGGGCTGCGCGGCTTCGTCGAGGTGCTCGCGGGCATTCGCTACCGGCTGCGGCCACTCGAGCTCTCGCTGCTCGGAGGCCCCGGCTACGGCCTCATTCCCAACGGCTTCAGCGGCCGCGTGCTCTTCGGCGTCTCCTTCGTGAACCCCGCTCCGCCGGAAGACGAAGACGTGCGCCGTCGTGAGCGCGTCGCCGATTGCACCGATGGTACGCCGTACCTCATCGAAGAATGTCCCGAGCTCGATCGCGACCATGACGGCGTTCTCAACGGCGTCGACCGCTGCCCGCGCGAGCCGGGCGATCCTGAAAATCAGGGCTGCCCGTGGCCTGACCGTGACGGTGATGGCACCGCCGACATCTTCGACAACTGTCCCGGTGAACGCGGGCCGTCGAACAACGCCGGCTGTCCTCCGGAAGACGTGCAGCGAGTCGTCATCAAGAAGGACCGGCTCGAGATCCTCGAGGTCATCTATTTCGAGTTCAACCGCGCCGACATCAAGGAGCAGTCCTTCGAGCTGCTCGACCAGATCGCGAAGGTGATCAACGCGCACCCGGAGCTCGCGCACGTTCGCATCGAAGGGCACACCGATCGCGTCGGCACCGCCGAGTACAACCGTGAACTCTCACTCGCGCGCGCGAACACCGTGAAGCTCTACCTCGTCGAGCGCGGCAACGTGGAAGGCGCGCGCTTGTCGACGCGTGGCTACGGCTTCGATCGCCCGCTCGGGAACAACGATGCCGAGAACCGCCGCGTCGAGTTCTTGATCATCTCGATGCCTGAAGCGGTAGACGAAGGGCCGTGAAGCCCGCCGAAAAACTGCTCGAGCTGAAGGACAAGATCGCCGTCGCGAACAGGCAGTACTACACGCTCGACGCGCCTGAAGTTTCCGACGCGACCTACGACGGGTGGATGCGCGAGCTGCTGGAGATCGAGGCCGCGCACCCCGAGCTGGTGACGCCTGATTCGCCTTCGCAGCGCGTCGGTGGCGACGTGCTCGAGAAGTTCAACAAGGTGACGCACCGGCAGCAGATGTTGTCGCTGGGCAACGTGTTCGACGAAGCCGAGCTGGCGGAGTTCGACGAGCGCATTCGGAAGTCCCTGGGCATCGAAACCGTCAGCTACGTCTGCGAACCGAAGATGGACGGGCTGGCCATCGAGCTCGTCTACGAAGACGGCAAGTTCGTTCAAGGCAGCACGCGTGGCGACGGCGTCATCGGCGAAGACGTCACCGCGAATCTCAAGACCATCAAGAACCTGCCGCTCACCTTGAAGGGCAAGGCACCGAAGCTGCTCGAGGTGCGCGGCGAGGTGTTCATTCGCAAGGCCGATTTCAAGAAGTTGAACGAAGCGGCGCTCGCGGCGGGTGACGAGCCGTACGTCAATCCGCGCAACACGGCGGCGGGTTCGCTTCGCCAGCTCGACACGAAGATGACCGCGTCACGGCCGCTGAGCATCTACCTGTACGAGATCGGCGTGGTCGAAGGCGCGACGTACACGACGCACGAAGAGAAGCTCGAAGCGCTCGAAGCGCTCGGCATTCCCGTCAACCCGCGCCGGAAGATCGTGAAGGGCAAAGACGGGGTGATGGCCGAGTACGCGGCGATGCTCGCGAGCCGTCACGAGCTCCCGTACGAAATCGACGGCATGGTCGTGAAGGTCGACTCGACCGATGCGCGACTTCGTTTGGGCCAGGTCTCGAAGACGCCGCGCTGGGCCGTGGCCTTCAAGTTCCCGCCGGAAGAGATGGAGGCGTTCGTCGAGAACATCGGTATTCAGGTCGGCCGCACCGGGGCCATCACACCGGTCGCGCACTTGAAGCCGGTGTTCGTCGGTGGCGTGACCGTGAGCCGCGCGACGTTGCACAACGAGTCTGAGCTGCGACGCAAAGACGTGCGTGTCGGCGACTGGGTGTTCCTGCGCCGCGCCGGCGACGTGATCCCCGAGATCGTGAAGGTGATCACCTCGAAGCGCGAAGGCGAGCTGCCCGAGTTCGTCTTCCCCACGAAGTGCCCGATTTGCGACGGCGACGTGAAGCGTGAAGAAGAAGGCATCATCGCGCGCTGCACGAATCGCTCGTGCCCCGCGAAGTTGGCCGGCCGCCTTCGTCACTTCGCCACGCGCACCGCGATGGACATCGAAGGGCTCGGCGAAAAGCTGTGCGAAGCGATGGTCGAGACCGGGCTCGTGAAGTCGGTGGTCGGGCTCTATTCGGTCACCGTCGAGCAGCTGATGACGCTCGAGCGCATGGGTGAAAAGTCCGCGCAGAACCTCGTCGACGCGATCGAGAAGAGCAAGACGACCACGCTGCGCCGCTTCATCTACGCGCTCGGAATTCCCGAAGTCGGCGAATCGACCGGCAAGACACTCGCGGAGCACTTCCGGGAAGTGCCGAAGTTGATGAACGCGACCATCGATGAGCTGCAGACCGTGAAAGACATCGGGCCAGAGATGGCGAAGTCGATTCACGGCTGGTTCGAAGATGAAGAGAACCGGTTGCTGGTGACCGCGCTGCTCGATGCGGGAATCACCCCCGAGCCACCAGAAGAACAAAAGGCAGGCTCGTTCACCGGGAAGACCATCGTGCTCACCGGAACGATGACGATGCCGCGCGAGACGGCGAAGGAAGAGATCGAACGCCGCGGAGGAAAAGTCTCGGGCAGCGTGTCGAAGAAGACCGACTTCGTGGTGGCCGGTGAAGACGCGGGCTCGAAGCTCAAGAAGGCCACCGAGCTCGGCGTGAAGATCCTCAACGAAGCCGAGTTCGTCGAATTGCTCACCGGCGCCAAGAATTCGTCTTGAAGTTGAATTCTTCTATTTTTAGATAGCGTCTAACCGGACGCCCTCGAGTGCCCGGGCCCCACATTCGAAGTGCGAGGAGACCACATGCATCGCAGGCACGCGCCGTTCGCCGTTCTGGCTGCTTTTTGTTCGAGTCTGGCTCTGGCCGGAGAGCCGAAGCCCAACAGCTTCTGGTGGCCAGATCAGGTTGATCTCTCGCCGCTGCGTCAGCACTCACCAAAGTCGAACCCGCTCGGTGAGAGCTTCGACTACGCGAAGGAGTTCTCGTCACTCGACCTGGCGGCGGTGAAAGCCGACATCAAGAAGGTGCTGACCACCTCGCAGCCGTGGTGGCCCGCCGATTACGGCACCTACGCCCCTTTCTTCATTCGCATGGCGTGGCACAGCGCCGGCACGTACCGGTTGGCTGATGGCCGCGGCGGCGCACAGGGCGGCCAGATGCGTTTCGAGCCGCTGAACTCGTGGCCCGACAACGCGAACCTCGACAAGGCCCGCCGCCTGGTGTGGCCCATCAAGCAGAAGTACGGCCAGAAGCTCTCGTGGGGCGATCTGATGGTGCTCTCGGGCGACGTGGCGCTCGAGTCGATGGGCTTCAAGACCTTCGGCTTCGCCGGCGGCCGCGTCGACGACTGGGAGCCCGACCTCGTGTACTGGGGCCCCGAGCAGCGCATGCTCGATGACAAGCGCTACACGGGCGACCGCAAGCTCCAGAACCCGTTGGCCGCCGTTCAGATGGGCCTCATCTACGTCAACCCCGAAGGCCCGAACGGCAAGCCCGACCCGCTGGCCGCGGCCCGCGACATTCGCGACACCTTCGGACGCATGGCGATGAACGACGAAGAGACCGTCGCGCTCATCGCTGGCGGCCACACCTTTGGAAAGGCCCACGGCGCTCACAAGGTCGAGTGCGTTGATCCCGCCCCCGCGAGCGCCCCGGTCGAAGCGCAGGGCCTGGGTTGGAAGAACAAGTGCGGCACCGGCAAGGGCAAAGACGCGGTCACCTCGGGCCTCGAAGGCGCCTGGTCGACCAACCCCACCGCGTGGTCCTCGAGCTACCTGAGCAACCTGATGACCTTCGAGTGGGTGCAGACCAGGAGCCCCGCTGGCGCCGTCCAGTGGACGCCGAAGAACGCAGCTGAAGTCGCCGTGGTGCCTGACGCACACGACGCCACCAAGCGCCACGCTCCCATCATGTTCACGACCGACATCGCGCTGAAGGAAGACCCCGCGTATCGGAAGATCGTCGAGCGCTTCCTCAAGGATCCCGCCGAGTACCAGCTCGCCTTCTCGAAGGCCTGGTTCAAGCTGACACACCGCGACCTCGGCCCCCGCTCCCGCTACCTCGGCGCGGAAGTGCCCAAAGAAGTCCTCATCTGGCAGGACCCGGTGCCCGCCGCGGAAGGTCCAGCGCTCACCGACGCAGACGTCGCTGCGCTCAAGCAGAAGGTCGCCGCTTCCGGGTTGTCGGTGTCTGACCGCGTGCGCCTGGCGTGGGCGTCGGCGGCGAGCTTCCGTGGCACCGACATGCGCGGCGGCGCCAACGGCGCGCGCGTGCGCCTGGCTCCGCAGAACAAGTGGCCCGTCAACACCCCGGCCGAACTCGCCAAGACCGTCGCCCGGCTCGAGGCCATCCAGAAGGAATTCAACGCAGGCGGCAAGAAGGTGTCCGTGGCCGACCTGATCGTCATCGCCGGCAACGCAGCAGTGGAAGAAGCCGCCAGGAAGGCGGGCGTCACCGTGGTCGTTCCTTTCACGCCCGGTCGCACCGACGCGACCCAGCAGCAGACCGACGTGGCGTCCTTCGCCGCGATGGAACCGACTGCCGACGGGTTCCGTAACTACTACGCCGCCACCAACGAGCTGTCGCCTGCCCAGCTGCTCGTCGACCGCGCGAACCTCCTGACGCTCACCGTGCCTGAGACCACCGTGCTGGTCGGTGGGTTGCGTGCGCTCAACGCCAACACCGGCGGCTCGAAGGTCGGTGTGTTGACGACCCGCCCCGGCCAGCTCACCAACGACTTCTTCGTCAACCTTCTCGACATGTCTACCGAGTGGAAGAAGGCGAAGACCGCGGGGCTGTACGAAGGTGTGGAGCGCGGCACGTCCAAGGTTCGGTGGACCGCCTCGCCCGTCGATCTGCTGTTTGGTTCTCATTCGGAACTGCGCGCGATCGCCGAGGTGTACGCGCAGAGTGATGGCCAGCAGCGCTTCGTGAACGACTTCGTCGCCGCGTGGACGAAGGTCACGAACCTCGACCGGTTCGACGTGAAGCGCTGAACTGCAATGGCCTCGACGGTGTGCCGCTCACATGAACGGCACGCCGTCGGGCCGTCGCACGACAGGGCCGAAGTTCATTTCACCGGTTTGTAGTCGGCGGTCACCCCGCCCTGCTTCACGAGCGTGCGCAGCGTCTCGACCGCGTCGGTGGGTCTGCGGGTCAGCGTCTCGTCGCTGGCGACATCGACCGTGTAGAGCCCGAAGCGATTCCGGTAATTGCCCCACTCGTAGTTGTCGGTGATCGACCAGTAGTTGTACCCGATGACGTCGATGCCTTCGTCGCGTGCGCGCTGCACCCAGTAGACGTGGTCCGCCAGGTGCTGGCTGCGCGTGTAGCCGTCTTCGCGCGGCTTCCCGTTCTCGCGCGCCATGCCGTTCTCGACGACGTACACCGGCAGCTTCGGCGCGCGCCGGTGGTAGTCACGAATCGCGAGCAGCATCGCTTCGGGGTGAAAGTCGATTCGCCAGAACTCGCCGGTCGTCGCGTGCCGCGCCGAGAAGTCCGTCGGGGTCAGCGAGTAGTAGTAGTCGATGGCGATGAAGTCGATGCGGTCCACGACACGCGGAAATACCCAGTCGTCGACCCAGCTCGCGGGCGCCGGTTCCCACACCACGTTCACCGACACCGGCGAACCTGCGTCGATGGAGTGAATCAACGCGTACGCATTGCGGTGCATCGCGACGAGCCGATTCTTCGCGCGGGTGACTTCGGTGAGCGGCCAGCGACCGCGCCGATGCTCGAGCGTCAGGAAGTACGAAGGCTGGTTGATGGTGATCCACATCACGCCGCGGCCCCGGTAGCGCCTGACGATCAGCTTCACGAACTCTGAATACGCGTCGACGATGGCGTCGTTGGTGAGGCCACCTTCGTCGAGCACCCAACCGGGCACCACGAAGTGCAGCAACGTCACCATCGGCGTCATCTTCTTCTCGGCGGTGGCGTCGAAGAGCGCGTCGTACATCTTCAGCGCGTCTTCGTTCACTTCACCGCGCCTGGGCATCACGCGTGCCCATTCGACCGAGAAGCGGAACGTGTTGAGCCCCATGTCGGCGGCCAGCGCGACGTCGTCACGGTAGCGGCGGTAGAAGTCGACGCTCTGGCGATACGGCTCGTACTGACTTCCTTCGCGCGTCACGTAGCGCGTCCAGTTGCTGTCGGGCGCCGAGCCTTCGCACTGGTAGCCCGACGTGGCGACGCCCCAGTGAAAGTCCGGAGGCAAGGGCTTCACCGGCTGGTGCGCGATGCAGCCCGAGAAGAAGACGAGCAACGCGACCCTCACGTGCGCGGCCTCATGCGGAAGCGCACGAAGTCGTTCACGTCACGGAGTTGAAAGTACGGGTTCTGCGATCGTTCGCGTTCGAGAGAAGAGACCTTCACGTCGCCGTAGTCGTGACCTGCGTACACGGTGGTCGAGCCGTCGAGCGCGCCCAGCACGTTGAACAACGAGTCGTGCATCTGCCTCGCATCTCCGCCTTGAAAGTCGCAGCGGCCGCAGGCGTTCACGAAGAGCGTGTCTCCGGTGAAGACCGCCCCGCCGCACGACAAGCATTGGGAGCCCGGCGTGTGACCCGGCGTGTGCAGACAAGAAATCTCAGCGCCGGCGATCTTCACGCGCTCGCTCGGCGACACCACACGCAACGCATCGGCGAACGGCTTCAACGGGTCAGCACCGAACTCCGCTTCGGCCGACTGCACGAACACCGGCACGTCACGACGCGCGAGCACTTCAGGTACGCCGTTGATGTGGTCGTGATGGTGGTGCGTGAGGAACACGCCGACGAGCTGGCGGTTCGCCGAAGCGAGCGCTTCGAAGATCGCCGGCACGTCCCACGCGGGATCGACGACCACCGCTTCGTCACCGTGCGGTGCCCCGAACAGGTAGACGAAGTTCTTCATCGACCCGAGCTGTAGCTGGCGAACGAAAAGCGTCTCTGGTTTCGTACCTGTCATATGTCGCGCCGTATTTTCGCTGCCCTGCTCGCCATCTCCAGCGTCGCTTTCGCTGAGAAGCCGACCATCTCCTACAAACCTGCTTCTTCCGGTGAAGACGATCGCCCGGTGCTCACCTCGATCGTCGTCAGCCCGCAGGGCACCGACTACGCGCTCAAGCTCGAGTTCGACAAAGTTCCCTGGGGCGAGGAGTGCAGGAACCGCTGCGCGAACACCACGCTGTTCCTCGACACCGACAACAACAAGTCGACCGGTCTCAAGCTCGCCGATGCGAAGGCCGCCGAGACCGGCACGGATCTCGTGCTCATCATTCAGGGCATCAAGGTGATGCGCGAAGGCGCTTCCAGGCCGGCGTTGCGGGTGAAGGTGTCGAGCTACTCGGAAGAGGCGACGAGCGTGGAAGAGGGAAAGATGCTGGCCGAGCTCGACCCCATCGCTGATTCAGAGCGCGTGCTCTCGAGTGACACCTCGCTCTACCTGCTCATCGACGCCAACCTGGGCGCACTCCCTGCGGGCAAGCAGCTGCGGGCCATCTACCACCCGCCCGACAGCAAGCCGCTCGTCGGCATCGCGAAGGGGCTCGCCAGCCCTGCGGCGGGCCGCGTCGAATTGTTCAAAGACGGCAAGCTCACCAACCCCGTCAAGAAGGTGAAGAAGAAGTCTGACTACGAGAAGTTCTGAAGGTGACCGCGGGGTGACAATCCGCGCGCATCGTGCGATTCGTAGTCACTCACCGGGGAGACGTTCATGAGCCAGCTCGACATCAAACAGCAGGACGCGCAGAAGCTCGCTGCCGGCTACTCGAAGTCGTTCCGCGTGGTGGAGGTGCTTTCCATCATCTCGTTCTGGGCGTTGTCAGTGGCGATCGCGGTCAAGGCTTCGGCCTTCGCGTCGACCTACCCGTGGGTGATCGTCGCGGCGGCGTGCACCGGCTTCATCATGGCCGACTTCGTTGGCGGCTTCGTTCACTGGCTGGGCGACACGTGGGGTTCGACCGACATGCCGATTCTCGGCGCCGCGCTCATTCGCCCGTTCCGTGAACACCATGTCGACGAGAAGGCCATCACGCGTCACGACTACATCGAGACCAACGGCGCCAACTGCATGGTCGCCGTGCCGGTGGCCGCGGGCGCGTTGTTCATTCCGCTGACCATCGAAGGCTGGGTGGCTCCCGCGCTGTTCGCGCTGGTGAGCATCGGCTCGATGATCTTCTGGGTGATGATGACCAACCAGATTCACAAGTGGTCGCACCTCGATGCCGACAAGGCGCCGAGCTGGCTCAAGGTGCTTCAGAAGCTGCACCTCGTGCTGCCGCCCGATCACCACCGCACGCATCACACCAAGCCGTTCGACACGTACTACTCAATCACCACCGGGTGGACGAACTGGCCGCTGGCGAAGATCGGCTTCTACCGGAACCTCGAGCGGCTCATCACCGCGGTCACCGGCGTGATTCCGCGCAAGGACGACATCGGCCTCGAAGCCGCGTTGAAGATCGCGCCGCTCGCCGAGAAGCCCGCCGAAGCCGTCACGCAGAAGTAAGCCCTCGGCAAACGTCGGAAGGCGATCGGCAACCGTCCGCTGTGAGTCGGCCACTGCCGGAAGCGCCTCGGCGACTGCCGACAGGCAATCGGAAACCGTCGGCAGTCAGTCGGCGACTGCGGGAAGGCCATCGGCGACCGCAGGAAGGCGATCGGCGACTGCAGGAAGTCGATCGGCGACTGCAAAATGTCGCTCGGCGAGCGCGCGACACCTACACCAAACGACCTTTCATCAGATGGGCATGAAGATCTTGAGGCCCTGGCGGCCGCCTTCGGCCGCGAGCGTGTTGCCCTCGATGAAGTCAGAGGCCGAGCTGCGGCCGTCGCCGAGCGTGATGGCGGTGTGGCCGTAGATGCTGCCAGCGCGCGTCGACGTCTTTTCCCAGGTGAGGATGAGACCGGGGATCTTCAGCGCTTCGGCCAACGAGATGTTCACCTGCTTGAACTTGTCGCGCGGCAGGTTGTTGTCGATGTCGTTGCCGTTGCCCCAGACCGTGAAGCCGTAGATCTGACGAATCGCGCGGCTCACACCGGTCGCGCACAGGCCCTGCGAGTTGTAACCGCCCATGCTCAGCGCCACGTTGCGGGCGGCGTCGGCGAGCGACGGCTTGCCGGTGACTCCGCCGCCGTTGTTCACCGGGCCGGAGCCGCCTGAATTCAAACGACCCCACGTCTGCGGGCCGACGATGCCGTCGACCGTCAGACCGTTCGCGCGCTGAAACGCGATGACTGCGTTGCGGGTCTGCGGGCCGAACACGCCGTCGACCGCGATGCCGAGGCCCTTCGCGACGAGCTTGCTCTGCAGGTCACGAACCGCGGCGCCCGTCGCGCCCTGCTTCAACGTCGGCCCCGGAGCCGCACGCAGCGCACCCCAGGTCTGCGGACCGACGATGCCGTCGACCGTGAGCCCGCGCGCACGCTGGAACGCAATGACAGCGGCTTTGGTCTGCGGCCCGAACTGACCGTCGACCGAGATGTCGTGACCGGCCGCACGCAGCGCGTTCTGCAAGTCGCGAACGGAATTGCCACTCGAACCCTGCTTGAGCGTGGGTGACGAACCAGTGGCGGCGAGCGAAGCGGAACGAACGGAGGAAATGGCAGTCATGGCGAGAAGTTCCTTTCTGAAGGAGTTCTCGAACCGTGCGGCTCCAACGAATTCAGCGACGAGCGTAAAGTCGGCTGCAGTGAGCGTGGGCGCTCCGTTTCCCAGTCGTGGTGAAAGGTTCTGACGTGAGTGTCGAGCGAGTCGCGGCGTTCGAGCGGAAAGCGAAAGTGAAGTTGCCCGCCGACTATCGAACGTTCCTCGCGAGCCATGTCGAAGCTGGTGACGACGAAGTTCCGACCTTCGACAACGTGATTCTCGTCGCGAACTCGTTCACCGAGTTGCTCGCGGGCCTTCGACCACGCTGATCACTTCACGTGAAGGTCGATCTGCCGCGCGCCGGAAAGCGGGCGGCCGAGGAACCGCGCGCCAACTTCGAGGAACCGCGTCGGCGTGTCGGTGACCAGGTAGTGGCGTTCGACCGTGCCGCGCTCGAGCCGCGTGAGTTCACGTTCACGCAGCACCGTGGCGAGACGTTCAGCAGTCGCCAGCGCCGAATCGACCAGCGTCACGCGCGAACCGACCACCTGCTGAATCACCGGCGCCAACAACGGGTAGTGCGTGCAGCCGAGCACCAACGTGTCGACGCCTTCGAGGAAGCCGTCGTTCAGATACTTCTCGGCCACCAGCTGCGGCACCGGGCCTTCGAGCCAGCCCTCTTCCGCCAGCGGCACGAACAACGGACACGCGCGCGAATGCACTTCGAGCGACGACGCCGCCGACTCGAGCGCTGACTGATACGCCCCTGACGCGATCGTTCCCGGCGTTCCGATGACCGCCACCTTCCCCGTCTTCGTGGCGCGCACTGCCGCTTCAGCACCGGGCGTGATCACCCCGATGACGGGAATCGGGAGCGCTGCAGAGAGCGCCGGCAACGCGACTGCCGACGCCGTGTTGCACGCGACCACCAGCGCCTTCAGGTCGTACTCCATCAGCGCCTGCGCGTTCGCCAGCGAGTACCGCGTGACGACCTCACCCGACTTGGTGCCGTAGGGAACGCGCGCGGTGTCGCCGAGGTACACCGTCGACTCCATCGGGAGCCGTTCCATCATCGCCTTCAACACCGTGAGGCCGCCGACCCCTGAATCGAAGACGCCGATCGCCGCGTGTCTGCCGTGCCGCATGTCGGTGGCGGTTAGCACACGGCGGGCCAGCCCTCACGACGAGCTGATATGCAGCCCGGCCATGCGAACGCTCCTGTTGTCTGCGGCAGTGGTTGTGTTGGCGGCGTGTACTCCGATGCGCACCATCAAGGGTTCCGCGAGCAAGTTCCTCACGGAAGAAGGCACCAGCATCGCGTTCGACCGTCCGGCCGCCGACATCGAGGCTGCGGTGACGCAGTTGATGAACGACCGTGGCTTTCAGGAGCTCAAGCGCACCGAAGTGACGCCCAACAACAAGGTCGTCTTCTTCCGCGGGACGCGTGAACGCATCAACCGCGGTGGCCGTCGCGATCAACCCAACAGCAACTTCGTGACGCAGGACATCGGTTCGTGGTTCGCCGTGCGCTTCGTCACCGAAGGCAACCGCACCACCGTTCTGTTCTGGGGCAAGCCGACGGTGCACGGCATCGAGAGCTGCGGCGACGGTGACCGGGACCTTCGCGACGTCGGCTACACCTGCACCGACGTCGAGAAGCGCAGCGACTGGGCGGGTCACCAGCTGATGCAGGGCCGTGAAGAGACGCAGGTCATCTCCACGGTCATTGCGCAGCTGGGTGAGCGCTTTCAGCTGCAGTGACTACGGGCAGAACGCGCCGGTGATCGGGACCAGCGTGATCGGCGTCGCCGAGCTCAGAACCGGGAAGTTACCGGCCGTCACGGAGACCGACGGCTGGTTGGTCTGGTCCGACGAGTAGAGGCGGTTCGACGAATCGCAGGCCTGCACAACGAGCGTGTAGTTGCCGGCGTAGAGGAAATCGAAGGTCGCGCCTTCGATGCCGCCGGTCGCGATGCACGGGAGCTGCGTGCCAGCGCCTTCGTAGACATACTGGCCGCTCGAGTCGCGGAGGTTCACGTACACGCTGCTGATCTGCGACTGGTTGCAGTTGAGCTGGCTGGCACCGTTGCTGAAGCTCCAGCGCACCGGCAGCGAACCCACGGCCCAGTCGAGCGTGCGATTTTCCGACACGTCACCACCGGCGTTGACCACGAGCGGGAAGTCAGAGCGGTAGTAGAAGAACGAGTTCGCGTCGCGCGCCGCGAGGGTGATGGTGTTCTGGCCGGGGAAGATGCCGCTCACGTACACGCCGGGAGGCGAGAGGCCCGGGCCCGCCCACCCCTGAGAACACGGCGCCGAGGTGATGAGCGCGCCATTCACGCTGACGTCGACCGTGGCGATGCGCGAGCAATCGACGATCTTCGACGAGCTCGGGAACGTCCAGAACAGGTAAGCAGAGCCCTTCGCATCGGCCGTCGGCAGCAACTTCACGTCCATCGCCACGTCGCCATTCACCGTGACCTTGCCGGTCGCCTGGTAGATGACGACACCGCGCGAGTCCTGGCCGCTGATCGTGTAGTCGTAGGTGCCGGCGCGGAAGTTCAGCAGCCGAATGCCGGCCGTTCCGGAATTGATGCAGCCGTAGACGCCGTTGTTCTGCAGCGTCTGCCCGGGAATCTGCACGCTCACCTGCGCAACATCAGGGACGAGCGCACAGGGCTGACCGTTGAAGTTCCACGTGAAGATGATGTCGCCGCTGCGGCCAGTGTTGCTCACACAGACACAGCCAGACGACGCCATGACGAAAGCGGCCAGCGTGGCCACAGACGCGAATCGGGATTGAGCGGACATGTGCTCCTCGAAATAAGGACCAGTCGGTTTCTGGTTGGTTGCCGTAGACGGCGAACATCGTCTTCGATTCAACAAAGAGCGCCAACCTCCTGATTCGCAAGGCGTTTCTTGCCGGATCGCAGGGTGGGTGTTAGCGAGCCTCACATGTTGGCAGCGATGAACTACGTGGAAGTGCTCAAGAGCGCCTCGGCCGTGGAACTCGCGGTGCTGGTGCTCCTGGCCGCGGCGTCGGCGTATTCCTGGGCGTTGATCGCCATGAAGTGGAACCAGCTCCGCAAGGCGCGCGCCGAGTCGGTCGCGTTCCTCGACGTGTTCTGGAAGGCGTCGCGGCTCGACGCCATCTACACCGAGTCGCAGAAGCTCGAGGCCTCGCCGCTCTCGCGCGTGTTCCGCGCCGGCTACGAGGAGCTCAGCAAGCTCGCGCAGCACAAGGGCGGCCCCGAAGGTGCCATGAGCGAGAAGTTGGGCGGCATCGAGAACGTCGAACGTGCGCTCACCCGCGCCGCGCTGCAGGAGATCACCACGCTCGAGGCCAACACCTCGTTCCTCGGCACCGTCGGCAGCACCGCGCCGTTCATCGGCTTGCTCGGAACCGTCATGGGCATTCTGGGCGCGTTCAACGAGATCGCCGAGAAGGGCAACGCGACCATCGCCACCGTCGCCGCGCCCATCGGCAACGCGCTGCTCGCCACGGCCGCTGGTCTGGCCGCCGCGATCCCCGCCGTCATCGCGTACAACTCGTTCGTTTCGCGCATCAAGGTGTTCGACACCGAGATGTCGAACTTCTCGAACGACTTCCTGAACATCGTGAAGCGCCACTTCTTCAAGTGAGTTGACCCAATGGGCATGTCAGCCAACAAGGGTGGCGGTCGCTCCACTCTCAGCGAGATCAACATCACGCCGATGGTCGACGTGATGCTCGTGCTGCTCATCATCTTCATGGTGACCACGCCGCTCATTCAGCAGGGCGTGAAGGTGAACCTGCCCGAGACCAAGGCGGCGCCCGTCGAAGCCGACGACAAGAAGCTCGTCGTTTCCATCGATGCGCAGAAGCGCGTGTTCATCGGGGAAGCAGAGATCGACCTCGCGCGTTTCGAAGAGTCGCTCAAGACCAACGCCAAGGCGCAGAAGGACAAGGAGATGTACCTGCACGCCGACCGCGACCTGCCCTACGGCGTGGTGGTCGACGTGATGGCCGCGGCTCAGCGCGCGGGCGTCACCAACGTCGGCATGATCACGGACCCGATGGGCGCGTCGCAGACGTCGAAGGACAAGAAACCGAAATGACCGCGCGCGCCGCCAGCCTGTTCGACGATCGCCCTTCTCCGCTGCCCCTGTTCATCGGGCTGTCGGTGATTGGCCACGTCTTGCTGGTGGTCGGTTGGCTCGTCTTCAGCTGGCTGATTTCGGGCCCGAAGGTCGACCTCGAGCAGAAGCCCATCAAGGCCTCGCTGGTTCGACTGGGAAAGAAACGCGACGAGAAGCTGCTGCCGCGCATGGAGGCCGAGACCACGCCTCCGCCGCCGGCGCAGAAGCAGGAAGTCAAAGTGCCGACGCCCGCGCCGCCGGACAACGCGGTGAAGATCCCCACCAAGGACGCCAAACCCGAAAAGAGCGCCGCGAAGGACGAAGGCGCGAAAGACGGCAAGAAGAGCCTGTTCAACGCGCTCGCGCAGGCCGGCAAGGCCGCGAAGCCCGAAGAGCTCGAAGGCGATCCAGACGGTGACAAAGACGGCGACTCGGCGATTCAGGAAGGTGAGCGCTACTTCGGTCTTTTGAAGGCAGTCGTGCGCCGCAACTACGACGTGTCGAACACCATCGACGAGTCGGAGCGCATTCGTTTGAAGGCCAACGTCGTGCTGCGCATCGGCGCGGGCGGCGAGCTGGTCGATGTCTCGCTCTCGAAACCGTCCGGTAACGAGCTATTCGACTCCGCAGTCATCGGCGCCGTGAAGAAGGCTGCGCCCTTCACCGCCCCGCCTGAAAACCTTCGCGCCACGTTGAAGAAGGACGGCGTGGAGCTCGTCTTCAGTCCGTAAGGAGCCACCCAAAATCGCCTATGAAGTCACCCATGCGAAATCTGCTCGCCTTGCTCGTCGTGTTGCCGACCGTCGCTTTCGCCCAGCGCGCGGTCATCGAGATCTCTGGCGCCAACTTCCGCCCGATGCCGCTCGCTGTCGCGGTACCGCAGATGCAGGATGAAGGCGCGAAGACGGCCGCGGTGGAGTTCGACGCTGCGTTGACCTTCGACTTCGCCGCGTGCGGCCTGTTCCAGGTGCTGGATCGCAAGAGCTTCCTGGCCGACCCGAAGGAAGGCGTCACCGCGTCGACCATTCAGTTCCCGCGCTGGACCGACATCGGCGCCGAGTCGCTGGTGAAGACGCAGTTGAGTGTCGATGGTGCGAACCTCCGCGGTGACCTGCGTCTGTTCGCGGTGGCTGCTGGCCGTGAAGACCTCAAGGTCACCGAGTCGGTGCCGTTGAAGGACGCGCGGAAGCTGGCGCACAAGCTCGCGAACGCGGTCTACAAGTTCTACACGCGCGAGACGGGCCCCTTCGAGACGCGCATCGCCTTCACGCGCAAGTCGCCCGGCGGCCGTGACGTGTACGTCGCCGACTGGGACGGCAAGAACGCCAGCCGCGTGACGAATGGTGACGTGAACGTGCTGCCCGCGCTGATTCCCGGTGGTGGCGTGGCCTTCACCTCGTACCGCAGCAAGAAGCCGTTCCTCTTTGCGGCGCGTGGTGGCGAGCCGACGCAGATCATCGGCAAGGGCAGCATGGTGACCGGCGCGTCGTTCTCGCCCGACGGCAAGCGCGTGGCGGTGTCGGTGTCGGAAGGTGAGAACGCCGAGATCTACGTCGCCAACGCCGACGGCTCGAACCTCACGAAGATCACCGACAGCAAGTTCTTCCTCAACACCAGCCCCACGTGGTCGCCCGACGGCAAGCGCATCGGCTTCGTGTCGAACCGCGATGGCGGCCCGCAGATCTACGTGATGAACGCCGACGGCTCGGGCCAGAAGCGCCTCACGTTCCAGGGCAACTACAACACCACGCCGTCGTGGAGCCCGCGCGGAGACCTCATCGCCTTCACGGCGCGCGATGAGCGCAACGCGTTCGACCTCTTCACGGTGAACGTCGAGACCAAGAAGATCACGCGCCTCACGCAGGACGCGTCGGGCAACGAGGAGCCGGTGTTCTCGCCCAATGGCCGCCTCATCATGTTCACCTCGACGCGTGACGGTGGTCGCGGGCTGTATGTGATGACCTTCGACGGCAACAACCAGATCGCGCTGCCGATCGACCGTGGTGACCTGACGACGCCCGACTGGGCGAACTGAAGAACCGCTGCACATGAAAACGCCGCGGTGACCCGGGTGGTCGCCGCGGCGTTCGTGTTTCAAGCGGTGCTGCGTGCGTCACTCGCGCATCAGCGCGGCGCCCCAGTGGAAGCCGGCGCCGAGGCCCGCGAACGCCACCAGGTCGCCTTCCTTCACCTTTCCGCTCTTGCGGCACTCGTCGTACGCGATGGGGATCGTCGCGGCCGTCGTGTTCCCGTACTTCTGGATGTTGTTGTAGATGCGGTCGTCCGGCAGCTTGAGCGACTTCTGCACCGCTTCGCTGATGCGCAGGTTCGCCTGGTGCGGAATCAGCAGCTTCACGTTGTCGAGCGACAAGCCGGTCTTCCCGAGCACTTCGAAGACGGCCTCCGGCATCTTGGTGACGGCCATCTTGAAGACGTTGCGGCCTTCCATCACCGGCACGAAGCGGCCTTCACGCACGTGCTCTTCAGAGAAGTACGGGCGGTACGCGAAGCCGGCCGACGGCACGTAGAGGCTCGTCACGTCCTTGCCGTCGCTGTGGAGCGCGAAGCCCAGCACGCCGCGCTCCGGGTTGTCGGTGGGGCCCATGCACATCGCGCCGGCCGCGTCGCCGAACAGCACCGTGAGGTGACGGAACTTCGAGTTCCAGTCGCGCTCTTCCTGCGTCACGGGCTCTTCGGTCTCGCCCATGAAGACCTTCCAGCCGTGCTTGCTGAACGGCATGAAGCCCGAGTGAATCTCGGCGCCGATGAAGAGCAGCTTCTTCGCCGCGCCCGCGCGAATGAGCGCGTCACACACCTGCAGGCCGTAGACGAACCCGCTGCACTGCTGGCGGATGTCGAGCGCAGGAATGGGGCCCAGACCCAGCTTCGACTGCACGAGGCTGCCGACCCCCGGGAAGTAGTAGTCGGGCGTCATGGTGGCGACGACGATGTAGTCGAGCTCTTCGGCCTTCCAGCCCGCGTCATCGAGTGCCTTCTTCGCCGCGGCCACGCCGAGATCGCTGGTGCCCGTGCCTTCCTTCACCACGTAGCGCTGCTCGATGCCGGAGCGCTCACGAATCCACTCGTCGGTGGTGTCGCAGACGCGCGTGAAACGCTCGTTGGGAATGCAGACTTCGCCGGTGACGAAGCCGGTGCCGAAAATGCGCGAGTGGGCCTGAATCATTTGCGAGCGAATACGGGGTGAGGCCCCGGGCGGGCAAGCTTCGTGAACAACACATTGCGTCAGGAGGTGCGAAGGCACTTACGCAGTGCACAGCGGTTGCAGTGGCTCGAGCGCACGATGTTTCGACGTGGGCCGAGAACCGCAGTGAAGGAAGCAGTCAATGCGCAGGCCGAGGCGTTGTTGTCGCTCGGTGGGTGGCACGTGCGTGAAGGCACGGTGCTGGTCGCGCAGACCGGTGACGACGTCGTTGGCGTCGCGATGTTGCGGCTCGGCGCGCGTGACGCGGAAGTACTCACGGTGATCACCGACGCCAATCATCGGCATCGGGGTGTGGGTCGCGCGCTGATGCAGGAGATGGTGCGCCGCGCCCGGCTCGCCGGTTGCCGGCGGCTTCACGTGCGCTTTCCCCTCGCTGATGACGCGTCGGCGGGCTTCTTCCGCGCGCTGGGGTTCGAGGTGACGCAGGTGACGCTCGATCTCGCGCTGTAGAGTCTGCGGCGTGAGACACCCGTGGCAGCTCGACGACGCGGTTCACTTCCTGAATCACGGCAGCTTCGGCGCGACGCCTCGCAAGGTGCTCGAGAGGCAGAGCGAGTTGCGCGCGACGCTCGAGAGCAACCCGGTGCGCTTCATGACGCGCGAGTACGAACCACGGCTCGATCAGGCCCGGGACGAACTGGCGAGGTTCGTGGGCGCGCGGCCGCAAGACGTGGTGTTCGTGAACAACGCGACCACTGGCGTGAACGCCGTGCTCCGGTCCTTGAAGTTCGAACCCGGTGACGAGCTGCTCACGTTCGATCATGCGTACAACGCGTGCGTGAACGCGCTGAGGTTCGTGGCCGAACGCAGCGGCGCGCGGGTGGTGGTCGCGCAGGTGCCCTTCCCGCTCATGAAGGACGAGTTCTTCATCGACGCAATCCGTGAACGCGTCACGGCGCGTACGAAGCTGGTCTTGCTCGAACGCATCACCAGTCCCACGGCGCTCGTGTTGCCGATCGACGCGCTGGTCGCCGAGCTCGAAGGCCGCGGCATTCCCGTGCTCGTCGACGCTGCGCATGCACCGGGGCAGGTGCCGCTCCACCTCGAACACACGAAGGCGAGCTTCACCACGGGAAATCTCCACAAGTGGGTCTGCGCGCCGAAAGGCTCCGCGCTTCTCCACGTGCGAGAGGACTGGCAGAGCCGCATTCACCCCACGACCATCAGTCACGGCGCGAACTCGCCCCGGTCGGACCGCTCGAAGTTTCAGCTGGAGTTCGACTGGGTGGGCACCGACGACCCCACTGCGTACTTCTGTGTGCCGACGGCGCTGGCGACGATGGGTGGCCTCGTCGCAGGCGGCTGGCCCGCGCTGATGGAGCGCAACCGCGAAGACGCGCTCGAGATTCGTCAGCGCCTGATGCACGTGCTGCCGCAAGAGCTGAGCCCTGCGAAGTTCGTCGGTTCGATGGCGTCGATCGTGGTGCCCGGCGCCACGCGCGCGTTGAGCGATCGACTGCTGCGCGAGTTCGCCATCGAGGTGCCGGTGTTCCAGTTCGGCGATCGCGCGGTGCTGCGTGTTTCGGCGCAACGGCACGTGCGTGAGCAGGACGTGGAGGCGCTCGTCGACGCGCTCCGAAAGACCGTGCCAGGTGCGCGAGGGGCGGCCTAGCGTGCGCGCGATGAGTCGCTACGCAGCCATCGACGTGGGCACCAATTCCGTTCTCCTCCTGGTGGCTGAGCGCGGGGCGAACAAGAAGTTCAAGGCGGTGCTCGAGCGCTCGGAGATCACGCGGCTCGGAAAGGGCGTCGACAAGTCGAAGCAGCTCGCGCCCGAGGCCATCGAAGCCACGCTGAGCGTGGTCGAACGCTTCGCGAAAGAGGCGCGTGAGGCCGGCGCTTCCGAGCTCGTAGTGAGCGCGACTTCAGCGGCGCGTGACGCCAGCAACGGCCACGTGTTCCTCGACGGCGCGAAGGCCCGTGCCGGGGTGACGGTCGAGATCATCTCGGGTGAAGAAGAAGCGAGGCTGTCGTTCGCGTCGGCGCACTCCGACTTCGGCGGCGACGTGCCCTTGGTGGTGCTCGACATCGGCGGCGGCTCGACGGAGTTCATCTTCGGTGAGACGAACGGTTCGATTTCCTTCCGGCACTCCTTCGACGTCGGCGCCGTGCGCATGACCGAGCGTCACGTGAACTCCGACCCACCCAGTCAATTCGAACTGGAAGAAATCGACGCGCACCTCGCGCAGCAGTTCAGCGCGGTTCCGAAGCCGCCGGCGCGCTTCAAGATGGTGGGGCTCGCGGGCACGGTGACCACGCTGTGTGCCGTGGCGCGTGAGATCGAGCCGTACGACTCGACGTTGGTGCAGGGCGCGGTGCTGACCTTCGACGAGCTCGAGAAGACGGTGAAGCGCCTCGACGCCCTGCCCGTGCACCTGCGCAAGACCATCGCCGGCATTCAGGCCAAGCGCGCCGACGTCATCGTCGCGGGTGGTCACGTCTTGCTCGCGGCCATGCGTGCGCTCGGCGCGGCGGAGTTGACGGTGAGCGATCGCGGCCTGCGTTGGGGGCTGCTGGCAGATCGCTTCGCGGAGGCTTCGTGAACAACGTGGTGACGCCGTCGCGCGCGGCCTTCGGGCTCGGCGTGCTGACGCTGATCAACTTCCTCAACTACACCGACCGCTACATTCTCGCGGGCGTGATGAAGAAGGTGCAGGACCACTTTCATCTCACCGACACCGACGGTGGCCTGCTGGCGACGACGTTCATGGTCGTGTACCTGATCGCTTCGCCCGTGGGCGGCTTCCTCGGCGATCGGCTCCCGCGGCACTTCCTCATCGCCGGCGCGGTGCTGGTGTGGAGCCTCGCCACCATCGCCTCAGGGCTCGCGAGCTCGTTCGTGTTGTTGATCATCGCGCGCGCGGCGACGGGGGTGGGTGAGGCCGGCTACGGCACCATCGCGCCCTCGTTCATTTCAGACCTCTTCAAGCCCGAACGTCGCAGCCGGATGCTCGCGATCTTCTACACGGCGATGCCGCTCGGCGCGGCGGCGGGCTTCATTCTCGGTGGCTTCGTCGGCGACAAGCATGGCTGGCAGGCGGCGTTCTTCGTCGGTGGTGCGCCCGGCATCGTGCTCGGCCTCATGTGCTTCTTCATTCCCGAGCCGCAGCGGGGCGGCATGGAAGCCGCGCACGTCGAGAAGATCCCGTTCATGGTGGGGCTCAAGGAGCTCTTCACCAACGGCCGCTTCTGGGTCGTCACCGCGGGCCTCACGTTGATGACGTTCTCCATCGGCGGCCTCTCGAATTGGATGCCGAAGTTCCTCGAGTCGGAGCGCGGCTTCAGCGGCACCGACGCAGGGCTGTACCTGGGTGCGACGACGGTGGTGGGCGGGCTGCTCGGTACGCTCGCCGGCGGCTTCCTGGGAGATCGCATCGAGAAGCGAATGCCGGGTGGCGGCGTGTTGATGTCCGGCTTCGGGCTGTCATTCGCCGCACCGATGATGCTCGTGGCGGTGCACGCCGAATCGAAGAGCCTGCTGCTTGGCAGTCTGCTGCTCGCGCAGTTCTTCATCTTCCTGAACAACGGGCCGCTCAACGCCGCCATCGTGAACGTCGTCTCACCGGGCTTCCGCGCGTTCGCGTTCAGCATCTCCACGATGACGCTGCACCTGCTCGGAGACGCTGCGTCACCGGCGATCATCGGGTGGATCAGCGACACCTCGAAGAAGGCTGGCGGTCCCGGGCTCGCGACGGCGATTCAGATCAACGCGCTGCCGGTGCTCATCGGCGGGCTGGTGCTGCTCGCTGGCGCACGTTGGTTCAGGCCGAACGAGCCGCCGCGTCCAGCTTCGGCTTGAGCTCGTCTGCCAGGCGCTGAATTTCTTCCTGCAGGCGTTCGCCTTCGGCGAGCAGGTGCGTGCGCGCCGTCTTCTTGTTGCCGAGGCGGAAGAACATCCTGGCGTCACCGATGGCCGTGCGGCGTCGCTCGAGGAAGTAGCGCGTGAAGAGCGCGAGCGGCAGCGCCGTGACGAGCACGATGACCAGCCCGCTGAGACCCCAGAAGTACCACCCGAGCGTGGTCAGCAGTGTCCACCACACCGGCACCATCAACACCGCGGAGATGAGCTTCATGGTGCCGACACGATCGCGCGACACGGGCACCGCCAACGCCATTCCGCGAAGCAGCAGAAACGGAATCGCGAAGAGCACGATGCCGAGGATGAACAGCGGGAAGCCGAACATGAGCGACAGCACGTTGCGCAGCGCGAACCGGGTGACGTGCGTGGAATCGAAGCGCACTGCCAGATCACCGGGATCGGCGGAGAGCACTTCGAGCCGAGAACGGAAGTTGAGGATGTCCTCCTTCACGTCATCGAAGCGGTCCGGGTCGTGCGCGCGCAACATCGACGCTCCGCGGGCGAAGAGACGGAGCCGCTCGGTGTCGGTCTCGCGGAAGCCGTTGCGCAGCGCGAAGAGGCGATCTGCCGTCTGAATCAGGTCGAGATCTTCCCAGCTCTCGAGGTTCAGCGTGACCGCGCGCATCGCGTCGCCCACGCGGTTGGTCAGCGAGCGCACCCATTCCTGCTCGGCTTCGGGCGTCAGGCCGGTCACCGCGGGCACGAGAATCGGTTCGCCGACCTCCACATGCACCGGGCTGCGGAAGCGGTGTTTCTGCGCGTACGTAAAGCCCACCGGCACCACGCGCAGTGCCTTGCCGCCCTTCGCCACCTTGAGCGCAATGCGCGCGCAGCCGGTCTTGATGTCCGAGAGCTGCGGCTCGGAGTGTGACTTGCCTTCGGGGAAGATGGTGATCGCGCGCTCCGAGAGCAACGCACCGGCTGCGGCGTCGAGCGTGCCTTCGTTCTTCTCCATGAGCCCGGGGTTGTCCTGCTTGCGGTACACGGGCAGCGCGTCGAGCCCACGCAGCATCCAACCCATCAACGGAATGCGGAACAGCGGCTCACGCGCGAGAAACGTGACCGGCCGGTCGGTCACCACGAACAACATCGCCGGGTCGATGAGCGAGTTGGGGTGATTGCCTACGAACATCACCGGACCACTGAAGTCGTTCACGCGACGAACGATCTCCAGCCGGTAGAAGAGCCCCAGCGCCACGGAGATGATCGACCGCACCAGCCGATAGAACACGCGAAGGCCTTTCTAGAAGCCGCCGATGTTGAAGTGCAGCACGACTGGAGGCTCGTTGATCAAGGTATCGGGCGTGAGATTGAAGCCCAGATCGAGCGCGAGCGGCCCGATGGGCGTGCCGTAGCGAAGGCCCAACCCGACCACCGGCCGCAGGTTGAGCGTCGTCGGAGTCTGCAGCCACAGGTTGCCGGCCTCGAAGAACACGCCCATGTCGAACACGCTGAACGCGGGAAAGCGGAGCTCGGTCTTGAAGACGCCGAACAACTCACCGCCCTGCGAAGGCACCTGCCGGCCCGCGAGCACCGTCTTCGCCGCGGAGGAACACCCGTCTTTGCCGGCGAGCACCTGACAGTCGCGCACGTCGTTGCGGTACCGCTCGCGCGAGTCTTCGGCGATCAGCTGATCTTCGTTGAAGCCGCGAACGCTGGTGGCGCCACCGAGGAAGAAGCGGCGCACCGGCGGCGTGGTCGACCCCGCCTGTAGCGGAAAGATGCGACCACCGCGCAGCGACACCGCCAGCACCACGCGCTCACCGATGGGGATGTAGCCCGTCACCTGGCCGCTCAACTTGAGGAAGTTCACGGTCACCGGGTTGAGCTGCTCGTCGCGCGCCGAAATGGCTCCGGTGATTTCGCTCAGGCCTTGAATCAACAGCCCGCGGTGCGGGGTGAGCGCGTTGTCACGCAGGTCGAGCGCGGGGCTGAAGCGAACGCCGTGCAGCGTGTATTCACCGAACAAGAAGCGCAGACGCTCCTGATCCACCAGGCTCGTCGGTGGGATCGACGTGAGCGCGGTGCCGACGCTCTCTACGAAGCTCCACTCCATTTCGTAGGTGAGCGCGAGCGTGAGCTTTGGCCGCATCCACTCGATGCGGGGCACGCTGTCGAACGAGTGCGCCCAGTTCAACGTCGCGCCGCCGGCCGCGCGCGAGAAGCGGAACTGCGGGCGGAACACGCGCTCGAGCACCGCGTCGAAGCGAAGGCCGAGCTGCGCGGGGAGCAACGAGGGCGCGTCGAGGGAAGCGTTGAGGCGACCGCCGATCTGACGCCACAGCTCGAGGTCTGACAGGTCGATCTGCCGCGTCAGCGCCGGGTACGAAAGGAAGAAGAGGTTCAACTGCCCGCGACCGGTGAGCGTGATGGCGCGGCCACCGATGTTGGGCACCGCGCCGTCGACTGCGACGCGCACGCCGTCGGCGAAGAAGTAACCGAAAGACGGGTCGAGCGTGACCAGAGGGCGCTCGCGCACCTTGAGCAACACCGTCTTGAGCGGCTCGGGACGCTCGGGCGACAGCATCTCGACCTGCACGTTGCGGAAGATGTTGAGCGACTGAAGGTTGGCCTGCGTCGAGAAGAGTGACTCGGAGTCGAGCGGTCGACCTTCCTTCATCGTCGCCTGCTTCAAAATCACGTCTTCGGCGGTGCGCACCTGGCCGACGGGCAGCACCGCGCGAACCTTCACCTGTGGGCCGGGCTTCACGGTGAGAAACGCGTCGGCCTGCTGACCGGAATCGTCGAGCGTGAAGCCCGAATCGAGGTCGGCGAAGAGGTAGCCCTGTCGACCGAGTTCACGCGACACGTCGCGCTCGATGCGCGCCAGCTCGACGGCGCTGAACGGCGTACCCACGCGATTCTGGGACAGCGTGTCCGACTTGAAGCCGGGAGGCAGCCCCTCGGCGTTCACCACGCGGTAGCGCGCCTGCGGGCCTTCTTCGATGACGAAGTGTCCACGCGCGACGCCGTTGGAGATCTCCGCTCCCGCGAAGGTGACCTTCACGCGGAGATAGCCACGCTCGCGATACAGCGCGGCCATGGCCCGGGTCGCGTCGAGCCACGCTTCTTCCACCAGCACCGTGTCGCCGCGAGGCGCGGGCATCACCTGCGCGAACTCCGGGCTCACCCGCCCCGCAACGTCGGTCGGCTCACCGGTGCCATGCACGTCGAGACTCACCACTGGCGCCGAGACCTCGACCACGTTGCGCAGCACCTGGCGCAGCTCTTCCTTGTTCACCTTGTCGGCGCCTTCGAAGGTGACGTCGGTCACGCGCAGCGGGTGACCTTCTTCGATCTCGAACCCGAGCGCCGCTTCACGCGCGCCGGGCCGGAGCACCTCTGACACGCGCACCCGCGCGTCGTGGTACCCGCGATAACGGTAGAAGCGCTCGAGGCGCTGCTGCAGTCGCAACGTGAGCGAGGTGTCGAGCGTCTCGTCTCCGTCGTAGGCGAGCAGGTTGGTGAGCGCCATGTCACCCGCCATGCGGTTGCCGCTGAACACCACGTCGTAGCGGGGCCCGGCGACGATCGGCACCACGAGGCGGCCGTCGACGGTCACCTCCGCCAAGTCGACGCGCGCTCGATAGAAGCGCTCTTCGCGCAACAGCTTGCGGACGCGCTCGAGGCCCTGATCGGCCTTCGCCATGTCGAGCACGTCACCGGGTTCGAGATCGATCGCCTCGAGCAGTCGACGCAGTGGGAGCCCCGGCTCGCCCGAGAAGGAGATCGACCGCACCCGCGCGGCCTCGCCCTCGTCGATGACGAAGCCCACCGACAGCGAGCCCTCGACCATCACCGCTTCGGTGCGTACGCGCACGGCGTGGTAGCCACGCCGCACGTACAACGCGCGAACCGCTTCACCCGCCTGCTCGAGGCGCTCGGGCCAGTACTCTGCGCCCGGCTCGAGTTTGGTGACCGCCAGCACCTCGTTCTTCGAGAGCGCGCGATGGCCTTCGACGAAGATCGACCCGACGTTCTTTCGTGGCTCGAGGAGGAAGATGATCTCCACCCCGCCCTCGCCGTCCTGGGCGAGCACTTCGATGTCGGCGAACTTGTTGGTGGCGAAGAGACTCTCGATCGAACGCTCGACCGCGCGGCGCGACAACGTCTGGCCTTTGCGCACGGTGATCAGCTGCGGCACGCGCTCGAGCAGCTTGCGATCGGCGCCCACGGGCAGCCGCACCTCCACGCCGGTGATCGTGGCCGGCGCGTTGTCGGGCTCTGGCGTCTGCGTGAGCAGCGCCAGCAGGAGCAGAGTCACTCCCATTCGAAACGGAACCGGAGCTCGATGCCCGGGTTACCCACCGAGGTGTTCTGATTCTGGTTGTCCCACTGCGCGCGCGCCGAGACGCGTTGATCGATGCGGTACTCGAGCTGCGCCTTGGTGCCGCGCCCGGTGACGGGCTGCACCACGCCGACCTTGAGGTTGTCGTTGATGACCTTCGACTCCCAGGTCACGGCGGGCTCGGCGGTGCCGGTGACCTCGTTGAAGCTGGTGGTCAGCCGCACCTGTTGATCTTTGAGGCCGACGTTCTGCTGCAGGAAGCGCTGCACCTGCTGGTCGAGCCCCGAAGCCGTCATGAGCGCCTCCGCCGCCAGCCCTGCGCCCGCGCGCTCGTTGAGCCGCTCTCGCGAGGTGACACCCAGCGTGAGCAGCGAGAGCACGTCGGCATCGGGCAGCGCCGGCTCCGACGAGAACGAGACTTTCGGGTCTTCGAAGCGGCCGAACGCCTTCACGGTGACCAGATATTCACGCACCTGCGACTGCGCGGAGAGATCAAACGTCGGCCACAGACCGTTGAACTGCAGTTGACCGCGCTGCACGTTGAAGGTGTTGCCACGGAAGGTGGCCTGCGCGCCCTCGAGCGTCTCCACCACGCCGCTCAACACCGGCTTCACGTTGGTGCCGGTGAGCTTCAACTTGCCCGCCAGCCGCGCGCGCGCGAGATCGTTCTCGATGCGAACGTCGCCGGCGGTGCGCAGGTCGACGTCGAGCCGCAGCCACTCGTTGGGTTTGCTGTCGCTGGGCACCGACGCTTCGTTGGCGTTGGCGATCAACGTCTCGAGCGACATCGGTTGTGTGTAGCGGAACTTCACGACGTCGATGCCGCCAGAGAGCTGGAACAGCTCCGCGTTGCGTGACGCAAGCAGCAGCGAGCCGGACACCGTCACCGGAACGTCGGGCTTCACCTGAATGCTGACGTCCTCGATGTCGGTCTGAATCTCGAGGGTCTTCATGTGCAGACCGTCGAGGCGGATGTCGCCGCGCGCGTGAACGCGGCCGTCGTTGAGGAACCCGTTGAGATCCTGAAGCAGCACGCGCGACTCCGAGAAGTCGGCGCGACCCGAGAGCGAACGCACGGCGACGTCTTGCCCGCGCCACGAGAAGCGCGCGTCGGTCAGCGTGGCGGAGCCGGCGAGGGCTGGCGTCGCCACCGGGCCAGAGAACGCGGCCGTGAAGTCCACTCGCCCCTGTGAGCGCTCGAGCTGCGACACCAACGTCGAGAGCAGCCGCAGGTCGACGGAGCCCCGCGACTTGAGATCGACGCGCGACGGGCCCCAGACCCCTTCGGCCGCGAGCTCGGTCGTCGGGCCGCGCAACTTGAGCGAGTTCACCTCGATCGCGCCCGCCTTGTAGGCGATGGAAACCGGCTCGACGTTCGAGGCGCTCACCTCGCCACGCGCGATGAAGAACTCGTTCAAGATCGCCGACACGTGAGCGTCGGAGATCTCCATCATCGGGCCGGAGACCTCGACGTCACCGCGCAGGCGCGCCTGCACACCGGCCGCAGAATCGGGGAGGAAGGGCTCGAGGTCGTCGAAGGAGACGTTCGCGGTGGCGGTGAACGGCCAGAGGTCGCGCATGCTCATCTTCAGCGCGCCGGTGAGCCCCTGAATCACCTGGCCGGACACCTCGAGATTGCGGCCCATGGCCTTCGCGCCGAGACGCAGGGGCCCGAGGCTCTTCCCCTTCCACTGAACGTCGCCGGAGTTCACGACGCCGTTGATGAGCGTGAGGTCGGTGGTGCCGCCGATCTCGGCGTGCGCCGTGAAGGTGCCACCGACCGGCAGACCACGCGCGCTCTTCGGGTCGACCAACTCGGCCAGCGAGCCGTTGGCGAGGTTCACGCGGAACTCGAGCGGGCCCGAGAACTTCCAGCGGCCATCGAGGTCCAACACGCCCTGCGGCCCTTCGAAGCGCGTGGGCCTCAACGCGAGCGCTTCACCGTCTTCGAAGTTGGCGACGAGCTCACCGACGCCGAGCCGGCGGTCGAGATAGTCGACCTCACGCAGTTGCGCGGCAATGACCCCGTTCAGCCTGCTCGCCGGGCTGTCGATGGCGACGAGCGCGCTGAGCCGGCCGCTGAACACACCGCCCCGCAGCGTCTGAATGGTGGGGCTCAGATCAGCGAGCAGATCGATGACGTCTTCCACGCGACCGTCTGGCATCTGCACCGACGCGCGGGTGTAGAGGCCTTCTTTGCGGAACGAGAGATCCACATCTCCGAAGTACTGCGTCTGGCCCTTCTGCGCGGCGATGGCCGGGAACGACAGCGTGTCGCCGCGATAGGTGATGGGGGTCTGCACCACGCCCAACGAGTAGTTCGCGAACTTCATGTCGCGCATGGTGGCCTGCGCGTCGACCTGCACACTCGAGCGCACCACCGACACCGTGGTTCGCGCGTCACCCACGCCGGCGATGGGCAGGCCGGCGAGCGTCCCGAAGTCGGAGAGGTCGATGGTCGACGCGACGGCGTTCACGTCGATCCCGCGGCTCGAGTCGAACCACAACTTCACCGACGTATTCACGAGCGTGCGTTCTCGCTCGCCCACGCGGACCACCGCGTCTTCGAAGGTCACCGCCTGGTTCGAGACCCCCAACTTGAAGCGGCCCGCTGACTGCTTGAACGCGAGAATGTCGCTGCCCGCGCTGACGGGGCCGTCGAAGGCGCGCGAGGCCAGAATGAACGCGCCGCTGCGGAAGTCGAAGTCACCCGAGAGGTTGGGGGCGGGCTGCAGCGTGCCCGTCATGGTGCCCTTCACCGACAAGGGCACGTCGACCCAGGCGCCCTTGATGCTGGCGCGAGAGAGCGCGTGACCCAGTGACGCGTTGGTGGTTTCGACGTGCGCGACGATCGGCAGGCCCTGACTCAGCCGCAGCTCGCCCGAGACCTTCACCTCGCCGTCACCCACTCGCGTCGCGAACTCCTCGAGCACCACCTTCTTGTCGCTCAGCGCCGCGCGCACCGCGAAGTCACCCGGCGTGAAGTTGCCGATGACGATCTTCGACCCCAGCACCTCGCCTTCGGCCTTCGGGTCGTCGGCGCGGCCGGTCAGGTGAACACGCGCGAGCAACTGACCCGAGGGGTCCGGGAGCGCGACGCCGAGCCGCGGAATCGCATCGAGCGGGACCCAGGTCTGCACCGACAAGTCGAGCGAGGGCCTCGCGTCGCACAACGAATCGACGAGGCCGGTGACGTTGAGCCGCACGCCTTCCACGTTCACTTCGGCGCGCTGCACTTCAGCGGTCTCGCCGAGCAGGTCGAGCGAGCCTTCGACGGCGATCTTGCCGAGGCGAATGGTGCCGAAGGTTCCACCGAGCGCCACCGACCCGCCGCGCGCATCGAGCGTCAACTCCGCGTCGTGACGCCCCAGCGAGGCGTCCACCGAGAGGCCGTCGATCTTCACCGTGCGTTGTTCGGACAACTTCAGGGAGAAGCTGCCATCGCGAATCTTCAGACTGCCGACGCGGAGCCTCTCGAGCACGCTCAGCGGGCACCCCTCCATGGGCTTGCTCGGGCCCGGGAGCGGCAACGTGAGGTTCACCTGCGGCTTGATGAGCTCCACGTCTTGCAGCGCCACGCCGCCCGGGAACAGGCCGCGCAACGACACGCTCGCAGACTCAGCGGTAGCGAGTGGAACGTCAGCACCGTGCGGTAACACGCTCAGCCGGCTCAGAGACACGTTGAGCGTCAGCGGGTCGATCGCGCAACGGCCGATGACCACGTCGGCGTCGAGCGCAGCGGGCAGCCGTTCACGGAGCTCCTCGCAGACCAGCTCACCGGCGCGATCGGTGCGCAGCGCCAGAATCGTCGCGATCATGATGATCGCGAACGCTCCGAGAAGCTGACGCCAGCGACGGCGCGAGAGCCGCATTGTCGCTCCTTTCCTGCACTTCAACCCGGGTCAGAGCTTCCCGAGTCCCTCGAGGTAGCGATCGATCTCGGCGAGGTCGACGCCGGTCCTGGGCTTCGACGGCGGCGTCGGAGCGCCATTCGAGGCCGGCACGGGTTCACCCGTCAGCCCGGCCACCGCTGACGCCATGGAATTTTCGGCGACGGCGGGCGCCGGAGGCCGAACCGTCGCCGTCACCGGGCCCGCGGGAGGCGCAGGCGGCTGCGGGGCGGGACGGATCGGCGGCGCCACCGGGGGACGCGCCCCCGTGACCGGCGTGCGGGTGATGACTTGCGCCGGCGGAGGCGCAGGAGGCGGCGCAGGCGCAGCCGCGACCGGCATCACCGGGTTGGGCGCGGTCGGCGAGGGCTCGCCGGCGACCGGCGTAGGTACCTGCGCGCCGTACTCGAGGCCCAGGTTGTCGGCGATCTGCTCGATCAGCTGCGCCGAGATCTCGGGCGCACGCGCGAGGAAACCTTCGAACAGCGCGTTGTCACACAGCGTGTTGATGACGCGCGGCGTGCCACCCGAACGACGGTGCACGGCTTCCATCGCACCCTGGGTGAACGGGTTCCGGGCGGCGCCGGCCAGCCGCATGCGGTGCTTGATGTACGCCTCGGTCGACTCGCTGGTGAACGGCTCGAGTCGGTAGCGCATGGCCACGCGCTGGGCGAGCGGCGGGTCGAGCTTCAGGTTCTTTTCGATCTCCGGGAGGCCGAAGAACACGAAGCTGATCAGCTTGCGCTCGGGCACTTCGAGGTTCAGCAGCCCGCGGAACTCCTCCATCAACTCGCGGGTCTCGAGCATCTGGGCTTCGTCGATGAGCACGACCGCTTTGCGGCCCTGCTCGTAGATTTGCAGCAGGCGCTGGTAGAGCTGGCTCAACAAGGCCAGCTTTTCCTGCGCGGGGTTCTCGACGCCGATCTGCAGCGCGATGCGACGCAGCAACCAGCTCGCGGTGATGCCGGAGTGGATGATGACCAGCAGCGCGGCCTCGTATTCCTCTTCAGGCAGCGAATCGAGCAGCCGGCGGGCGAGCGTGGTCTTGCCCGCGCCGATTTCACCGACGAGGACCGCAAGGCCCTTCATCGAGTTCACCGCATAGAGCAACCGCGCGAGCGCCTGCTGATGCTGGGGCGCGTTGTAGAAGAAGCGGCTGACCGGCGCGTTGCTGAAGGGCTCGCTACTGAGGCCGTAGTGCTCGAGGTAGCTCATGGCGGGATCTCAGACGTAACCGACCTTGCGCGCTCCGGGTCGTGAGCCGGTCGCCGGCCTGGGAGGCACCGGGGCATCTTCCTCTGGTGCCGTGATGGCCGCGAGGCGATCCACGTGGGCGGTTACATCGCGATAGCGCGCGTCGAGGCCCTGCACCTTCAGGTACTGAGCGAGCGCCCGGCCCGCCTGGTTCGCCGCTTCGTAGGCAGCGCCCAGCTCGTAGCGGAGCGACTTCTCGACGTCGCCTTTGGCGTGTTCACTCGCGAGCGCCTGCAGGTACGCATCGATGGCGGCCGTGGTGTCACCGCGGCTGACCTGCAACATGCCGATCATCGACAGGCAGTCGATCTCCTTCCGCTTGCCGATGCAGCCCTTGCGCGCGATCGAGAACTCACCGACCGCGTCGTCGATGAGACCCATTTCCTTGTACGCAACGCCGAGGTCGTAGTGCGTGTCGACGTCTTCGGGCTTCACGACCTTCTCGAGGCCCTTCTTGAACTCCGCGAAGACCTCTTCGACGGACACCTGGTAATCGTCGCCGCCCGCGCCGGGGAGGCTCTCTGCCGGGTCGCCGCCCTGCTCTTCGCTGAAGTCGCCAAGCTCGCTCGCCAGCTCGGCCGCGAGATCGAACGCGTCACGGCCTTCTTCTTCGCCGTTCGACGACGTGGGCACTGGTTGCGGCGTGGCAGGGGTGAGGTCGAGCGCCTCGACGCGCGCCATCAGCTCGGCGGCCCGGCGGTGGTCGGGGTACGCGATGAGCACGGTCTCGAGAATTTCGCGCGCTTCTTCGAACAGCCCTTGCTCCACGAAGAACGTCGCTTCGTCGCACTCTTCCGCGGCGGGCTCTTCTTCCGGGGGCGCTTCGACCGCCTCTTCGGCGATGGTGGTGCTCGCGGTGGGCGGCTCGACGTCTTCGAACGACTCCTCGAGCGCCGGTGCTGCGCGCGCTTCGAAGCCCATGCGCGGCGCCATGCGGGTCGGCGCTTCAGATTCTTCTTCGCCCAGGCCCATGGGGGGCGGCGTAGGCGCGGGGTAATTCTGAACCGGAATGTCGAGCGCGCTGGTCGGGAGTTCTTCTTCTTCGGCCGCGGCGTACTCACCGGTCGTCGGTTCTTCCGCGTCGAGTGGAGGCAGGTCGCCTTCGAAGTCGGACACCAGCTCCTGCTGATCGCCCGCGTCGATGTACTCGTCGGGGACCGGCGGCGGCTCCACTTCGACTTCGGCGGCGGCGTCGGCGTCGGCCGGCGAGAGCATCACCTCGTCGCTGGCCATCATCTCGCCGCCATCGAAAGGCTCGTCGACCACCGCGGCTTCGCCCGAGAGCACTTCTTCGGGCTCGTCGGCGACGATGACTTCATCGTCGCTCGAGTCGACCAGGATCGCGTCTTCGGCTTCTTGAGCGTCTTCCTGCGGCTGCTGCGCGCCCGCGCCCCCATCGGCCATGCGCAGCGCCGAGAGGAACACCGGCACTTCAGGGTGCCCGGGGTTCTGCTGGAGAATCGTCGCGAGGTAGGGCTGCGCGCGCGCGGCATCACCCGAGCGGGTGTGCAGACGCAGCACGTTGAGCAGCTGCTCGAAGCTCTGCGCGTGATTGTTCGACGCGACGTAGATCGCGTACGCCTTTTCATGCGCGTCGATGTTCTCGGGCTCGATGGCGAACACCTTGCGAAGGTGCTCGAGCGCTTTGTCGTGAAGTCCGTACTTCACGTACACATCGGTCTCGGTCAGCAGCTTGCCGAGGTTCTCGCCGCGCGGTCGCGCTGCCGAAGCGACGGGGGCGGCAACCGGCGCCGGTGCGGCCACGGGCGCTGGTGGCGCGTAGGCAGGCATCGCAGCCGTCGCCCCCGCGTACGGAGGAGCGCGCGTGGTGGCGACCGGGCCCGGCGGTGGCTCCGGCGGAGGCGGCGCAAAAGCGTGCTTCCGCGCGAGAATGTCGGGGTCCTGCGGGTCGAGCTGTTCGACCTGACGCCATACCCGTTCCGCGTCGTCGTTGAAGTTCTTGTCTTCGTACGCCCGCGCCAGCTCCTTGTAGACGGAGATGGTCTTGGACATCTGCCCGAGGCCCTGGAAGGCGACGGCGAGCAGGCGCAGCGTTTCGATGTCGCGGTTGTCGGCCTTGAAGCAGATCTGCAGCTTGGCCAACGCCCGCTTCTGATCGTTCTTCTGCAGGTACGCCTCGGCGAGCTCCTTGGCGATCTGCAGGTTGTCGGGCTGCAGCGCAGAGAGCCGCTCGGCGACGCGCAGGTAATCGTCGGTGCGGTTGTTGCGCTTGAGGTGTTCGGCGGCCTTGGTGAACTCACCCGCCGCTTCGTCGTTCAACCCTTCGCGCACGTAGAGGTCGGCGAGCTTCACGCGCGACGCCACGTTGTCGGGGTCGAGGTCGACCATCTTGCGAAGAACCTCGAGGCTCTTTCGCGTGTCGCCCTGCTTGTCCCAGTGGTTGGCGACGATCTGGTAGTACGCCATCGCCTCGCCCATGAGCTGCAGCTGCTGGTGCAGCTCGGCGAGCTTGACGTTGATGTCCATCAACGTCGGGTCGAGCTTGAGCACCTGCTTGTAGAGCGCGACGGCCTTCAGGAAGAAGCCGTCGTTGGTGTAGCTCTCGGCGACGCGCGTGAAGTAGGTGGCGGCCTGCGCGTTGTCGTTCTTCTTCTGGTACAGCTCCCCCATCTTCTGGAGAATTCGGACGTCCTTCGGGTCCGCGTCGAGGACCTTCTGGTACTCCTTGATCGCCTTGTCGTAAGCCCCCTTGGCGACAAGCTTGGCGGCGGCTTCGATGATCTTGTTCTTGTCCAAGGATCAGGAACGACTGAAGTTTTGACCCGAGGAAAACCCGCGGGGACCGGTGGAAGGTAGCAGACGGATACCCGGGGTCCAACAACTGGAAAACAGCTGATCAGGGAGTCTCTTCGACAGCCTTCTTCAGGCGTTGCGTGCCGGTCTCCGAGGCGTGCATCCGCTCGACGAAGCGGGTGTCGTATTCGCCCTTGATGAAGGCCTCTTCCTGCAGCGCCGCGCGGTGAAACGGGATGTTGGTGCGAATGCCCTGCACCACGTACTCGGACAGCGCGCGCTGCATACGGCGAATGGCCTGATCGCGATCATCGGCGGTGACGATCAGCTTGGCCACGAGCGAATCGTAGTGCGCAGGGATTGTGTAATTTTCGTACGCGGCTGAATCGACGCGCACCCCGAGGCCACCGGGCGGGTTGTAGGCGGTGATCTTCCCGGGCCAGGGCGCGAAGGTGACGGGGTCTTCGGCGTTCACGCGGCACTCGATCGACGCGCCGCGAATGCTGAGGTCTTCCTGCTTGAACGGCAGCTTCTCGCCTGCGGCGAGCAACAGCTGCGTGCGGAGAAGATCGACGCCCGTGATCTGCTCGGTGACCGGGTGCTCGACCTGCACACGGGTGTTCATTTCCATGAAGTAGAAGCGGCCGTGCTCGTCGAGCAGGTACTCGATGGTGCCGAGATTCGAGTAGCCGATCTTCTTCATCGCCTCGACCGAGACGCGGCCCATCTCTTCGCGCAGCTCGGGCGACAACGCCTTCGACGGCGCTTCTTCGATGAGCTTCTGGTGGCGGCGCTGCACCGAACACTCGCGCTCGAAGAGGTGCACCACGTTGCCGTGCACATCTCCGACGATCTGAATCTCGATGTGGCGCGGCTTCTCGACGTAGCGCTCCAGATACATGTCGCCGTTGCTGAACGCGTTGACCGCTTCAGCCGACGCCGTGGCGAACGCCTGCGCGAGCGCGTGCGGCTCCCGCACGATCTTCATGCCGCGGCCACCACCGCCAGCAGCAGCCTTCAAGATGACCGGGAACCCGATCTCCCGCGCGAGCGCTTCGGCTTCCTCGGCGCTCTTGAGCACGCCGGGTGAACCCGGCAGCAACGGCAGCCCCGCGGCCTTCGCCGCGTCACGGGCGCGCACCTTGTTGCCCATGAGCCTGATGTGCTCGGGCTTGGGCCCGATGAACGTGATCTGGCACTTCTTGCAGACCTCGGCGAACTCCGCGTTCTCCGACAAGAAGCCGTAGCCGGGGTGAATCGCGTCGGCGCGGGTGATCTCCGCGGCCGAGAGCAACGCCGGCACGTTCAAGTAGCTCTCTTTCGAGGGCGGCGGGCCGATGCACACCGACTCATCGGCGAAACGCACGTGCAGCGCGTTGGCATCAGCCGTGGAGTGCACCGCCACCGTGGCGATGCCCAACTCGCGGCAGGCACGAATGACCCGGAGCGCGATCTCGCCCCGGTTTGCAATCAGCACCTTCTTGAACATGTTGGCCTCTGGCCTGAATCAGGCCGGCTCGATGCGGAACAACGGCTGACCGAACTCGACGGGCTGAGCGTTCTGCACCAGCACCTCGGCGACCTTGCCGGCGACTTCCGACTCGATCTCGTTCATCAGCTTCATCGCTTCGATGATGCAGAGCGTCTGCCCCTTGCGAACCTGCGCGCCGACTTCGGCGAACGACGGCTGGTCGGGCGACGGCGAGCGGTAGAACGTACCGACGAAGGGAGACGTGATGATGTGGCCCTTCTTGTCGCTCGCGGCGGCAGGAGCTGCGGAGGGCGCCGAAGGCCGCGGCCTGGCGTCGGCAGCAGGCGCCGCAACCGGAGCCGAAGACGGCATCACCGTCACCGCCGGGCCAGCCGAGACCGGCGCGCCGACGTGCTGAACCACCTGCGCCGCCGGAGGGCCGCGCGTGATGAAGAGCCGCTCGTCGCCGTTGGTCCAATCGAGGCGCGAGATTTCACTCGTCTCGAGGATCTGCACGATCTCGCGCAGCGCCTCGACATCGAGCGACGTGGTACCGCCAACCTGCACGGAGCTGCCCGGCTTCTTGATCGCCATCGCTCAGCCGCCCACCGCAGTGCGGGTGATGTAGTCGCCCGAGCGCGTGTCGATCTTCAGCACGTCGCCCTCGTTGATGAACAGCGGCACGTTGATGGTGTACCCGGTCTCGAGCACCGCCGGCTTCTGCGCACCCGACACGGTGTCGCCGCGCACGCCGGGGTCGCACTTGACGACCTTCAGTTCGACGGAGTTCGGCAGCGTGACGCCGATGGCCTTGCCGTTGAAGAAGAGGATCGACGCGTTGATGTTCTCCTTGAGGTAGTTCTTCGCCTCACCGAGCACCTTCTCCGAGATGTACGTCTGCTCGTAGGACTTCTGGTCCATGAAGTGGAACTCGTCGCCCTGCGCGTAGAGGAACTGCATGTCGCGCTCTTCGATGTCGGGGCGATCGACCTTGTCGCCGCTCTTGAACGTGGGCTCGAGGTTGCGACCGCTGATCAGCGAGCGGATCGTGGTGCGCGTGAACGCCGAACCCTTGCCGGGCTTCACGTGCTGGAACTCGATGATCTCGAAGGGCTCTCCGTCGATCTCGATCTTCATGCCCTTGCGGAATTCAGACGTGTCGATGACGCCAGCCATTGGGTGTTCCTCGTGTGAAATGGAAAAGCTTGAAAGAGGCGGCTCCCATACCCCCGGCCCCTCGCCGCTCGCAAGAACAACAAAGCCGCACCACCGTGTTGGAGGTGCGGCTTCGGGTACGCGCGTGCGTAACTGTTTTCGCTGCCTTTAGAGCTCTTTGGCCAGCTTCGGAGCCGCGATGCGCAGCGCGTAGCGGCCCTTGCCGTAGTTGCCGTCAGGCGTGAGGGCGAGCACCACGTAGTAGTCCTGATTCACCATGCGCATGATGGTGATGAGCTTCTCGGAGTTCACCGAGAGCTCGGCGACCGCACCCGACTTGAGCGTCGTCGCGGTGTTCTTGAGCTGACCGAGCAGGTTGCCGTACTCGACGAGCGAGGCCGAGAGATCGACCTCGGCCGCCTTTTCGGCGTGCGCGTCAGGCTGCCAGGTCTCGACCGCGATGCCGTCGAAGCCCATCACGCTGCACGAGACCGCGCCCGATACTGAACCGCCCACTTCTTCCAGCGTTTCGCGGAACATGACTCAGCACTCCGGCGAGCCAGGGGCGGTGCAGCAGTCGGCGCCAGGCACGGGGTTCCCGTTCATGTCGACCGTGTCACCCTGGTACGGCCCGACCGGCGTGTTGACCTGATTGTACGACTGCCCGATGTACAAGCAGCTGTCGCCGGTCACGGCATCGGTGCGGAAGCGGCGCGTACCGTTCGCACACGAGAACCCCGCCGGCGGCGCAGAGCGGAACACGCGCAGCGGGAAGGTCATGGTCGCCGTCGAGATCTTCGTGCGCGACCCGACCATCTCGCCTTCGAAGTGAACGTCGATGTTGATGTCGACCACGTCCGAAAGGTCGTTTGCAGGCGTCAGCGTGTCGGCCAGCGCGCGAGACAACTCGGGGCTGATCAGCTGCACGGTGCCCTGAATGTTGCCGCCGACGATGCCGGTGTACGGAATCACGTGCTCCTTCAGGCTCACGCCGAGAGGCCGGCTGGGGCGGTACTGAATGATGATCTGACGGAGCACCGGCTGTTCACGATTCGCGCGCTCGAGCACGGTATCGCCGATCTGCAGAGCGGGCTGCGTATACCCTTCGGCGTTCGTCAGCTGGAACGCCACGACGTACGTGGGGTTGCCCCACGCCACGTCGAGCGACCCGTTGGCGACGAAGAAGCCGTCGACGAACTCCGAAATGTCGCAGGTGGGACCCAGCGGATAGAACTTCGTGAACTCCAGCGGCGAAGTCTGGTTCGCGCACGACGACGTCAGGAACGAGAACGCCATCAACGTGGTGAGAATGATTCGTTTCATGGGAGCCCTCACGGATTCTGCGCGACAGTCGCGCGGTTCAAGATGCGCGGCGTGATGAAGATCAGCAGCTCGTTCTTGGTCTCGAGCTCGCGGTTGTTGCGGAAGAAGAAGCCCAGCACCGGGATCTTGCTGAGAATCGGCAGACCCGACGTGTTGGTCGAACCGGCGCGAACGTAGATACCGCCGATGACCGTGGTCTCGCCGTCCTTCACGAGCACGTTGGTGTTGGCTTCCTTGCGCGAGATACCGGGCTGACCGTTGGCGCCGGTGTTGGCGGGGTCAGGCTGGTTGTTCTGCGCGTTGATGCGCATCAGCACGCTGCCGTCCTGGGTGATGTGCGGCGTCACTTCGAGCGAGAGGCGCGCTTCGACGAACTGCGTGTTGGCGCCGGCCGCCGACACCTGGCTGAAGGGAATCGAGACACCCTGGCTGATGCGGGCCGTTTCGTTGTCGAGCGTGGTCACCTTCGGTGCCGAAATGGTCTTCACCGCGCCCTGCGCTTCGAGCGCCGAGAGGCGGAGGTTCAACTGCACCGCGCCACCCGCCGAGCCGAAGGCCAGGCCGAGCGCGCCACCTGAACCGGCGCCGGCGCCGACGGGCAAGCTGAGGGCGTAGTTGGAGTTCGCAGGCATGCCGATGCCGCCGCCCTGCTCCGCGCCACCGGTGACGGCCACCGAGCTCGGGAAGACGAGGCCCGTGGGGTTGCCCGTGGCGCCCGACATGATGGTCTGACCACCCCACTGAATACCGACTTCGCGACGGAACGAGGTGCTGGCTTCCACGATGCGGCTCTCGATGAGCACCTGCGGGGTCTGCAGGTCGAGGCTGGTGACCAGCGAGCGCACCTTGGCGATGTTCTCCGGGAGATCGCGCACGATGAGCGTGTTGGTGCGGGTGTCGACGGTCACGTTGCCGCGGGCCGAGAGCACTTCACGAACACGCGACGACATGTCGCCGGCGGTCGCGTAGTTGACCGGCACCAGGGCGACCGAGAGCGGCGCCGAGTCGATGCGAGCCTTGGCACGCGCGGCCTTGGCGGTCGCTTCGGCTTCGAGCGTCGCCAGCGGCGCCACGCGGATGATGTTGCCGAACTCCTCCTTGCCGAGGCTCTTGCTGCGCAGCACGAGCTCGAGGGCCTGGTCCCACGGAACGTTGCGCAGCCGCACGGTGATGCGGCCACCCACGTCGTCGGCCACCACGATGTTCTTCTTGGAGATCTCCGCGATGATGCGAAGCAGGTTGTGAATGTCGATGTCCTTGAACTCGAAGGACACGCGCTTGCCCACGTAGCGGCGCTGCTGCGGCGCGCCCTCTTCCGTCACCGTGTCGGCTTCGGTCGAGAAACCAGCCGAACGGTTCTCGGCGACGATCTGCTCGCTGCTCCCCCTGGCGCTGAAGCGCCACTGCACGACGCCCGGGCGCTCGTTGACCAGCTGCTCGAGCTGCTGCTCACCGGCCACCACCACGCGAACCTTGTCGGTCGCGCCCGGCACCGCGAACACGCTGACCATCTTCACCGGCGTGCCGAGCGCGCTGGTGTCGAGGCTGCGCTCGAGCTGGCGCGCGATGCGCGCGCCTTCGAGGTTCAGCACCGCGCTCTTGCCGTCGGGGCGATCCACCGACCACTTCGCGCCGTCACCCTTCAACTTGAGCTGCACCACGCCGCCGTTCGACGACTCCTTGAAGGACACGTCGGTGACTTCCACGGTGTTCGACACGATCTTGCTGCTGCCTTCCAGCGCGACGGGGGCGCCGTCGATCTCGACCTCTGCGGGGCCTTCGTCATTCGAGGCCACGGTGTCGCGCGCCACGCCCTTGAGCGTGATGCCCACGCCATCGCCGCGGCGGCGCACGTCGAAGTCGGGGCGCTGCGCGAACTCGACCACCACGCGCACCTTGTCGCCGTGGGCACCGACGCGAACGTCACGCACGTTGGCGAGCGACAGCTTCGGCGCGCGCGGCGAGCCCTTGAGGCCGTGGAGGTCGATGGCGAGGCGCGAGGGGTCGGCGAGCTCGATCACCTCGAAGCGCGCGACTTCACCGTCGGTCACCAGGCGCAAGCCCTTGCGGCCGTCGGCCACGATGGCCTTGAGGCGCGTGGCGGGGTTGGCCACCGGCTTCTCGTCGACACGGGAGGCGATGATGGTCTCACCGGGCGCCGAGGCGCGCGGCGCAGGCGTCGCTTCGCTCACCACCGCCGGGCGGGTAGCCGCGCCGTCGATCGAGATGACGAGCGTGTTGTCGACGGCCTTGACGTCGTAGCGCGCGGCGTCGGTGAGCCCGAGCAGCAGCCGGCCCACTTCGGCCTTCGCGTCGGAGAACTGAGAGGCGACGACACCCGAGACCGGGCCCGCGCCGTCGTGGTGACCCTTGATGGCGTCGACCTTCGCGTTCGACACGTCGACCACCAGGCGGTCGGGGTCCTTCAGCCGGAACACGTTGAACACGGGAGGTTGGCTGCAACGCACCGTGACCTCCGCGCCGCCCGCCGTGGGAGCCACGGTGACGCCGGTCAAAGCGTTCTCCGAAGCGCCGAACGCGGTGCTGGCGAGGAGCCCGGCAAACAACAGGGCACTCTTCATGATGGTCTTCTCCTGGCTCATTGCAGTCACTGGCTGAACTCTTTGTTCCGCAGAAGGTCGAACGCGGGCTCGCTGCGCACGTCCGCGGTCTTCACGCACATCTCGTCCTTCTTCGCGATCGGCTTGCCGTCGGCGCCGCCGCTGACGAAGGAGGTCACCACGATGCACTCACGGAGCACCTGCGTGACCTTGCCGCCCGCCTTCCCCATCTTGGTGTTGCGGCGAACGATGTGGCCGACACCCTTGCGGTCTTCGACCATCGCGAGCGGGTTGGCGTCACCGCTCACCACTGCGACCACCGTGAGCTCGTCGAGGTCGAGCTGGCACAACGGGTCGTCGCACGACTGCGTGGGCGCGCCGTCGCCGGGGCCGGTGCGCGGCGTGTCGAGGGTCATGCCGCGGAACGGGTCGCGCTTGTTGATGGCGTTGTAGACGTAGTCGATCTGCGTGGCGGCGACGACGGGCGCGGCCTCGACCGGCGCCTTCTTCCTGGCGACCGCCGGCGGGGGCGGCGGCGGCGCTTCGTCTTCGCAGCCGCTGAGCACGCCACCCAGCAACACCGCCGAGAGCGAGAACTTGAGGAGCGACTTCACGGAGCACCTCCCGGCTTGCGGGCATCACTGAAGCGGAAGGTGGTGGCCATGAACTCGGAGTTCAACATCACCTTGTCGCCGCGCATCGTGGGGTTGCCGAGGTGGAGGTTCGAGACGTTCACGATGCGACGCAGACCGGCGATCTCCTGAAGGAAGGTGGCGATCTCGTGGTAGTTGCCTGCGACCGACATGCTGATGGGGATGCTGGAGTAGAAGCCCTCGGGGCGCTCCACACCGGGCGTGACGCGGCCGATCTCCAGGCCCGCCTTCTTGCCCACGTCGTTGAGCTGCGAGAGCAACTCTTCGATGTCCTTCTTCTCGGGCAGCTGGGTGAGCGCCTCTTCGAAGCGCTGCTCGAGGGCGTCCATCTCCTTGCGGCGCTCACTGAGGTTGTCGGCGATGGCCTGCTTCTCGGCGAGCGTGATGTCCTTGGCCTGCTGCTCGGCCTTGATGCCCTCGATGCGGGTCTCGATGTCGGTGATGACGAGGAAGTACGTACCCGCCGTCAGCAACAGAATGATGCCCGCGATGATGCCGGCCTTCACCGGCGTTGCGAGCTTGTTGACGCGTTCGATCAGTTGTTCCACGTCGGCCTCAGATCGCGAAGTTCACCAGGAGCGTCATGTCGAACCGCACGAGCTTGACGCCCTTGGGTCCCATGGCCGCTTCGGTGCCCTGAAGTTCGATGTTCGAGAAGAAATTGGCGAACTCGGTGGCACCGAACTGCTCGATGGCTGCGTCGCCTCCGAGCAACTCGACCTGCGCGCTGCCGTCGCGCTTGCGCTCGATGATCCGGCCCATGCCCTTGGGTGTCCACACGATCGCGTTGAGCGAGCGCATGAACTCCGAGACGTCGTCGAAGCTCTCGGCGTTGCCGGTCATCACCGCCGCGCCGCCGCGCTCGTCGAAGTTCGAAATCCACACCTTCTTGGGGATCGACGTGGCGAGCGCGTCGAGCACCTTCACCGGGCCGCCGCGCTGCTTGCGCAGCTTGTCGAGCACGGCCAGCTTCTCTTCGACTTCCTTCTTGCGGCGCTGGAGGTTGTTGACCTCACCGATCACACGCTCGAGCTGAGCGATGCGAGCGTTGGTGTCATCGAGGCGGCGCTGAGCGGCTTCACGCTTCCCGTCGAGCCACACGTACCAGTACGCGTTGCCGGCGATGGCGATGATCAGCGTGCCGATGATCAGGGCGATGAACTGCCGCCCCTGCTCACGCTTCTGGACCTGCCGAACCGGCAGGAGGTTGATGCGAATCATCATCTCGAGTCAGTCCTTGTTCAGCCGAGTTTGTCGCCGGGCTTGCGCAGAGCGAGGCCGACTGCGACGGCGGCCTGAGGAGCCACGTCCATGATGAACGCGGGGTCGAACTTGCGGTTGTCGATCTCGATGCGCTTGAACGGGTTCAGGATCTCGACCGGCACGCCGACGCGTGACTCGATGGTCTTGAAGAGCGCCGGCACCTTCGCCGTGCCACCCGACAGGTACACCTTGGTGAAGTTCGCGTCGGCCGCGGTGCCTGCGTAGAAGTCGAGTGAGCGCTGAATTTCACCGGCCACCTGCTCGGCGACCTGGCTCATCACCTTCTCGACTTCCTGCGGAACCACGGCGTCGGCGTCGGCGCGGCCGCCACCGACCTTGAGCGCTTCGGCCTCTTCGTACGAGACCGACAGCTGCTTCTGGATCTCTTCGGTGAACTGGTTGCCACCGATGGTCACGTCACGCGTGAACGTCGTCACCCCCTGCGAGAGGATGTTGATGTTCACCACCGCCGCGCCGGCGTTGATGAGCACGACGGTCTCCGTGGCGGGCGCCTCGTAGTTGACGGTGAAGCAGTTCTGCACCGCAAAGGCGTCGACGTCGGCGACGACCGGCGTGAGCCCCGCTTCAGACACGACCGACGAGTAGTCGTTGATCATGTCCTTCTTGGCGGCGACCAGCAGCACGTCCATCTGGCCGGTCGCGTCGTTCGCGTCGGGCCGGAGGATCTGCGTGTCGAGGTTCACGTCCTTGATGTCGAAGGGAATGTGCTGCTCGGCTTCCCACTGAATCGCTTCTTCGAGCTCTTCCTGCGACATGCGGGGCATCGAGATCTTCTTGATGATCACCGAGTGGCCGCTGACGCCGATCGCGACTTCCTTCTGCTTGACCTTCAGCTCGCCGAGCAGCTCCTGAATCGCCTGAACGATGGCGGTGCTGTTCATCAGCGCGCCGTCGACGATTGCTTCCGGAGGCAGCGGCTTCATGCCGAAGCTCTGCAGGGCGTACGAGACTTCGCCTCGGCGCCGCTGCTCCTTCAGCTGGATGAGCTTCACACCGGAAGATCCGATGTCGAGCCCCAGCGCCAGTTTGCCCTTCGCCATATGCAGCGGCTCCTTCGAGTGTCCTGCGTGCGGTTGAAGCCTACGGTCAGATCAGGGAAGTCCGAAAAAAACGGCCGTCACTCTTCGAACACCTGATCGCGATCGGTCACCTTCAGCCCGAGCGCGAGGATGATCTTTCGCTTGGTGTCGAGCCGGCACTGCTGACCCTTCTCGACTCGATCGATGGTGAGAACGGAAACACCCGCACGACGCGCCAGCTCCGCCTTCGACAGCAGCCGCTCTTCGCGAAGCGTCTGAAGGCGATTCCCCTTCTTCGTCTCGTCGTCGCTCATTTTCTGGATCAGAATCGTGCGCTGCCCACCCGGGCAGTGTCAACGTTTTAGATCACTCTTTGACCCCATAATTATACGTCAAAGATATGTAGGTATACCCTCAAGCGCGGGTGCGACACTTCGTACCCACTACCGGTAGTGGATCAGGCGGGGCCTTTTTCGCCCTCGGCATCGGGGTCGATGCCGTAGTCCTTCACCTTGTAGAGCAGCGCGCGGTGGCTGATCTCGAGGAGCTCGGCCGCGCGTGTGCGGTTGCCGCGCGTCTGCTGCAGCGCTGCGCGAATGAACTGTGCTTCGACGGTTTCGATCGCGCGCTTCAAGGAGAACTGCATCGACGCAGGCGACGGCAGCGCCAGCCCCGGGGCGCCCGGCGCGGGCCGCACCGTCCACATCTTCTCGGGGAGATTCTCGGGCGCGATGTGACCACCCTCGGCGAGCAGCACCGCGCGTTCGATGGCGTTCTCGAGCTCGCGCACGTTGCCGGGCCACGCGTAGGCGCGGATCAGGGCTTCGGCGTCGGGCGTGAAGCCCTCGAGCGCCGGGGAGCGATTGAACTGGCGGTTGAAGCGCTCGAGGAACGCGCGCGCGAGGACGAACACGTCGTCACCACGCAGCTTGAGCGGCGGCACCTTGAGCGGCACCACGTTCAAGCGGAAGTAGAGGTCTTCGCGGAACTCACCCTTCTCGACGAGCCTGGCGAGGTCCCGAAGGGTCGCCGCGACCACGCGCACGTCGACCTTCTCCGAGCGCGATTCACCGACCGGGCGAATCTCGCTCTCCTGAAGAACGCGCAGCAGCTTCACCTGCGCCGACATCGGCAACTCGCCCACTTCGTCGAGGAAGATGGTGCCGCCATCGGCCTCGGCAAAGAGCCCGCGCCGAGCGGTGCGTGCATCGGTGAAGGCCCCGCGGGCATGGCCGAAGAGCTCCGATTCGATGAGCGTGGGCGCGATGGCGCCGCAGTTCACGGCGACGAAGGGCATCGCCGCGCGCGGAGACAGCTCGTGGAGCGCGCGCGCGACCAGCTCCTTGCCCGTGCCTGATTCACCGTTGATCAGCACGGTGCTGGTGACGGGCGCGAGCCGCATGATCTGCTTCTTGAGCGCCGCCATCGGCTCGCTCCCGCCCAGCAGGCGATCGAGCGGCCCTGACGCCAGCGGGCCGGAGCGCAGGCGCTTGTTCTCGCGAACCAGCCGCTGCCGCTCCTCGGCCTTGCGAAGCACGAACACCACTTCTTCGGGCTTGAAGGGCTTCTGAATGAAGTCGTACGCGCCCCTGGCCACCGCTTCGAGCGCGAGGTCTTTCGAGCCGTACGCGCTCATCACCAGAAACGTGAGCTCGGGGTTGAGCGCCATCGCCTTCTCGAGGAGCTGAATGCCGTCGAGCTTCGGCATGCGCACGTCGGAGAGCACGACGTCGTACGGCCGCGCGGCGAGCTCCTTGAGCGCCTCTTCACCGTCGCTCACCGCGCGCACCTCGTAGCCGTTCTCGGCGAGCACCAACGTGAGCACGTGACGAATCGAAGCTTCGTCGTCGGCGATGAGCACGTTGCGCAGAGTGGGCATGAGCGTTCGAGCCTTAGCAGAGGGTCATGGGCCAGCGAGCCGAATGGTGAACCGCGCGCCGCCGCCCGGTCGGTCACCCGCGTCGAGTGAGCCGTCGAACTGCGAGAGCAGGTGACGCGACACCGCGAGCCCCAGACCCGTGCCTTTGCCGGCGGGCTTGGTGGTGAAGAAGGGCTCGAACAGGCGCGCCTTGACCGCGTCGGGAAGCCCCGGCCCCCGGTCGTCGACGATCACCGCGCCGCCGCCCTCGAGCTGCTCGAGCCTCACGTCGATCTCTCCCTGCCCGCCCATGGCCTGCGCGCCGTTGATGAGCAGGTTCACGAGCACCTGCGAGAGCGGCCCCGGTTCGGCCCGCAACCAGAGCGACTGCACGCCGGTGACCACGATCTTCACCGACGAGAAGTCGCGGCTGGCGCGCAGCAGGCGCACGCACGAATCGACGAGCGGCTTGACGTCGACCGGCTCGGCGCGCCCGCGAGACGGCCGGCCGAGCTCGAGCAGACTGCGAACGATCTGATCGATGCGCTGCACCTCCTGCTCGAGGCGATCCACCAGCTCGATCAACTCGGCGTTGCTGCCGTGCCGCATGCGGATGACGGACAGGTACCCCAGAATTCCCGAGAGTGGATTGCCGACCTCGTGGGCCACGCCCGAGGCGAGTTTGCCGACGGTGGCGAGGCGGTCGGCCGCGACGAGCTCGGTCTGCAGGCGGAGCAACGATTCGTGAGAGCGGCTGAGCTCGTCGAGCTGACCGCGGCTGGCGCCCCGCTCGTGCGAGAGCTCGGCGGCGAGCCTTCGCAGCGCCACGTCGAGGCGAACGAGCAACGGACCGTCGTCCAGCGCGCCGGGAACGAGTTGCTCGACCACCTCGCCCAGGCGCGTGACCGGGCGACCGACCGTGACCTGGAGCACGAGCAGAATCAGCAGCACTGCGACGACGAGGTCGAGGCCCAGCACCAGCGAGCTCGCGCGCTGCCACGTGCCGCCGGCTGCGGCGCGGGCCAGCAGAGGCTGCATGGTGAGCCACGTCGCCACGACGGTCACCACGGCGATGACCACCGAGGTGAGCAACAGCCGCAGCTTCATGCGTCTTCTCGATCGCCGAGGCCCTGCTTCGCCAGACGGTATCGAAGGGAGCGGAAGGTGAGGCCGAGCAGCTCGGCCGCGCGCATCTTCACGCCACCCGAACGCCGCAACGCTTCCTGCAGGAACCGCCGTTCGACTTCGTCGAGGTGCCGCTCGAGCGAGAACTTCTCGCCGATCTGCACGTCGGCCGAAGACGCCGAGTCACTCACGCCGCTCACCGCCGGTGGCAGGCTGTCGAGCCCCAGCGAGTCACTGTCACTCAACGTCGCCGCGCGCTCGACGAGGTTGTGCAGCTGACGCACGTTGCCGCTGAAGGCATACGCCTCGAGGGCCTTGAGCGACTCCTCGGTGAAGCGCAGCCCCGGCCGCCCGAGCTCTTCGGCGACACGACCGAGGAAGAACGTCGCCAGCGGGCGGATGTCTTCGCGACGCGCGCGCAGCGGCGGCAGGTCGACGTTGATGACGTTGAGACGGAAGAAGAGATCTTCACGGAAGCGCCCGGCCTTCACCTCTTCATCGAGGCGGCGGTTGGTGGCCGCGAGCACGCGCGCTTCGAAGGGGATCTCCCGCGAGCTGCCCACGGGTTTCACGCGGCGCTCCTGGAGCACGCGCAGCAGCTTCACCTGCGTGCCCAGCGGCAATTCGCCCACTTCGTCGAGCAACACGGTGCCCTCACCCGCCGACACGAGGATGCCGACGCGATCGCTCTGCGCACCGGTGAACGCGCCCTTCACGTGCCCGAAGAGCTCGCTCTCGAGCAGCCCTTCGGCGATGGCGCCACAGTTGATCGGCACGAAGGGCGCGGCAGCACGCGGGCTGCGGTTGTGCACCGCGCGGGCCACCACTTCCTTCCCGGTACCGCTCTCGCCGGTGATGAGCACGGTGGTCGACTTCGCCTGCGCGACCTTGTCGACCAACGTCCACACGTTGCGCATCAGCGGGCTGGTGCCGATGAAGTACTCGGCGCGCGGCACGAGCGTCTGCCGCAGTTGCCGGTTCTCTTCGCGCAGCCGCGACTTCTCGACCGCGCGCTCGATGAGCAGCAGCAGCTCCTCGTTGTCGAACGGCTTGCTGATGTAGTCGTAGGCGCCCTGCCGCATCGCTTCGACGGCCGACGCGGGCGTGCCGTAGGCGGTGATCAGAATCACCTCCGGCGGCGACGGCAGCGAGCGCGCGAGCTTGAGTACGTCGATGCCCGAGTCGTGACCGATGCGGAAGTCGCTGATGACGAGGTCGAAGCCGCGGTTCTGCAGCGCGCTGCTCGCCGTCGCCAGGCTCTCGGCGAGTTCCACGACGTGCCCCGCACGCAACAGCAGCACCTCGAGGTACTCGCGAATGGAAAGCTCGTCGTCGACCACCAGGATGCGTGCCATCGGTGCGTGCTCCTACTCGGCCCGCAGCTTGACCGAGAACAACGTGCCCGTCTCGGGACTCGAGCTGACGTCGATGTGCCCGCCATGCGCCTGCACGATGGTCTGCACCGTCGAGAGGCCGAGCCCACTCCCGCCTCTGGAGCGGCTGAAGAACGGTTCGAAGATTCGCGAGAGATCTTCCGGAGCGATGGCGCCTGCGCTGTCCCACACCTCGACGGTGGGCACGCCGTCTCTGGAGTCGACCACCACGCGCAGCCGGCCACGCGACGGTTGCACCGCATGCGCGGCGTTGCGCAGGAGGTTGATCAACACCTGGCGCACCTGCGCGGCGTCACACATCGCCGACACCGGTGCGACCCACTCCTCGACGGGCACGGCCGCGAACGCAGGGTCGGAACGCAGCAGCTCGAGCGTCTCGCGCACCACCGCATCGAGGCGCGTCGGCGCGAGCTGCGGCGGGGGCGGCCGGGCGAGCTTGAGGTACCCCTCCACGAGCTCGGCCAGCCGGTCTGATTCGCGCACGATCAACCGCGCGAGCCGCTCCGAGGGCCCGCCCGCCCCGTCGCTCGCGAGCATCTGCGCCGAACCGCGCATCGCCGCGAGTGGATTGCGGATCTCGTGCGCCAGCTGCGCCGACAGGCGGCCCAGCGTCGCGAGGTGATCGATGCGCTCGAGCTCCGTTTCGACCCGGCGCAGCTCGGTGAGATCCTGAAAGACCACCAACAGGCCCTCGCCACCCGCGAGCGGGGTCACCGAGAGACCGAGAATCAGCTCGCCGCGCGGCGTTTGCACCCGTCGCTCGATGCGACGACCACGTGGCGCGCCGATCGCACCGGGAATGATCTCGTCGAGCGAGTTGCCCAGCATGGCCGGCGAGGGCACACCGAAGATGGCTTCAGCCGCCGGGTTGGCGAAGCTCACGTGGCCATAGGCGTCGCTGGTGAGCAGGCCAGAAGGCATGGCGCGAACGATCTCGTTCTGGAGCACGGTCAACGCGCGCAGATCTCGCTCACGGGCCGAGAGGCTGCCGCCGGTGCGCGAGAGCTGCTCACCGACGTAGCCAGCGAGCACGGCGATCAGCAGCTGTGCGAGCAACTGCACGCCGACTTCCGACACCAGCCGACGATCGAGGTACGCCGCCGACGACAGCTGCCAGCCAACCACCAGCGAATACCCGAGCGCCGCGCCGACCAGACCGGCGACGGCCCCGCGCGTCCCCAGCAGCACCGCCGCGCCGATGATGGAGACGAGAAAGAGAAACGCGAACGGAGAGCGCGCGCCGCCGGTGACGAAGACCACGGCCCCGGCGAGCAATACGTCGAATGGAATCTGCACCCACGCGGCGCCATTGCCGACGCGGCCCGCGCGCAGCAGCACGCCGTTGATCAACGTGAAGACGTAGCTGGCGCCGATGAGGCCGAAGCTCGCCACGTCGCCCAGCGACAGCTCGGCGCGCGTGTGCTCGCCGATCAGCTGCAGCGCGAGACCACCCATGATGAGGGTGGTGACGATGGTTCGGAAGATGGTGAGCCACAGCAACCTGACGCGGAGGTCAGGCGCCGTCGCCGCGCTGCTACTTGATGGCACCGGCGATGCTGAAGATCGGCAGGTACATCGCGATGAGGAAGCCACCGACGACGCCGCCGAGGAAGACCATCATGATGGGTTCGATGAGGGCGGTGAGGCCGGCGACACCGGCGTCGACTTCGTCGTCGTAGAAGTCGGCGATCTTTCCGAGCATCTGGTCCATCGCGCCGGTGGCTTCACCGACGCCGATCATCTGCACCACCATCGAGGGGAACACCTTGGTGTCGGCGAGCGGGCCCGCGATGTTCTTACCTTCGGAGATCTTGCTGCGGACGTACTGAATGCCCTTCTCGATGGTGCGGTTACCGGCCGTCTTCGCGGTGACGTCGAGCGCGTCGAGAATGGGAACGCCGGAGCTGATCATGGTGCCGAGCGTGCGCGTGAAGCGGGCAACGGCGACCTTGCGAATCAGGTCACCGAAGATCGGCGCGTGGAGAATGGCCTTGTCGAAGATCTCGCGCCCGCGCGGGTTCCGGTAGAACGCCATGCAGGCGAACACCGTGGCGGCGATGCCGATGAGCAGGTGAATGATGTACGCCTGCAGCCAGTTCGAGAGGTCGACGACCACCTGCGTGGGGCCGGGCAGCGCGGACCCGAAGTCGGAGAACATCTTCTCGAACACCGGCGTCACCTTGATGAGGAGCACGGCGGTGACGACGATACCGATCGAGATGACGGCGATGGGGTACGTGAGCGCGCCCTTCACCTTGCGCTTCAGCTTCTCGCTCTTCTCCCGGTACACCGCGAGACGGTTGAGAATGGTGTCGAGAATACCGCCGACTTCACCAGCGGCGCACAGCTGCACGAAGAGCTCGTCGAAGACCTTGGGGTGATCCTTCAGCGCGTCTGAGAAGGTCGAACCACCTTCGACGCGGTTCTTGATGGCGAAGATGACTTTGCGGAACGCCGGGTTCTCGGTCTGCGAACCGAGAATGTCGAGACACTGAACGAGCGGAAGACCGGCATCGATCATCGTCGCGAACTGGCGCGTGAAGATGAGGATGTCCTTGCCGCTCACGCTGCCGGGCAGCGAGAGGTTCGCGTCGAGGATGCTCTTCTTGCGAACCTTGGTCGGGGTCAGACCGAGTGAGAGAAGGCGGGACTCGACGGCCTTCTGGTCGCCGGCCTCCATCTCGCCCTTCTTCACCTCGCCCTGCTTGGTCTTCGCCTCCCAGAGATAGATGGGCGTGCTGCTCTTCTTCGCCGCGGGGCGGGCGGCGGTCTGCTTCACAGTGGCAGCTTGTTGGGCCATGACGTCTTCGTTCCTTCTACGGGCGGGAGCGGGGCCGGATGGTACCGCCGCCACGGAAAACTCCAAATGCGTGACGCGGGCCTACTCTCACCTACCCGGCTGACCCGGTCGGGGCACCGCGCCCGTGGCCTGGTGACCCGGCAGCGCGCCGAGGCCGCCACCGCTGGCCATGATGTTCTTGAGCTCGTCGGGGTCGGAGCTGCGGCCGAACGCTTCTTCCGCCGAGATGATCTTGCGACCCAGCAACGCCGCGAGCGCCTGATTGAAGGTCTGCATGCCGAACTTCGACTGACCGACCTGCATCTGCGAATAGATCTGATGCACCTTGTCTTCGCGGATCAGGTTTCGGATTGCGGGGTTGGGGATCATCACCTCGAGCGCCAGCACGCGCCCGCCGCCGTTGGCCTTGGCCAGCAGCGACTGCGACATGATGCCTTCGAGCACGAAGCTCAGCTGCGCGCGAACCTGCGGCTGCTGATACGGCGGGAACACGTCGAGAATGCGGTTGATGGTCTGCACGGCACTGTTGGTGTGCAGCGTGGCGAAGGCGATGTGACCGGTCTCGGCGATGACGAGCGCCGCTTCGATGGTCTCGAGGTCTCGCATCTCGCCGACCAGCACCACGTCGGGGTCCTGGCGGAGAATGTACTTGAGCGCCAGCTTGAACGACTTCGTGTCGGCGCCGACTTCGCGCTGGTTGACGAGGCAGTTCTTGTGCGGGTGCAGGTACTCGATCGGGTCTTCGATCGTCATGATGTGCTCGTGACGGTCGGTGTTGATCTTGTCGATGATCGACGCGAGCGTGGTCGACTTGCCTGAGCCCGTCGGGCCGGTGACGAGCATCAGCCCGCGCGGCTTCTTCGAGAGCTCCTGAACGATGGGCGGCAAACCCAGCTCCTGGAACGTGAGGATCTTGAACGGAATCGTGCGGAAGGCGCCGGCGACGGCACCGCGCTGCATGAAGATGTTCGAGCGGAAGCGCGAGAGGCCCTTCACACCGAACGAGAGGTCGAGCTCGTTGTCTTCTTCGAACTTGTGCTTCTGCGCGTCGGTGAGAATCGAGTAGCACAGCTGCTTCGTCTCGACCGGCGTGAGCGGGTTCATCTTGAGCGGCACGAGCTCGCCGTCGATACGGAGCTGCGGCGGAGAGCCGGTGGTGATGTGGAGATCGCTGGAACCGCGATCGACCATGGCCTTGAGCAGCTGATGCAGGTTCGCCACGAAAGATTCCTCGTTTCTTAGAAGCGGTCAGGGGCGGTGTTGCTGACCGCCTCTTCGATGGTGGACGAGCCGGCGATGACCTTGCCGAGCGCGGCCATGCGCAGGGTCTGCATGCCGAGCCGAATCGCTTCGGCCTTGAGCTCCGCGGCGGAGGCGCCGTTGATGACGAGCTCCTTGAGCGGGTCCCAGAACGGCATGACTTCGTACACGGCGACACGGCCGCGGTAGCCGCGGTCGTTGCACTCCTTGCAGCCGCCCTTTTCGTAGAGCGTGAAGGTGCCGATCTTGTCGGCGGCGATGCCGGCATCGATCAGCGCCTGCTCGTCGACGTTCTGCACCGCCTTCTTGCAGTTGTTGCAGAGGCGACGCATCAGGCGCTGCGCCAGAATCAGGTTGAGCGACGCCGTCACCATGAACGGTTCGATACCCATGTTCAGCAGGCGGCTGACGGTGCCCGGCGCGTCGTTGGTGTGCAGCGTGGACAGCACGAGATGGCCCGTGAGCGCGGCCTTCACGCCGATTTCCGCGGTCTCGAAGTCGCGGATCTCGCCGATCATGATGGTGTCGGGGTCCTGGCGCAGGAAGCTGCGCAACGCGGCCGCGAAGTTGAGGCCGATGCTGTCCTGCATCTGCACCTGGTTGATGCCGGCGAAGTTGAACTCGACGGGATCTTCCGCGGTCGACACGTTGGTCGTCGGGTCGTTGAGCGCTGCCAGCGCCGAATAGAGCGTGGTGGTCTTGCCGGAGCCCGTGGGGCCGGTGACGAGCACCATGCCGTACGGCCGGTCGATGGCCTCCTTGAACCACTTGAGCGGCTCGGGGTCGAAGCCGAGCTTCGTCATGTCGAGCTGGAGGTTCGACTTGTCGAGCAGACGCATGACGATCTTCTCGCCGAAGAGCGTCGGGCAGACCGACACGCGGAAGTCCATCTCCTTGCCGCCGCCCAGCTTGATCTTGATGCGGCCGTCCTGCGGCAGACGACGCTCGGAGATATCGAGCGACGACATGATCTTCACGCGCGAGATGATCGCGTTGCGAAGCTTCATGGGCGGCTTCATCACTTCGTACAGCACGCCGTCGATACGGAAGCGAACGCGGAAGTCCTTCTCGTACGGCTCGATGTGAATGTCGGACGCGCGCTTCGAAATCGCGTCCTTCAGGATCAGGTTCACCAGCTTGATGACGGGCGCGTCGTCGGCAGCCTTGGCGGCCTCCTCGACGTTGACGTCACCCTCGCTGTCGGCGACCTCGACGTCGTCGGCGTCCATGCCTCCGACGATCTCCTCGAGGCTGGGGCCCTTCTCGGCGTAGTAGCGCTCGATGGCCTCACGAATCGCGGGCTCGCTCGCGACGACGGCTTCGATGTTGTAGCCGGTGAGGAACTTGAGGTCGTCGACCGCGTAGATGTTCGCGGGGTCGCACATGGCGACGATGAGCGCGCTGCCCGCGCGGTTCACGGGAACGACGAGGTGTTTCTCGGCGACCTCCTTGGGAACGAGCTTGATGATGTCGGGCTCGACATCGAACTCCTTGAGGTTGATCGCAGGCACGCCGTACTGCTTCGAGAGGAAGTCGGTGAGCTTCGTCTCTTCGATGGCGCCGACCTTGATCAGCGCGGTACCGATGCGGCTACCGGTCTTCTGTTGTTCTTCCTGCGCCTTACGGAGCGACTGGACGGAGATGAGATTTTCGCGAACCAGCAGCTCGCCGAGACGGCCTGACATAGGGGTGGTGCCCTCGCTTGAAAACGCGGTGAAAAAGAGCCCGCGAATTCAAACCGCCCGGTTCAGGCAAAGCAAGGAATCACGGAGCGCATCGCGCGACGGCCGCCCTCGCCTTTTCGAGATCCCGCGCGATCTGGGAGGACAATTCAGCCGCTGAGGCGAAGCGCATTTCGGCACGCAGCCGCTCGATGAATTGCACCCGGAGCCGCTTCACGTACAGGTCGCCGGCGAAGTCGAACAGGTGCGCCTCGATCGTCACTTCGCCGCCGCCAAATGTAGGTTTCACACCGATGTTCGCCGCGCCGCCGTGCCAGCGGGGCTCGCCTTCGACGCGCACGCGCACGGCGTACACGCCCGCGGCTGGACGAAGCTCGTTGAGCGTGTCGACGTTGGCGGTGGGGAAGCCGATCGTGCGGCCACGGCCGGCTCCGGGCACGACCATGCCGTCGAGATCGAACGGGCGCCCCAGCAAGGCGGTCGCAGCTTCGACGCGGCCCTCGAGCACGTACTCGCGGATCTTGCTCGACGAGACGACGACGCCGTTGATGCTCACCGCGCTCACGACCTTGACCTGCGCGCCGCGTGCGGCCGCTGCTGCTTCGAGCGTCGCCACCGTGCCCGCGCGTTTGGTGCCGTAGGTGAAGTCGTAACCGACGACGATGGTGCGCGCGCCAACACCGTCGAGCAGCGCCGACTCGAAGTCGGCCGGGGGCGTGCGCGCGTACTCGATCGAGAACGGCTGCACGATGACGGCGGTCGCCCCGGCGGCTTCGAGCAGTTCCATCTTCCGCTGCTGACCGACGATCAACCGCGGCGCGAGCTGCGGCTGGAGCACCTTGCCCGGGTGCGGCTGAAACGTGAGCGCCACCACCGGCCCGTGCTTCGCGGCCTCGTCGAACAGCGCCTGATGGCCGAGGTGCACACCGTCGAAGTTTCCAAGACACACGGCACTGCCACGCAACGCACCGTTCGACGCCTCGGCGAGGGACGAGTAGACCTTCATGCGGCCGCATATAGCCCCGCATTTCCAGGAACGCCTGTGAGTCTCGTCGTCGCACTTCTGCTCGCCGCCTGGCCCGTGCCCCGTGATGCCGGCGTCGACGCGTACGCGCAGCCCGTGAACTGGCCGAACGAACCCGGTTGGAGCGAGGCCCGGGCCTTCAAGTCGTACGAAGACGGCGGCCTGCGCATCGACCGTGCGTGGAGCATCACGCGTGGCTCGCCGGACGTCGTGTTGGCCATCGCCGCGAGTGCCGTCGACGTGAGCGATCCCGTCGTGGCCCGCGCGTGGAGACTGAACGCCGCCGAGCTCCCGACGGCTATCGACGTGAACGGCAACGGTCGCGTCGACCCGGGTGACCTCACCGCGCCCGACGTGAATCAGAACGGAGCCATCGATCTCGAAGACGTGCTGGCGGCCTACGCCGATGGCGTCGACCAGGATGGCAACGGAAGAATCGACGACCTCTGCGGGTGGGATTTCGTTCGCGACGCGGGCATTCAGAGCCGTGACGCAGGGACGGACTGGCGGGTGCTCGCAGCGCCCGTGAATGATGGCGTCGAGGGCCTCGGCGTGTGTCCCGAGTGCACGTTGGTTCCGCTCGTGGTGGACGATGCGTCGTTGCACGCCGCCATCTCTTTTCCGGGCGTCAGCGTGTTGATGCTGGCCGTGTCCGAGCGCGACGTGTCTGCGGCCGTGAATGCCGCGCTCGACGCGACGCCCGCCGTGGTGATCAGCGCACCGTCGATGTTGCCGCTCGCGCTGCACCCGCGTGTTCAACCCGGCGACGCGATCTTCGCCGGCAGCGTCGGTCTCGTTCGCTCGGTCGCGCCCGATGCGGGCGCTGATCAAATCGTCGGGCTGCTCGGCCGCAGAGACGTCGGGTTCGCCGTCGAACGCGCGGAACAGCCGCTGCCTGAAGCGCCGCAGCGCTTGCCCCGTTTTCTTCCGCTGAGCACCAGTCCGCGGCGCGAAGCGGACCGCTGTTTCGTCGAGGGTGCCGAGCTCAGCTGCGACGGAGGTCTACCGCTCGCCGCCGTGCTCACTCGCCCGCTCGATGCAGATGCGCTGCAGGCCTTCGTGCGCTTCGAGGAGCGCGCCGGGCCCTACACATGGACGACATTGATTGCCGCGCCGCCGCAAGGCTCCAACCCCGGTCAGCTGGCGCCGAACGACTTCGGGCCGGGCTCGGGACCTCCACGATTCGTCGATCTCGAAAAGGCCCGCACCGACGTGGTCTTTGCCCCGTCGCGTGAGGGGCTTCGCGGTCTGGGTATGGAGCTGCGCGACTACACGACGTCGCTTTCTTCTGGACGGCTCGCGCCAGCCTTCGCGGATCTCGATGGCGACGCGGAGCTCGACTTCATGATGCTCGGTGACGACGGCGCGCTGAAGGTGTTCGACCCGCGCCGCGCTGAACTGAGCGCCTTCGCACGACAGCTCGCCGCTGCGCCGGCTGGCCCGCCGGTCGTGGTGCCGACCCTCAACGGCACCGCCCTCGTCACCGTCGACCGCGATGGGCTGCTCACGCACGCGGTCGGCTCGACGACGTGGACGCATCGACTCCCGGCGCCGCAGGTGTCGTCACCGGCCGCCGGGCGAATCGATCGAGACACCACCGCCGACTTCGCCATCGCCAACGGCAGCGAGCTCCACGTCTTGATCAGCGGCGAGTTCGGCCCGAGCAACGTCAGCTGGTCGAGGCCGACGCGCGCCAGCCAGGCGTTGCTCGCCGACCTGGTCGACGACGAGCGGCTCGAGGTCATCGTCGACGCGGTCTACGGCCCCGACGGCTCGCATCGCCTCGAGCTCACCGGCTGGAAGCCGTCGGTCGTGCCACCCGCGGTGGCGAGGCTGGGCCTCGGAAGCAACCGCTCACTCGTTCAGGTCGAAGCCGCTGGTGCGGCGTGGGAGCTCACGCGCTACCAGATCGAACGCGCGCTTCGTGCAGACGAGCCGTTCGTCGCCCGCGAGGTGCTCCGCCGGCTCACGCACCCGCCGGCCCGAGGCGGCTTCGTCGTCGCGGACTTCACCGGAGATCGCCGGCCCGACGTGCTGCTTCCCACGGAAGACGGGCTGTTGTTCATCATCGACGAGCTCGGTGACTCACCGCCCGAATCGCCCATGCCTGCATTGGGGAGTGTGTTGTCAGCGCCGGCCATCGGCGTCGCGCGCGATCGCCTCGAGCTGGCGGTGCGGACCACCCGCGGTGACGTGGTGCGCTGGGTGATGCGCGGCCGCCTCGCGGATCTCGTGTGGGAAAGTGCGGGGCACGATCGCGGCAACACCAACAACGCCGAGACGCCACTGCCCGCGCGCGAGCTGGGTGGCCTGGGCATCACCGAGCCGCCGGTGTTCGCACCACGACCGTGTTCCTGTGCGTCGGTGCCTTCGCTGGCTGCGCTCGCACTGCTTTTCCTGCTGCGACGTGCTAGCCGCGCGCGCCGATGAGCCGCATCCCCTTTCGTCCCACGCCGGCAAGCCCTGACGTCCTCGAACTGAAGTCGCCGCCGGACTGGGCGCAGATCTTCGGCCGCGAAGGGCCGCTCGAAGTGGAGATCGGCTGTGGCGCCGGTGGCTTCGCGCTCGAGTACTGCCGCCGCAACCCGCACGTGAACTTCCTCGCCTTCGAGTGGCGGAAAAAATACGCCCGTGAGGTCGCACACCGCGCCGAGAAGCACGGCTACACCGGCCTCAAGGTCGTCGAAGGTGACGCGCGCGAGCTGCTGCCGAAGATCTTCGCGCCCGGCACCGTGTCGCAGCTGCACCTGCAGTTCCCCGACCCGTGGTGGAAGCGCGCCCACCAGAAGCGCGCGATTCTGCAGCCGGAGTTCACGCGGTTCCTGCTGACGCTCCTGATTCCGGGCGGCCGCTTCGACTTCCGCACCGACGTGGAAGACGTGGGCGTGCGCGGCATCAAGGTGTTGGAAGACGCCGGCTTCCACAACCCGCTCGGCGCGTTGGTGTTTCACCCGTACGATCCGGAAGAGGCGCCTTCGACGCGTGAGCGCCGCTACATCGCTTCCGGGGCTCCGGTGTACCGAGCGCGGCTCGTCAAGAAGTGACAAGCTGATCAGGACCCGATGGCCGCTCGCAGAAAAACGCTCGAAGCGACTCGTCGCGAAGACGGTCTGGGTTCCCTCGAAGGTCGCACCATTCTGGTGGCCGATGACGACCGCACCATCATCTCTCAGGTGCGTGCGGGCCTCGACGGTGCGGGCTACGGCTTCGTGGAGTGTCACGACGGCACCGAAGTGCTGTCGGCCATCCGGCAGCATCAACCCGACATCCTGTTGATGGACGTCGAGATGCCCGGCCTCGGCGGCGTCGAGGTGTGCCGCATCGTGAAGGCGAACCAGGGCGCGAACGGCTTCGGCTTCATCCCCGTGATCCTGATGACCGCGCGGCGCACGGGGAAGGTCGAAGGCCTCGAGCTGGGCGCCGATGACTATTTGATCAAGCCCTTCGACATGCTCGAGCTGTCTGCGCGCGTGAAGTCGATGCTGCGGCTCAAGGCGCTTCAAGACGCGCTCATCGAGAAGAACCGCGAGCTCGATCGCGCCAACAGGGAGCTCGAAGAAAAGCGCGAAGAGCTGCTGCACCTCTCGCGCACCGATGGGCTGACCGGGCTCGTCAATCGCCGTCACTTCGAGGAGCGGCTGCTGGGCGAATTCGCGCGCAGTGAACGGTATCGCGCGCCGCTCAGCTGCTTCCTGCTCGACATCGACCACTTCAAGAAGGTGAACGACACCTGGGGTCACCCTTTCGGAGACCTGGTGCTCAGGGAGGTCGCGGCCGTCGCGCGGCGCGCGCTGCGTGACGTCGACGTGCTCGCGCGGTACGGCGGTGAAGAGCTGGTGGCGCTGCTCCCCGAGACCTCTCCGGAAGAGGCGTGGCGCGCCGCCGAGCGGGTTCGCATGGGGGTGGAAGCCATGCGACTGACCGCGCACACCAGCGAAGGCCCACAGGTCGTGAAGTGTACGGCGTCGATCGGTGTCGCCACTTTTCCGGGTGATGGCGTGACCAGCGCCGAGTCGCTCGTGCAGACGGCAGACGAGTGTCTGTACGCGGCGAAAGCAAACGGACGCAATCAAGTGCGTCAGGCAGGTTGAGACGGCTATGAAGACGCCGATGCGCGCGGCCCTGTTGCTGGTGTTGCTGTCGATGGTTCCGGGGTGCCGGCGGCCGGCCGTCGATTCTCCCGAAGCCACGTACCGAAGGTTCGTGACCGCGCTCCAGCGCTCCGACGCCAGGACCGCGTGGAAGTTGCTGACGCCGGCCACGCGCGAAAAGGCGACGGCCCTCTCGAAGGCCATCTCCGAAGCGTCCAGGGGCGTGGTGCGCGACGAGCCGGAGATCCTCCTCTTTCAGTCGAGTCGACCGCCGGCCGTGGGTGAAGTCACCCAGGTCCGCGCCGATGAGACGACCGCGGTGTTGAAGGTCGCGAGCGCGGGTGGCGAGCGCGAAGTGAAGTTGGTGAAAGACTCCGGCAAGTGGCAGATCGACTTGTCGGACTCCATTGAAGGCAGTGACCAGCCGTGACTGATCGAACGAGGGGAAAGCCGCCTGCGCCGCAAGTGCAGGTGATTCGTAAACCTGCCGGGAGCCCGGTGGTGCCGACGTCTTCGACGGCGCCGGTGCCGGTGCGCCCGGTCTCCGTCTCGCCCGCTCCGGCGCCGCGGCCCAACATGGCCCCGCGCCCCGCCACGTCAGCGCCGGGAGGCCGCCCGCCGTTCCGCGGACCGCCCCGCCCTTCGACGCCGCGCCCGCCACCGACGACGGAAGCCATCGCGCTGCTCGCGCGCAAAGAGCGGGTGCCCAACCGCATCGCGAAGGGCGAGCTCGAAGGCAAGATGAAGTGCCGCATCTGGAAGAAACTGCACGCCGAAGAGGCGAGGCGCTTCGACCAGGCGTGGACGTTGCTCGAGAAGACGCCGGGGCTCGATCTCGCCGACGCGTTCGGCATCGTGCAGAGCGGCATGTCGGTCGAGGAGTTCCGCGCGCGCCGCGCCCGCGCCAGGCGCCGTGAAGCCATCAAGGAAGCGCGCGCCAACGTGGCGCCCGAGGCCATCGACGGGTTCATCGACAGGCTCATCGCCGACAAGGCCGAGCTCGCCGTGGTGATGGGTGAGCGCACCGCGCTCGACGTGCTCACCGCCGTCGCGCCGGTCTCGTTCAACGGAGAGCGCGGCGGGAAGATCGAAAAGCTGCACGTAGTGGCCATGTCGCGGAAGTCGACGTGGGACGCCCTGATTCCGAAGCTCGAGCGCGACCCGAAGCTCTCGCAGAAGCCGGCCACCGTGGCGCGTCAGCCGGCGCGTCGGCCGGTGAGCGACCCCCGCGCGTTCCTCGATCACGTCGGCGAGGCGATCTCGATTCAGCTGCGCAACGGCATGAAGTTGTCGCTGCCGCTCATCGCCGTCGGTCCGTTCGACGTGTTGCTGGGAACGCCGGGCGACGAGGTGTTCGTGCCGCTGCACGCGATGATCTCGTGGGCGCCCGCTGCGCTCATCGCTCAGAGCTGATCGCGCAGCACGTCGAGCACCTCGAGCTGCGTGACGTTGCTGCGTTGATCGAACTCCACGCGGCACAGCGACTTGATGCGCGCGAGCATGCGGTACGCGGTGGCGCGTGAAACACCGCGCCCCTGTGCCCATGCGTCGACGCTCTGCCCGTCGAGCTGGGAGCGCATGAGGTCGCGCTCGTCGTCGTTGAGCACCGACACGATTCCGCGGGCGAGCCGCTGGGCGTCGAGACGCGCGACGATCGCCGCGGGAAATTCGCGCACGCCGCTCTGGCTGCTCTCGGCGGGCATCGACGCCGTCACGTAACGCGTGAAGAGTTCCTGCGTGGCTTCGCGCGCGGTCGGACAGCGGCCGAGTTCGCTCCACACCGCGGCGACGGCCTGCTCGACGGCGATGGCTGAGAAGCCCTGTTTCGTGGTGATGGTCGCAGGCCACGCCCCCGAACCGGGACCAACCGCGACCGCGACGGCGTCACGAACGTGCGCGGACAGCGCGTGCCACGCCTGATGCGAATCGTGACCACCGGCGACGACCTGTTTGAAGCGATGCCGAACTGCGCGTTCGAGCTCGGCGTGCGTCAGCGCGAGCAACTCGCTGCGACGTTCGTCGTCGAGCACGTGACGCTCGAAGAACAGACCCACGAAGCCATCGAGCAGCTCGGCTTCGACGCGGCCGACGCCCGCCACCACGCGGCGGAGCGCGCCATAGTCTTCTTCTGAGAAGGTGCCCTGCGCGTGAAACGTGCGCAGCGCATCGTGCAGCCGCGCCACGTCACCCATACGTTCAGCGCCGCCGATACGCGTTCAGGGGAATGACCTGACTCACGTTGGTGCCCGCACGCGCCGACTGGGCGCGGCGAATGAGCAGGGGAATGTCACCCTCACCCCGTTCGACCGCCAGACGCAGGTCACCCAGCCGCTCCAGGTGTCGACGCACCGGCACACCTTCCGGAGCGAGCGTCACCACGCTGCGCAGATGCCCCTCGGCGGCTTCCAGCTGCTGTTCTGCGCGCTCGAGATCTTTCCGGGCCAGTGACAACCACGCGGCCGTCTCTTCGGTCACCAGCTCGAGCTCGTGCGCCAGACCGACGATCAACTTGCCCCGCGCAGAATCGGTCGAGACGCGCTCGTTCTCGATCTTCCAGTGGCGTACGTCGCTGTTTTCGCGCGCCGTCGCGTGGAGCTGCAGCGACCATTCAGGCGCCACGATGTTGCCCGACAGCAGCACCCTCCGCGCATAGCCGCGCGACACGTCGCCGAGCGAGACCGTGACCGCGTCCATGTCGAGCGACGTGGGGAACGCGTGACGAACCGTGAGCGCCAGGAAGCCGGACGGCTGCACGCGCACCTTCGCCTCGGTCGCGACCTGCCCGTAGACGTGCGCCATCACGCCACCCATCGCCTCGCCGAGGCCTTCCGGCCCGTCGACGTGCTCGAAGGCGTTGCCCGAGGGCTCGGTGAGCGCCTGCAGCACCTCGGCGACGTAGTGCTTGGCCAGACCGAGGGCGTGAACGGCGACCTTCTCATCGGCCAGTCGCTGGCCGAGTTCGTCGAAGGCGTCCTGCGTATCGGGGCCGACGGACGGCTCACCGTCGGTCAGCAGCAACATGCGCGGCTTGCGGCCCGGCACCAGCGTGCGCTTGAGGCCTTTGAGCGCCATCTCGAGCGCGGCGTAGAGGGCCGTGCCACGGCCGGTCTGAATCCCCTGCAGTGCCTCGGTCATCTGCCGCTTGCCGCGCGCGTCCATCTGGCAGAGCGGCACGCGTTGCTCAGCGACCCCATCGAAGAGGACGAGGCCAAGAAAGTCTTCAGGTTGCGAGCGCTCGATGAGCTGCTGGGCGGCTTCGACGGCGGCCGAGAGCGGCGCCCCCTTCATCGACCCGCTGCGGTCGAGCACGAGGTTCACCATCACCGGGGAGCGCGTCTCTTCAGGCGCCGCTTCGCCCGTGATGAGCACGTGACCTTCCTTCTGGTCGCCGCGCGAGGTCTCAACGCTCCATGCTGTCCATTGCATCGTTCCGACTCCTCGACTGCTGGACGGCAGCAGCCCCCGAACTGTCTCACGGACAGCGTTCGAAAGCGTAACCGTGCGACTCGTGGACCGTCGCGCTAAGCATCAACCACATGCGCACACTTCTCTTCGCCGGAATCCTTGCTCTGACCGCCTGCAAGAAAGAGGAGGTGCGCGCGGACATCTCGAAGGAGCCGGCGCCCGTCGCCGCAGCCCCGAAGGTCGACAAGCCGGCGGCACCGCCCGGCGAAGGCCGGGTGATCGCGATGGACGTCACCACCGACGGCTTCGTGCCCGACAACGTGAAGCTGAAGGCCAACGAGCCGGTGACGCTGCAGATCACGCGCAAGACCGACGAGACCTGCGCCACCGAGATCCTCATCGACGGCACCGACATCAACGTGCCGCTGCCGCTGTTCAAGACCGTCGCGGTGAACTTCACGCCGGCCAGGGCGGGTTCGGTGAAGTTCGGCTGCGCGATGGACAAGATGGTCGGCGGCGTTCTGGTCGTCGACTGATCAGGGCCGAATCAGTCCGCTGATCACCGTCGAGGTGTGGTGCGGCATGGTGCTCGAGCGCATCGCCGGGTCGGCACCGGTGTTCGCGTTGCTACTCGCGCTGATGGTCACCACGTAGATCTGACCTGTCACCAGCACGCCCGGCGGCAACGTGAAGTTCGTGGAGCCCACGTCGAAGACGGTCGTGGCAGCGATGCGTGTGGCGTTGCTCTGGTTGAGGCCGAGGCGATCGACGCGAACCTGGTAGCGCCGCGCGGTGCCCACCGTGGGCGCCGTCCACGTGAAGGTGGGCGTCGCGCCGACGCCCGTCTGATCGACGGTGAGGTCGGCGTTGTTGATGCGCGGGTTGAGCACCGGCCCGAGCGCGGGCTGGATCGGCGTGCTGGTGAACGTCTGGAGCGGCACCAACGAATACATGCTCGACGTGTAGTTATTGGGCGAAGCCGCACCCGGCAGTGAACGCGCGACCGTATTGCCGTAGCCGTAGTACGCGACCGTGGCCCAGCTCGAAGGGAACGGGCGGCCGTAGCTCACCGTGGTGAGCGGCACGCCGGGCGCCGTCGCCGACCAGGCAGCGACACGGGCGAACGCGTCGATGGTGGTGTTTTCAGGGCTGGGCGTTTCGTACAGCGACAACGAGAACCCGGCCCCCACGCCCGGCGTCAGCTGGCCCGCCGCGGTGACGTACGCAGGGTTGCGGTAGTCGTAGGTCACGGTCGCGGGCGCAGTGTTGGTCATCGCACCGCTCACGTTCGCGGTCTGACCATCGGCCATGGCGAGGTTGGTGAGCTCCAGCGTGCGCTCCGTGAAGAGCGCAACCGCACCGCCATCGAGCGTGTACCGCTGCTGCAGGAGGTACGCGACGTCACCCTGCGTGGCGTCGATCATCGGCGTGCCGAACGACTGCGTGTAGAGGAAGTAGTTGATGGCGCCGGCGTAGCTCGTGGCACCGGCCGCGGGCACGTTGGTGCCGTAGTACTGGAAGCCCTGCAAGTCGTCCGAGCCCGCGTTGTACGAGAGCAGATGGAGCGCCGACTCATCGGTATTCCAGGGCGCAAGGTTACTGACGTTGAAGGCCAACGTGGTCGGGTCGATGGTCGGGCGCGTGGCCGTCGCGCGGCCCGGAGCACTGAACTCGAGCGAGACCGCGCGCGTCGAGGTCTGGAAGTAGTTGTTGTTGAAGCGCAACAGGAACTCGCCCGGCGGCACGTTGGGGATGGAGAACGTGCCGTTCGTCTGACCGGCGCCCGTGCGATACACGGGCTGACCGTTCTCGGTGACCCACGCACCGATGAGCGCCGTGGAGATATTCGGCGACTGCGTCGTCGCGGTGCCGTTCGAGAGTCGATAGCGAATCGAGTACGCGCCGGTGACGTCGCTGCCGGAAGAACCGCCGGTCGCTGCACCGCCGCCGGTTGCGCTCCCTCCGCCGACCGCAGTTCCGCCGCCGGTTGCCGAGCCACCGCCGGTTGCCGTGCCGCCACCCGCCGCCGTGCCACCGCCTGTCGCAGCGCCGCCGCCGCTCGCCGTTCCACCTCCGGTCTGGGCGCCGCCACCCGTCGCTGCGCCACCACCGGTTGCCGTACCGCCGCCCGTCGCAGCACCGCCGCCGCCGCCCGTCGACCCCACGCCGCCGCCCAACATGCCGACCCCGCCGCCGACGCCGCTGCCGCTGCAGAAGCCCACCGCGCAGGTCTGGCCAATGGTGCAGACCTGACACGAAGAGCCGCGCTGGCCGCACGCCTCGTTCGTGGCGCCCCCCTGACAGACGCCCGATGCATCGCAGCACCCGTTGCAGGTGCTCGGGCTGCACTTCGTCGCCGGACCGCACGCTGGTGTGAAGGCGAAGACGACTCCGAACGAAAGGCCGAGGACCAGGGTCTTGAGGTTTTTCATGGCAGCTCCGGGTGAAGGGGCGCGTCGTAGCGAACGCGCTGCGACAACACCAACAGCGAACGAAACGCCGACGTGTCAGGGGTCCACGCTAGGTTCCTGCGTGTGTCAGCGATGGCCACCATTCTCGGGCGTCTGTGCTTCGTCGACATCGAGACGACGGGCCTCGATCCACTCGTCGATCAGATCGTCGAGATCGGCGCGGTGTTCGTCGAACGCGGTGTGGTCAGCGCTCGAAGGCAGTGGCTGGTGCGGCCCGACGTGGCGATGCCCGCGATGGTGTCCGCGCTCACGGGTCTCGACGACGTCGCGCTGAGGTCGGCGCAGCGCCTTCAAGACATCTGCGCTGAGTTCACCGACGCGGTCGCCGGCTGGTCGCTCGTGGCCCACAACGGCAACTTCGAGCGCTCGTTCCTCAAGTCGCTCATCGAGACGAACCCCCTGCTCGACAGCTGCGAGGTCGCGCAGCTGCTCTTCCCCGAGCGGCCCAGTCACTCGCTCGATTCGCTGGTGAAGTGGCTGCACGTCGGAGACGGCGCCAGGCATCGCGCGGTCGACGATGCCGAAGACACCTTTCTGATGCTGTCGGCGTTGTGTGAGCGCTTCATCGCCGAAGGTTCGCGCGAACAGTTGGTGGAATTGCGGCGTCACCTCGAACCGGGCCGCAGCGCCGATCGAGCGGTGCTCGTCGAACTGTTGCGCGCGCTGCAAGCGCTCGTCACCGGCCCGCACCTGGCGACGCCGGCCCGTTTCGCGACACCGGAGTGGCCGCAACTCGACCGCTGGCTCACCGCGCCCGACGTCGTCACCGTCGAGCTGGAGCAGGAACGCCTCGACGAACTCGCGTTGGCGACGGCGGCCGCGCACCAGGGTGACGTGCCGCTGGTGGTGGCCGTTTCGGCGCCTTCGTTTCGGGAACTCTCACAGCGCGACGGAGTTCCGGCGCTCGCGCGTCGACCGGTGTGCGCGACGGTGTTGCGCCGCGAACTGCAGAAGACCGGTGATGACGAGCTCGCGCAATTCGGTCGCGCGTACCTCGCCGCCTGGCTGACGCGCACGCGAACCGGAGAAATCGAGACCCTCAGTGGCTTCGTTCGGAGCCGCGTGGCCGAGGTCGCGGCGCTCATCGAGACCGCGGTCTGCGCGTGCGACGACCCGCGCTGCTTCAGCCGCCGGGAGCCCTCGTCTTCGTCGTGGCTGCTCATCAGCCACGAGCACGCGCTGGAGTGGATGGAGCGGCTCGCGCCAGTGCGCTTCTTGATCGTCGACGCAGATCGACTGCCGGATGCCGAGCGGCGCCGGCTGCAACGTGGCGTCGATCTCCGCACCCTCGAGCGCGAGGCGCCCGGCGCGCTGTACGACGAGCTGTCGGCGGCGCTCGAAGCGCACCCGGAAGGTGTGTTGTCGATGCGGGATCGCGTGACGCCGTCGTGGCTCGCCGTTCGTGAAGCCCTGACGAAGATCGCGCAGGCGCTGCGAGCCACCAACCCACGGGTGGTCGACCGCATCTACGACGTGCTCGACGTACCTCCGCCCGGCTTCGAAGTGGTGCTGCGGGCCGACGGCGTCACGCGCACGCCGATTCGCCCGGCCGAGCGAGTGCTGCGAAGGCTGCGCGGCGGCATGTGCCTGCTGTCGTCGTTCCAGGGTGGCACGTCGTGGACGCAGCGTGGTGCGATGTGCCGGCCTGCCAACGCCGGCGCGCACGTCGAAGTGCACGTCAAGCCCGTGGAACTTCCGGGGCTCGCGGCGCTGCTCCGAGCAGCCAACGCCGACATGCTGGTGACGCCCGGCCCGCTCGAGCCCGTGGTCGAAGTGCTGCGCGCCGAACACTTCGACGTCAGCCTCGGCGCTCAACGAATCAACGCGCTGCGGGTCATCGAGTGGCGTCGCGAGACCGTGGTGCCCGCTGCGAAGACCTGCGTGTTCTATGGCGTGCGCGACTGGCGAAAGGCGGTCCTGGCGGTGAACGCAGAGCGCGTGCTGTTGCTCGCTCCGCAGGGCCTGCCGGCCGAGCCGATTCAGCGAGCCCTGCGCGGGCTCGACGCCGTCACTTGTTGAGGCGCTCTTCGAGCGTGGTCTGCAGCTTCTTGAGCGACTCCGGGTCGCCCGCCTTCAGGGCCTCGAGATCTGCCTCGGCGCGCGCGCGCAGGGCAGTCACCATGTCCGAGAACACCGCGAAGACGTCCTGGAGTTCGTCGTCGGGACGCAGGCCGTAGGTCGGCGGTCGCACCACGCCGCTGGCCACCTCACGCGCCATGCGCTTGATGCGGAACAGCGGGCCGACGATGCGGTGGGTGATGACGATGGCCATCAGCGCCACGAGGAAGATGAAGAGCGCGAGAATGCCGAGCAGCGCGTAGAGCGTCTGCTGCTGGTGGCGCTGCACCTCGACCGACTGCTCCTGCACCGCGCGCTGTTCAGCCTCGAAGGCCGAGTCGATCGCCTTGCTCTTCTCGGCGAGCGAAGCGACGAGCTCGGGGTTGTCCATGTTGGCGGCCAGCTCGTTGTTCACCGTGCAGTTGCCGAGTTCGCGGCTGGTATCGGCGGCCTTCTTGCGCGCTTCAACCGAGGCGGAGATCTGCGAGAACAGTGAACTCGTGGTGCGCACCAGGAACACGCCGAGCAGCCCGGCGACCACCAGCGAGAGCGCGACGAAGTACGCGGCAAACTTCAGCTGAAAGCGCGCGTCGAGAAGGAAGTTCCGCAGCTTGCGGTCTTTCGCTCCTCCGGGGTTCTGCGCTGGCGTTTCAGACATGGTCGGTTCCCCTGAAAATCAGTTCTTCCACTCGAGATCGTTCGCAGCGTCGTCCAGCACGCGCGGCACCATCGCCTTGATCAGGCTCTCCGGCTTCCCGCCCGCCGCCTTCACGTTCCAGGTCCCCTTCAACGCCTGCTCCGGGTACGACATGATCAACATCTCGACCTTGAGACCCTTTTCGGTCGAGCCCGGCAGCAGTTGCATACGAAGTTGAAAGCCCTTGAGCTTTTTCACACGAATGAGACTGGCTGCCGACTTCTTGTCCTCGTTGGGCGGCGCAATGTTGGCCCCCATGTCGGAAAGCTTGTCGCGCATCAGCTGATCAGCCAGCGCCAGCAGGTTCGGCGGGAGATCGCCGATCTTGTCCTGCACGGGTTCGAGCTGAACGTAGAGCCCGCCGGCAGCGATCTGCGGCTGTGCCAGCGCCTTCTCGATCGCGGCCAGCGACTTTTCGATCGCCGCCTTCACCGCGCTGTCGGTCTCCGAGCTGGCGCCCTTGAGGCACTTCGTCGAGTCGGCGGTGTGAAGCTCACCGAGCGCCGCGGCCGCGGCCGCACGCACCACCGATTCGTTGTCTCTGAGCGCGCCACACAGCGGCGTCACCGCGGCTTCGCTGCGCGTCTGCCCGAGCAGCAACACGGTCTGGGCACGAACACGAGCGTCCTTCGCGCCGGCGAGCTGTTTGGTGAGGAACGGAATGCGCGCGTCTTCAGCAGCGCTGGCGGCGAACGAAACGACGAAGAGCAAAGCGAACGCCGGCCGCACTGAGGCACTCACTCTACAGCCAGCGGCGTGATCATTTGGTGAACGAAAACGCCGCGCAGACAGACCCACATCGGCGTGCGTGGTACGACCCGGCGCATGAGTTGGAAACACTTCATCACGCGCGTCGACGGCAAGAAGGCCCAGGTTCTTCTCGACACGCAGTTCAGAGATCAGCCGGCGCCGACGGCTCAGCTGCCCAACCTCATGAAGGTCACCGTCTTCAACCAGATGGACCCCTGCGGAGCGCTGTGGCACCCCGACGAAGCGGGCAGGCTCGAGAAGGTCGAAGAGTCCCTGATGAAGGCGCTCGAGCAGTTCGGCAACGGCTGGGCGGTGTACGTGCGGCGCGTGGCCACCGAAGGCGTGCGCACCTACGACGTCTATTTCGGAGACGCCGCGAAGCTGAGTCGCGCCGCCGTCGTGTTCAAGGAAGCCAACCCGACCTACCGAATCGAAGCGGAGTTCGGGAAAGACGAGACCTGGGCCGGCTACCTGAGCTGGGTGAAGGAAGCGCCGCCCGTCTGAAGGTCAGGTGAGGACGGCTCCGGGGCGTCGTTGAAATCGATGACCTCGTGGAATAACCCGTCCGACATGTCTTCTCAGCTCACCGCCTCCGAGATCCGTGAGGCGTTCCTGAAGTTCTTCGAATCGCACCAGCACCGCCGCGTCGCCTCGTCGAGCCTCGTTCCCGCCAACGACCCGACGCTGCTGTTCACCAACGCCGGCATGGTGCAGTTCAAGGACGTCTTCACCGGCCGCGAAACGCGCGACTACCAGCGCGCCACCACCACCCAGAAGTGCGTGCGCGCCGGCGGCAAACACAACGACCTCGACAACGTGGGCTTCACCGCGCGCCACCACACGTTCTTCGAGATGCTCGGCAACTTCTCGTTCGGCGACTACTTCAAGGCCGACGCCGTGAAGTGGGCGTGGGACTTCGTGACGAAGGAGCTCAAGATTCCCGTCGAGCGCTTGTCGGTCACGGTCTTCAAGGGCGAAGACGGCATTCCCGCCGACGACGAGGCCGCGAAGCTGTGGGTCGAAGCGGGCGTGCCTGCGCACCGCGTTCACCGGCTGGGCAAGGCCGACAACTTCTGGTCGATGGGCGACACCGGCGCGTGCGGCCCGTGCTCCGAGATCTACGTGTACCTGCCGGAAGGCGCGGTCGACGAGGCCAACAAGCCCGGCGAATCAGACGCGTGGCTCGAGATCTGGAACCTCGTGTTCATGCAGTTCGAGCGCAAGGCCGACGGCTCGCTCGTCAACCTGCCGAAGCCGTCGATCGACACCGGCGCGGGCCTCGAGCGCGTGACCGCGTACGTGCAGGGCAAGAAGTCGAACTACGACACCGACCTCTTCACGCCGTTGTTCGCGGCCATCGAGAAGCTGTCCGGCAAGAAGTACGGCGCCACGTGGGGCCCGAAGGCCGTCACCGACGCCGCGATGCGGGTGATCGCCGACCACGCGCGGGCCACCGCGTTCCTGGTCGCCGATGGCGTGCAGCCGTCGAACGAGGGCCGCGGCTACGTGCTCCGCCGCATCATGCGTCGCGCCATCCGCCACGGTGATCAGCACCTCGATCTGTCCGAGCCGTTCTTCGGCACCGTCGTCGACGCGGTCATCGACGCGATGTCGGGCGCGTACCCGGAGCTCAAGGAGAAGCGGCAGTTCCTCCTCGAGGTCGCGAAGCACGAAGAAGACTCGTTCCGCCGCACGTTGAAGCGCGGCCTGGGTCTCATCGCCACCGAGCTCGAGAAGCTGCGCAAGTCGAACGCCCAGCAGCTGGGCGGCTCCGTCGTGTGGGACCTGCACCAGACCTACGGCTTCCCGTGGGATCTCACCGAGGTCATCGCCAGGGAAGAGGGCTTCGGCATCGACAAGGCGGGCTTCGAGAAGCTGCTCGACGAAGAGCGTGAGCGCGCCTCTCAGCGCGACCTCAGTTCCGAGAAGGGCATCGCCGACATCTACATGAAGCTCGCGTCGTCGATCTCCGAGACGAAGTTCCTCGGGTACGACGGCACCACGGGCACCGGCAAGGTGGTGGCGCTGATCTCGAACGGTCAGCAGGTGCCTTCCGCGAAGGCCGGCGACAGCGTCGAGGTGGTGTTCGATCAGTCGCCGTTCTACGGCGAGTCGGGCGGTCAGGTCGGCGACACGGGCACCATCACCGGTCAAGCCGCGAAGCTGGTCATCACCGACGCGCAGAAGCCCGCGGGCGGCCTCATCGTTCACAAGGGCAAGGTCACCGAAGGCGCGATTTCGGTCGGCGACACCTTGAACCTGAGCGTCGACGCAGAGCGGCGCCAGAAGATCCGCGCGAACCACTCGGCCACGCACCTGCTCCACAAGGCGCTCAAGGTGGTGCTCGGTGAAACGGTGAACCAGAAGGGCTCCATCGTTCAGCCCGAGTTCCTCCGCTTCGACTTCTCGACCTTCACCCCCATGACGCAGGAACAGATCGACGCCGTCGAAGACCTCGTCAACGGGTGGGTTCGCGACAATCAGGGCGCTGACACCAGGATCATGGGCATCAACGAGGCGAAGGCCGCCGGCGCCGTCGCGCTCTTCGGTGAGAAGTACGGCGAAAAGGTGCGCGTCGTCAGTGTTCACCCGGAATCGACGGAGCTGTGCGGTGGTACGCACGTGAGCCGCTCCGGCGACATCGGCTACTTCCGCATTCAGACCGAGGCGTCGATCGCCAGCGGCGTGCGTCGCATCGTGGCGCTCACCGGCGCCGCGGCGGCGCAGTACGCGCGCGAGCAGGAAAAGGTGCTGCACCGCTCTGCCGAGCTCTACAAGGCGACGGCGGCCGATCTCCCAAAGCGCATCGAGACCTCGCAGAAGCGCATCAAGGACCTCGAGAAGAAGCTCGAGGAGCTCCAGCTCAAGGCGAGCGCGGGTGGCGCGAAGAGCGGCGAGAACGTGCAGGAGATCAACGGCGTGAAGGTGCTCACGCAGCGCATCGACCCTGCCGACGCCAGCGTCTTCAAGCAGCTGGCAGACCGGTACCGAGATCAGCTCAAGTCGGGCGTGATCGGCCTCGGCGGCGAAACGAGCGACGGCAAGGCGCTCATTCTCGTCGCCGCCACGAAGGACCTCGTCGAGAAGGGCTTCAAGGCCGGCGACGCGGTGCGCGTGATGGCTGCTGAGATCGGCGGCAAGGGCGGCGGCAAGCCCGACATGGCGCAGGCCGGCGGCACCGACCCCTCGAAGATCTCGCAGGCCTTCGACAAGCTCTTCGCGCAGGTCCGAGGCGCGTGAAGCACCTGCTCCTGCTCGGGCTTCTCTTCGCGGCTTGTCCCAGAGACGAGCCGCAGGAGCCGACGTTCTCACCAGACGATCGGTTGCTGCAGAAGTTGAAGACCGAACAGGAGCGCCTGGCCCGGGAGCAGAAGAAGAAGGTCGAAGCGGAGGCCGAGCCCGACCCGCTCACCAAAGTCGTCACCGGCACTTCGGCGCCCGACTTCCTGGGCATTCCCAGAGGCGTCGCCGCTGATCTCGGCGACGTGGCCTTCGAGCTGGTCGAAGTGCAGCGCTCGCAGACGGTGTCGGGAAAGAAGGTCAGCCTTTCGACGGCCGATCGCTTCCTGCGCGTCAGCCTCGACGCCAACGCCGAGAAAGACACGCAGCTCGATCTCACCGCTGCGCAGCTGGTGAACGGCGACAAGACCGCGGGCATCGCGCGCGACGTGCAGCGGCTCGGCAAGGGCTCCCCGTTGTCGCTCGAGCTCAAGACGCACGCGCTCACGCGGGTGGTGCTCTTCTTCGAGGCGCCCGACGAAATGATCGGCAAAGGCCTGAAACTCGTTCTGACGACCGACACCAGCCGGGTAGAATTGCCGCTGCAATGACGTCGCCGCCGTCGAACGAGCCCAGGAAGGTCCCGCTGCGGATCCGCCTGCCGTTCACGAGCGAAGCCGAGTTCATCGAGCGCTACGGGGCCAACGTCACCCGCGGCGGCATCTTCATCGCCACGCGCACCGGCAAGCCCGAAGGCACGCCGTTGTCGTTCGAGCTGGTGCTCCAGGACGGCACGCGGCTGATGCGAGGTGAAGGCGTCGTTCACAAGCTCACCGTCGACGAGCAGCCCGGCAAGTCAGGCATGTTGGTGCGCTTCACGCGCATCGACGCCCGCACCAAGGGGCTCATCGACCAGATCATCGAGGCGCGTGAGACGAGCGCGCCGGCTGACGAACCGTCGACGCCGCCCTCGCCCGCCGTTCCGCCTCCGCCGGTCTCGCGGCCCACGCCAGTGCCCGTTCCCCAGAAGAAGGGGCCGATTCCCCTCTCGGAAGACGTGGTGCTGGGCATCGACCTCGGCACCACCACGTGCCGCGCGGCGCTGGTGATCGACGGCGCGCCGAAGCTGATTCCCATCGCCTCGGAGCGCGGCGCGTTCGCCCTGCCCTCCATCGTGGCCTTCGACGTCGCCAGGGATCGCGTGCTCATCGGCAGCGCCGCTCGCAAGCACCGCGTCGATCACCCGGAAGCAGCGGTGTCGGGCTTCAAGCGGCTCATGGGCCGGCGCGCGCAGTCGAAGAAGGTGCGCGAGCTCGCGAAGGTCACGCCGTACACGTTCGCGTCCGATCCCGAAGGTGACGTGGGCATCGAGCTCGCGGGGCGTGTGTTCTCGATCGCCGAGTTCGCCTCGCAGCTGCTCAAGGAGCTCAAGAACGCCGCGCAGGACTTCCTCGGTCGCGAGCTGACGCGCGCGGTGCTCTGCGTGCCGGCCTGGTACACCGACCATCAGCGCGCCGCCGTCATCGCGTCGGCCGAGCTCGCAGGGCTGCAGGTGCTCTCGATTCTCAACGAGCCGTCCGCGGTCGCGCTGGCCTTCGGCTATGGCCGCGGGCTCGCTCGCAAGCGCGTGCTCGTCTACGACCTGGGCGGCGGCACGTTCGACGCGTCGGTGGTCGAGATCACCGGCGACGACCTCGAATCGGTCAGCACCGGCGGCGACAACTTTCTGGGCGGGATGGACTTCGACGCGCGCCTCGCCGACGCGCTCATCGGCACCCTCGAGCCGGCCGCCCGAGAGAAGCTGCTGAGCTCGCGCATGACGATCGAACGTGTTCGCGACGCCGCCGAGGTCGCCAAGATCGCGTTGAGCGACGCGGAGCTCGCGCCGGTTCACGTGCCCTTCGCCACCACCGACGAGGCCGGTAACCCCGTCGATCTCCGCGTCGAGGTCGAGCGCGGCTTCCTCGAGTCGGCCACGCAAGACCTCGTGGAGCGCACCGGTCAGGTCACACAGGCGGTGCTCGACGCCGCGAAGCTCCAACCGCAGAGCCTCGACGAGGTGCTGCTGGTGGGCGGTCAGTCGCGCGCGCCAGCCGTTCGCCGCCACCTCGAAAAACAGCTCGGCCGCCCCGGCCGCACCGACGTCGACCCCGCGGGAGCCGTCGCGCTCGGCGCGGCGCTCTACGGTCACTCGCTGGTGCAACGCGAAAAGGGCAAACGCGGCCTCTCGCTCGCGGAGGTCCTCAGCTCGCCCATCGGCGTCGCGGTGAAGGGCGGCGGCTTCCGGCGCCTGCTCGAGCGCAACACGCGCCTGCCCGCCGAGAAGTCGCTCGGCATCCCCGTCGCTGCCGGGCAGGCCATTCGCCTCGCGGTGCTGCAGGGCACCTCGGCGCGCGCAGAAGAAAACGAGTACCTCGGCGCGCTGTCGATGCAGTCGGAGCGCGCCGGCGAGCTCAACGTTCGCTTCTCGGTGTCGAGCGACGGGCGCCTCACGCTGAGCGCCACCACGCCCACCGGCAAGCAGGCCGACGCCCGGTTCTCGACCGCCGACGCGAGCGACGAGGCGCAGGCACAGCTGCTCGCCGAGTCGCCCTTGCCCGGGGAAGAAAGCCCCGCTCAGTCGTCGCCGAGCGGCCTCTTACGAGCGGTGAAGCGGCTGTTCGGGTCGCGCTGATCAGCTACAGTTCGGGCGCACTTTCTCCCACCACCTCGGGGTCAACGCCGCATGCCTGTTTCGATCAACGACCGGAAGCTGTCATCGCTGTACACGAGCTACGAACGCGCCGCGAAGCCGCTGGGCAAAGAGCAGGCGCTCGAGATCCTCTCGCACCTCGGTGATTCAGCGCGTTGGGGCCAGGTGAAGCTCGCCGACCAGCTCAAGAAGCCGGGCATGACCACCGAGCAGCAGATCGCGCTCGCGAAAGACGGCATCACCGCGAACGAAAAGAAGGACCTCGAGACCATCCTCGACAAGGGCCAGGTGCCGCTCGAAGCCGGCGCCCGCGCGTTCCTCGAGCAGGTGCTGGGGCGCACGCCGGTGCAGCCGCAGCCGGCCGCCATCACCGCCAACGGCATCAGCGTGAACGCCAACCAGGCCAACGGCCTGTCGGGCACCACGAAGGCCGGCGCCAGCATCGAGGCCATCAACATCTCGACCGCGCCCGGTGGCCGTCTGCACATGGACGACACGATGGTGATCGGCAAGGCCGACGCCAACGGCAAGTTCGACCTCGCGAAGCTCACCGGTGAGCAGCAGATGCGCGAAGGCGACCTCATTCGCATGCGCGCGCGCTACGCCGACGGCACCACGTCTGACTGGGTGACGGTGAAGGCCAGCGGCATCGAAGCGAAAGACTCGCGCAACGCGGTGGTCGCGCTCTTCCGCATCGGCATGGCTGACGCCGGCAACGGGAAGGTCGACGTCACCAACATCAACGCCAGCCGCCAGGTCTCGGAGCCCGGCGCGAAGTTGCAGTTCACCAACAACCGCACCGGCGAGAAGACGCAGGTCACGGTCACCGCCGAAGGTGGCTTCCCCGCGGGCTTCAAGCTGAACGGCAAGGCCGGCGACTCGTTCGCGATTTCGGCGAGCGATGGCGTCAACAACACCGCGTTCACCGAGACCGTCGGCAACGTCACCGTTCCCGGCGGTACGCCGAGCAACGTCGACCTCGTTCCCGACCCCGCGCTGCACAAGGACGAGCTCGACTCGGCCGGTAAGCCGAAGTTCAACACTGTGCGCTTCACCGGCCCGCTGTTCATCGACGGCCCGAAGGCCGACGACGTGCGCCAGGGGCAGATCGGCGACTGCTACTTCCCCGCTGCGTTGGCGGCGATCGCCAGGGCCAACCCTGAAGCCATCACCAACATGGTGAAGGACAACGGCGACGGCACCTACACCGTCACCTTCAAGCAGAAGGACTGGGCCACGGGCCGCTCGAAGGACGTGCCGGTGAAAGTCGACGGCGATCTCTACGCGCGCAGCTACGGCGGTGCGCTGTACGGCCACTCGTCGAACAGCAGCGACCCCAAAAAAATGGAACTCTGGTTCCCGCTCGTGGAGAAGGCCTACGCGCAGTGGAAGGGCAGCTACAACACCATCGGCAACGGTGGTCACGTCAGCGACGTCTTCGAAGACGTGCTGGGCGTCGACGCGTCGTACCAGAGCCTCGGCTACGGCAGCCCCGACAAGGCGTGGAACCAGATCGTCGCCAACGTCGACGCGGGCAAGGCCGTGGGCGCCGGCACCTACGGTGAAGATCGCGAGGCGCTGTATACGAACAGCGGCGTGTACGCGAACCACGCGTACTCCATCCTCGGCTACGAGAAGTCGGGCACCGATCGCTTCGTCATTCTCCGCAACCCGTGGGGTGAGTCGGAGCCCGCGGGCAACGGCCCGAACGACGGTGTCTTCAAGCTGAAGCTCGAAGACTTCACCAAGCTCTACCAGTCGCTCTACTACCAGAACTGAACAAGGGACCTCGTCATGGCCAAGCCTCCTGAACCAATCGAAGACGTCCTCCCCAACGCGCAGTGGATCGTCGACGCCGAGGTGACTGAAGTCATCGCTACCGGCTCGCAGCCCGAGAAGGTCGAAGCCAAGCCGGGCGCGACCAGCACCGGTCAGAAGACCGCCGCGCAAACGGTGAAGCTCAAGGTCAAGCGCGTGATTCACGGCGAGCAGATCAACGAGATCACCGTCGAGAAGCCGGAAGCCGGGTACGCGCTCACCAAGGGCAACCACGGCCCGTTCCTCATCGACTCGACGAAGACCATCCTGGGTCGCTACGGCCCTGACTCGTACAGCTTCGATCGCATCGAGAAGGCGCTGGCCAGCAGGCGCTGAAAGGCCGGTCGCAGAACGCAGCACCAACGCCTCGGTTCGCCGGGGCGTTCGTGTTTGCGCCGCCGAGGGGAGCCCGTAATTCTCTGCCCCCATGACCGAGCCCAGGAGCGCGTCGAAGTGTCCGTTCAACCACACCTCCGGTGCGGGAACGACGAACCAACAATGGTGGCCCAAGGCGCTGCGCGTCGACCTGCTGCACCAGCACGCCCCGGCGTCGAACCGTTGGGTGCCGCGTTCGACTACGCGAAGGCTTTCGAGTCGCTCGACTACGCGGCACTCAAGAAGGACCTCGCGGCCCTGATGACCGATTCGCAGCCGTGGTGGCCGGCTGACTTCGGGCACTACGGCCCGCTCTTCATTCGCATGGCGTGGCACAGCGCCGGCACCTACCGCGTGCAGGACGGGCGCGGCGGTGGCGGGCGTGGTCAGCAGCGGTTCGCGCCGCTCTCGGGCTGGCCCGACAACGTGAACCTCGACAAGGCGCGGCGCCCGTTGTGGCCGATCAAACAGAAATACGGCCAGAAGATCTCGTGGGCCGACCTGCTCATCCTCACCGGCAACGTCGCGCTCGAGACCATGGGCTTCAAGACGTTCGGCTTCGCCGGCGGCCGGCCCGACACCTGGGCGCCCGACCTCGACGTGTTCTGGGGCAACGAGACGAAGTGGCTCGAAGGCGACAAGCGCTACTCGGGGGAGCGCGACCTCGAGAACCCGCTGGCCGCCGTGCAGATGGGCCTCATCTACGTGAACCCCGAAGGCCCCAACGGCGACCCCGACCCGGTGAAGGCGGCGCGCGACATTCGCGAAACGTTCAAGCGCATGGCGATGAACGACGAAGAGACCGTGGCGCTCATCGCTGGCGGCCACACCTTCGGCAAGACGCACGGCGCAGGGCCCGCGTCTCACGTCGGCGCCGACCCTGAAGGCGCGGAGTTGGAAGATCAGGGCCTGGCTGGAAGAGCACCTACGCATCGGGCATCGCCGGTGACGCGATCGGCTCGGGGCTCGAGGTCACGTGGCCGCGCACGCCCACGAAGTGGAGCAACGACTTCTTCGAGCTGCTCTTCAAGCACGAGTGGGAGCTGACGAAGAGCCCGGCCGGCGCGCACCAGTGGGTGGCGAAGAACGCGCAGCCGACGATTCCCGACGCGTTCGATGCAGCGAAGAAGAAGCTGCCGATGATGCTGACGACCGACCTCTCGCTGCGCTTCGACCCTGAGTACGAGAAGATCTCCCGTCGCTTCCTCGCCAACCCGAACGAGTTCGCGGACGCCTTCGCGCGCGCATGGTTCAAGCTCACGCACCGCGACATGGGGCCGAAGGCGCGTTACCTCGGGCCGGAGGTGCCGCAGGAAGATCTGCTCTGGCAGGACCCGCTCCCGAAGCCCACGCACCCCGCGCTGTCAGACGCCGACGTCGCCGAGTTGAAGAAGAAGATTCTCGCGTCGGGTCTCAAGATCTCGGAGCTGGTGTCGACCGCCTGGGCGTCAGCCTCGACGTTCCGCGGCTCGGACATGCGCGGTGGTGCGAACGGTGCGCGCGTCCGCCTCGCGCCGCAGAAGGACTGGGAGGTCAACCAGCCCGCGCAGCTCGCGAAGGTGCTGCAGGCGCTCGAGAAGATTCAGGCGGACTTCAAGCGGGTGTCGCTGGCCGACCTCATCGTGCTCGGGGGCGCGGCGGCCATCGAGCAGGCCGCGAAGAACGGCGGCACGACCATCACCGTTCCGTTCACGCCGGGGCGTGTCGACGCGACGCAGGAACAGACCGACGTGGAATCGTTCGCGGCGCTCGAGCCCGTGGCTGACGGGTTCCGCAACTACGTGAAGAAGGGCACCACGGTGCCGACCGAGACGCTGCTCATCGACAAGGCGCAGTTGCTCAAACTGAGCGCGCCGGAGCTCACGGCGCTCGTCGGCGGCATGCGCACGCTGGGCACCAACGTGGGAGACACGAAGTACGGCGTGTTCACCGACAAGAGCGACACGCTCACCAATGACTTCTTCGTGAACCTGCTCGACATGGTGGCGACGTGGGCGCCCGATTCAGAAGCGCGAGAGTTCTTCTCGGCGAACGATCGCAAGACGAACGCGAAGCGGTGGACCGCGAGCCGGGTGGACCTGATGTTCGGCGCGAACTCGGTGCTGCGCGCGGTGGCCGAGGTCTACGGCGCGTCGGACGGGAAGGAGCGCTTCGTGCACGACTTCGTGGCCGCGTGGGCGAAGGTGATGGACCTCGATCGGTATGACGTGAAGTGAGCGGTCTGGTCTGGGAGGAACGCCGCCGCGCTCAGTGAGCGCGGAGAACTCCGTTGCAGTATTTCCAGACATTGTTCGTCGAGTCCCTTCAACGAAGCCGCGCTCAGTGAGCGCGGAGAACGTCACGGGTTCAAACGGATTGCCTGTCGTGCCGGCGCAGTAGCTTCAACGAAGCCGCGCTCAGTGAGCGCGGAGAACACGTGAGCTCATCAGGGAAGCACTGAGCCACGTTCGACGCGCTTCAACGAAGCCGCGCTCAGTGAGCGCGGAGAACCGAGGGCGAGGTCGCCGTCTTTCGGCCAGCTGAGAGGCTTCAACGAAGCCGCGCTCAGTGAGCGCGGAGAACACGTGTGGTCACACAGGGCTTGCCAGTTCCGTTCGTCGTTCCTTCAACGAAGCCGCGCTCAGTGAGCGCGGAGAACGTACCACGCGCAGCTCGGCGGCTACTCGCTCCTGGCCCCTTCAACGAAGCCGCGCTCAGTGAGCGCGGAGAACGCTGCGTGTAGCCGGCAAACCCCGCATAGAGGTCGTGGAACCTTCAACGAAGCCGCGCTCAGTGAGCGCGGAGAACCGGCAACACCTTCGTTGCCTTCAGCGCTGGCAGGTTCTTCCTTCAACGAAGCCGCGCTCAGTGAGCGCGGAGAACTCGAGGTGGCGCGTGTCGGGTGAAGAGTTGCAGAAGGTTCCTTCAACGAAGCCGCGCTCAGTGAGCGCGGAGAACTTGGCCGCACCCAGACGTGCGGCGAGCACCGCACCACCATCCTTCAACGAAGCCGCGCTCAGTGAGCGCGGAGAACTTGAGCCACGCTCGCACGGAGAGGTCAGTCAGTCGTCCCTTCAACGAAGCCGCGCTCAGTGAGCGCGGAGAACGCACTGCTGAGACGTGGGCCAAAGTGCTCGAGCACTACCTTCAACGAAGCCGCGCTCAGTGAGCGCGGAGAACCGCTCGATCCGCGTGTCGTTCGGCATCTCGATCCAGGCTTCAACGAAGCCGCGCTCAGTGAGCGCGGAGAACCGAGGCGAATAGGAGCTACAGCGGGGAGACCCAACGGCTTCAACGAAGCCGCGCTCAGTGAGCGCGGAGAACGACCACCAGTGCGCTCTCCCTCGCGCACGTGGAAGCGCTTCAACGAAGCCGCGCTCAGTGAGCGCGGAGAACGTACGTGCCCGAGTCGGTCACCAG
>QFQP01000081.1 GCA_003243425.1 Archangium gephyra | reverse complement strand
GGAGCGCACGGAGCCGATTTGCCGCCTCGCTCTCGCCGCGACCGATCACGCTCGCGGGTCCTCTCACGCAGTAGTGCTAAGCTCCTAGGTGCGGTATTGCTCGCCGCGTGTGTGCAAAAACCCGCTCCCCCGCGTGTGGGAGGCCATGTGTACTGGCGCGTGGCAAAGGGCGAGAATGAGCAGCCGAAAATTTGCATTTCCGCGCTCGAACGCACGCGTCTGACACTCTCATGTGGTCCCCTCGGCGGGCCGTGGAACGTCTTCCACACGGTCGAAGCCAATCGGCATTCGCAGCCCTTCTTCGCAGTCGGCTCGCGCATATTGATTGCAACGACTCACGGAGCTCCTTGGACCGACCAGACGCCCGTTCTGGCGATGTTCGACGACTCTGGACATGATTTAGGACGTATTCCGCTTCAGCAGACAGGAAGCACTACCATCGTCGACGGACTCGCTCCCAGAGTCACAACCGAATTCCCTAAACCAGAGATATGTAGATATCCTGGCCGGCTCATTCGCTCGCTCGATGGTGCAAGAACATCACGCTGTATCTCGGTATTGGGCGGAGAAGTCGTGCTCAGCGGCGCCACCGACACTGTCGCAGTGATAGGGCAATCTGATGCAGGTTCTGTTCGATTCTACGACGTAGCGGGTCAGACCCCGGAACTCGTAGAAAGCGCCACAATCGCGGGAGCGGCCAGCGGCGTATTCTTGTCAGAGTCGCTTCTTCTCGTACGCGTTCCGTCGGGTAGCCCAGCTTGGTTCAATGTCGGCCTCGATGGTGGAACGACGCCCAGCCCAGTTGACGGATGGCTTCATTCGCTATCTCACACGACATCGACACGGGACGGCCGAGCGACGATTCTGGTTGGTGTACTGGGACCTCATTCCGCCCACTCGGGAGAGCGTGGTGCAGTCGTCGTGAACTTGGCTGGCGATGTGCAGCAGGTCGTATCAAGTGGGTTGCCACCGCAGTCGTTCATCGACGCCATCGACACGGCGGACGGGATGACGTTTGTGCAAGAGAACAAAGATGACGGTGGCACCTACTGGACAACGTTCGCGCCCACCGACATCGAGACCCCGTAACTCAGTGACGGCGCTGCTGACGCTGCTGTGAACGGCTCCGTTCGGCAGCGGTCTGCGGCGGCACCAGCGCGTTCGGCCCACGACCGATGAGGTCCGTCCGCCCCGCGTCGGTCAGCGCTTCACGCACGTCGTCCCAGTGCTCCGGGTTCCAATAGAGAATCAGCGCCTTCTGCAGCCGCTTCTCCTTGAGACCCTTGGCGACGAACACCGGCTCCATCTTCAGCGGGTCGATGCCGGTGAAGTACATGCACGCGGCCACCGACATCGGCGTGGGAATGAAGTCCTGCACCTGACGCGGCCGGCGACCCGACTGCTTGAGCCACATCGCCAGGTCGATCATGTCGTCGAGCGTCGAGCCCGGGTGCCCCGAGATGAAATACGGAATGTCGTACTGCTCTTTGCCGGCGTTCTTCGATTCACACGCGAACATCGACTGAAACCGCTCGTAGGCCTCGATGCCCGGCTTCTTCATCTTCTCGAGCACGCGCGGGCTCACGTGTTCCGGCGCCACCGACAGCTGCCCGCCGGTGTGGAACGTGGCGAGCTCCTTCACGTACTCGGGTGACAACTCGGCGAGGTCGTAGCGAACGCCCGAGGCGATGAAGATGTGTTTGATGCCTTCTTCTTTGCGCGCCTCACGCATCAGGTCGATGAGCGGCCCGTGATCGGTGTTCAGGTTCTCGCAGACGCCCGGGTGCACGCACGAGAGCTTGCGGCACTTGCTCTCGATCTCCGGTGACTTGCACTTGAGCGCGTACATGTTGGCGGTGGGCCCGCCGAGGTCAGTCACCGTGCCGCGGAAATCGCCCATGCGGCGCAGCTCACGGAGTTCCTTGAGCACGCTGTCTTTCGAGCGGTTCTGAATCACGCGGCCTTCGTGTTCGGTGATCGAACAGAACGTGCAGCCGCCGAAGCAGCCGCGCATCAACACCACCGAGTGCTTCACCGTCTCGAACGCGGGAATGCCTTCGCCGCGGTACATCGGGTGCGGCGCGCGGTTGAACGTGAGGTCGTACAACTCGTCCATCGCGACGTTGGCGAGACCCTGGCTCTCGTCGCCCTTCCCGTCTCCCAGCGGCATCGCGGGCGGGTTGAAGAAGACGCCTCGATCACCATGCCGCTGCACGATCGCGCGCGCGTTGCCGGGGTTGGTCTCCATCTGAAACGCGCGGGTCATCAGCGCGAACTTCTCGAGGTTGGTCGACACCTCTTCGAAGCTCGGCAACACCACCGTCTTCTGATCGCTCGCCTTCACCGCGGGATCAGCTTCGTGCTTCTTCGTCTCTTCGTTGTTGATGAGGTAGGCGGTGCCGCGAATGTCGCGCAGCTGACCGACCTTCTCACCGCGATTCAGCCGATCCGCGATCTCCCAGATGGGCCGCTCGCCCATGCCGAACACGAGCAGATCCGCCTTCGAGTCGAGCAGGATCGAACGACGAACCTTGTCGCTCCAGTAGTCGTAGTGCGCGATTCGGCGCAGCGACGCTTCGATGCCGCCGAGCACGATCGGCACGTCGGGGTAGGCCTCACGGCAGCGCGACGCGTAGACGATGGTGGCGCGATCGGGCCGGCAGCCGGTGCGGCCACCGGGCGAATACTGATCTTCACTGCGGTTCTTCTTCTGCGCCGTCAGCCGATTCAGCATCGAGTCCATGTTGCCGGCGGCCACGCCGAAGAAGAGCCGCGGCTTGCCCAACGCCTTGAACGCCTCTGCCGACTGCCAGTCTGGCTGCGGAATGATGCCGACCTTGAAGCCACGCCCTTCGAGGAAGCGCGCGATCAGCGGAGGCCCGAACGCCGGGTGATCGACGTACGCGTCACCGCTGATGATGACGATGTCGCACTGGTCCCACCCGCGCGCGTCGAGATCAGCACGGGTGACGGGGAGAAACGGGTGGGCAAACTTCTTCTGCGGCACGACGGACGCCATGGCTGGGAGCGGGCCCTACCCTGTTCTCCGAGCCATGGGCAAATGTGTCACCAGGAGTAACGGAGACCGACGTACCCGCCGAGCTGCCAGCCGATCTGCGTGGTTCCGTCGGCGAGCTGCCGCGACATCGAGCCACCGAGGATGTGGAGGCTGAACAATTTGTAGCCGACCTCGAAGTCACCAAGGATTCGGACCGCGTCGAGCTGATTGCCGAGCGGCAGGTAGTTCACCGCCAGCACCACGCGCGCGTCACCGTTGTCGACGAAGGCGGCCGCCAGCGACGGGCCCACGCCAAAGCGCAGCGTGCTGAACGCCGGCTGGAGGAAGCGCATCTCACCGGCCAGGCCCAGCGCGAGGTGACCGAAGTAGTACCGGCCGCTCAGCAGCAGGTCGATGCTGGTGTGCGTCTGGTCGTTGGAAGCGGGCGTGGTGATCTGCCCGAGGTAGCGGGCCCAGAAGCGGAACTCGACGCCCGAGGCCATGCCGTCGGACGGCGCGGTGCCCCACAGCCCGAAGTGGCCGCCGAGCAACAGCCCCGCCCCCATGCCCGAGCCACCGTCGACGGCGCCGAAGCCACCGTTGATGAACAGGCTCGCCACGCCGCGCTCATGAGACGCATCGATCTCGATGGCGTCGGCCTTTTCCTTCGCGGCCACCAGGTTCTTCTCGGCGGCGATGCGGGCCTTCTCGGCGTCGGCCGCTTCAGCGACGGCCGCAGAAGCAATCGCGGGGCTCGACGACACCGCGTCCACCGCGGCCTGACGCTTCAACGCCTCTTCGGTGCGCGCCTTCTCGAGCTGCGCTTCGGCGTCAGCGACGAGCTTCTTCTTCTCGGCGCGCAGCTGCGCCGTCTTCGAATCACGCGCACCGACCTTGTTCGCTTCTTCCTCCTCGCGGTGCTTCTTCTCGAGCGCGTCCTTCTCTTCCTGCTGACGCTTCTCGGCCTCGGCGATGTCCTTGCGGCGCTGCTCTTCCTGCAACGCAGCCTGCTGCTGCGCGGCCTTCTCGGCGTCTTCGCGGCGCTTCGCTTCCGCGGCAGCGGCGTCGGCAGCGTCTCGTGCCTTCTTCTCTTCGGCGGCTTTGGCGGCGGCAGCAGCAGCGACGGCCGCAGAAGCAGCAGCGGTCGCCGCGGCGGCACGCTCAGCTTCGAGGCGCGCGGTCTCGGCCTGCACGGCGACCAGGCCCAGCTTGTCCTTGCACTGCTGCTGCTGCCCCTGCACCCACTTCGCGTACAGCGCGTACTCCTGAAGCAGGCCGTCGCGACGAATCGCCTGCTGCGAGCGGCGCTCGGCGGCGGCGGCCAACACCGCGACCTCCACGTTGCACGAGCCGTCGTTGGCGACCTGCGCGGCGCCGAACGTGCGCGTCATCGGGTAGTGCGCGCCCATGTACGGCAGCAGCATGTCGCGCAGCCACACGCCCTCGTCGAAGCCCACCTGCTTCTGCGCGGTCGACGTGAGAATCGCGCCGCACTCCAACCGCGCGGCCGTGCACGCCTCACCCGGCGTCGCGCACGCCCCCGCGGCCTTCAAGAAGGTCTGCCCCATCACCTTGTCCTGGGCGATGGCCGCCGCCAGCGCAGTCGTGTCGCGGACGCGCGGGGTGTCGCATTCGTTGGCGGCGTGCAGCAGCGCGATGACGACGAAGGCAGAGACCATCACGGAGCCACGCTCCCGACGCGCGTGAGGCCGAACACGCCGATGGTGCCGCCGTCGCCCACGTCGCGGTAACGCAGCGACGGCTCGGTGATGCAGCTCTCGAAGACGTCGCGGGTCTGCGTCGTGGTCAGCACGCCGTTGCTGTACGTGTACGGCTCGGAGCCGACCTGGTTGAGGCTGATGCTGATGTCGCACTCACAGGTGCCGGTGCCCGGGGTGCACGTGCCCGACGCGCCGAACTGCGCGAAGCCCTGCGACAGCTGCGAACAACCGAACTGGCACACCTGGCCGGTGAGCGACGCGTGGAAATCGACGCGGCCCAGCACGTTGCGCGTCACGTCGGTGCCGCCACCCGACAGCGACAACGCGCCCGCGAGGTAGCCGCGCTTGTTGCTGAGCGTCGACGAGCAGCCCACCTGAGATGCGGCGCTCGTCACCCGCGCGAAGGCCGCGTCATCGATGCAACCGCTCGAGTAGTACCAGTCACCCGCTTCGTTGCCGGTGCAGAGGTTCACGGTGCCGCAGTTGGCGGCGAAGGTGATGTTCACCGTGGGCGGGCTGAACATGCCGCCGTCGGACAACGTGGTGCCAGCATCGAGGATCACGGGGCCACTGCCGCCCCCGGTGCCCGAGCCGCCGCCGGTCGCGCTGCCACCGCCCGTCGCGCTCCCACCGCCGGTCGCAGCGCCACCGCCCGTGCCGGTCCCTCCTCCGGTCGCAGAGCCACCGCCGGTCGCAGAGCCACCGCCGGTCGCAGAGCCACCGCCGGTCGCAGAGCCACCACCCGTCCCGGCGCCGCCGCCCGTCGCCGTGCCGCCACCGGAATTGCCCTGCACGCGACAGAGGCCGAATTCACAGACCTGACCCGCCACACACGCCATGCACGCGTTGCCCGTCGAGCCACACTGCGCGTTGTTGGTGCCCGCCACGCAGGAGCCCGAGGCGTCGCAGCAGCCAGTGCAGCTCGTCGGCGAACACGTGCCGCCGGTCGAACCGCAACCGATG
>QFQP01000013.1 GCA_003243425.1 Archangium gephyra | reverse complement strand
TCCGCCTCGATGCGCTCCTGCTCGAGACGCTCTGCTTCCCGACGCTCCGCTTCGATGCGTTCCTGCTCGAGACGCTCTGCTTCCCGACGTTCCGCCTCGATGCGCTCCTGCTCGAGACGCTCTGCTTCCCGACGTTCCGCCTCGATGCGCTCCTGCTCGAGACGCTCTGCTTCACGGCGTTCCGCTTCGATGCGCTCCTGCTCGAGACGCTCGCGTTCGAGCCGTTCTTCCTCGATCCGCCGGCGCATTTCGACGGCCGGAACCGACTCGAACGCCCCTGTCTTCGTCAGCAACTCCAGCAACGCCAACTGCGCTGGAGACGCATCCGTCGGCTGTCGCCACTCCAGAAAGTCCTGCAACCAATTCTCATCAGCCTCTGACGGTTCCCACTGCGCCAGACCATTCAGATCCTGCGCGCGGAAGAACGCGGGCTCAGCTTCGCCCGCCGAAATCGCGCTCCATGCCTCGCGAACGACGCGTGCTCCGCTGACGAGATCGCCACTGCCAACGTCACCGGCCTCGAACCGCACTGCATCGGCCGCCCTCACGGTCTCTCGAATCGACGCCAGCACCCGCGCCGACTCAGCGTCTGCCGGCACGATGCCGAGCTCGTCGAGCGTGTCGGAATCACTCGCCGCGGCTTCCCCGCGGGCCCACAGTGCATCGAGCTGCGAGAGCTCGAGCCGGCCGTTCTGCAGCAGCGCCGGAACCGTGCCTTGCCAGCCGAAACCAGCCCCGAGCGACGTGCCCACCACGCTGCCTTCGCGCAGCGGAATCTTCGTCTCGCGACCCTGCGAGGAACACGTCAGCCAGCCGGTCTGACGATCGACCCACGCGCGGTACAGCGCTTCAGCGACCTGCGGGTTACCCATTCAGCTCGCGACTGTACCCCGGGTTTGTCGAAGCGCCTCGTAAGCGGCGATTCCAACCGCGGTGGACAGGTTGAGCGAACGCCGCTCCTCGAGCATGGGAATCGTCACTTTCTCCCCTGCTCCGCCGTTCAGCACCTCGGCCGGAAGCCCGGTGGGCTCGGCGCCGAACACGAGGTGGTCTCCCGGTTCGAACTTCGCAGCCCACAACCCGGTGCCCGCGCGCGCGGTGAACAGCCAGCGCCTGGCATCGGGCGTCGCCTCCACGTACGCGGCCCAGCTCGGGTAGAGCTTCAGGAACACCTTGTCCCAGTAGTCGAGGCCCGCGCGCTTGAGGTCTTTGTCGGAGATCGAAAAGCCGAGCGGCTCGATGAGCACCAGCTTGCAACCGGTCACCGCGCACAGCCGCGCCACGTTGCCGGTGTTGGGCGGAATCTGCGGTGAGACGAGAACGAGCGTGAAAGGACGCTCCGGTGGGACCAGTTGGGAAGTAGGCTGCACGCGCCATGCGCTACCGCGTGACCAACCTGACGCGCAACACGTTGCTCGCCGACAAGGCCGGCAAGGCCGACTCGTTCGTGAAGCGCTTCAAGGGACTCATGGGCGTCAGCGAGTTGCCCATGGGAGAAGGTCTTCACATCGCGCCGTGCAACAGCATTCACACCTTCTTCATGAAGATCCCCATCGACGTGCTGTTCCTCGACGCGTCACAGCAGGTGGTCGACATCTGCCATGCGATCGCGCCGTGGCGCGTCAGTCGCGTCTATTTCGAAGCGAAATCGGTGCTCGAGCTGCCAGCAGGAACGGCCGCGGCGAGCAAGACCGAAGCCGGTGACCGGCTCGAGTTCGCTCCGGTAACAGCTTGAATCGCTTTACCCCGCGCAGCAGCTTTGATTCAGTTGCGCCCTCTCCGTGAGCCTTGCGACGCCCATGAAAATCGCAGTGTCCGGCCAAACCCACGTCGGAATGAAGCGTAACCACAACGAGGACAACCTCCTCCTGCTGCCTGAGGAGCGTCTCTTCGTGGTCGCGGACGGCATGGGCGGTCACTCGTCCGGCGAGATTGCGTCCAAGATCGCGGTCGACGAGGTCGCCGAGTTCTTCCGCATGACGAGCCAGGATCTCGAGATCACCTGGCCCTTCAAGATGGATAAGCAGAAGAACTACGACGAGAACCGTCTGGCGACCGGCGTGAAGCTGGCGAACATGCGGATCTTCGAGAAGGCCGCAGCCGAGCAGAAATACAAAGGCATGGGCACCACCATCGTGACCGTCTACTTCGCGAAGGACAGCGAAGTGGTCGTCGGCCACGTGGGCGACAGCCGCGTCTACTACTTCCGCGACAACCAGCTGAAGCAGGTCACCGAAGATCACTCGCTGCTCAACGACTACCTCAAGGCCAAGAAGCTCACGCCCGAGGAAATCGAAGCCTTCCCGCACAAGAACGTCATCGTTCGCGCGCTGGGCATGAAGGACCAGGTGATCGTCGACATCAACCGCGTCGAGCCGAAGGAAGGCGACATCTTCCTGCTGTGCAGCGACGGCCTGTCCGGCATGGTGACCGACAAGCAGATGGAGCAGATCCTCCAGAGCCAGCCGGACCTCGACAAGGCGTGCGCGATGTTGATCGACGCCGCCAACGCCAACGGCGGCAACGACAACGTCACCTGCATTCTGGCGCAGTACCGCCGCTGAGCGCGCCGAAGCGCGTCGGGTTGCTAGAGCGTCGAGACCGACGCTTCGGGCCCGACGATTTGATCGGCCAATGAAGCACCCTCGGGAATCACGGCGCCCTCGAGCACCGCGACGCGGTTGAGCCGCACGTTGCGGCCGACGCGCGCGTTCGCACCGATCGAAACCGCCGCGCCCAGACGCACCCCGCCGTCGACCGAACAGTTCGCACCGAAGTAGGCCGGGCCCGCGACCTTCACGTCGAGGTCGACGTTGGCCGTGGGGTGCACCCAGAAGTTGCCGTCCCCACGCGAGACACCCGAGAGCGGGCCGTGCGCACCGAACGGCTCCAACTTCACCTGGCCGAACAAGAGGTCTTGATGCGTGGCCGCGTAGCGCTGTGGCGTACCGAGGTCCGACCAGTACGCGTTCTTGTCGCGCAGCACGTGTGAGCCGATGGTCAGGCCCTGCTCCAGCATGCGCACGTACACGTCGCGGTTGATGTCTTCGGGCCCGCTGGCCGACATGAAGTCGAACACTGCGGGCGTCATCACGTGCACGCCGGTGAAGTGCCAGTTGCTCAACTTCTCACCACCGGGGCCCCTGCCCGCGATGCGACGCACGTGGCCTGACGGGTCGACCTCCACGGCGTTGTACTTCTCACCTTCGGGCATCGGCAGCAGGAGCATGGTGGCCGCGGCCCCGCTCGCCCTGTGCGCAGCGATGACCGGCGTGAGATCGACCGAGAACAACACGTCGCCGTTGAGCACCACGAAGTCGTCGCCACCCAGGAAGTGCTTCAGGCCACGAATGCCGCCGCCGGTGCCCTGAATTTCTCCTGCTTCGTGAACGATCTCGACGTTGGGAACCTCGGCGCGCGCCGTGGCAGCCATGACGTCGGGCAGGTGGTGGGTGTTGATGCCGATCTGCGTGATGCCGGCGTTTCGCAGCGTCGCCACCGAGTAGCGGAACAGCGGGCCACCGAGCAGCGGCATCGCCGGCTTGGGCCACACGTTCGTCAAGGGGCGGAGCCGCGTACCGAGCCCCGCGCACAGCACCATGGCTTTCATTCAGGCGAGCTCGGGCACGTACTTACCGACCAGCTTCTGCAGCCCGCGCAGCTCGGGCTGCGCGTCGAGCGCGGTCTTCACGTAGCGGAGCGACGCGGGGATCGACACCAGGAAGCCCGGGTTGCCCTTGACGCGGTTGATGAACTCGAAGCGGCCCGCGTCCTTCAGCTTTCGCTGCACGGTGAGCAGGTCGAAGAAGGCCTTGAACGACTTCACGTCGATCTTCTCGCCGCTCTGCTTCTCGAACTCGGCGATGTACGCGTCCAACATCGCGTCGACGAAGTCGCGCGGGAGCTCTACGTACGAGTCACGGAGCAACGCCACCAGGTCGTACTGCCGCGGCCCCTGCAGCGCGTCCTGGAAGTCGATGACGATGAGCTCGCCGTCTTTCACCATGATGTTTCGGGACTGGTAGTCGCGGTGCGTGAAGCCCCGCGGCGCCGACGCCAGCTGCCGCGCGATCTTCTTGAAGGTGTCGTCCAGCTCCGCGCGCTCGGCGTCGGTGGGCTTCTGTCCGCTCCAGATCTCGAGGCCCCACTCGCGGAAGTGGTGCAGCTCCCAGTCGTAGAGCGCTTCGTCGAACGCCCGCGTGAAGGCCAGGCACTGCGCGTCGTGCTGTTTTTCGGCGCGGGCGCGGAGCTGCGCGAGCAGTTGCACGGCCTTCGTGTACAGCGCGGTGCGATCACCACCGCTGAGCGCCGCCTCGAAGGTCTGGTCGGTCAGGTCTTCGATGACCATCATTCCCGCCGGCTCGTCGAAGCGGAGGATCTTCGGCACCCGCACGTTCAACTTCTCGAGGTAGCGGTGCACGTTGATGAAGGGCAATTCAGTCGGCGCGGGGCCGCTGCCGGCTTCGTCGCTCTTCTTGAGCGACTCGGGAGGCATCACCATCACCACGTACGAGTCGGGCGCGTGACCGACGCGGTAGTACGAGCGCGAGGAGGCTTCGCCTTTCAACCTGGTGATGGGCGCGTGTTCGAACGAACGACCAGTGGCCTGCTGCACCTGTGCGCGCAGCTGCGAATCGAGATCCATGGAGGCGGGTTCCTAGCGCTCCCGCTTGAGCGGCAGCAGCTCAAAAGGAATGGCGATGAGCGTGTTGAAGCGGTGCACCTTCGGCGGCACCACGGCGAGGGACGCCTCGGAAAAACCGTTGGTGGTCGCCACCACGATGATGGCTTCGTTCTTGTCGTTCTTCCCGGGGCCGATGCGCAGAATTCCGCGAACGCCGAAGCACAGCCGAATGCACTCTTCGACGGCCTCCGCGAGCTCGGGGTCTTCCTGCTCTTCGGAATGACCTTCTGCGAGCGCGTCTTCCACGAAGAGTACGCCGCGCTCCCTGGCGTCTTTGAGCAGCGCGTAGGCGTCGGGCGGCCGTTCCGCGCGCGCGGGGGTGCCCATCAGCGCCTGCTGCACCCCGCCCACCGCGTTGAGCCGTGACGCGCTCGCGCTGGTGAGCGGCCGCGCGGCGACCATGGGAAGACGAGCGCTCGAAGTGGCCGTCGACGATGGCCCCTGCTTCGTGAACGCCGGCGCGTTGCCCTTCATCGCCTGCTGCCGCGTCTGCTCGTTCTTGAGCAGCTGCGCCTTGGGGTCGGGCTTGCCGGACTGGTTCTTCTGCCACGAGAAGATCTTCAGCAGGCCCTTCGCCTTGGCTGATTTCTCGGCATCGTCGCGCGCGTCAGACGCGTGCTCGTGACCTTCCTCCTTGTCGGCCTTCTCGGCGGCCGCTGCTTCCGCCATGCGCGCATCGACGTCGGACTTTCTGATCTCCAACGAGCGGTCCATGTCGACGCCGCCCCAGAGCGCGGCTTCAGGCGACATGGTCTTCGCCTCGTCGTCTTCGCGCTTGATGAGCTTCGGCGCGTCGTCGGCGGCCACGCGCGTGCCACGGCGCGGTGCATCGAGCGACCGCGTCTCAGGAGGTTTCGTGGAAGGCGGTAAACGGGTCGTCACGGGTTTGACTATGGTACGCCAACTTCATGGCCGATTACGCCAAGCGCGACTACGGGCGCTGCCCGTGCAGCGGGATCTACGACAACCGCTTCGTCGAGGTGCGCCTGACGGTGAACGGCAAGGTCGTGGTGCTCACCGATGTGCCGCAGGGTGCGTGCCCCAACTGCGGCTCGCGCGTGTACAAAGCCGAAGTTCTTCACCGCATTGAGTCATTGATGAAGGGCAAGCAGGTCAGCAAAGCGATCTGATACACGCGGCCGCATGGCCCAGAAAAACGTTCACGACTCGGTTCTTTCCGCCATCGGCAACACGCCCATCGTCAAGCTGAACAAGCTCGTCGGTCCTGAAGACGCGACGATCTACGTGAAGCTGGAGTTCATGAACCCCGGCGGCGCCATCAAGGACCGCATGGCGCTGCACATCGTGAACAAGGCCGAGGCCGATGGCCGCTTGAAGCCCGGCGGCACCATCATCGAGAACACCTCGGGGAACACCGGCTTCGGGCTGGCGATGATCGCCGCGGTGCGCGGTTACAAGTCGATCTTCACGATGCCGGACAAGATGTCGTCCGAGAAGGTGAACCGCCTCAAGGGCATGGGCGCGCAGGTGGTGGTCACGCCGACCAACGTTCCCGCCGACGACCCGCGCAGCTACTACGAGACGGCCAAGCGGCTGGTGAAGGAGACGCCGGGCGCGTTCTACCCGAACCAGTACCACACGCCCGACAACATCGAGGCGCACTACCTGTCGACCGGCCCCGAGGTGTGGGAGCAGATGGACGGCAAGTTCGACTACTTCGTTTCCGGCCTCGGCACCGGCGGCACCATGAGCGGCGCCGGCAAGTACTTCAAGGAGAAGAACCCCAGGATCCAGAACGTGGGCGTCGACCCCATCGGCTCGATCTACGCGGGCTACTTCAAGACCGGCAAAGTCGGCGAAGCGCACACCTACAAGGTCGAAGGCATCGGCGAAGACATGGTGTGCGGCGCCATGGACTTCAAGGTCGTCGACCAGATTCGTCAGATCGATGATCGCCAGTCGTTCCTGATGGCGCGGCGGCTCGCGCGTGAAGAAGGCATCTTCGCGGGCGGCTCTTCGGGCGCCGCGGTGCACGCGGCCGTCGAGCTCGCCAAGGAAGTCGGCAAGGGCAAGACCATCGTCGTGCTGCTGCCCGACTCGGGCAACGCGTACGTCTCGAAGTTCTACTCGGACGAGTGGATGAAGGACCTCGGCTACATCGAAGAGAAGGGCCCGGGCACCGTTCGCGACGTCATCGGCGGCAAGAAGCAGAAGCTGGTCACCAGCGCCAAGGGCGAGAAGATCGGCGCCGTCATCGAGGCGATGAAGAAGCACGGCATCTCGCAGATGCCGGTGGTCGCGGCAGACGGCAGCTCGGTGGGTATGATTCACGAGTACGACCTGCTCAACGGTCTCATCGCCGGCAGCTACAAGATGGCCGACACCATCGACGCGCTCATCGCGCCGCTCCAGGGTGTGGTGACGCTCGACACCACCATTCCGCAGCTGCGTCAGGTGTTCGCGCAGGACAACGTGGCCGTCGTGCGTGACGGCCAGAAGATCGTCGCCATTCTCACCAAGATCGATCTCATCGAGTTCCTCGCCGAACGGTGACCCTCATGACCGCCAAGCCCCGCGAAGACGAAGAAGTCGTCGAGCTCCTCACGTGGGACCCCAACGTCGACGGTGACGAGGAGGAAGAGGAGTTCGAAGACGAACTCCCTGCCGACGAGGCGATGTTCTCGGAGGCATCGGAAGAAGTCGCCGCCGAGGGTGACGACTACGCGGCCCAGAAGAAGACAGAGCTGCCGCAGCCTGATAGCGCCAGGAGTCACCCGGATCTTCCACGGGTGAAATCGAATGCCTTCAAGCGAATCATTCGGTGATTCGCGCAACTTCCAGTGAGCAGGTGGCGAAAAACCTTCTGTTCACTCAGGGAGAACCACACACCATGGCCGTTTCTCGTACGAGCAATCGCACCACGACGCGCACGACCACGGGCACCACCAGGACGACGACTGCCAAGCGCACCACCAAGGCCGCGGGAGCGAACCCCAAGCTGGCCAAGATGGTGAAGAGCATCAACATTCAGCGGTTCGCCAAGAAGGGAAAGACCACCTTCTGCAACCAGGCGTTCAACGCGTACGCCGCGAAGCATGGCTTCAAGGGCTTCCAGGGCAAGGTCGCCAACCAGATGTTCACGGCGATGAACAAGCCCGGCAGCGGCTGGAAGAAGGTCAGCGCGCAGGAAGCGATGGCCGCCGCCAAGAACGGCAAGCTGGTCGCCGCCGCCTGGTACAACAACAAGGCGATGAAGGGCCGCCCTGACGGCAAGGCGCCCGGTCACATCGCCGCGGTCATCGGTGAGTACTCGCCCGGCGTTCCCGGCATCGCGCAGGCCGGCACCAAGACGTTCGAGTGGGGCCCCATCACGCTGAGCCGCAAGAACCCCACGTACTTCGTGAAGACGTAAGCGTTCACCACCACGCCGGTGGTTCAGAGACGCAGCGACCACGCTTCGAAGGTGTGGTCGCTGTTCTCGTTTCTGGTCTTCAGCGCAGCCTGGTCTTGACGACCTTGCCCATTGCATTGCGGGGCAGCTCCGACACCACGTTCACTTCGCGGGGTCGCTTGTGTGGCGAGAGCTGCGCGGCGACGAAGTCTTGCAGCGTGCCCGGTTCGATCGCGGCGTTGACGACCACGAAGGCGACGATCTTCTCGCCCAGGTCCTCGTCGGGCCTGCCGACGACGGCTGCCTCACGCACCTGGGGATGTTCGAGCAGCGCGGCTTCGACCTCGCCAGCGCCGACCTTGTAGCCGCCGCACTTGATGAGATCGGTCGCGCGTCGGCCGACGATGCGCACGCTGCCGTCTTCACGCATGCACGCCATGTCGCCGGTGAAGAACCACCCGTCGGGGTCTTTGACGGCAGCGGTCGCGTCGGGCCGGTTCAAATAACCGAGGAACACGTTGGGCCCGCGCACGGCCACTTCACCGAGGGTCGCGTCGTCACGCGCGTCGAGGTCACGGCGGTCATCGTCGACCAGCTTCACTTCGATGCCGTCGAGGCCGGGCCCGACGGAGCCGGGGCTGGGCGTGCCGTCGATTCGCACCGCGCAGTTGATGATGGTCTCGGTGAGACCGTAGCGCTCGACGACGCGGCGCCCGGTGAGCCGTTCGATGCGCGCCTGATCACGCTGCGGAAGCGCAGCCGAGCCACTCACCAGCAGGCGCGCGTGACGAAGACCCACGAGCAGCGAAGCGTCCTTCTCGGCGGCCTCGGCGAGCCGGTGGTACATCGTGGGCACCGCGAAGAAGACGGTGGTGCCCCGCCCGAGCGCAGCCGCGATCTCTTTGGGCTCGAAGCGCGGGAACCAGTGCAGCGCGCCCCCGACTCGCAGCGAGCCGAACAGGCCCAGCACCAGGCCATGCACGTGGAACAAAGGCAACGCGTGGACGACCGTGTCTTCGCGCCCCCACTTCCACGCCTTCGCGAGGCCATCGAGATCGAACGCGACGTTGCGGGCGCTGAGCACCGCGCCCTTGGGAAGACCTGTGGTGCCGCTCGTGTAGAGAACGAGCAGCGGTTCGTCGTCGATGCGGCGCGTGGCGCCGAGCAACGTTCGTGGCGAGCGAAGCGCCGGCGTGAGCGGCAACGTGGTGAGCGAGGTCTTGCCCGCGACCGATGCGGGATCTGCAGCGAGCGCGATGGCGGGCTTCGCATCTTTCACGATGTGCCCCAGCTCGAGCGGCCCCAACTTCGGGTCGAGCGGAACGAGCACGAAGCCTGCAGCGGCGATCGCCACGGCGGCGGCCGGTGTTTCGAGTGACGGCTGTGTCCACACCGCGACGTGCTGCCCAGCAGTCACCCCGTGCGCGAAGAGCAGCTCACGAAGTGCCGAAGCTTCGGCCGCGAGCTGCGACGTGGTGAGCGCTTCGGCACCGACCTCGAGCGCGAGAGCTTCGCCAGGGGTGTCGAGCCGCGCGAACAGCGAGCTCATCGCCAGGTCGCGCGAAAGAGGCTCGCGCCGGGCCGCGGAGGCAACGGCGAGACCGCGGCGTCTTTACCGCCCAGCATGTCGATGGCCTTCTGCAGGAGCCCGGCGAGGAACTCTGGTTGCTCCGGGTCGTCGACGAGGATCTCGAACTCGGTCTTCGTGCGCTCGGTGATCTCGAGCTTGACGGGGCTGCGATCGAGAAAGTCCATGGCCTGACGAAGTGCGCGGCGCGGCCCCATGAGCTTCGCCATCGACAACCACGCGCCCTTGATGATGCCGCGCGTCTTCAGTGAATCGATGATGTGGGCACCGAGCTTGCGGAGCTGCTCCGGGCGCGCGTCTGTCGGGTACAGCGACGCAGCCGTCAGCTCGATGGCGCGGTACCACGTGGTGCGCGGGTAGTTCGCCGGCGGAGGCGCGGTCAGATCGAGGCCAGCTTCGGCCAGCTGCCCCAGCAACTGCGGCGACACGTCGCCAGCGAGCACCTTCTTGAAAAGCCCCTCGACCATCTTTCCCGGAATCGTGCTCATTGACGGAACTGAAGCCTCAGAGGTTGGTTCCTCGCGAAGGGCTCGGAGACGCGAGGTTTGTCTTCCTTGCCGAAGTACAGCTCGGCGATGCCACCGCAGTCGCCGCGCACCGAGATTTCCTTCGCCGACGTCGGCACCGGCAACACGTCACCGTTGTGCGCGACCACCGGCCCGGGAAGAACTTCGGCGGTGCAGGCGTGACTGGTGAAGACGCGCACGTAGATGCGACCGTCTTCGCGTGGAGGCATGGGAGTGACGGCCGGCGCAGACTTCGGCGCTTCAGCCACGGGGTGCGGCTGAACGGGCGCTTCATTCTTCATGATGATGAAGCCGCCGTTGTTGTTCGCGGGCTTCGCGGACCCGTCGCCGAACGTCACCTTGCCGGTGCGGCCGGTGTTGCCCGCGAGCTTGTCCTTCGCGGCGTCGACGCAACGCTGTGGCAGACCGTTGCCGTCGTCGCTGCGCTGAATCACCCCGATTTCGTACTCGGTGAGCTCGAGCGCGAGCGCGCACTGCTTGGTCGCGCGGGAACGCCAACGAGGGTACGCGTCGAGGAGGCAGAGCTCGCAGCGCGTGTTCTTGTCATCGTCTGCGGCGACCGCGGGGTCCTTCTCGTTCTTCTCGAGCTTGCGGACGATCTCTCCAGGCACTGGACGAACGCAGCGGCAGTCGCGCAGTTCGCGTGAAACGAGGAAGCCGCCGGTCCAGTCGATGTCGCCTTCGAGCTTCTGTTGCTCGCCGAGGAAGTAGCGCCATTTCTCGAGCATCGATGCGCCGAGGGCCTTTTCGCGTTCGGCAGTGGGGCCACCGATGAAGAGCGTGTTCGTGGTGCGCACGCCGGTTTGACCTGCGCTTGCGACGATGGTTCCGCCCGCGACGCCGGGGCCTGCCGTTGTCGAGCCAGCCCCGCCCGTGCGCCCAGCACCTGTGTTCGCTCCGCCGACACCCGCGTTCGTTCCGCCGACACCCGCGTTCGCTCCCCCGACACCCGCGTTCGCGCCGCCGACACCCGCGTTCGCGCCGCCGACACCCGCGTTCGCTGCGCCGGCACCCGTGTTCGCTCCGCCGACACCCGCGTTCGCTCCGCCGACACCCGCGTTCGCTCCGCCGACACCCGCGTTCGCGCCGCCCACACCCGCGTTCGCTCCGCCGACACCCGCGTTCGTTGCGCCGACACCCGCATTCGCGCCGCCCACACCCGCGTTCGCTCCGCCGACACCCGCGTTCGTTGCGCCGACACCCGCGTTCGTTGCGCCGGAGCCAGTCGTCGATGATCCGCCCGTGCCGGTGGCGCCCGCGATTGCGGTCCGACCCGTGTTCACGCCATTCGCGCCGCCGGCTCCGGCCGTCGCACTGCCACCTGACGCGCCGCCGGAGTTCGCGCCTCCGATCCCCGTGCTCCCGGAGCCGGTCGTCGACGAAGCGCCCGAGCCGACCGCTCCGGCGGTTCCGTTCGGCCCCGTCCCGCCAGCGTTGCCTGACGCACCGGCGTTCACGTTGGCCCCGGCGATCACCAACGTCGTCGAGCCCGAGCCGGCGTCCGCACCGGGTTGCGACGGAACCTGCTGCGTGCCGCCACCCTGCACCACCGCATCAACGGCAACACCACGACGCGTGAGATCCTTCTCACCGCGCGCGACCGCCTGTGCGCACCGCAGACCTTCCGCGAACAACCACGTGCGGTAATTCGCGTACTCGTTCTGCGTCACGCTCGCGAGGCGACCGAGGTCCATTCGCGCCTGTGCGTTCGCGAACAGCGTCGAGCGTTCCTTCGAATTGCACTCCGCAGCTTCCGATGGGCGCTCAGCCAGGCCGCTTCGCTTCGGCGTGTACTTCACACCGAGAAAGGGCCGGTCCATCTCGGCGAGGGTGTCGTACATCACGCGACGCGCGTCATCTGACAGCGCGTTCTTCGAGCCCTCGCACGCCGCGATGGCCCGCTTGCAGTCACCGGTCGGCACGGCATTCGGGTTGGGCTTCTTGTTGCCGCCGGTCCACGAACCGCTCGAGTCGAAGCACCACGTGGCCACGCTGTCCAACCCGACGGACAGAGAACCCGACGTCTGCGCGAACTGAGTCAACGGGCCCATGTCGCGTTGAGGCGGCGCCGCGCACTGAGGCGGCACCTCCGGCGCGAGAATCACGAGCGTGACGAGCAGAGACAGCATCGCCGTACTTTCTCACAAACCGCTGTTCACGCAGCCTCGAAGGCAGCCTTCAAATCTTCGATGAGATCACCTGCATCCTCGATCCCCACCGAAAGGCGGATGAGCCCGTCGGTGATGCCCAGCTTCTCGCGGTGCTCTCTGGGAATGGACGCATGGGTCATGATCGCCGGGTGTTCGATGAGCGACTCCACGCCGCCGAGTGATTCTGCGCACGCGAAGATCTTCACCGTCTTGAGGAACCGCCGCGCCGCCTCGAGGCCGCCCTTCATCTCGAAGGTCATCATTCCGCCGAAGCCCTTCATCTGACGTTTCGCGAGCGCGTGTTGCGGGTGCGAGGTGAGGCCGGGCCAGGTGACCCTGTTCACCTTCGGGTGACTCACCAGGAACGCCGCGATCTTCTCGGCATTCTCCGCGTGTCGCTGCATTCGCACGTGGAGCGTCTTCACGCCGCGCAACACGAGAAATGCGTCCATCGGGCCGGGCACGCCACCGACGGCGTTCTGCAGAAACGAGATCCTGTCGGCGAGCCCCTTGTCCGACGTCGCGGCGAAGCCACCGACCACGTCGCTGTGACCGTTCAGGTACTTCGTCGTGGAATGCGTGACGATGTCGAAGCCGTGCTCCAGCGGTCGCTGGAAATACGGCGTCATGAACGTGTTGTCGCAGACGCTGATGAGCGAGTGCTCCCGGGCGATCTGCGCGATCGCGCCGAGGTCCGCGAGCTTCATCATCGGGTTGGTCGGGGTCTCGACCCACACCATCTTCGTGTTGGGCCTGATGGCCTTCTCGACGTTCGATGCGTCGGTCATGTCCACCAGCGAGTACGAGATGCCCTGCCGCGCGAACACCTTGTCGAAGAGCCGGAACGTGCCTCCGTACACGTCGTCGCTGCACACCACGTGATCGCCCGACGAGAGCAGGAGCATCAACACGCTCGACGCCGCACAACCCGAGCCGAACGCCGCGCCGTACTTCGCGCCTTCGAGCGCCGCCAGGCAGTCTTCGAGCGCGACGCGCGTGGGGTTCTTCGTGCGTGAGTACTCGTAGCCTTTGTGTTCGCCCGGGCCGGCCTGCACGTACGTCGACGTGAAGTAGACCGGCGTCATGATGGCGCCGGTGGTGGGGTCAGGCTGCTGGCCAGCGTGGATCGCGAGGGTGTCGAAGCGCATGCGCGGCATTCAACCACCGTGCGTCAGCGCGCGGTCGTGAGTTCCTTCGCGAGCTCCGGTGCACCCTCGACGTTCTCGAGCAGCCACAGCAGGTAGCGCACGTCGGCGGTCACGTTGCGCGCGACGTCGGGGTTGTAGCCAAAGTCGTTCGCCACGTTCTCCCACACGCGATCGAAGTTCACGCCGACGAGGCGGCCCTTCGCGTCGATGACCGGGCTGCCCGAGTTGCCGCCTGTGGTGTCGAGGTCAGCGAGGAAATCGACGGGCACCTTCTCAGCGCCGCCCCTGGCGTAGACGTCACGAATCCGCTGCGGAACGTCGAAGGGCTCTTCCCCGGTGTCTTTCGCCATCACGCCAGCGAGCGTGGTGTGGGGCGTCATCATCACGGCTTCGCGCGGTGAATAGCCCTTCACTCGACCGAAGCTCACACGCAGCGTCGAGTTGGCGTCAGGAGCGATCGGCTTCCCCTCCGACGCGATGACCGCGCGCCGCCAGATGGGGCGGAGCTTCAACACGCGGCCCGAGAACGCGTCACGGCGATCCCGCAGGGCGCGACGCTCGGCATCGAGACCGAGCCCGAGATCGACGAGCGCGTCTTTGCGCGCCTTCAGCTGCTCGATCGATTCGTCGAACATCGCCTTGCGCGTCTCGAGGTCGAAGATCTTCGAGTTCGCGTACAGCGCTGCCACCTTCTTCTCGATGGCTGCGTCGGTCTTCAGGTCCTTGAACACGAAGTCGATGGTCACGCTGCGCTGACCGTTGGGCAACGCGAGGGCGCGCTTCACCCAGGACACGAACAACCGCTGATCGAGCTGCTGTGCGTAGCGCTTCTGATCACGCTCGTGCTTCTCACGCAGCCGCACCACGTCGCGCTCCTGATAGCCGGGCTCGCGCTCGGCGTCGGGCAGCTTCGCCTCCCAGCTCCGACGGGCGATGAGCAGCGGCCACTGCAGGCCTCGCGCGCTGCGATTGGTCATGTCGAGCAGGAAGTCGCGGTCCCACGAAGCGGCGCGCTCGACGTTGAGGTCCTGCAGCCCCTTGTAGGCGTCGAGTGCAGGCGCGAGCTCGGGCTTCTTCGCGATGAACGCCTTCACCTTCTCTTCATGCGCGCGCTGCTTCTCGATGATGCGACCGCGCTTCAGGCCGGCGAGCTGGCCTTCGGCGTTCTTCTTCACGTTGAGGATGCTGCGGAGATCGTCAGCGCACGCGATCAACGCCTCCGGCGACTTCGCGCCCTCTTCGTCCATGATGCGCTGCCACTCGGCGGTGATGGCGCGCACGTTCGGGTACCAGCGGCTCTGACGCTCGGCCATTTCGTCGGCGAGCTGCGCGCGGAACGTGGAGCCGGGGTAGCCGAGCACCGCCACCGCGTCGTTCTCCTTCACGCCGTCCTTCGAGAGCGGAAAGAAGTACTTCGGCTGGTACGGCTTGCCGTTCTGGTAGATGCGAATGAGCGAGAAGTCGCCGGTGTGACGAGGCCAGGTCCAGTTGTCGACTTCGCCGCCGTAGTCACCGACCGCGACCGGTGGCGCGTAGACGAGGCGCGCGTCGCTCAACTCGGTGAACTCCGTGAGCGTGAAGAACAGACCGCCGTCGAACACCGCGAACGTGCAGCGCGTGTTGGGCTGCTTCTCGCAGTTGGCGACCAGCTTCTTCCCGGTGGCTTCGACCGACTTGTAGCGAGCAAGGTCGTCGGGGTTGTTCGGCAGGTCGTCGAGCACGTCTTTCGTCACGTCGAGAAAGCGACGCGGCACCAGCACGCGGTAGGCCTTCGACTGCTTCTCGTCGGCCTGCGTCTTCGCGAGAAAGCCGTCCTTCGTGAGGTTGTGCTCGGGAGTCGAATGCTCCTGAAGAATCGAGACGATGCAGTGATGATTGGTGATCAGCAGACCGTCTTTCGAGACGAACGAACCGCTGCACCCCGGCAACTGCACCGCGTTCGCAAGCAGGCCGCCCTGGGCCTTCTCGTCCCACAGCTTCGAGAGCGGCAGTGAGAAGCCCTGCTGCTTCACCCACGCGGGGCCCTGCTGAAGCACCTGCTGCGGCGTCCACTTCCCTTCGGCGCCCAGCGCGAGCGCCGCCGTCATCGAGAGCGTGAGAAACATGGCTGCGCGTGTAGCGCATCGCGCGCCGTCAGCGGCAGCAACCTCGCTCGAGACATGCGCAGTCGAGACACGCTCGGAAAGAGGTCGCGCCGCAGTGTCTCTCGAGTTGGGTCTTCAGGGCGGCCCGCGCGCGATGCAGTCGAACGAAGAGCGCGTTCGGCGTCACGCCGAGTTCCTTCGCGAGCTCGGTGACCTGCACGCCGTCGATGGCGACACGTTGCAGCAGCTGCGCCTGTTGTTTCGGCAACGTCTCGACCTGCTTCATCACGCAGTTGCACGCATCGGGAGCTTCCTCGTTCTCGGTCGCCACGTTGTGTGGAACCTCTTCCATCACGCGACCCGGCGACTGCGACGACAGGTGCCGCACGATGCTGAACAGCCACGCGCGCGCTGCGGCAGGCTCCGAGAGCTGCGCTGCGTGACGAAGCGCGCGCACGGCCGCGTCTTGAACGACGTCATCGGCACGCTCACCCACCCGACGGCGGGCGAACGCGAGCAGCTCTTCACGGCGCTCCTCGAGCGCCTGGGGAATCACGCTGTTCGGGTCTTCAGACACGCAGGCTGACATTCGCATCGAAGGTGAAGACCGGCGAGCCCGCCGCGCCCTTACAGAAAATCGACACGTAAGTTCGGCGAGGTCCGTCGGGTCCCCAGAGGCATGACACGACACGTGATTTCCGCGGCGCTGCTCGGGGTGTTCTTCGTCTCAGCACTCGGGCTCCGCCCGTTGTTGCATCGGCTCCGCACGGGGAAATGGGGAATCAACGGGCTCTCGGGTCGCATCGGCAGCATCGAATGGTGGGGCGGCGCCACGTTCATCGTCTCCATCGCGCTGGCACCGCTGGCGCTGGTGTTGCCCGCGTTCGAGACCCCATCACTCGCGTTCTCGCTGGTGCTCGCCATCGGCGGCCTGATCACCACGCTGGTGGCGCAATCGGCGATGGGCGCGAGCTGGCGCATTGGCGTTGACGCGCGGGAACAGACTTCCCTGGTCACCGGGGGTCTGTTCTCGGTCGTTCGCAACCCCATCTTCACCGGCATGCTGAGCTTCGCGACGGGGCTCGCGGTGTTGTGGCCGAACGTCGCGTCGTTGGCTTCGGCGCTCGCGCTGTTCGTGGCGGTCGAGCTCCAGGTTCGCTTCGTCGAAGAGCCGTACCTGGCCTCGACCCACGGAGCTGCCTGGTCGAACTGGGCGTCACGCGTGGGTCGCTTCGTTCCACTTTTCGGACGGGTACGCTCGGAAACGTGAAGCCGTCGCTGCTCGACGTCGCGTTGACCGATTCGACCTTCGTTCGCGTGAAGACGCGCGACGGTGACGAGGTCTGGGAAGGCCGCTGCATTCACTGCAACCGCAAGCTGGTCGTCGAGCTCGACGGCCGCGCGGCGAAGAGCGTCACCATCGAGCACATCGTTCCCCAGACAGCCGGTGGCAGCGATGACCTCGCGAACCTCGCGTTGGCCTGCGCGCGCTGCAATCACAAGAAGGGGCGCCAACACGACAAGAAGGGTCTGCGTGACGCGCGCGCCAGCGAGCTCATCGATGCGCTGCTCGAAAAGCGTCGGGCGCGTTGGCGCAACATGGTGTGACAGGTGGAAAAGAACCACATCATTGAAGTCAGACGTGGTTGGTAGAACCTCAACCACATGAGACACGCCTTTGCGCCTCTCCTCTTTTTGATTCCCGCCCACGTCATCGCCGCTCCCGCACCGGCCGCCAACGTCGCCGCTGCCAAGCAAGGGCTCGAGAACGCGCGCGCCACCGTCGCTACGGCGATGAAAAAGGTCGAAGGCGACGCGCCCAACGCAGCCGATCTCGACGCCGCGCACGCCGCCCTCGAAGCGTTGAAGGAGGCGATCGACTCCGGCGCCGGTCAGGAGCCGAACGACCTCGACTACGCGCGCGCTGCGCTCGCCGCACGCAAGGAGCTCCGTGAGAAGCGCGAGGCCATCGATTCACGCCGCGCGAAGATGCACATCTTCAATCACCGTCGGGAAATCGACGCGGCCTACGCGACGATGAAGGCCGACGTGAAGGTCGCGGAAGGCAAAGACCCCAGCAGCAAAGACTTCGAAGACGCGCGCGCCGCGATTTCGAAGTTCAAGAAGGTCGTCGAGCCCTCGCGCCAGTTCACGTCTCAGGAGGCCTCGTTCGCCTCGTACATCCAGAAGCTCGACGCAGACGTCGCGAAGCTCGAGAACACCATCGACGAGAAGTGGGCCATCGTCGAAGGCAGCAAGCACCGCGCGAAGGTCGAAGAGGCGCGCACCGACTTCGTGAACAAGTCGAACGTGCTGAGCGCGAACGCCACCGATCAGCAGTTCTCTGACGCAGAGGCGGCCGGCAAGCTGCTCCAGCAGCGCCTCGACGAAGGCAAGATTCTCGAGACCAAGGACAAGAGCTACGGCCCGTACGCGCAGAAGACGCGCACCGAGTACGCGATTCTCAAGAAGAAGGCCGACGAGCTGTGGGCGAAGACGGGCCCCGCGCGGCTGAAGAACGAGATCGAGCCGGCGGCGAAGGACCTGCGCAACTCGCTCAAGTACGTGCGCAGCAAGAAGGCGACGGAAGATCAACTCGCGGAAGCGCGCACCACGGCCATCGTGGTTCGCAAGCTGCTCGAGAAGTTCGCGCCGGAAGCCAAACGCAACGAGGAGTTCGGTGCCTACGTCGAGACCGTGAAGGTCGCGCTGGTCGAGACCGAGAACCAGCTGCAGCTGCGCGCGCTCGACACCGCGCAACGCGACTTCCGTCAGGCACTCGCGAAGTTGGACCGCAAGGCGCCGACCGACGAAGACTTCCAGATCGCCAACAGCTCGCTGCAGATCCTCACCAAGACGCTCGAGCCGATGAACGCGAAGGACCCCATGCTGACGCAGCCGGTCGCCGACGCGCGCGCGTGGGAACGTGAAGGCAAGGCCACCATCACCCGGCGCCGTAATGAGATCGACGTGGCCGCGCAGCAGGCGAAGGTCGAAGACGCGCGCAACAAGGCCATCGCCGCCGTCGCGGTGTTCCCGAATGCCGATGCCGGCGAAGACGCGGTGAAGGCCGCCGAAGCCGCGGTCAAGGACGTGGTCGCCGCGCTCGAGAGCGGCAAGGAGCTCACGGGCCGGGACCGTGGTTACGCGGCGTACGACCGCGAACTCAACAAGCGCGTGAACGAGTTCAACGCCAAGATCGCGAACAAGAAGCTGCAGTTGCACGCGCAGGCCACGCGCACCCAGCTCACCGAAGCGCTGGCGAACGCGAAGGCGAAGATCGACGCGGCGCGGGCTCCGGCTTCGACCGACGCCGACCTCGCAGCGGCCGTGAAGTCGGTGGAAGACGTGAACGCGTTCCTCGAAAAGCAGGCGCCGCTCGAGCAGCAGGCGGGCAGCTACGCGTCGGCTGCCGAGAAGGCGCGCATGGAGCTGATGAAGCGCTACGAGACGCTGGGCCTCGCCCAGGGTGAACGCGAGCTCCGCAAGATGACCGTCGATCAGCTCGTGCCCGGCCTCGCGCTGGCGCACGCCGCGGCCGCTTCTCCCGACCTCAAGAAGCAGAAGGCCGACTACGAGAAGGCGCTCAAGCTCTTCAAGTCGTGCAAGGACGAAGGCGCGAAGCTCATCGGCGATCCCCAGGTCGCGAAGCTGCCGGTGGTCATCGACGGGCCGGCGACGCTGAAGGAGGCCGTCGTGCAATGCAGCCAGGAGTACGACGCCACGGCGCCGCTCATCAAACCGCTCACCGGTCTCATCTCGTTCGAAGACGGCCCGCGCAAGGCGTACGAAGCGGCGATCGAGCTGCACTCGAAAGGCAAGAAGACCGAAGCGCTCGCGCAGTACGACGAGTGCATCGCGACGGGCGTGACGGTCGGCGTTCGCTACCCCGACCTGAAGGACCGTCAGTTCACCGTCGCAAAGACGCAGATGACGCTCGCGGAGCTCACCAGGCTCTGCACCGCGAAGAGCAAGGAGCTGCGCGGAAAGTAAGTCGTAGAAGCGCGGCTCCCCACGCGAAGTGAGGAGCCGCCTTCACTGCAGCGACGATTACCGGCGCTTGTACTCGCGGTCTTCGTCGACCGCCTTGCGCGTGGTGGTCGCGTTCTTGTTCACCACCGCCTGAACGACCTTGCGGTCGGTCGCGCCGACGCCGCTCGCCACGTTGTACGCGGGCACGCCGTTCCCATCTTCAATCGTGGTGACGAGCCCGCCGACGCCGGCGGTGTAGTGCTGCGACCGCGTGGGGATGTCCGTGCGGAACTTGTATGCCGGGTCACTCGCCGCGATGTTCAGCGACGCGTCGGGGTGGTTCGACACCAGCGACAGGTACTCGATGAGCGAGCCGTCGAAGTGCACCGTCGGGTACCCGAGGATGACGCGCGAGGCGAAGCCGTTCACCTGCACCTCGAAGTTGGTGCGGCACTGCGAGACCACCACCTTCGTGGCGGCGTCGGCCGGCGCGTACCCTGCGGCCGTGAACAAGGCCTCGAGCTCCGCGCGCGACTTGTACTTCCAGTTCGAGTTGCCGACGTCGGTGACGAGGTTGGCCCACGGGAAGCTCACGGCGCCCTTCACGTGACCTTCGTAGAGCACGTAGCTCTTGGCCTGCCGGGTGGCGTCTTCGCTCGGCGCGCCCGAAGAATTCCAACCGGTGGTGATGAAGTGGCCGGGGTGCGTCGAGAAGAACGCGGCGTTCGTCGCGCTGCGGTTGAACTGGTTGGTGGGCCGCGCGTCGATGATGAACTGGCGACCGAAGCCGGTGACCACGCCGGTGGCCGCGAGGTTGCCGTCGACGATGGCGAGGAAGTCTTCGAGCGGGAGCGTCAGCGCCGTGTGGTCGACGCGCAGCGACTTCACCGAGAAGCCGCCATTCGAAATCGTGCCTTCGGCGACCTTGTTGCTCCGCAACTCACCCGTGTAGTTCTTCTGCAGCGAGCCATTGAGCACCGCGAGGTGCTTGAGGTCCGCTCCCCAGTAGCTGAGCCAGTAGATGGCGCGATCGATCTCCTGAAAGTAGGCGCCGTTGTTGGCGGTGTTTTCGCCCTGCGCGAAGACCACGAAGTCGCGGGCGAGATCGATGCCGTAGCGCGAGAGCCAGTCGTCGGTCGTCGGCCCGCTGGCCTGATAACGCACCGAGTTCGAGATGAGGCCCGTGTCGCGCGTCTCGTTGAAGCGGAAGGCGTCGAGCTCGTAGACGTACACGTTGCCGCCCGGGTTCGAGGGCACGTAGTTCTCGCCGGCGGCGCGATTGGCAGCGTTGATCTGCAACACCACGAGGCGCGCGTCGGCGCTCAGGTGCGTGGGCCGCCCATTGGCGATCGCCCCTTCTCCGGCCGTGTCGACGGTGGCCCAGTTCGTCGCGTACGCCTCGAGCGTCGCCGCTTCGATGAGGCCCCAGCGGTTGTGCGCGTAGTTCTCGGCAGAGCGATTGGTCAACGCAGCGGGACCGACGGCGCTCGGGAGTGACGATGTGCCGCCGCCATCAGGCGTGGGCTCTGCGGGCCCGCCGCACGCCGAGAAGACCACCGCGAACGCAACGACAGACGAATAGACACTTCTCCTCATGATGATCCTCCAGGTGTGAGTGGGTGATGCGTGTGGGTCAGCGCGACGCGATGTGCGTCAACAGCCACCCTCTCCCGCGCCGACGGCCGGCAGCGCGGGAGGGTTCTGCTTGTACGCGGCGTCACTCTGCTGGATGCCGTCGGACGATGAAGCGCGGGGGTCGAAGACGAGCGGACGAATGCCCTGCTCGATGGTCGCCCAGTCGTTCGCGCCTTCGGTGAGCGCGGGGAAATCGTCGGTGCGCCACGGGCTGTTCGCCGGCAGCGCGCGCAGGCCAGCGTTCGGGTGCGAGGCGTTCATCGCGCCCCATTCGATGAACGAAGCCGCGTACCAGCGCGTGGGTTGACCAAGCACGCCGACAAACGCGAAGGCCGCGACGGCGCTCTCGTGCCCGTCGAGATCGTAGAGATACGCCGTTCGCGTACGGTCCAGTGACGCGGTCGCGGCGTCGAGCTCCCGCAGCGAGCGCAGCGTGCCGTCGGCGTGCTGCAGCGTGCTCGCCGGTACGTTCACCGACGAAGCGATCCGCCCCGAGAACGTCGCGCTGCACGGCGATGTGTCGAGGCAGGTGCTGTCGAACGTGGTGACGCCCAAGGCACGCCCCTCGAACTCCGCGGCTTCACGCACGTCGACGATGGGCTCGACGCCAATCGCGCTGCGCACGGCCGCGAGGTCCGCCAGGAGCACGAAGTGGTCGTTGTTCACGGTGTCGATGCGCGTCTGACCGGTGAAGGGGTGCGCGTCGGCGGCCTCGGCGCGGAGCGACGCCGGCAGCGGCTCACCGAGCCATTGAGCAGCCCCAGGTTCGCGTGGTTCCAACCCCAGTAGCGGAACGCCAGCCACGCACGCGCGAGCACCGCCATGGAGTCCGGCGTCGCTTCACCAGTCACGAAGAGCACGAAGTCTTCGTTGGGCTGGAGATCGAAGCGGCGCATGAAGCTGTCGATGCGAATGCCATTCGACGGAACCGTGCCGATGGCCGCGATGCCGTTGTTGCGCGGCTCCATCAGACGCGTGAGCTCGGCGGCTTGATACGTCCGCACGCCTTCCTGCTTCGCGAGCCACGGTGCGCCCGACGCCGTGGCGTCGAACTGCAAGACGATCAGCTCGCCCTTCACCGCGGTCGGCTTGTTCGCCGACCAGTCGCCGAGCCAGCGCTCCAGACGCGACGTGGCGATGAGACCCGCCTCGTTCTGTCCGAAGTCGTCGCTCGACCGTGTCGCAAGGCGCTGCGGCGTGGCTGGCCCCACGACGCCCTCGTCGGGCGCACACGCATTCAGCGCGATGAGCACGGCAACGAGAGCGACGGGGCGAATGTCCACGACCGCTTCATCCGTTATCGCGGACATACTATCAACAAGGCGGATAATACGGACGCTCAGCCTGTCCGTTATTGCGGATTTCTACTCCGAGCAGGCGACGGAATCGCGACGAATGAAGACGGCACAGGTCGTGGTGCGGCAGTCGAACAGGCGCTCCCACGTCTGCGGCGTCTGCTGGAGCAACGCGGCGTTCTTCTCGCCGACGGCGACGATCTTCACCCGACGCTGCTCGAGGAACGCACCGAGCTCTTCGGTCGTCGGCGACTTCGGCAACGCCTCGACGCGGTGGCTGAGGTTGGGAGACCACAACAGCCCGGGGAACTCGAACTCGATGTCGAAGGCGACCGTCTCGTCGCTCGAAACCTCCGCCCACGCCGCCGGGTAGTCGGTCGGAGGGCCCTGCGGACCGACGGCCATGCGCCGCTCCTCGTCGTTCATGTCGAGGTACGCGGACCACGGAGGGCCATCGCCGGTCAGGCCCGGCCACGCGTTCACCACCTGCCCCACGGACACCGCGAGCACGGCGACGGTCACCCAGCGAGACCAGCGCGCGGTGACCTGCGAGAGCGCCAACGCCAGCAGCAGCGCCGGGAAGGCGAGCACGTAGCGCGGAATCGCCGGGTCAGCGACGAGCAGCGAGGCCACGAGCGCGGCGACCAACCACGGGTTCTTGCGGTGAATGAGGGCGTAGATCGCCAGCGGGAGGCACAGCAACAAGATGAGGCCGAGGCCGCCGACCTTCATGTCGAACACCGGCCTGGCGCCGATGGCGAGCCACGACACGGAGAGGCGCTCGAAGAGACCACCGGTCGCGCGCGGGAGTTCGGCGCCGGCCGCGAGGAGCTCGTCGACGACCATGTCACCCGGCAAGGTGACCGGCCCGAGCTTCACCTGCACCGGCCACACGGGGTTCCCGTGGCGCACCAGCATTTCGACGTACATGCCTGCGCCGAAGAGCGCGCACGCGGCGACGCACAGCGCCAGGCCGCGATACGCGCGCGCGCGAACGGAACGAATGACGGTCAGCAGGCCGACGAAGGCGACCGCGATCGGCGCCGACGGTTTGCTGCCCAGAAACAACCCGAGCGCCAGCCCTCCGATGAGCAGGTGCTTCCACGACACGTCGGCGATGAGCAGGAAGTACACGGCGCCGAGCAACGCAGCGGCCATGCCCACGTCGACGTAATCGGTCGGCAACTGAAGGAACACGGCGGGCACCGCGAGCCACGCCGCACCGGCGAGCATCGCAAGACCACGCTCGGCCCCGAGGCGGCGCGCGATGGCGGCCGTCAACACCGCCCCCGCGAGGCCATACGGAACCTGCGCGAGGTCGATGAGCCGGTCATCGGGCAGCATCGCGCGCAGCCAGATCATCCCCAGCTCCACGTTGTGCGGATACGTCGTGATGTACCGGAGGTCCTGCGGAACGCCGGCGAAGCCGTGGTTCTGCAGCACGAAGTTCACGAACGGCAGGTGGTAGCCGTAGGCGTCCCACTGCCAGATGGGCAGCAGTCGCGCGGTCAACGCAGCCGCCAACAGCACGCAACCGGCGAGCATCATCGCCTCCGGGCCTCGTCGCCACGCCGCCGCGAAGAGCCCGTCGCCCGGCACCTCGCGCGTGAACCACGCCAACGAGACCGCAGCGAGCACCAGCGCCGCGAGCAACGAGGCGGTGCCGAGAAGCGAGAAGGTGCCGAGCACTCCGACGCTGGCGTGCACGAAGCCCATCGCGACCACGACGGTGGCCGCGAGACGGTCGACGCGTGACCCTTCTTTGAGCATCAGTCGCGTGGCGCGGTTCGCCGAGAAGACGAGCAGCGGGAAGGCGATCGGCACCCAACCCCACGTGGCCAGTTCGTCGAGCAACATGACGTGGCTCAAAATCGCGACGTCACCGACGCGCGCAAGCAACGAGTCGGTGCCGCTACTGAAGTGACACACAGAAACCGACGAAACGTTGCCGGGCATCAAGCCTGCGTCGCCCTACCGTTCGCGTCCCATGAACGCCCTGCTGCTCGCGTTGTTGGTGGCCCAGGTTCACGCGCAGAACGTGGTGGTCGTGACCATCGACGGGTTGCGGCCGCGCGAAGTCTTCACCGGTGGCGAACGCGCCCTCATGCGCGGCGTCGAAAGCGAAGACGGGCTCGTCGAGAAGTACTGGCGAGACGACGTGAACGCGCGACGCGAAGTGCTCATGCCGTTCCTGTGGACCACGCTGGCGCGTGAAGGTCAGGTGTTCGGCAACGCCGCGCTCGGGAGCCCGATGCGCGTGACCAACGACTTCCGCTGCTCGTACCCCGGCTACGCGGAGCTCTTCACCGGCTTTGCCGACGCGCGCATCACTGGCAACGGCTTCGGCGAGAACCCCAACGTCACGGTGTTCGAGTGGCTCAATCAACAGCCGGGCTTCGAAGGAGAAGTGCAGGCCTTCGCCACGTGGCAGACGTTCGACCGCATTCTCAACACGCGGCGCTCCGGGCTCGACGTGCGCGCGGGGCTCGAGCCGCCGTTCGCCAACGACGTGCAGAGCCCCACGCGCGCGACCATCGACGCGCTGTTTCGCACCACCACGCCGCTCTTCGGCGGCAACGCGCTCGACGCGCTCACGTTCACGGCGCTGCGCGAGTCGCTGCGCACCACCCGGCCGCGCGTGCTGCTGCTGGGCCTCGGTGAAGTCGACGAGTGGATGCACGCCGGTCGCTACGATCTCGCGCTCGAGGCCACGCGCCGCTCCGATGCGATCCTCGCCGAGCTGTGGCGCACCTTGATGTCGATGGAGGAGTACCGGGGCACGACCACGCTCATCGTGACCACTGATCACGGTCGTGGGCTCGGCAGGAAGGACTGGCGGCACCACGGCGAAGACGTGCGTGGCGCCGACGAGGTGTGGTTCGCGGTGATGGGCCCGGGCATCGCGCCCCTCGGCGAGCGGCTCGACGCGGGTCTGACCACGCAGGCGCAGGTCGCCGCCACGATCGCGCAGAGCATCGGGTTCGACTGGAACGCCGAGCAGCCGCGCGCGGCCAAACCGTTGCCGCTCCTGCCATGACGTGACACGTACGCTGGCGTGTCTGACTTCGAGAACCGGCTGAAGAAGAACGCCAGGGCGCGTTTCACGTGGGCCAAGCGCGAGAAGACCGACGCGTTCCGCATCTACGACCTCGACATGCCGGAGTGGCCTTTCGCGGTCGACTGGTACGCGGGTTTCGCGCACGTCATGGAGTACCCGCGGCGCAAGCAACTGCGCGACGGGTCGATCGACGAAGCGCGCGCGGAGGTGGTGCGCGCCACCGCGGCCGCGCTCTCACTGCCGCCCGAGAAGGTCTTCACCAAGACACACGAGAAACGCGCGTGGGGCGACGGGCAGTACGAGCGCGTGAGTGGCCAGTCGGCGAAGGTGATCGCCACCGAGCACGGCCTCAAGTTCGAGTGCAACCTGTCCGACTATCTCGACACCGGGCTCTTCCTCGATCACCGCGTGATGCGCGCGCGCGTGCGGAAGGAAGCGAAGGACCTGCGGGTGCTGAACCTCTTCGCGTACACGGGCTCGTTCACCGTGCATGCGCTCGCCGGCGGCGCCGCCGAGACGACCACGGTCGACCTCTCGAACACCTACTGCGAGTGGACCGAGCGGAACTTCGCGCTCAACGGCTTTTCCACGGGCCCGAAGCACCGCGTGGTCCGCGACGACGTGCTGGCGTGGGTCGAGAACGCGCGCGGCGAGTTCGATCTGATCGTCCTCGACCCTCCGAGCTTTTCGTCATCGAAGAAGATGGGCCGGCGCTTCGAGATGCAGCGCGATCACCGCTGGCTCATCGACACCGTGCGCGCGCGCCTGTCGAAGACCGGCACGCTCTATTTCTCGACGAACTTCCTGGGCTTCGAGCTCGACCGGAAGTTCGCCGACGCCGAAGAGCTGGACTCGAGGCCGGACGACTTCCGCCGCGCGGTTCAGCGAACCTGGAAGTTCACTGCTGGCCGGTGACGCGTCGCTGGCGCTGCTCCTGCGCTTCCTTTTCGAGGCGCTGGATCTCCTGCTCTTCTTCGACGCGCAGCCGGTTCTCGCGAATGGTCACCACCGTTCGCCAGCCCGCGTAGAGCGCGACGAGGAACACGGCGATGGTCATCAGCCAGCGCACCGAGCTGGAGTCTTCGTCGGGCTGCGCGCCCATGGTGCTGAGCCCCAGCGCTTCACTGACGCCGCCGTACTCACCGGCGTAGCGCGCCATGCGCAGGTATTCGTCGGCGCTCGCCGAGAAGCTGGCGTGTGAAGCGGTCTCGTTGCGTTGCGGATCGAGGAGACGGGCTTCGCTCACTTCGGCTGCTTCGACGAGCACCTTGAAGACGCTCTCGAGCAGCTCCAGCTTTTCGTGAAACGGCACCCGCACGTCGAGGGCGATGGTGACGCCGTTCTCCAACGTGGGCTGTACCGTCGCTTCACCACGGTCGACCTTGAGGAGCCCGAACCCCTTCGCGTCGAGCTGCGCGCCGCGCGCCGACAACGCCACCAGCAGCTGATCGAGCGGGGCCGGTTCACCCGGCGTACGGCCCTGGAGCACGAAGTCGTACGAGCGCTGCACGGCCCAGAGTCTACGTGCGTTTTCGGCCGCGACGCTTCACACTTGTGCGCATGGCGCTGCAGCTCGGAGAGATGTCGGTGCACCCGCTGGTCGAAGGCCGCTTCGCGCTCGACGGTGGCGCGTTCTTCGGGGTCGTCCCCCGCCCGCTCTGGGAGCGCCGCTTCAAACCCGACGAGCGCAACCGCATCTCCCTGGTCACCCGCGCGATGCTGGTTCGCAGTGGAAAGCGGAACGTGCTGGTCGACCTCGGGCTGGGCTCGCGCTGGGACGGCAAACACCGGGCGATGTACGCCATCGATCATTCGCAGGGCGGCCTCGACGGAGCGCTGCAGAACGCCCGGCTCCATCGCAACGACATCACCGACGTGGTGTTGAGCCACCTGCACCTCGACGTCGCCGGCGCCACCACGCGTGAAGAAGGCGGCCAGCTGCGGTTATCGTACCCGAACGCCACCTTTCACCTGCAGCGCCGTCATTGGAAGTGGGCGCACCAGCCGTCTGAGAAAGACGCGCGCAGCTTCCGCCACGACGACTTCTCGCTGCTCGAGCGCAGCGGCCAGCTGCATCTGCTCGAGGGGTCGACGGAGCTGTACCCGGGCGTGAATCTGTTCGTGAGCGAAGGCCACACCGTCGGCATGCAGCTGGTGCGGCTGGAAGCCGACGGCCAGACGCTGGTGTTCTGCGGAGATCTGATTCCCACCACGGCCCATCTGCACGCGCCCTGGGTGAGCGCCTTCGACCTCTACCCGCTGACGTCGATCGAAGAGAAGCGACAGCTGCTCGCGCAGGCCATCGAAGAAGGCTGGCGGCTGTTCTTCAATCGTGACCCTGCCGTGTCGGTCTGCACGGTGAAAGACGATGGCTCTGGACAGGTCGTCGTCGATGGGGTTCTAGCTGCCGGGTGACGACCGCGACGATTCGCATCACCAGGAAGGGTGTCGACCGCTGGAAGGCGGGCCACCCGTGGATCTACCAGGCCGATCTCGAGCGCATTCCCGGCGAGCTGACCGGCGGTGAAGTGGTTCGGGTCGAAGATGGGCGCGGTTGGCTGCTGGGCCAGGCGTTCTTCTCGAAAGACTCGAAGATCTCGCTGCGTTGGCTCACGTGGGACGACGCGGTGGTCGATGAAGAGTTCTTCCGCTCGCGCCTCAAGGCGGCCGATGCGCTGCGCCGCCGTGCGTTGCCCGAAGAGACCGCGTACCGCGTGGTGCACGGCGAGGCCGACCAGCTGCCCGGCCTCGTGGTGGATCGCTTCGGCGATTACCTGTCGGTGCAGTTCCTTCACAAGGCGACCGAGCAGCGCAAGGAGCTCATCACCTCGCTGCTGGCCGAGCACTTCAAGCCGCGCGCCATCGTCAATCGCAGCGACGCCAACGTGCGCCGGCTCGAAGGGCTGGAGCCCGAGAAGGGCCTGTTGCGCGGCGAGCTGCCGGGGCCGATCGCCTATCGCGAAGGGCACATCACCTACGAAGTCGACCTGATGACGGGCCAGAAGACCGGCGCGTTCCTCGACCAGCGCGACAACCACGTGATGGCCAGCGAGTGGGGCTTCGGCGAGGCGCTCGACTGCTTCAGCTACGCGGGCGGCTTCGCGCTGCAGTTGGCGCTCAAGGCGCAGAACGTCACGGCGGTCGAGATCTCGGAAGCCGCGTGCGCGCAGATCACCGCCAACGCCAGGCGAAACTCGCTCACCAACGTGAACGTGGTGGCGGCCAACGCCTTCGACTTCCTCCGGGACACGCTCGACGAGGGGAAGAAGTTCGACACCATCGTGCTCGACCCTCCGTCGTTCGCGAAGAACAAGGGCGCGATCGAGGCGGCGGTGCGCGGGTACAAGGAGATCAACCTGCGCGCGATGCAGCTGCTGCGCCCGGGCGGAATTCTGATCACCGCGAGCTGCACGCATCACGTCGATGAGGAGCGCTTCGAAGAGATGCTCGACTCGGCAGCGGCCGATGCGAAGCGCCGCGTGCAGATCGTCGAGAAGCGCGGGGCGGGCAAGGACCACCCCGTGCTCCTCGGGCTGCGTGAGACGCGGTATCTGAAGTGCTTCGTGCTCCGCGTGTTGTGACGACCGTCACTCGTCGACGAAGCGGCGAAGACGCTCGAGGGCACCGTCCCACTGCTTGCTGATCTGCTCGAGGTAGCCGTGCGCTGCGTCGAGCCGGCCCGGCTGCAGTGACCACACGCGTTCGCGGCCCTGCCAGTCGCTCGTCACCAGCCCCGCTTCAGCGAGGATCTCAAGGTGCTTCGTCACCGCCTGCCGCGTGACCCCCGCCCTGGCGGTCAGCTCGGAGATGGAGCTGTGGCCGGTCGCCGACAACCGCGTCAGCAGCTTGAGCCGCGTGTCGTCGCCCAGCGCCGCGAACAGGGGCGCCGCGTCTTTCGGGAGCCGTTCACCCGCCGACATGGCGACTCACGTTGTGCAGCTGCTCTTCCCAACCGCCGCTGTTCATGCGGAACGCGATGGCGCGGCGATGCTCGGGGAGCGCGTCGAAGCCCGACTCGTGCACGGTGAGCCTGGTGCCGCTGCCCGCGTCTTCGAGGAAGAACTCCACCAGCGTCATCGGCTCCTTCGAGTAGTCGACCTGCTCGTCGACCGCGTACGGGTGCCACCGGAACGCGAAGCGTGACTGCGCCTCGAGGGCCTCCACCACGATGAACAGCCGCAGGTGCTCGTAGCCTTTGACCGTCAGCTGACCGGTCTGGCGCTCGCCGGCGCTGAACGGCCCGTCGAACTTCGCGGCGAACCACGAACCGAACTCCTGCGCGTCGGTCAGCGCCTTCCACACCTTCGCCCTGCCTGCCTTCAACGTCACCGTCTTCTCGATGCGATCCATATGCAACCTCCTGATTGCACATCTACGCACCACAACCTGAGCATGCAACCAAACGATTGCGCAATATCAGTCGTGGTCGGGGCGCGGGAGATCCGAGCTATTTCGCAGGGCGAGGAACAGCGAGAGGATCAGCAGGTAGGTGACGGGGATGGCCGCGAAGAGACCCACGCAGCAGGCGACGAAGCCGGCGAGCGTCAGCAACCCCATCACGAGCGAGTAGCCCAGCACCCGCAGCCGTTGCCCGTCGGCCAGCGACCAGGCGCGCTTGATGGCTTCGATCGGCGTGCAGTTGCCGATGAGGAGCTCGGGCACCGAGAAGAGCGTCACCGGCAACACCACGATCGACACGACGATCAGCAGCAGCGAGGTGCCCGCGAAGAGCGCCATGTTGATGGGGGTGACGAGTGATTCGAACTTGAAGCCGGACGGGTTCGAGAACGAGAAGCCCGCGTTGCGAACCGCCACGAACGCGACCACGCCCAGGATCATCATCAGCGGCACGGTGAAGATCAGCGCCTGCAGGAGCTGCAGAATCACGAACTGACCCACGTCTTTGATCTTGCTGAACATGCGGCTCACGTCGGCCTTGCGACCGATGAGCGCGTCCATCAGCAACCGGTAGTAGCCGCTGAGCGCGATGGCCTGGGTGATGAGGTTCACCGCGATGGCGATGACCTGCGCGAGGCCGATGGCGAGCGCGAACTTGCCGAGGTCCTTGAACGGGTTGGTCTGGTCGTAGGTGGCGCCGACGACGTTGGTCACGATGGTGCTGAGGATCTGCGCGACGAAGCTGCCGGCCATGGAGATGCCGAAGAACACCACCAGCCCGATGATGATGTTCGCCGGGTCGCGCTTGAACACCTCGATGGCGTTGTTGAGCAGGTCGCTCAACGAGGCGTCGGCGTTGAACGGGAACTGGTCGGTGTTCAGCGAGCGACAGGCGGGGCACTGCGTCTGGGTGCCGTTCTCGGAGCACGTGACGCACATGAAGTTGCCGCAGCGTGCACAGACCACCGTGGCGGGAACTCCGGAGTGGATGGCGCAGAGCGCGCTGACAGGGGCCGGCTGCATGGAGGTCGTTCCTTGAGGTACGTGGGAGCGCGTGAAGCTAGCTGAAGAGACCCCCGGCTCTGGAGATTTGCGCATCGCGTGGCGGCGCGCGGTCACCGAGACGAAGGCCGTGCTGCAGAAGGCCGACGCGGCGTGGAGCCGTCACGGGTGTCCAGCGTCGGGCGAGTGTTGTCAGCTCTCGGTGACGAAGCGGCAACCGTTTCTGTGGCCCAGCGAGTGGAAGCTGCTCGAAGAACAGCTCAAGCGAAGCAGGCGCCCCATGCCCGCGCCGCGGCCCGACGGGGCGTGCCCGTTTCTCGACGCCCAGGGCAAGCGCTGCACCGTCTACGAGAGCCGGCCCTTCGGCTGCCGCACGTTCTTCTGCCACCGCATCACCGGGCCGGCGAAGGTGCCGTCGGAAGACACCAACACCCTGCTCGACCGGCTCGCGGCGTTGAACCTCGCGGTCGACGCGGAGGCCGCGCCGCGCGCGATGCTCGAGTGGTGCGCCGACGCTGAGCCCTGAAAAGACGAACGCCGCGCCGGGAAACGAACCCGACACGGCGTCGCTGGGGAGACAGCCTTTGAGACTTCAGTCGATGAGGAACGTGGGGTCGCACGCGTACTGCGTGCAGGCGAAGCGGCCGCCGGTCCACGACATCAGCTCGTAGCCGTCGTCGCAGGTGGGCACCTGAGCCGTGCACGCACCGCCGCCGCCGCAGCCTGCGGGCATCATGCAGCGGTTGGCGTCACGCGCCCAGATGACGGTCTGACCCGCCGGGCACGACGGAATGAGCGGACGGCCGCAGGAGCGCGTCATGTCGGGGAGCTTCACGAACACCTGGCTGGCGGCGAGCACCTTCTCGGTCCCTGCGCCGACCTGCGCGCCGTTCACCACGGCGCCGGCCACGAGCGCCTCGCCATCGGTCACGCGGTAGGTCAGCCAGTTGGTGTCGACCAGCGTCCTGGCCGCCCGCGACACGTCGACGTCGTTGAGCAGCGTCTTCTGCGTGGTGTGCAGCTTCGTGGCTTCCATGGTGGGGCACGGCGCGGTGATGCAGCGAATGGCCTTCTCTTCGACCTTGTAGAAGGTGTCGGTGTCGGCGAACGCGACGCCCGGCATGCCGCGCCAGACCGACGTGACGACGAACGAGCGGAAGCCGTTGCTCTGCGTGTGGCCGAGCTTGCCGTAGACGATGAGCTCGCCACCGGCGGCGCTGGCCACGTCGGCCTGCACTTCTTCCGAGAGGCCCGACTGCGAGAAGTCCCAGCCCAGCACGTACTCTTCACGCGTCGACGCACGGTTGATGTCGCGCACGAAGAGCCCACCGCAACGGGGCCACGCGCAGCGGCGGTACAGGTCGTGACGGAAGGTGACGTAGCTGCGCGTCGAGGTGCCGAGCTCGCCCGCCTCTTCCGCGGTGACGTCGTTCGACTCGTTCAGTTCGGCCTCGGACACGCCGCAGGCCGCGAAGAAGACTGCCCCCACCAACAGGATCGTTCGCATGGTGGGCGCAGGTAGCAGCATGTGCGCTCAACGTCTACCCGTCAATTTCTTCGACGTCTTTCCGGCCAGTTACGCGTTGAGCTACGAGGCGCCGCCATGCCGCTGGTCGTTCGAATTGCCAAAGCGCAGGACCTTCCGGTGCTCGAGACGCTGGAAGCCGAGACGGTGCACCACTTTCCGACGCGCAAGCGTTGGCTCGAGACGTTCCGGGAAATGATGACCGGCGCGCTGAGCGAAGAGCCCGAGGGTTTCATCGTGGCCGAGTTTCAGGGCCGACCGGTGGGGGCTGCGCTGGTGCGGGTGCGCGGGCCACACCCGGTGACGGGCGTGGAGCACGGCGTGTTGCAGGTGCTGACCGTGGCGCCGTCGTGGCGTGCGCACGGGGTTCGCGAGCAGCTGCTGCAGGAAGCCGAGGCGTACCTGAAGTCGAAGTCGTGTCAGTTGATGGCGACCTCGCTGCGGACAGATGCAGGGAGCGATGGGGACTTGTACAAGGCGCACGGCTTCACGGTGGCATCGTGGGAGCTGGAACGAACGCTCTGACGCTCTCGAGGGACCCGCCGCATGCTGATGACCACTGCGCTGTTGCTGGCGCTCGCCGCGGGTGAGCCCGAAGTCGTCGAGCCCGAGGTGCTGCACGACGATCCGGTCAGCCCGTTTCCACTCACCGGCCCGCAGATTCGTTTGAACGGCGGCTTCTCTGCCGAGTGGGGCGTGTACCCGGAGAGCCTGCTGGGCGGCACGCTGTCGCTGCGCATCGGCAACGCCACGTGGTCGGGGCTCATCGAAGCGTGGACGGTGTTCCCCGCCGCGGTGCAGATGAACGACGAGAGCAGCATCAACGCCTTCGCCATCGGCGGCATCGGTGGGGTGTGCGGTTCGTGGATCGTCTCGACGGTGGACCTCAGCGGCTGCGCGCTCGGTCGCGGCGGTGCGTTGCTGGTCGAGCCGAAGTTCGAGTCGAACCCCGTGCAGCGCGGCTGGCAGCCCGTCGCCGCCGCCGGAGGTCGGTTCAACGTGGAGTGGCCGCGAGACTCGTTGATCGGCCTCGTCGTCTCGGCGCAGCTCTTCGTGCCGATCCTCCGCGCGCGGATCTACGGATCGACCGACGACACCGGCATGGCGCTGGAGCGCTCGTGGGTGCAGCCGCTGGTGTTCGGCGGCATGCGCATCGGCTTGCTCCTGAGGTTCCGATGAACGCGCTCGTGCTGGCGCTGGTGCTGGCGCAGAACTACCAGGCCTACCCGGTCGCGCCGCGCGCCTCGGGCATGGGCGGAGCGGCGACCGCGCTCGGCTCCGGAGGCAGCAACACGTTCTACAACCCGGCCGCGCTGAGCTTCGGCGACGCGTTCACGGTCGACGTGTCGGGCAGCGTGTACAGCATCGAGGGCGGCACGCTGCGCGGCCAGGTGGGCGACCTCAACCAGTACTCGCGCTTCGGGTTCTCGGCGATCCCCTCGAACATCACCTACGAGGTGCACGGGCTCGACCTCGGGCCGCTGCACCTGTCCGAGAAGTGGGGCCTGTCGGTGAGCATTCTCTCGCCGTACGACCAGTCGAAGCAGACGCTCATCAACAGCAAGAGCAACAACACCTTCGTCACCAGTTCGACCAGCGAGTCGGTCTACACGATCTACAATACCGCCTCGTACCGGGTGACGCCCGCGCTGGGCATCGGGGTGTCGGTGGTGGCGATGTACCGGCGCTACTCCACGAGCACCACCTCCGACCTCAACAACGACAAGCTGTTCGAGTCGGTCTCGTACACGCGCAGCGAACAGACGCTCGGCCACGCGCTCGCGTTCGGTATTCAGTGGAAGCCGCTGTCTGGGTTTCGCAGCGGGTTGTCGGTGCGCCTGCCGCTCCAGCACGTGTTCGGCTTCGGCGAGGCCCACATCCGTGGCGCCGGCTTCGCGAAGGAGAGCGGCGTCTTCGCGCACTCTTCTCAGGACAGCATCATCGAGCCGCGCTTCGAGATGCCGTGGCGCCTCAACGCGGGCATCGGCTGGGAAAAGGCGCGCCAGTGGGCGGTGGCGCTCGACCTCAACGCCTACACGCCCTACCGCTACATCTCGCTGCGCGATCAGGCGACCGGCCAGACGCTCGAGACGCGCACGCTCAACACGGTGTTCAACGTGGCCGTGGGCGTCGAGCTGTACCTCTTCAACCGCCCGTGGCGCGCCGGCTTCTTCACCGACCATTCGAACGTGGGCGATCTCGAGGAATCGGACATCGGCACCGAGCGCATCAACCGCTACGGCGGCACCATCTCCACCGTGCTCGACCGCGGTCAGCGCACGACGGAGGCGGGCCTCATCTTCGCGGCCGGTTCACTGCAGACGCGCGGCGCCGACTTCGCCGGAGGCACGCTGCAGACGCAGATCGCCACCGGCTTCGAGTGGCGCGTGATGGGCATCTGGACAACCACGCTCCGCCCGCGGTGGTGATTACGCCGTCACCTGCCGATAGTTGCGGCCGTCATTGTTGAGCCACACTTCAGACAGGTTCTGCACCTGCTTCTGGTCATGGTCGGCGTGGCAGGCGAGGCCGAGGCGCACCGCGAACTCGACCTCGGTGCCCGCCGGCGCCGCGACGGGGAACGTGCCTTCACGGCCATCGACCGCGTGTGACGTCTTCCAACCGTCGTTGGTCCAGCGCACTTCCTGCCAACGCACCGACAACGTCTTCCAGCCCTTGTCGAGCCAGCCCCGCGTCTTGGCTTCACGCTGAAGCTCCGGCATGCCGGTGTGCACGACGAACCGCACGGCGCTCTCGTTCTTCTTCGTGGTCTTCATGCCGCGGCTCTTTAGCGATCGGGGATCCACGCGTCGATCCCCGGTGTGCACTTTGAAACGGTGACTCAGCGCGCGTCTTCGACGTCTTCCTGCGCTGCCTTCTCTTTGGCCTCGCGCATCATCTCTTCGAGGCTCTTGACCCGGGCGGGCTCGGTGGGCGCGGGCGCTTCGTCGGCACCGGCGTTCTTCTGCTTCGCCTCACGCATCATTTCTTCGAGGCTCTTGACCTTCGGGGCCTCGCCGGTCGCACCGGAGCCGCCCTTCTCTTTCGCCTCGCGCATCATCTCTTCGAGGCTCTTCACCTTGCCGGGCTCGGGCGGCCTCACGTCTTCGGGACTGGGCGTCACGGGCGCGACCACGGGCGGCGGCGGCTTGGCCTTCAGCGCCTCGACGAGGCCCAACGAAAGCCCCGGCCACCAGGTGATGACCACCAGACTGCCGAGCATGATCAGCAACGTCGGCAGCACGGCGCGAATCACGAAGCCCAGGCCCTTCTTGAACAGCGAGCTCGACACGAAGAGGTTCAGCCCGACCGGCGGCGTGAGGTAGCCGATCTCGAGGTTCACGATGAAGATGATGCCCATGTGAATGGGGTTGATGCCCATGGCCGCGGCCATCGGCGCGAGCATCGGCGCGATGATCAGAATCGCGCTCATGATGTCCATGAAGCAGCCGACGATGAGCAGCAGGACGTTGACGATGATGAGGAACGAGTTCGGCGTGAGGTTGAGCGTCTTGAGCCACTCGACCATCAGGTCGGGCACCTGCTGATCGACCAGGAAGTAATTGAGGACGATGGCCAGCGCGATGATGACGAGGATGCTGCCCATCACCGTCATCGAACCTTCAGCGACGGCGAGCAGCTTCTTGCGGTCCATCTCTCCGTGGATGAACCACTCGACGGCGAGCGCGTAGACGACCGAGACGGCCGACGCTTCGGTGGCGGTGAAGATGCCCGAGTAGATGCCGCCGAGAATGATGATGGGCAGCAGCAACGACCAGAAGCCCTGCCGCGTGGCTTCCCACAAGCGCGCTCCGCTGAACGGTTCGCGGGGAATCTTGAAACGAACGCCCTGCGCCACCGAGTACCCCGCGAGCAGCGCGCCGATGAACAGGCCGGGCATCACACCGGCGATGAACAGGTCGGTCGGGTCGACCGGCGTCGCCGACGAAACCATGATCGAATAGACGATCATCGGGATCGACGGCGGAATCAGAATGCCGAGCGAGCCTGCGGTGGTGAGCAGGCCGATGGAGAAGTTCTCGGGGTACTTCGCCTTCACCAGCGCCGGCACCATGATCGACCCGATGGCCACGACGGTGACGGGCGAGCTGCCGGAGATGGCCGCGAAGAACACGCAACCGGCGACCGCCGACACCGCGAGGCCACCGGGAATGAAGCCGAACGCGGCCTTCATGAATTCGATGAGCCGGCGCGCGAGGCTGCCCTGCGTCATCAACTCACCGGCGACCACGAAGAACGGAATGGCGAGCAGTACCTCTTTGCCGGCGAGCTCCAGCAGGCGGCGCACCACGAGCACCTGTTGATCGAGCGAGCTGTAGCCCGACACCGTGGCCAGCAGCACCATGCCCAGCGTGCCCATGAGCACGAACAGCGGCTGACCGAGCAACAGCGCAGCAGAGATGCAGCCCAACACCAGGAACGCGGTCTTGCCGGTGAAGAAGAAGACGCCCGAGAGCAGCGCGATCCACACCACGAGGCCGATCTTCCGCTTGCGGTACGCGGCGACGGCCAGCGCGAGCGTCACGAGGTAGAGAACCCAGTTCACTCGGCCTCCGGCATGGGCAGCTGCTCTTTTTCGAGCGCGTCGAGATCGACGCCGTGCGCGTCGGCGCCACCTTTCGGCGGGCCCCATTTGAAGTCGTGAATGCCCTGCGCGAGGAACCGCAGCGCCATCACCCCGAAGGTGACGGGAATCGACAACGTGCCGATCCACAGCGGCACCGGCAGCGCGTCGTACACGCCGACGCCGTCACCCTGGCTCCACTCGGTGAACTGCTCGTGCAGCTGCATCCACCCCAGCAGCGAGAGCAGCCCGCAGAACACGAAGGTCACGATGCCGCCGATGAGCGAGAACGGCTTCAACGTCGCGGGGTCGAGGTTCTTCTTGATGGGGTCGAGGATGATGTGACGGCGCGAGCGCGTCGCCAGTGACGCGCCCAGCATGCCGCTCCACAACATGAAGCCGAGCGCGAACTTCTGGGCGCCGGGCACGCTCGAAGGAAAGAGCCACAGCACGCCCTTCACGAACACCGTCAGGCCGAGCAGCACGCCCACGCCGATCGCGACCGACCTGCCGAACGCAGGCTTCGGCCCCTTCACTTTTTCAGCGGCGATGCTGCGCGCGCTCTGCGCCGCGAGCACGCACATCACCAGCGCGAAGAGCCCGAAGAGCACGGGCCCCAGCGTGCCGACCACGAACGCCGTCTGTTCCGGCGTCGGGTCTGGGTAGAGCACCGAGAGCAGCGCGCCTTCCGTCTTGCCGACCGGGCGAGAGAAGGTGCGCTGCACGACGTCGACGGACACCAGCACCGTCATCGCCGCGAGGCAGACCAGGAGCAGCAAACGCTCCACCTGAAACACGACGTCATCCACCTTGTTGGCGGTGCGGCGCAGCGACTCCATGTGGTGTCCCCTCGAGGTGCGACGAACTGATCACTTCTTGCCGGCGGCGAAGTCCTTCTTCGCGGCGAGCACCGCGTCGAGGATCTCCTTGTTGCCCTTCGACTTCTTGGCGAACGCGTCCCACACCGGCTTGACCTTCGCGGCGTAGGCCCTGGTCTGCCCGGGCGTCAGCGTGCACACCGTCTTGCCGGCGGCGCGGAAGTTCTCGAGCAGCGGTTCGGTCAGGTTGCGAACGCCCTTGATGCCGGCGCGCTCGTCGGTGCGCACCAGCAGCGCGGTCTTGATGTCGTCGGGCTGCTGGTCGAACCACTTCTTCGAGATGACCATGATGCCCGGCTGGTAGATGTGCTTGGTGTACGTGAAGTGCGTGATGCCGTTGTACCAGCTGGTGGCGAACGCAAAGAGCGGCGTGTTCGAGAAGCCGTCGACGGTGCCGGTCTGCAGCGCGCCGAGCACTTCGGGCACGGCCATCTCGACGGGCGCGGCGCCGAACGCCTTGTAGGTCTCGATGTGAATGTACGACTCCTGGCTGCGCATCTTGAGGCCCTTCATGGCGGCCACGTCTTCGACGCACTTCCCCTTCACGCCGTAGCCGTGCCAGCCGTTCTCGGCCCACATGCCCATCACGAAGCCCTTGGGCTCGAGCAGCTTCGTCACCCGCTCGCGCATCTTGTCGAGCACGAAGTCGGCCTCAGCGTCTGACGTGAAGATGTACGGCAGTTCGAACACGTTGAGCTCGGGCACGTAGGTCGCGACCGAGCCCACGGCGCCACCGAAGATCTGCAGGTTGCCGTTCTTGGTCTCCTCGACCATCTCCTTCTCGCCACCCAGCTTGCCGCCCAGGAACACCTTGAGCTTCAGCTTGCCGCCGGTGTCGGTCTCCATGCGCTTGCGAACGCCCTGCAGCCACTCGTCCCACGGGGTGCCTTCGGGAGCGACCGAGCCGACTTTGGCAGTGACCTGCGCGAACGCAGACGAAGCGAGCAGAACGAGCGACAGCAACAACGTGCGACGGAACATGAGACCTCCGTTGAGAGATGGATGAGACGGTGGAGTGACGACGCGGGCCTTCAGAACTTCTCGTCGATCTCGGCGAGCAGCTTCTTGGCCTTCTGCTGCTCGATGGCGTTCTCGGCGGCGATGCTGGGTTCGGCCCTGGCGTCGGCGGCGATCACCTCGTCGAGCAGCTTCTTGAAGGTCTCCTTGTCCTGCTTCTTGGTGCACAGGTAGTCGGCCCACAGCACCTTGGTGCCGAGGTAGGTCGGCGACATCTCGACGGCCTTCTTGAAGTTGGCCTCGGACTTCTCGAGCGAACCACCGGCCAGGCCAGCGGTGAGCGCTTCGAAGCCACCGAAGTAACGCCACGGGCCGGCGAAGAAGTACGTCTCGTCGAGCGCCTTGACGTGCTCCATGGTGGCCTTGATGTCGTCCTTGTAGCGCAGGCGCGTCGCGAAGCCCTTGCTCGCGGCCCACTTCCCGAGGTTCGTCGCGTACCAGTACATCGCGGGCACCGCGTCTTTGCCTGCGAGCGTGATGGCCTCCGTGTGCTTCTTGCCGTCGCTCATCGCTTTGGCGAATTCAGGCGCCGACAGCTTGAGGGCCCTGGTCGCCCAGTCGAGGCCCTTCTGGTACTCGTTGTCGCGCGCTTCGGTGTTGTTCTCGAGCGCGTAGTAGCCGTCGCCCAGCAGGTAGTGCGCGCGCGAGAGCCGGGCGGCGAGGTCACCGCTCTGGCCCTTCTCGAAGGCCGCTTCCCACTTGGTGATGGCCTCGACCAGCTTCGCCTTGTCAGCGCGGAGCTCCCACGCCGCGTCACCTTCCGCGGTCGCGGCGGCCAGCGCATCCGTCTCCGTCGCGGCGACAGCGGCAGGCTTCTCGTCCCACTTCGCTTCATAGGTCGTTGCACACCCAGACACGGCCAGCGCTGCGGACATCCACACTGCATTCGAGACGCGCATGATCTGCTCCTTGACGATGTTGATGAGGTTGAAAACCGGTGTGGTTGTAGTGGTGAAACGGTGCGAGGCAAACAGCCCCATTTGACGCGACAAGTCAGAAGCCGAGGCCAAGCGCGACCCGCAGGCCGCTCGACGTCAGCTTGTCGAGGTCGAGGGCCTGGTAGCCGAACTCGAAAAAGAACGGGGTGGGGAACGAACCGAGCCGCGTGAGTTGAACGCCAGCGACCGCGCGCCCACCGAGCGCCGCGCTCTGGCCGATGCCCACCAGCGGGCCGGCGCCCATGAAGAAGGACACGCGCGGCAGATTCCACCAGTGCTCGTTGTCTTCTTCCCAGAGCGTCAATTCGACGCGGCCGTTCACGCCGATGACGCCGAAGTTGCGCGAGCCCTGCAGCGCGTTCTCGGCGTCGAGGGTGGCGCCGGCGATGAGGAAGGGGCTGGCCCAGCGACGGAAGCCGATGGAGCCGCCGAAGGTGAAGGTCGGCGGATCGAAGCTGATGACGCTGCCCACGCGCGCGCCGGCGGTCATCGACCACTTCGGGGGAAAGTTCTCTTCTTCGTCCTCGGCGATGATCTCGACCTCGTCATCGGTGAGCTCGGTAGCGGGCCGCGCTCTTTCGGGCTCGAGCGCGAGCCACAACGCGCGCACCACCTGAGAGCTCGGCGTGCCGTCGATCGCCTCGAAGTGCACCGACGTGGCAGACGTGGCCCGGGCGCGGAAGCACGACACCGCCTCGCGGCTCGACAGGCAATACTCGCGGTCGACCGGCGAGGTGACCACGAAGCGCATGGTGCACAGCTCGCACCACGGCCGCCTCGGGTCGTAGCGAATGGCCATCAACTTCGTGTCGATGACGTGAAGCGGCACCGCGACGTCGCGAGCGAAGAACCGCTGCGCCGGAACGCGTTGCCGAATGGACGCCTCGTGAAGCCCGCGACAACCCGCGCCCAGGAGCAGCGCCACGCACAGCGCTGTCACCTGCGTGCGCTTCACTCGCTGTGACCCTTCGCGCCGCTGCGGAACTCGACGAGGCGATACAGCCAACCGTCGGGCCCCTGCGCCGCGACCTTTCCGATGTTGGGCGCGAAGTAGTGCGTGTACCCGGCGCCGCCTTCGGGCGCGGTCTCGAGCACCGCGAGGCAGTGCTCGATGGTCATGCCGTTGGGAAGTTCGACCTCCGCCTCCAGCGCGACGACCTCGTAGACCGACGTCTTGCCGCCACCGCGATCGATGCTGGCAGGCGCCTGCCACCGGGTGCCCCGCGTCATCGACGCGGGGAGCAACACCACCTCGGTCCCACCACGAAGGCCGGTCCGCTCCGTCCACGCGCCGTCTTTCACGCGCCAGGTCGCCGCGCCGCTGGTCTTGCCCAGCGCAATGCTGACGTGTGATTTCCACTCGACGACGCTGTTGATGGTGATGCGGCCCTTGCTCTTGTTGGCCAGCTCGAAGGTCCACGACGCGCCGGCGCGCTGCACGAAGTACTCGGCGCCCAGGCGTGAATTCTCAGACGTGGGCGTCGCCGCCGGGCGCGCCTGTTGAGCCAGCGCCGCCGTCGAGATGAGGAGTGACACCAGCAGCGCGCGTCGGGGCATCAACGACCGCGGACTCTGCCACGCGAAAAGCCACGGTGTGCGCACGAATGTGGCTGCGCTCCCACGGTGGCGCGAGGGCACCGGGCCGCGCCACGAAGGCACGAGGGCGGGCCCGGCGCTTGCTGTAGCTTGCGCGCGCCCGATGGCCCCGGTCCTCCCTGCCCTGTCGTTTCTCGTCTTCAACGCCGCCACCCTCAGCGCGACTTCGCTCCCCGGAGCCGGACGCGCCGAAACCCTGCTCACGCTGGACACACCGACCGCGATTCACTTCTCGGCGAAGAGCGCGTCGGGCACGAGCTGTGAGTTCATCGACCGCGTGCGCGGCCCGTTCGCGCGCTCGGGCCTGGTGGGCGGCGCCAACTGCGAGCTCGACCTGCTGCTCGATGCGGGGCAGTACAAGGTACGCGTCGAGTCGCCGGCCAAAGCCAGAGGCGCGGTGACCCTGGCGGCCACGCCCTTCACGGAGGTGAACTCCGGCGCCCTGCGGCTCGACCCGGGCTCGGCGGTGAACACCCGGCTCAAGCCCGGCCAGCAGGCGACGTACTGGTTGTCGATGAAAGAAGCCGGCGCGCCGATGGTGCGCATCTCCGGGCGCAACGCGGGCGAGGTGGTGCTGTGGCGCAACGGTGAGTGGGTCGAGAACGCGCAACCACTGCACAGCACGTTCTCGCCGCGGCCGGGTCAGCCGCTGCACGAGTGGTGGTTCGACACACGCCTGGAAGCCGGTGACTACAAGCTGGTGGTCTACGGCAGGAACCCGACGACGGTGGCCGACGGCAGCGTCGATGACTCGCTGACGGTCGAGACCGGGTTCCGCGGAGGGCCCGTGGAGCGCACGGTGAACTTCACGCTGCCTGCGTCGGGCGTGTTCGCCGTTCGCGTGCAGCCCGACTCGCTGGCCGGCGTGGTGACGGTGGCCGACAAGCTGGTCAGCCCGGTGACGCTGCAGGCGATTCAGAACAACGTGCGCGCGCCGCGCGATTCGTGCGTGGTCGACGGCTCGCGCTCGAGCCCGATGTGCAGCGTGACCATGGCTGGGTCGGCGGGCGAGTTGACGGTGTTCCTGGTGCGAGGCCCTCCGGGCACGCGGGGAACGCTCGAGTGGGCCGAGTGGCGCACCGACCCTTCGCGGCCTTCGTGGGGCGGCTACTTCGGCCCGCTGTCGACGAGCATGAACGTGTCGGTGAAGAAGGGCCGCTACGTGGTCGGCATCAACGACGTGCCCTACGACTCCGACGCCTCGCCGCTCGGCTGTCTGCTGGAGCGGCTCGACGGCAACGGCGACGTCGTCTCGCTCGCGGGTTCGAGCGTGCCGGCCTTCGCGCCGGGCGAGCGACTGAAGTTCGATTTCAACAGCAGCGGCTACGAGTCGGTGTGGTTCGAATTGAAAGAAGGCAGCACGCTCAAGCGCGTCTTCTCGTCGAGCAGGTACCGGATTCAGACGAAGAGCGACACGAAGTCGACCTGCGAGATCTTCCGCATCGGCTCGAACAGCAGGCTGGAGCGCATCAGCGAGAGCAGCGACAAGCCCTGCAACCAGTTGGTGCAGCTCTCGCCCGGCCTGTACCAGGTGAGCCTGCAGGGCGGCATTTCGGGCATCGAGTCGTTGTCGATCGCCGCCGACGGCGACGGTGAGGTCAAGCCGCTCACGGTGAAGGGCACGTGCCTGCTGCCGAACGTGACGATGGAAGAAGGTCGCTACCGCCTGAACCTGAATCGCGGCGGCAACGTGAGCGCGCGCGGCGTGCAGCTGACCTCGCTGCCGGTGTCGGGCAAAGAGGTGGTGCGGCTGCGGCTCGATGCACGGCAGTCGATCTCCCTGCCGGTGCAAGACGCAGGTGGCACGCTCGTGCGCTCGGCGGGCGGCGTGGCGTTCGGTTGCGCGATGGAAAAAGGCACCGCCGTCACGCGCGCCGGCGAGTGTGAGTTGCCCGGTGGCGCCGACACCCTGAAGCTCGCCAACACCTCAGACGTACCGGTGGCGCTCACCCTCGCGAGACCGGGGACACTCGAGTCCTTCACCTCGCCCGTCACCTACTCGCCCACGTTGATTCCGATGCCACGCATCGCGCTCGATGCGCCGACGTGGTTCGACTTCGCGCGCCAGCAGACGCAGTCGGCGGCGTTCGAGGTCGAGCAGCCGGGCCTGTACAACGTGACCACGGTCGGCCTGTTGTCGACGTCGTGCTCGCTGCGCACGCCGACGATTGCAGCCGTCGCGCAGAACGCGAGCGGAGGCCGCGGCCGCAACTGTCTGATTCAGACGTATCTGCAGAAGGGCCGCTACCTGTTGAGCGCGACCACGACCGGCCAGTCGATGGGCCGCGGTGCGCTCACGTTGTCGCGACGCAACGCGCGCGAGCTGGCCGGCATCACGGGTGAGGGCGAACAGTTCTTCCGCGTCGACGCGAACGAGCTCGTGCAACAGAAGTTGAACGTGAAGAGCGCCGGTCGCTATTCGCTTGCGACGACCAGTCAGGGTTCGTCGTTGCAGTGCCGCTTCGATGACCCCGAAGGCTGGCCGCTGGTGCCGGTGCCGTCGGCGTGTGACGGCGTGCGCGAGTTGAAGGCCGGCACGTACCTGTGGACGCAGCTCCCGCTCACCGTCGAGTCGATGCGACGCACGCAGCTCAGGAAGGAGCGTGAAGCAGTCACGCTCACCGGCAACAAGCCGCACAAGGTCGAGGCGTTCACCTGGTACACGGCAGAGCTCGGCAGCGACGGCAAAGACGAGTTCACGTTCTCACTCGAGGGCGAGACGCAGCTCGACGTGGTGCTGACCGCGGGAATGCAGGGCCGCGTGTTCGTGCTCGAGAAGGACAAGGCGCCGCGCGCGGTCGAGGTGATTGCGCCGATGGAGACGACGGCGCCCACCGGCGAAGAGGAGTCGTCAGAAGGCGAGAGCGAATACCAGGAGGAGCGCGAGTACTCGGAAGACGAGTCCGGCGAAGCGTCGGAGAACACCACCTCGCCGGTGGTCGTCGCGCAGGCGCGAGAAGCGCCGCCACCTCCGTCGGGTGTGAAGCTCACGTTGCCGCCCGGCCAGTACAAGCTGGTCACCGAGCACGCGCGGGGTGACGTCGGCGTCACCTACCAACTGCACCTGGGCAGCGCGACGTTGCTCCCGGGCATGACGCGTACGTTGCCGGCGCCGACGCTGGTGCCGTTGTTCGTGCCGCGCGACGGAACGCTGCGGCTGCGCACCGAAGGTCAGGTCGACGTGCGGTGCCGCGTGCTCGATGAGCGCAAGCGCGCGGTGCTCGAGGGCAGCGAGAACGGCAGTGACTGGAACTGCGCGATCGCCGAGCCGATCACCAGGGGCCACTACACGCTCGTCATCGAGAGCGAGACACAGCAGCCGGGCGAGACCACCGTCTCGGTCGCGCTGCCGACGGTCGAAGACAAGGGCACGTTCACCGATGGCGTGAAGCTGACGCTCGGCGCGTCGGTGATTTCGTTCGCGGTTCCCGTCGCCGAGAAGGACGCAGTGCAGGAGCTCGCGGTGCGCGCGCAGGGCAAGACGCCGATCTCGTGCGCGCTGGAGAACGAGCGCGGCGCGGTCGTACATCGGCTCAGTCGCGTCACGGACTGCACGATGCTGGTGCGGCCGCAGCTCTCGAAGTTCCGTGTCCGCGCGTGGACGACCGATGGTTCGGTGCCGGTGGCCACCTCGCTGCGGACGCGCGTCATCACCAATGGGAGCGCCGGCACGCTCGCAGCCGATGCGGCAGTGGCAGTCAGCGTCGCGCACGCGGGCCGCTACAAGACGAGCGGGTCGATGTTCTGCATCACGGGCAACGAGACCGGCCTGATGCGCTGGTGCGGTCCCGAGGTTTCGCTCGAGGCCGGTGGGACGATCTTCAGCGCCGCCGGCAACAAGGCGCAGCCGCTGTCGCTCGACGAGAACCTCGGCGCGGCTGATGGAAAGTCGTTCTCGCTGCCCATCGATCGGCAGCCCTTCATTCAGGTGCTCAAGCCCGGCGGCGCATCGCTGGTGCTGATGGCGGCACGCGTGCAGCACGGTGAACGTGCGGCTCCGTCGTGTGGCTTCGATGGCAGCGGCACGGTGCGCGAGCGGCGTGACGCCAGCTGCTTCGCGGTGAGCCGGCTGGGAGGCGAAGCGACGTCGCGCCTGTGGGCGCCGACGGACTTCCCCATCGACACCACGGTGACGCGTCGCGCGGTGACGCCACCTTCGAATTCGGAGCCGCTGAGCATCGGCCGCGCGCGGGTGGCGCTGTCGAGCGTCGGTCGCTTCGCGTTCCCGAAGCAGGTCCGGGCGCGCGTCGAGCTCACGCTGGCCGGCGACGCGTGGGCGGTGCTGCTCGGCGACGACGGCGCGGCGCTCGACATGTGTGCGCCGACGGGTGACCTGCGTCGCTGCACGTTGACCAACCAGGGCGGCAGCGTGGTCGTGGTGTCGAACGAGAGTTTCGTCGACGTGACGACCCTCGCGCTCGAAGGCACCGCTGCGACGGTGAAGTTCAGCGGGCTCTACGAAGCGACGCCGCGCGCGCCGGGCACCGTGCGGTTGAGCGTGGCGCCGAACGACACCGAGCGCGCGGTGGCGGTCGAAGGAGCGCTGCGCTGTACGGTGGCGCTCGAAGACGGCACCCGCATCGCGTCGTGCCGCGCGCGCATTCCCGCGAAGTCGGGCGCGGAGCTGGTCGTCGAGCACACGAATGAACCCCTGCGCGCCATGGTGCATGCGCCGGGTCGCGACAAGTGGGCGCGGCTCGGCATCGAGCTGCCGCTGGTGCCTGGTGCGTCGCTTGCTTCGTCGACGGCCGTGCCGCTGCAGAGTGGTCGAATCGACCGCACCCTGGTGCTCGAGAAAGAAGCCGTGGTTCGCGTCGCGTCGGAGTCGGGCGTGTGCGGTCTGTTCCGCGGCAACGAGCTGCTGAGCGTCGATGGGCTCGACGCCGGGTGTGAACTGGTGCGCGTGTTGTCGCCAGGCACGTATCGGTTGTTGGTGCGGCCCTTCGCGGGGCACGTGCAGCCGGGTTCATTGCGCTGGTCGGCAGACCCCGTCACGCAGCTGAGCGAGGGCGTGGGTGCGGAAGATCGCCTCGCCCCCGGGGAAGTTCGCCTCTACCGCTTCGACACGACGAACAAGGGCAAGGTGGGCCTCGGCGTGCGCGCGAAGAGCGAGCTGCTGGAGTGCGCGGTCTACGACGACGCGTACCAACTCGTGGGCGAGGGGTGTCACCAGTACCTGTCGCTGACGAAGGGCCGCTACCTGCTCACGGTGAGGAATCCGCCTCGTGACGGCGCGGCGCCGATCGCCCTGAATCCTGTGCTGCTCGGGTTGAGCGGCGAGAACAACGACGTGCCCGAGGACTACCTGCGAGGGCTCTTTGAGCGCGCGGGGGTGAACCGATGAGTTCCTTCCAGTCTGTGAATGAAGCGAAGGCCGCGCTCTCTGCAGGACAGCGCCTCACCCCAGGTCTCCGCGCCGCCGCGCAGCGCGGTCTGCTCGTCGCGCTGCTTCTTTCGGGCCTCGCGCACGCGCAGTACCGGCCGGCCGATCAAGGCCAGCGCGCGACGAACAACTCGATCCTCCCCGAGCAGTTCCTTCGCGGCTTCGACCCCATCTCGGTCTACTTCTCGAGCGATCAGGTCGCCGCGAACGCCAACGCCGACGACGGCCCGAAGCGCCTGAAGATCACGCCCGAGTGGCCCGGCGCCTGGGTCTGGGTCGATCGCCGCACCCTGCAGTTCCGCCCGGCCGAACCGTGGCCCGCCCTCGCGCGCTTCTCGATCGAAGCGGCCGGTTCGCGCCGCGTGCTCACCACCATGATGTCCGCGCCGTCGGCGATGTCGCCGTCTTCGAACAGCGAAGGGCTGCGCCCGTTCCGCGTCATCACCCTCACCTTCCCGCAGGCGTACCCGGTCGCCTCGCTCAAGAAGATGCTCAACCTCGAGCTGCGCGATCTGCCCGGGCTCGGTGATTCACCCACGCGCAAGCTGACCAACTACGCGCTCGCGCCGTTGCCGCGCAGCTCACACCGTGACCCGGCCACGTGGTCCATCACGCTCGACGAAGAGGTGCCTGAAGGAAAACAACTCGTGGTCACCGTCAGCCTCGCGCTCGGCAACGAAGGCACCACGCTGTGGCAGGGCCGCGCGGCGACGCGCACGCCGTTCACGCTCACCGAAGTGCGCTGCGGCAACGCGCTCTTCCCGCTCGTCGGGGGCGCTTCGACGCCAAAAGACCTCGCGCTGAGCTGCGGCAACCGCGGCGACCTTCCGCAGCTGGTCTTCACGGCCCCGGTGCAGGACCTCACGCTCACCACGTTGCGAAAGCTCGTTCGCCTCGAGCCGTCGGTGCCCGACCTGCGCTTCCAGGCGTACGGCAGCCGCGTGCAGCTCGTCGGCAAGTTCGTGCCCGACACGCTCTACAAACTCTCGCTGGCGTCAGCCCCGGTGAAAGACGACGCGCAGCGGCCGCTGCGTGACGTGAAGCCCGCTGACGTCTACTTCCACCTCGGCTGGAAGACGCCGTTTCTCGCGTGGACGCAGGGCACCGCGATGTTGGAGGCGAAGGGCCCGCGCACGCTGCCGCTGCGTGGGTACGGCGAAGCGCGCGCCGACGTTCGCATCTACCGCGTCGACCCGATGCACGCCGGGCTGTGGCCCTTCCCCGCGTCGCCGATCGTCGTCGACGAACAGAGCGACCCTCCGTTTCCCGGCGAAGAGCCGCAGGTGCCCGTCACCCCGAACAGCTACGCCGATTCGGGCTCGCTCACCCGTCACATCCGCCTGCTTGGCAGCCCGCTGGTTTCGCGGCTGGTCGAACTCCCGCTCGCCGACAAGTCTGGAGCGACGACCTTTGGTCTCGACCTGCGCTCGTTGCTCGACGACGTGGTGGGAACCAACCGCCCGGGTACGTACCTCGTCGGGCTGCGCCGACTGACCGGCCGCCCCGAACGCACGTACATGCGCGTGCAGGTCACCAATCTCTCCGTGACCTCCGTCGAAGAGACCGGTCGCGCGGTCATCTACGTGCGCGCGCTCGATTCAGGTGACGGGGTTCGCAACGCGACGGTGAAGCTCGAAGGCCTCGCGGGTGAAACGCCGAGCGCCGTCTCACAGAGCTTCACTACCGATTCCGACGGCCGCGTGATCATCGCGCCGCTCGCGTGGAACTCCATTCAGCGGGTGTCGGTGACCTCCGGCGACGACGTGCTGGTGCTCGACCCGCGCGAGCGCCTGCCGCAGTTCTCGTACAACCACTGGTCGAGCGCCGATTCGTGGCTGTCGTGGCTGCTCACGAAGTCGATGCCGTCGCCGGTGAACGACGGAACGCTGGGCTTCATCTTCCCCGAGCGCGGCATCTACCGACCCGGCGAACCGGTGTTCATCAAGGCCTTCGTCCGCAACAAGACCAGCGGCGAGCTGCGCGTGCCTGGCGATCTCTCGCGCTTCGGCATTCAGGTCATCGGGCCCGACGGCAGCACCTGGCCGATGACGGTGAAGACGTCTGCGCTCGGCGGGCTCGAGGCGACCTTCAAGGAAGCCGACGTGCCGACCGGCGACTACACGCTGTCGCTGTTCGACAAGTCGCCCGAGTCGTTCATCGCGCGCCGCGGCTTCAAGATCGAGGCGTACCGGTTGCCCACCTTCGAAGTGCAGCTCACCGGGGCTTTGCGCGTTCGCAACGACGGCCCGTTCAAGGTGAAGGCGCTCGCTCGCTATTACGCGGGCGGTAACGTCGCCAATCAGCCCATCGCGTGGTCGGTGACGCAGCGGCCGTACGACTGGGTGCCGCGTGGTCTGCCGGGGTTTTTGTTCGCCAACTCGACGCAGTTCGCGCGCCCAGCTTCGCAGCAGACGCCGGGAATCACGTCGCAGGAAGGCGAGCTCGACGACAACGGCGCCGCAGACATCACCATCAACCCGCAGCTCGATCTCGACGGGAGCCCGCGCGTGTACCGCTTCGAGGCCACCGTGACCGGGCCTGATGAACAGCCGGTGACGGCGGCGACAGAAGTGCGCGCGCTGCCCTCGTTCGTGCTGGGGCTCAAGGTGCCGCGTTACCTCGAGAAGGCGACCGAGCTGACGCCGGAAGTCGTGGCCGTCGGCGTCGACGACAAGCCCCTCAAGGGTCAGGAGATCCGCGTTCGGCTCTTCCGCCGCGTGTGGCATTCGACGCTGCGCGAGACGAGCTTCGCGACGGGCCAGGCGAAGTATCAGACCGAGCAGGAAGACGTGCAGGTCGCCGAGAAGACGGTCACCTCGATGACCGAAGCGCTCAAGCAGCCATTCCCCATCACCGAGTCTGGCGTCTACGTCGTCGAGCTGTTCGCGCGCGACAAACTGGGCCGCGTGCAGACGCTGTCTGCAGATCTGTACGTCGGCGGTTCGACGCCCCAGTCGTGGAAGAAGTCGCGCGACGGTGTCTTCGAACTCAAGCCCGACAAGAAGAGCTACGCGCCCGGCGAGGTGGCGCACGTGCTGGTGCAGAGCCCCTACGCCACCGCGCGCGCGCTCGTGGTCATCGAAGAGCCGGCCGGCAACCGCTACCTCTGGAAAGACGTGTCGGGCTCCAAGGCGGTCATCGACGTGCCGATCACCGATCGCTTCGTGCCGAATCTCCCGCTGCACGTGGTGTTGATGCGCGGCCGTCTCGGTGAGGGAAAGACCGACGACGCCCGCTACAAGCCGGCGACGGCCGCGTCGTCACTGGAGCTCACCGTCGAGCCGACCAGGAACACCGTGCTGGTGAACGTGAAACACCCCGAGCAGGCGCGCCCGGCCACGAAGCAGGAGTTCACCATCACGCTGACCGACGATCAGAAGAAGCCGCTGGCCGGTGAAGTGACGCTGTGGCTGGTCGACGAAGCGGTGCTGTCACTCGCGCGTGAAGGCTCGCTGGACCCCTTGAGTGAGCTGATTCGCAACAACCGCAGCGCGGTGAGCATTCGTGACTCGCGCAACCTCGTGGTCGGCCGCATCTCGGAGCTGGAAGAGGAACCCGGTGGTGACGGCGGCGACGAAGACGATGGCAGCGGCGGCAAACGTCGCGTGCGCAAGAACTTCCAGACCGTTCCCTTCTACCAGGCGACGTTGACGGTGCCCGCGAGCGGCAAGCTGGTGGTGCCGGTGCAGTTGTCGGACGATCTGACGACCTTCCGCGTACGGGCCGTCGCCGTGTCGGGCGGCATGCGGTTCGGCGTGAAGCAGAGCTCGCTCAAGGTGCGGCTGCCGGTGCTGGTGCAACCGCAGCTGCCGCGCTTCGTGCGCATGGGCGACACGTTCTGGCCCGGCGCCGTCGCACGGCTGGTGGAAGGCGCCGAAGGCCCGGGCAGCGTCGACATCAAGTTGAGCGGCGCGCTCGAAGGGAAGTTGGCGAGCCAGGAGAAGATCGACCTGCGCAACAGCAAGGCGGTCTCGGTGCTCACGCAGGCCACCGCGAAGAGCGTCTCGACCGGGAAAGACTCGAACATCACCGTGCGCGTCGACGTGACCCGGCTGTCGGACAAAGCGGGCGACGCGTTCGAAGTGAAGATTCCCCTGCTGCCCGACCGCGCCATCGAGAAGCGCGCGTTGTTCACCACGTTCGCGAGCGGAAAGAACGCCGTGCCCGACTTCCCCGAGAAGCCGCGCGCCGGAACGGGAACGCAGACCGTCGTGTTCACCAACACGCCGGGGCTGCTCGAGCTGGCCAGTGGTCTCGAGTACCTCTCGGCGTATCCGCACGGGTGTCTCGAGCAGCGCATGTCGCAGGTCGCACCTGACGTGGCGCTCGGCGGCCTGCTCAAGCGACTCGAGCTCGACACCCGCTTCACGCCGCAGGTTCAGTCATCGGTGCGCCGCATTCTCGAAGAACTGAAGCAGCACCAGGACGAGCAGGGCTTCCTCTCGTACTGGCCGGGCTCGCAGGGAAACATCGCGCTCACTGCGCAAGGCGTGGAGTTCATGGTGGCGGCGAAGAAGGCCGGCATCGCGGTCGACGACACCGTGCTGCGCCGCGCGATGGATGCGTTGAAGCGCACGCTGCGCACCGACTTCACCGGGCTGTGGAGCGACTACCGCTACAACCAGCAGACCGCCGCACTCCGCGCGCTCGGGGTCGCCGGTGAGCTCGACGAGAACTACCTGGTGGAGCTGTACGCGAAGCGGAAGTCGATGGACGCGGTGTCGGTCGCGGACCTCACGTCGGCGATGGCCGCACGGCCCAACACGTTCACGTCGAACCTCTCGTCGCTCAAGAGCGAGCTGTGGGACAGCACGATGTTCAAGCTGGTCAACGGCAAGCAGGTGTTCGCCGGCATTCGTGGTGATCGCAGCTCGTGGGACGGGCGCTATCTGGGCTCGTCGACGTCGACGACCGCAGCGGTGTGGGAAGCGCTGCTCAACGTCGACCCCTCGAACGAGAAGCACACGATGATCCGTGATGCGTTGCTGTCGCGCAGCACGGCGTTCAGTGGCTTCGGCAGCACGCACGACAATCGTCGCGGCATCGCGGCGCTCGGCGCGTACCTCGAGAAGAACACCACGCCGACGCCGAAGACGCAGATCACCGTGAGCGGCGCGAGCGACGTGGTGCTCGAAGGGCAGAAGCGCGGCGCGCGGCGGGTCGTCGACGGAGACAGCGCGTTGAGCGTGAACGTGAGCGGAGGCGCGGTGTCGGCGCGCGTGCAGCAGAAGTACCTGCCGGTGACGCTCGGTGATCAGGTCGAGCCGAAGAAAGACGGGTTCATCGTCTCGAGATCGCTCACGTGGGTGCACTCGGATGGTTCGGCCGACACGCATCACGATGACAAGAAGGGTTCGTCGCTGGCGATCCCCCTGGGTGAGATCGTCGAGCTTCACGCGCAGTTGGTGAACGACTCCGTTCGTCACCATGTGGCGCTGGTGGTGCCGTTCGCCGCTGGCCTCGAGCCGATGAACCCGAACCTCGAGACGTCGGGCAGTGAGGCCAGGCCGAGTCAGGGCGATTCGCTTTCGCCCACCTACGTGCAGCGTCTCGACCACGAGGTCCGGTACTACTTCGACGAGTTGCCGCGGGGCACCTTCACGTTCCACTTCAGGGCGCGCGCGAGCAGCGAGGGCAGCTTCGTGCACCCGCCTCCGTTCGCGGAGTTGATGTACCGCGAGGAGGTGCGCGGTCGTGGCGCGGGGATGCGGCTGGTGGTGACGGGGGCGCATCAGAAGTGACCACCGGTGTTCAGGCACCACCTCACCCCAGAACCTCTCCGCCGCGGCGCAGAGGCCGCTTCCTGCTTCTCTTCGTCATTCCATTGCTTGCGCTCTGCACGCGCCTCGACGGCACGCTGCATTCGCACCGACCGTCGCACCTGCTGCTCGACCGCACCGGGCGCTTTCTCGGTGAGGTCCCCGGCAGTCACGACGCGTGGGGCTACTGGCCGACGCCCGAGACGATTCCCGAGAAGGTCGTGGTCACCACGCTCGAGACCGAAGACCGGAACTTCTTCGAGCACCCGGGCATTCACCTGCCGTCCATCGCGCGCGCGGCGTGGCAGAACGCGCGCAATCAACGCGTCATCTCGGGCGCCTCGACCATTCCGATGCAGCTCGCGCGACTGCAGCACCCGCGCGCGCGCACGCTGGTCTCGAAAGCCATCGAGGCCAGCGAGGCGCTGTACCTGGTTCACCGCCACGGCCACGACGCGGTGCTGCGCCAGTACCTCACGGTGGCGCCGTACGGGAACCAGTGCCACGGCGTCGTTCGCGCCGCGCGGCTCTACTTCGACAAGCCCATCGACGATCTCTCGTGGCTCCAGGCCGCGTACCTCGCCGCGTTGCCACAACAGCCGGGCCGCATGTCGCCGTGGAGCACGCGCGGTCATCACCTCGCACTCACGCGGGCCCAGCGCATCCTGAAGCAACTCCACGCGCGCAGAATTCTCAGTGACGAAGATCTGCGCATCGCGCTCAACACCGATCTCCAGATCGTGCCGCGGCCGCGCCGCAACGTCGAAGCGATGCACTTCATCCTCGCCGCCGCGCGCGACGTGAAGAACTCGCCTGACTTCATGCACCGCACCACGATCGATCTCGACGTGCAGCGCACCGCGTACCGCGCGCTCACCGAGAACCTCGCGCGCGTGCGCGGCCTGGGAGCGAGCAACACCGCGGGCCTCGTCGTCGACGTCACCACCGGCGACGTGCTCGCGTCGGTGGGCAGCGCCGACTACTTCGATGCCGACGCGCGCGGAGCCATCGACTACCTCGCCACGCGTCGTTCCCCGGGGTCGGCGCTCAAGCCCTTCATCTACGGTCTCGCGCTCGAGAAGGGCACGCACACCGCGGCCACCGTGCTCGCCGACACGCCCGTCGAATTCGAGACCGCCAATGGCGGGCTCTGGGCGCCCGAGAACATCACCCACACCTTCCTGGGGCCCATGCTGCTGCGCGAGGCGCTCGGCAACTCGCGCAACATTCCCGCGCTGCGCGTGCTCGCCGAGATCGGCATCGACGAAGCGCTGACCCGCTTCGAGCGCGGCGGCGTGAAGGGCATTCGCTACACACCCGACGCCTACGGGCTCTCGCTGGCCATCGGCGCGCTCCCGGTCACGCCGACCGAGCTCGCCACGCTCTACACGGCGCTCGCCAATCGCGGCGAGACCAGGCCCCTGCGCACCTTCGTGAACGACGCCCCGGGCTCCGGACAGCGCGTTCTCTCGGCCGATGCGTCGCAGCTCATCGCGCACATCTTGAGTGACCCCAACGCGCGCAGGCCCGCGTTTCCGGTGAACGGCCCGCTCGACTTCGAACACGCGGTGTCGGTGAAGACGGGGACCAGCCAGGGCTACCGCGACGCATGGGCGGTGGCGTTCGACGACCGCCTGCTGGTCGTCAGCTGGCTCGGGAATCACGACTGGCGGCGCATGAACCTCGCCTCGGGGGCAACCGCTGCTGCGCCCGCCGTGCACCGGATCCTCGAGACCGTTTCTCCGACGCGGCTGCCGCACCTCGCGCTGCCCATCGACACGCCGTTGCCGTCGTCACTCGTGAAGCGCGACGTCTGCGCGATCTCCGGCGCGTTGCCGGGCGAAGGCTGCACGCACCTCAAGTCCGAGTGGTTCATTCCCGGCAGTGAGCCGCACGAGAGCTGCCCGTTTCACGTCGCCGTCGCCATCGACCTTCGCAACGGCCTGCGCGCGGGCCCCGATTGTCCCGCGAAGTACGTGCAGCGACGGCAGCTGCTCGATCTGCCCGACACCTACGAGCCGTGGGCGCGCAAGCAGCGGCTCACCATCGCGCCGAGCGCCTACTCGCCGCTCTGCCCCGTCGAAAACACCACGCGCCCGCGCATCGCCATTCGTGAGCCGCGCACCGCGAGCCGCTACCTCTTCGACCCCGACACGCCGCGCGAGCTGTCGACGGTTCGCTTCAGCGCGCAGGTCTCACCGGCGAACGAGGAGATCGTCTGGCTGGTCGACGGCACGCCGGTCGGCCGCGTCGGTTACCCGCACGAGCTCCGCTGGCCGATGACGCCGGGCAAGCACGTCATTCGCGCGCGGCTCGCCTTGTCGGGTGAGACCACCGCGGCGGTCACGCTGACCGTCGAAGACTGATTACGCGGTGAGCGCGGTCAGCGACGCGTCGAACACCGGTTCATCACCGCCGAGCACGTTCTCGCGCAGCAACACGCTCCAGCCCTGCAGCACCGACTTCTCGATCAACAGCGCGTCGAAGGTCTCGTCGGCCAGCACCACGCGGGCTTCGGCCAACGTGATGGTCGGCTCGACTTCCGTCACGCGCTGCATCGGCAACATGCGAACCGGCGCTTCAGGCAACCGCGGCGCCAGGCGCAGCACCGCGTCACGCCGCACCAACCCGAGCACGCTCTGGTCTTCGTTCAGCACGAGCACCACTTCGAAATGGCCCGCCTGCACCATGTCGGCGACGACCCAGAGAGGGGCAGACTCAACGACGACGGCGGCTGCGGTAGGCGCGACACGGAGCATCGCCCGGGCCTCAAAGCAGCATTCAGGCCGCTTCCAAGTCACCGATTTTCCACACCGACACCCGGGTCACGGAAACCCGCTTCTCATCGACGAAGTTTCAAATGTGAAAGGTCAGCGGCCCGACTGCGACTCGAGCACCCGGTCCCACACGCGAATGACGTCGGCCTCGCGCTGCAGCACAACGCTAACGGCGTCACTCCCAAAGTCACGTTCAACGTCGGCGAGGCCGTTGGGCTGAGCCTTCGACGGCAGCTCGGCGAGCGCCGACTCGGCCTTCGCGCGTTGCTCGGCCGGCAGCGCCTTGAGCCCGTCCTTGAACTGCTCGAGTGCCTCACCGCCGGAGATCTTCGCCACGTTCCGCTCGGCGACGACGGCCGCGACCACCGCTTCGATCGCGTCGGCGTCATCGGAGCGAAGGCCGACTTCCAACAACAGCCTCGCTTCATCTTTCGCGCGCTGACGGACATCGAAGCCGGCGTCGCGCACGGGCAGCGCGAACACCGCGTCTTGCCAGCGCAGCCACGCGTCGAGCTTCTCGGCGGTCACGCGCGCCCCGCCGTCGGCCGAGAAGACGGTCGCCGACCCCGCGTCGGTCGGCTTCGCGACCTCGGGCTTCGGGCACGCGGCGAAGAACAGACACAGCGGGAGTGAGAATCGGCGCAGCATCGAACCCAAGGGTGTCACACCCGCAAACGAGTCGCGCGAACCAGTCGCTTCTGACAGGCTCCGCGGCACCCGATGAAGATCATTCTGGTTCGCCACGGAGACGCCGACGCCGAGATCCCCGAGGGACTGGATGACGAAGGCCGGGCCCTGACGACACGCGCACGCCTCGCGCTGCCGGGCCACTTCGCGCCGCTCGCCAGCCGCATCGGGACGCCCAACATCATCTACATGAGCCCGCTGGTGCGCGCGGTTCAGACGGCCACGCTGCTCGCGCAGGCGCTGCGTTACGAAGGGCTGCTGCGCACCACGCGCAACCTGTTTCCGGACGGGCCGGTCGGCGCGCTGGAGTCGCTGCTCAGCGAGCACGAGACGGTGGTGCTCGTCGGTCACCAACCTTCGATGGGCGCCGCGGCTGCGCACTTCCTCGGGTTGGGTGCGTTCCCCAAGCCGGTGCAGCCGGGCACGGTCATCGGCCTCGAGCGCGGTGAAGGCATCGCGCCGCGGCTGCTGTTCTACGCCGCGCCGGGCCAGCCCGTGCTCGACGGACTCCCGCTTGACACCGAGTGATGCGGGCGTGAGACAGGCGGCACCATGGATGCCGCCTACTCCGCTTCGGTTGCTTCGTTCTTCAAGCGCCTCGTGAACGCCGTAGACGCGAACGATCCCGACCTCATCGAGTGTGATTCGACCGGCGACATGGTGACCATCACCGCGCCGAAGACGGGCGCCAAGGTGATCATCAACACCCAGCGCGCGGTCTCGCAGATCTGGGTCGCGGGCAAAGGCGAAGGCGTTCACTTCTCGCGCAACGCCGACGGCAAGTGGTTCGACGACAAGGGCAAGGGCCTCGAGCTCGGTGCGTGGGTCACCGAGTGCGTGCGAGACGCGTCGGGCGTCTCGCTGGCCCTCTGAATCAGATTCCCGAAACGGTGCGCGCGTGAATGGTGGTGGGCAGCTTCTTGAGGCCCGCCACCACCTGCTCGCTGGCCTCGGAGTCGAGGTCGATCATCAGGTAGCCGATGTCGGCGTTGGTCGAGAGCAGCTGCGCGTGAATATTGGCGCCGGCATCGCCGATGACGCGGTTCACGTCGCGCAGCACGCCAGGCACGTTCTGGTGCACGTGCGTGAGGCGCCAGGTCCTGGGCGAACGGCCGAGCTCCACGCCGGGGAAGTTCACCGAGCCGGTCGTCGCGCCGCTGTCGGCGTAGCGAATGAGGCTGCTGGCGACTTCACGGCCGATGTTCTCCTGCGCTTCGAGCGTCGACCCGCCGATGTGCGGCGTGAGGATGACGTTGTGCAGGTTCTGCAGCGGCGTCTTGAAGCCCCTGGTGTCGGAAGACTCGGGCTCGTCGGGGTACACGTCGACGGCGGCGCCGTGCAAATGACCGCGCTTGATGGCTTCAGCGAGCGCTTCGATGTCGACCACGGTGCCGCGACTGGCGTTGATGAGGCAGGCGCCCTTCTTCATGCGCGCGAGCTGCTCGGAGCCGATCATCATTCGCGTCTGCGGCGTCTCGGGCACGTGGAGCGTCACGAAATCTGACTGCTCGAGCAAGGCGTCGAGCGAGCCGGCGACCTGCGTGTTGCCCAGCGGCAGCTTCGAGGTGACGTCGTAGAAGATGACGCGCATGCCGAAGAACTCGGCGAGAATCCCCACCTGCGTGCCGATGTGGCCGTAGCCCACGACACCGAGCGTCTTGCCGCGAACTTCGTGGCTGCCCGACGCGGTCTTCTTCCACACGCCCTGGTGCATCTCGATGTCGCGGTCGCCCAGCTCACGCGACAGCATGATGATCTCGGCGATGACGAGCTCGGCCACCGAGCGGGTATTGCTGAACGGCGCGTTGAACACCGCGACGCCACGCTTCATCGCCTCATCGAGCGCGATCTGGTTGGTGCCGATGCAGAAGGCGCCGACCGACAGCAGGCTCTTCGCGTGGGCCGACTCGAGGACCTTCTTCGTCACGTTGGTCTTCGAGCGGATACCGAGCAGCTGCACGCCCTCGAGCTGCGCGATGAGTTCGTCTTCCTTGAGCGCGCCGGCGACGCGGCGAACGGTGTGACCAGCCTGCACCAGCGCCTGTTCGGCGACCGGGTGGATTCCCTCGAGCAGCAGCACGTTCATCTTCATGTCTCGTGAGTAAGTAGCGCGACGCGTCAGGGACGCAAGCTCAGTTGAGGTACCGCGGCCCGGCTTTGGGTTCACGCCCGCGGGCCTCGAGCAGGTCGAGCCCCTGCCGGGTGAGGATGAAGCGCACCTCGCCCTTGCCGCGTTCGGTTTCCAGCTCTGCCTCGAACACCGGGCCGGTGATGGAGCCAACGACCGCTTCCTTGTTGGCGTTCTTCACCTGCCCGTGGGCCAGCCCGTGGTCGACGAGGCCGGCCGAAGAGTTGCTGCGGTAGAGATCGAGCGCCACCCGATGCAACGCCAGCGCGAGGTCTTCTTCGAGCGGGAAGGTGCTGAAGAGCACCGAGATCAAAACCCACGAAGGCGTCGCGTCGGCAGACATCGTGAGTGCGGAGTAACCGAAGCGCAGCGTTCCGGCTACCCGCTGATGAGGTGCCGCGTCGCCGAGGTGCGCGGCGCGGTGACGTCAGGCGAGGTCGAAGAGAATGACCTCGGCGGTGTCGATGCCTTCGAGCGTCACGCCTTCGACCTGCGAGAGGGCGATACCGTCGCCGGAGTGCAGCTCGTCGTCACCGACCTTCACGTTGCCGCGCGCGACGTGCACGTAGATGTGCCGCGTCTTGCCGGGGTTGAAGTCGCGCTTCTCGCCCTTGCCCAGAATGCTCGCGGAGATGCGCGCGTCGGCATTCATCTTCATCGAGCCGTCGGCGCCATCTGGCGAGGCGATGAGCTTCAAGCCCTTCGTGATGTCGCCGATGTTTCGCTGCTCGTACGTGGGCTCGACGCCGTTCTTGTCGGGCATGATCCAGATCTGCAGGAAGTGAACGGGCTCGGTCTTGGAGCCGTTGAACTCGCTGTGCATCACACCGGTGCCGGCGCTCATACGCTGCACGTCGCCGTGACGAATCACGCCGCCCTGCCCGATGGTGTCGCGGTGTTCGAGCGCGCCGTCGAGCACGTACGACAGAATCTCCATGTCGCGATGCCCGTGCGTGCCGAAGCCCTTACCGGCTTTCACCTTGTCTTCGTTGATCACGCGCAGCGCACGGAAGCCCATGTGCTTCGGGTCGTAATAATCGGCGAACGAAAAGGTGTGCTTCGTGTCGAGCCACCCGTGGTTCCCGCCGCCTCGGCTGTCTGCTCTTCGGATCGTCTTCATGGTGCAAACCATCACCATGCGAGCCGGCAGGTGCAATTGCGCGGCGGGCAATCGATTGTCTCACCGGCTGAACGGCCTTCAGGCCTCGTCGGTGCGGAGCGCGCGACCGAGCGCCAGCGCACCTGCGAGCACGCCGTACATCACCGTCATCTCCCTGGCGTCGAGGTGCATCTCGAAGCCGGGCGTGAGCCGTTTGGGAACGACCTTGTAGTCGGTGAGCCACGCGAGGGCAGACGTCGCCGCGCCGACGGCAGCCGCGCGCGTCAGCGACCTGCCAGCGGGCTTGCCAAACAGCAGCTGCTGCGTGCCGGCCCACGCGACCATGGCACCAGCGTTGAGGGCGAAGCCGGTGAGCGTGTGTTTCAGGTCGAACTCGCTGGCGCGCTTCGCGTCGCGATCGCCCCAGAGAATGTGGCTGGTGGAGTTGACGATCTTCGCGGGGCGTTTGCGCCTGGCGCCGAGCACGACGGCGGTGATCGTCGTGGCGGCGGTGGCGAGACCAGCGGTGAGCAGGGTGTTGGTGAGCGTGCGCATGACGATCTCGTAGAGACGTCACGCGGGGGCTGCTCCGAGGTCACGAAATGAACACGTGCAGCACGGCGATGCGGTCGTCTTGGAGCTGCGCCACGTCGAAGCCATGGAGCATCGCGGGCTCGGAGTGCCAGCGCAGAATCGCAGTGCCATGGTGCGACAGCGCGGGTGGGTCGGCCACGAACGAGAACCCCGGCGGCAGCGTCGGCAGCAGCCGCGTCACCAGCGCGTTGATGGCTTCGTGACCGGTGACGCTCCCTTCGGGATCGTGAACGACCGCGTCGGCCGTGTAGAGCGCGCGGATCGCGGCCAGCCGCTTCTCCGTGTCGCGTTCGTTGAAGACGGTCTCGAGGTTTCGCTGCAGCAGGCCGCGCAGCTCGCGCGCACCGAACCCGCTGGCGCGTTGACCATCACCGCAGCACCGGCGATCGGTACCCATCTCCTCGGCCCGGCCCTGCCCCGCTTTCACCGCAGACATCCCGGCGTGCGGGTGAACCTGCGCATGACGGACCAACTGCTCGATCTCGTCGACGAGGGCATCGACGTGGCCATTCGCGTGGGCCACAGCGCCAACTCCGAGCTGAGGTCGCGCCGTTTCGGGCCGCACCGCGTGGGGTGCTTCGCGTCGCCCGCGTATCTGGCGAAACGCGGCACACCGAAGACCCCTGACGACCTTCAGCATCACGACTGCGTCGCGGTGAGGTTTCAAAGCACCGGCCTCGTGCTCCGGTGGCCGTTTCAGGTCGGCCGGCGCGTGGTCGAGCTCGAACCGAAGGTCTGGGCGACCGTCGACTCGACCGAAGCAAACGCCGCGCTGCTGGCTGGCGGCGGCGGCATCAGCGTGTTGCCGATGTACGTGGCCAGAGCGTTCGTGAAGCGAAAGGAGCTCACACCGGTGCTCGAAAACTACGCGGTGGACCGCCATGCCTTCACCGCCATCTGGCCGGCGACCCGCAGCGCGAACCCCAACGTGAAGGCGTTCCTCACGTTCCTCGACGACGTGTTCCACTGAAAAGCGAACGGCGTGCACGCAGGGAGTACGTGCACGCCGCTCGATGTGACCCACGAGAAGTGGGAAGTGTGCCCGCGGGTCACACCCCGTTCGCGTCACCATGACGCGCGGGCCAGGACGTCACGGTTGAGGCGGTCGCGCCGGCAGGCACGCCAGCTTCGAGCCGTCAGGGCCCGCGCTGCAGGTGCCGTTCAGCGTCTTGCCGTGAAACGAAACGCTGCACGCCGCGCCCGCTGTCGACGAGGCACACGCGGTGATGGCTTCCTGCGGCGGGCCACGATGGCCACCGGCTGGTGCGCACGTGAGCGCCTCTCCACGCGGTCCGGTGCGGCACGTGCCTTCGACGGTGCGGTCGTGATGCGTGAAGCTGCACGTCGCCTCGGCCGATTTTCCGCTGCACGCAGTCACCGCTTCCTCAGGAGGCCCGCGATGCCGGCCAGCGCCCTCGGGCAGGCAGGCGGCGGTCTGACCGTCGGGCCCTTTTCGACAGGTCCCTGTCAAATTGTTGCCGCGGTGCGTGAACCCGCAGGCGGTGCCCTCAGCGAGGCCGCTGCAGGCGGTGATCGCTTCCTCCGGCGGACCACCCCGAGGTTGAGCGAGCGCGAGCGAAGAAGCGGCGAGGACCGACAGAAGAACGAGACGCATGTGAGGGCTCCTTTTCTTTCCGAGTTGCCGGCTCCCACTTCGACCGGCTCACACTGGAAGACAGGTCACGCTCGCGATGCGTGAGGCACTTTCGTCAGGGCGCCAGCGGCGGCGGGCCCGGCGGCACTCCGGGCGGAGGCCCTTCTCCGGGAGGAGGCCCGGGCGGCGGACCGAAGCCACCACGTTCCGGGCGTTGCTTCTTGAGCTCTTCGAATTTCACGCGCTGCTCGTCGGTGAGCAGCGGCAGCAGCTCCGCGTCCATCTCTTCGCGCAGCGCCGTCACCTTCGGGAACTGCTCCTTGAAGATGGCTTCGAACCGCGGGTGGAACTTCTCGAGTACCGCTTCGACCTGCTTGCGCTGAGCTGCGGTGAGCTCGAGCTGCTCGAGGTGCGGTGGCAGGCCCTTCCGGGGGCCCTTCATGCCCGGGGGCGGACGCGGGCCGGGGTGACGGTCGCCGAAGGACGCGTAGAGCCCTGCGCCGGTGCCTGCACCAGCCAGGAAGGTGAGCACCACGATCACCAACGCGGTGAGCGGGAACTTCCTGGTCGCGTCACCAGACATGAGCGGACTCCAGCAGCGCGGCGGTGTCGCCCGACTGCGAGAACTGCATCATCGCGTAGGCGGGGTCGGTGGCCGACTCGTCGCTGGTTTGAACCTCGCGCGTGATCACGGGCACCCACGAGAGCAAGGCGAGCGCAGCGAACCCGGCCACCGCGACACGCACGCGCGCGAGCGACACCCACGCCGACGGAGGCGCAGCGGGCGGCAAGGTGATCGAGCGCTCCACCGTTCGTTGCACGAGCGCTTCCCACTTCCGTGAGTTCTTCGAAGGGTCCAGCGCCCCCAAGTCGATGCGTTCGTCATCCATGTTGAACCTCTCCATTCTCCAACTCGGCCAGCCTGGCCCGCAGCGCTTTTCGCGCCACGGACAGCACCTGACGTGAGTTGACCTCACTCATTCCAAGTGACGCCGCGATCTCCGGGTGCGTCCACGATTCCATGTCATGCAGCAACACCACTTCGCGCTGCTGCGGCGTCAGCACTTCGAGCGCTGCCACCAACTGCTCGCGCAGCACGACGCGCTCTGCGTCGGCTGCGGCGCCCTCTTCCATCAACACCGAGTCGGCGTGGCGCTGACGCACCTTCACCGCTGCGAGATGGTTCAACGCGCGGTTGCGCACGTTGGCGAGCAACCACCCGGCGAAGCGCGCGGGTTCACGACACGACCCGAGCTGTTGCATCGCCATCGCCACCGCCTCCTGTGCGAGGTCTTCCGCTTCAGCGGGCACCCGCACCACCGACAGCGCCGTGAGGTACGCCGGACGGAGGAATCGACGCACGAGCCGTTCGATCGCCTGTCGATCTCCCTGCTGCGCACGCAGCACGATTCCTGTGACGTCCGGCTCTCCCATGTTGCCGTCAGGGAGATGACAGGCCAGTGGCAGCGGGTGTGAGCGAAATCACGGAATAAAAGGCTGGGAGTTCAACTCGACACGATGAGTCGAAAATTCGTGTCTTCAGAGGCTCGCAAGTCCCCGCTTTCACGCCGTCATTTCCTCCGTGTTGCGACGGGAGGGTTGGGAGCGCTGGCGTTGCTCAATTGCGGAGAGATGCCGCTGCTTCCGGACGGTGGGAATTTCGCGGCGGAAGATGCGGGATCGAGCGACGCCGGAACTTCAGCGAGTTGGGCGGCGGCGACCACCGCGTTGATCACGTCGAAGGATTACGGAAATCCATTCGCGACAGGGCTCGGCAGCACGTGCGCCCTGTTCCGGTCAGCGACAGAAGGTCCGTGTCACGCGACGAGCCCGCTGCTGACGCGCCGTGACGTGAGCGAGGGCTATTCGGGCGTGCCCATGCGGCTCGAGTTGCTGGTCGTCAACCGCGCGTGCAGCCCGGTGCCTGGCGCGACCGTGGAGATCTGGATGGCCGACACGAAGGGCGTGTACTCGGGCGACATCGACGGAAACATGGACGCGTTCTGCACCGGCGGCAGCGCGACGGCGGCGGCAGCGTTGTGGGGTCGGGGAATTCAGACCGCGGGCAGTGATGGCCGCGTGACGTTCGATGGCCTGTTTCCCGGTTGGTATTCGAGCCGCGCGACGCACATTCACTTCAAGGTGTCGGTGGGCAACACGGCGTACGTGACGTCGCAGTTGTTCTTCGACGAGGCGCTGAAGACGGACATCTATTCGACGCAGAGCAGCTACGTGGCGCCGAGCGGCAACGGCTACGTGCTCAACGCGAGCGACAAGGTGATTCAGGAATCGTCGCTCGTGCTCAACGAGGTCGCCTGCAACTGGGAGCGCACGGCGGACGGTTCACTGCTCGCGTGGAAGGCGCTCACGATCGACGCGTGAGGTCAGAAGAACGTCCTGGTGAACGCGAACGGCAACAGCTCGCCGAGCGTCCACTTCGCTTCCTGACCCTTCAACGTGCGTGATCGGACCGGGAGGTCTGCCGAACCGAACTCGGCCAGCACCTGACGGCACATGCCGCACGGAGGCGTCGGTTCACGCGAGTCGACCACGATGGCGACCGCGACCGGCTTCTTCGCCTTGAGCACCGACGCGCCGATGGCATTGCGTTCAGCGCACACCGTCAGGCCGTAGCTCGCGTTCTCGACGTTCGCGCCCTGCACGATGGAACCGTCTTCGAGCAGCAACGCGGCTCCGACCTGGAACTTCGAGTACGGCGCGTGCGCCAGACGGCGCGCGGCTTCAGCGGAGTCGTAGAGCTTCGACCAATCGACTTCGGGCATAGGCCCGCGAATCTCTCACGTCTTTCGCAGCCCGACGACCTCCCCGTACCCACCGGGAATGAAGAACTCGTGGAGGTCGAGCCCCATCATGCGCATCGCGGTGGCGGCGACGTCGGCCGACCTGGGCACGCGAGAGCTGGGCTGCCCGTTCTCTTCGATGATGTCGGTGGCGAGCCCGAGGCCACGGCGATCGTACGTGCCGATGCTGCGGTTGCCGGCCACGCCGCCACCCGCGAAGAGCACGCTGGTGTACGGGTGATGATCGTCGGGAAGGTTGAAGCCGGTGCTCCCCTTCGAGGCCCACGAGCGGCCGAACTCCGAGAGCACCACCACCAGCGTGTCGTCGAGCAGCGTCTTGCCGGGCAGCCCGGGAGCCGCCGTCGCCTTCAGCTCACCCAGGAAGCGCGCCACCACGTCCATCTGCGCGCGGCCGTGCGCGCAGCTGAACGCGTGACCGAGGCCGCTGTGGGTGTCGAAGTCCAACGGGAAGGCCACGTGCACCGCGGACGTGAGGTCCGACTTGAGCAGTCGCAACGCCATGTCGAGGCGTGGCTCCATCTGCGTCATGTGGAAGTTCGCGTTGCCGAAGGTGTAGCCGAACGGCCCGAGGCCATAGTTCGCCATGTACGACGGCTTCATGGTCAGCGCGTCGATGCCCTTCTGGTTCTCGAGCACAGACACGACGTCGGCGGCGAGCACGCGACTGACGCTGCGCAGCGAGCCGTGGAGCCCCTCGAGGAAGCCGTCGACCTTCTGCGTGGAGCGACCGAGCAACTTGCCCGGCTGCTTGATGGTGTGCGTCTCGAGCGCGGTGGCGCTCAACATCGAGCCCAGGTCACCGCCGCGAACGTCGAGCTCCGGCGCGGGCCTGCGCACGTTCAACTTGTCCCACCAGCCGTTGAGCATCGGGTCGTCGGACATCTGCGGCCCGAGCGCCTCGACGCTGGGCACCTTCACCGGCGCCGCGTGCGACGGCAGACCTTGAGCGACTGGAATTCCGCGATCTGTCGTCACCGTCACGAACGGCAGCGGCCGCGTCGACGCGTACCTGCCGTGCACGTGGTTGGCGAAGACCGAGTGAAAGGCCGGCGCGCGGAAGTCGGGGCTGGCGACACCGCACATGGCCGACACGAAGGCGCTGTTGTGGTCGGCCGTGCCCTGATCGACGCCGTGCAACACCGCCATCTGGCCCGCGAGATCGAAGTGCTGAAAGCCGTACATCATCGGCGAGAAGCCGGTGCGGTTGGCGGGGTTGGCGGGGTCCCACGAGCGCCACACGCGAATCGGTTTGAAGTTCCCGTTCGCCGGCCCGAGGTCGACGAGGCTCTCTTTGCGGAAGTAGGTGGGCTCACCCGCGAAACCGCCGGGCTCGGGAACGCAGTGCTCGACGTCTTCGTCGGCCATCGGCCAGAAGTGGTACTGCGGCCGGAAACCGCCGGGCACGTAGATGACGCACAGCTTGCTCGGCGTGTCGGTGGTGTTCGCGTGGGCCACGCCGCTGCGCAGCAACCCCATGCGATCCAGCAACGCCAACTGGCCCGCACCGAGTGCCCACTTCAACATCGTTCGTCGAGAAGAGTTCATCAGTAGGAGAGCCACTTCGGGTGACGGATGAGCGCGGCGCACACGGCGGTCCACGCGTACTTCGTGCCCTGCGCTTCGAGCGGCAGGTACACGTCGGTGTAGAGCTCGTTCACGTCGGCCTCGCCGGGCACGTCGCCGAGCATGCGCAGCGAGAGCGAGGTGATGTTCTTCTTGATCTCGGCGCTCTTCGTCTCGCTCTTGTCGGCCAGCGTGACGTGACGAAGCACGGCCTTGTTGCCTGGCTTGTCGACGGCGATGCGGCACCACGCCTGGCTCGCCTGCACCAGTGATTGCACCGCCGTGGGCCCGAGCGCCGCGTCGTTCTTGCGGCCCTGCAGAACCACCGCGCCACCGAGTGATTCGTAGCGCTCGGTGGCGCGTGAATCAGACACGTACTGGCCGGAGATGCCCGGCGACCAGTCGGTGGGCCACATGAAGAAGCGGCCGCCCCGCACCGTGTACGCCTCGTTCTTCCAGTTCGGTGAATCGGTCGACACGAAGTCGGCGAGCTCGAGGCCGAGCTGCTGCATCATCGACTCGATGATCTCGTCGGCGCGCAGCCGGCGCACGGTGAACGCCGTGGGCGACGGGCCTTCGTTCACCGAGCCACGCTCCGGCAGCTCACGAATCCACGCCTTCACGTCGTCGAGGCTGACCGTCGATCGACCATCGGCCACGGTGGCAGCGAACGTCTCGCCCGGAGGCATCTGTGGATACGTGCCGGGGTTGTGGCCTTCGAGGAGCTTCACCAGCCCCGAGTTGTCCGGGTCGCCGCGCTTGACCCAGCGTTCGTCGTACACGAGCCCGTTCTCGAACGCGTCGAGTGACGCCCAGTACGGCTTGTTGCCGCCGGTGTGGCAGCCCGCGCACGCGCCCGACAAGGCGAGGCGCATCTCGTCGTTCTTGCCTTCGGGAGGACAGCCGCCGTCTTCGAGCAGACCGCCGCCATCGGCGCCGGGCATCTGCACCTTCGCTTCACAGCCCGCGAGCGCGAGCACCAGCAGGAGCGCCTTTTTCACAGGCCCCTCCGGAACTCGGGCTGCGTCATCAGGTACTTCACGAAGGGCTTCACCTTGCGCTCGCGCGCCACGAATTCACGGGTGAGCGCGTTGACGTAGCCAGCCTCGGCAGCGGGATCGAGCTCGCGGCCCACGAAGCGCGCGTACAACTTTCGCACCGCGCATTGATCGAACGCGCCGGACTTCATGAGCACCTTGCCGAAGCCCAGCGGGCCCATGGTGCCGTCGCCGTTGACCCCGAGCAGCGTGTAGTCGGCCGGCATGGTGTCGAGCAGCACGGCCTCGGCGTTGGTCATGACCTGCGCTTTGGTGACCGGCGTCATCACCGTTCCCGGCACGAACGCGTTTCGCCACCGGAAGCCGGGTGACGTGTCACCAGCGCTGTGCGGGTATTGACCTGAAATCCACGCGGCGGTGACGCGATGACGGCCCACGCCCGGCATGAAGGGCCACGGCACGTAGTAGCTCTCGGCGCCGAAGTCCCAGCGCTTGAAGAAGATCGCCGCGGGGTCGAGCGAGCGGTGACAGTGCAAACAGGTGCCGCCCGTCGCCGGGTCACCCTCGTACGGAGGGAAGCTCGAGTTCGCAGGCGGCGGGCTGAACGACGAGCACGCGAACATCTCGAGCAGCCGCGCCGCGCGCACGCGTTCACGCGGATAGGCGGACAACGTTCCCATCATCGTCAGCACGCCGGCGGCGGGCATGCCTTCAGGCGCGTCAGTCGTGGTGCGCGGGTCGAACTGGTACTCGCGTCGTGCGAGGAAGAACGGGTTCAACGTCTCGACGGTGAACTCACGCCACGCCTGCGGGTCGTCGGCCATCGGGTGCATTGGATCGCGCGGGCTCGAATCGGCGCTCGGCTTCCACCAGTTCACCGTGAGATCCGGCGCGCCCTGCTGCCGGCCCTGACGCACGTAGAGCGCGCGCAGCCAGTTCGTGCCCACGGTGTAGTTGCCGACGATGAGGTCCGAGAGCGGGCGGTCGTGCCACGCCAGGTGCGCGAACAAGCGCGCGGGCTCTTCGAACGGGTGCCGCCGCTGCGTGGACAGGCTGTGGTTGCTGCCCGAGTTGAGCCCCACGAGCGGCGCACACCAGATGAGGTTGGGCCCGCAGCCACAACCGGTGAACAGCGCGGGGTCGTAGTAGCCGCCGTTGGCGAGGCCGCAGTCGAGCACGCGACCATTGTTGGAATCGGTCACGGTCTTCACGCTCGAGCCTGCGAAGCCCACCACGGTCACCGTCGTGCCCGGCGCCCACCATGGCTCATGCATGGTCTCGACGGCGCTCGCGTCGGTGCACGCGTTCTCATCGTTGGTCGCGCGGTACGCGCCGGGGTGCGCGGAGTTGGCGTCACACTTGAACAGGTGGCCCGACATGTCGCCCTGGTACGCGTCGCCCTGCGCGCCCTTCGTGTACGCGGGCACCGAGAGCCAGTCGTGCCCGAAGCGCACCATCTGCTCGTAGAAGGCAGGCGAGGCGAGGATGGCGTCGACTTCGGCGTCGAGCATCGCGGCGCGCGAATCGGCCGGGGCTTCGAGCAGCGCCTCGTACCGCGTGACGTCGGGTGTCGTACCGGTGAGCGCAAGTGAGATACGCCGGAGCACCCGGGTGTCACTCAACGCGTCTTTCGGAGGACCGCTCGGCTGCTCGGGCTTCTTGCATTGGTCCTGCGCGAAGGCCGCGCACGACAAGAGCCCCGCCACCAAACCCATTCGAAGCGAATGCATCGCGCGCGCAGTCTGCAACGCCTGCGCCGGAGTTCCGCTGAGCGGGCTCGGGTTCCGTTCGTCGACGAAAGCGGGGGGCGTACCCATCACCTGCGGTGGGAACTCCACACTCGCGTGCTAACAGGCGCGCGCATGACACAGGTCGCGTTGATCACCGGTGGCAGTCGTGGAGTCGGCCGTGCGTTGAGCCTTCGTCTCGCGAAAGCGGGTTACGACATCGTGTCGACGTACCGGCGTGACGTCGAAGCGGCGCAGGCGCTCGAGAAAGACGTCACCGCGCTCGGACGCAAGTGCATCACGCTCGTCGCCGACCAGTTGGAGCCCGAGTCACTCGAGCCAGTGTTCAAGCGCATCACGGAAGAGTTCGGCCGCCTCGACGTGCTGGTCGCGAACGCCGCGTCGACCAAGTTCGCGCCGCTGATGGACACCAAGCTTCATCAGATGGACAAGACGTTCAACGTCACCGTGAAGAGCTTCCTGTACATGGCGCAGCTCGCGCAGCCGCTGATGACGGGTCGCAACGGTCGCATCGTGATGGTGTCGGGGATGGACTCGCGCATTCCGCTGCCGTTCCACGGTCTGCTCGGCGCGATGAAGGGCGCGATGGAGATTCTGGTGCGCTACCTCGCGGCAGAATTGTCGGCCGACGGCATTCGCGTGAACGCGGTGAACCCCGGCTACATCGACACCGAGAGCTCGCGCTTCTACGTGGGCGAAGAGAACTGGAAGAAGATGGAAGAGACGCTGAACTCGATGGTGCCGTCGGGCCACATCGGCAGCGCTGATGAAATCGCGGAGGCGATCGAGTGGGTCGCGTCCGTGAATTCCCGCTACGTGAACGGCACCACCATCAACGTCGATGGTGGGCTCGAAGCGAACTACCAGTTCTTCATCACTTCGAAGCTGGCGTGACGTCGACGCGGTAGACGGGCAGCACGCCCATGCGCGCGTCGAAGCTGGGGTGACGCCTGGCAAAGAACGCCAGCCGCTGCTCGGGTGACTTCGCGAACGCCGCGTCTTTCAACCTGGCGTCGAACTCGGCCTTGATGGCGGGGTCTTTGAGCAGCTCGCGTGCGAAGGCCTCGGTCAGGTAGTCCTCGAGGTATTCCTTCTGTTCGAAGTGCGCGTTGAAGAAGCCCCACGCCGCGAACGAGTCGGGCAGCGCGGGTTCGAACAGATGCATGACGAGCTCGCCGCCGGGTTGATCGATGGGAATGAACAGCGCGCCGGTCGTCACCTGTTCAGTCGCCGCGGACCACGCACCGGAGATTTGCGGCACCGCGCGGCCTTCGTTGGTGGCGGCCCTGAAGGTGGCGGTGCCGGTGAAGCGCTCGACGTCGAGTGACTGCGACTTCAGCTTGCTGAACTTGAGCCCGTGCGCGGTGAGGCGCGGCTCGAGGTCTGCCGCGTACGGCGCCGTCACCACGTAGCCGGCCTTCGGAGCCTTCAACGTGACCTTCGGCGCGACCTCGGAGCGCAGCGGCACCTTCCACACCTGCGGCTTCGTTTCGTCGTACTGCACCCAGAACTTGTCGCTGAGTTCCGACTTCGTGCGCGTGTACGCGTAGCCCTGGAAGTCGATGGTGCGCTTGTCGCCGGTCGGCGCGTAGAGCATCGGCACTTCGGTGCCTGCGAGCTTCACGGCGTCGGCCGCTCGCGCCTCGGCGAGCCACTGCGCGCCGTGAAGTGCCGCTTCATCGAGCAGCGCTTCACACACGTCGTACGTCGTCTTCACGCGGTGCGCGTAGGGCCGCCAGGAGTGTGTCTCGACGAGCAGACCGAAGCGGTGATGCAGCGCCCAGTACGCGGTGCCGAAGCGCGGCGGCGGCCAGCCAGCTTCGAAGCCGGAGGACGGATCGTCGTCGTCGACGAACGAGGGATAGAAGTCGACCGGCAGGTGACCGCGCGCGTTCAGTTTCGTGAACACCGCGTCTTTGAGCGCCCTGCCCTGCTCCGCGACCTTCGGCGGGCCCATGCGCTGCGGCTCGAAGGTCACCGACACGTCGTGCTGAAACTGCGCGCCATCGGTGACGTGGAGATCGACGTACAGCACCGGCTCGAAGCGATGCAGCAGGCTGAGCATCGCGCGCGTCTCGGGGGCGTCGGCCTTGGTGTAATCGCGGTTCAAGTTGAGGTTCGCCGCGGTCACGCGCCAGCCCATCTCTTCGGGCCCGCGCTGATTCGGCCGCTGATTGGGGCCGAAGCGTTCGTGACCGTCGATGTTGAACACCGGCACGAAGACCCAGGTCACTTTGTCGAGCGCGCCTTTCGCAGCGCGGCCTTCGAGCACTTCGCGCATCAGCCAGAGGCCTGCGTCTTTGCCGTCGATTTCACCGGCGTGAATACCGCCCTGCATGAGCACCACCGGCCGCGACTTCTTCTTGTTGGCTTCCGGCGTGAAGGTGCCGTCGTTCGACGCGACGAGCATCAACATCGGCCGGCCGAGCGGCGTGGTGCCGAAGCGCTCGCACTTCACCTTCTTCGGGTACTGCTTCGCGAAAGCCGCGCAGAGTGTTTCGACTTCGTCGTAGCGACCGGTCTTCGTGAAGCCCGACGCTTCAGAGATCGTGGTGAGCGGAGCTGCAGCCAGCAGAGCAATGACGAGCGCGTGCATCAGAGATCCAGAGTGAACTCGACCATGGTGGGCCGGTAGCCGATGGAGCGGAACAAGGCCTGACCTTCGACGTTCGCGCTCGCGGAATAGAGAACCATCTGCTTCGCGCCCTTCGCGGTGAAGCGCTTCTTCGCTTCTTCCATCAGGGCCTTCGAGACGCCGTTTCGACGGTGTGCATCGGCCACGTAGATGTCGTGAATGGCACCGTGGGCGTCGAGCAACTTCGCCCAGTCGCGGCCTTCGAGTGAACCGAAGACGTAGCCTGCGACTTCACCGTTTCGTTCGGCGACGAGGAGCAGCTGCGAATCATCAGTGAGGATCGACTTGAAGTAGCGGCGGTAGCCGTCGGCGATTCCCGGCGTGGTGAAGAAGCGCGTTTCGTCCCACTTGTGGTGCAGCAGCACGAGCCGTTCGGCGAGGAACCCCACCGCGTCGAGATCGGCTGCAGTCATGTCGCGTACGAGCGTCATGGCGCACTGGCTAACGCGCAGCCGACGTCATTGCGACCCCGTTGAGGAGTGAGTACGCGCTTGCCGCATGAAGCTCGCTCTCGCGATCGCGTTGTTGCTGGCGGCCGACGACACGCTGACCATCGACGGTGTGGCGGTGCCGGCGCCGAAGGGCTGCCGAGCAACGGCGAATGCCATCAACTGCGGTGACGGTGGGTTCACCATCGCTCCGCAGGATCTCACGTCGCAGTCGCCGGAGGAGTTGCTGAAGGCCGCGGCGACGATGGTTGGTGACGTGACGAAGATCGACGGTGATCCGGAGCCGACGTTTCTCATCGACTGCACCGTTCAGAAGAAGCGCACGAAGTGTCAGCTCGGCAGTTCGAACCGCCAGGCCGAACAGCGCCGCTTCGTGTTGGCCGCACCGATCATCGATGGCGACAAGACGCGCATGGCGGTGTGTGTGACGCCGAACGATCCGCGCGCGATTCTTCCGGCTGTGTGTCGTGTGGTCTTTTCCCTCAAGGCAGCAAAGTGACGATCATGAACTTCGCAATGGTGATGGCGGTGTTGGTGCTGGGTGCGGACGAAACGAAGGAATGCGTCGACGTTCCTTCGACTCCGGACATGCGGGTTCAGCAGTGCGGAAAGTACGTGTTCACGTTCGGCGACGTGTACCGGCTGAACAACCGCCCTCCCGTCGATCAGTACTTCGCGGGCATCGTCTTGAACGTGAACTCTGCGCCGGTAGAGCCGAAGCCCATCGAGATCACTGTGGGCACGACGAAGTACGACGGCCGCATTGGCGTTCTGTCGTCGGGTTCATTCGCGAATTCCGAACTGTTGGTGATCTCGACGCCGCTGCCGGGAAAAGAACAGGTTCGCGTTCTGTCGTGCCTCGCGCAGGTGAATCGTGGAGCGACGCGTGACGAGTGCATCAAACGCTTCGCCGTGATGCGTGACGAAGCGCCGTTGCCCGAGCGCGAGAATGTTGCGCCGAGCCTTGGCGGCCTGCCCGTAGCGGTGCCGAATGGGTGCAGCGTCACCGAGGGCGCCATCAGGTGCAACGACGGGCGTTCATGATGCCGCCGTTGGATCTCGGAAAGAGAAGTGGCGACGAACTGAATCGCGCCGTCGCTTCCGCGGTCACGCAACTCGCGGGGCTGAATGCGGCGAGCGAGACCGTCTCGGCTGTTGGCTGCGTGGTGCAGAGCAAACCCGCGACGTGTCAGCTCATCGCGTCGACCGACAAGATGAAGCAGCGCTATTTCCACCTGGGCGCTGCGGTCAGCGACGGGGACACGAAGCGCATCGCGGTGTGCGTGGGAATGACCGACCCGAGAGCGAAACTGCCGACCGCCTGCCGAAGTGTGTTCTCGACGGCGGGCGGGAGCGATGCGGCGCCCGCGACGAACTCAGAGTCCAACTGCAGGACACTGCCGGTCGCACCGAACGCGGTCGGTCAGCTGTGCCCGCCGTACCTGTTCAACTACTCGGACGACATGAAGCCGGCGGATGCGCTCAAGAACCTGCGGTTCAACTTCATCGGCATGGTCGCGGCGGCGCATTCGACCCCGATCGAACCCGCGGAACTCGAATTGACGCTCGGTGACAAGAAGTACACGGCGCTCGTCGGAGTAATGCCGACTGGGACGATGGCCGGCTGGGAGATGCTGCAAGTGATGACGGCGTTGCCTGACGCGACACGCGCACGCACGCTCACCTGCGTCGGCGATGTGAAGGCTGGCGCCACGCGTGATGGCTGTTCGAAAAAGTTTCTGGCGATGCGCGACGAGGCACCGATCAAGGTGCGAGAAGACCCGCCCATCTCACTCGATGGGAAAGCAGTGCCCGTGACCGCCGGCTGTCGTGAAGGCGGCATGGCGATCAGCTGCCGCGACGGCGCGCTTTCAATCCCCGAAGTCGACTTTGCGAAGCTGACGACTGAAGAGCGTGAGCGGCTGCTCTCCGAATTGGTGACGAGCATGGTGCAGGGCCGCGAAGTGATCGAACTGAACACGCCGGTGGACTGCGTGATTCAGGGCCAGCCGAGTCGTTGCCTCCTGTCTCAGTCGCGGAAGGGCCAGCAGATGCAATTCATGATTGCGGGCGTCGTCGCCGACGGCCCGAAGCGGCGCCCAGCCAGTTGCGGGTCGAGCGTCGACCCGCGCAAGACGATGCCGGCGGTGTGCTCGAGCATCTTTTCTCTCAAGGGCACCAAGTGACGAATCGCTGCATCAACGGGGACTCCACGAAGAATGAGACGTGGGTGAAGGCGCTGAACGGTCGCAAGGCCGACGCGCTGATCAGCGACCCTCCGTATTGTCTGCTCACGCGGCGTCGCAAAGACGGCGAGCTGCGCGACCCGAAGAACAAGAAGATCGATCGCGGGCCCGTGCGGCGCTTCGAGAACGTTCGTGAGTTCCGCGACTTCACGAAGTCGTGGCTACAGGTGGCCGTGCAGCACCTCACGCCCGACGCGCCCATCGTGTTGTGGATGAACCTGCTCGGTCGCGAGCCGATGACCGCGGCGTGCCGTGAGCTCGGCTACACGCACGTGCGCGGTGAATTCGTGTGGGGCAAGCGCACGCGCGAAGGCAATTCCGGCGAGGAGATTCTTCGCGTCGTCGAAACCGCGCTCGTCTATTCGCGGCAACCGGCTCCACCCGCGAGCAACGCGAGCGCTGCGATTCCCTGGTCGGCGGTCGCTGGCTACGACGACGACGGTGAGGCCGAACGCTGGGGCTCCCACCCGAATCACAAACCGTTCGGCGTGCTCGAGGCGCTCATGCGCACGTGGAGCAAGGCGGGTCAGCTCGTCGTCGATCCGTTCGCGGGCTCGGGTTCGATCCCCGCGGCGGCGTTGAAGCTCGGTCGCGACATCGCCTGCATCGAGCTCGAAGCCGAGTGGGCCGAGCGCGTCACCAAGCGCCTCGCCGGCCCGCATATATAAATGAATGGACAGGCGTTCAGTATGCGCCTGCCCTACGTGTCGCACTCAGTGGGTAATCGAGATCTCGAACGGTCCCCTCGAGACCACCTGCCCGTCGACGATCACGTACGCGCTGGTGCCGCCGTTCACCGTGAACGTCACCGTCTCGGGCTGCCCCGCTCCGTTGAGAATCGTGCCTGCGATGCACGCGGGACCGCCGCACGTCGACTGCACGTAGAGCATCGGGTTGTAGGAGCTGCGCAGCGGCGTCACCGTCACCGTGTAGGTCGTCGTGTTGAAGGGGCTCAGCACATACGCGACGTCGCGACCTGAAGAAGCGCCGCCCGCCGAGCAGCCCTGACCGGTGCTCAACGACATGCCGTAGTCGTCGTTCACCGACGAATCATCGGTGGTGCCGGTGAACGTGCCGCCACCGGTCACGTCGGGCGCCATCGCGCACGTGTCGCCACCGTTGAGGAACGGCGTGCCGCCATCGCCGGGAATTCCCGCGTCGATCGACGTGCCAGCATCGGGAACACCGGCGTCGACGACGACGATCTCCGCCGACACTGCGAGTTCGAAGGCTCCGCGCGAGGCGGCTTCACCATCGACGATGATGAACGCGCTCGAACCAGCTTCGACCGTGAACGAAACGGTCTCGGGCTGGCCCGGTCCGTTGAACACCGTGCCCGCAAGACACGCGCCGGGGCCACACGACGACTGCACGTACAGCATCGGATCGAACGACCCAGTCGGCGTCACCACCACCGTGAACCGCGTCGTCTGCGCCGGCGTCACCACGTACGTGACGTCGCGGCCGGAACCCGAACCGCCCGAAGGGCAGCCCATGCCGAGCCCGTTGCCGTAATCATCGCGCACCGAAGCATCGTCCGTCGTGCCCTGGAAGATCCCGGTCGCGGTGACGTCCACGGCCACCGCGCAGGTATCACCGCCGTTGTTCACCGGTGCGCCACCGCCGGTCGTCGCTGTTCCGCCGCCGGTCGCCGAACCGCCGCCCGTCGCCGAGCCGCCTCCCGTCGCCGAGCCGCCTCCCGTCGCCGAGCCGCCTCCCGTCGCCGAGCCACCTCCCGTCGCCGAGCCGCCGCCGGTCGCAGCGCCGCCGCCGCTCCCACCGTCCATCGTTACCGTGCCACCACCGCACGCCGCCAACGCCGCCAGAACGAAAACAAGAGAACCGATACGTCGCATCGCCGACGAAAGTACCCCACTCAACCGCACGAATTCACCGCGCTTCCCGGGCAAATCGGCGAAATCGACACGGCTGCGTTGCACAACATTCGAGGCTGTCGGGTTCATCGTGCACCTCGGCGCACCCACTCGCCGAAGCCACTCAGGAGCCTCTCCATGTTCTCGCGTCTTTCGGGCGCCGCGGTCGTCGTGTGCGCACTGGCAGTGATGAGCTGTGGTCAGAACGAAGCGACCATGACCGAGTCGCTCGGCGACGAAGCGTTCGTTCGCGTCGCGCGCACCTCACAGGCGCTCACCAGTGACGGCGGGCCGAACGGCGCGGTGGGCAGCGAGAACTTCTACCTCGCCATCAACAAGTCGCAGCTCGAGCAGCGCTACTTCTTGTCGGCGTACCTGACGCAGTGGCACCCGGCCGAGAACACGCCGGTGCACTCGCTGGGCACGCGCGTCGTCACCTTCAAGCTTCAGAACGACAAGCTCTTCGTGTTCGACGCCACCGACGGCGCGAAGTGGAGCGACGTGCTCGATCCCCAGCGCGTGGTCGAAGCGTGGCCCGTCGTCACCGACTACGCGCCTTTCAATTCGCAGGCGGGCTCGTCGAACTACGTGCTCGTCGACCCGTCGGCGGGCCTCAACCGTTTCGACGCGGTGTCCGACGTCATCGGCGCGAACTACCAGATGCGTTTCGAAGTCGAGCTCGCGTTCCTGCAGCGCTACCGCGCGCTCGCCGACGGCGTGTCATGGGAGCAGGTCTTCACGGGCTACTCGAACGTTCCCGCGCCGGGCGTGCTCGGCTGGGACCAGCCGTTCCGCGGCTCGGGCACCATGTCGCTGTCGCTGCGCCGCTACGCCGAAGGCGCCGGCTTCACGTCGACCGAGCTGACGACCAGGCACTTCTTCGAGAGCGCGAACCCGCAGTACGTGGCCAACGAAGCGCGCGTGCGCCGCAACGTCGTGAAGTGGAACCTGAAGCCCGGAATGCAGCCGATTCCGTGGCGCATCACGAAGAGCATCGAACGTCTGGAAGCAGACCCGCGCCTGGCTGGCGTCGACGTGCGCGGTGCGATTTCGCGCGGCGTGACGAAGTGGAACGACGCGTTCGGCTTCCCGGTGTTCTCGGTCGTCACCACCGGCGCCGATGATTCGTTCGGCGATGACGACAAGAACTTCATCGTGGTCGACCCCAACCCCGGCGCGGGTCTCGCGTTCGCGAACTGGCGTGAGAACCCGAACACCGGAGAGATCCGCGGCGCGTCGGTCTACTTCTCGAGCATCTTCGTGGAAGCGGCGCTCTTCGAAGCCGGGGCCGATGCCGGCGTGTTCGACGCGGGCGTCGCGCCCATCGTCGATGCCGGAACGGTCACCGACGCCGGAGCGGTCACCGACGCCGGCGTGCCCGATTGCGCGGGCTCGGTGGTGATCAGCCAGCTCTTCGGCGGCAACTCGGCCACGGGCTTCCGCAATCAGGACTTCATCGAGCTGCACAACCGCGCGGTGTTGCCGGTGTCGCTCAACGGGTGGTCGCTGCAGTACGGCTCATCGACCGGCACCAGCGCGTGGCAGGTCATCCCGCTCACCGGTTCCATACCCGGCGGTGGCTACTTCCTCGTCGGGCTCGCGGCGAGCGATGGCGGCGTCGCGCTTCCAGCTGCCGACGTCACCAGCGGCATCAACATCTCGGCGAGCAACGGCAAGGTCGCGCTGTCCAGGACCACGACCGCGCTCGTGGGTGCGTGCGCGCTCACCGCCGACGTCGTCGACACCGTGGGCTACGGCACCACCAACTGCAGCGAAGGCACGGCCGCGCCTGCGCCCTCGTCGTCGCAGAGCATCGCGCGTCGCGACGAAGTGGCCTGCCTCGACTCACAGGTGAACGGGAACGACTTCATTCGCGGAACGCTCGCACCACGCAACACCGGCTCGGCCGTCATCGCGTGCTCGTGCGACGCGCTGGCCCCGGTGGCGCCGGTGTTCTTCAACGTGCCGATCTGGAACGGCCCGACGAGCCGCATGGCCGCCAGGCCCGCGCTGCGCTGGTCGGCGATGCCCGAGCAGTCGTTGTGTTCGATGGAGCGCCACGACGCGGTGATCCCCGCCGGCATGACCCGCAAGGCGTACCTCGAGAAGTACCTGACGCACGTGGTGCTGCACGAGGTCGGTCACACGCTCGGCCTGCGTCACAACTTCAAGGGCTCGACCGAGAAGGTCTCGGTGATGGACTACAACGTCGACGCTGACGCGGTGCTGCTCGACGCGCCTGCGGCGTACGACATCGCTGCCGTTCGCTACCTCTACGGTCTTGCCACCACGCCGCCCACGCAGCCGTTCTGCACCGACGAAGACACGCTGATCGACGCCGCGTGCGATCGCTTCGACACCGGCAGCAACCCGCTCACCACCGACATCGGGCCGCGCTTCCAGGCTGCGTCACGGGCGGCTTTCAAGGGCCAGCCGCTCGATGCGCGCGCCTTCTACGCGGTGACCCGCTACGTGCGTGCCCCGGCGACCGAGGCGCAGCGCCTGGAGGCCTTCAACATTCTCATCGGCGACACCGCGCCGCCGATGCGCGCCGACATCATCGCGCTCGACACCTACGCCAACCGCTACGCCGACTACTTCAACGCCGTGTTCCTGTTGAACCTCTTCAAGGAGGGCCCGGAGTACCGCGACGAGATCGCCGTGAACCCCGCGTTCAACGACCCCGCGTTCACCGCGCGTGCGGTGACCGTGGCGCGCGAGAGCCTGATGAGCACCGACACCCAGCGCACCTTCGACACCATGCGCATGATGGTCGACGTGCTCAAGGCCATGCAGAACGCCGACGCGTACGTCGCGCTCACCACCGCGCGCAGCTACTTCGCCACCAACCGCAACTCGTGGCCGAGCAACGTGCAGCCCTACATCGACGACCTCATTCGCCGCATCGACGTCGCCACCTCGCCCTACTTCTATTGAGGTAGAGGAGAGCGGTGCGCCCCACCGTTCTTCTCTTCGACATCGACGGCACGCTCATCAGCACCGGAGGCGCGGGCCGTCGCGCCATCAGCCGTGCCTTCGACCTGCTCCACCGCCGCGAAGACGCGTGCGCCACGTTCAGCTTCGACGGCATGACCGACCGGGCCATCGTGCGGCTCGGGCTCGCGGCCATCGGCGTCGACGCGACCGACGCCAACATCGACGCGCTCCTCGCCACCTACATCACCTGCCTCGAGGCGTCGGTGCGCTCGGTGCCTGACCAGCACTACGTCGTGCACGACGGCATGCGTGACGCGGTGGACGCTTCGTTGCGCGCGGGCGCTGCCGTCGGCCTCGGCACCGGCAACGTGCGCGAAGGCGCGCGCGTGAAATTGCAGCGCGTGGGCCTGTATTCGAAGTTCAGCTTCGGGGGCTTCGGTGACGACCACGAGCTTCGACCGGAGCTCATTCGCGCGGGTGCAGACCGGGGCGCCAGACAGCTCGACGTGAAGCGTGAAGACGCGCGGGTCGTCATCATCGGCGACACGCCCAAAGACGTTCACGCGGCGCTCGCCATCGGCGCCGAGTGCATCGGCGTCTCGACCGGCGCGCACGGCGTCGACGAGCTGCGTGACGTGGGAGCGAAGTGGGCGTTCAACTCGCTCGCCGAAGAGGGCGCCTTGAAGGCCCTCCTCGGCTGAACGGAAACCATCACTGCACGTTCAGATGGCGTTGACCGAACGCGCCCACACGGCCGGGAGGTCGGGTACGCCGCCGCCGCCGATGCGCGGGCCCACCTTCGGCTGCCCCTGGATGGTGCTGCCCAGGTACGACGGGTTGCCCTTCGGAATCAGGTCGAGCGCACTTTTCACGTCCTGCTCGAAGTCGTTGAACATCGCCACGTCGCCACGCACGTAGAAGACGCACTCCCGCGTCACCACGTCGAAGCCCCACGCCTCGAACTCGCCCGGGTTCTCAGCCGGCTGCACGTACGTCACCGCACTGAGCACGGTGCGCGGGAAGGTCCTCATGCCCCGCGTGTACGGGGTCGGTCGGGTCGGCATCGCCGGCACCGGGAGCACCGCGCGAAGCGCAGCGCGCTGCGTGCCGACTTCCTGCTCGTCGAGCTCGCTGCCGACGCCACACCCGCTGAACACTGCGAACGAAACCAGAGCTGCAATGCACGCCTTCTTCATGACGTCTCTCCCTTGGGCCGTGAATGAACACCGCGCGGTGGCCAGACCGCGGAGTGACTACTCGAAAACCAGCACCTGCCTGACCCACGGCGCACCGTTCGCCGCGAGCCACTTCACGCGCTCATCGCGCAGCGCCGACGCAGGCGATTCACCGCGCAGCAGACGCTCAGTCAGCGGGCCGAAGAAGCGCCGCGCTTCACCGTCGGGAAGGTCGACGGGCGCCGCGATGATCGACCGCGCGCCGGCCTGAGCAAACGCCCGAGGTAGACTCCAGGCCTCGTGCATGTACGGCGCCGCCGTCGCGGCGCGACACGCACCGAGCAACACCACGGGGTGCCTGTTGAGCTTCGCCTGCGCGACCCTCGCGGCCGTCAGCGAGTGGCCGTTCGCGCCCGTCGCGAGCACCAACGCCGCCGTGTCTTCAGAGCCGGTGTTCACCTGCCCATGAACGTCGAACTCCACGTAGGCCGCGTCGCCCAGGGCCGAGAGCACGCGCTCGGGGGTCGCCTGCGCACCGGTGATGCGGTCGTCGACCGGCACACCCGTCGACCAGCTGCCCAGCGGCTTCAACCCGAGCTCCGGGGGAGCCTCCACGTCGCTCACCACCACCGTGCGCCCCGGGAGCGCCGCGCGCTTCGGTATGCCCGTCGCGTAGCTCCACGCGAGTGCGTCGGGCAGCCAGGCGCCGCGGCCGTGCAGTGGATAGCCGGCGTACACCAGCAGCTCGCAGCCATCGCCCGTGCGGGTGGCGATCGACGAAACGACCGCGGAGATCTCGTCGGCCTCCAGACCCTGACGGTGTCTTCGCGTCAACGGAACGCGCTGGAACGCGCCGGCGATCTGGCCCGAGCGATCGCGACCGGCGACCGCCACACGATCGTCCTGCACCTCGACCACCAGCACGCAACCGTCGGGGATGGGGCGGCCCAGCTCCTCGGCGGTGAGCGCGAACAAGGCCGGAAAATCGCCGCGTCGCGCCGCATCGCTCCGCAGCAGACCGTACCCGTAGGCCTGCACCTTGAGCGTCATCGCGTCGACCCCGCCCAGCTTCCTGGCCGCGACGATGGACTTCCTGAGCAGCGCTTCGCCTCTCTCACGATCCACGTCGAGGAGCGCGCGACCTTCGATGTGGTCGACGAACACGCGCTGCGCCTCGTCAGCCTCAGTGCGCAACGGCACCAGCATGGCCGTCAACTTCGCGCCATCACCGTCGTGAGGGTCGAGCCGCATCACGTCGGCAAACGAGAACGCGCCGACGATGGACAGCGGGTCACCACACGACGCAGCGCGCTCGAGGGCCGCACGCGCGCGCCGGGGCTCGAGCATCGCCACCTCCATGGTCGCGACCGATTCGCCCAGGTACCGCCGCGACTCGCACGACTCGGGCTGCCACAACGCACGTTCTTCCAGCGCAGCCTGCGAGAGCGCTCCGAGATTCCGGAAGCGCGCGGCGTTGCCCAGCGTCCACAACAGGCGCAGCTGGGCGACCACGTCACCCTGCTCACGCGCCAGGGCCAGCGCCTCGATGGCCTCACGCTGTGCCTCGGCGGCGCGGTGCTCGTCGGCGTACAACATCGCCAGCCGCTCCCGGGCCTGCATGCGGCGGAAGGCCGGGCCGCTCCGCGCGACCTCGAGCCAGACCCGCTCGGCCTCCGACGCACGCGCCGCGGCGACGGCGCGCTTGCCGCGCTCCAGGTCGAGGGCCGCGGTGAACCACACGTCATCGGCGCCGGCGACGGCGCGGCTGAACGCCTCGAAGTGGTCCTGCGCCTGCATCGAGAGCAGGAGCACCAGCACCACGTCTTCGTTCTTCTCGCGGGTCACCACGCGGTCGATGAACGCGGCCGTGTCGGCACCGAGCCCGCGCTCCTTCGTGGTGAGCCGCGGAGCGATACCCCAGCCCGACAGACCACGCAGGAAGTCGACGAAGAAGGCGCGGAGCTCCGGCAACAACTTCGCGCGCGCCTTGAAATCAGCTGCGGCGGCGCGGCGAACGCTGGCCTGCGCACCGTCACCACCGTTGAGCGCGTCGAGCGTGACCGCCACCGGCATCAACGCCTCGACCGACGCGCGGTCTCTTGCGAGTCGCAACGCGTAGGTCAGGTACATGCGCGACGGCCCGGGCGCGGCGCGGATCAACGCGTCAGGCATCGGAGTGCCGTCGAGCGCCATGGCCGCGGCGGCATCGAGCATGCGCTGGTGCACGTCGAGCGTACGTTTCCACCGCTCGTCCAGGGCACGCTGCTGGGCGACGGCCTCGTCAGCCCAGCCCGGCTCACGCAACGCAGCGACTTCTCCGAAGGTCCTGGCGGCGACGGCGGTGAAGCCCAGCGCGCGCGCGGCGACGGCCTTGTTCCAGAGGGCTCGTGCGTTGTTCGGTTCGAGCTCCAACGCGTCCTGGGCCAGCTCGAGGGCATCGTCGGCACGACCGAGCGCGAGCGCTGCGGCGGCGAGGTCAGCGCTGCGCTGCGCCGAATCGGGCAGCCCCTCGAGCACCCGCCGGGCCTGCTCGAGCGACCCGCTGAGGATCAACGCGCCCGCCAGCGCCGAGCGATCTCCGCCCTGCTCCAACGCCGCGAGCGTGGTGAGTGGAACCACGTCGACCGAGGCCGCGCCACGCGCCGGTTCGTACGGTCGCCACACGTCTCCATCGCGCCAGCTGACGCGCGCATCGAGGTGCCGCGGGCCCGTCAGCTGCACGAGCGGTGACGGCTTCGCAGGCTGCTCCCGCGTGGCGAAGAACACCCCCAGCAGCGTCGCCGCAGCCAACACCACCACCGGCACCACGCGCTTCCACGTCGCCGGCCGCCGGGCCTCGAGCGCTTCCACGCGCGCGTCGAGCTGCATCAACGCATGGAGCTCACGCTGGCACTGCGCGCAGTCGGCGAGGTGCGCACGAACGGCGTCGGCTTCGACCGCAGACAGCTGCTGATCGAAGAACGCGTTCACGTCGGGGTGCGGTGAATTCATGACTCCTCCTCACCGAAGAGCAGCGCCTTCATCTTCTTGCGCGCGCGCGTCAGTCGGGTGCCCACCGTGATTTTCGGAATGCCGAGGCTGCGCGAGATCGCGTCGTAGCCTTCGCCGCGCGCGTGCAGCCGGTACACGTCGCGAAACGACGGGTCGAGGGTGTCGATGGCGGTGGCCACTTCGGCGTTGGTGATCTGCGCCCAACGCGGTTCGACCTCAGGTTCTGGCGCGGCCACGTTCTCGACGACGTCCTCTCCGACGCGGGTGCCCTGCTGCTTCTGCTTGCGGCAGCTGTCGATGAACACGTTGTGGAGAATCGAGAGCAACCACGCGCGCGTGTCGGTGCCCGGCGCCAGTGACGACCAGCGGGCGAGCGCGCGGGTCAACGTGTCCTGAACGAGATCGTCGGCGTCGGTGGCGTTGCGACACAGCCGCAGCGCATAACGCTGCAGCACGTCGCGATGCGCCCCGAGGGCGGACTCGTCCCCGCGGACAATGTGGAGCCCCCCTCGCACATCGCGCTCTTGCCTCTGAAGATCGTGTGAGTCAACGAAGCCCGCGACGAACGCCATGCGTGGTGAACGAAGGCCGCGCCGAACCTTCCCGCCCTCCCCGGCGATTTTCGCCCCGGGAATTCCGGAACGATTTCGCGTTCATGCAGCGAGGCAGTTCCGCGTCCCTGGCGAAAGTGAATCGAAATGAAGCTCACCAAGATGCTGTGCACGGCCGTCGCCGCGGTCGTCACCGGTTGCGGCGTGGGTGTGGACGAAGGCGCGTTACCCGACGAGAAGCCCGCGGTCGCGTCACAGGAGGAAGCGGTCACCGTCAACGGCTGGGCGACGAGCGTCGGCGGGAAGGTCGACCTCGGCACCGACCACGATCGCACCTGCTTCCTGCAGGGCCTCAGCGGCGAAATTCGCGGCACCCGCAGCAACCGCGCCGGCGGCCGCGTGTTCCGCGAGGGCGGTCACTGGTTCTTGAAGGCCTACAAGGGCACCGGCAGCGGCGTGAAGGCGCAGGCCACGTGCATTCCCCATGTGTACGGCCGCAGGGAACTGTCGTGGAGCGGCGACAGCGGCAACGGCGTCTTCTACGGCGAGAACCGCAGTGGCTGCCGGAGGGCACCACCGACGTGCTCACCAAGTGCTTCTTCACCGAGGTGATGGCTGACGTGGGCTTCACCGGCACCGGCCACTACGCCGAAGTGGAGCGGCAGCGCATCTATTGGAACGGCCGCGAGTTCGACAGCTGGGCCATCGGCGGAAACCTCGGCAACAGCGGCGACGCGGAATCAGGCGGGAACACGGCCGCGGTGTGCGTGAAGTTGATCAACACGGTGACGCCCTTCAGCTGGCAGATCTACGGCGCGGGCGGGGAGTCGACGAACTGGCTGCCGGTCTCCGACACGGTGTGCGGACTTCAGCGGCTGACCGGCAAGTTCTCCGACGACTCGAACGGCGGCATCAACGACGGCGTGTGGCTCAAGAACGTCAATGGCTGGTGGCGTGGCTTCTCGTCGGGCGGCAAGCGCATGGAAGGCGAGTGCCACCAGAACTACTGAAGCCGCAGCACGAGCGCTTCGAGGAACACCTCCGGGAGTTGATCGAGATCACCTTCCGGAGCGCGCACGAAGCCGCGCCGCTCGTACAGCGCACGCACGCCCCCGGCACCACGGCGCACGTGGAGACACACGCTGGTGCAGCCCATGGCCCGCGCGTGCTTCTCGGCGGTGTCGATCAGCAGCTTCGACACCTCGCCGCCGCGGTGCGCCCTGGCGACCGCGAGGTGGCGGAGGTCGGCGGCGTTCGAGATCCACGCCTCCGAACGATGCGCGCCGGGCGGCCAGAGCGCGATGGTGCCGACGATTTCACCGTCTTTCTCGGCGACCCACACGTGGGCGAGCGCCCGCTTCGCCGCGACGTTTCGCAGCTCGGCCTTGCGGTGCCCGGTCACCACCACGTCAGGCAGTTTTCGCGCGTATTGCTCGACGAACGACGCCACCAGCAGCTCGCCGATGGCGGCGTCGTCGCGGGGCTCTGCGGGGCGCACGCGGTAGCTCGACATGCGGCCACGCCTATCAGGTAAAGGCGCTCGCATGGCTTCACGGAAACTGACGGTTCCTGCTGGCGCGCCGCCGCGCCTCGACGCGTTTCTGGCCAAGGCCGTGCCAGGCTACTCGAAGCAGCAGATTCAGAAGCTGCTGGCCGACGGCAAGGTGAAGGTGAACGGCAAGAAGGCCAAACCGCTGCGCCGCGTGTTCGGCGGTGAGGTCGTGGAGATCGATTCGCCCACGCCACCGGCCGTGAAGGCGCACACCGTCGAAGGCCCGAAATTGAAGGCGCTCTACGAAGACGCGAAGTGGCTCGTCATCGACAAGCCCACGGGCCTCGTCGTCGAACAGGAAGGTGACAACCCGTCGGTGGTGATGTCGGCCGCGGCGCAGTTCCGTGGCTTCGATGTCGGTGGCGCGGCAGTGCCGGGCGTCGCCCAGCGGCTCGACAAGGACACCACCGGTTGTCTGGTGCTCGCCAAGACCGACGATGCGCTCGCGGGCTTGAAGCTCGCCTTCGACGAGAAGCGCATCAAGAAGACGTACCTCGCGCTGGTGCTGGGCGCCCCGCCGAAGACCGGCAAGTTGGACACGCCCTACGGCCGGCACCCCGAAGATCCGCGCCGCTACACGTCGCTGTTCTCGTCGCCTCGTCGCGCGCGGCTGTCGTGGGAGGTCAAAGAGCAGTTCGACAACGTCGCGCTCGTGGAGATAGACCTCGACACCGGCCGCACGCACCAGATTCGCGCGCAGCTCGCCGACGTCGGTCACCCGCTGCTCGGTGACTGGCTCTATGGCACCCGCGAAGCGAAGGACCTGGGCTTCGGCCGCATTCCGCTGCACGCGTGGCAGCTGCGCATCGACGACCGCACGTTTACGTCTGAACTCCCGCCCGACATGGCGACCGCCATCGACACGCTCCGTGGTAAGTCGAGCCGATCATGAACCCGTCTCTGCTCGACGCTTTCGATCTGGTTGCGCACTCGGAACAACTGCTGCTGCGCCTCGAAGCGGCGGCGGTGGGTTTGTCGAAGAAGCAGGGCCTCGCAGATGAAAAGGCGTGGCTCGATCAAGCCGTGAAGCGCGTGAAGTCGGCGCGGGACGGCATCGGCGATCTGCTGACGCGCGTGCTGCGTCTCCCCGAGATGGATCCCGTGCGTGAAGACCACGCGCGCCGATTGCAGAACGAAGCCGTCGACATGGTCGAGAAGCTCCACGCGGGCATCACCTTCGCCGGTGGCAGCCGCGCGCCGCTGCTCGAGGCGCTGTACGGCAAGCTGAAGGTCCCGGTGCTGCGCCGCTGCGACAAGGAAGACTTCGAGAAGTTCTGCGGCGATTTCGAAAAGCGCCTCGGCACCGGCTACGCGCGCCGCATGTTCGCCGAGCCGTCGTACGCGCTGGTGCTCACCACGCTCGACGAAATGCGCGCGGCCTTCGCCACCTGGAAGAGCGTGTTCTCGACCGAGCCGCTCGATGAAGCCGCCGCCCAGGCGCTGCGTGACGAGCTGGACTCGGTGGGTCGGCGGCTCGAAAACCCGTGCAAGCAGGCACGGCTGTTGGCCGAAGCCGCGCTGGTGCCGTTGAGAGATCTGCTCGAGATCTCGGGCGTCACGTCGCGGCCCAGGAAGCGCGTGAAGGTGCCCGGCGAAGACGCGTCGTTGCTCGACGAAGACCCCGTCGACCCCAACGCGCCGAGCGAAGCCGAGCTCGCGGAGCTGTCGCAGCCCGACGACGCGCCGCCGGAAATCGAAGAAGAAGTCGCGGCCGAGGCCGACGACGCACGGGAAGCGCCCGCAGTCGAAAAGCCCCGCCGTTCGCGAAAAGAAAAATCCGCCGAGGCTTGAAGCGCCCTCGCACTGCGTCACGCGCATTCAATTCGCGTGACGCTTGGCGCGCGTGTGCTTGAGTCCGCGCGTCGTTCAACCCCAAGGAGACTCACATGCAGTTTTCGAAGCGCGTTTCGCTGATCGGTGCGGCATTGGCGGTGGTTGCTCTGTCCGGCTGCGGTCCTACCTGGCGGGTCGTCAAGGAGTCGAACCCCACGACGCTCGCGACCGCGAACAACGTCGCCGTGCAGTTCGATTACAGCCAGCTGCGCGTCGGCAAGTACTCGGTCGAGGAATGGAAGACCGAGCAGACTGCGAAAGATCCCGGCTACCCCGGTACGTGGAACGAGCTCATCGGCAAGTTCGAGACGTTCTACATGAACGGCCTCAAGAGCCAGGTTCCCGGTGCCCACCTCGCGTCTGAAGGTGGCGGCGACATCACGGTGACCGTGAAGCCGCAGTCGCTGCAGATGGGCAAGTACGTCGTCGTGGCGCGCTCCTCGACGGCGGTGAACGCCAACATTCTTGCGGGGCCTGATGCGGCCGCGCCCACCGACGAGATCATCGTCGTGAACAGCTACCCCGCGAGCGTCACCCAGCCGTCGGTGTTCCAGCACATCGGCTACGTCGGCGAGAACCTCGGCAGCCAGACCGGCCGGTTCCTGCAGAGCAAGAAGCCCAAGTGAATTGAATTTCTCCGGGTGGGTGGTGACGCCCACCCGGTGTAGTACTGATTTCTGTGACGACGCTGCCCATCGACGCCCTGTTGCCGGAGCTGGTTGCCGCGCTCCGCTCCCGTGAGGCGCTGGTGTTGGAAGCACCGCCCGGAGCCGGAAAGACGACGCGCGTTCCTCCCGCGTTGCTGAAGGCAGGGCTCGCCGGTGACAAGGAGATCGTCGTGCTGCAGCCGCGGCGGCTGGCCACCCGGCTGGCGGCGACGCGCGTGGCCGAAGAGCTCGGTGAGCGCCCGGGCCAGACCGTCGGCTACCAGGTGCGCTTCGACGACGTGAGCTCGAAGCAGACCCGCATTCGCTTCGTCACCGAGGGCATTCTCACGCGCCGGCTGGTGGGCGACCCGCTGCTGCGCGACGTGGGCGTCGTGGTGCTCGACGAGTTCCACGAGCGGCACCTGGCCGGAGATCTCGCGCTGGCGATGCTGCGGCGGCTGCAGCTGGGCGCGCGCAAAGACCTCAAGCTGGTGGTGATGTCGGCGACGCTCGACGCTGCGCCCATCGCGAAGTGGCTGGGCGACGCACCGTCGATGCGCAGTGAGGGCCGCCGCTTCGAGGTGACCGTCGAACACCTCGAGCGCGAAGACGATCGCCACCTCGATCAGCAGGTGCTCGCGGCGTTGAAGCGCCTGGTGCAGGCCGAGCTCGACGGGCACGTGCTCGTGTTCTTGCCCGGCGCCGGTGAAATCCGCCGCGCGATGGAGACGTGCGACGAGTTCGTTCGCCGCCAGGGCCTGGAGCTGCACGTACTGCACGGCGACCTCGCGCCGGCGGAGCAGGACAAGGCGCTCAAGCCGTCTGCGAAGCGGAAGGTGATCCTGTCGACCAACGTGGCCGAGACGTCGGTCACCATCGACGGCATCGCCGCGGTGATCGACTGCGGGCTCGCGCGTGTCGCGGCGCACTCGCCGTGGAGCGGCATGCCCACGCTCAAGCTCGCGAAGATCTCCAGGGCCTCGGCCACGCAGCGCGCAGGTCGCGCCGGTCGTACACGCGCCGGCACGTGCATCCGGCTGTACACGAAGGCCGATTTCGAAGGCCGACCCGCGACCGACACCCCTGAGATTCGCCGACTGGACTTCACGGAATCGGCGCTCGCCTTGCGCGCGATGGGCGTCACGAAGCTCGATGGTTTTTCGTTCTTCGAAGCGCCCGCGCCGGCGTCGATGGACGCGGCCGATGGGCTGCTGCGTGGCCTCGGCGCGCTCGAGAAAGACGGCGCGCTGACGTCGACGGGCCGGCGGCTGCTCAAGCTGCCGCTGCACCCTCGGCTCGCGCGCGTGGTGGTCGAGGCAGAGAATCTCGGCGTGCCACGTGACGGCGCGACCATCGCTGCGCTGCTCGGTGAGCGCGACATTCGCCAGGAGGCCCGCGCGTCGTTCGGCCGCGGACCGTCGGCGCACGCGCAGTCGGGCCCCTCCGACGTGCTCGAGTTGTTGGAGCGCTACGAGCAGGGCCAACGCGGCAGCGCGCGCGCGGCCGGGCTCGACGCGACGGCGGTCAGCTCGGTGGATCGCGTGACCAGGCAGCTGTCGCGTCTGCTCGACGACACGCGCGCGTCTTCACCGCGCACCAACGTCGAACGTGAGGCGTTGTTGCTGCGCACCGTGCTCGCGGGCTTCCCGGATCGCGTGGCGAAGCGTCGGCGGCCGCGAACGCCAGAGCTGGTGTTCTCGGCGGGCGGCTCCGCCACGTTGGACCCGTCGTCGGTGGTGCACGACGCCGAGTTGATGGTCGCCGTCGACGCCGAAGAGAAGCGCGGCGGGGTGGTGGTGCGCCTCGCGTCGAAGATCGACGCGGAGTGGCTGCTCGAGACGAACCCCGACGCGCTCGGTGAAGTCGATCGCCTCGAGTGGAACGAGTCGGCCCGCCGGGTAGATCGGGTCACGCGCCTGACCTACGGCAACGTGACGCTGGAAGAGACGCGCCAGCCCGCTCCGGCCAGCGACGAGACGAGCGCCATTCTCGCCGAGCACGCGATCGCCGCGGGAGCAGCGACGTTCGTCGACCCCGAGCGGCTCACCAACTGGCAGTGCCGAATCGACACGCTGCGCACCGGTTTTCCCGAAGCGAAGTTCCCGACGCCCGACGCGGAGTTCATGAAGGGCGCGATTCGCGCGATGTGTGAAGGCCTGCGTTCGTTCAAGGAGCTCGAAGACGCGAGCCTGCTCGAGCAATTGAACGCGAAGCTGACGCCACAACAGGCCCAGCTGCTCTCGCGCGAAGCACCCGACAAGATCACCCTGCCCGGCGGTCGCAGCGTCAGGGTCACCTGGGAACCCGGAAAGCCACCGTGGATCGAGTCGCGCCTGCAGGACTTCTTCGGCATGACGAAGGGCCCGATGGTCGGCCGCACGCCGCTCGTCATTCACCTGCTGGCGCCGAACTACAACGCGGTGCAGGTGACGACCGACCTCGCCGGGTTCTGGGACCGCCACTACCCGGCCGTGCGCAAGGAGTTGATGCGGCAGTACCCGCGCCACAGCTGGCCTGAAGATCCCCGCACCGCTGCGCCGCCGCAGCCGAAGCCTCCGCGTCGATGAGTCAGCTGCAGCGGGTTCTGGCGATCGTGATCGTGACCGGCGTCGTCGCGCTCGCAGGGCTCGTGTCTGCAGGCGCGCTGTGGCGCTGCAAGCTTCGGTCGCCGTGGCTTCACATCGCGCGCGGGTTGGTCTCACTGCTCATCGCCGGCGTGCTGGCGCTGCTCTACGGCGTGTTCATCGAAGCCGACTGGCTCGAGGTCACGCACGTCACGGTCACGACGAAGAAGTTCCCGGTCGGGAAGACGTTCCGCATCGCGCACTTCAGCGACCTCCACGTCGACGACAACTCGCGCGCCATCTCGCGGCTCACCGACGTGCTGCGGAAAGATCAGCCCGACGTCATCGTCTTCACCGGCGACAGCATCAACGAGCGTGACGCAGCGCCGTTGTTTCGGCGAATCATGAGTCAGCTGCCGGCGAAGTACGGCCGCTTCGCGGTGCGCGGCAATCACGACACGTCTCGCTGGGCCGACGTGAACCTGTTCGACAACGGCCCCGCCACCGAGCTCAACAGCGAGTTCCCGGTGCAGCGGGAAGCGCAGCGGGTCGCGCTCTGCGGTGCGCCCTTCGACGACCCCGAAGTGCTGGCGCATTGCCTGTCGAACACGCAGCGCAGCGCGTTCACCATCGCGGTGTTCCACACGCCTGATCTCGTCGAGTCGTTGGCGCCACAGCCCGACCTCTACCTCGCAGGTCACACGCACGGCGGGCAGATCGCTCTGCCCTTCTACGGCGCGGTCATCACGTTCTCGAAGTTCGACAAGAAGTACGAAGCGGGCCGCTACCGGGTGGGCGAGACCACGCTGTACGTGAACCGCGGCATCGGCTTCGAACCGCAACTGCCGAAGGTCCGCCTGCTCGCGCGGCCTGAGCTGACGCTCATCGACGTCGTGGGCGAGTGACTCACGAGCCGAGCCGGTGCGCCCGCGCCATGAAGAACTTCTGCAGCGCCAGCCCGTACTCCTCGTGAGCGCGCAGCTCCACCGAGTCCAACTGCATGCGCTTGAACAACCGGTTCCGCGCATCGCGCTGCTGCTGCATGAACTTCTGAAAGTGCCCGCGCACCCGCGGGTCTGAGGTGTCGACGGTCGCGCGCTCCCCCGTCTCGGGGTCTTCGAGGTCGACGATGCCCAGCGAAGGGAACTTCTCTTCGAACGGGTCGTTGACCACCACCGGCACCAGGTCGTGCTTGCGGCCCACGATGCGCAGACTCTGCTCGTAGTTCTTCGCGAAGAAGTCCGAGACGAGGAAGGTCACCGTCTTCCGCTTGGCCACGTGCGACAGGTACGTGAGCGCGGCGTTGAGATCGGTGCCGTGACCCTTGGGCTTCGTGGTCAGAATGTCGGTGATGAGCCGCAGCACGTGGCTCTTGCCCTTGCGCGGAGGCACCACCTTCTCGACGCGGTCGCTGAAGAGCACGAGCCCCACGCGATCGTTGTTGGCGATGGCCGAGAAGGCGATCTGCGCGGCGACCTCCGCGGAGATCTCCGCCTTGCTGCGCTCGCCACTGCCGAACTGACCCGACGCCGAGACGTCGACCAGCAGCATCACCGTCAGCTCACGCTCTTCGGTGAAGACCTTCACGTACGCGTCGTTCATGCGCGCCGTGACGTTCCAGTCGATGGTGCGAACCTCGTCGCCCGGCTGGTACTGGCGCACTTCCGAGAACGCCATGCCCCGGCCCTTGAAGACCGAGTGGTACTGGCCCGACAACACCGAGGCCACCACCTTGCGCGTGGTGATCTCGAGCCGCCGAATGCGCTTGATGAGGTCGCGGGGAATCACGGCACTTCGACGCGCTCGAACACGCGCTGAATGATGCGCTCCGGGGTGAACTCTTCGGCTTCCGCTTCGTAGGTCAGCGAGATGCGGTGCCGCAGCACGTCGAGCCCGATGGCCTTCACGTCTTCAGGCGTCACGAAGCCGCGGTGCCGCAGGAACGCGTGCCCGCGCGCCGCCTGCGTCAGGGCGATCGTCGCGCGCGGCGAAGCGCCGTACTGAATGAAGTCCGGCAGGTCCTTGAGGCCGTACTTGAGCGGCTCACGCGTCGCGAACACCAGGTTGAGGATGTAGTCCTTCACCTTTTCGTCGACGTAGATGCCGTGCATCGCCGCCTTGGCCGACACCAGCTGCTCGGTGCTGATCACCTTCTGCGCCTTCGGCGCTGCTTCACCCGTCATGCGGTTGAGGACTTCCTTCTCTTCCTCGCGCGTCGGGTAGCCGACCTTCACCTTCAACATGAAGCGGTCGACCTGCGCTTCCGGCAGCGGGTACGTGCCTTCCTGCTCGACCGGGTTCTGCGTGGCGAGCACCAGGAACGGCGAGGGCAGCGGGAAGGTGTTGTTGCCGATGGTGACCTGACGCTCCTGCATCGCCTCCAGCAGCGCCGACTGCACCTTGGCGGGCGCGCGGTTGATTTCGTCGGCGAGCACGATGTTCGCGAAGATGGGGCCTTTGCGAACCGCGAAGCTGGCCGTCTGCTGGTTGTAGATGACCGTGCCCACCACGTCGGCGGGCAGCAGGTCGGGCGTGAACTGCACGCGCTGGAACTGGGCGCTGAGCACGTCGGCGAACGTGCGCACCGTGAGCGTCTTGGCCAGACCCGGCACGCCTTCGAGCAACACGTGGCCGTTGCAGAGCAGGCCGATGAGCAGGCGCTCGAGCATCGGCTTCTGGCCGACGATGACCTTGCCGGCTTCGAGGAACAACGGCTCGACGAAGGCTGACTCGCGCTGAACCGTCTCGGTGATGGCCTTGATGTCGGTATTCATGTCTTCACCGCAGCTGCTGGAGCTTGTTGCGCGCGTCGGTCTGCAGCTCGGGCCGTACGTCCGGCGCGTTGGAGGCCACGTAGCGCTGGTAGTACGCGCGCGCGTCGTCGATGCGGTTCATGCCCCGGTACGCCTCGGCGAGGCCATAGAGCGCGTCAGACCGCGCGGGGTCGAGCTTGAGCGCGTACTGGTAGTCGACGGCCGCTTCGGCGAAGCGGCGCAGGCCGATGAGCGTCGAACCGCGCGCCACGTAGCCGACGGTCAACGACGGCTCGATCTTGAGCGACTCGTTCAAGTAGTTGAGCGCTTCGCCGTAGCGGCGCTGACCGATGAGCTGCACGCCGCCTTCGTAGTACTGGCGCGCCTGGCCACGCGTGGCGTCGGCGACGGGCCCCGTGCCTGGCGCCTTGTTGGCTTCCTGCGGCGAACCACCACCCGCCGACGCCATCTTCTGCTGCGCCTTGGCGATGTTGTCGGCCGCGCTCTTCTTCACCGCCGGGTCGGGCGAGAGCTGCTGCACGCGCTGCCAGCGCTCGACGGCCTGCGAGTAGTAGCCGAGCACCGCGTAGCTGTTGCCCAGCTTGAAGTTCGCCTCGACGTCGTTCGGGTTTCCGTTGACCGCGTCCTGGTACGCGAAGCTCGCCTCGCGGTACTTCTTCTCGGCCCACAGCTTGTCGCCCTCGAGCATCTTCTGCTGGGCGACGTTGCCGACGTTGGTCGTGGCCGGCGGCGCGGGCGTGTTGGTGTTGGTCGTCGACGGGGGCGCGGCCGGCGTGGGCGCGGGCGCCGCAGCCACCGGAGCAGGCGCGGGCGCGGCGGCCTTGAGCGTGGCGATCGACTCTTTGGCCTTGTCGACCCACTTCTGCTCGGTGGGACGCTTCTCCTTCGTCAGGTACTTCTCGTACGCGGCGATGGCTTTGTCGTTCTGGCCGGCGCCCTTGTACGACTCGGCGAGGCCGTAGAAGCCGTCGGGATCGTTGGCGTCGAGCGCGGTGTACTTCTCGTACGCCGCCGCGGCCGTCGGGAAGTCGCTCGTCTTGCGCGCGGCGTACCCCAGGTTGAACCAGGCGAGCTTGAAGTTGGGGTCGGCTTCGGTGGCCGACTTGAACGAGGCGATCGCCTCCGCCGACTTCTTCTGTTTGAAGAGCACCGAGCCGTAGCCGTTGAGCGCGGCCGCGTAGCCCGGCGAGCCCTTGATGGCGTCCTGGTAGGCAGAAGCCGCCTGGTCGAGGTTGCCGGCTGCGAGCGCCGCTTCACCCTTCTCGAAGGCCGCTTTGGCCGCCGGAGACGGTGGCGCCGCGAAGACCACCGTAGAGAGCAGAACGACGAGGGAAACCAGTACCTTGCGCATGTGCATGTTCTCCTTCAACACGCGGGGGAGTTAGCAAAGTTCACCCGCGGGTGCGACGGTGGCCGACATTGGTTGCCGCCACCCGGCCAAACGGATCACTTCACGGGCAGCGCGTGCGCAGCATGAGGTAGCGCGCGTCGTACGAGGAGAGCAGCAGCTCGCGCCCGCCGACGCCGTCGAAGTTGCCGTACGCGTGCCGGTAGAGCAGGTCTGCCGACATCGGCACCACGCGCGACTCGAAGGAGGTCCCCAGATTCCGCACGGAGACCACGCCGTAGAGCCCTTCCGAGAGCATCAACACGTCGAGCGCACCGTCGCCGTCGAAGTCGACGATGTCGAAGCGCTGCGGCGACGCGGGGTAGGCGATCTGCACCACGCTCGTGAATCGCCCCCGCCCGTCACCCACCGCGTAGCTCAGCCGCGAGTTGTGCAGGAACACGAGGTCGACGTGGCCGTCGCCATTCATGTCGGCGGCTTTCGCGTCGAGCAACCAGCTGGCAGGACCGCTCAACGTGGGCTGGCTCACGAAGAGACCACCGCCCTGGTTCAGCAGCACGTTCACGCTGCTGGCCCGGTCCCAGTAGTTGTCGACGACATTGGCGCTCCCGATGTCGATGCGGCCATCATTGTCGAAGTCGGCGAACGCGAACGAGAAGGTCATGCCCGCGAGCGTCTGATCCGAGCCGAAGGTGTTGGTGCTCAGCCGCTTCCACCAGTTGAGGCTGTAGCTGCCGTAGTTCACGCTGTTCGGCAACGTGGTGGCCAGCAGGTCCTTCTGACCGTCTCCGTCGACGTCGAACAGCGCGGCCTGCGCGACGCGCGCGTAGATGGCCTGCGACCACACCATCGAGAAGACACCACTGCTGCTCCCGCGCAGCAGCGTGAGCTCGGTGCCTGACAGCAGCAGGTCTTTCGGTGCATCGCCGTTGTCGTCGACCACCCACGCACGAACACTCTCGTTGAGCGGGTACACCGGGCCGGTGGTGAAGCCGCCCGCCGCAGTGCCGAACTGCAGCTCGATGCCCACGCCGGTGAAGCGCGCGAGATCGTCTCGGCCGTCTCCGTTGAAGTCGCCGACCAGCGGCGCCGGTTCGTTGCTCGAGCCGGTGCTGGCAAAAGTGCTGGTGGGCACGGTGTCGATGGCGCCAGCGGTGACCGTGAAGATCTCCGCGTACGACCAGCTGTCGAGGAGCGCGATGTCCTTGTCGCCGTCGCTGTCGAAGTCGCCCAGCGCGATGACCTGCGGAATCGCGGCGCTCGACACCGGGGTGCCGCCGCCGAACCCACCCGAAGCGAGCCCCAGCTTGAGCCGCAGCTCACGCGACCCCAGCCCGACCACGAGGTCGCTGATGCCATCACCGGAGAGATCGCTGAAAGCCCACGCGCCCTTCCACGCGTCGGACACCAGCACGGTGTCGGCACTGAAGCTGCCGGTGCCCTGGTTCGCGAGCCAGCGCAGCGCGCCCTGCTGGTTGCTGGAGAGAACGGACGACAGCACCACGTCGAGACGGCCATCACGATTCACGTCGACCAGCTCGAGGCGCTCACCGCGCGTGGCCAGCGTGGAGCGCACCGCCGCCGCCGCGTTGAAGCTGCCCGGGCCCGTCCCCGGAGCGACGACGATTTCGTGCGTGTTGGCCGCGGTACCTGCCGCGAGCAGCACGAGGTCGACGTTGCCGTCACCGGTCACTTCTCCCACCGCGAAGTCGACGATCTGCCGGGCCCACGTGAAGGTCGTCGGGGTACCGAACACCGCCGAGCCGTTGTTGAAGCGCACGTCGACGGTGGTGCTGGTGAAGCTGGGCCGGCTGACGACGTCGAGGCCGTTCGCGCCGTCGAGGTTGACGAACTCCGGCTGAACCATGGCAGCGCTGAGGGTGGTCGCCGCGCCGAGCCCCGCCGGCGTGCCCTTCATGAGCGCCGACTGCGTGGTGCCACCGAGCAACACGTCGGCGCGACCATCGCCATCGAGGTCGGCCACCAGGGGATCGCCATACGCGTTCACCGCGGTCGCCGCGCCGAAGGTGCCGTTGGTCAGCGCCAACCGGAGCGACGCCGGCGAGAGCAGATCGGCGCGCCCATCTCCGTTGAAGTCGCCAGCCACCAGAGACGAGCCGCCGCTCATCTGCACCGCGAAGGGCATCGCCGCCTGGAACGCACCACCCGACGCACAGGCGGTGCCACACACGCCGTCACTGCAGGTCTGGTTCGCGCCGCACGCGATGCCGCAGCCGCCGCAGTTCGCTTCGTCGCGGGCCTTGTCGACGCAGGTGCCGTTGCACTCGGTGATGCACGCGCTCGAGCACGCGGTGCCGCTGCAGGTCGGCTTGCGGAGATCTGCGGGCGCTGCGCACACCGTGCACGCGGAGCCACATGCCGACGGAGCATCGAGCGGCGTGCAGTTGTTGGAGCACAGCCGGAAGCCGCTGTTGCACGTCGCCGAGCAGCTGCCGCTGGTACAGGCCGGGGAGCCGTTCGGCTTGCTCGGGCACGACGCGCAGTTCGGGCCGCACTTCGTCGCATCCGTGTCGTTGGCGCATTCGATGGTGGGGTACGTGCAGAGGTGCGTGCCGGTGTTGCACGCGTACTCACATTGCCCGCTGGTGCACGACGGCGTGCCGTTGCTGGGCGTCGCGCAGGCGGTGCAGGTGCTGCCGCACTGCGTGGTGCTGCTGTCGCTCACGCACACGTTGCCGCACCGGTGGTAGCCGGCGTTGCACGTGAAGTCGCAGCTGGTGCCGTTGCAGGTCGCCGTTCCATTCGCGGGCGGGGCGCACGGCGTGCACGAACTCCCGCAGGAGTTGATGGACGTGTTGGCAACGCAGGCGTTGCCGCACCGGTGAAAGCCCGTGTTGCACGTGAAGTCGCAGCTGGCGCCGTTGCACGTGGCCGTGCCGTTCGCCGGCGGGCTGCACGGCGTGCACGAGCTGCCGCAGGAGTTGATCGAGGTGTTCGACGCACACGCCGCACCGCACGCGTGGAAGCCCGCGTTGCACGAGATGCCGCAGCTGGTGCCATTGCAGGTCGAGCTGCCGTTGCTGGGGACCGAGCACGCCGTGCACGCGCTGGTGCCGCACGAGTTGACGGAGCTGTTCGACACGCACGCGTTGCCGCACCGATGAAAGCCCGCGTTGCAGGTGAAGTCGCAGCTGACGCCGTTGCAGGTGGCCGTCGCGTTCGCGGGCGGGCTGCACGGCGTGCACGACGAAGCGCCGCACGAGTTGATGGAGGTATTCGCCACGCACGCATTGCCGCACCGGTGAAAGCCGGTGTTGCAGGTGAAGTCACAGCTGGTGCCATTGCAGGTCGCCACCGCGTTCGCAGGCGGGCTGCACGGCGTGCAGGAGTTCGCGCCGCACGAATTCACCGAGGTGTTGGACACGCACTGATCGCCACATCGGTGGAAGCCGGTGTTGCAGGCGAAATCACAGCTGCCGTCGGTGCAGAGCGGCGCGGCGTTCGCAGGAGCAATGCACGTGCGACAGGTGACGCCGCAGCGATTGACGTCGTCGTTGGTGACGCACTCGTCGCCGCAGGCGTGGCGGCCGGTCGCGCAGACGCACTCGTGCGAGGTGGTGTTGCAGGCACCGGGCTGTGGGCACTGCGCGGCAGAATCGCAGCCCGACAAGCACGTGGAACCAAGGCAGTAGGTGCCAGCGGGGCACGCCTGGCCCATGTCGCAGCGCGGGTACGGCACGCACGCGCCGTTGACGCAGATCTGCCCGCTGCAGCGCGTCCCGCAGGCGCCGCAGTTCGATTCGTCTTGTGTGAGGTCGACACAATTGACGCCACAAGCGGTCAGCGGCGCCTCACAGGTCGCGGGGCCGAGGGTGCCCGTGCCGCCACCGGTCGCAGTTCCGCCACCCGTTGCCGTTCCACCGCCGGTCGCAGCGCCACCGCCCGTCGCCGCTCCACCACCGGTCGCAGCGCCACCGCCCGTCGCCGTTCCACCACCTGTCGCCGTTCCACCGCCCGTCGCCGTTCCACCGCCCGTGCTGCCAGAGCCACCGCCCGTGTTGCCCGAGCCACCGCCCAACGCAGGTTGCGAGCACACGCCCAGCACGCACTGCGTTCCCGGCTGGCATTGCGTGCATTGGGTGCCGCCCACGCCACAGGCGAAGTCGCTGCCGTTCTGACAGGCGCCCATCGCGTCACAGCACCCCTGGCAGGTCGAGGGACCGCAACTGTCACTGCCGGTCGGCGAGCACGCAGCAACGACGAGAAGAGAGGAAAGGACCAGCCCGCGGACGAACGTCACCATGCGCGGCTTAACGCCCGAATCTGACGGCAAGTGCAATCGGTTTCCCGAATCCGAGGGACCCCGTTGCTGAATCGGCACCCGCCTCTGCTCGGGCCCTCAACGAGACGGGGCTGTCGGCGGCGCCGGCGGCTTCTTCCTGAGCAAGGCCGGCAGGCTCAACACACCGATGGCGCTGATGACGAGCCCTGCGCCCACCGCTTCACGCCAGTCGAGCGGCTTGCCGATGCCCAGCCAGAACAACGTCAACGTCGCGACCACGCCAGCGAGCAACGACGACGCACGATTGACCGGCACTGAGAATGTGTTCTCGCTCTTATCGAGCAGCACCAGGGCCCCGAAGATGCCGGTGCCCTGCGAGAGAATTCCGATGAACACCGGCCAGAAGAACTGCGCGCTGAACGGCACTTCGGTGAAGCCGGCGCGAACGGCCGCCAGCGGTCCGGTGCCGATGATCGCCAGGATCGCGAGCGCGGCGAAGGCGGCCGGCGTCGACACCAGCTGCTCTTCGACGAAGTAGCGGCGCGTCACCTCCACGTCGTCGCTCTTGGCGAGCTTCGACATGAAGCGCAGGCGAATGAAGTACGCGACCAGGTACGCCGTCACGTCGATGATCGCCACCAGCGGGAGCGCGAAGTTCTCGTCGCGGCCGACCAGCGTCACCAGCAACGAGCTCAAGGTCAGCGCCGTGGCGATCCACGAGATGATCTGCACCTTGCGACCCGAGATCGCGTCGACGATCGGCGCCATCGCCAACATGCCGCCGCGCAACAGCAACATCATGAAGACGATCGACGTACCTTCGATGGTGTACGCGAGCGTGGTGGTGGTCAGAATCGTGGCGCCGCACAGGCCCGAGAGCGCCGTCCACCGCGTGGGCACCGGAACCTGAAACGCGCCCACCTGCTTCCGGGTCGCGCTCTTCCACCAACCGGTGCCAACGAGAAAGAGCACCATCGCGAAGAACGACGCGAACGTGGACAGCGGCAGAATCGACAGGCCGCCGATGGGTTTGCCGAGGTGGCCGTCAGACAGCGCCTTGGTCAACGCGGAATACGGCGCGTAAGCCGCGAAGTAACCGAAGGCCCACCACCAGATGCTGATCTGCTTCTGCGGCGCTGCGGAGCTCAAGGTGTCGAGTGTGTCACAACCCCCGTCGCACCCCGCTACTGGAAGTCGCCCACCAGCACCGCCGACCACTGCAGCCCGGGCCCTTCGGCCTGACACGTTGCGACAGCGACGCGCGGATATTTCGTGGTGAGCAGGTCGACGAACTCCTCGGGCAACGGGCCGTCATTCACGCTCGCGCGATGCACGGCGTTCCCCATGAGCCCGCCACGAATGCCCCTGGCCTGGAGCTCGCGCGCGAGGTTCTGCAGCTCGAGATCGTCCGCGTCGTCCCTGCACGCGGCGTCGACGAAGGCCTGCAGCAGGGGCTGAACACTCGCCACCTGCTCCAGCGGCGGGCCACCCAGCTCGCGGCGCTTCTGCGCCAGCGTCGACAGCAACTTCTGTGACTCGGCGTTCGCGTCGAGCGCGGGCATCGACACCACGACCACTTCCCACGCCATCACCCGGCCCTCCTGCTGCGCGAGCACCGGCGCGATGTAGACCTGATCGCTCAACAACACGCGGCGCCACGAAGGCCGCAACAACGTCTCCTGCACCAGCTCGTCGAGTGTGTCGGCGGCCGAGAACCGCGCCCACGCCTCACGACTGACCAGGCCCCGGGAGGCGAGGAACTCGGCGAGGTTTTCGTCGCCGCGCATGCCGCTGACGCCGCGCATACCCGCAAGCTGCGCGGCGAGCGGCTCGAGCCGGCTGTCGCTCAGCGGCGCGGTGAGCCCCAGGCGCCGTCGCTCTTCGGCGTAGGCCCTCATCAGCCCTTCGGCGAATTGATCTCGCCGCGACGGGTTGGGTTTCGGCGAGGTCACCCACTCCGGCAGCGCGTCGGGAACCGCCGTGCCCACCGACAACGGGAAGAGCGCCAGCGAGCGCCGGTTCGAGATGTGCGTGCGCGCATCGGGCGAGTTGCCGAGCAGCTCCACGAAGCGGAGGCCGGGCGACGTCGGCGCCGTGAACTTCACCGAAAAACCACCGTTGGCGTCGACCGGAACCTCCAGCGCACGCACCTGGCGGTCGTCGTCGGCGACCAGCAGCTCCAGGGTCTCGCCCGTCACCGTGAGCGAGCCACGGAGCTCGAGCTGGGCGCCGGGCGCGACGTCGCGCGCGAGCTCGGTGAGTCGAACCTCGTCGTCGGCGGTGACCAGCGCCACCCCACCCGCCTTGCCGTCGAACGTCGCGATGGCAAACGCCGTCGGCCGCGTCACGTCTTTCGAGAGCTCGTCGGCCCAGGTCTGCAATTCGGCTTCGAGCTGCGCGTCACCTGGCGCGCTGAACGCCCGCACGCGCGTCTGCAACGGAGCGCCGACCACGCCTGCGCGCCAGAACAACCACTGCAGCACGCTGGTGGCGGGCAACACGCCGTTCTCTGCCGTGAGCCTGCCGACCGAGGTCGCCACCGGCGCGAGGCCGGCTTCGTAGCGGAGCAGCCCCGCCGCCTTGCCGGAGACCTTCGCGTAGAGCTGCGCGCTCAGCGGATCGCCGACGTTGGTGGCACCGTAGTGCGGCGCGACCGCACCGAGCGCAGCGTCGGGCACACGGCGCGCAGGCGACACCGAGGTGCACCCTGCGAACGCCACCACCACCAGCAATGCGCTCGCGCGCATGGTTCAGCCCAACGTCTTCCTGGCGGCCTCGACCACGGCGCCCACGGTGAGTCCGTACTGCTCGAAGAGGATCTTGTCGGGAGCCGACGCGCCGAACTCGTCGACGCCGATGGTCTCGCCCGCGTCGCCGACCCACTCGCGCCAGCCGAAGGTCACGCCGGCTTCGATCGACACCCGCGCCTTCACCGCCGCGGGCAGCACCGATTCCCTGTACGCCGCGCTCTGCGCGCGGAACTGCTCCATGCACGGCATCGACACCACGCGCGTGGGTACGCCTTCCTTCTCGAGCTGCTCGCGCGCGCCCATCGCCAGCTGCATTTCGGAGCCGGTGGCGATGAGAATCACCTTCGGCGCGCTCGAGGCCTCGGCGAGCACGTACGCGCCCTGGTGCAGCCCCGACGCCGCGCCGAACTTCGTGCGATCGAACACCGGCAGCTTCTGCCGCGAGAGCACCAGCCCCGTGGGGCCGTGGTTGCGCTCGATGGCGAACTTCCACGCCTCCGCCGACTCGGCGGCGTCGGCCGGGCGCACCGTGCACAAACCGGGGATCGCGCGAACCGACGCGAGGTGTTCCACGGGCTGATGCGTGGGGCCGTCTTCACCGAGGCCGATGGAGTCGTGGGTCCACACATGCACGACGGGCAACTTGTTCATCGCCGCCAGACGAATCGCCGGGCGCTCGTAGTCGACGAAGCAGAAGAACGTGGCCGTGAAGGGTCGCAGACCACCGTGGTAGCTGATGCCGTTGGCGATCGACGCCATCGCGTGTTCGCGCACCCCGAAGTGGATGTTGCGGCCCTGACCCGACTGGCCGTTGAAGCTGCCTTCGTCCTTCAACACGGTCTTCGTCGAGCCGCCGAGGTCGGCGTCACCACCGATGATCTCGGGGACCGCCCTGGCGAGCGCGTTGAGCGCCTGACCGGCGGCGGTGCGCGTCTCGACGTCTTTGCCCGCGGGGAACGTGGGCAGCGCCAGCGCATAGCCCTCGGGCAGCGTGTTGTTCATGACGCGCTCGAATTCCGAGGCCAGCACCGGGTGCACCGAGCGGTAGTCCTCGAAGCGCTTCTTCCACGCCTCCATCGCGCTCTCACCGCGCGTCACCGCGGTGCGGAAGTTCTCGAGCGCTTCGGGCGGAATGAAGAACGGCTCTTCGTAATTCCACCCCAGCGCCTTCTTGGTGAGCGCGATCTCGTCTTTGCCCAGCGGGCTGCCGTGCGATGACGACTTGCCCGACTTGTTGGGCGAGCCGTAACCGATGGTCGTCTTCACGATGATCATCGTGGGTTTCTGCGTCTCGGCCTTCGCGTCGGTGAGCGCCTGGTCGAGCGCCGCGAGGTCGGTGTTGCCGTCGGCCACGTGCAGCACCTGCCAACCCCACGAGGCGTAGCGGGCGGCGACGTCGTCGGTGAACGACACCTTCGCGGGCCCGTCGAGCGTCACGTCGTTCGAGTCGTAGAGACAGATGAGCTTGCCCAGCTTGAGGTGCCCCGCGAGCGACGCGGCCTCCATCGCCACGCCCTCCATCACGTCGCCGTCGCCCACGAGGCAGTACGTATAGTGGTTCACGATGTCGAAGCTGGGCTGGTTGAAGCGGCCTGCGAGCGCGCGTTCGGCGATCGCCATGCCCACTGCGTTGGCGTGCCCCTGACCCAGCGGCCCGGTCGTCGCTTCCACACCGGGCGTCAGGAAGCTCTCGGGGTGACCGGGCGTCTTGCTTCCCCACTGGCGGAAGTTGAGCACCTCTTCCTTGCTCAGCGGGTAACCGGTCAGGTGCAGCAGTGAGTAGAGCAGCATCGAGCCGTGACCAGCCGACAGCACGAAGCGATCACGGTCGGGCCACTTCGGCGACGTGGGGCAGTGCTTCAAGTGCTTCTGCCAGAGCACGTAGGCCATCGGCGCGGCGCCCAGCGGCAACCCGGGGTGCCCCGAGTCGGCCTTCTGAATCACGTCGATGGAGAGTGTGCGGATGGTGTTGATGCACAACTGGTCGAGGGAGGCAGCGCTCATGCGCTGCGTCTACCTCAATCGTCCCGCTGAATCAGCGCCCGTCGCCAGCGAGGTAGGACAGGATCACCTCGTCGAGCGACTTCTCGCTGATGAGGTCTTCACCGAAGAGCGTCTCGACGCCGACGTTGTTCTCACGCGGCTTCTCGGTGAGCTGCCGCGCGGCGAGCACTTCGGGCGGCAACGACGGCGAAGACGCCACCGGGGCCACGGGCGTGGGCACGAGGTTGGTCAGCTGCAACGGCGCAGGCGCGACCGGCTTCGCAGGCGCAGGCACCGCAGCGGCCTTCGCAGCCGCGGCCCCCATGTCGAGCTCACCGGGCTGGTACGCCGTCGCGCTGCGGTCGACGTTGTCGTACGTGCCGTTGATGAGGTTGCGCAGCATCTGCTTGTGCTGCTCTTCCATCATCTCGCGCACGAGCTCCGCGAGGTTCTCGCTCTTGACGATGTCGGTGTACGACGACTTCTTCGTCGCGAGGATGTTCCCGCCCACGAAGAGGTGCGTGATGATGTGGGGGTTGGCCACGCCCGAGTCTTCCGTCTGGACGTGGTAGACCTTTCCCTTGTGTTTGATGTTGTGGTTGAAGCCGGTGACGGCTTTCTCGAACGTCTTCACCATTGGGCGACCTGAAGCGGCAACGTAACAAGGCCGCGGCTGAGGCTGAAACTTTCGACTGCCGTACGGAAGTCGTCGGGCGAATTCAAGCTCATCAACCGCTCCGGCTCATGCCAGTTGATGGTGTCGAGGCGGACTGACTCGGCGAGTGAGCGCATCGACGGGCATCCATCGAGCCGCGGCTCCCAGTCGTACACCAGCGAGCGGCGATAGAGCCCGACCAGCGGCTCGAGCTGATCTCCGCGCGTGAAGCAGATGGCGTCGGTGTGCGCGTGCCGGTGCTGCCACAACGTCTCGAGCATCTCGCGGTTCACGAAGGGCATGTCGCACGCCACGATGGTCACCCACTCGGTGGTCGCCATCGCGAGCGCGGTGATGACGCCGCCCGGCGCGCCGCGATCGGGTTGGAGGTCGGCGACCAACGGCACGTCGAGCCGCTCATACCACTCGGGGTGGTTGGTGCTGACGAACGCGGAGCCATCGCCCAGCTCCAGCAGGTGCTCGATGACGGTCACCCCGTCAGGCAAACGAAGAAGACCTTTGGGAAGCCCGCCAAGCCGCGTGCCTTGACCGCCGGCCAACACGACCAACGTAGGAACGGTCCCCATCTTGACGGCTGTGTCATGACTTCCGTACACGGTGTCCCACAGTCTCCCACCGTTTCCAGAAGTGCCCAGTTTTCGACCCGCCTGAAGGAGTCGTGCATGTCAGAGAGCCCATTGCCTCGCAGCGTTCCCAAGCAGTTGCGGTCGCGCGTGGCAGTGCCGGTTCCGCCGCCGGTGTCGTTGATTCCGGTCGACGTGCTGCAAGACGTGGCGCGCGAAGAGCAGCGCCGCGGGTTCGACGAGTCGTTCGATACCGACCCGCGCACCGCGCAGATGCAGATGAACGCGCCGGTGCTGGGCACGGTCACCGCCGACGTCGAAGTGGCGTACTTCGCGCTGACGCAGGTGCCGCTGTTCCGCGATCTCCCGGCCGCGTCGCTCGAGAAGATGTCGCAGGACGCCATTCAGCTCGAAGTGCCCGACGGCGAGCTGTTGTTCCGCGAAGGCGATGAAGCCACGAGCTTCTTCGTGGTGGTCGACGGCACGCTCGAGCTGCTGCGCCACAAGGACGGCCGTGAGGTCGCGCTGCGGCACACCACGAAGGGTGAGGCGTTCGGGTTGTTCGGGTTGTTCTCGGCGCAGTTGCGCGCGGCGTCGGCGCGGGCGATCGGCGACTGCACGATTCTCGAGATCTCTTCGGAGCGGCTGCAGACCCTGCTCGCCGACGATGAAGCGCTGCACCATCGACTGCTCGGCTTCTATCGCGAGCGGCTCGTCGAAGGCTTCATGGCCTCGCGGCTGTTCACCGACATCGACTCGATCGCCCGCGCGCGGTTGATCGGCCGTTTCCAGCACATGGAGCTCGAGGCCGGACAGGCGCTGGTGAACCCCGGTGAAGTGGCCAACGTGCTCGCGGTGGTGACGCATGGCCGGCTGGTCGTCGAAGACCGCAGCCGGCTCGGGCATTCACCGCGACACTTCGAAGTCACGCAGGGGCAGTTCCTGGCGATGACGTGTGCGCTCTCGGGCCTGCCATCGAAGCTGCGCGTGCTGGCGCCCGAGTACGCGACGATTTCGATCCTCGCGCACAAGAACCTCGCGGAGTTGATGCGCGACTACCCTGCCCTCCGCAGCCTGCCGTCGCGTCTGCCGCACTACGCCCGCGCGTTGGACCGCGACGTGTTCTGTGGTGGTTCTGGCGTTCCGGGGCTCTGAAACAAGTCGGCCCGTCCGGGCGTTCAAGTCGCCATGAAGAAGACGGAGCTCCACTTCGGTCGTGCCGGGTTGTTGCTGGCCATCGTGGTGCTGGGTTCCGTGTTCTGGGACTCGGTGATTCTCACGCCGTTCAAGTTGTTGGCGGTGATGGGCCACGAGACCGGCCACGCGATTGCGTCGCTGATCGTCGGTGGTTCGGTCGAGCAGGTGACGCTGCGCCTCGATGAATCGGGGCAGTGTCTTTCGCGAATTCCCGACGGCTTCTTCGCGCAGGTCGCCGTGTATTCGGCCGGGTACGTCGGCAGCGCGGTGATTTCGGTGCTGTTGCTGGTGCTGTCATTCCGGTTCAACGCGCGGCGCGCGATGTTGGCCGCGGCGTGCGCGTGGCTCGGGCTGATGGGCATCTTCTATGCGCGTGATGCGTTCACGTTGTTCTTCTCGCTGGGCATGGCGGTCGCGTTCGGAGCCGGCGCGCGGTGGCTGCCGGTCAACGTCGTCGGCGGCGTGAACATCTTCATCGCCAGTTTCACGGCGCTCTACGCGGTGATGGATCTGAAGGACGACCTCTGGAACTCGGCGGTGCGCGCGCAGAGTGACGCGTCGTTGCTGGCCGACCTCACGATCGTTCCGGCGATCGTGTGGGCCGCGCTGTGGACGCTGGTCTCAGTCGCCGTGTTGATCACCGGCGCGTGGCTGGCGCTTCAGGACAAACCGCAGAAGCCGATGGTCAGTCCTTGAACCGTCGGCAGCGCCACGAATCGCCGCCTTCCGACACCCACACTTCGCCCGAACTGCACGACGGCAGCTGCGGCTTGCGATCGCACTTCCAGCCCGACGAGTAACCCTCACTGCGCAAGGTCTCGCCGCTGCTGCATGACGGAATCACCTTGTCGGCTTCCAGGCAGCGCCACTTGCCGAAGCCTTCGCTCTGAAGAAACTGACCCGAGTTGCACGTGGGCAACACGTTCTCAGCGCCCCAACTCGAGGAGCTGCGTTGTTCTTCGAGCAGCGACTTGAACGAAGCGCAGCGGTAGCCCTGATCCGTCGCAACGATCAGTTCACCGCTCGAGCACTTCGGCAACTGCACGGGAGCTGCTGACAACACCAACGGGAGAACGAGCGCGCGGAGGTCCATGGGTGCCTCGAACGATGCACGCAGTTCGGCACTCACTCCAGACCGTTCACCGCTTTCATGTTGCCCAACGCGATCGTCCCGATTCGCTCGACGAACTTCGCATCTGCTCGAGCAACCGGAAGTGATCGGAGTACGGCCGGAAATCGAACGCGAATTTCCACGCGCACTCGTCACGCAACTTCTCGATGTGTTGGCCGCTCGACGCTCAGGCATGCCTCGGAGTGGAAGTGAGCCGCACCAACGCGCGCCACGCGCGCTCGAAGGGACCACGGACGAACACGCGCTCCAGCATGGGAGACGACGCGACCTGTACGGCCCAGATCGCCGCGGCGAGCGGAATCAACTGCCACCGCGCGAGCTGGCCGTGCAGCCCGAACCCGAAACCGTAGAAGATCACCGACGCGATGAGCGACTGCGACAGGTAGTGCGTCAGCGACATGCGCCCCGCCGCCGCGAGCGCGCGCAACACCGGGCCGCTCCAGCACCGCACGGCCTTCAAACCGAGGCCGAGGAAGCCGAGGCCCATGGGCAGCGAAGCCACGTAGCTCACGAGCCCCAACGACATGCCGCTGCTCGGCGGAAAGTCGAACGCCAGCAACAGCGCCGCGCTCGTCAGCATCAGCGGCGTTCCGATGCCGAGCCCCCACTTCACCAACTTCGTCTCGAGCTCCGGGCGTTGACCGAGCAACACGCCCGACGTCGTCAGACTCGCGCCGATCGCCATGCCCCCCGCCGCGCGCCACACGTGGAGCAGACACGCGAACAATTCTCCTTCGCTGGTCTGCCCGAAGCGGAAGAGCAACTGCTGAAGCCACGGCCCGCGATTGATGGCGACCTCACGCGCCAGCATCACCGGCGTGGGCGAGAAGCCCTCGAGCATCATCTTCTGCATTTCTGCCGGCAGCAGCGCGACCGACAACTCGAGCGCAGGTACCAACACCAGCGGCGCGCAGAACAGCGCCACGCCATAGCGAGCCTGTTTCGCGGAAGGCCAGAAGCGCGCCTTCCACATGAACGCGCCGCCGATTGCGTAGATGACGAGGATGTCGCCGAACCACACGAAGTACGCGTGCAGCAGCCCGAAGAAGAGCAGCCAGCCCTGCCGCGACCAGAACGTTCTGTTGTCGGGCTTCGCGAGCACGATGCCGGCGCCGAACAACATCGAGAACACGGTGATGAACTTGAACTCGCAGATGACGTGCGTGAACAACCACGCGGCGAGATCGAGCCCGTGAAGCGGCGTCACCAATGGCGGGCGCATGTACCCGGCCAGCGGAAACGCGAAGAGCTGCACGTTCATCTGGAAGATTCCGAACAACGACACCCCTCGCAGCACGTCGATCGCTGCGACCCGCCCCTGCCCTGTCATGTTCACTCACTCCGTCGCGCGACGATTGGCGATGCGTTCGATGCCCCACATCACGAGACCGACCGCGAAGCCGAGCGTGAAGATCACGCCCACCGTCGTGGCGGCATAGATGAAGCGAACTTCGAGCTGCGACAACCGGCCCTCCGCCCACGCACGCCGAACCGGCTCGAACAGACCGAGCAGCTCCAACGTGCGCGCCGGGAAGGCCTCCAGCGAAAGCGACACGCGCTCCAACCAGCGCGGGTTCCACTGACGGCGAACCAGCTCCGTCGCGACCGCCACCACCAGGTAGAGCCCTGACAACAGCGTGGCGTTGTTGAGTGAAATCTTGAAGACGGGCACGCGCGCGGTCACGGGAGCTGCTTCTTCAAGGTCGCGATCGTCTTCTTCACGCGCGCGAGGTCGCCTTCATTCTGATCGATCACCAGCACGGCTTCGTACTGAGTAATCGCCTGCGGCAGCGCGCCGCCACCCTGCCTCGCGAGCGCGTCGGCGTAGGCGAGGCGAACCTGACTCCACGACCCGTCGAACTCCGCGGCCTTTCCCCAGGCTTCGATGGCCTTCGCGTCGTTCTTCTCGCGCTTGAAGACCTCGCCGTTCGCGAACCACACCGCCGGGTGGAAAGGCGCCTCCTTCAGCGCTTCTTCGACTGATTCGCGCGCGCCACCCGCGTCGTTGTCGAGCAACTGAATGCGCGCGAGCGTCGACAGCAACCAGCCCTTCTCCCACGCGTTGGTGCTGCGACCGAGCAGGCCGTTGATCAGCTCCTTCGACTTCGAGCCCTTCGCGGGCCTGGCGAACAGCGGGCCCGCCAGGCCGCAGATCGACCTGGGGTCTTCCCGCGTCGCCGCGCCGTATGCCGCACCCGCGGTGTCGTTGTTGCCCTGACGCACGAACGCGTTGCCGATCTCACAGAAGGTCTCGGCGTCTTTCGGGTTCAACTTGTTGGCCTTCTCGAGCGCCGCCATCGCCGCGCGACCATCGGCCCGCGCGAACTCGATCTGCGCCTTCGTGCGGCACCACTCGATGTCGTCGACCTTGTCGCTCACCTTGCTCATCGCGTTCGCCGAGTCCTTGATGCGGCCGGCCTGCAGGTAGACGAGCGCCGCGTCGCGCCACACCAGCTCGAGGGACGGGTTGTCGAGTGTCCACGCCTCGATCTGCTTCACCGCTTCGGGCACCTTGCCCAGCTGCAGCAGCACGCGCGTCAGCAGGTGGCGCGATGGCGCATGCGAACCGTTGCGCTCGACCGCGCGCTGCAGCGGCTCGATGGCGACGTCAGGCGGCACGCCTGCCTTGAGCAGCAGCTCACCGAGCAGCGCGTTGCCCTCGTAGTCCTGCGGGTCCTTCGCTGCGTCTTCGAGCTGCGTTCGCGCTTTGTCGAGCGCGCCCTTCTGCATGTACACGCGCGCCAACGCGACCTGCACGGTGGCCTTGTTCCGCTTCAGCGAACCGGCGAACCGCTCGAGCGTCTCGACCGCCTTGTCGCCGCTGCCTTCTTCCTGCGCGTCGATGAGCGCGAGGTACACGGCGGCCTCTGCGGGATACTTGCCGTTGGTCTGCGTGGTCTGCAGCTCGGCGCGCGCCTTCTTGGGGTCGCCCAGGCGGTAGTACGCGATGCCACGCAGCAGCGCGACCTTGCGCGCGTCCTTGTCGGCGCGGAGCCGATCGGTCAGCTCCTTCTCACGCGAACGCGCGAGCAGCACGCGGCCCAGACCTTCCCTGGCCGACTCGCTCTTCGGCGCCAGCTTCAGCGCCTCTTCGAACGACTTCTGCGCCGCCGCCATCTGCCCCGCTGCGCGCTGCGCGTCGCCGAGTGCCATCGCGTACTGGAGCGAGAGGTCGGTGTACTTCGGCTGCGCTTCCGACAGCGTCTTGAGCGCCTCTTCGTGCTTGCCGTTGGCCGATTGCGCGCGGCCGAGCATCAACGCGTAGCGGCCCGCGAGCGCCGCGGGGATCTCCGCCGAGCCGGGCAGCCCTTCGAGGTCGTTGAGCGCCTCCGGCAGCTCCCGGCCCAGCTCCAGGCGCGCTTCGGCGTGACCGATGACGCGCGCGGGGTGGAACTTCGAGAGCGACTCCGCACGCGACAACATCTCGAGCGCCGAGTCCCAGTCTTCGAACGCCAGGTAGTAGTCGCCGAGCGCCACCAGCGCGCGCGTGTTGCGCGGGTCGAGCTCGGTGGCCTTCTTCAACCGCGCCAACGCGTCGTCGTACTTCTTGTCGGCGAGGAAGATGCGGCCGGCCTGCGCCTGCACCGCGCCCTTCTCGAGGTTCGAACCGAGCAGCTGCTGACGCGCCGCGCTTCGGCCTGCGTCTTCGGCGGTCAGGTAATCGACGACCAGCGCGAGATCGGGGCGCGCGTTGCGAACCGAAGGCTGCGCGAACGCCGCGATCGCCGCGTCACGGTCGGCCGCGGTGCCACCGTTCTCGGCGAACAACATCGCGCGCGCGTAGCCATTGAGGGCCGCGGCTTCGGTGTTGCTGTCGTCCATCTTGATGGCCTGTTCGAGCGCCTTCACGGCCGCGCCGTACTGCTCTTTGGTGTCGGCGTTCACGGCCGACAGGCCCTTGGCGATGCTGGTGTCGAGCGTCTCGCCCTGGTTCTTCACGCGCGTGTAGACGAACGAACCGCCGAGCCCGCCGACGAGCACCACCAGCACCGCGACGACGGCGACCTTGAGCCCGTGCGCCTGAAAGAACGTCTTCTTCTGCTTGGTGACCTCGAGCTTCGCGCGCAGCTCGCGCTCGTATTCCTTGGCGATGGCCTCGGTCGCCTGCGTGTTGAATTGCACGCTCGGCGCGACCACCGCCGACGGCGGCTCCATGATCTCGTCGGGAATGTCGTCGAGCAGCCCCCCGCTGCTGCGAGGCGCCGCGCCGGCGGTGTGCAGGGGCGTCTGAATCATGCCCGGCATCTGGAACTCAGAGGTCGGCAGCTCAGACTGTGTGGACACCACGTCTTCCAGGAGGTTGTTGGCCGGAGGCGGCGGCGCGGCGGCGGGCACCGCCTGAAGCACCGGAGGACCACCCGCCCGGGGGCCTGAAGGCGCGGGCACCGGCGCCGGATCTTCGAGCGCCACACCCTGCACCACGACGGAGGGCTCGTCGTCGACCTGCGGCGACTGCGGGCCGTTGCCGGTGAACGCGCCGCTGCTGCCGAGCGCGTCGAAGGTGCTGGTCAAACCCCGCACCGTGTCGGGGTCGCTGCTCGTCCCGAAGCTGGCGAACGGGTCTGGCGCCTCCATGGTGGCGGCGATGAGCGGGAGCTCCTGCGTCTGACGGGCGTCCTGCGGAGGCGGAGGCGCGACCGCGGGCAGCTCGGCGGTCGGCACCGGCGGGCGCGAGCGATCGACGGGCGCCGTGGTGTGCGCGGCCATCAACACCGTGGCCTGGGCGTCAGGGTCAGTCTTCGCGGGAGCAAACGCCGCGAACGGGTCGTCACTCTGCGCGACGGGCGCCGCCGGCTTGTCCTGCACCAACGGACCGTCACCCAGAATCGGGGCCGGACCACCCGCGAGGGCCTGCTTGGTCTGCTCGAACCACTGCGCGATGCGGTGGTCGTTGGGTTGCAGTGCGACAGCGCGCCGCAGAATCGGCAACGCAGAGCGGTAGAGCCCTTTCCGCAGCAGCGCTTCGCCGATGAGGTTGTAGGCGTGCGGGTTCTCGCGATCGATGCTCACCGCGAGGTCGAACTGCTTCATCGCGTCGGCGGCCTTCCCGGCGTTGATGAGCGCCTTGCCCCACAACACGCGGCCGACGACCGAATTGGGGTGATGCGTCACACCCTGCTGGCAGGTGGCGATCGCTCGCTCGTTGTCGCCGCGATCGATGTAAGCGCGCGCGAGCTCGACGAAGACAGTGCTCGTCGGATCCTGCGCGAGCAGCTGCTCATACTTCTCCACCATCGGCTTGGACATTGCGGGCCGGGACCATACCCAAGGCCAATGCTACCGTCCCCCGTCATGATCCGAGCCGTCGCTGCTTTTCTCGCCGTGTTCTCAATCGGTTGCGCCACCCTCCCGAAGGGTGACCCCGAAGAGCTCAAGCCTGCCGTCGAGGCGTTTCACCAGCGCGCCCGCTGGAAGGACTTTCGCGGCGCCGCCGATCTGCTGACGCCTGAACGTCGCGGCCCCTTCATCAAGGAACGCAGCAAGCAGAACGACGACAAAGATCTCTTCATCACCAACTTCGAGTTGGAAGACGCGAAGATCGCGCCCGACACCGTCACCGCCGAAGTGGTGACGAAGATCAGCTGGTACCGCCTGCCCTCGACCAGCGAGCAGACCAAGACGGTCACCAACGTCTTCGTGTGGCGCGACAACGCCTGGTTGCTCGAGAGCCAGGATGAAGGCCCGTTCGAAGAGCTGAAACCCGCGCCTCCGAAGGTCGCACCCGCGCCCGTCGACACGTCCGTCGTGCCGCCCGGGGAGTGAACAACCTCCAGAAAAAAAACCGCCCGTCGTCTCGGGGCCGGCCGAGGCGACGGGCGTCGGAAGTTCCACAATGGAACCTCCTTACCGAGCATCTGACAAAGCAACCGCGGTGCCATGTCATCGTTGGCGCACCAGCGAAGTAAAAACAATCACTTACGCTGTGCTGATCCCGTCAATAAGTTCGCAGAAAGCCCGATCAACCTGACGTCAATGTCAGAGCTGGCTAGTCCCCGAGCACTGAGCGAATCGTCTCGCGCATCGACCGCTGAGGCTTCCAGCCGCTCTCCTTCGCCCACCGGGAGCCGTCCACCATACAGAGGAACTGAATGTGGTCGAGCTCCTCCGGGGGGTAGTTCGCCAACCGGTACTTGAAGAGCGCGCCCAGGAGCGGCTTGGCGACGAGGTGCGGCACCGCGAGCGGTGTGTGGCCGAGCTCGGCGAAGACCGATGACAGGGGAACTTCTCCGGGGCCGGTCACGTTGTAGACGCCCTTGCGGCCCGGCTGCAGCGCCTCGACCATCGCGCGGCCTGCGTCTTCGGTGTGAATCAACTGCACCATGGGGTCGAAGCCGGCCATCACCCACGGGCGCTTGAGGCGCAGGTAGTTCGACGGCGCGTTCTTGATGGAGCCGCCCACGATGTGCACCGGGCGCAGCACCACGGTCTCGATCTCCGGGTGCCTCCAGAAGAACCCGTGCGCCAGCATGTCGACCTCGATGAGGTCACGCACCTGCGGGAAGCGCGACGCGGCCATCAACGGCGACTCTTCGGTGAGGAAGTTCGAGTTGTCGGGCGAGGGGCCATAGACGTTGGCGCTCGAGAGCACGACGACCTTCTTCACGCCGTACTTCGCCGCGCACTCGAGCACCTTGGTGGTACCGAGCACGTTGAACGAGTGGTGATCTTCGGCGCTCATGCGCGGGTCGTGCATGATGCCCATGTGAATCACCGCGTCAGGGCGGTGCTTCTTGAAGACCTCGTCGACCTTCTTCTTCCGCAGGTCGACCTGCACGTGCTCGATGTCTTTGGGCTTGCCGATGAACGGGCGGCGATCGATGCCGATGACCTGCGCCACGCGGTGCAGCTGCTTGGCGACCGTGCGGCCCAGGTTTCCGCTGATGCCGGTGACTACGACCTTCACCAGAACACCGCCTTCCGCTGCGACAGACCGTGTTCGATCATCGATTGAATCGCGGCTTTCACGACCTTGACCTTCTTCTCGAGCTCCACGTCATCGTCGTCGTGGCTGCCAGTGAACGAAATGGGGTCGCCGAAGTGCAGCCGGTACTTCACGGGCAACGGCAGCGGCGGGCCGTACGGCGTCAGCGGCATCACCGGAGCGCCGAACAACCTGGCCAGCGGCTTCACGTTCACGATGGCCGGCGCCTGCTCTTCACCGCCGATGACCGCGATGGGTACGATGGGCGTGTTGGTCTCGAGCGCCAGCCGCATGAAGCCCAGCCCGAACTCCTGCAGTTGGTAGCGCTGCGGGTAGAGCTTGCTGATGCCCTTCAGTCCCTCCGGAAAGACGAGGATCGCCTCGTCTTTCTCGAGCAGGCGACGGCAGTTCTCCTGGGTGCCGACGATCTGCCCGACGCGCGCGAAGAAGGTGGAGACCCAAGGCAGCGTGGCGACCCACTTCTCGACCATGCTGCGAATGGCGCGCGGGTGTTTCGCCTCGGTGAGCATCGCCACGCCGATCATCACCCCGTCGACCGGCAACTGGCCTGAGTGATTGGCGACGAGCAGCACACGGCCCGGCGGCACCTTCTCGATGCCGAACGTCTCGCAGCGGAAGTAGTTCTTGTAGAGCCACAGGAACGGACCGATGGCCGAGAGCGCGTAGTCGAGGCTGAAGCCGAACGGGTCGACGCCGTACTCGTTCTCGGGCCGGCTTCCCTGCAGACGCGAATCGAGGTCTTCGCCCGCCATCGAGCGTGTCCAACCTTTGAGACCCTGCTTCAGGAGATTCGAGATTCGTCCGTTCACGGTGGCGGCGAACCTATACCGTGCTTGGGACGGCACATCGGAAACGGTACGGTGCGCCCCCGTGCTTTCGCGTTGCGGTCTGCTCCTGTTGCTGACGGGTTGTGCCGTCGAGCTCCGTGATGTCCCCGGGCGCGCGTGTGACGAGGCGCACCCCTGCCGAGCGCCGCGCGCGTGCGTCGACGAACGCTGCGTGGACCCCCGGGGTGACGCTGGACAAGACGTCGATGCCGGAGCGCCTGAACCACGCTGGGAGCAACGCCTGCACGGCTTCGGCGCTACCTCCGTCGACCCCAGCTGCTCGCTCACCATCGACAGCACGCGCGCGAACCTGGTGGTCGCGTCGATCGCCGGGCCTGCTGACGCCGACGACACCGCGCTGGCCCGCGTCGTCGACTCGTCGCGGTTGCCGACGACGACGGAAGGCCGCCTGCGCGGTCACCTCACCTTCCCCGTCGCCGTGAACGTGCGTGGCGAAGTGCCGGTGCTGGTCCTCGCGGGTGACGATGGCGCCTGGCTGCGCGCCGGGTTCGATGGCTCCGGGCGACTCGTGGTGCGCAGCGCCGCCAACACCATCGGTGACGTCGAGTTGCTGGAGCGCTTCTCGGTCGACGGTGGCTTCGTCGCGCGCGACTACGTGCTCGAGCTCGCGTGGCAGGCCGGCGCGTTTCGCCGCGTCTCGCTCGATGGAGAGGTGCTCGCAGAAACTGCGGTCAGCGGTGGTTCGTCGACACCACCGTCTGCACTCGCGCTCGGCGTGGAACGCTACGACGCCGATGCGGGCACGGCCTTCACCGTGCAGCTCTCCGGCTGGCAGCTGGCTGACGCGCTGTCGACCGGGCCTGGAGACGTGCCGTGACCGGGTTGTTGCTGCTCGCGCTCAGCGCCGCGCCCAACCCGTTCCTCGCGGAAGCCCTCGAGCTCGAGCAGAACCTCGACTTCGAAGGCTGCGTGGCGCGGCTCCGTCAGGCCTCGACCCAGTGGCAGAGCACGCCTGACGAGCTGCGCGACATCGAAGTGCACGCGGGCCTGTGCACCTTCAACCTCGGCAAGACCAGGGCCGCTGAAGGTCACTTCCGCATGGCGCTGCGGCTCGACGAGAACACCGCGTTGCCGCCGTACACGAGCCCCAAGGCGCTCGAGTTGTTCGCCGCCGTGAAGCGCGCGCTGCCGCACAAGCCGTTCGTCGACGGCGATCTGGCCGGCGACGCGCCGTTGAAAGACCCGGTGGCCGCACGACCGGTGCTCACGCCGGAGCCCCCGCCGCAGCGCACGTTCGGCCAGCTGCTGGGCAGCCGCGTGCCGTCGTTGATCTCCGCGGGCGTGGCGGTGGTCTCGCTGGTCACCGGCATCCTGCTGGCGACGCTCGCGCAAGACGTCGCCCGGCAGGCGAACGCCGCGCACTTCGAAACTGATTTCTACCGGCTGGGCGCCGACGCGCGCGGCCTGGCAACCGGTGCCACCATCTCGTGGGTGGTGGCAGCAGTCGCGACGAGCGCCACGGTGGTCACGTGGCTCATCGCCAGCGACGAGGAGCACCCTTGAGTCTTCGTGACGACTTCTTCGCGGTGATGGACGCCTTCGCCGAAGGCGTTCTGGTCTACGGCGAGAACAACGAGCTCGTGGGCTGGAATCACGCGGCGCTCGAGATGCTCGGCCTCACCGAGGCCAACGTGAAGCGGGCCGTCGATCACCCGCCGGGCTGGGCGCTGCTCAACGCCGACCTCTCGCCGCTCGCGCACACCGAAGTGCCGAGCGCCATCGCCCGCAGAACCCGTCAGCCGGTGTTCCGCAAGCGCATGGCGGTGCGGCTGGGCGCAGGCAGATACCGCGAGCTGGTGGTGTCGGCCGTGCCGCTGTTCCGCGACGACGGCGAAGTCGACTTCGTGATGGCCGCGCTGCTCGACGTCACCCGCGAGCTGGCGGTGGTGAATGAGCTGCGGGTGTTCGAGCAGTTCTTCGAGCTCTCGGCAGATCTGCTGGTGGTCACCGACGAGAAGGCCAACGTCGTGCACGTCAACGACGCGGTGGTGAGCACGCTCGGCGGGCCGCGAGAACGCTTCCTCGGGCCGCGGTTCATTCACGAGGTCATTCACCCCGAAGACGTCGCGCGGATCATGAAGATCGGGCCCTCTTCGCCCGCGCCGTGGGAGTTCACCACGCGGCTGGTGACCAGCACCGGCGGCACCCGGCACGTCGCGTGGCGCATCGTCGCCGGCCACGCGACCCACGAAGGCCGCACCTATTTCGCGCGCGGCGTCGACGTCACCGAGCGCATCGCCGAGCAGGCCGAGCTGGCGCGCTCCCGGGAGCTGGTGAACGACGCGTTCGAGCTCTCGCAGCTGGCGGTGATGGAGCGCGACCTGACGACCAACCAGGTCACCCTCACCTCGCGGCTTCGTGAGCTGCTCGAGTTGGCCGACGGCGACCCGACGTCACTCGAGGCCTTCGTGATGCCGGACGACGTCGCCGAGTACCGCGCGCATCTGGCCGACCAATCGACCGAGCACGGCGACCGCCGCGTGCTGTCGCTGCGCCTGCGGACCGCGAAGGGCTCGATGCGCAACGTGCGCATGTGGCACCGCCCGGTGCGCGACGAACGCGGCACCGTCATTCGCGAGCTCACCGTCGTTCAGGACATCACCCAGCAGAGCCTCGAGCAGGCGCGGCAGCGACTCAACGAGCGGCTCAGCAGCCTCGGCACCATGGCGGCCGGCGTGGCCCACGAGATCAACAACCCGCTCTCGTTCATCCTCGCGAACCTCAACGTGGTGGCTGACGCGCTCAACCACTTCGCGCCGACGCCGGAGGTCGACATGGAGGACCTCCGCTCCGCGGTTCACGAAGCCATCGAGGGCGCCGAGCGCGTGCGGCAGATCGTGCTCAGCATGCGGCCCTTCGCGCGCTCCGACGAGAAGCAGCGGGCCTCGTGCGACGTCGTGCGCATCATGCAGGCGTCACTCAACCTCGCACGCAACGAGCTGCGGCACCGGGCGCGCGTGGTGACCGACTTCAAGCCCGTGCCCGGCGTGTGGGCCAACGAAGCGCGGCTGGGTCAGGTGTTCTTGAACCTGCTGCTCAACGCGGCGCAGGCGATCCCCGACGGGCACGCCGCCGACAACGAAGTGCGCGTGAGCACGCACACCGAACGCGGCCAGGTGGTCGTCACCGTTCGCGACAGTGGCCACGGCATTTCGACCGAAGTGCTGCCCCGCATCTTCGACCCGTTCTTCTCGACGAAGGCCGTCGGTGGCGGCTCGGGGCTCGGGCTCTTCATCAGCCAGAGCATCGTTCAGGAATACGGAGGCCAGCTGACGGCCGAGAGCACGCAGGGCGCCGGCGCGACGTTCGAGGTGCGCCTGCCTTCGCGCGACGCGCAGCCTCAACCCAGACCGCCGGTGGTGGCGCAGATGGGCCTGCGGGTGCTGGTGGTCGACGACGAGCCGTCGATTCTCCGCAGCATCGAGCGGCTCATCGGCAAGGCGCACCAGCTGACGCTGGCCCAGTCGGGCCGTGAAGCCCTGTCGCTGATGCAGCAGCGCGGCGATTTCGATCTCGTCATCTGCGACATGATGATGCCGGAGCTGTCGGGCATCGAAGTGTGGAACGAGCTGACGCCCGAGCAGCGCAAGCGCTTCGTCATCATGACCGGCGGCACCTTCACCGAGCGCGCCGAGGCGTTCATCGCCGCCAACCAGCCGCAGATCCTCCCCAAGCCCTTCAGCGCCACCTCGCTGGAAGAGCTGCTGGCCCGCGCAAACGCGTTGACTGGCCGGTGAGCCGACCGTACGTGCCAGCGCGATGTCGTCCGATGCCTTCGCTGCACTGCCTGGAGCGCTTTCTCCGGGCGAACGTGTGCGCACCGTCGGCCTCACCGGTTCAGCGCGCGCGTGGGTGCTGGCGCGCGTCGCGCAGAAGCTGAAGACGCCGCTGGTCTGCGTCACGCCCGACGACGACGCCGCCGACGTGCTGGCGGGCGATCTCGGCTTCTTCTTCGGTGACGACCCGGCGAAGCCCACGCGCGTCCTTCGCCTGCCCGCCGATGAGGTGCTGCCCTGGGACGAGCTCGTACCCGACCCTGCCGCCGTCGCCGATCGGCTCGGTGCGCTGTACCAGCTGGCCCACGGCACGAAGTTCGACGCCCTGGTGCTCTCGGTTCGCGCGCTCCGCCGCCGCGTCATTCCGCGCAGCGAGATGTTGAAGCTCTCGCTCGACGTGCGCAAAGACGATGACCCCGGCCGCGACGAGCTCGCGCTCAAGCTGGCGAACATGGGTTACCGCAACGCGCCGCTGGTCGAAGACCCCGGCACGTTCTCGGTGCGCGGCGACATTCTCGACGTGTACCCTGCGCTGCACGGCACGCCGATTCGCCTCGAGTTCTTCGGCGACACCGTGGAGTCGATTCGCAGCTTCGACCCCGACACCCAGCGCACGGTGGAAGACGTCGAGCTGCTGCGGTTGTTGCCCGCCCGCGAGCTGTACTTCTCGCCCGAGAGCCGCAAACAGGCGCAGGCGTCGATCCGCGAGCTCGCCGAGAAGCAGGACGTACCGACCTCGCGCGTTCGTGAGCGCCTCGATCAGGTGAAGGAGGGCATGGGCGCCGGCGGGCTCGAAGGGCTGTTGCCCGGCTTCTTCGAGAACGGCCTGTCGTCGGTGTTCGAGTACCTCCGCGCGTGGCATTCGTCGCCGCTGGTGTGGCTCGACGAGCCGAACGCGCAGGACCGTGCCACCGGTGAGCTCACGCAGGAAATCGAGCGCGCCCACGCCGATTCATTGCGCCGCATGGAGCTCACCATGCCGGTGTCAGCCCACTTCCTGAGCGAAGAGGCGACGGACGAGGCGTTGTCGTCGTTCCGCGTGATGACTGGCGGTGGGCTGTCGCTCGACCTCGGTGGGGCCGCGCCGTTGTCGTTCACGTTCGGCACCACGAAGGACCTCCGCGAGGCGATCCGTTCGCACCACGGTGAAGAAGGCGCGCTGGCGCCGCTCGAAGAACGGCTCAAGAAGTGGCGCGACGAGAGCCTGCGTGTGGTCGTGGCCTGTGGCTCGGCAGGTCAGGCCGATCGGCTGCGCCGCATGTTGAGCGAGCGCGGGATCGCTTCGCAGCTCCACGTCGCGCGCTTCGAGAAGGCGCCAAAGGAGCTCGACACCGTTCATCTGTTCGTGGGCGACGTGAGTCAGGGCTTCGTCGACGTGGCCGGTGCGCTGGTGGTGCTGGCCGAAGAAGATCTCTTCGGCCCACGCGCGCGCCGCCGCACCCGTCGCCGCAAGTCGAGCGCCGAGGGCTTCGCCGCCAGCTTTCAGGATCTGAAGGAAGGCGACCTCTGCGTTCACGGTGACTTCGGCGTGTGCCGCTACGGCGGTCTGCTGACCATGCAGGTCAACGGCGTGGCGGCTGACTTCCTGGTGCTCGAGTTCGCCGGGAAGGACAAGGTCTACCTGCCGGTGAGCCGCATGCGGCTCATCTCGAAGTTCACCGGTGGCGACCCCGCCAAGGTCGCGCTCGACAAGCTGGGCACCGGCGCGTTCGAGAAGCGCAAGGCCTACGTCAAGGAGCAGTTGCTCAAGATGGCCGCCGAGCTGCTGCAGCTCTACGCAGAGCGCAAGGCGCACCCCGGGCACGCGTTCCGCCCGCCCGATCGCTACTTCCACCAGTTCGAAGCCGACTTCGAATTCGAAGAGACGCCAGACCAGCAGAAGGCCATCGACGACGTCATCGCCGACATGCAGAAGCCGATGCCGATGGACCGCCTGGTGTGCGGCGACGTCGGCTACGGAAAGACGGAGGTCGCGATGCGCGCGATCTTCAAGGCGGTGCTGGATCGCAAGCAGGTCGCGATGCTGGTGCCGACCACGCTGCTCGCGCACCAGCACTTCAACAACTTCAAGAAGCGCTTCGACGGTTATCCGGTGACGGTCGACGTCATCTCGTCACTGCGCAAGCCGTCGGAAGCGCGCGAGGTGCTGCAGAAGGCCAGCGAAGGCCGCGTCGACGTGGTCATCGGCACCCACAAGCTGCTGTCGACACACACCGCGTTCAAAGACCTCGGGCTGCTGGTCATCGACGAAGAGCAGAAGTTCGGCGTGAAACAGAAGGAGTCGCTCAAGCGCCTGCGCACGACCGTCGACACGTTGACGCTCACGGCCACTCCGATTCCGCGAACGTTGAACATGGCGTTGAGCGGCATGCGAGACCTCTCGCTCATCACCACGCCGCCTGCCGACCGTCGTTCCATCCGCACCTTCGTGAACAAGTTCGACGAAGCGCAGATCAAGGAAGCGATTCATCGCGAGATCTCGCGCGGCGGACAGGTGTACTTCATTCACAACCGCGTTCACTCCATCGGCGCGATGGAGAAGCGGCTGCGGGAATTGGTGCCCGACGTTTCGATGGTGGTCGCGCACGGTCAAATGGCCGAAGGCGAACTCGAGAAGGCGATGCTCACCTTCGTCGAGAAGCGCGCGCAGCTGCTGCTCGCCACCAGCATCGTCGAGAGCGGCATCGACATCGCGTCGGCCAACACCATGATCGTCGACAACGCCGACGAGTTCGGCCTGAGCCAGCTGTACCAGCTGCGTGGCCGCGTGGGTCGCTCGAAGGAGCGGGCCTACGCCTACCTGCTGGTGCCGCACGGCCGGGCGATCACCGCCGATGCCGAGAAGCGGCTGGAGGTGCTGCAGGCGTTCACCGAGCTCGGCGCGGGCTTCAACATCGCCAGCCACGACCTCGAGATTCGCGGCGCCGGCAGCCTGCTGGGCAAGGAACAGTCGGGCAGCATCGAGGCGGTCGGGTTCGACCTCTACGCCCAGATGCTGGAAGAGGCGATCGCCGAGGTGCGTGGCGAAGCACCGAAGGACGTCATCGAGCCCGACGTGAACCTCCCCCTGCCGGCGTACCTGCCCGAGCTGTACGTGCCCGACGTGCACCAGCGACTGGTGCTCTACAAGCGCTTCAGCCAGGCGATGTCGGCCGACGAACTCGAAGATCTCCGCGCGGAGTGCATCGATCGTTTCGGCGACGCGCCCGACGAACTCGACGCGCTCCACGAGACGATGATGCTGAAGATCGAGCTGCGGAAGTTGGCCCTGCGGCAGATCGACGGCGCTCCCGGGCGCATCGTGGTCACGCTCGGCAACGACGCACGGCTCGATGGCGCGCGCCTGCTCACGCTGGTGCAGAAGTCGAAGGGCCTCTACCGCCTGACGCCCGACTTGAAGCTCATCGTGAAGCTCGACGCGTCGGTGAAGGGCATGGAGTTCATTCCCGCCGCTCGCAAGGTCGTGCGCGATCTCTGGGCCGCGCGGAGCTCAGTGCTTAAGTAGTCGCGCATGGATCTCGGCCTGAAGAACAAGGTGGTGCTGGTGACCGGTGGCACGCGCGGCATCGGTCACGCGATCGCGCGCCGCGCCGCCGAAGAAGGTGCGCACGTCGGGGTCTGTGGCCGCACGGCCGAGACGCTCGACGCGGCGGTGAAGTCGCTGTCGTCACTGGGTGTGAAGGCGCACGGCGTTCAGGTCGACGTGCTGGCCAGCGGTGGCGTCGAGAAGTTCGTCGAGGCCTGTGCGCGTGAGTTCGGCCGCGTCGACGGCGTGGTCGCCAACGTCGGCGGCACGTTCGGCGGCAACTTCCTCGACACCAGCGCGGAAGACTGGGTGAAGACGTTGGAAGTGAACCTGGTGCACGCGGCGCGCTTGATTCGTGCGGCCGCTCCGCACCTCGAGAGCAGCGGCGGTGGTTCGGCGTTGATCATCGCGTCGATCTCCGGGCATCGCGTCGGGCCCCGCTCGCAGTACGGCGCGTCGAAGGCCGCCGAGATCGCGATGGCGAAGTCGATCGCGCGTGAGCTCGCGTCGAAGAAGATCCGCGTCAACACGTTGTCGCCGGGCAGCATCATGTTCGAAGGCGGCTCATGGGCCCGTCGCGCGAAGGAGATGCCAGAGAAGATCTCCGAGTTCGTGAAGCGTGAGTTTCCGTGGGGGCGCATGGGCACGCTCGATGAAGTGGCCGATGTCGCTGCGTTCCTGCTGTCACCGCGCGCGAGTTGGGTGAGCGGCACCGACGTCATCGTCGACGGCGCACAGAACACCCCCAGCGTTCAGCTCTGAAGCGCGCATGCGCGTGAGGCTCCCGCGCGCGGAAGAGATGGGTTCAGAAGCGCTCCAGGTCGTAAAGGCTGGGCCGTCGTGGACGGTGCGCTTCCGACCGGCGTTTCGTGCGGGCGCGCAACCCTCGCTCGACTTCAGAGCCGCTCGGCGTGCTGTTGCTCGTCATCGACGAAATGACGCCTGAAGACGAGCGGCGTTCACCCGAAAGGCCATGCGGTGTGCGTCGGACGCTCCGACGCACAACTCGTTGGAAGGTGCGCCGCATTTCGCGCAGCCAAGCCGAAGTCGAACACTTTCTCGGTGTCGTCGTGCTTCTGCTCCTTCGGCGCTGCCGCCCTAAACACCGCGCGTTCGCGACGACTTCTTCTTCGGCGCGACCTTCTTCACCGCTTTCTCTTCGCTCGCAGCCACGAGGCCCTTGAGCGCCTCACGCCGGGACAGGCCACTGAGCGCGTCGCCCTTCTCATCCAGGTACTTCTGGATCTTCTTCGGGTGGTGCTTCGCCGCCGAGCGCAACCCCCAGCCGATCGCCTTGCGCAGGAAGAACTCGCGCTCCGCGAGCGCCGGCTCCGCGAGCTCGAACAGGAGTGCGCACTCGGTGTCCTTCTTTCGCAACACCTGCGAGATGATCGCCGAACGTCGCAGCCACAGATCACTGCCCTTCGACCAGCGGCGCAGCACTTCGACCACCGCGTCGTGATCGGTCACGAACAACGGCAGAAATCGATGCGCGGCGACCTCGTCGGCCACGTCCCACCACGCACCATCGGAGATGAGGAACTCGTAGAGCGGCACCGCCTCCATGGTGTGGAACGCGCGCGTCTGCTTCATGTCGAGCAGCGTGAGCGCGGCGTACTTCTCTTCACGATGCGTGGCCTCCGTCCACACGGTGCGCACGAATGCGTTGAAGCTGTCGAACCACGGAAAGAGGAGCCCACCAGCCAGCCCGCGCACCAGCTTGCGGAGCTCCGGGCCCGGCACGCCGTAGTACGGGAGCTTCGACTTCATGTAGGCCTGCATCTTCGTCGCGCGAGCAGCATCACGCCGGCTCTCGAGCTCGGCGCGCAGCGCGGCCTGCCAGTCTTTGACTTCCATCGCGTCACAACCCCAGGAGCTTCAGTTTGTTCTTCGCTGCCTTGGCGATCTTCGTCTTGCCCGTCGCGAGGCCCTCGAGAATCTCGGCGCCGAGGTTCTTGTGTTCGAAGGTCGGCTTCTCTGCGAAGTGCACGCCGAGGTAGTAGCGGGCCTCGTCGCTGAGCTTCTTGTCCTTCGCGACGGCGTCTTTCAGCTTGAAGCCTTCGCGGTGCAGCTTCTCGAGCTCCTGCAACGACGGGTCACGCTGGCGCGCTCGTGGGTGCGGGTCGAGGTTGCTGTGCGCGAGCTGCGCAACCACCAGCCCGAAACGATCTTCAGCCGTCGCCACCATCGACTTGCCGAGCAGGTGGCCGATCGCCTCGGCGCGCGCCGGGTCTTTCTTCGCCAGCGACTTCACCTTGTCACGCAACAGCTCCGCCCAGGCTTCTGCGTCGGCGGCGCGCACTGGCTCCAACTGTTTCCTCGCCACGGCGAGGTGTTTGCCGAGGTTCTTCCCGCCTGCCTCGAGAAGAACCTTCACGTCCTTCTTCCCGAGATTCGCCGCGAGCGGCGCGAGCACGTCCGAAAGCACCTGCGCGCCGGTTTCGTCTTCGGCCGCCGCGAGCGCCTCGACCAGCAGCGACTCACCACCCGGCAACGCAGCCAACACCTTCGACGCAGCCTCCGCGCGTGCGCGCTCGCCACTGCGGGCGACCGGCTGCAATGTCCTGGCGGCCAGCTTGCTCGCCGCGCCCTTCTCGCTCACGGCCAGTTCGCCAAGCCGATTGATGGCCCACAACGCGACTTCACCCACGCGCGAGTCACACAGCTCCGCGAGTTCGTCGCAGAACTCGGCGCCAACCTTCAACACCGTCAACGAGTCTCGCGCGGCACGCCCGACGAGCGCGTCGTCGTCGAGGAGCAGCTCCATCAACCGGCGCACAGCCTTCTTCGAAGGCCCTTTCGACAGCGCGAAGCGCAATGCGGTCGCCGCTTCGAGCCGCACCGCAGGCGTCTGCTTCGACGACAGGTAGCCGAGCAGCAGGTCCTGGGTCTCTGCGAGCTCGAGGTAGCCGACGATCTTCAACACCCCGCGCATCGCGTGCTCGTCATCGGCACTCTTCTTCTTCGCGAGGAACTTCTCGGCCTGCGTCTTCATCACCCGGCGCTCGGCTTCGCTCATGCCGCGTGCCTCCTGCCTCACCGAGAGCGCGACCTTGTTGATCGCGTCCCATGGCTGGCCACGCAGCCCTTCGAGCGCCATCTCGAAGCTCTGTCGGCCACCGACCGCGGGGAGCAACTGAGACAGCGCGGCGCGCACCTCGGGCGTTGCTCCGTCGAGGCGGGCACGAATGTCGGGCAGCGCGTCTTCACCAAGCTGGGCGATGGCCCCTCTGGCGGCCGCGGCCACTTCTTTTCCGCGGGCCAGCGAATCAAGCAACACCGGCAACCCCTTGAGCGCCTTCATCGCCCCCAGCGCTTCGACGGCCGCTTCCGCGTACGCGTCCACGGGGTCCTTCGCCATCGTCACCAGGCGCGCGACAACCGCCGCGTCTTTCACCTTGAGTTCGCCCAGCACCACCGCTGCAGCGATGCGCTTTCGCGGTGACTCGTCGTCCAGCAGCTTCGAGATGCGCTCCAACGCGTCCATCGAAAACTCCTTGAAATGACGGGGTAATGACGTGGGTGACGCTCGCACGTCTGGTGTCACGGTTGAACCACACGTTGAATTCGTTGCACGTCAAATGAGTTCGATGTCGTTACCATGCCGCGCCATGAGAAAACTCATGACGCTGTTGGTGGTGGTGCCCGCGTTGGGCTGTGTTTCTCAGAGCACGTTCGACGCGCTCCAGAGAGACCGCGACGGGCTCGAAGCGAACCTGACCGAGAAGAACAAGGCGCTCGCCGAACTCGAGAAGAGGCAGACCGCACTGGAGGCGCGCAACAACGAGTTGAACGCGACGCTCGCCGACGAACAGCAGAAGGTGAAGGACCTCACGGCCCGTATCGACAAGCTGCGCGGCGACATCGCGGCCGCCACCAAGGACAAGAGCCGTCTTCAGAACTCCGTCGAAGAGATGACGCGCGCGCTCGCGGAGCTCGAACGCCGTCGCGCCGAGGCCGAGTCGCGCGTCGCCGAGTTCAAGAACCTGCTCTCCCGTTTCCGCTCGCTCATCGACGCCGGGAAGTTGAAGGTGAAGATCGTCGACGGCCGCATGGTGGTGGTGCTCGCCACCGACATTCTCTTCGGCTCAGGTTCGGCCAGCCTGTCGAAGGACGGCAAGGCGGCCATCGCCGAGGTTGGTCAGGTGCTCGCGTCGATCCCCAAGCGCACGTTCCAGGTCGAAGGTCACACCGACAACGTGCCGATCAACTCAGCGCAGTACCCCAGCAACTGGGAGCTCGCCGCTGGTCGCGCCATCACCGTGCTCAAGACGATGGTCGAGTCGGGCTTGCCCGCCGAGCGCATCTCGGCGGCATCGTTCGGCGAGACGCACCCGGTGGCGTCCAACGACTCGAAGGAATCCAAGGCGCAGAACCGCCGCATCGAGATCATCATCGTGCCCGACCTCTCGCAGCTCCCCGGCTTCGAAGAGCTCAAGGCGTTGGACTCGAAGCAGTGACCTAGTTGCGCAGCTGCGGCCGGCCGAGCCCCTCGAGGAGATCCCAGAGGTCCACGAGGGTGATCTCGTGCTTGGTGCCGCAGAACTGGCAGGTGACCGCTGTGCTGCCCATGGTGTCGACGATCTCCTGAATCTCGTCGGCACCGAAGGCGGCCAGCGTGTTCAACGCGCGCTCCTTGCTGCAGGTGCACTCGAAGCGAACGTCTGTGCGCGCGATGGGCACTTCGCCGGGGAGTAGCGCGGCGAGCAGAGCTTCCGCCTCGCCGCCGCCAGCGTCGCACCACGCCCGGAGACGCTCGGGAAGCGCCGCAGCCAGCGCGTCCAGCGCCTTGAGGTCTCCGTCGGGCAACGCCTGCACGAGCACCCCGGCCATCACCCCGAGGTTCTCGTCACCCAGATGCGTGAGCTGCAACATCACGCGCGTGGCGATCTGTTCGGACACCCGGAAATAGTGGTTGAGGTCGTCCTGCAACTGCATCGTCGTCAGCTCCACCGCCGAGCGGTAGTACTCGCCGCCCATGTCGCGCAGCACCGAGATGAAACCTGAGTTTCCCAGGGCAGCGCGCCACTGGAACTGACCTTCAGCGAGCTCGACCTCGACATTGGGGTTCTTCACGTAGCCGCGCATCGCGCCCGACACCGAGGCGTCCACGAAGTAGCCGCGCAACGGGCCGTCACACTCGAGCTGCAGGTTGATGCGGGTCTCTTCCTTCTGAAGCGACGCCATGAGCGCGCCAGCGGCGAGGCCCTGCGCGAACAGCGACGCTGAGGCCGACGCCAGCGCGTGCCGCGTGCGCGCCTCGCGAGCGACCTGCGTCGCCACCACCACCGACACCTTCAAATTGCTTTCGTTCAACAGCGTACGAACGACTGCGTCAGCCACGTTCACCTCGGAACTCCGGTTCACAAAAACAACGGGGGCGGTGGCCTCATCGACCACCGCCCCCGGAATTTCAAGCGACCTGCCGGCTCTTAGAGGATGCCGCCGTCAGGCGTCGTGCAGTAGCCGGTGGCCGGCACGCACGTCGAGCCGGCGGGGCAAGCGTCCACGCCCGGGGCGTCGCACGCGACGTTGCAGTAACCGTCAGTCGAGCGGCCACCGTCTGTCAGGCCATAGCCGTCGCAGGTGTAGCCCTGGCGGCACTCACCGTTGCCGGCGCGCGAGTCGGAGCAGCCCTTGTAGCAGAACGAGAAGACCTGCTGACCCTGCTGCGAGAAGAGGCAACGGTTGGTCGCGCCGCCGTCAGCGCCGACACCGCAGTCTTCATCAGACTCGCAGTCGAGACGCGTGCAGTAGCCACCGGTGTACGGCGTCGCGCCGCCGTCCGGGAGCGCGGGCGGGAAGCAGTCGGCGATCGCACCGGCCGGCTGCGAGCACTCGGCGTCGTTGGCGCACGGGCCACCGATCGAGGTCGCGGCAGGCGCTTCAGGCGGCACACAGTAGCCGTCCGTCGACTGGCGCTGGCCCCCGTCGACCGTGATGAAGTACGGCTCGCAGACGAAGCCCGGGCGGCACGTGCTCTGGCCGCCGTCGCTCGAGTCGGCGCAACGCTGCACGCAGGCCGCTTCTTCCTCGGTGAAGCCGAGGCACAGCGCGCCGCCGTCGGCAGAGCAGTCAGCGTTCGCCGCGCAGTTGGTGCGCGAGCAGTAGCCGCCCAGCGCCTGCCAGTTGTAGTTGAAGTCGCGCGAGAGGCACGCGCCGCCCGTTTCCGGAGGGTTCTGGCACTGGCCGTCGGCGGTGCACGGATTGCCGACCTTGTCGGCGGGGACACCGGCGTCGCGCGGAGGCGTCGGGTAGATCCAGCAGCCGCCGGAGTTGCCACCGATGCCGTAGCAGGCGTAGCCCGTGCCACACGAGCCGCCGATGGTGCCCGCAGGGGTGCAGTTCTTCCAGCAGAACGTGCCTTCGCCCAGTTCTTCGACACCGCCGACGCAGGTCGAAGCGGCCGGGCACGTACCGGCAACCTGGCCGCACGGGATCGTGCAGTAGCCGCCCGCGTAGGTGGAGCCGGCGTTGGTCTGCTTACGGCACTGCGAGGTCGGCCCGAGCGTCGCCTGGCACTCGCTGTCCATGGTGCAGCGCGAGCCGATGGTCACCGTGGGGGGAGGCGTCTCGCAGACGCCGGCGTTGCAGGTCTGACCAGCGGCGCAGGCCTGGCAGCGATCGCCGTCTTTGCCGCAGTTGTTGGGGGTGAGGCTCGCAGGAGGAACACAGGTGCCCGTCGAAAGACGGCAGCCGGCGCAGCCGTTGCCACCACCGGAGCCTCCGCCAGAACCGCCACCCGTGCCACCGCCCGTGCCGCCCGTGCCGCAGGTGTTCGTCGCAGGGTTGCAGGTCGCGCCAGACTCCGCGCAGTTGGTGCAGGCGTTGCCGGCAGAACCACACGTCGTGTTGAGGCCGTTGTCGGGCTTCTTCACGCACGCGCCGCTGGCGTCGCAGCAGCCGTCACAGTTCGAGGGACCACATTTCGGGGGGCTGCATGCGGGGGCGATTGCGACCACGAAGCCAACCATGGCTCCGAGCGCGAGGGCTCTGACGTTCATTTGCGACTACTCCTGCGACGTGAACAGCGCCAACCGGGCTCGGCGCTGATGTGTGGAAACCTGCTTCAGAGAAAGGCGGCGCAACAAACAGGTTGCGGGCTGCGGCGTCAAGTGCGGATCAGAAGTCGCCGGCCCGGCTCTCTGCGTTGGGTTGCGAGCACCCTACTCAGGATCAAAACGGAATGTCATCAGCGGGAGGAGGCCCGCCGAAGTCGTCAGTGGGAGCGCCGCCACCACCGCCCTGATCATTCCCACGCTGGAAGCCGCCACCGCCACCCCCACCGCCCTCACTGCGCGGGCCACCACCGCCAGCACCGCCGAGGAACTGAACGGTGTTGGCGACCACCTCGGTGGTGTAGTTCTTCTTGTTCTCTTTGTCGGTCCACTCGCGCGTCTGGAGGCGGCCCTCCACGTAGCACTGGCGACCCTTCTTCAAGTATTCGCCACAGAGCTCCGCCAGCTTTCCCCACACCACAATGCGGTGCCACTCGGTCTTCTCCTGCTTCTGACCCGAGCTCTTGTCGGTCCACGACTCGCTGGTCGCGATGCTGAAGTTGGCGACCGCCTGGCCGCTGGGAGTGAAGCGAACCTCGGGATCACGCCCCAGGTTGCCGATGAGGATCACTTTGTTGATGCCGCCAGCCATGCGTTCTCTCCGTTTCGAGAACCAGCCCACCGCGGGCCGGTTGTGAGTCGGAAACGCGCATAGCACGGACCACCGACAAGTGATCAGCCGCCCGGAGCGGTCTGCGGTGCCGCGCTCGCAGGTTCCGGCGGCGGAACGGCCCCGGGCGCTTTCGCTTCGGCGATCTTCATCGAGAGCGTGGTTTCGAGGTTCTTCACGAAGGTCACCATCGACGGATCAGCGGCGCCTTCGTTCTGGCGAAGCACGTTCCAGAAGGGCGCGTCGGGTTGGCCGGCCTTCACCATTCCGCGCACCAGACTGTCGATGATGAGCCCGCGATCGGCTTCGGGCGCCGACTTGAGGGCGAGCAGCAGCTCCTGCGGCGCGTCGGTCGCCACCACCGCGAGTTGTTCGGCGAGCCAGGCCGACGAACGCTCATCCGCGCGATCGAACTTCACGAAATCGAACAGGCGGGCTGCAGCATCGACGTTGCCAGCCGCCGCCAGTTCGACGAGCGAAGGGAGCACGGGGAGATCGAAGCCGGCCTCGAGCGACGCCTTCTTGATGCGGCCGTACACGTCTTCACTCGCCAGCGCCGAGTCGAGCAGCACGCGCACCGAAGCGCCTTCGCGCGGATCAGACTGGTAGAGCGCATCGGCGATGATCGCGCGCACCGCAGGGTCCTTCTCGCTGCGCCAGGCAGTACGGAGCAGCGCCACGTTGCGCTTCTCGCCCTTCTGCGCGAGCCCCACGTAGGTCTGCAGGCGCTTCTTCAGTTCTTCGAACGGGCCCACCACCGACGCAGGCGTCAACGCTGCCACGGCGGCCGACGGACCGCCGGTCGAGCCAGAGGCCGCAACCGCCGCACCCAGGGCGTCGATGTTCGGCACCACGGTCCCCGCGCGGCCAGAAAAGTCGTTCACCATGATCGAGAACACGAAGCGCTCGCCGCCGACCGACTGCACGTACCCCGACAGCGCCGACACCGTCTCGAGCGTGCCCGTCTTGGCACGCAGACGACCCACGGCATCGCTTCCCTCGAAGCGGTACTTGAGCGTGCCGTCCTTGCCGGCGATGCCCACGGAAGAGAGGTACTCGGGCATCACCGTGAAGCGCTCCATCATGTGCACCAGGAGCCGGTTGGTCTGGCCCGCCGAGAAACGATTGGTGTCGTTGAGGCCAGAACCGTTCTTCATCACGTAGCTGCCGCGCGGAATGCCGACATCGCGCTCGAGGAAGTCTTCGACCACGTCGATGCCCTTGGCGTGGCTGCCGGGCACACCGCGCCCCTCGGCACCGAGCGTCTTGATCAACTGCTCGGCCACGAAGTTCGAGGAGTTCTTGTTGAGCTTCTTGAGCACGATGTCGAGCGTGTCGCTCTGCGCGACGTGCAGCATCTTCACGCCATAGTTCGGCGTGGTGCCCTGGCGCAGGCGGCCCTTCACCTTCACGCCGCGCTGCTGCAGCAACGCCTTGGCCGTGAAGCCGAAATAGAGCGCCGGCTGATCGATCTTCTTCCACACCGACCAGGTGCCCTTCTCTTCGGGCACCACACCGTCAGCGACGATCTTCTGACGCACGCGGTCCTTGTCGACAGAGGAGCTCACGGTGAAGCGGCGCTGCGTCTTGTTGCCCGTCGACACCGTGCTCTCGACGACGAAGTAGTCGCTGGGCGGTTCGACCTCGACCGTCGCTTTGCCACCGGCGGCGTCGGCCGGCCGCAGGTACACGCCGATGGTGTTCCAGTTGAGCGAGAGCGCGCCGGTCGGAGCCAGGTACGCCTTGTCTCCATATTCCTGATCGAAGCCTGGCGGCTGTCGCTCGCTGTCGAACCACGTGTCGTCGACGACGATGTCCTGCACTTCCTTCAGGCCCGCATGCACGAGCTCGGCGATCATGCCGTAGAGCCGCTCGGTGGTGATGCTCGGGTCACCGCGCCCACGGATGTAGAGGACCTTCGCCTTCCCGTCTTTGAACTCGTTGTCGGTGAGGAACTCGGTCTCGAAGCGGTACTCGGGCCCGAGTCGTGCCAGCGCAGCGGCAGCGGTGAAGAGCTTCACGTTCGACGCGGGGTTCAACAGCTCATCGGCATCACGCGAGAACACGATCGAGCCGTCGTCGAGGCTGCGCACCTGCACACCCACGCGCGCTTTGTTCAGCGTGCTGGTGGAGATGACCGACTCCATCGTCTTGCGGAGGGCTTCGCGATCTTGCGCCTTCGGAGCAGCGAACGCCGAGAAGGACAGCGCAACGATGAGCGCGACAATCGAATTGGTACGCATCGGGATGAGTGGAGTTAACTGCGTTTTGGACTCAGGCGCGAAGTCTCGTGCCTCGTTCGGGGAGGGGACCACATGGCAGAGACCATCAGATTGACCGACATCATCCCTGCGTCACCGCAAGCGGTCTACGCGGCGTGGCTCGACGCGGAGCAGCACTCGCGGATCACGAACTCGCCGGCCACCGACGAGGGGGATGGCCGGTTCACCGCGGGTGCCGGCTACATCTCGGGGCGCACCGTGTCTGCCGTGCCGCACTCGAAGATCGTTCAGTCGTGGCGCACGAAACACTTCGGCCTCAACGACGTCGATTCCACCGTCACCGTCGAGCTCGAGCCCTTCGAGGAAGGCACGCGCGTCACCATCACGCACACCGACATTCCAGACGAGCAGGCTGACTCGTATCGCGATGGGTGGAACGCAAACTACTTCACGCCGATGAAGGCGTACTTCTCGTCGCCGGTCGGCAGGGCGTGGAGCGCGCTCCAGACCGCGCGGGTGACCGCACGCTCGCGCGCTCTCGAAGCCGTGAAGGTGGTGAAGAAGGCGCGGAAGACCGTCGCGAAGAAGCTCAAGGCCATCGGCGCGAAGGCGAAGGCGCTCGTCTCGGCGCGAAAGAAGAAGCCCGCGAAGAAGTCGGCGCCGAAAAAGAGGGCTGCTCCCAAGAAGAAGGCGAAGGCAGCCGCGAAGCGAAGGCGCTGAACACTCCGCGATTTCGCGGCCAACGTTTCGATGCAGCGGCACGACGAACGCGTCACCTTCCTGCTACATGCGCGCCCTCATGAATCGTCGCTCGTGGATGTTCGCGTGGTGCGTGGCGGGGCTGTGGGCCTGCAGCGCCCCATCGGGGTGTGCGTGCGGTGGCTTCACGCAACTGCCGCAAGGGTCGTACACGGGCAGCAAGATGAACTCGGCCGGTGCGGCGCGGCTGTCGTCGCAGGGCTTCACGACGCTCAACGACAACTCCGCCTCGATTCTCGAGTTCTTCGCGCCGGGCGGGGTGATGCAGGTGCCGGTGAGCTGCAGCATCGAGCAGGTGCAGCTGGCGGGCATCAACGTGGTGCAGCTCGCGGTCGCCGACACCGGCGAGTTGTACTGCACGCAGGAGAGCTGCGGCCGTATGGACGGCACCTGCGACGCGCGTGACCTCGGCCAGGCGGTCACCATCACCTTCAACTCGCTGACGTTCGCGCCGAAGGCGCCGGACATTCTCGAGGCCCGCGTCAACGCGACGGTCAAGACCGGGCGGTTGCCGATTTCTTCGCGTGGCAGCGGCGCGTCGGCGCTGTGTCTGTTCAACGGCCGCGCGAAGTTCACCGTGGATCTCGACACCGCGCGCGCGCAGCCCCCGACCAACGATCTCGCCATCGACATCAAGTTCGCGATCAACACGCGGTGGGACCAGCTGCTGTCGCTCGAGGTCGCGAACGTGGGCAACACCAGCGCCTGCTCGGGCGGCAACACGGCACCGAACTGCATCGACCCCAACGACATGGAGATTCTCAACGAGGGCTGCAGCGCGCTGAACATCGCCAGCCTGTCGGCGGTGAAGACGTTGCTGATCAACCAGCTCACCGCACAGCTGCGCACGCAGATCAGCGACGCGCTCGCCGAAGCGAACTGCGCGTCGTGTGGCCCCGCCGGTGAGTGCCCCTCGTTCAACGGCGCGACGTCGACGTGCGAGGTCGACGCGGGCACGTGCATGGACACGTCGAACGGCAAGTGCGTGCCGGCGTTGCTCGGGGTCGAAGGTCGTCTCGAAATCGGCACCGCGCTGGCACAACTCGGCGCGCCCGCGGGCGCTGCCATCGAGTTGTCGTTTGGTGCTGGCGGCAGCGCCGAAGCGTCGCCGTCGGGTCTCACCGCGGGGCTTCGCGGTGGCGCGAAGGAGCTCGTCGTCGCCGACTGTGTTTCGCCCATCAATCGCCCTGCTCCGCCGCTCCTGCCCCTGCCTGACTTCGAGCTCGACGCGCCGGGCCCATACGACGTGGGGCTCTCGGTCTCGAATCAGCTGATGAGCGAACTGTTGTTCCGCGCGCAGCAGTCCGGTGCGCTGTGCCTCGAGCTGGGAACGGAAACGGCTGCGCAGCTGAGCTCCGAGTTGCTGGCCACGTTGCTGCCGTCCCTGAACCTCGTCACCGAGAACCAGAACGTGCCCTTGCGCGTCGTGATTCGCCCGGTCACTCCGCCGACGGTGGTGGTCGGTGAGGGCACCGTCGATGGCGCGGGCAAGCCGCTCGACCCGCTGCTGCGCTTGAAGTGGACGGGGCTCGAGCTCGACATCTACGCGCTGCTCGAAGATCGCTATGCGCGGTTGCTGACGGTCTCGGCCGACCTCTCCTTGCCGCTCGGGGTGACGAATGACGGCTGCTCGACGGTCACGCCAGTCGTGGGCTCGCTCACCGGCGCGGTGACCAACGTGAACGTGAAGAACAGCGAGCTGCTCGCCGAAGACACCACCGTGTTGCGAAACCTCGTGCCGTCGTTGCTCACGCTCGTCGAACCGCAGCTCGCGAACGGGCTGGCGTCGTTCACCGTGCCCGAGTTCCAGGGCTTCCAACTGCAGCTCGTCGGAGCGCGCGGCATCGGCAGGATCGCCGGCACCAACACGTTCAACCACGCGGCGCTGTACGCGAACCTGCTGGCCGATGGCGAAGTGTGCACGCCAGCCATGAAGCGCGCCGCGAGTGATCTGATTCGTGGTGCGTCGAAGCAGGGAGACCTGGCGCAGCTCGAGGTGCGCAGTGGGCGTCAGTACTCGTGGCGCGTCGACGACGGGCTGTGGTCGGTGTGGCAGCAGCCGGTCGACGGTTCACGGCTCGAGCTGAGCCACCCTCGCCTTCGCCTTGGCGGCCGTCACTTCATCGACGTGCGCACGCCGGAAGGTGACGTACAGCGGATCTCGGTGCAGTGATCAACGCAGGGCGGCGATCGCGGCCCTGTAGTCCTTCGTCTTGAACACCGCGTTGCCGGCGACGAGCACGTTCGCACCGGCGGAGACCACGCGCTTCGCCGTCTCGGCGTTGATGCCACCGTCGACTTCGATGTCGACGTGCTTCAGGCCGCGAGCGTCCAGCATTCCGCGCAGCCGCCGGACCTTGTCGACGGTCGATTCGATGAACTGCTGCCCGCCGAAGCCGGGGTTCACGGACATCAGCAGAATCTGATCGACGTCACCGAGCACCTCCTCGATGGTCGACAGCGACGTCGAAGGGTTCAGCACGACCGACGGCTTCGCGCCCGCGTTGCGAATCTGTTGCAGCACGCGGTGCAGGTGCACGCAGGCTTCCTGATGCACGGTGATGATGTCGGCTCCCGCCTTCGCGAACGCGTCGACGTACTTCTCGGGCTCGACGATCATCAGGTGCACGTCGAGCGGGAGGCGGGTCGCGCGCCTGACGGCCTCGACCACCACCGGCCCGATGGTGATGTTGGGGACGAAGCGGCCGTCCATCACGTCGACGTGCACGGCGTCGGCGCCGGCTTCGGTGATGGCCTTCACTTCGTCGGCGAGACGCCCGAAATCCGCGGAGAGGATCGAGGGGGCGATGCGCACCGGGTGGCTCATGAGTTCGGGTGGTACCACGAAGGTTGCCGAGCCGCGCAGCTTCAGACGAAGATCCCCGGCCGTGGACGACACCCAGGCGGCCTCCCTCGAGCAGGCACGCAGACGCGCCGACAAGCTCCAAGCCATTCTCGAAGTTGCAAAGGCGATGGCCGCTGCCCACAGCCTCGACGAGCTGCTGCCGCTGATTCTCCGTGAGGCCACGCGCGTCGTCGAAGCAGATCGCTGCTCGCTGTTCATCGTCGACCGCGCGCGCAACGAGCTCTGGAGCCGCGTGGCGCAAGGCACCAAGCAGGAGATTCGCGTTCCACTCGGGCAGGGCATCGCGGGGTCGGTCGCGCAGACCGGCGAAGTGGTGAACCTCCGCGACGCGTACGACGATGCCCGCTTCCAGCGCGATTGGGACTCGAAGAACAACTACCGCACCAGGTCGGTGCTCTGCGTGCCGATGCGCGACACCCGCGGAGACATCACCGGCGTGCTGCAGGCGCTCAACGCGACTGGCGGCGAGTTCGACGCCGAAGACGAAGAGCTGTTGAAGGCGCTCGGCGGTCAGGCGGCGCAGGCGATCGAGAACGCGATGCTGCACGAGGAGATTCGCGGGTTGTTCGAAGGCTTCGTGCAGGCGTCGGTGATGGCCATCGAATCGCGTGACCCGACGACGGCTGGTCACTCCGGTCGCGTGGCGTCGCTGACGGTGACGCTCGCCGAAGCCACCGAGATGGCGCCTGACGGCCCGTACAAGGAGCTCTCGTTCTCAGCCGAACAGATTCAGGAGATCCGCTACGCGTCGCTGCTGCATGACTTCGGGAAGATCGGCGTGCGCGAGCCGGTGCTGGTGAAGGCCGAGAAGCTCTACCCGCACGAGCTCGAGGTGTTGAAGCAGCGCTTCGAGCTGGCCCGAAAAGATCGTCAGCTCGCGTCGATGGTGCGCCGCGTGGACGCGATTCGCCTGCGTGGTGAGCGTGAGTTCGTGGCCATCGAGCTCGAAGAGAACGAGCGGCTCGCGCGCGAGTTGAAAGAGGTCGATGACGCCATGGAGTTCGTGCTCCAGAGCAATCGCCCCACGGTGTTGGCGCAAGGTGGCTTCGAGAAGCTCTCGGGCATCTCGGCCATGGCCTTCAACGATTCTCGCGAGAAGCCGCAGATGCTGCTCACGCCCAATGAAGTGCAGGTGTTGTCGATACCGCGTGGGTCGCTGTCGGCCACCGAGCGTCGCGAGATCGAGTCGCACGTCACCCACACCTTCCGTTTTCTCGCGCAGATCCCGTGGACCCGAACCCTGCGTCGCGTGCCCGAGATCGCCTATGCCCATCACGAGAAGCTCGACGGCAAGGGGTACCCGCGCGCCATCGCCGCCGAGCAGATCCCGATTCAGGCCAAGATGATGGCCATCAGCGACATCTACGACGCGCTGACCGCGAGCGACCGGCCGTACAAGAAGGCGGTGCCGCACGAGCTCGCGCTCGACATCCTCAAGAAGGAGTCCGAAGGCGGTCAGCTCGACAAGGAGCTGTTCCGCATCTTCGTGGAAGCCGACGTGCCGAAGCGCGCGCTCAAGTCGAAGTGACGAGCGCGCGCCGGCGATCACATCTCGATGGTGTGCAACCGCAACGAGTTGATGCGGCCAGCCTGACCGACGGGCGCACCGAACACGATGACGATGCGGTCTCCGCGACGCGCGAGCCCGCGGGCGAGCAGCTCTTCTTCCACGCGGCGCACCATCTCTTCGGTTTCCTGCACGGGCTCGAGCACGCGCGGCATCACGCCCCACAACACCGCGAGGCGGCGACGCACTTCCTGGTTCGGTGAGAAGGCGATGATCGGCACCTGCGGGCGGTAGCGCGAGAGCAGGCGCGCGGTGTTGCCCGTGAGCGTGAAGGTGACGATGAGCGACGCCCCCGCCTCGCGCGCCGCACGGCAGGCCACCCCGGCCGTCACGTCGGGGAACGGCGCGGGCAGCTTCGCGGGCTCACCGGAGCCGATCCGCGGGAAGCTCTGACGCATCGCCGACTCGGCGGCCTCCACGATGCGGTTCATCATCTCGACCGATTCGATGGGGTAGCGACCCGAGGCCGACTCGCCCGAGAGCATCACCGCGTCGGCGTTGTCGAAGATGGCGTTGGCCACGTCGCTCGCCTCGGCGCGCGTGGGGCGCGGGTGCTCGATCATCGAGTTGAGCATCTGCGTGGCGACGATCACCGGCAGGCCGCGCTGGTTGGAGCGACGAATGATGTCCTTCTGAATCGCGGGAACCTCTTCAGGAGGGATCTCCACACCGAGGTCGCCGCGCGCGACCATCACGCCGTCGGTCTTGTCGAGGATGGCGTCGAGCCGCGCGATGGCTTCGGGCTTCTCGAGCTTGGCGATGATCGGCACCACCTTCCCCGCTTCACGCATCGCTTCGCGGCAGATCTCGATGTCTTCGGGCGTGCGCACGAACGAGAGCGCCACCATGTCGACCCCGTTCTTGAGGCCGAAGATCAGATCTTCACGATCCTTCGCGGTGAGCGCTTCGGCGCGCAGCGCGACGCCCGGCAGGTTGATGCCCTTGTTGTTCTTGAGCGTGCCGCCGTGAATGATCTCGGTGCGAATCAGCTGCTTCTTGTCGGTGGCGAGCACCTTGAGCTCGAGCAGGCCGTCATCGACGAGAATGCGATCTCCGACGTTCACGTCCGACGCGAGGTGCGGGTACGTGGTCGACACCAGCTCCTGCGTGCCGAGCACCGTCTCGTCGGTGGTGATGCTGATCTCCTTGCCTTCCACGAGCTCGACGGCGCCCTTTTCGAGCTTGCCGGTGCGGATCTTCGGGCCCTGGAGGTCACCGAGAATGCCGACGGCCTTGCGCACCTTGAGCTGCGCGGCACGCAGCCGCTCGATGGTCGCGAGGTGATCGGCGTGCGTACCGTGGCTGAAGTTCAATCGCGCCACGTCCATGCCAGCGTGAATCAGCTTCTCGAGCATCTCCTGTGAATTGGTGGCCGGCCCCAGCGTGCACACGATCTTCGCGCGTCTCATGCGCGGCGTTATACGGACGCACGTGCTCCTCTTCCAGAAGCGGTTTCACGCGGGTCTCGTAGATGGCGCGGTGCGTCTCACGTTTCGTCAGTGGGACAAGCCTCACGTGAAAGTCGGCGGGCGGTATCGGGTGCATCCCATCGGCGTGGTCGAGGTCGAAGGCGTCGAGCAGGTCTCTCTTTCGAGCATCACCGACGATGACGCGCGCGCCGGCGGCTTCACTTCGCGCGCCGAGTTGCTCGAGTTCATGGCGCCGGTCGCGAAGAAGAGGCTCACTCCGTCCACGAAGGTGTTTCGCGTTGCGCTGAAGTACGGGGGCGACGGAGATCGCGTCTCGATCGCGCTCGAGACCAACCTGACCGCCGATGACGTCGCGGAGATCGAGAAGCGCCTCGAACGGCTCGACCGGGGCGGCGCGTGGACGCGCGACGTGCTGGCGTTGATCGACACGCATCAACGCGTCGCGGCGTCTCAGCTCGCGCTCAAGTTCGGCCGCGAGACGCTGCCGTTCAAGGTCGACGTGCGGAAGCTGAAGAAGCTCGGGCTCACGCAGAGCTTCGAGGTCGGCTACGAGGTCAGCCCGCGAGGCCGTCGCTTCCTCGAATTGAGCCCGGGCAAGGCCTCGAAGAAGAGGACCGCCGCGAAGCCAAAGCGTTAACGGCGCAGCAGTTCCTGCAAGTGCTGACGCTCCCAGTCCATCGCCAGCTTGAATTTGGGGAACGCCCGCTCGCGCTCACGGAAGGCGCGCGGGTGGTGCACGTGGCGGCCGGTGTGACGGTCGCTCGGGAAGAGCTGGTGGAGCATCTCGTGGAAGACGATGAACTCCACGAAGAAGCGCGGCACGTCGGGGCGGTCGAGCGCGGGGTGCAGGCGAATCTCCCGGGCCTTGTGATCGTAGACACCGAGACGAATCGACTTTCGGCGACGCTTGCTGGTGTGACGCCCCCAGCCAATGCGCGCGTCCACCTTCCCGTCGAAGTGGTCGCGGTTCACGGCGTCGAAGAGTTCCTGCAGGTCGAAGCACTGGCCGCGCGGCTCGAGTGGTGACGGCTTGCGCGGCAGCGCGTTGATGGCCGACTGCCGCTCGGCGATGTACGCATCGAGCAGTCCACCCGCTGATGCGTTTCCGCGGCCGGCGTAGTCGGCGATGGCGTGAATCACCCGCACGGGCGCGTCGAGGAACATGTGATGTGCACGAATCTTCAGCACCGGGGGCTGCCGCCGGAAGCTGATCATCGTCGAACGGTTGTCGTGCACCGTGAGCAACACCTTGACGTCCTGGCCCAGGTGCGCGGCGATCTGCTGCGCGAGTGCGCGGGCCCGCTTGAGCGTCTCCTGTCGGCTCGGCAACGGCGGCGTGGCTTCACGCTCCGGCTCCCGTGGCCCGGGTTCAGCCACGCTCGGCACGGCGACGGGCTGTGTTTCATAGGGCCGGTGAACCGGCGCGCGCGTCCCACGCGAGAAGAGGTCGAGCTGACGCGGCGCGAGCTGCACCCGACTCTTGTAGCGAAACCCGCGAACGCTTGAAATGACGAGGCGCCCGGCCCTTTGGAGGAGCCGAGCGCCATGTTCACTTCAGGCCTTCGAACCGACGCTTAGAACGCGCGGCCGAAGATGTCGTACAGACCGCGCATCATCTCGAGCGTGCGGGTGGCCTGGCGAACCTCGGCCTCCCACTCCGTCGCGCTCTTGCCGTCGACCGGCTGGTTCGAGCTGATCGCGAGCTCCCACTTGCTGCGGTACGTCGCCGCGCGCTCGACCATCGCCGCACCTGCCGGAGGTTCGGTGGCGCCGGTCTTCTTCATGGCGGCGTAGATGTAGCCGCCGCCGAACGGGTCTTCGTAGGTCACCACCGAGAAGCCCGCCGCCGGGGTCAGGTTGTCGCCCGAGCCGAGGCGGAATACCTGGTTGAAGCTGGCGAACTCCAGATTGTAGTTGGCCGTGAAGTACGCCATCGAGAAGAACTGCGCGTAGAACCGCGCCGTCCACGTCGACACCGGCGCGACCTTCGAGAACACCATCTGCGCGCCGTTGCCGTCGACCGGCGTGACCGGCGCCGGCGGGTACACGAAGCCGGGGATGAAGTTCTCGGCGCGGATGTAGTCGGCCAGCTGGATGAACGCCGTACCGTCGCTCTGCTTGGCGAGGTTGGGCGAGAAGTACGGGCGGTTCTCGGTCCAGTAGTTGTTGAAGAACGGCGCCAGCTCCAGGTTGAACGTCAGGTAGTACGGCAGCGAGTAGCGCAACGCGTCCGAGCCGCGGTCGACGCCGAGGAAGTTCGTCTCGCTGGTGATGAGCGCCAGCATCGCCGACAGAACGTCCCAGAAGTGACCGGCCTCGTTCACGCGGCTGAACCCGTCGTAACCGAAGGTGTCGTACACCGTGAACATGTTGCGACCCGGGCCGCGCGGCACGTAGACGATGTCGGAGTAGCCACCGTTGATCGGCTTGGCGAGTTCGGTCTTCAGGTTGAGCTCGGCGGCGCTGTCGAGACGACGGTTCTGCAGGTCGCCGGTGCCGACGTACTCCCACGTGCCGTCCGCCCGCTTGCCGTGGTAGCCCGACGACGGAATCGTGAACTGCTTCATCAGCAGGTTCGTCGAGTCCATCACGGCCATGGTCCAGTAGTTCTGATAGATGGGGTCGCCAAGGCCGTAGAACTTGTCCATCTCTTCCGGCGTGAGCTCGTAGTACTTCGCCAGCTGGAAGATGCTGAACAGCCACTGCTGGTAGACGTTGGGAACGTTGCCGAGGTAGCGGCCGAACTTACGGTTCACGACCGCGTCAGGCGACAGCGAGAGACGGTCGCGGCGGAAGTTCTCGAAGACGTACGCCTGCTCGAAGCGCTCGATCCACTTCGAGGTCATTTCGTAGACGTCGGCGCCCTGGTCGTTGCGGTTGCAGAGCAGGTTCGCGCCGACTTCCGAGTCGGTGCAGAACATGTACGGCACCTCCACGGGCACCGCAGGACCACCGGCGGCGTTCACGATGTCGCGAGCGCGCGTGTAGTCGTTCTCCTGCAGACCGGTCTGCGAGAGGTTGTAGTCCTTCAGCTGCGCCGCGATCTTCGCGTAGTGCGCTTCCATCTCGCGCCACGGGCGGAACGAGCGCTTCTGCATGCGCGCGATGCCCTGGTCGAGCATGCCGGCGAACGTGGAGCCCTGGTCCGCGAAATGGAAGGGCAGCGTCGAGTAGTGGTACTTGTCGGTGTAGAAGAGCGACGCGGGCGTGTAGTGCTCCACCTGCGCCAGCGGGAGCTCGACGTGAGCACCGCGAACCGTGAACACCTTCGCCTGGTTGTCGAGCGGAATGGTGATGTTCGGCAGCGCGTAGTCGCGACGGGTCTCGTTGAAGACCTCGACCCAGCCCGGCTCACTGCCACCCGAGTAGGCGAAGAGGATCGCGGCGTCGTCGTACTTGCCGGTGCCCTTGTTCTGCGCGTTGACGCGCGCGCCGTAGTCCATGATCGACGAGTACTGGTACTCGTACATGGCCGCGTCGATCTGACGCTGGTTGGGCTTGGCCGCGTCGAGCATGTTCTGCGGCGTGACCGCCAGCACACGGCGACCACCGACCTCGACGCCGATGGTGTCCTTGCGGAGGTCCCAGTAGCCGTCGTGGAAGTTCAGCGCGTCGGCAGAAGCGATGAAGTTGTGGCGCAAGCCGAGCGTGTGACCGACCTCGTGCTCGGTCACCGAGCGGTAGGCCTCACGGCGGAGCGAGGTGTAGACGTCGTTCTTGGCCAGCACGAGCGCCTCTTCATCAGACTTGCCCTGCGCCTTGTACGCGTCGACCTGCGAGCGCTGGTACGCGATCTTGCGCTGGGCCAGACCCTCGTAGTCCTCGTCGGAGTAGGTGAACTCGTAGAAGCAACCGATGGTCGGCGTCGACGCCTCACGGAGCTCCTTGCGCGCCTGCTCGATGGGGTCATTGCCGAACAGCAGGTTGCGAGCGACCGTGCGGTACAGCGACGAGTCGGTCAGCACCTTGGCCTTGAACGCCTGGCTGGTCTGCATCGACTGAACGGCCACGCGAACCTCGGGCATGCCCACGAGTTCCTCTTCGAGTGCCGGGTTCTGCGCGAGCAGCGCTTCGACCACCTGGCGGCGGTTCTCCTTGAGCAGCGGCATCGAGCCGTTGCCGCGCCACTGCAGCGCCATCTGGCGGAGCTTGCCGTCGACCGCGGCGAGCGTGCTGGCCGGGCGCGTGGCCTCGGCAATCAGCGGCTGCTGCGACTGCCACGGCCCGTTGAGCGGCCGACGCGGGTCGGTGGCGTGAAGGTTCATCTTCACGAAGTCCTTGATGTCCGCGCCGGACACCAGCCGGTCGAGCGACAGCTCACCGCTGACGACGTCGATGATCTGCGCCGAGCTCCCGGCCCACGTGTCGAGCACCGGACCGTAGATGTTGGCGGTGGCCGAGACGACCATGCCGGTCTCCGGGTCCATCGCCGACGGGCCGAGGCCGAGCAGGCCACCCGCGTTCTGGTCGACGTAGGGAATCATGTTGAAGCGGAGGTCGCCGATGCGGGCGTAGGTGCCGGCCTTGCCGCAGGCGGCGGGCGAACCTTCACGCACGGGCGACTCACAGACGTAGAACATCTGAGGAACGTCGCTCGGCTCGATGCCGCGCGGCACCGAGACGGCGCGGCGGAACGCGCGGTCCCATGACGCTTCGACGGTGTCGGTGACGGGGTAGCCCTGCTGCGAGGCGATGTGCCCGGAGCCGGTCGCCTGAATCTCGATCGGCGTGTTCTGCGACATGAAGTACACGATGGGGCGAACCGCGCGCTGCGTGACCGGAATCACCGAGCCATCAGCACGGTGAGCGCGGTCCCAGATGTTGTGGCGCATCGCGAAGAACTGCTGACCCGCGTACGTGTAGTAGTAGTCCTTCGAGTAGCTGTACGACTCCTGACGGAAGTAGCCGAACTTCGTCATCAGCTTGTCGCCGTAAACGAGGGGCTCGTAGTCGTTGGCGATCTCCTGATCGACCTTCATCACCGACGTGCGAATGCGAACGTCGACGCTCTCGCAGTCGGTCGTGGGGCTGAAGAAGCACAGCGGCAGGTTGCCGTAGCCCGGGTAGTACACGCTGGGCGGGTTGATGATGGCCTGCGTGGTCCAGTCGAAGTACTTCAGGTTCTTGTTCGCGTCGTACTCGAAGACCTGGGCCTGGTCCTGCGCCTGCTGGTCCTGGTCGGTGACGAAGCGGAGGATCCACCCGCCGCCGTTGATGCAGCCGAGGCCGCCGAGCGGGCCCTGCCAGGGCGAGACGCGGTTGGTGCAGTCAGACTCGGCGTTGGCCGCCACGTTCTGACCCCAGGCCACGCGCATGTACTGGCGCTGATACCAGGGGCGGTCCGACGTGTTCTCGACGAGCACGTTGTTCTGCTCGCCGGTCGCCGGGTTGTATTCACGCTGCCGATCGAAGTGGCTGAGGATCTTGTACGCGAAGACCGGGTTGCCCTTGTACGGGCGACCGTCCTGGAAGATCACGTTGCCGAGCGTGGAGTTCTCACGGTCGACGCGCGGGTCGGCGCCGGGCACCACTTCGTACGAGCGGTAGGCGACGAGCAGGTCTTCCTGCACTTCCCAGCGGATCTTCTCCATCTTGCCGCCGTTGCCGACGGTGGCGACCCCCGACGGCGTCTTCGGCGCGTCGACGATGGTCTCCTTGATGTACCAGACACCGTCCAGCTCCGACTTCTTGACGTAGTTGGGCTGCGTACGGTCGATGAGCTCGGGCTGACCACAACCCACCGCGACGAGCGCGGCGGTGGCAGACACGGCGATGCGGAACAGGCGGTTCATGTTCGTTCCCAGTTGAAAGTTCGTAGCCATGATCAGAACGCCTTCCCGAGCACGTCGTACATGCCGCGCTGCAGGTCGAGGTCACGAATCGAGTCCTGGAAGAGCTCCATCCAGAACTTGCGGCGATCCTCGAGCAGCGCGGGGTTGTTGGCAGCCTGGGCACTCATGCAGCTGTAGCCCTGGAAGAAGATGTAGTCGGGCAACGGGCAGGTGGCCGGGTTCTCGACCATCGTCCTGTACTCGTTGGCGATACCGATCATGCGAATCGCACCAGTGCTGTTGCGAGGCGCCCCGTCCTTCTCGATCGCGACGTAGCGGTGACCGGTGTTCACGTCGGCCACTTCGACCGTGTGGTAGCCGGCCGCGATCGAGAAGTCCTCGCGCGAGCCCAGCTTGAAGATCTGGTTGGCCTTCGCGTAGTCGAGGTCGTAGTTGATGCGGAAGTACGCCATGCCGAAGAGCAGCGCGTAGATGCGGCTGGTCCACGTGAGCTGAATGTTCGCGGGCGCGGCGCGCGAGCCCGACACGAAGCAGTCGTCACGGTACGGGTGCTGCTGCCCCGAGCAGGTCGTCCGTTCACGCGGGTAGTTGAAGCCCTGGAAGAAGTCGGTGCCGCGCACGTACGTGCGCCAATTGATGTTCACCGCTTCTTCGAGCTCACGGCCGATCGCCGGGTTGCCGATACCGTCGTTGTTCTTGCCGCCCATGGGGTACGTGGGGAGCGCCAGCTTGTAGACCTCCGGGCGAATCTTCTCTTCGTCGTTCGCCCAGAGCGCGCTGAACGTCGCCTGGAACTCGTCGCGGAACACCAGGTAGTACGGAATGTTGTAGCGGTCCTGGTCAGCGATGATGTCGACACCCTGAATCGAGATGTCGGGGATGATCGCCGCGAACATGGCGCCGAGCTGGTCGTTGTAGTGACCAGCTTCGTTCATGCGGTTGTAGAAGTTGTAGCCCGACTTGTAGTCGTAGTTGCTGTACATGCGACGGCCGAGGCCGCGCGGCACGACCACGAAGTCCGTCGCGCCGTAGCGGCTCCGGTAGATCTCCTCGAGACGCGCACGACCCGTCGGGTTCACGTAGTCGAAGTCGTCGCCCTGGTTGATGAGGTCCCAGCGCGGGCCGCCCGTGAGGTTGCGGTACATGAACAGACCGTCCGGCGGCACCGACATCACGTTGAGGTGCTGGTTCACGCCGTCGAGCACCGCCATGGTCCAGAGGTCCTGGAAGGTGGCGTCGAAGTTGTAGCGCGTGACCTGCTCCTGATTGCGCGTGGTGCGCTTGTAGTACTCGTACACCCAGTGACGGTACGTGTTGGCCGTCGTGTAGAAGGTGCTGAAGGTACGGTTCATCGCCTCGTTGCCTGAGAACGACTCACGGCCGCGGCGGAAGTGCGAGTCGACGTAGTAGTTCCAGTAGTCCTCGAGCTTGGTCTGGACGATCTCGTAGTAGTCCGGCCCACGGTCGAAGCGGCTGCACGAAAGCACCGGTCCGTCGGCCGACTCGTCGCTGCAGAACATGTACGGCACGCGGAGACGCGCGTTGCCGATGACGCCAGCAGCGGTGTCGGGGTTGTTGATGAGCTCGGGGTCGGCGAGCAACGCCGCGCGCACGCGCTCTTCGTCGGCGACCACGTCGGTCCACTTGGCGAGGCTGCGGTCGCGCAGCTTGATGATGCCGTCGTTGATGGCCGAGAGGACGTCAGCGCCTTCACCGAAGTGCAGCGGCACCGTCGAGTAGTGGAACCGCTCGGTGTAGTTGCGGATGTTCGGCGTGGTGTGGGTGACGTTGATCAGCGGCAGGTCGGAGCCGGCACCGGACACCTTGACGTTGGTGCCGTCAGAGCCGGGGAACGTCGCCGACATGCGACGCGCGTTGTTGAACACTTCGACGTAGCCCGGCCTGGTGTCGCCCGAGTACGCGAAGATGATCGCCGCTTCGTCGTACTTCCCGAGACCGGCCCAGTCGCCGAAGATCTTCCCGGAGTAGTCCATGATCGACGAGTACTCCTTGTCGTGCATGCCCTCGAGGAGCTGCGCCTCGGTGCCCTGCGCGCTGGCCTTCAGGTCAGCCGGGGTGCGCGGCATCTTGCGAACGCCACCCTGGTTCACGAACAGCGAGTCCTTGCGGATGTCCCAGTACTCGTCGAAGTAGTTGATGGAGTCGTACGAGCCCTGGAAGTTGTGGCGCAGGTTGAGCGTGTGACCGGTCTCGTGCAGCGCGGTGCCGAGCCACACCTGCTGGCGAACCAGCCGGGCGATGTGGTTGTCGGCAAGGCCCTTGGCTTCGGCATCGGTGCAGCTCGTCTTCGCGGCGCACGAGGGGTGACCGGTGACCGAGAACTCGCCGATCATGGTGTCGCGCGTCTCGCGCATGCGCGTCGCGAGGCCGATGAGGGTGCGGTCGTAGAACTCGAAGGTGGTGATGTTGTTCTTCGACAACATCGCGATGCGCTGCTTCTCCCACTCCTGCGAGAGCTTGATGTTGGTGAGCACGCTGCGCGACGCGGTGCGGAGGAACGACGGGTCGCGCTGCGCGGCCACGCGGGCGAAGCCGGGCAGCAGGTTCACGAGGTCGGCCTGCACGTCGGGGTTGTCGAGCACCGCGGCCTCGAGCGCCGGGTACTTCGCGAGCTGGTCGGCGACGCGCTTCATGTCGTCACCGCGGCTGGCGATGGTGGTCTTGTCACCGACGATCTTGTTGATGACCGCCGCCATGCGCGGCGTGGGGCGATCGAAGGCGCCGACCGAGAAGTCGCGGCGCGTCGGCACCGACTGGAGCTCCGAGCGGAGCTCGCCGTTCTTCGGCAGGCCAGCGATGTTGTACGTCGGGTTGCGAGCCACGAAGTCGGTGATCTGCTTGCCCGACAGGTAGTCTGACGCCGACACCTGATCGTTGAGCAGGTTGATCCAGTTGGCGACGTCGCGGCCGTACATGTCGACGCCCCACGTGTAGGTGTTCGACATGCCGGAGATGACCTGGCCCGTTTCCGGGTCAGCGGAGCTGGGGCCGTAACCAAGCAGGCCGTTCGCGACCGGCTCGGCAACGGTGTTCACGAAGCTGTAACGGAGGTCGCCGATCTTCGGCGAGAAGCCGGCGTCGCCGCAGGCGGCCGGGTCACCAGCGCGAACGGGGTTGTGGCAGAGGAAGAACATCTGCGGCTGGGCGCGCCAGTCGGCCTTCTCGGCCTCGGTGCCTCCGCGAGCCGCGGCGATCGCGCGACGGAACGAACGGTCGAAGTCGGCCTCGATGCGCTTGCCGGGCTCGAAGAACTCGTCGTAGCGCTCCTGACCGCCCATGCGGTTGGCCGGCGTGAAGTAGTACTTGATGGGTTCCGGCGTGCGGTTCGCCATCGGGATCGAGCGGTCGGTGACCTCACCGTTCTCCTTCTCGTAGTACTCCTTCCACACGCGGTGACGCTGGCCGAGGAGGATGCGCGCCGACTCCGTGGCGCCGAACTTCTGGTCCCAGTTGAGGCGCTCGGTGCGGAAGTAGCCGAAGTACGACATCAGCTCGTTGCCGTACTGCAGCGGCTCGTAGTCGCGCGACCACGTGGCGTCGACCTTGGCGATCGACACGCGCATGTGGATTTCGCTCGACGCGCACTCGTAGATGCCGGCCGCGAAGAGACAGAGCGGAATGTTGCCGAAGCCCTCGTAGTAGTACTGGTCGGGGCTCGCGAGGTAGCGACCGGTCACGTCGAAGTAGGTGAGCTCCTTGTTCCCGTCGCCGTCGCGGTCGGTGTACTCGAACGTGGGCCAGTCATACGGGTCGCTGTCGGGCTCGTTGGCCTGAATCCAGTTGGCGTTGGTGGTCTTGTTCGGGTCGTTGGGGTTCTGAACCGTGCCCCAGTTCATGCCGGAGCTCTGGTTCAGCATGTTCGCCGCCCAGTTCACGCGGATGAACTCGCGCTCGTTCCACGGGCGGTCCGACGAGTTCTCGCTGATGACGTTGGTCTGCTCGCCGGTGCCGACGTTGTACCCGCGCTGAATGTCGAAGTGGCTGAGAATGGGGAAGGCCACCACCGGCGCGCCGTAGTACTTCTGGCCGCCCGTGCACTTGCCGTTGGCGTCGCAGTACTTGGCCGTCGTGCCAGACACGAGCGACGTCGGGTCGACGTTCGGCTCGCTACCGACGATGTACGGGTACGAGCGGTAGCCGACCAGGTTGTTCTGCTGAACTTCCCAGACCAGCTTTTCCATGTTGCCGGTCTGGCCGGGGAACGTGAACTGGGTGTTGAAAGGCGTCCAGGTCACCGTGTTGCGGAAGAACCACTGCCCATCGAGCAGGTCGGTCTTGCGCACGACGTTCGGCTGAACCGTGACGAGGTCGCCGTTGCTTTGCGCGCAACCGGCCACGGTGAGCGCGGCAAGCGCAGCGCAGGCGAAGCGCCAGGAAGGTGAGCGACGGTGCATGGTGCCTCCGGAAGACGACTGCAGGGTGCGGGAAGACATGATCAGTAGGCCGCGGTGAAGGTGAAGTAGAGCGACGTGGCGTTGTCAGCCGCGTTGGTGAAGGCGATGAACGGGAAGCGCACACGGCGCTGGCCGTCGAGCGGCGTCTGAACGGTGCTCAGGCCGAGGTCGATCGAGTAGTGCTCATTGAGCTGGTAACTGCCGCCGAAGAAGGCCGACGTACGGTCGAACTCACCAGCTCCTGCGCGCACTGCGTACCGACCTTCGCTCGTCATGGCCTGCGACGCATACGGGTCTTGCGACGGGTCGGTTTCGGTCACGGCGTAGCGCCACGTCTTCAGGAACGTGTAGCCCACGTAGAACAACAGGCTGCCCGTGGCACGGAGTTGCACCTGACCGCCCACCGAGAGCAGCCACGCGGTGTTGTTGCCCGCCACGCCGCACAGCGACTCGCCGGCGCGGCAGATGGCCAGGAGGTTGCCCTGCGAGTCGGTCGCCGCAGCGCCGGTCAACGCGGGGTTGCGGTAGCCGGTGACGGTCTGTGTGTGGAACGAGCGCGCCACGCTGACCACCGCGCGGAAGTCGACGATCTTCACCGAGCGGGACATCACGACACCGGCGCGCAGCGTGGTGATGAGGCCCGAGTTCCAGCTCTCGGGCGAGGTCGGAATGGTCAGACCGACGCTGGGCGTGAAGGCGATGCCCGTCAACCACTTCTCCTTGAAGAGCGCAGGCGCGGAGACGCCGAGGCTGACGTCCCAGATCTGCCAACGACGACCGGTGGCCGCGTCGGGCAGCGTGTATTCCCACACGCCGCGAATGGTGCCGCTGGCCACCAGGCGCTGGCTGCCAATGCCGAACAGGTACTGGGGGATGATCGTGAGCCACGCCGAGAGCGACGCGTACTTGGTCGCGTCGACGAAGGTGCCCGTGCCCAGGTAGTGGTCGAGCGAGGTGATCATCTGGAAGCCGGACTGGCGGGCCTGCTCTTCGGGCGTACGCGCCTGAACGGCCTTCGCGAGCGGGTTGCTGGCCTTCTTCGCGGCCGGCGCGGTCGGCTGACCTGTCGAGGTCGTGGGCGGCTGCGCAGGCGCTTCCGGCGTGGTCGCGGAAGAATCCGGCGCGGTCGGCGTTGGAGCCGGAGGGGTGGTCTGGCCAGCCTCCTGGCCAAGTGCCGCCATGGGCACCATCACCACCATCAGAATTGCGGCAAGCGCACGCTTCACGCGGTCCTCCAGGAACGGGCGACCCGGAAGGGCAACTTGCGTGCCGTATTCGCGGACTGCCTCACAGAGACAAAACCCTTTGATTCCATTTGAGAATTCGTCCCCATCATGCGCACCGAAGACGACGTCACTCTGGCGGCAAACGCGCGCGCCGTTAGCGAAGCGACAGACGGTGAGAGCATGAACGCCAACAAATCGGCACTCCAGCAGGGGTGTGGGTACGAGTCCTGAAAGGGCGCGCGCTGTAACACAGCTCCGTTTTGCCGATCAAACGGCACTTTTGATGCAGTGAGTCTTGAACGTCGCTCACGGCTCGCTTTGCGCGCTCAAGAGGCGCTCGAGTCGGCCGGGCTCCAGGCGCAGCATCAAGGTCTTTTCGCGCGTGTAGGTGACGGCACCGGGCGCCGAGTCTTTCGGTTTGTGCACGTACTTCACGGGCACGTAACTGACCTCGACGCGGGGCTCGCCTTTGGCGTCGGAGTTGTGAGCGGCCAGATGCGCCGCATCGAGCAGCACTTCGGGTGTCAGCTGCGCCTGTTTGTCCAGCGGCACGACGACATGGGCGCCGGGGACGCCACGCGCGTGGAACCACACGTGGAACGGCCGGGCGACGTGGAAGGTGAGCGCGTCGTTGTGCGCCGACCCACGACCTACCCAGATCTTCTGACCGCCGTGGCCCAGGTACTCGCGGTACGGCGGCAGCGGCTGCTGCTGAGCGGTGCTGCGCGGCGACGACTGCAACGGTGGCGCTTCGGGAGGCGCGGTCTCCAGCGCGGTCAGCTGCGCCTGAAGCCCCTCCTCTTCTTTATGCAGGGTCGCCAGGCGCGCCTTCGCCATTTCAGCGCCGCGCAGTTGCCGCTTGTACTGATGGAAGCGGTGCTCGACTTCCTGCTGGGGGGTGCGGCGCGGGTCGAGCGTCACCACGACGTCGTTGGTGCTGCCGTCTTCGAGGTACTCGGTCAGCGTCACCGACGCCTCGCCACGTTTGAGGCGGTAGAGGTTCTGCGTGAGCAGCTCCCCTTCCCTTCTCAGGGCGTTGGCCTGCGCCGAGCGATCGGCTTCGACACGCACCTTCTCGACGGTGCGACGCAGCTTCTTGAGCTTCGCCAGCAGCGGTGCACGGCGCGCATCGACCCAGGTCTTCTGCTCGACGGTCGCCAGCAGCGCCTCGGCCGCGTGACTCAAGCGCAGGAAGGTTCGCTCACCCTGGAGCCGCGAGGGCTGTGGCTTGCCTTCGTGCGCCTCCAGCGGTTTCCACGGATGGCCGACGCGCAGCCCCGGCCGCGTGGGGATCGACTGTGACAACACGTTCTCGCCGGCGCACAGCACGATCACCGGAGCGGTCGTCACTTCGAGCACCAGCGTCAGGTAGCGCGCGTCTTTCGTGAAGTGCAGCAGCAACGTCTTGCGCGTGGGCAACGCCTCGGCGTCGACCAGCTTCGCGCCGGTCAGCTCGCGTCGGAACACCGACTGCCACGTGGGCGGCGTGGGCGGGTTCTGCGGGCGCTCCAGCACCGCCGAGATTCGCGTCGCACCGGCGTCGCTGCACACCAGCATGGTCACGCTGCGACCCGGCACGCGCACCTCGAAGTACACGCGCGTGGTCGTGGGCGCATACACCTTCTGCACCACGCCGCCGGCCAGTTCGCGATTCAGCTCGGCCGCGATGGCGACCAGCTCGTCAGGTCGAAGCGACACGGCTCGGGCTCAGCGCCACGATCTTCTCGAGGCTGAACGGGTTGGGAGGCAGCAGCTGCGAAAACAGACAGTCCTTCGGGTTCTTGTCATCGCGCCAGCGCAGGAAAGTCGCCGCATGTCGGAAGCGCGGGCCCTGCAGGTAGTCGTAGCGAACTTCGCAGACCAACTCGGGGCGCAGATGAACGGTGGGCGCGGGTTGCTTCCCGTTGCTCCACCGGTTGGGTTGATCGGGCGCGCGGCCTTCACCGAACGACTCGCCGACGTACGGCTTCAGGAAATCGACCAGCGCGGCCTTTTCTTTGGCTGAAAAAGAAGACGTGTGGCCGACGAGATGAAACACGCCGTGCTCGTCGTACAGCCCGAGCAACAACGACCCGACGGTGCCGGGCTTCTTGCCTTCGCGATACGCGCCGACGACGACGTCGACCGTGCGCCCGTGCTTGATCTTCACCATCACGCGCTCGCCGGGCCGGTAGCCGAGTTCGACTCGCCGCGCGATGACGCCGTCGCAGCCAGCACCTTCGAACTCTTCGAACCACCGCTTCGCTTCGGCTGCGTCCATGGTGTGCGGCGTGACGAAGAAGGCGCCGTGCCCCTGAAAGTTGCGACGCAGCACACCTCGACGTTCGAGCGTGCCCTTCTCGCGGAGATCGTCGTCGCCCAGCGCGAGACAATCGAAGGCCACGAAGCCTGCAGGCGTCTCTTCGGACAGGCGCTTGATGCGGGACGCTGCGGGGTGAATGCGCTGACCGAGGGCATCGAAATCGAGCCCCTTTTCACCGGGCAGAATGATCTCGCCGTCGATCACGATGCGTTCCGGCAGCGAGCGTTTGAGCCCCGCCACCACGTCGGGAAAGTAGCGCTCGAGCGGCTGCCCGTTCCGGCTGCACAGGTGAACGGCATCACCGTCGCGAAACACGATGGAACGAAATCCGTCCCACTTGGGTTCGTAGAACCACCCGTCACCAGAGGGAATTTCGTCTTGCGCCTCGGCGAGCATCGGTTCGAGCGGCGACGTGAAGGGCAGCATGCGGGAGCGGCTTCTACTCCACACCCGTGTCGGTGTTATGTGCACCAACGTGCAGAGACGGGCTGATCGACTGAGGGTTCTGGCGCTCCTGGGCGTCTCCCTCGCCCTGCATGCGCTGTTCTTCCTGTGGTTCGCGAGTTCAGCGGTCGAACAGCCGCCTCCGTACTTCGCGAGGCCCATCGTGCTCGAGGACATCGCGTGGGTCGACGCGCAGACACCCGAGGCCGCGCCGCAACCCGAAGCGCAACCTCAACCGCAGCAGCCGGTGGTCAAGAGCACACAGAAGAAGCAGGCGACTTCACAACCGACAGCGCCGGCGCCCACCGCTGCTGGCACCGCGGGTACCGGCACCAGCGACGTTCCGTCGAACGTTCAAGGCGCCGAGGGCGCTGACGGCCCGGTGGTTGCGCGGCCGACGCTGACGCCGAGCGCTGGCTTCACGATGTCCCTGGGGACCGGTGGCCTCGAAGAAACACCGCGCGGGACGACCGTTCGAAACGGGCCCGGTGAACGGCCGGATCAACGCGCGCTCGACGAATACACGGGCGACGTGCTGACACGGAAGTTGAACGCCGAGCTTCGCGAACAGGTCGGTCTGGCCGCCGTGGCGGTTGGCAACGTGCCTGCGCACTTCAAGCGCTACGAGAGTGCGATGCGCACCGCGCTGCCGAAGACCAACATCGACAAGACGCCCATGACGGCTGGTGACGTGGCGCGCGATGTCGCGGGCATCATGTTCAACAGCGGCCCGTCGGCCGAGGCTGCCAGGCGCGTGTCCGATTCACCGCTCGGTCGCAGCATCGCGGGAGGCAACGTGCCGACGCCCACGGTCGACGACGCGCGCTCGCGGGAGCAGATGCTGCAGATGCTCTCGGCTTCCGAGAACATTCGTGAGCGCATTCAGCGTGAACGGCTGCGCACCGTGCTCGAGATGACCACCGACGCGACGGGCGCGCTCGCTGACGTGGCGATCGTCGTGAAGTCCGGCGACCCGCGCTTCGATGAATCGGTGCTGCACTTCAGCCGCAAGGTGGCGCGCACGCTGCCGGATACCGACGACAAGATGCTGGGTACCAATCTCTGGCGTTCGCGCTGGGCCTTCACGTGGGAACCGCCAGACGTGCGCGTGCGGCTGCTCAACGCGTGGAAGCTCGCCGACGGCCCCGCCGCTCAATGAGCACGCTCAACGCGCATCTCAAAGACCTGATCGCCGAGTTGTCTGCCGAACTTCCGGAGGTCTCGGAGAAGCGCATGTTCGGCTCCGACGCGTTCTTCGCGAACGAGATCATCTACTGCATCGTGTGGGACGGCCGCGTGGTGCTGAAGTTTCGCGACGAGACGAAGTTCGCGCAGGCGCGCGCGTTGGAAGGCGCAGCCAACTTCGACCCCATGCAGCGCGGCGACACCATGACGAGTTGGGCGGTGATGCCCGAAGACCTCGTCGATTCGCCCGATGAGCTCCGGCCGTGGGTCGAGTTCGCGCACCGTGACGCGATGACCGCGCCGAAGAAGAAGAAAAAGAAGCCGGCGAAGACCGCAAAGCCCTCGCCGGCCGGCACGAAGAAGCGCCGGGCTCAGCGGTAGTGGTTCGCGCGAATTGCGCTCGAACCCACGAAGAGCAGCGACGCGCGGCCCGCCCGGTCGACCGCCAGCGCGGGCTCACCGCCGTCACCGACGGCGTCGACACCGAGCGAACGGCCGCCGGTCAAGCCGTTGAAGCGAATGGAGCGCACCGATGTGCCCTGGGGGAACACGAGGTGCGCGTGCTCGTCAGACGCCCGGAGCACGGGTGAACCGGCGCTGGAGTTCGCCAACGACACCCGCGTGGGGGTCGAGTAGCCGCTGCCGCTGCTGAGCTCGTTGCTGGCGATCACCTCGAAGTTGGTGCCGTTCTGCTTGAGCCACGCGCGCCACGTCTGACCGTATTCCCCGAGCGCGATCGCCGGCGCAGCGAGGTTGCCGGTGTCGACGACGGTCCAGGTGGTGGGGAACGGCTGGCCCACCTGCCCGATGATCTGTCGCAACTCGAAGTTGGTGTTGGTGCTGGTGGCGTTCTGATTGGCGAGCAACGCGACCTTCCCCGACTCGGTGATGTCGAGCGCGAAGTTCTGGCCGTAGGTCGGCTGCTGAGCGCCGATGGCCACCGGCGTCGTGAAGCCGCCGGCGCGCGTGTACAGCGAGATCATCAGCGTGGTCGCGTTGGGGTTGACGACGTCGTACTGCTCCCAGCCGATGATGGCGTCGCCGTTCGAGTTGCCGACGATGCGCGAGATGCGGCCGGTGCCGGTGCCGATGGGTTGCGCGGCGCTCCAGGAGCTGGTGGCAGCGTCGAAGCGCGCGTAGTGAATCTGCAGCGGTCCGGTCGTCGTGGCGCGCTGCTCCCACACCGCGAGAATGTTGCCGGCAGCGTCCATCGTGACGTGGGGGCGGCCGGCGCCGTTGGTGGCCGTGTCGAGCCGCACCGGGGTGTTCCACGCGAAGTTGACCCAACGCGAAACGAAGATGCGGTCGGACGTCTGATTCTGAGCCCAGATGACGACAGCGCGCCCCGAGTCATTGGCGGCGATGTCTGGTGCGGTCGTCGCCAGCGCCGTGCTGACCTGGGCGTCGTCGGTCCACGTGGTGCCGGCGCTGTGACCGGCGCGCACGGTGTTGCCGCGCGACCACGTCGCGAAATAGCCACCTGCACCACCAGCGACCTTCGGGTTGTCGACGAGCACCGAGATGTCTCCGAAGAACACCGCGTTGTCACCCACCCAGGCGCCGGCGCGCGTGTTCATGAAGATGTTTGCGCCGGTGAACGACTCGCCGTTCGATTGCAGCGCGCTCGTCAGCGAGCAGGTCATCGACGACCAGAGCGGGAAGGCAGACGTGAGCGAGAGCGTCTTGCGGTCGGGGCTCAGCGTTCGGTTGGTGACGACATCGGTGCTGCGCCAATTGCACGTCGCTGAGTTCGCGGTGACGGTCGCGCTATCGAGCGCGCGACTGAAGGTAGCGGTGACAGCTCCGCCGTCGAGCACGCCGCCGTCGGGCGGGTTCGTGGCCAGCAGCACGAACGGGCCGGCATCGGGCGCTTCGTACGGCGTCGTGGTCACGCGCACGTCGGCGACACCGACCGCCGAGTCGTACGCCTCCACGACGAGGAAGTACGCGCCGGGCGCGAGGGCGTTGAGCGTGACGGTCTCGGTCTGGTTCGCGTACGTGGCGTCCACGCACGCGAGTTGCCCGCCGCTCATGCAGCTCGATTGGCGCACGTAGACGACCGCATCGAGGCCGTTCGAACCAGTGACGGAGATCTGAACGTCTCGCGTTTCAGAGAGGGTGATCTGCATCACCGCTTCGACGTCGGGGCCGGTAACGGTGGAGTTGCACGAGCCCGTCAAGTCGTTCTGATAGGGCGAGAGATTGATCGTGCGCGTCGCGACGAGCGTGCTGCCACCGTCGGCTGACGAGAACGCAAGTTGGATCGGAGCCACACAGTTCTCACCGGGGAGCGCGCCGCTGCCGCCGCCCGTCGCGGTGCCGCCGCCGGTCGCAGCGCCGCCGCCCGTCGCGGTGCCGCCGCCGGTCGCAGCGCCGCCACCCGTCGCAGTCCCGCCGCCGAGTCCCGCCGCCGGTCGCAGCGCCGCCGCCGGTCGCGGTGCCGCCGCCGGTCGCAGTGCCGCCACCCGTCGCAGTGCCGCCGCCGGTCGCAGTGCCGCCGCCGGTCGCGGTGCCGCCGCCGGTCGCAGTGCCGCCACCCGTCGCAGTGCCTCCGCCGGTCGCAGTACCGCCGCCGGTCCCAGTGCCGCCACCCGTCGCAGTGCCGCCGCCGGTCGCAGTACCGCCGCCCGTCGCAGTGCCTCCGCCGGTCGCAGTACCGCCGCCCGTCGTTCCGTCACCACCGCCGGTCGCCGCGCCGCCACCCGTCGCAGTGCCTCCGCCGGTCGCAGTACCGCCACCCGTCGCAGTGCCGCCGCCGGTCGCAGTGCCGCCGCCCGTCGTTCCGTCACCACCGCCGGTCGCCGCGCCGCCACCCGTCGCAGTGCCGCCGCCGGTCGCAGTACCGCCGCCCGTCGTTCCGTCACCACCGCCGGTCGCAGCGCCGCCACCCGTCGCACCGTCACCACCGCCGATCGCGCTTCCGCCGCCGGTCGCAGCTCCGCCGCCCGTCGTGCCATCACCGCCGCCCGTCGCAGCGCCTCCACCCGTCGTGCCGTCACCGCCGCCAGTCGCACTCCCGCCGCCAGTTGCACTCCCGCCGCCGGTTGCAGTGCCGCCACCGACGGCGCTTCCACCACCCGTCATGACGAAACCGCCGCCAGCGCCGCCATCGTCACCCTCCATCGGCGAGCCGGAGCACGACACGAAAACCACGATCACTGTTGCCAGAATGATTGAGCGCACGGCCCTTGAAATTCTCACAGCGAGGCGGATGGCGAAAACCCAACTCACGCTCGGAATTTTTCCTGCACGCGTCTTCAGCGCCGCGGGTCGGGTCGGGTTTCACGCTATGCGGCCCGCATGAGCCCTCCGTCTGCCCGAGCAACGATCGACATCGCAGCGCCCATCTCGACGGTGTGGAACGCGCTGATCAACCTCGAGGCCTACCCGACGTGGAACCCCTTCGTGGTGAAGGTGGACGGCGCGTCGAGCCCTCGGGTCGGAGACCGCCTCGTGTTGCACGTGAAGTGGCCCGATGGGAGCGGCATGAAGATCGGCCAACTCGTGACGCGCGTCGACGCTCCGGGAGAGCGGGCCGAACTCGCGTGGCGCTTTCAGGGCCTGCTGCCCTCGCTCAAGCTCGTGCGCGCCGAACGCACCCAGACGCTGACCCGCCTCGACGACAACACCACGCGCTACGAATCGGTCGAGGCCTTCACCGGGCTGCTCGCGCGCTTCGTGCCGCTCGAGCGCGTGATCAGGCGGTTCGAAGACAACGCAAAGGCGCTGGCCGACTTCGTCACGCGCGTGCGGTGACGCGAACTCCGAACGGCGTGAGCGCGATGAGCGCCAGCTTGACGTGCTGAATCGCGAAGGGAATTCCGATGATGCTGATGGCCAGCGGCACCGCCGCCATCAGATGCGTGATGCAGATCCACACGCCGGCGAACAAGAACCACAACACGTTGCCGACCAGACCGAGCGGTCCTGATCGCTTCGAGTCGTCGAAGTCTTTCCCGAAGGGAAACAGTGCCAGCCCCGCGAGCTTGAAGCACTGAAGCCCGAACGGAATGCCGACGATGGTGAGGCAGCACACGACACCCGCCAACGCGTACTCGAGCGCCAGAATGAAGCCGCCACCGACGATGGCCCACAGGATGTTGAGGATGAAGTTCACGACAGCTCCTACGTGCGAGGCGGCGCCTCATTTCATTCGCGAATGACGGCCCTCAGAATGAACTCGCGACGCTGTTCGAGCAGCGCAATCCATCTGGGGAGCGTCACCGCGTAGAGGCCCCACGCGCAGACAGCGGCGCCGACCACGGTGAGCAGCGAGTGGACCGTCGGCCCACCCTTCCCTGCCAGTCTCAAAGCCGTCGCCATCGGCCAGGTGCCGACCAGCGCCGCGCCGACACCGATCATCGAAGCGACGAACGGCAGCTTGTCGCGACGCTTCAGGTTCGCGTGGAACTTCACCGGGAAATACAGCGACAGGCCGTTGCCCACGGTGAGCACCATGGGGATCAAGGTGGCGACTGAAGCGACAGCCAGCGCGACGTCGAGCGCCGAACCGTGACCGAAGTAGACGACGTAGAAGAACGACACCAACACCCCGAGCCCGCCACCCGCGCACGCGTGAACGAGGTTCTTCGCGCGCAGCACGTCGCCGAGCTGAATCGGCGCTGCGAGGAACGCCGAGAACCCGTGACCGTCGTAGGCAAATGCGTTCTGCGAGAACGTGGAGCCGAGCACGATGGCTCCGTAGACGGCGAGGCCACCGAGCAGCCACGCGTCGGCGGTCTCACCGAGCAGGAAGACGAACAGCGCGCGACCGGACAACAGCTTGAAGAGAATCGACAGCACGAACGGCACTGCGACCAGCAGCCGCGCGCGCGGGTTGTGAAAGAGATCGACCGCTTCGCGAACCACGAAGGTGCCGAACAACGTCTTCGGCGCCACGAAGGGATTGCGTGAACGCTGTACGCCGACTGCGGGGCCCGCGCGACCTGACTGGCGGTGGAAGTCCATCAACAGGCCCCAGGCCACGACCAGGGCCAGCAGCGACATCTCGACCAGCGCGAGCACGTCAGCCAGCACGCGAATGCCGTCGTGCATCACCGAACGCAACAGCGCGTGCGCGAAGAAGCCGGTGGGAAAGCGGCCGAGCGCTTTGGTCGCGTCTTCCACGATGGTGTCGGGAACGGCCTGCACACCGGCCTGACCGAGATCGAACAACCAGCTGGTGTCGACCGGCGGAATGAACGACGCGGCGACGAGGAAGAAGAAGAAACCACCACCGATGAGCTCCGCGCTGCGCTTCTGTCGCAACACGTTGAGCACGATGTGCAGACCGACGCGTGACACCGCTGCGTTGAAGAGCACGTACGCGCAGAAGCCCACGAAGATCAGCACCGGGTGGTGCACTTCACGCACCGACAAGTAGCCGAGCGTCGCGCCCACGAGCGGGCCGTAGAAGACCAGCGAGCGCGGCTCAGCGAGGCTCGCGAGCGTCGACGCCAGCATCAACCGCAACGACGAGATGGGGTACGCCGCGTAGCGCGAGAGCTCCGAGTGATCGTCGACGCCCGCCGACAGCACGGGCCAGGTGACGAGCACGCACGTGGTCACGAACGAGAGCAACCGCAGAATGAAGTCCGGCCAGATCTCCAGCTCGAGTCGATTGGTGAACTGAACGAGGCCATAGAAGCCGAAGCCCAGGATCACCGCCGGCGCGCTCGAGAACAGAAAGCCCGCCACCGACAGCCACCAGCGCGACGGAGCGCCGCGGTTGAGGCCGACGCGCAGACGCAGACCCCACAAGAGGAAGAGGTGCGTCACGAAGCCGGGTGTCTTCATGTGTAGAAGCTCAACTTCGCGTCGCGCGCTGCGGGTACGCCGATCAGCTTCTCGAACACGTGCTCCAGCGAGTCGACCGAGTGCCGCGCCTTGAGCGAAGCGACGTCTCCTTCGTCGACGAGTTTGCCCGCGCGGATCACCCCGGCGTGCGTCGCGAGGCGATCGGCGATCTCGAGCACGTGCGTGGTGAGCAGCAAGGTCACCCCCCGACGCGACAGCTCGGCGAGCAGTTCGCGAATCACGCCCGCCGCCAGCACGTCGATTCCTTCGAAGGGCTCGTCGAGCAGCACCAGCTCAGGTGCGTGAATCAGCGCCGCCGCGATCGCCAGGCGCCGTCGCATGCCCTTCGAATATTCCGCCACCAGCGTGTCGCCCTTCGACGCGAGCTCGGTCAGCGAGAGCAGCTCCTCGGAACGCGCGGCGGCATCGTCGCCGCTGAGCCCGTGCATGCGACCACTGAACACGAGGTACTGGCGGCCCGTGAGGCGTTCGAAAAGTGACAGCTCTTCAGGAACCACGCCGAGCTTCTTCTTCACCTCGATCGGGTGCTGACGGGCGTCGACTCCGAGGATCGAGAGCGTGCCTGCGTCGGGCGCGTAAGTACCCGTCATCAGGGAAATGGTCGTCGACTTGCCCGCGCCGTTGGGGCCGAGGAACGCATAGAAAGCGCCCCGCGGAATGGTCATGGCGAGCTCGTTGACGGCGGTGAAGGTACCGAAGCGTTTGACGAGACCCTTCGCTTCCACGGCGGTGTGAATCACGGCGCCAGTGTAGCCGTGTTAGCGCGTTGGCAGACCGAACCCGTTTCATGTACGACTGAAATCACGAGTGCCTCCGGCCGGCGGTACTCAGGGGAACCTCACTTCCATGAATCTTTCGAAGCATGTCGTGGCCGGTTTTGCGATCGGTCTTCTTTTCGCGACGACGCCCGCGTGTGGCCCGGCGAAGCAGTGCGGTCCCACCACGTGCCCGTCGGGCTGTTGCGACGCCTCGGGCACCTGCCAGCAGTCGGCCCAGAGCACGTGCGGTCAGCTCGGTCAGGCGTGCCAGACGTGTCAGTTGGGCCAGGTGTGCAACCTCGGCGTCTGCCAGAGCACCTCGAGCAACGGCGGCGGCGTAGGCACCACGGGTGGTGGCACGGCGACGGGTGGCGGCACGGCGACGGGTGGCGGCACGGCGACGGGTGGCGGCACGGCGACGGGTGGCGGCACGGCGACGGGTGGCGGTACGGCGACGGGCGGCGGCTCGGCAACGGGCGGCGGCTCGACAACGGGCGGCGGCTCGGCAACGGGCGGCGGCTCGGCAACGGGCGGCGGCTCGGCAACGGGCGGCGGCTCGGCAACGGGCGGCGGCTCGGGCACCTGCGATGGCTGCGTGCACCCCACCATCGGCTGCGTGAACTACGCGAACAGCAACACGGCGACCATCTGCGGCCAGGGCGGCGCGGCGTGCCAGACGTGCACCGGCTCGACCCCGGTCTGCAACCAGTCGACACGTGTCTGCGTGTCGAGCGGGACAGGTGGCGGCTCGGGCACCGGTGGCGGCGCGGCAACGGGCGGTGGCACCGCGACGGGCGGTGGCACCGCGACGGGTGGTGGCACCGCGGCGGGTGGTGGCACCGCGGCGGGTGGCGGTTCAGCGACGGGCGGCGGCACCGGTACCACGAATCAACCCATCGGTGGCGCGTGCAACTCTTCGAGCAACTGCGCGAGCGGTTTGACCTGCAAGCTCTCGACGACGAACGGCAACGCGAGCTACCCGGGCGGCTACTGCACGCGCACCTGCACGGACGACACGGTCTGCGGAGCGGGTGGTCTCTGCGTGCAGGACAACTCGATCTTCAGTTACTACGGCGAGCCGACCTCGTTCTGCCTGAGCGCGTGCCCGAGCGCGGGCTCGCAGTCGACGTGCCGTTCCGGCTACTCGTGCAAGTTCGCTGAAAACGGTCAGCCGGGTAACTGCTGGCTCGACCCGGTGCCGATGCCCGTCGCGGGCAACGCCACCAGCACCGGTAACGCATGCACGCAGGACTCGGCGTGTCAGAACCCGCCTGATCCGAGCCTCGGCTTCTGCTTCGCGCCGACGCTGCCGGACGGTGGCGCATCACGCTTCCCGCAGGGCTACTGCACGGCGGAGTGCACGTACGATCTGCGCGGTGACTTCTGCGGCAGCAACGGCACCTGCATCGACTTCAACAACAACACGCCGAACGATCCGGCCGACGACTACGGCCTGTGCCTGCGCAACTGCACGACGCCCGGCGGCATCTCGAACTGCCGCAGCGGCTACACCTGCCAGAACGTCGGTCTGCCGAGCGGCGGCGTCTGCTTCCCTCCGTGATCTCGCAGTGAGCTGACGAACGCTCCCGGGCCTGAGAGAACTTCACCGTTCCTCAGGCCCGAAGTGTTTCAGGCCACCCGCGCGCTGAACTCACCGACCAGCTTCTCGACCTCACCGGCGATTTCGCGCCCCTCTTCCACCAGCCGCCGCTGCAGCGACTTGCGGCTCCCGAGCACGAAGAAGGTGCGCACGTCACGCAACGCCGACGCACGGCGTTCGAAGAACATGCGCGTGAAGATCGCCAGCGGAGGCACGGTGACGAACGTGACGAGCCCCGCCACCACACCGCCCTGCCACCACGAAAGCGCGGTCAGCAACACCCACCACACTGGCGCCACGACCATCGCGGTCAGCACCTTCACCGTCGATTCGGTGTCGACATCGGGCTTCGCGAGCCGCACCGCGAGCAGCGGCAGGAAATACGGAATCGCGAACACCAGCATTCCCAGCGCGAACACCGGCAGCGTCGCCAGCCACAACACGTTGCGCACCACGAACCACGTCACCGTGGCGGGCTGAAACCGAGAGTGAACGTCATCGGCGCTCATCGCCAGCAGCGACAGGCGCGAGCGAAAGTGAACGAGTCGCGCCTTCAACTCTTCGAAGCGCTCCGGCTGCTCTTCACGCAACGCGGTCACGCCGCGCGCGAACGCCTTGAGCCGCTCGGTGTCACCGGCGCGCGAATTCGACGCCAGGGCGTAGAGCGCTTCGGCGGTCTGAATCAGCGGCAGCTCTTCCCACGCCGCGAGGTTGAGCGTCACGGCCTTGAGCGCGTTGGCGATGGTCGTCGTCAGCTCACGCGCTTCGCCACTCGGCGAAATCGGCGCACCGACGTCGACGTGCACGCGACTGCCGAACAGGTTCTTTGCTTCGTAGGTGATGCCCACCGGCACGATCTTCACCGCAGCGCCCTGGCGAACCGCTTCCAGCGCGATGCGCGCCGCCCCCGTCTTCAACTCCGCGAGCTGCGGCTCACTGTGCGACTTCCCTTCGGGGAAGATCGTGATCACCCGGCCCTGCTTCAACGCCTCGACCGACGCCGTCAGCGTGCCTTCGTTCTTCGTGGTGTCCCCCGGCCCGTCCTGCTTGCGGAACACCGGCAGCGCACCGAGGCCGCGCAGAATCGCGCCGATACCGGGGGTGCGAAACAGCGGCTCCTTGGCGAGGAACGTGACCTGACGCTGTGAGAGCGCGAACAACACGCCGGGGTCGATGAGCCCGTTGGGGTGATTGCCGACGTACATCACGGGGCCTTCGAGCTTCAGGCCATCATGCGGGTCGACGGGCGTTTCGATGCGAAAGAAGAGCCGCAGCGCGAGGCCGGCGGCCGCACGGAAGAATCGGTAGAACATCGGTTACTTCGTGTCTTTCGGCTTGGTGCGCTCGAGGAATTTCTCCTGTTTCTCGTAGCCACTGCGCTGCAGCCGTTGCTGCTCGATGATCTCGGCGGTCTTCTGGAAGATCTGCGAGAGCGTGCGGAACCCGTCGGCGAGCGCCTTCTCGAGCTGCTCGCGGCGCTCGCGCTGGGCGACACTCGACGACTCACCTTTGAACAGTCGGAGCGGCATGGAGCGCATCGTTCTATCAGGGGAGTTCCCCTCGCGCTCGGGGCTCTGGTAACCGTTTCCGCATGAGCATCAAGCGCGTCGGTTTTCTCGGTCTCGGCATCATGGGTTCGCCCATGGCGAAGAACCTGAAGAAGAAGGGCTTCGACGTCGTGGTGTGGAACCGCTCACCCGACAAAGCAGACGCGCTGAAAGCCGACGGCATCGAAGTCGCCTCGTCGCCCGCCGAGCTCGCGCGCCGCGTCGACGCGTTCTGCACCTGCGTCGCAGACCCGAAGGCGCTCGAAGAAGTCGCCGCCGGCCTCTTGTCGGGCGCACGCGAAGGCCAGCTCTTCATCGACTTCTCGACGGTGTCGGTGGCGCTGGTGAAATCGCTCGCCGAGAAGTTCGCAGCCAGAGGCGTCGACTTCGCGGAAGCGCCGGTGACCGGCAGCCGCGGCGGCGCGGAAAAAGGCACGCTCGTCATCATGACCGGCTGCAGCGAAGCCACGCTCGCGCGCGCCACGCCGATCTTCACCGCCGTCGGCGAGAAGGTCGTGCACTGCGGCCCCGTCGGCGCGGGCACACAGGTGAAGCTCGCCGGCAACGCGCTCATCGCCTCGATGCTGCAGGCCTTCAGCGAAGGCCTGTTGCTCACGCAGAAAGCCGGCGTCGATCCACGCAAGCTCATCGAGGTGGTGCAGGCCTCTGGCTTCCGCTCGCCGTATTACGACTTCAAGGGCAAGGCGTTGCTCGAGCGCGACTTCACCACGCACTTCTCCATCGACCTGATGCACAAAGACCTCTCGCTCTTCCTCGAGAACGCGGCGCTGCATCGCGTGCCGACGCCATCCGCCGCGAGCGTGCGGGAGACCTACAACTTCGCCCGCGCCTCAGGCCTCGGCGACAAGGACATCACCGCCGTCATCACCGCCTACGAAGAGGTGGTGGGCACGCAGGTGAAGTCATGAAGGCCGGCCTGCTCGTCGGCGTGAGCTGCGGGGCGATTCTCGGCGCCGCGGTGTGGTTCGCACTGGCCGATGGTGAGCCTGTGGTTTCGCCGGTCACCGAGCTACCGCCAACCCCGACTGCCGTCGCTGCTCCGCCGCGCCCCATGGTGCGTCAGGACCTCGTGCCCTCCGCGCCCACGCCGATGCCCACCGAGAAGCTCCCCGAGCCGGTGGCAGTCGACGCGCGCCCGGCGGTGCCGCCCCCGCCCTCCGGGACGATCGCCGCGCCGCCTCCGCCGGTCGACGTACCCGAAGATCCACCCGCGCTGCGCTTCAAGGGCGAATCGCGTGAGCTCGACTACGCCGACAACCTGCTCGGGAAGAAGAACCCCACGTTGGACGAGGTGCGCTCGGCCAACAACGTGTTCGCCCGTTGCGTCGAAGTGGACCCCGAGAACGAGCGCTGCACCGAGAGTCTCGAACGCTCGAGGCTCGTGCTCAGCGAAATGAGCCGTGCCCGCCGCAACGACCCCAGCCTCACCGGCGCCCGCGTCTTCACACCCCTCAACGGCCCCACGCGTTTACCAAAGAAGCGTTAAGCGCCTGAAATCACTGAGACACAGCGCGTAAACGCGTTGACATGTCTGTGATTTTACACATTTTCACAGGCCCCCTTTTCTGGGCACCGCGTCGTCAGCAACATGACGCGTCATGAACGAGACCAACACGGTGGCCCTCCAGGACGGCACGAAGGCGCAGCTCAAGACGGTGCAGGTCAGCAGCTGGCAGACGGTGATGATCGTCGTCGCCCCGCCCGAGTCGAAGACCGACCGCCCGGCGAACCGCTAACGCTTCTTCTCTTCGAGCTTCTCCTGCAGCGCGCGAACGTCCGCCTTCAGCTTGTCGACCTCGCCACGCAGTGACTGAAGCTCGTTGCCAGGAGACTTCTCGCGGAGCGACCGCACGGCTTCGCGCGCGAGACGTTGTTCCCGGCCATCGGTGAATGGGGTCGACTGGAGCGCGCCGATGAGCCGCTCGTCGCCCAGCGTCGAAGCCGCGTCGATCGCCGCGAGCCGAACGCGGAAGTTCTCGTCGCGCAGGTGCCTGCCGATGAGCTCGACGGCCTCGGTCTTCTTGTCGGCCGGCTCGGCGAGCTTCGCGATGGCAGCAATGGCCGCGCGGCGGCCGAAGACGGGCTGACCTTTCGCCAGCGCCGCGAGCACCGGCTTCCACCCCTTCGGGTCCCGCAGCTCGGCGAAAGCGTCGATGGCGCCGACGCGCACGGCGTCTTGAAACGCGGTGCGGTTCATCATCGACAGCAGCACCTCGAAGGCCCCTGCAGCACGAACGCGGCCCAGCGCGCGCGCGAGTTCACCTTCGACGAAGCCGCTCTCATCGCCGGCCTTCGCGGCACCGACGAGCACTTCGGCCACCTCGGTGTCTTCACGGAACTGACCCAGCGCCGCCACCACCGCGCGCCGCGCCTTCGGATGCTTCACGTTGAGCGACGACAGCAACGCGAGCCGAGCCAGCGGCGTTCGCAGCTGACCGAGTGACTTCGCGCACGCCGCCCGCGAACCCCAGAACACGCGCTCGCTGCTGAGCACCTTCGCCAGCGCGTTGACGGTCGCAGCCGCGGGATCTTTCGCGAGCATCGCCGCAGCTTCGGTGCGTGCACGCGCGACCTCGGCGTGCTGCAGCTCGTTGCGCCACCAGCCCATCGGCTTGGAGATCTCGAGCGTCGCCAGCAGATCGCGACGGGCGTCGATGATGCACTGCGAAGGCTCACGCGACGCCTCGACGAAGAAGGTCTGCTCTTTGCGCGACACCGCGAGCTCGTGGGTGACGCGCTTGTCACCGACGGTGAGCTGCACCGGCAGCGTGAGCGCGTACGGCTCACCGTCCTGCTTCTGCTCGAGCGCGATGCGCACGGCCTTCTTCGCCGCGTCGTACGTGACGTCGAGCTTCAGCTGCGGGTGCCCCGCGCGGTGCACGTACTCGTCGAAGAAGCGGTCGATGTTCTTGCCGGTCGTACGCTCCACCGCACGCGAGAGGTCGACGGTCTCGACCGACCCTCCGGCGTGGGCGGCGACGTACTCGCGAACTGCCGAGAAGAAGTCCTCGTCACCGAGCCGCCTTCGCAGCTCGTGCAACACCAACCCGCCCTTCTCGTAGAGATGCCGATCGAAGAGGTCGATGGGCGCGTCGAATTTGCGAGCGACGATGGGGCGCGCGTACCGCTCCTTCACCTCGTCGAGGTACGTCTCGAGGTCCAGCTTGCGCTGATGATCTGCCTCGTCGAGCGACTCGCCCTCTTCCTTCCAGAGGATCTCCGAATAGGTCGCGAAGCCTTCGTTCAACCAGCCGTGCGGCCAATCACGGCACGTGAGCAGATCGCCGAACCACTGGTGCGCGAGCTCGTGCGCGATGAGGAACTCGGCCGAATAGTCCTGATGCGCGCGTTCGTCGTGCAGCACCGCGTCGGTCAAGGTGGTGGCCGAGGTGTTCTCCATGCCGCCGAAGATGAACTCGCGAACGAAGATCTGCGCGTAGTCGCCCCACGGGTACGGCTGCCCGGTCAGCCGCTCGAACAACGCCATCATCTGCGGCGTGCGCTTCACGCAGCGCAGCGCATCTTCCCTGCGACCCCGGGGGTACAGGGTGCGCACGTTCGTCTCGCCCGACTTCTGCTCGAGCACTTCGAAGTCACCGACGACGAGCGTCACCAGATACGGCGCGTGCGGGGCGTCGAGCTTCCAGTGCATCGTGCGCCGGTCGCCCTTGACGGTGTCTTTCAGGAGCGCCCCGTTGGACAGCGACGTCATGTGCTTCGGGAACGTGGCCTTCACCTCGCTGCTGCACTTCTGCGCGGGCGTGTCGAGGCACGGAAAATAGTGTCGCGAGTCGATGTCCTGGCCCTGCGTCCACACCTGCTCGTTGCCGATGAAATACAGGCCACGCTGCGGCGACGCGCGGTAGCTGATGCGCACCGTGAACTCCGTGCGCGACTTGATGCCGCGCGGAATCAGCACGTGCAGCTGCGCTCCGGAGCCGGAGTCGAACTCCGCCGGCTTGCCGTCGACCTCCACCTTGCGCACGTCGAGGTTCACCGCGTCGAAGGTCACTCGCTTCAACGCGCCGACGCTCACCAGCGAATGGGTGACGACACCGGCGAGCGACTGCTTCTCGAAGTCGAGCTCGAGCTCGAGCAGGAGGTGGTCAGCGACGACGGGGCGATCTTCTGCGTAGTGGAGCTTCGCGGTCTCGAGGCTGAACGGGTGCGGCTCGTCGATACGGTGCATGGAGGCGGGAGTGAACACCGCTTCTCCTGCTCGACCAAGCCGTTAGCGGGTGACGCCACAGGCGTGCGCCACGTCGTCGCGGTACCCGAGCCACGCCTGCAGCGCTTCTTCCATCGCGTCGAGCACATGACCGCGCGCAGCGACGTCGACGAAGTCGAGCATCACCGTCCACGCGGCCAGGCGGTGATTTCCTTCGACCCCGCGATGCGCCTTCGTGAGCGCGAGCGACTCGAGCGGCAGGCCGTAGTGCTTCACCAGCGGGTGCTCGGACAGCGCAGGTTCGGGCCGCGGCGGAATCGATGCATCGAACAACGCGCGCTCGTGCGGCGTACCTTCGATGAAGAGCGTGACCACCGCGGCCGCACATTCCCAGCCGTGACTCTTCGAGTGCGAGTCGATGACGCTGCGGTAGCGCTGCGCGCCGGGGAGCAAGGTGACGGCCTCGAAGCGCGAGAGCTCGAAGCCGAGGCCTCTGGGGTATTCGAGGAACAGCTCCGGGTGGGGACGGCCCGCGTGCAGCCCGCCGGTCTCTTCTTCGTAGAGATTTTCTGCGAGCTCGCGGCGCACCTGCGGAATGGGGCACTGCACGTACGCGCGACCGACGAGCACCGGAAAGTCACGCACGAAGACCGCGTATTCCTGCTCGAGATGAATGTGCAGCTTCGACTTCGCGACCCGGCCCTCGGTGAAGTCCGGCCAGGCCCAGTGCTGCTTGCGTTCCATCACTGCAAGCAGCCCCTCCCGAAACCCGTCGCGCGTCATGCGGGGATGCTAGCGGCGCGGCGCGCGTGCGTCTGTGCGACGCGCTTCGCGTGGTGGTTCCGTCACGCACTCCGATGCCGACGGCTTTTTCCCACGCGGTGGAATCACGCCTTCGAGAACACCCAGTCGACGAACTGCTGCCGCTTCTTCCCGCGCAGCGTGCCGTACACGTGCGGGTCGTCGGACCAGGTGATCTTCAACTTCTGCGCGGTCTTCGTGAGCCACTGTGGCAATTCGTTCGGTGCGCAACGGCCCACGTCGAGTTTGTCGGTGCCGCCGCTCAGCGTGAAGTTCGTGCTGATGATGTCGGCCAGCCCGCTCACGCGCGAGAGATGCACGCGAAACCACTCTCCCGAGGCGCTGTCGATGACGAGCGACCCCTGAATCGAAGGAACACCGTTGCGATTCACGTCACTCGAATTGATGGACACGCGCACCTTGACGGCGTCGACCTCGAAGCCGATCGACCGCATGAACTCGAGGACGCCTGAGGCCTGCGCGCGATCATCGAGGCGACGCTCGATGGCCTCGAAGAAGGCCTCGACCTCCGGCGTTCTCGCCGCGTGCGTCTTCAACCGGCGCAGCCGGGCGAGCGCTGCACTTCGCTCATCTGCGACGGCCGAGAAGCGCGTCACCAACGCATCGAGCGAGGCCTCAGACGCGTCGTGTGCCAGCACCGCGAGAAACCGCATCGACGCGTCGCGGCCTGCAACGACCGCCGCTTGAAACGCCGGCAGCAACGGACTCTTCGCGTACGTCGTGACGCGTTCACGAACGAGCTTCGAGCCCCACGCCTCTTGAGCGACCTCCACTTCGAGGTACGCGCGCAGCGCCTCGGCCCATGCGGTCTGCAGGGGCTCCGCGCTCAGGCGCACGGCTTCGAGAAGGAAGACCGCATGACCGCGCTGCTTCACCGACGCCAATCGCTCGAGCACGCCGCGAATCACGGCATCGGGCAGCTGCTGACCGTTTCGCGCGATGTGCCAGAGCGCCGGCGTTTCGGAGTCGCCCCAGAGCTTCATCACCGCCTCGACGGCGAGCGCGGTGTCGACGTCGTCACCGAGGTCGCGCAACGATCGCGGAGAGCCCGCGCGCAGCGCCGCTTCGACTTCAGCCCTCGAGCGGCGCTTCGCAGCGCTCAACGACGACGGCCTTCCTGAAACGTGGCTTCCATCTCCACGCGCTTGCCGTCTCGAAGCACCGCGGCGCCCACCGTCTCACCTGGCTTCGCCTGCATGAGCACGAACATCAGGTCTTCGACCGAGTTGATGTCGTACTTGCCGAGCTTCACGATCACGTCACCACGCTTCATGCCGGCCTTGTCGGCTCCGCCACCGGGACGCACGTCGTCGAGCAGCACGCCCTTGACGCCCTGCTGACCGCCGTAGTTCGGCACCGTACCGAGCGACGCGTTGAAGCTGCGTGCATCACCGGGGCCGGTGGGCGACGGGAGCTTCTGGTACGTCAACGTCGCGTTGCCGAGCCCACGCGTCACGCCAGCGACGACCTGGGCGATCTGCGCCATGCCGCCTGCATTGAGCTTCGCCGGCGCATCAGAGGGCTTGTGGTAGTCGCCGTGCGCACCGGTGAAGAAGTGCAGCACCGGCAAGCCCGCTGCGTAGAACGACGTCTGATCGCTCGGACCGTAGCCGTCGCCACCGACGTTGCATTGCACGCGCGCCGCAGCACACGCGTGCACCACGAGCGGCTCCCACTCCGCGGCCGACTTCGCGCCGAGCACGGTCAACTCGTTCGCGCGCAGACGGCCGACCATGTCGAGGTTCAGCATCGCGATGGCGCCGTTCATCCACTCCGGCTTCGACCTCACGAGCGCCGACGAGCCGAGCACGCCGTCTTCTTCGCCGCTGAAGGCGGTGATGATCACATCGCGCGTCAGTTCGGCCTTCTCGGCGTTCAGCACGCGGGCGATCTCCAGCAGGGTCGCCGTGCCCGACGCGTTGTCGTCAGCGCCGAGGTGCGGCTCCTTCTTGTCGGGCGCCAGCGAGTTGTGCCCACCGAGACCGAGGTGGTCATAGTGCGCGCCGATGATCACCGCGCCGCCGGCCTTCTTGCCCGCCGCGATGCGGCCCACGACGTTGAACGCCTGCGTCTTCTCGAAGGTGAGCGCGACCTTCATGGCGACGTCGATGCTCTTCCTGCTCTCGAGGTTCTTCCACGACGACTCGAACGCCGCGCGCTTCACCACCACGACGGGAAGGCCCGCCTCACCGGTGCCCTCGGGGCGCAACACCGGCAGCGCGGCTTCGGGAGGAACCTCCTTCGGGTCCTTCGCGACGGGCCAGTCGACGACGATCAGCGCCCTGGCGCCGAGCGACCTGGCGACGAAGGCCTTCTTGCGAAGGTCGCCGGCGCGCCGCTGCGCTTCCGGCGTCGAGAGCTTCTCGTTCTCGGGCACGAAGCGACGCGCGATGACGATCTTTCCCTTCACGTCGACGCCCTTGAAGTCGTCGAGGCCGAGCTCCGCGTCTTGAATGCCCCAGCCCGCGAGCACCGCCTTGCCCTTCACCTCGCCCTGCGTGCTCCAGCCGACGGTGGTGAAGTCAGTCACCGGCTTGCCGGCGATGCTCAACGTGCTCTGCGAAGTCACCGCGGTCACCACGTCGAAGGGAACGCGCGAGGTCTCGAGGCCGATCTTCTTGAGCTCCGCTTCGAGGTATTCGCCGGCCGCTTCGAGGCCCTTCGTTCCGATGCCGCGGCCTTCGCGCGCGGGGTCTGCGAGCCAGGTCGCGTCGTCGAGAATCCGCTCCGCCGCACCCGCCGTGAACTTCGGGTCATGATCGATCCACTTCGTGAGGAAGAGGTTCGTGTCCTGCTTGCCCGCGTCGGTCATGCGATTGCTCGCGAAGATCAACCACTGACCGTCGGGTGAGAACATCGGGAAGCCGTCGAAGCCCGGCGTGTAGGTGATGCGCTCGAGTTGCGTACCGTCGGTATTGATCGCCCAGATGTCGAAATCGCGGCCCTTCGGGTCGCCGTAGTTGCTCGAGAAGAGAATGCGGTCCCGATTGGGGAAGAAGAACGGCGCGAACGACGCAGCGTTCAAGTACGTGACCTGCCGCGCTTCGGAGCCGTCGGCGTTGGCGACGAACAACTCCAGCTTGCTCGGGCGAACCAGGCCCTGCTTCAACAGACCCTGAAAGTCTTCGAGCTCACGGCCGGGCTTGGGGCGCGACGCGCGCCACACGATCTTCGAGCAGTCGGCGTTGAAGAACGCGCCGCCGTCATAGCCGGGCGTGAACGTGAGCCGCTTCACGTTCTTCCCGTCCTTGTCCATGCGATACAGCTCGATGTCGCCATCGCGGGTCGACGTGAAGATGATCGAACCGTCCTTCGCGCACACTGTGGCTTCGGCGTCGTAGCCGGCGGTCTCGGTCAAGCGCTGCAGCGCACCCGAACCGTCGGCCTTCGTCTTGAAGATGTCGTACGAGTCGTAGAGCGCCCACACGTAGCCCTGCCGCATGTCGGGCTTCGGCGGGCACGCCTCGCCGCCGAGGTGGGTCGACGCGTAGAGCACTTCATCGTCACCCGCGAGGTAGTGGGCGCAGGTGGTGGCGCCCTTCCCGCTCGACAGCTGCGTCATCGGGCCGGCTTTGCCGTCGATGATGGGCATCGTGAAGATGCGGTCGCACTGATCATCCACGCCACGGCGCTGGAGCGACACACCCTTGCCGTCGAAGCGCCAGTACGCCTCGGCGTTCTCGCCCTCGAGCGTGAGCTGAGAGAGCGCTCCGAAATGGGACTCTTCGGTGGTGGTGACCACCTTCTTCGCCGGAGGAGGCGTGCTGACGGTCGCGCACGAGGTCGCGAGGCAGAGCGCGGGGATCAACGAGCGTTTCATGTTCGTTCCTGTCTTTCGGGGTTACGGCAACGGGCTCCAGTCGAGCGACATCACGCCGCTGGTGCCCACTGCGTCGTAGTAGCCGCGCAACTTCACGCGGAACAGCTTCTTCTCGGTCGAACGCACCACGTAGACGAACGGCCGAGGCGTCAGCGCGTGGAAACGAACGTCGTATTCGAACCACGCGGGGTCTTGAGAAAACGCGAAGTCTTCGCTCGAACCCTCGTCGGGGCCGTCGGGTCGATCGACCATCCACGGGCCTGGCGGCTCGGTCGTCACCTCCAAGAGGTTCGGCGTTTCGACACGCGCCACTTCCACACCGGCATCGCCTGAGATGCCGCCGTTGGTCTTGATGGTGAAGCGCTGAAAGGCGATGTCCCAACCGTCTTCGAGGTCGCCCACTTCGAGCGCTCGATCGAAATCGAAGTACACCCACGCCGCGGTGCCGGTCGCGTCGACGGTCATGCGAACGCCGCCATCGAACGGCTCCTGCGACGTGAAGACGCCGCCATCGACCCGGTTCATGCGCGGCGTGCCGGCGTCGAAGGGCTTCGGTTCGAGCCTGGGCGCGCACGCGACGAAGAGAACGACCAAGAGAAAAGAGGCGCGCATCAGTACCTCACCGCGGCGGTCAGCATGAACGTGCGCGGCTGCATGGTGAGCAGCAGCGCGTCGCCGTTGTCGAGCAGGTTTTCAGCCAGCACACCGAGCGTGACCCAACGAACCGGCGTGAAGGTGACGTTGGCATCGAGCGTCACCAGCGACTTCGTCCACTGCGGCACGAGCGCGCCGCTGGCGTCGGTCGTCGTGTAGTACGGGCGCGGCGACGAGATCGACGTGCGCAGCGAGGCCTTCACCTTCGCATCGAGCAGCTGCACGCGGAGGTCTGCCGTACCGCGATGTGCCGAGCGGCCTTCGAGCTGCTGCCCCGTCGCGCGGTTGATCGCGTTGAGCAGCATGTACGAGACGTCGACCGAGAGCTGCGGGAGTGGCGTCAGGCGCACCGACGACTCGAGCCCCTGCGTGAAGGCGCGATCGATGTTCGTATAGATGTAGCGCGTGAGCTGACCCGCCTCGTTGGTGCCGTTACTGACGGGCTGAATCAGATCGGTGAGTTCGTTGTGGAACAGGTTCGCCGACACCGTGACCGGGTGAATCGGGCGCCACTCGCCGCTGACGTTCGCGCTCCAGCTCCGTTCGGGTCGAAGCGCGGGGTTGCCTTCGACGATGTAGCCGACGCCCGGGTTCTGGAAGTTGAGCAGCAGCTCGCGAAACGAGGGCGCGCGAAAGCCGAGGCCACCCGACGCACGCACCGTGACCGTCTCGTGCGGGTCGAAGCGCGCAGCGATGCGTGGCGACGGCGCGGCACCAAACTGCGTGTCGACGTCGAGGCGAATGCCGGGAACGAGCGCGAGCTTCGGCTTCGAGAGAATCGACCACTCGTCCTGCGCGAAGATCGCGAAGCGATAGCGCTGCCCGAAATTGGAGACACGATCGCTCCGGAGAAACTCCGCGTACCCTTCCACGCCAGCGGTCACCGCGTGCGACTCGCCAAGCTTCATGTCACCCAGCGCAGAGAGCTGCGTGAGGTGGTCCCACGTCTCCTGGTACTGATCGAGCGCTGCTGCGTTGCGCTGATCGTTGAGGAACTGATCCCGGAACAACGTGTAGTGCGCGCCGATGCGCCAGGTGAGACCGAACGCCGTCGAACCCTTCGGCGTGAGGCCCAGCGTCAGGGTCTCGGTGCGGTTGCTGCGATCGAACACCGCGCCACCAGCGCCGAGATCGACGCGTGACGTGTCTCGATAGAAGTACTCGGCGCGCGCCTCGAGCGAAGTCGTCTCGTTCGCCTGCCACTCGAAGCGCCCTGCGATGTTCGCCTGATCGAAGCGCGGGCCCGTCGTCGCCACGTCGGAAGGGTCGCGGTCCCACCCGTCGCCGCGGTGGTATCCCATGGAGATCCGCGCGCGGAACGGGCCGGTCTTGGTCGACGCACTGCCGCCGAGGTCGAAGAGCCCCAGACTTCCGCCCGCCACGTTCACGTCACCCGCGAACGGCTTCCGGCCACGGCGGGTGATGATGTTCACCACGCCGGCGATCGCGTCAGCGCCGTACAGCGCAGAGCCGGGGCCGCGGACGATCTCCACGCGCTCGATGTCTTCGGCCATGAAGCGCGTGAGGTCGATGTCACCATCGATGCGGCCGGTGACGCGCTCACCATCGACGAGAATGAGCAGGTACTTCATGTCCATGCCCTGCAGGCGGACGTTCTGACCGTTGAGGCCGCGCGTGACGTCGAGGTTGGCGTGCTCTTCGAGGAGATCACCGAGCGTCACCGAGCTCGTGGCTTCGATGTCTTCGCGGGTGATGACCTCCGTCGCGATGGTCGAGTCTTGCAGCCCCCGCTCGGCGCGGGACGCGGTGACGACCGTGACGCGCTCGGGAGCAACGCCCGCGTCTTCGCCTGCGCTGAGCAGCGACAACAACACGACCGCGATCACGCCAGGTGCCTCCGACGGAGCAGCAACAGCGCGAGGCACACCCCGGCGAGTTCGAGACTCGAACAACCACAACCGGCGGCGCGGCCATCGAGCGTGGCCACGGGAATGGTCACCGGTTCAGGCGGCGCGTCGAGCGCAGTGAGGGCCGCGTCGATGTTCAACACACCATGGCCGTAGCGATCGTCGTGACCCGCGTCGTCGGGCTTCGCGAAGGGAGCGCGGCGCGCCGTGCGCTGGAGAATGTCCTTCACCTCCGCAGCGGTGAGTTCGGGCTTCTTGCTGAGCATCAACCCGACGGCGCCCGCGACGATGGGGCACGCAGACGACGTACCGCCGAAGCTGGTGGTGGTGTCGCCAGGGTCGGAACCTTCTGTGCCCGTGGGGTCGAGCGTCACCGTACCTGCGGGAGCGACGAGGGCCAGCGACGGGCCGCGGTTCGAATAAGGCGTGAGTTCATCGAAGAGGTTCACCGAGCCGACGGCGATGACGCCCTCGACTGCTGCGACCTGGTCAGCGCCGATGACACCGTCGTCGTTGCCCGACGCGAAGACCACCACGGTACCTTTGCCCTCGCGGCCTTCGCGAATCACGGTGGTCATCGCCGCGACCAGTGCTGCTGGCGCCGGGACGTTGGGACCGAAGCCCCAGCTGTTCGACGCGATCTGCGCGCCAGACGAGAAGACGAAGCTGAAGGCATCGGCGTCGGCAGAGATCGGCACCATCGCTCCGCGCGGTGCGATCAACTTCACGCAGCGCATTCTGCATTCGGGGCAGACGCCGGCGATGCCGGTGCCGTTGTTGGTCGAGGCAGCCACCAGACCGGCACAGGCCGTACCGTGACCGTTGCCCGGTTCGTTCGGCGTGAATGACGGGTCGTCGTCCTGATCGACCACGTCGCGGCCGGGGAGCAGCTTGTCGCGAAGATCGACGTGCTGGAGGTCACAGCCGTCGTCGATGACCGCGATCTCCACCGACGGAGAGCCAATGGTCTGCTTCCACGCCGCCTTCGCGCGGATGTTGTCGAAGTACCACTGGCCCCCGAACAACGTGTCGTTCGGGTTCGTCTGCGGAAAGTCGAAGCGCCGATGCTCGAGCCACAGGTCGGGGCTGATGCCGCGAACACCGTCGCGCCCGACGAACGCCGCGAGCTGCGCGGCCGCGCGCATGCCGTCGCCTCCTTCGGCCCGATAGAGATGAAGCCCGGCCGCAGGGAAGATGGTGCGCACGAACGTCGCGCCCGGCAGCGTCGGCGGCGTCGCGGCGTCGACGAGCAGCTGATCAGCGACCTCCGCTTCGAAGGAGCGCTCGCCGTGCGTCACCAACCAACGCGTGCGCCCCGAACCATTGGACTCCAGCGGAGAAGCGCAGTGTCTTCCCAGCGGATCGACGAAACAGCGCGTCTCGGGCGCGGCTGCGTGCATCAAGAGAAGTGATACGAGTAATGGTTTCATCTGACGATTTTGACTTTGATTTGCAACATCCCATATAGGACGACACCCATGAATACGCGACACCTCATTCTCGCTGCCTTCGTAGCCCTCTCCGCGTGTGGCCAGATGCCTCCAAAGCCCGACGCTGGAGTGACCGGAGGCGGGACGGGAGGCGGCGGTACGGGCGGCGGCAGCGGAATGGACGCCGGCCCTGAAGTCTGCGCAGCGACGCCGGTGAGCTGCAGCGACGAAGCGGCAGCGGCGCTCTCGTACAAGTCGAACCTCGCGACGGGCGCCATCACCGAGGAAGGCACCACGGCAGGAGAGTTCACGACGTACATCGACGCGACGGGGGGCTCGACCGGCCTCTCGGCACCGGTGACGTCGTACACGTACGTGAAGTTCACCCCGACGGGCCTCGCCCGCGTCGATCTGAGCGACGAGCAGGCCGAGCTCGACACCACCTGGGACATCGCGCTGCGCCGCTACCACGTGCGCCTCAACAGCGGTGTGTCGGGCCCCTCGTGCGTGCAAGGCGCCCGTACGCCCGACGGCACCACCTTCGAGGCCGTCACCACCGTCGACACCAACCTCGTGTTCTCGTCGGAGCGCTACTTCACCGAGAGCTGCTCGGTCATCGATGACGGCAGCGGCATCGGCGCTCCGGCGTACGTGCTGTCGTCGTTCTGGTCGTACGGCTCCTGCGTGAAGATGAGCGGCAACGTCTTCGTGTTGAAGCTGGCCGACGGCCGCCACGTGAAGCTCGAAGTGAAGAGTTACTACCCGCCGGAGAACCAAGCGCTCTGTCAGACGGAGAACCGCATCAATTCACCGAGCGGCGCGGGGGCGGTCCGCGTTCGCTGGGCCTTCCTCCCGTAACAACCGCCACACCAAGAAAGCGTCAACACCATGGCTCGCTACACCGGTCCCCGTACTCGTCGTGCCCGTCGTCTGGGCGTGGCTCTCGCTCACCTCAGCGGCAAGGATCCCGACAAGGACAGCTCGCTGCGCAAGCCGTACCCGCCCGGCCAGCACGGCCCGGACAAGATGGTGAAGCGAACCGAGTACGGCGTGCGTCTGCTCGAGAAGCAGAAGCTCAAGCTGGCGTACGAGCTGCTCGAGCATCAGTGCCGCAAGGTCGTCGCGCGCGCCAAGCGCACCGGTGAAAACGCGGCCTCGCAGATTCAGGTCATCCTCGAGCGGCGCTTCGACGTGATGGTGTATCGCGCGGGCTTCGCGACCTCGCTGCGTCAGGCGCGTCAGCTGGTGCGGCACGGCTCGTTCACCCTCGACGGCGCGAAGGCCAACATGCCCGGACAAGAGCTGCGCCCGGGCGTGGTGATCAAGTTGAAGGAGCGCTTCCACCACCACGCGCTCTTCGTCTCGATCTTCGCGCGCGTCGCCTCGCGGCAGATTCCGGGGCACATCAAGAAGAACGGACCGTTCGAGTTCACGGTCACCGGCGAGCCGCTCGACGTCGAGCCGCTGCTGCCCATCGAACTGACGCGCGTGATCGAGTTCTACGCGTGACGTCGTCGAGGCGAACGTGGCGGGCCCGGAGGGGGTCGCAGGCACGCTCGCCTCTTTCTTCGTGACCGGCGAGGTGGAGCGGCGGCCCCCGATCCGTCCGCTCCATCGCGTCCGGCCGCGCGGGCCGCATGGCGTCGACGCGACACGCACCGACATCGTCGGGCACTTCCCGAGTCGACGCCTCGCCGCAAGCGTACCGGTGAAGAACTCGATTCCGACTGCCAGCGCAGCCGCGAACTTCCGCGTGCGATGGATGTTGTCGTGATCAGTCGTTGTCACCCTCGAGGCTCGTCGGAATCTCGAGATCGAGCACGCCAATGAACTGCGTCTTCAACAGGTCAGTGACGTCTTTCACTTCGTCGTAGAGACGCCGCGCCGCCGCCGGGTCATCGTTCAACATCACCCGGAGCTCCGCCGCTTCGTCCGCGTGGGTCCGCAGTGCCGCGAGCTCCGTTCGCATCTGCTCTTCGAGGGCCGTCGCGTCCGCCGCAATCAACAGACTGTCGAAGCCCTTGCCCGTCACGCCTTCGTCGCAGCCGTGCATCAACTTCGAGAAGCCCCTGATGTTCGACCGCAAGGCGACGGTGTTGAGGTCGGTGTGCTGGAACTCGAGTGACTCGAGACACGGAGGCATCGCGCAGCTCGCCATCGTCAGCCCGAGCGGCGCCGCGAGCTTCGCGTCCTTCACGGGACCGTCGAGGAAGAACAGCGCATCGCTCACGGCATTGAGCGCGGCGCGCTGCGACATGAACGTGCGGTTCTGGCTCCCCGGGGTCGAGAGCGTGCTCGTGAACCCGCCGGTCCACTTTCCTGCGAGCGTCACGGCACTGCTGTGCACTTCAGTGGCGATGGCTCTGGCGTAGTCACGGCGGCGAGTCGCCAGGTCCTGCGCCGACAGCGCCGCCCACGAGCCGGACGACACGATGGTCGACGAGGCAGGACACGCCGTGTCCGTCGCCGTCGAGAACAGCAGGTAATCGAGCGCTGCCAGCGTCTTGCGATTGACGAGCAATCGTTGCGTACCCGACTCCCAGCTCTTCGCGACCAGCGTCTCTTCCAACGCACAGCGCGTCACGAGCGGCCAGGCATAAATGCCGTCGCGCAGCCCGTCCCCACCGGGCGCAAGCGTCGGCGCGGCCGGGCCGACCTGCAGCGCCTCGAGCACCTCCCACGCTTCCATCGCCGCACGGAACGCCGCCTGCGCCGCAGACGGGTCGGCCTGCTCGAGCGCGACCACGAGTGCCTCGGTCTTGATCGTGAACGCCGCCAGCTCGGCCTCGATGCAGTGCGCGACGTTCTGCAGCACGGTCGCCCGCTGCGTCGACTCTTCAGGCGGGGTCGGTGTGGAGGAACTGCACGCACTCAGAAGCAACAACGATGCAAAGAGCCGATGCATGAACACGCAATATTGACGATGACTGTCAAAATCAATATTCGCAGCCACCATGAACTCTCTTCGTTTCGCGACGATGGTGGCCGTGCTGGCGCTCAGCGCCTGTGGCGTCGAAAAGCTCCCAGAGCAGCTGCCGATCGGTGAGCAGCCGGTGACTCCGGTCACGCCCAACCCGATGGTTCCTGAAGAGACGGACGAGCTGCCCCCGCTGCCTGACACCGCGCCGGAGCTGTTCGCCGCCAACTACAGGCGCCAGGAGAACGTCGAGGCGGTCGACTTCGACGAGCTGGTCGCCAACCCCTCGAAGTACGTGAACCGCACCATCGAGACGCGGGGCATCGTCCGCGCGTCGTGTCAGGTGCGCGGCTGCTGGATGGAGGTCCGCTCGGTGCGCGACGCCAAGAGCAGCTCGATGACGGTGCGCTTCGTGAACTACAGATTCTTCGTGCCGCTCGATTCGCGCAGCGCCGACGTGCGCTTCCAGGGCACCGTGAAGGTCGAGACCATCACCGCCAACCAGGTCGCCGAGTACGAGGCGGAGGGGTACGTGTTCGGCACCAAGAACGCCGACGGCAGCGTCACGCAGGTCGGCTTCACGGCCAACGGCGTCGAAATGTGGCGCAAGAAGTAATGAGGTACTTGCTGCCGCTGGTTGCGCTGTGTGCCGCCTGCGGCAGCCCCACTTCGGAGGCTGACGCAGGACCGGATGCAGGTTCGAACCCTCCGCCGACGGCGTTCTGCTTCGGACGACCCACGCTCGAGTTCTGCGAAGACTTCGACGAGTTCGCGCTGCCGGGCGCATTCGACTCGCTCCACGACCTCGGCGGCGACGCCACGGTCGACCAGAGCACGTCGACGACAGCGCCGAAGTCGGTCTCGATGCGCTCCACGCGTGACGGTGCGCACGTCACGCTGTCGAAGACCGTCGATGGCACGTTGACCTTCAAGACGTTCGTGCAACTGCGCGTCGAGGCGAAGCCGGCCTCCGGTGTGGTCGAGGTGTTGTCGATCTCCCGACCCAGTGAGCACTACGGCGTGTGGCTGAACGCGGCCAACGAGCTGTCGGTGACCGCTGACGGAGACACGCTGGGTTCGCTCGCGCTGCCGTCGACTGACTGGTCCTCGGTGCGGCTCGACGTGGGTCACGACGGCGGCACACGCTTCGTCAGCTTCAAGATCGGCGACGCCATCGTCGTCGACAAGCAGCCGATGCTCGACGCAGGCGGCTCGTTGCCGTCACCGACCTTCACCATCGGTCTCGGACCGGACGCCGGCGCTGGCTGGAACGTCCGCTTCGACACCGTGACGTTCATCTACAACTGACGGAGTTTCGAAATGCGTTTCCGGGCATGGGTGTGTCTCGCGGCCGCAGGTCTTGCAGCATGTGGTGGAACACCGACGCCTGACGGCGGCACGGGCGGAGCGAGTGGCGGCGGCGACGGGATGACCGGCGGCGGTGGCGGCACCGCGGGCATCAACGACACCTGCCAGACGGCGGAGGTGATTCCAGGTGCGGGTACGTACAGCGGCACCACGAAGGGCGCGGCGCGCGACTACAAGCCGGACTGCACGGGCTACGTGAACGAGGCTGAAGACGTGGTGTTCAGCCTCGCCGTTCCCGCAGGTCACCGCGTGAAGCTCGGCGTGTCGTCGATCAGCACCGAAGGCCACTCGTTCGATCCATCGCTCTACATCCTTGGCGACTGCGGTGCGACCGACGTGGCCTGTCTTGCGGGCGTCGACGCTTCGGAAGGTGGGCAGGAGTCGCTCGAGTGGCTCAACGACGCGGCGACGGAGCGCACGGTGTTCGTGGTCGTCGACTCGTATCGCGCCCGAGTGCAAGCCGGTGCGGACGGTGGCGACGGCAAGGGCACCTCCGGCGACTTCATTCTCGAAGTCTCCTTCGAGCCACTCACCGCAGGTGACGCGTGTGGCAGCGCGACGCCGTTGCAGCCGGGCACGCCGCTGGCGGCGCAGGAGCTCATCGGGTTCAGCGGCGACTACCCGGGCTCGATGAGCTGCGCGAACGACGTCGGGCCTGACCGCGCGTTCAAGATCACGGTGCCCGCGGGAAACCTGGTGACCTTCACTGCGCAGGGCGCCGGAGGTCTCGACGCGATGCTCTCGGCTGCGACGAGCGCTGCGTCATGTGGAGTGACCTGCGTCGCCAACGCCGACGCCACGGGGAACAACGGCGCCGAGACGCTGTCGTGGAAGAACGCGACGGCAGCCCCCGTGGAGCTCTTCATCGTCGTCGACGCCTACGGCGACACCATCGGTCCCTTCAGCGTCTCGGCGACGCTGAGCAACCCCGGCGCAGACGACGTGTGTGAGGGCGCGACGGTGTTGACCGACGGCGCCAACCTCGCGCACACCACCGTGGGCTTCTCGAACGACTACGCCCTGCAGAATGGGTACGTGGGCTGTGCGAGTTCCGGCTACCAGGGTCCCGATCGCGCGTACGCGTTCGTGGTCCCTCCGAGTCAGCGCGGCCGTGTCACGGTGACGCCAGCGGACGGAGGCCTCAACCCGAGCTTGAACCTGCTCAACGGCGCGATGGCGGCGTGCAACGTGTCGCCGCGTGTGTGCAGCACCGGCACCAACGCGGGGCCCGCCGGTCAGCCCGAAGCGCTCACGGTCTTCAACACCGGCGCCGCAGCGCTCAACTACTTCGCCATCGTCGATTCGACCGTCACCAGCGGCATCGACTACGTCATCGACTACGCGCTCGACACGCCCGCCGCCGACGACACGTGCACGACCAACCAGTCGTCGCTGCCCGACGCGGGCACGATCAACGGTTCGCTCGCCGGCTTCGTGGGTGACTACGGCGGCGTGGGCACGGGCTGTTTTCAGGCGGGCGGCGCAGACCGTGTGTACCGCGCGCGTGTCGGAGCCGGAGAGAAGCTGACGGCGACGTTAGTCCCCGACGCGGCTGACGGTGGCTTTGACGGCGTCGTGAACTTCATCGTCGGTACTGCTGCTACGTGCGAGGCACTGCCGCGCACCTGCGCCGGTGGCTTCGATTTCACGGTGCGCAACCAGGTCGAAAAAGGTGGCTTCGTGAATACCAGCGCGGCCCCGGTCGATGTCTTCATGGTGGTGGCTGACTACGAGAAGGACTCCACCGACACGAACTTCACGCTCACCACCGACATCGGCCCGATTCCTCCGGGAGAAACGTGTGACGCGCCGATCGTCACCACGGCACAGACCATCAACACCACGCTCGTGGGCTCGACGAACGACACGTCGGTCGCTTCCACCGCCACCGGCTGCGTCATCGCCAACAGCCTGCCGGACGTCGTGTACGAGCTCGAAGTGCCGGCCGGGAAGAAGTTGGTGGCGATCGCCACGCCGCAGACCGGCACCGACATCGCGATGAACCTCGTGGACGGTGCGTGTCGCAACATCACGGCGTGTCTGGCCAACGCCAACACCGGTGCCGCGAGCGCCGCCGAAACGCTCGAGTGGACCAACTCCGCCAGCGTCAGCAAGACGGTGAAGTTGATCGTGGTGGGTGTCCCGCCCGGCTCGTTCGCGCTCGACCTCCGAATCCCATGAACGTCCGCTCAATCGCGCTGCTGTGCTGTGTCACCGCCCTTTCCGCCTGCGAAGGCGAGGTCGTCGGTGAGCCGATGACGCCCCGCAGTCCTGACCAGCACGATGCAGGTGTCATCGGGCCGGTTCCCGACGCGGGCGTCGAGCAACCACAGGAAGAGACCGGTGAGCTGCTCTACACGCGGCGCTGCGGCAGTTGCCATGGCGCGAGCGGAGAAGGCAGTGAGCTGGCGTACCAGATTCGTTCTCCCGTGCGCGCGTATGCGTCGTGGGTGGTTCGCACCGGTCGCGACGAGCACACCTACGCGGCGGGCATGACGCCCATCAGCACCGCGAGCCTGAGTGACGTGCAGCTGAACAAGGTGTTCGACTTCCTGCACGGCGTCGAGATGCCGACCGACGGTCAGGGTCTCTACACGCGCTTCTGCGGCAACTGCCACGGCGTGAATGGCTCGGGTGGCCGCAGCGACGAGGACATCTTCAAAGACGCCGCTGACGAGCCTGAAGAGATCGAAGAAGCGGTGCGCGAAGGCCACGGGCGCAACAAGTTCAGCGACGCCGAGTCGTACATGCCGGCGTGGCGCAGGGACGAGCTGAGCGCCGCGCAGGTGAAGGCCATCACCGACTACCTCCGCACCGTTGCACGCCGTCATGTCGAGCCCGAACACGACGACGAAGAAGAGGAAGACGACGAGGACTGAGTCCTCGCAGAATGGCGGCCATGTCTGACCAGCCGGCCTTCCTTCGCGAAGTCGACACGCTGATTCGTGCGCGGTACCCGCTGCTGTATCTGGTGACCTACGAGGAGCAGCGGGTGGAGACGCTGCTCGCAGAACTCGCGCGTTCACACGGCAAAGAGCTCGTGGAGTGGACTGCAACCCGCGGCCTGCGCACGTTCACCGGCCAGCACCGTGGACCTCCGGTCGAAGAGAGCGACAACCCGGCGCTGGCGCTGGTGCAGATTCAGAAGCTCGCGAAGCCGTCGCTGGTGCTGCTGAAGGACTTCCATCGGCACCTCGACGACCCCGTGGTGGTGCGCGCGCTGCGCGAGCTGGGGACGGCGTTGAAGACGGCGTACACGACGGTGCTGGTCATCGCTCCGTCGCTGAAGCTGCCCGACGAGTTGGAGAAGGACGTGTCGGTGATCGACGTGCCGTTGCCGTCGCGTGCCGACCTGCTCGCGCTGCTTCGCGACATCGCGCGCGTGGTGACCAGGAACCGCAAGGCGACGGTGGAACTGTCCGCGGAGCAGGCAGACCAACTCGTGGCCGCAGCGCATGGCCTCACCTTGTCGGAGGCTGAGAACGCGTTCGCCAAGGCCATCGCCCGCGACAACAAGCTCGATGGCTCAGACCTGCAGTTGATCCTCGACGAGAAGAGTCAGGTCATCCGCAAGTCGGGCCTGCTCGAGTACTACGCGACGGATCAGACGTTGTCAGACGTCGGCGGGCTCACGCACCTGAAGCGGTGGCTGGAGCGCCGGAAAAATGCGTTCGGAGAGAAGGCGCGCGCGTTCGGGTTGCCGGCGCCCAAGGGGCTGCTGCTGCTCGGCGTTCAGGGCTGCGGCAAGAGCCTGACGGCGAAAGCCATCGCCACCAGTTGGCGGTTGCCGTTGGTACGTCTCGACATGGGCCGCATCTTCTCGGGGCTCGTCGGCAGCTCAGAAGAGAACCTGCGCAAGGCGATTCGCGCGGTCGAGAGCCTCTCTCCGGTGGTGTTGTGGATCGACGAGATCGAAAAGGGTCTCGCCGGTTCTGGAGGCGGCGCGAACGACACCGGCGTCGCCGCGCGCGTGCTCGGTACGTTGCTGACCTGGCTGCAGGAAAAGACGTCGTCGGTGTTCGTGGTGGCGACCGCCAACCGCATCGACGCGCTCCCGCCCGAGTTGTTGCGCAAGGGTCGCTTCGACGAGATCTTCTTCGTCGACCTGCCGAGCGAAGCGGAGCGCGCGTCGATCCTCGAGATTCAGCTCAAGAAGAGAAAGCGCGACCCCTCGAAGTTTCCCGTCGCCGAGCTCGCGAAGCTGACCGACTCGTTCAGTGGCGCCGAGTTGGAGCAGGTGATCGTCGCTGCGCTCTTCGATGCCTTCGCCGACGAGCAGGAGCTGAGCGGCGAACATCTGGAGAACGCCGCGAAGGAGACGCCTCCGCTGGCGGTCACCATGGCGGAGGAGGTCGCGAAGCTGCGCGCGTGGGCGAAGAGCCGCACGCGGCCGGCTTCGTGATCAGCGACCGAGCAGGCCCTTCGCGCCGCGAATCAGCACCTCGACAGACTTGTAGACGAGGCCGCTGAATGGCGGCTTGAGCATGTTGTAGGCGGCGCTCGCCTTGCTGGCCTGCAGCACCGAGCGCATGTGGCTGAAGGTCTCGAAGCCCTTCACGCCGTGGTAGGCGCCCATGCCGCTTGCGCCCACGCCGCCGAAGGGAAGCTCTTCCTGGGCGAAGTGCACCAGCGTGTCGTTGACCACCACGCCACCCGAGGTGACCTTGTGGAGCGCCTTGTCGATGCGCTCCTGATCGTCGTCGAAGTAATAGAACGCGAGCGGGCGCGGCCGCGAATTGATGCGCGCGAACGCCTCGTCGACGCTGCTCTCGTAGGTCTCGACGGGCAGAATCGGCCCGAAGATCTCCTCCTGCATCACCTGCATGTCGTCCTTCACGTCGAGCAGAACGACGGGCGAGAAACCGCGCGTACCTTCCTTCGCCTTGAAGGTCTCGATGACACGTGCGCCCTTCGCCTTCGCGTCTTCCAACAATGCGTTCATGCGCGCGAGCCCACGGTCGCTCGCCATGGTGGTGAAGCCTTCGCCGTTCGGGTGCTGCTTGATGAGCGCGTGCTTCACGTGCTCCGCGAAGGCCTCTGCTTTGGCTTTGGGAACGAGCGCGTAGTCGGGCGCGATGCAGGTCTGGCCGGCGTTGAACGTCTTGCCGATGGCGATGCGTGAGGCGGCGCGCTCGATGTTGTAGCTCTGGTGCACCACGACGGGCGACTTGCCGCCGAGCTCCAGCGTGGTGGGCACGAGGTTCTCGGCCGCCGCGCGCGCGACGTGACGGCCGACCTGCGTCGAACCGGTGAAGAGAATGTGATCGAGCGGCAGCGCGGTGACCTCCCTCGCCACGTCAGCGCCGCCCTGCACCACGGCGAACTCGTCGGGCTGGAAGTACTCGGCGACCATCTTCGCCAGCAGCTCCGAGACCTTCGGCGTCAGCTCCGAGGGCTTGAGCAACACGCGGTTGCCGGCGGCGAACGCGGCGATGGAGGGCCCCAACGCGAGATCGACCGGGTAGTTCCACGGCGAGATGATGCCCACCACGCCGAGCGGCACCGGCTCGATGAACGCCTGGCTGGGAATGAAGAGCGGGCTGGTGTTCACCGGCTTGCGCTGCATCCACTCCCGCACGTGCTTCTTCGCGTAGCGCGCACCATCCAGAGGAATCATCACGTCAGCGGTCATCGACTCCAGCCGCACGCGGTGACCGAAGTCGTCGCTGATGGCGGTGACGATGTCGCTCTCGTACTTCACGAACAACCGAATGAAGCGCTCGAGCAGCTCTTCACGCGCGTCCGCGTCGAGGAAGGGGCGCTCGTTGGCGGCCTTGCGAAGCACGTCGTACGCGCGGCGAACGGCGCTGGTCTCGTTGGGACCCTGCATGATTTTCCTCGGGGAAGACGGGGCGGAGCGCACCTTTTCGCGTTGAGAAAGCACCGTCAATGCGCGCCTTGCCTCGTCGCGTTTCATGCACACAGTGGCGCGTATGTTCTCGCGCAGCGACTCGGTGATGCGTCTGGTGAAGCAGCTCGCGGAGGTGCTGGCGCGCGCGATGAAACTCAAGACGGCCGGTGACGAGGTGAAATCGAAACAGGTGCTGCAGAACGCGTGCGGCGAAGTTCTCGGCGTCGAGTTTCGCGTGCTCGACATGCTCGACGCGAAGTCAGCCGTGGAGCTGCTGGGAGAGAAGCCGCGTGTCGAAGCGTACCTGCAGCTCGTCGAAGCGCTGGGTGATGCGGCGCGTGCGGAAGAACTCCGGCAGAAGCTGCCGCGATGACGCCGACACACGACCGTGAGGCACGGCCCTCAGCGCAGCTCGGGCAGACGCCCGTCCATCACGACCCGGCGCTGCTGCAGTGCTTCCGTCGGCTTGCGCCGCGCGATGATGAGCGCACGCTCGCACTCGGCCCACACCAGCGGCCCGAGCACTTGCCAGTTCGGTGGGTCGACGACGGTGAGCTCCAGCATGCCGAACGTGAACTTGAGCTGACTTCCCGGAACCGCGACCGCGACCCGCGCCGGCAGCACGTCACGCAGCTTCAGAATCAGGTCTGCGCTCACGCGCGTGTCTGACGTGGGTCCGAGAAGAATCGCGAAGCCATCGGTGTGAATGCGCACGACCTTGGCCGTCGGGCACACCTGCTTCATGCCTTCCACCATCGCCCGCAGCACAGCGTCACCGTTCTTGAAGCCGTGCTGCATGTTGAAGACGGTGAACTCGAGCGCATCGACCAGCACCGCGCCGATGACCCAACCGTCGGAGTGACCGTGCGTGGACAGGTCGTACTCTTCTTTCAACAACGAGCCCTGATTGAGCGCGAGCGCATGAATCGCTCCGCTCACCGCGTCCGGGTGACCGCGACGGTGCAGTTCAGCGTCGACCATCTGATCGACGAGCCAGGTCGGACCATCGGGGCGGCCCTGCGCGGTCGGAAACAACGCGAGCAGGGCCTTCTCGCTGCGTTCGGTGATGCTGTGGCTCACTCGACGGTCACGCTCTTGGCGAGGTTGCGCGGCTGGTCGACGTCGGTGCCGCGGAGATCAGCCACGTGGTAGCTCAGGAGCTGCAGCGGGATCGTGGCGATGAGCGGCGCGATGAGCGCGCTGGTCTTCGGGATCTCAATGTAGTCGTTGGCCAGCGAGTGGGCGTGCTCGTCACCCTCCTCGACCACGGCGATCACCTGACCGCCGCGCGCGCGAACCTCTTCGATGTTGCCGATGATCTTCTCGTAGTGAATCGACGGCTCCTTCGGCGCGATGACGACGACCGGCATCTTCTCGTCGATGAGCGCGATGGGGCCGTGCTTCATCTCGCCGCCGGCGTAGCCCTCGGCGTGGATGTACGAGATCTCCTTGAGCTTGAGCGCGCCTTCGAGCGCCACCGCGTGCATCGGGCCACGACCGAGGAACAGGAAGTCCTGCGCGTTGAGGTACTTGCGCGCGATCTCCTTCACCCTGGTCTCGGTCTTGAGCACCGTTTCGACTTCCTGCGGCACGCCGGCGAGCGCGGTCAGGTGTTCCTGCGCCTGCTCCTTGCTCAAGGTGCCGCGCAGCCGACCGAGCTTGATCGCCAGCATGTAGAGGCCGACGAGCTGCGTGGTGAACGCCTTGGTGGAGGCCACGCCGATTTCCGGGCCGGCGTTGGTGAGCACCGTGAAGTCGGCCTCGCGCGTCATCGCCGAACCGACCACGTTGCACAGCGTCATCGTCGTCGCGCCGCGTGCCTTCGCTTCACGGAGCGCCGCCAGGGTGTCGAGCGTCTCGCCTGACTGCGAAATGGCGACCGCGAGCTGTGACTTGCTCACCAGCGGGTCGCGATAGCGGAACTCGGACGCCAGCTCGACCTCCACCGGAATCCGGGCGAGCGACTCGATCATCCACTTGCCGGCGAGGCCCGAGTGCCACGACGTGCCGCACGCCAGAATCCACACGCGGTCGAGCGACTTGACCTGTGCTTCAGAGAACGGCCAGCCGTCGAAGTGAACGTCGCCTTCACTGCGGAGCACGCGGCCACGCAGCGTGTCGGCGACCGCGCGCGGCTGCTCGCAGATCTCCTTGTGCATGAAGTGCTTGTGGCCACCCTTCTCGGCCATGCCGGGCGTCCAGTCGACGCGGGTGACCTTGCGCTTGATGCTCTTGCCGCTGCGATCGAACAGCTCGATGCCGTCGTGCTTCACGACCGCGAGGTCGCCGTCTTCCATGAACACCACGTCACGCGTGTGCTCGAGCAGCGCCGGCACGTCAGACGCCACGAAGTTCTGGCCCTCTGAATAGCCGAGCACCATGGGCTGCGCTTCGCGCGTGCACACGATGTACGAGGGGTCGGCCTCGGAGATCGCGACCAGCGCGTAGGTGCCCTTGACCTGCGCCACCGCGGCCTTCACCGCGTCGACCAGTGACTTGCCGCCGCGCTGCGCTTCACGAATCAGGTGCGCGAAGACTTCCGAGTCGGTCTCTGACGAGAAGACGTGCCCCTTCGCCTTCAGCGACGCCTTCAGCGCGAGGTGATTTTCGATGATGCCGTTGTGCACCACCGACACGCCTTCGAAGGTGTGCGGGTGCGCGTTGTCGTCGCTCGGCCGGCCATGCGTGGCCCAACGGGTGTGGCCGATGCCGACCTGGCCCTTCGGCGTCTCGGTCGCCACCTTGCCTTCGAGATTGCGCAACTTACCGGTTGCACGAACCACGGTGAGCGCCTTGCCGTCGAGCACGGCGACGCCCGCAGAGTCGTACCCGCGGTACTCGAGACGCTTCAATCCGCTGACGAGAATGGGAGCGGCCTGCTTGTCACCGACATAGCCAACGATTCCGCACATGCTTCATTTCTCCTTGAGGCCTTCGAGCAGCTTCTTGCGGCGCTCGGCCCAGCCTTCTTTGGTGGTCTGCGCCGTACGCGAGAGCGCAAGTGCTCCGGCCGGCACGTCTTCAGTGATGGTTGAACCCGCAGCGATGAACGCGCCATCCCCCACGTTCACCGGAGCGACGAGCTGCGTGTCACTGCCGACGAACACGCCAGCGCCCAACACCGTCTGGTGCTTGGAGACGCCGTCGTAGTTGCAGGTGATGGTGCCCGCGCCGATGTTGCTGCCAGCGCCGATGTCGGCGTCGCCGAGATACGCGAGGTGGCCCGCTTTCACGCCCTTGCGCAGCCGCGCCTTCTTGGTCTCGACGAAGTTGCCGACGTGCACCTCTTCATCGAGCACGGTGCCGGGACGCAGACGAGCAAACGGGCCCACGTGGCACCTGCGGCCGACGAGTGAATCTTCGAGCACCGAGTACGGCTTCACTTCTGCTCCATCGCCAACGGTCGTGTGCACGAGCACCGAACCCTGAGCAATGGTGACGCCCGCCCCGATTTCACAATCGCCCTGAAGCGAGACGTTGGGACCGATGGTGGTCTCAGGACCGATCTCCACGCCTGCGTCGATGAAGGTCGACGCCGGGTGCTGCAGCGTGACGCCCGCCTTCATGTGCCGGAGGTTGATGCGCGCACGGATGATCTCCGCGCGCTCGGCCAGCTCGGCGCGGTCGTTGACGCCCGCGGTCTCTTCGGCGGCTGCTTCCACGACGGCGACTTCACCGACCTTCGCGGCCTGCGCGACGATGTCGGTGAGGTACAGCTCGCCCTGCGCGTTCTGCGGCGTGAGCTTCTCGAGCGCACCCCAGAGGAACTTCGCGTCGACCACGTAGATGCCCGCGTTCACTTCGTTGATGCGGCGCTGCTCGTCGGTGGCGTCCTTCTGCTCGACGATGCCTTCCACGCGGTGATTGGCGCCACGCAGCACGCGGCCGTAACCAGTCGGGTCGGCGAGCCGGCAGCTGATCATCGCCAGCGGGCCCTTCGAGGGGTTGTACGCAGCGATGAGACGCTTGAGCGTGTCGGCGGTCAGCAGCGGAACGTCGCCATAGAGAATGAGGACGGCGCCCTGAAAACCGGTGAGCGCGCCCCGCGCGGCGGCGACGGCGTCACCGGTGCCGCGTTGCTGCACCTGCATGGCGAACTGCGGCACCTGACCCGGCAGGTGCGTGGTGAGCGAAGCCTTCACCTCTTCTGACTGGTGACCGACGACGGCCACGACCTGCTGCGCACCAATCTCGTACGCAGTGGAGATCGGGTACCAGGCGAGCGGCCGACCAAGAATCGGGTGAAGCACCTTCGCGCGATCCGACTTCATGCGCGTGCCCTTCCCGGCGCACAGCACGACGGCAGCGAGAGCGTGAGTCATGCCCGCCCTTTTGCAGTTGAGGTACGCGCGGTCAATGACGCGCGGGCCGCGTTTCCTGGAGCGGTTCAGGCACCACTGCAACGGGCTGCACCCGAACGGCCAGCGCGCCGGTTCGAGGCGTCACCGCGATGCGGTAGCTCGGCTTCAGGAACGTCGCGACGCCCAGGAACGCCACGGCTCGAGCGTCGTCGGCGGCGACCGTCGTCGTACGCGTGATGTCGTGGCTCGCCGGCATGACGCGGCACGTCAGCATGCTCCGTGCCACCGGCCAGCGTTCGCGATTTCAACCATTTGCGCAGCGCGTCAAGAAACGAGTGCGTCACCGGCGCCATAGATGTGGCAGCAGGTGCGCAGGTTTCGACCACAGGAGAGACGAGTGATGCGGCTGATCAGCCTCGTGGTGTTGGTTTCGACGTCGGTGTTCGCAGCGCGCCCGTGGGGCGGAGGTGCGGTCGCAGCCGCGCACCCGGTCGGCAGCGCGGCGGGGAAAGAGATGCTCGACGCGGGCGGCAACGCGATCGACGCGGTGGTGGCGACGGCGTTCACGATGGCGGTCGTGGGGCCGTATCACTCGGGGCTCGGAGGCGGCGGCTTCGCGGTGATTCACCTCGCGAAGGACGGGAGCGATCTCGCACTCGATTTCCGCGAAGTGGCGCCCGGGAAGGCAAGCCGCGACATGTATCTTGTCGATGGCAAGTTCGTGCCTGAGAAAGCGACCGACGGCGCGTTGTCGGTGGCCGTGCCCGGCGCGGTGATGGGCTACCTCGAGCTGCACGCGAAGTACGGCAAGCTGCCGCGCAGCAAGGTGTTGGCACCGGCGATTCGCGCGGCGACGCAGGGCTTCGTGGTCACGCCGAAGTACGTCGATCTGGCGACCCGGCGCTTGTCGTGTCTGTCGAAAGACGAAGAAGCAGCGCGCATCTTCCTCCGTGACGGCGCGGCACCGAAGGTCGGCACGGTGCTCAAGCAGCCGGAGTTGGGAAAAACGCTGACGGCCATCTCGAAGAGCGGCGCTGCTGCTTTCTACAAAGGCGCCGTCGCCAAGAGCGTGGTGGGCACGGTGCAGAAAGGCGGCGGGGTCATCGAGCTGAGCGATCTCGAGAAGTACAAGACGACGTGGCGCACGCCGCTCGAGGGCAGCTACCGCGGGCATCGCCTGGTGACGATGCCTCCGCCGAGCGCGGGCGGCATCGCGATGCTCGAGACCTTCGGCATTCTCGAGGCGCGCGGCGTGAAGGGCCCCGGCTCACGTGAAGTCGAGTCGGTGCACACCTTCATCGAAGCGCTGCGCCGCGCGTACGTGGATCGCGCGAAGGACATCGGAGATCCCGGCTTCGTCGAGGTTCCCGTTTCCCGGCTGACGAGCCCCGACTACCTGAAGTCGCTCGCGCTCGGCATCGACGGGAAGAAGGCCACGAAGTCGTCGACGTTGATGCCGTCATTCGGCACCACCAGAGACGAAGGTGCGCCGCCGAAGAAGAACACCACGCACATCTCGGTGATCGACAAAGACGGCAACGCGGCGGCGTTGACCACCACCATCAACTACTACTTCGGCAGCTGCGTGGTGGCGAAGGGCACGGGCGTGTTGCTCAACGACGAGATGGACGACTTCGCAGCGCAGCCGGGGACGCCCAACGTCTTCGGGCTGCTGATGGGCGAGGCGAACGCCATCGCTCCGGGAAAGACCCCCGTTTCGTCGATGACCCCGACGCTGGTGTTCATGAAGGACCGGCCGAAGGACGTGCTGCTGGCCGTCGGCTCACCGGGCGGTTCGACGATTCCTACGACGGTGATGCAGGTCATCAGCAACGTCATCGACGGTGAGCTCGACGTGGTGCGCGCCGTGGGTCAGGGCCGCATTCACCACCAGTGGATGCCCGACGAAGTATGGGTCGACGGTGCTGGTCTCGACCCGGCGACGTTGCGTGCGCTCGAGGCGATGGGGCACACCTTCAAGCGCATCGGGCCCGGCTGGGGCGACGCAGAAGCGGTGATGGTCGACCCGGCGACGGGTTTGAAGACCGCCGCGTCGGACCCACGGAACGAAGGAGCTCCGTCGGGTCAGGACTGAAGAATCACCCCTTCGACGCGCGGCCCAGACCTTCGACGACGCTGGTGAACGCATCGGCGGTGCGAAGGCGCTCGGCACCGAACTTCCGCGCGAAGAGCTGCTGCACGGCAGGCACGTGCGACGAGCCGCCGGTCAGAAACACCGAGTCGATCTTCAGCGACGACGGCAACCGCGCGAGCAGCTCGTCGGTCGTCTCCTCGAGCTCGACGATGAGGTGCGCCGACGCCGCATCGAACTCGTCGCGCGTGATGGTCTCGTGAATCGAGATGCGCTCCTCCTCGAATTCCAAACTCGCCGTCTTCTCCGTCGACAGCGTGACCTTGGCCTTCTCGATGGCGCGGTAGAGCCGGAAGCCGAGGTTGTACATGACGAGATCGTGCAGCGCTTCGATGGCCGGCTTGCGGTCGCTCGTCTTGAGCATCATGTCGATGAGTTCGCGCGTCTTCTTCTCGCGAATGAGCGACATCTCGTTCCACGACAACAGCCGGCTCGAGACGTAGGTCGGCATCTCCATGCGCCTGCCGGTGATGGTCGGCAGGTACGTCGAGCCGTGACCGAAATACGGGAACAGCTTGTGCTTCATGATCGCAGCGTCGAAGCGATCGCCACCGACGTAGACGCCGGTGGACGCCACCACGTCTTCTCGTCGATCGGCCTTGTCACGGCGCGCGGGGCCCAGGTGCATCACCGTCAAGTCGGTGGTGCCGGCGCCGAAGTCGGCGACCAGCACCACTTCGTCACGTTCGAGGCGCGCTTCGTACGCGAGCGCGGCGGCGATGGGCTCGATGAGAAAGCGGACGTTGGTGAACCCGGCGAGCTCGGCGGCCTTCTTGAGCCGCTCTTCGGCGAAGGCGTCGACCTTCGGGTCGGTAGAGAACCGTGCCGGGCGGCCGAGCACCACTTCTTCGAACTCGGCGCCTGCGGCTTCAGCTGCCACGACGCGAATGCGCCGGAGGAACACCGCGATCAGCTCCTCGAGCGACAACGTGCGATTGCGCAGCGTGGTGCGGGAAAAGCTCGACGCCGGGAGCCAGGTCTTCATCGACTGAATGAAGCGGCCCGCGTTGTCTTCCTGATACCGCTCGATGGCTTCGTTGCCGGCGAGCACTTCAGCGGTGTCTTCCGGAAAGAAGAGAACGGTGCGGAACAACTTCGGCTGTTGCGCCGTCACGTCGATGCGGAGCACTTCACCGTTGGGAAGCGCCACCGCGCTGTTGCTGGTACCGAAATCGAGCCCACAGATCGCCATGATTCCGGCGGCCTCTCTCACGTCCAGCGTGGAGCGTCACGTTTGAATGTGCGGCCGATTCACGCATGCTGGGCGCATGACGCGCCTTCTGCGCTGCCTGGCCCTCTTGCCCTTCGCTGCGCTCGCACTCGACGGCGGCAGTGAGCCGGTCTTCGTGCAGGCGTCGACCGCGTTGCTCCGTGGCGCGCCGACGACCACCGCGAAGGTCACCGGGCGACTGCAGATCAACTCACCGCTGAGCGTACTCTCGCGCCGCGAGGGCTTCGTGGAGGTGCGCGTGCGCAACGGTCGCGTCGGCTGGCTCGACGAGCGGTTGATCGCGCCCGAACCGTTGACCAGGGCAGCCGCCATCAGCCTGGCGCGCGGCGCGACGAAACCTGAAGACGCGCTGACCTGGTGGCAACGCGCGGCGGCGCTCGATGGCAACGACGTCGAGGTGCTGCAGTCACTTTCAGAGGCGTACGCGAAGCTCGGGAACGACGCTGACGCATCGGTCATGGCGTCGCTCGCGCAATACCGTCGCACGCGCGTCTTTCCCGTCATCTCGAGTGCCAACGGCGAGAACGCCATCGAACTCGTGCGGCGCTCGTACGACAAGCCGCTCCCCAACGGGCCCTTGCCGCGCAGCGAGTGGGCGAAGCTGGGCCTGTCGCTGGACCGGCCGCTGTGGGTGCTGCCCAACGGCAGCGCCGCGGTGCCGGGCACCGTTCGCGAAGTTCGCGTCACCACGTGGAACGAGTGTGGCGGCGAGCTGGGCTTCGACGCGGTCATCGACGTGAGTCTCCCCGTCGGCGAACGCGCCGTCGCCGTCACCTTCGGCGAGCTCCCCGAAGGATGGAAGCGTCGGCCCACCGTGGGCGTCTCCGCCACGGAGCTGCCGGCGGAGCTCGTCGCGAAGGACGGCACGCGCTACCGCTTCGTCGCCAGAACGGACCCCGACTCGGAACGCGACATCGAACACGACTCGGTCATCGCCACCTGGCCAGAGGCGAAGAAGACGCGGAGCGCGAAGCTGTGGCTCCCCAGCCGGGCCCGCTCAGTCACCGTGCGCGACGTACTGGGCGACGCGCAACCTGAGTTCGTGGTTCAAACCGACTGCCAGACGATCATCTTCTCGCGCGCCGGAGCGGAATTGAACCTCACCCAGATGCGCTGCTGCGGGTGCTGAGTCGCGACGAAGAAACTGAAGGTCGCGCCAGTCCCACAGGCGTTCAGGGTGTTCGTCGACGTTGTCGGGCACGCCGTTCCACTTCCACGGAATCACCGACGTGGCGCCGCGCGTGTGAATGGCGATGCTCAGTATCGAGAGCACGATCAGCACCGGTGAGAGTCGCTTCTCGAACAACGGGAGCAACAGCCAACACGCGCCGAGCATCGCTTCCGTCCACAGCCGCGGCCCGAAGCAGTGACCCGCCCACCAATGCGGAAACGCCGAGATGACCAGCCAGTGCGCGAAGAGCCACGCCAGCATCGCGAGTTCGAGCGGTGCCCGACGGAAACCGAACGGAATGAGCAACAGCACAGGCGTGAACAGCAACAAGCCGCGCGCGGGGCTCACCAGATTTCCGGCGAGCGCTTCCCCGAACGACGGCGAACCGAGCCGCGACGCGGCGAAGTACGGCGGCAATGGTTGACCCAGCGATGGGTGCACCAGAGCGGCCAGCACATCGCGAGCCCGAAGAGCGCCATCGTCGGCCGGCACACCCACGCAGCCCCGAGACAGACGCCGAGCAACAACAGTCCGCGCCTGGTCGAGACGCGCAACGAGAGCCACAACGCGATGGTGGCGAACAACAAGGCGGGCCCGTGCTGCCAGAGCACGCGACTGGCCGTCGAGAAGAGTGAGGTACCGAACGCGAAGACCACGGCGGCCATCAACGCGCCACGCACCGTGCCGAGTCGACGCAGCGCTGCGAGGAAGAAGAACACCGCGGCGAGCGCGACCACTCCGCTGGCGATGAGGTTCTCGGTGACGTCGAAGAAGTCGAGCGTGATGTCGCCTCGTGCGTGCGCGTGGGTTTCCCAACGTTCGAACGCGCGGTTGGGCCACGGCCAGACATGCACCACACCTTCGACGAGCGCGAGGGGGATCGCCGCGATGAGCGACGTGGCGATGGGAAATTCGGGGCGCAGATGACCATTGAGCGTCGAACAGCCGTGCGGCACGCGCGCGCACGTGTCGGCGTAGCGATCGAGCGTGAGCGAGCCGTCTTGCAGCAACGTGAGCGCGAGTGGAATCGACCAGATGCTGTCGCTCTGCACGCGTTGTGGGGCGACGGCGTAGACGGTGAACGTGGTGAGCCCGAACACGAGCGCTGCCACGCTGAAGACCCGACCGGACACCGGGTGTGCTTGACCGAAGCAGTCACGCGGCGCAACGGCGGAGCGTAGAATCGTCACGTGAGCGTTCTCTTCGATCCACGCATGCATCCCGCGTCACTCGACGAACGCGACCTCGAGACGCTGCAGATCTTCGGCGTGCGCGGCGTGATCGTGGTGGCCGATGCCACGGCGCACCCGGCGACGCCCGACGGCATTTTTGCGCACTGGGATGAACTGCTCGGCGTGCAGCTGAAGCGGCTCGAGAAGTCGGGACTGAAAGCGCGCGTGGCGCTGGGTGTTCACCCGGTGGCCCTGCCTCGCCGCGGCTTCGGTCAGGTGATGGAAGCCCTGCCCGGCTATCTGCGCGGCGGAAAGGTCGTCGCTTTGGGGCAGCTCGGGCTGTTCCGTGGCGACGAGCGGGAAGAAGAAGCGCTCCTCGAGCAACTGGCGTTCGCCGAGCAGTATCAGCTCGCGGCCATCGTCTCGGCGCCGGGCCTCGAAAAGGAGCGCGTGACCAGGAAGCTGCTCAACGTGTTGCAGCGCGCGGAGCTGCCGACGTCACGGATTCTCGTGGACGGCGCGGTCGGGCGAACGGTGCGCACCATTCGCGAGCTCGGCTTCTACGCAGGGCTGACGCTGCACCCCGATCACCTGACGGTCGAGAAGGCCGTCTCGCTCGTGCGCGCGCTGGGCCCGGAGCGATTGGTGCTCGATACGGCGGCGGGCGATGGCGCGTCCGACATTCTGGCGCTGGGGCGCGCGGCACATCGCCTCGAAAAGGCTGGCCTGTCGGCGAGCGTGATTCGACGTGTCACCTGCGACAACGCGACCTCGCTGTTCGGTCTCAGCGTGTAAGGTGTTCGGCGTTTTGGCGGCAGATTCTCACGATCACACGGTCGTCGTTCACGTGACGCCCGGCGAGCTGATGGACGGCCGGTGGCGGCTGGAAACGCGCATCGGCCAGGGCGCGATGGGCAGCGTGTTCCGCGGCCGCGACGTGAAGACCAACCAGGTCGTCGCCATCAAGATTCTCGCGCCCGAGCACTGCCGCAAGCCGAAGGTCGTGGCCCGCTTCGAACGCGAAGCCGAGAAGATGACGGCCATTCAGCACCCGAACATCGTCGCCTTTCACGGTCACGGTCGCCGCGGCGTGCTCCCGTTCATCGTCATGGAGTTCCTCGAGGGCCTCACGCTCTCGGAGGTGCTCGAGAAGAACGGCGGGAAGATCGGCGTTCACGAGACAGTGTCGATCGTGAAGCTGATCGCCAACGGGCTGTCGTTTCTTCACGCGCAGGGCCTCGTTCACCGCGACATCAAGCCGCAGAACGTGTTCCTCACCACCGAAGGTCGCATCACCATTCTCGACCTCGGGGTGGTGCGAGATCAGGCGAACCCCGGGCTCACGCGCCCCGGCGCGATGGTCGGCACGCCGTATTACATGTCGCCAGAGCAGATCCTGGGTGTCGAAGACATCGACAAGCGCACCGACATCTACGCGCTCGCGGCGGTGACCTTCGAGTTGATGACCGGGCGGCCGCCCTACCTCGGCAACAACAACTTCGAGGTGCTCTACGGCCACAAGAACACGCCGCCGCCCGACGCGAGCGCGTTGGTGAAGTCGGTGCCTGCGCGGGTCTCGCAGGTATTGATGCGCGGGCTCGCGAAGCGGCGCGACGAGCGCCCGTCGGACGTGACGAAGTTCATCAACGATCTCGAAGCTGCCGCGGGCACGAAGCAGATCGACCTCTCGCGTGCGTTCGACATTGGCACCGGTGAGCGCACGCGCGTCGTCCCGCGCGCCACGAGACCGCCTTCGAAGCCACCGCCGCCCATCGCCGCCGACGTCCCCGAAGCGGACAACAGCGACGTGTTGTCGGTGCCCGCCGCGCCGAGTGAGACGGCTGTCTCGGGTGAACAGAAGACCGTCGTCATGCGGCTCGACAAGAACATCGCCGCGGCCGAGACCGACGAGCGCACCCGCGACAAGAACGTCGTCGAGGTGCTCCCCAACTCGGGTCAGCTGCGCGTGGTCGTCACCGCGAAGGGCGCCGCCGCCGCGGCGAAGATCTTCGTGGCCGGCAAGTACATGGGCACCACGCCGCACACGCTGACCTTGAGCGCGGGCCCGCACCAGGTGCGCATCGAGATGGACGGCTACCGTCGCGTGGAGCGCTGGGCGCTCGTCGTCGCGGGCACGTCGACCAACCTGCGCGTCTTCCTCGAAAAGGCCTGAAAAAAGACCGCGTGGCGAGGCGAGTATCGACCTCACGGGTGACGCTCTTCTGGACGTCACACGGCCGCGCAACCGCGGTCGCCAGGGCAAAGCGACGCGCGTCGAATGCTCGAAGTTCGGGAGCGCCAGCGTGCTCACCGTCGGCGAGAACATCGCGCTGGGTGAATCGCGCAGCCACTACAACGCGGTCGCGCCGAGCGGCACCGTGACCTGCACGGCGTTCGGCACCAACGCCGACGGCACTCCCGGAGGCGAACACCTCCAACAACTCCGCGACCAGGACCTTCTGACGCGCGAGCTCAGGGCAGCTCGCCGAAGCCCGCGTCGCGCAGCTCTCCCTTGAAGTTCCCGAACAGCGTGCGGCCGAAGCCCACGTCGCCGCCTTCCTGTTCGAACAACACCGAGAAGTTGCCCGACGTGACCTCGCCGTATTCGCCGCCCGAGGTGATGGTGAAGTCGCCGCGCTTGATGCGCGGGAGGTTGCGCACCGGTTCACCACCGGGCGCAGTCGTCACTGCGCAACGCGGGTTGCCCGGCGAGTAGTCACCCACCACTTCGATGCGCGTGCCTTCTTTCGGTACCAGCACCGGCACGCCGCCGTCTTCGGACACGCCTTCGACCTTCAACGACACCGAGATTCGCGCCACCACGTCGAGGAACACGCCGCGGTTGCGGAAGTACGTCACCTGCAGCGCTTCTTCGTTCCGCGCGACCTCGGCCGTCGAGATGTCGAGCGGGAAGACCTCGCTCAAGCTGCCGCCCAGCGAGTTGTCGAGCCCGCAGGACGCGAGCGCGAAGAGCAGCGCCAGCTTCTTCATCGCTCCACCGCGATCTTCAGCGCGCCCACGTTGGCCGGCGGATTCCCGGAGCCGTCGACGGAAGACGGCTGGCGGTAGACGACGACGCGCTTGCCCGAAGCGAAGAACGCAATCTTCGGCGAGTGACCACCCTCTTCATCGACGATGGTCTCGCGCCATTCGTTCGCGATGCGCTGGAAGACCACGAGGCGATCTTCGTTCGCCGGGCAGTTGGTCTCGGCCGTCGCCGTGCGCGCGCTGCAGATGTAGAACGCGATCGCCGGCTCGTGGTTGATGGGGTCCATCGCGAGCGACGGGTACCAGCCGCCGGTACCCGAGGCGTACACGGCGTCTTTCGCGTTCCAGTTCGTTCCGTTGGCCGACTTCACGTAGAACAACTCGCTGCCCGCGCGCTCGATGTACGCGATGCCGTAGCCCTCGGTGGCGTCGTACGCGAGTGACGGGCCGGTCTGGGTGTTCGACACGCTGGCGATCGCGCCCGCGTTGGTCCACGTGCCGTTGGCCTGGCGCCGCTGAAAGATGACGTTGCCGCCGTTGTTGTCGGGCGTGCCGGGCATCTGGTCGTAGACGATGGCGGGCTGCGAATCGGCGCCGAGCGCGAGCTGAATGTGACCGCCCCACGCGTCCTTGTTGTTGCCGCCCTGCGCGAGGCAGGTGGGCGTTGCCGGCGGCATCGACGTGCCTTCCCAGAGCTCCACGTCAGACGCGTGGTAGTCCTGATTGCCGAACTGGCCGTTGTGAGCGTCGCGATACGCGAAGTACATCTTGCCGGTCGGGTCGAAGAGCAGCGAGGGCCACAAGCCCACGAGGAAGCCGCGATCGCTGACCACGTTCCCGCAGGTGACCTGATCTCCCTCTTCGGCAACGGTCGTCGGTGTCCACACGCCCGCGTTGCGACGGCTGATCACCGCGTCGCTCTGAAACCAGAAGATGGAGGTGCCCGGCTGCGGCGTTCCACCCAGGTGGCCGACCAGCGGTTCGCCGCTGGCGGGATCGAACGCGACGGTCAGGCCGACGAAGCGCTGCACGGTGGCGATCTTCTCGGGCGTCGAGACCTGCCCCTGCTTCCACTCGACGTACTTGAGATCGTAGTCAGGCGTGTCGGGGAAGGTCTCGGTGCCGGCGGGCGTGTAGTAGGCGACGCCCACGCGTTCGGTGGTCGCGTCGACAGCGATGGCGAAATAGGTGGTGTCGCGCGCCGTGCCGTCGAGCTCGCTCACACCAAAGGGCGTCAAACCGGTGCCGCCGCCGGTACCACCGCCGCGACCTCCGCCGGTGCCTCCGTCAGAGCCTGGATCGTTCGGGCACGCCAACAACGCCAACGAGAGGAAGGTCGCGAGAGCAAGACGAGTCATGAGCGCGCAGCATCGTAGCCAATCCGCTCCGCCTGACGACTGTGGAGGACAGTCCACGACATGGTGTGGACACCCCTCTTCTTGCAACCACACGCGTGTGGGCGAACACTCCGTCCCCTCGATGGAGCACGACGACGACTTTTCGCGCCGGATCTTCGTGCGGCGCCTCACGTTCCTCGGCGGCGGGAGCGTGCTGCTGGGCAACGGCTGCAAGAAAGACCCGGCGCCTCCGACGTCTGCACCGACGAAGCAGGCGCTGACGATTTCGCACAAGACCTTCACCGACGCCGAGTGGCTCACGTTGAGTGCGGCCGTCGATCGCATCATTCCGCGCGACGATGATCCTGGCGCGCTCGACGCGAAGGTGCCCGAGTACATCGACCGCATGCTGCAGACCGAAGCGCTCACGCAGATGCGGCAGAACTTCGTGCCGGGTGTCGCAGCACTGGAGCGCCGTGCGCAGCGCATGTTCCAGAAGCCGTTTCATCAAGCGACCGCCGCGCAGCAGGACGAGCTGCTCGAGATCTTCAAGAACTCTCCGGACAAGAGCGGTGAATCACGTTGGTACGAAATGCTGGTGGTGCTGGTGCTCGAAGGGTTCCTCGGTGACCCCAGCTACGGCGGCAATCAGGGTGAAGTCGGCTGGAAGCTGGTCGGCTTCTCGCTGGTGGGCCGCAACGTGAAGGGCGACCCCGCCGCGCCGTACGACGGCAGCAGGAAGCTCCACCAGCTCGTCTGCGGCGGCGGAAAGGGCTGCTGACGATGGCGAAGGACACGGTCGACGTCTGCATCGTGGGCTCCGGAGCGGGCGGAGCACCGCTCGCGCTCGAGCTCGGTCGCGCGGGGTTCAAGGTCGTGGTGCTGGAAAAAGGCGCCTGGTACCAGCAGGAGGATTTCGTTCACGACGAGATCCTCAACTCGCGCCGCAACTTCTTCATGCCGCTGCCGTGGGACGAGCCCCATCTCTGGCGGCTGGGTGGCGACAAGCCGTATTCGCGCAGCAACGAAGCGTGGACCGCGAACTGCGTGGGCGGCGGCACCGTTCACATGAGCGGGTATTTCTACCGGCTCAAGCCCGTCGACTTCCGCATGAAGACGGAGCTCGGCGCGCCGAAGGGCAGCAACGTGGTCGACTGGCCCATCGGCTACGCGGACCTCGCGCCGTATTACGACAAGGCCGAAGCCGAGCTGGGCGTGAGCGGCAACGCAGTGCCCCACCCTTTTCTCGAGCCGCGCAAAGGCAACTACCCGCTGCCTCCGCTGGTGGAGCACCCGGTCGCGCAGGAGATCGACAAGGCGGCGAAGTCGCTCGGCTGGCACGCGATTCCCACCGCGCGCGGTATCGTGAGCCGGCCGTACCGCGGTCGTGATGCGTGCGTGTACTGCACGCTGTGCGGCAGCTACGGCTGTGAGCACCGCGCCAAGAGCAGCACCGCCGCGTCATTGATTCCCGAGGCGATCGCCACCGGCAACGTCGAGCTGCGGCCCAAGTGCATGGCCACCGAGATCACCGTCGACGAAAAGGGCGACGCGAAGAGCGTGGTCTACATCGACGCCGACGGCGTCACGCAGGAACAGCCGGCGCGCATCATCGTGTCATCGTGCACCGCGGTGGAGAGCGCACGGTTGCTGCTCAACTCGACCTCGTCACGTTTTCCCGCGGGGCTCGCAAACAACAACGGGCTGGTCGGCAAGAACCTGCTGTTCTCGAGCTTCGGTCAGTCGAAGGCCACCTTCGGCGCGAAGAAGTTCGAGTGGCTCAACAACACGATGCCCTTCGTGAACCGCAGCCTGCAGGACTTCTACGTGATGCCCGACGATCGCTTCGGCTTCCGCAAGGGCGGCACGCTGGGCTTCATGTGGCAGCACCCCAACCCGATCTTCGCGGCCGTCGGCCTCGCGGGGAAAGGCGAGCGCGGTGTGTTCGGCAAGGCGCTCAAAGACAAGCTGCGCAGCTACCGCGACAGCCGCGTGCTGGAGTTCGAGATCTACGGTGAGTTTCTGCCGACCGACGGCACGTACGTGAACGTCGACAAGAACGTGAAGGACAAGTTCGGCCTGCCGGTCGCGGCCATCACCGTGTCGCGGCACCAGACCGACTTCACGATGACGAAGTTCCTCGTAGAGCGCGGGGAAGAGGTGCTCGCGCAGCTGCAGCCCGACAAGGTCGAGCGCGTGGGCATCGCCGGTGAGACCACGATTCTCCAGGGTGGCACCTGCCGCTTCGGGAAAGACCCCGCGACCAGCGTGCTCGACCCCGATTGCCGCGCCCACGGCGTCAAGAACCTCTACGTGGTCGACGGCAGCTTCCTCCCCACCTCAGGGGGCGTGCCGTTGACGCTCACCATCGCCGCCAACTCCTTCCGCGTGGCCGACAAGATGATCGGCCGGCTCAAGAAGGGGCTCTGACATGTCACTGCACGTCGCGCAGGCGCAGCGGCAGCACGTCGATCTTCATCAGGTAGCGGGTGCGCGAATCGCTCTCGACCTCGATGAGGTGATCGCCCACGCCCGACAGCTCGGCCGAGCGGAACACGTACCCGGCCTTCTCGTTCTCGCCGACCAGCGCGCGGCCGGTGAGCTCGACGCGCACGCGCGAACCGCAGCTCTCTTCGAAGAAGTTCATCACCGTGGCTTCGCCGGCGCCGGCGGTCTCCTCGAGCAGCAGGCTCACGGTCACCTCCGACGGTTCGAAGAGCTGAATGCCGACCTTGTTGGTGCCGGGGAAACGGCCTTCGACGTAGCTGCGATCTCCGACGAAGCACCCCACCGTGGTGGCGCACACGTTCCACGAGCCGTTGCACTCGTCGGCGATGCGCGTGCCGATGAACTGGTCTCGAACACTTCCACAGCCGCTGGTCAGTACGGCCACGGCGCAAACACCCAGAAGTAGCTTCACCTTATTTCTCACCGTTGAAGGGAACACCGACATGAAGCGAGCAATCATCATCGGAGGCTTGAGCGCAGCGGCGATTCTGTCTGCATTCACCTCTTGCGGCCAGCCGACTCCACCGATGCCGTGCGACGGCATGTCTCTGCAGAACGAACCGTATCTGTGCCCCGACCGCGGCAGCATCGGCTTCGCCCGCGAGTTCATGAGCGGCACGTACATCGGCACCAAGCCCCAGGAGACGCTGATTCTGAACAACGGCAGCGTGAAGGACCTGGAGATCACCGCGGTCAGCTACGGCGGTGATTCGGCCTTCACGTTCAAGACCTCGCCCGAGCCGTTGCCCGCCACCATCGCCGGCAACAAGTCGATGCTGGTGCAGATCATCTTCGCGCCGACCGAAGCGAAGCTGTACCGCGGCACGCTCACGGTGCAGAGCAACGCGAGCAACACGCCGTCTCAGACCTTCGAGATCACCGGCTGCGGCGTGTCGCCCGACGCGGGCATTCCGCAGGAGTGCCGTACGCAAACGCCGTGACCCTTCAGCGGGCGAAACCACAACCGCCGTCGGCGACAGGGCACGTCCCGCCGCCGCCGTCGGGCGTGGTGAAGTTCGCCGGGTACGCCGCGATGCTCTGCGTGATGCGGTAGCGGAGCGGGTCGTTGGAGGTGCGGTCCACCGCGCCCACGTTGATGAAGTAGGCGCCAGCGGCCAACCGCGGCGCCGACAGGCACGAGCAGCCGACCGACTCAGCCGTCACGGTGGTGCTGCTCGGCCCGACCTCCCTGCGGAACAATTGGCGGCCGTTCGACTGGCTCTGCGGCAGGTACCAGGGCGTGAGCTCTGCCGGGTTGTAGGCGAACACGCGCGTCGACTGGCCGGTGCAGATGCCACCGTCGACCGCCGAACCGAGCGCGGTGCAGAACACCAGCTCCACGCCGAGATCGGCAGGTGGCCTGGTGCCGCCGTCGTTGGTGTGCATCAGCTCCCACGAGACCTGCCACGACTGGTCGACCGTCGCGGCGACGTTGAACTGAAAGAGGTCCTTGTCGGTGTCGACCGCGTCGTAGTCGGCCAGGCCGCGCAGCCCGTCGCTCGAATTGAAGTAGCGATCTTCGTCGAGGTACTTGCCGTAGCCGAAGGTGATCTCGCCCTGCGCGACGACCGGCGTGCCCGACACCGTCAACACCTCGGGGCCGCCGGTGCGCCCGGCTTCGTCGGCGTCGTCGCGCCACTCGAGCGTGATGGTGAAGTCACGGTCGTCGGCGTACTTGCTGTCGCGCAGCCCCTGGTCCTTGAAGCCGATGAGGTACTCGTTGGCCCGCCCCACGGCGACCGGCACCGCCCCCACGAGGTTGCGGATGTTGGCGATGCGCGGAATCTCTTCTTCACGGTGCGAGTGCACGCACTGCGGCGGTGAATTGTCTTCGCAGAAGGTGTCGAGGAAGTTCACGTCGCCGTCGCTGCCACGTGGGCACACCGAGCGATCGTTCTTGCACGCGGTCTCGCGGTCCTGCGGGGTGGCGCCGGTGGTGATGGGCTGCACGAGATCGAACTGACGGTTGGGCGTGTTGGTGAGCGGCTCGAAGCGGCCGCCACTCGTCGCGGTCGTCACGCGGTACCGCAGCGTCGAAGGCGTGGCGCGCGACGGCAGCGAGACGCTGAACCACTCGTCGTCGCCGACATACGAGAGCTTGCCGGTGACGCTCGTCGTGCCGTTGGGCGAGAGCGACAACGTGCGCGCCGTGGCCGCGGTGTCGTTGGGCTCCTGCGTGTCGAGGTCGGGCAGCACGCGCACGGCGACCTGGTACTTCACGCGCAAGTCACCACGAATGGGCGTCGTGCTGTTGGGCTCGCGGTAGCCCTGCACCTTCAGCTTGTACGCCCCGGGCATCGCCGCGAGCCGCGCGGTGGCGAGGTCGATGGGCAAGGTCGCGTTGTCCATGCGGCCTTCGGCCACCGGGGTGCCGGCGGGGTCGAACAGCGTGTACGAGAAGATGTACGGCGGCGGCGGGTTCGTGGGGTGCTCCGTCGGGCCCGTCATGTGGAGGTAGATGATCTGCCGACCGGTGCCCCCGACGGTGAACTCGTAGAGGTCCACGTCGTTGGTGGTGGCGAGGTAGCCCGAGGTCATGCCCTCCTGACCGCCGTTGCCGGGCGCGAGCGTCACGGTGGTCGCCGTCTCGTCGTTGGGCTCGTTGGTGTCGGGGTTCTCCTCCACTTCGACGTACAGCGAATAGGTGTTGCGGTTGTCGACGCGCACCTGGGCGCCACCTTCGTCGCTCACCAGCAGGTACAGCTTCGCGTTCGATTCAGAGAACGGGAGGATGATGTCGACCGGCTTCGGCGCAGCGCCGCCTGCGCGACGATCGACCGCGGTGGCGATGGAGGTGACGCCGCTGGCGCCCTGCTTGAGCACGTTGATCTGGAAGTTCACCGCCGTGAGCGGCACCTGGTAGCCGCCGTTGATGTGCAGGAGCGAACGCGGCGTGAGCGTCGGCAGCTGCGCCACGTACCAATCGCGATCGACGCCGCCGTCTTCGAGGCGGGACAGGTAGACGCCCTCCTTGAGTGACGGCTCGGCGCCACCGGTGGTCACGGTGAGGTGGCAGTTCGCCGAGTCCTGGTCTGCTTCTTCCTGCGAGTTGCAGAAGTCGGGCGGCGGCGCGCCGGCGTCACAGGTCTCTTCGGTGCCGTCGATGCACTCGGTGTTCGGGGGAGGACACGCAGACAGACCAGCGGCGACGAGAGCGGCCGCACAGACGCGAAGAGAGTGGCGCATGGGAATCACGGGCTGAAGAAGAGAGGAACTACGGCGTGGAAGGCTGCACGACCGACTGGCAGCCGGCCACGAAGTCATCGGCCTTGATGTTGATGATGCCGTCGTGCGGCGACTTGATGCCGCCCACGGGGAATCGTGAAGACGTGTGGCGGTAGGTGCGCAGAATGGTGCGGCCCGTGGGGTCGTCGCCCGGCGTCATCGAGAAGGTGACGAAGAGATCGTTGTAACCCGCGCCGCGCCGGTAGAGCGGCTCGCCGCCGTCGGGGTTCGTGGCGTCGCGGGTGTCGGGCAGCGTGTTGGCCATCGCCACGTTGCTGATCTTGAACGTCCAGCACTGGCGACCATCGGGCTCGAGGCCGGCCTTCTTCTTCACGTCGTAGCGGTAGCCGGTGACCGACAGGTCGTCGCTGTCGGGCACCAACGGGTCCATGTGCATCGACAGCTCGTCGCCCGTGGGCACGCGGTCGTTGTCGGGGTCCTGCGGGAGGTCCTTCGACGAGGGCTGGCTGCCCAGCTTGAACTCCACCGAGTCGGGAACGCCGTCGTCGTCGGAGTCGATGCGGCGGGAGTTGGTGCCGATGATCTGCTCGTCGCAGTCGGTGAGGGTGTCGCAGTCCGAGTCGACGCCGCGCAGCTCCGGCGGGCAACCGGGGTCGACACCACCGCCGTCGGGCAGCGGCTCCTGGTCGGGCGTGAAGTTGGCGCCGCGCGCGCGGAAGTAGACCTCGACGCCGTCAGAGAAGCCGTCACCATCGGTGTCGGCCACCCAGGGCAACGTGCCTTCTTCGAGCTCCTGCTCGTCGAGCAGCCCGTCAGAGTCGGTGTCGGCCAGCTCGAGCGGGCTCCCCGGCGGCGCGGAGTGATTCGAGGCGATCAACTTGTCGAAGATGAACGTGCGGCGCACCTGACCGAAGCGGAAGTTGAGGAAGTTGATGGGCTCGTTGTTGCGGAAGTCGCGGAAGTCACCGCCGCCCAGCGTCGCCATCTGGTTCAGGCGTTCGGCGTTGTTGTTCACCACCAGCAACGGACATGCGCCGGGCGGCAGCTCGGGAATGCCGCACACCGCGCCGGCGACGGGAATGGTCACGCCCGCGTCGAAGCTGCACGCCGTCGAGGCGATGGGCTGCGTGGGCGTGAAGACGTGCACGGTGTTCACGCGCACGTCGTCGGCCAGATCGCGCAGCTGACGAATGCGGCGCACGGCGTCGCCACACAGCAGCTCGTCGTCCTGGTTCGTCGTGGGCTGGCCGTCAGAAAGGAAGATGACGGAGTAGCGCGCGCGCGTCTCGTCGTTCATCTGCATCAGGCGCGTGAGCGCGATGTCTTCGTTGATGAGGGCGTAGATGTCCGACAACGGCTTCACGAAGTCGGTCGAGTCGCGGTTCGCACCCCCACCCGGCGCCGTGAAGTTGAGGATGCGCTGCCGCAGCAGATTGCGCTCGGCCGGCGAGAAGTCGATGACGCGGTCGAACTCGTCTTCACCGCTCTTCGACAACCACGCGCTGGTGCTGCCAGCGAAGAGCAACACCACGAAGCTGATCTCGGGTTCTTGCGGCAACGAATCGATGAGGTCGAGCGCTGCCTGCGCGCGCGAGCCGTTGGGGTCGGTCACCTTCATCGACTGCGACGCGTCCATCGCGATGACGATCTTGATCGGCCGCACCACTTCGTTCGGAGAAGGCGTGCAGAACTCACCTTCCAGCGTGAGGGTGCGATCGCGCGGCAGCTGATCGTCGCGCCGCAGATCGTAGATGTACGTGTTGGTGCACGCGCCCAGCAACGCCGAGATCGTGAACGCCGCCACCACTGATTTCGACACCTGCGTCTTCACTCGGCCGCCCGCGCTGGAGAGACACCCACGCACTTCGCGGGGTCGTTGTAGTGCGCTTCGGTGATCAGGTTCTGCGGTTCGAAGAAGCGATCATCGGGAATGGCGTCGGTCTCGGGCCCTGCCGGCACGCGCAGCGAGGGCGGCGAGTACTGCGCCCACGCACAGGCGGTGCGCCACACGCCGTAGTCGGTGGCCACGCCACTCTCGGGCGCCTCCGAGAACCACACCTTGAAGAGGTTGTAGCCCTGCGTGAGGCCAGCGCGGTTGGGCGGCGTCACCAGGCTCAGGTTGCTGACGGTGAAGTCGTAGCAGACGCGGTCGTCGGCCTGCTTTTCGGCGGTGATGCGGTAGCGGAAGGCCGCTTTTTCCTGGAACGGGCGGTCGCGTGAGACGGGGTTGCTTCCCATGCGGAACTCTTCTGAATCGGGCGTGCCGTCGCCGTCGGTGTCGAGGCCGCTGAGCTGGCGCGCGAGCGGATCGAGCCCGTACTTCACCTCGAGGCCGTCGGGCACACCGTCACCGTCGGAGTCGACCAGGCCACGACGCGTGCCCAGGTATTCCTCTGCGTAGAACGACAGGCCGTCACCGTCGGTGTCGCGAATCGTGCAGCCCGGCGTGAGTGGCGAGGCGGGGTCACACCCGCGGCCGTCCTTCTCGTAGGGCCGGAAGCCGTCATCGGCGCGGCGCACCTCGAAGAAGTCGTCGAAGCCGTCTTCGTCGCTGTCCGCCAGGAAACGATTGGTCTTGTGGGTGAAGTCGTTGTCGAGCTCGTCGATGAGCCCGTCGCCGTCGGTGTCGACCACGCGGCCACTCTCACCGGCTTCGCTCGACAGGCCCTGCACCATGAACGACTTCATGACGTTCGGTGAGTAGAGCGACGAGTAGTCGAGCGCACCCAGGTTCAACTGCGCCAGACCCGAGAAGTTCGAAAACTCCTGGTACACGCCGTTGCCGCGAATCGCGAGCTGCTGCAGCGTCCACGAAGCGATGCTCCGCGCCGCGGCAGGGCCGTCGGCCACCGGTACGCGGCCCGGGTAGCGCACGTACTCGCCGTACACGTCCTGGCAGATGGGGCCGCAGTTGCGCACAGCCTCTTCGTTGAACATCAAGACCGTGTGGAGCCGGATGTCGCCGATGTTGAACTGGTCCTTCAGGTCGGCGATCTGCTTCACGTAGCTGAAGAGCTGGTAGTTCTGATTGCGGTCCGTGCCCGCGATGTAACCGGTGATGGCGTCCGGGTCGTCGGGGTCGATCTGGTTGCAGAAGTTGCCGGAGCCGAACGAGTCAGCCCACGTGAGGTCGGGGTTCAGGTCGTCGGCGAACTGCGTGAGCCCGTCGTTGGCCGCGCACTTCGGGTACGGCACGCCGTCGGTCACGAACACCACCACGTAGCGGGTGCGCGGGAGCACCGAAGGGTCCTCGAGCTCCTGCCGCGTGATGTCGCTGGAGATGAGCGCGTAGGTGTACGCGAGCGCGCCCTGATAGTCGGTGCCTTTGCCCAGCTGCGCCTGCAACGTGTTCACGCGCGTGCGCAGCGTGGCGTCGGGGCGGGCGAAACGTTCGGCGTTGGGGCCGACGGCGACGGGCCACGGGTCTTTCACGTTGGTCTCGAACGGCACCAGCGCCACCTGCACGTTGCGCTGTTGTTCGAATTGATCGAGCAGGCGATTGAGCGCGCGCACGCGGGCCGGCTGCGTCACGCCCGGAGGCGTGGTGCCGTACATCTCGCAGAAGCCCATCTGACCCTGGCTGCCGGGAGGATCGGAGATGCACATCGAACCGGACTGGTCGACGATCATCACCACCTTCACCGGGAAGCCGTCGGTGTTCGGCCGCGACGTGCACACCCGACCTGACACCGCGAGCTTGTTGTCGACGTTGATGTCGTCTTTCGGCGGCCGCTGAATCAGCGCGTCGCTGCACGCCGCTAGCATCACCAACGGAATCAGGAGTGTCGGACGGAGGGATTTCACGAGGCGTCCTTTCTTCTTTCGCGGCCCGGGACCAGCGTTCCTTCAACGACCGAGCCCCCCGGCAGCATCGCTGACGAGGGGCTCCACTTCGATGCTCTTTCGTTACCGCCCCGGCTCAGCTGCGGCGGCGGCGAACGAGGGCGAGCAGGCCCAGACCCAGCGCGGCGAGCGAAGCGTCGAGCGGGATGGCGGTGCAGCCACCGGCGTTCTTGCTGTCGACGCTCAGCTTGACCGACGAGGTCGAGTCACGGTTCTGCGGGTACGCACGGTCCGGGAAGGCCAGCTTGGCCTGGAGCTGGATGTCGTACTCACCGTCGACGTCAGCGGTGAACGAGGGGACGTTGCCGTCCGGGTAGGCGTACTGCCAGTGGCGCGAGAGCGACACGATGCCTTCGGGGTTGATGACCGCCGCCGTGCTGCCAGCCGGGCGGCCACCTTCGCGCACCGTCCACACGTATTCGATGGCGGCGCCGTTGCGGTTGGCGAACAGCGGGAGGCGGAACGTCTCGCCGCGCTTGAGGGTGACGCGACCACCGGCGTGCACGCGGAAGGCGTCGTTCGGGTCGAGGCAGTCGGCCGGGTCGTTGCCGTCGACGACCACGCAGTAGTGCGCGTCGCAGACATCGCCGACCTTGTCGCCGTCGTCGTCACGCTGGTCACGGTTCTGCACGAACTTGCAGTTGTCGCCGTTGTTCTGCACGCCGTTCTCGTCGACGTTCAGCACGCCGTCGTTGTCCGCGTCGGCGTCGCACACGTCGCCGATGCCGTCGCGATCGCTGTCCGACTGGTCGGAGTTCGAGATCGAAGCGCAGTTGTCGCGGGCATCACCGATGTTGTCGTTGTCGCTGTCGACGTTGCAGCGCGGGTCGTTGAGGGTGTCCTGGGCCGGGTTGGCGACCTCAGGGCAGTTGTCGGTCGTGTCAGCCACGCCGTCGCCGTCATCGTCCTCGTCGCAGACATCGCCCTTGCCGTCGCCGTCGATGTCCGACTGGCCGGCGTTGGGAATCGAGCGGCAGTTATCGGCGTCGTTCGCCACGCCGTCACCGTCGATGTCGCCGTCGCAGGAGTCGCCTTCGCTGTCGCCGTCGGAGTCGAGCTGGTCGAAGTTCGAGGCCGCCGCGCAGTTGTCGCACGCATCGCCCACGCCATCGCCGTCAGAGTCGCCCTGCTCGCGGTTCGGCGCGAAGGGGCAGTTGTCCTTGTCGTCGGCACGGCCGTCGCCGTCGGCGTCGTCGGTGTACGACAGCGTCACGCCGTCATCGGTGTACGCGACCCACACGGAGCAGCCGCAGCCGCACCCGCAGCCGCCGCCTTCTTCGTTGGGACGACCACAAGACTCACCGAGGCATTCCGGGTTGTCTTCGCCGGCGAACGCGGGCAGCGCCACCAGGCTCAGTGCAGCAATCAGCGTGAGATTCAGGACCTTCATGTGTGCGCTCCTTGGTGCGGAAGAAAACTGGAGTCACCTTGAGCAAACAGCGATCCAACCCCAGATGCCCCGGAATTCAGTTGTTTACGCGCTCCGCGGGGTGATTCTGGGGTGCCGGCCCCACAGACCGAGTGGGGACGCCACTCCTCAGATCAGAAGCCGACCACGAAGTCGTCGGGCGTGAAGTTGATGACGCCGCGAGGCGTGCGCGTGGCGGGCGCGAGGAACTTCACCTGGGGCACGAAGATGGAGCCGATGCCGGTGCCGCGGGGATCGTTTTCACGCCCGACCTGAAGGTACACGAAGAGGTCGTTGGTGCCGCGCGGCACGACGATGCCGGAGCCGTCGGGAGAAGGACGGGCCAGCGTCTCGCCGACGGTCACGTTGAAGATGTTGATCTCGTAGCAGGCGCGGCCGTCGATGGTGGGCTCGGCGGGTTTGACCGAATAGCCGTAGCCGCGCTCCTTCTGGAACGCGATGTCGACCGACAGCGGGTCGGTGTGCGCTTCGATTTCGCCGATGTTCGACAAGCCGTCGCGATCGTCGTCCTGGAGGTCTTCGGCGATGAGCGGGTTGGTGCCCCCGAGGAACTCCGCGAGGTCGGGCACACCGTCACCGTCGGTGTCGACGATGCAGGCGTCGGTGCCGAGCACGCGCTCTTCGCAGTCGTTGAGGCGATCGCCGTCGGTGTCGACCTCGGGGTTGCAGCCGCGCGGCGTGTTGAGCGGCAGCGAGCCCGTGGTGCCGGGCAGGCCCATCTTCAACTCCACGCCGTCAGAAATACGGTCGCCGTCAGAGTCGACGTTGGTGGGGTCGAAGCCCATGGCGTTCTCGTCGTCGTCGCCGATGCCGTCGCCGTCGGAATCAACGAAGAACTCGCCGTTGCGCGAGAGCACGTTGCGATTCATGGCCACCAGTCGCTTGAGCACCAGCTCACGTTGCAGCGAGCCGTAGTTGAGCGAAGCCAGCGTGGCGTCGAGCGTTTCGGGCGTCGTCTCGATGAGCTGCGTACCGCCAGCGCGCGCGATGGCCGCGGCCTGGTAGCGCGTGAAGACGTCGGCCGTGGTGCGCACGTAGACGGGCTGCACCGTCACTTCGCCCGCGTTGTAGCGGCGCGCGAGTCCCTTCAGTTCCTCGGTGACGCGCGAGAGCTCGCACGCGCTGCACTCCGATTCATTGGGGAGGAAGTTGTTGCACTCGGCGCTGATGCCCGCGTTGTAGATGGGGTTCGCGCAGCTGGTGTCGGACGAGATGATCAGCTGCACGACGTAGTAGCGCGTGCGTGCCACCAGACCGCGACAGCCGGTCTGCATGTCGCCGCTGATGATGCTCTGCGCGAGCTTGAGCGGCGCCCGATGCGAGACCGGGCCAGGTTCCTGGTACGCGCCGTAGCGAGCGATGGCCTGCGCCACGCGCTCGTCGCGCACGAAGCTGCCCTGAAAACCGGTGGCGATGGAGTGGTACCCGACGAGCCCGAACGAGATGTAGGGCGTCGAGAACTGCGAGGTCACGTTGTTGAGCGACTCGGTGATGGCGCCGGTGATTTGCCGGTCGACGCCCGCGCCGCCTTCCAACGCGAAGAGCACCTTCACCGGAAATTGCTCGCCAGCCGCGAGCGGTGCGCACGCGATGCCCTTGAGCTCCGCACGGTCGGGCCCGCTGGGGCCTCCAGCGCCAGCGGCGTAGAGCCCACTGTTGGTGCAGCTGCCGAGTGAAAGAACAGAGGCGAAGAGAAATACGAGTCGCCGCATGCGCGCGAACCTTAGCTACAGCGAGAGAACGTACGCGAGCAGATCGTCGCGCTCTTGAGGCGTGAGGAGATCAGCGCGACCGTGCGCAGGCGCCCACTTCTCGACCGCGGTGCGCAGCGGGAACCGGGTGTCGACGCGCACCGCACCGTCGGGCTGCACCGAGAGCCCGGCGAGCCCGGTGGTCAGCATCGGAAAGACGTCCCAGCTGCCGATGAGCGACGGCGTGCCGAAGCCCTGAAACACCGTGTTCTGCTGCGCTTCACGCAGCGGCATGAAGTGCGGCGTGCCCACGTCGATGAACCTGCCTCGCGTGGCGTCGGACTGATCGAGCGTGAACAGCGGCGAGGGGTGGCACGTGCTGCACTGCGCTTTTCCCTCGAAGAGCTTGAGCCCTTCGCGCGGGCGGCCTTCGTGGCCGTCGGGCAGCGTCAGCTTCTCCACGGGTGCGCCGCTTTCCGACACGAACGGGTTCGGCAGCGTGGGAATGAGCGAGGCATACAGCGTGAGCGCCTCGATCTCCTTCGAGCTGGGGTCGGGGTTGTGGAAGCGGTTGCGGCCACCGACCATCTTCGCGGTCTCGCCCATGGAAGAGGTGGACGCAGGCGTGAAGAACGGCGGCGTCTCGCGGCTGCCGCGCACCGTGGTGCTCCTATAGATACGGAGCGGCATCGTCTTCTCGTACAGCACGCCTTCGCTGTGCCCGTCGATGTGGCAGGCATCGCAGCTCATCGCCGTGCGGCCGAGATCAGCGTGGTACAGCACCTGACCCATTCGACGCGTCGGCTGCGTCAGCGGGTCGACGACCTTCCACTGCTCTTTCCACACCGCTTTTCCGGCGATGGTCACGTCGACGACGGCGATGGAGCCCGTGAAGCGCTCGAGCACGTAGAGCGTCTTGTTGTCGTTGGAGAGCACGAGCGAACGCGGCCCGCTGTGGAGCGAAGGCCCCGCCCTGCCCTTCACGCTGAAGTCTTCGTCGGCACGAATGCGCGGAAAGTCGCTCGGCGGAATCATCGCGAGCTCCTGCAGCAGCGCTTTGCTCGCGGTCGCGTCAGCAGCGAGCTTCTTCACGTCGAGCACGCGCACCAGCCCCACGCCCACGTCGCCCGCGTAGAGCAGCCCGCGCGCTTCGTCGAAGGCCAGCCCTTCGGTGACGCCCGCGCCGAAGCCGAGGTGCCGCTGCCAGCCCTTCTTCGTCGACACCACGCCGACCCCGCCGTTCATCGACACCTCCATCTTGTCTTCGTTGGGCCCGATGTTCGGGCCGATGGAAGAGACGAAGAGGGAGTCGGTCTTCGCGGCGTACAGCAACGCACGCGGCGCTTTGCCGTTCATGACCTGCTTCGAGTACTTCGCGGTGTGACCGCCGATGATGGGCGTGCCCGGGCCCGGTTCGAAGGTGCTGCGCACCGCGCCGTCAGCGAGCGCGAGCAGCTCGAGCGAACCCGCGGCCTGAGAACCGACGACGAGTGCGTCACCGGCGATCACCATGGGCTTCGGGTTGGGCGCCACGGGCGTGCGCCACAGTTCGCGCCCGCTCGGCAGTTCGAGCGCAACGATCGTGTCTCTGGCCTGCTCAGCGACGAAGAGGCGATCGCCCTTCACGACGGCACCCGCGACGTACGAAGGCGCCGGCACCATTTTCCGCGTGGTCACCGCGTGCGTCTGCACGAGCACCAGCGAACCCGCGTACTGATGCGTGATGACGAGCCACTCGTTCTTCTCTGCGTCGACCCACGTCGAGAGTGAAGACGGACCATCATCGGTGGGAATGCGGGTGACCTTGTGGGTGGCCACGTCGATGGCGAACAGCTCGTCGGTGGTGCTGCTCAACGCGAAGAGCGTGGAACCATCTGCCGAACGCGCGAGCGAGGTGAGATCGGGAAACGTCGTGTCGTTGATGACGCGCAACTTCGCGACGCCTTCTGCGTTCGACACGCGCGCTTCGACGACCGTCTCCGAGAAGCCGCCGGTGATGGGGAAGTTGCCAGCCAGCCGCGCGAACGCGTGCTGTCCGTCCCACACCACGAGTGGGAGCTGTCGGGAAATGGGCGCGCCGAGCTCGAGCGTCATGCCCGGCTTCAGACCTTCGCCGTAGATCGAGAGCGGCTGCGAGGTTTGATTCGAGAACAGCCGCGGACCGACGCTGATCAACTTCGCGGTCGGCGCTCCGGCATCAGGAACCGCGGCAACCGGCTTCGTGTCTGGCTTCGAACACGCACACAGCAACAACGTCAGGAGAACACGCAGATGTCTCGACACGTGCGGCCGAGTAGCACATGCAGTGAGTGGGACTGTCCTCCACGATTCGTGGTGTGGACCCCACGAACTTCGATGCGCAGCGACGCTTCGTACAGCTTGACGCTCTGGCACACGCTTCGCTTTCATCCATCAACTCCCATGCGCCCGATTCTCTTCGTCCTTTCCGCGCTCGTGGTGTTGATGGCCGGATCAGTCTCAGCGGCTCCGCGGAAGAAGCCGCCCGCGACGAAAAAGCCACCGGCCACTTCACCCGTTGCAGTCCCCGCGCCTACGAATGATGCGCCGGGCCCCGCGAGTGATTCGGGCGGCGCACCGCAGACGCGCGGACCGACGCGCATCGATTTCGACGACCGGCTGATCCAGGGGCAGAGCAACAAGTCTGGCGCCGTGTATCTGTACGATCGCAAAGAGTTGAAGATCCGCTCCATGATCAAGAAGCGCGAGAACTTCCGCGAAGAGATCGTGGGATCGCTGTACGACACCTGAAGGAGTCCTCACTTTGAGCGGACAACCCGCCGTTCTTCAGGTCGTCATCATGCGTGACGGCCTCCTCGTCGGCACCGAGGTCTTCGTGCCTGGCCAGTACACGCTCGGCAGCGGGCTCGACGTCGATCTGCGCCTCGACGATCACTCCGTGCAGCCGCACCACGCTTCGCTCTATTTCCAGAACGGGCGCGCGGCGATTCAAGACGGCGGTAGCCAGGCCACCTTCGTCAACGGTCATCGCATCAACGCGTGCGAGGTGCGCCCCGTCGACGAGATCGCCGTCGGGCCGTTCACGCTCAAGGTTCGCGTGATGGCGCAGAAGCCGGCCAACAAGCCCGCGCCTTCGGCCGACGTCGCTGCCTTGCTCGGCGGTGGCCCCACGGCGCCGACCGCACCGAATCCCGCGCCGGTCGCGGCACCGGCTCCGCGCCCCGTGGCGCCGGCGCCGGTTCCGCCGCCCCAGCAGCCTCCGCCCGCACGGGGGCAACCGGCGGCCACCGTCGTCAGCAATCGGCGCATGAGCACCGCGCCGCAGCCGGTCGAGCCCGTCGTGCCGCGCGCCGCGCACCTGCGGCCGGTACCGAACGAAGAGCCCGAGATGCTCACCGAGAGCGTGTCGATCAACGCGGAGCTGCTCGGCCCCACGAACCCCGGCGTGGTCGTGGGCGCGGGCGACGAGATGCGCACCGTGCCGCTGCCGGTTCCGCGGCCTGCACCACAGGCGCCGCAACACGCGCGCGCAGCCCCCGCCCCCGCCCGCCAGGGTCACGCCGCCTCGCGTGCCGTGCCCTACTCGCCCGGAGTGCCTTCAGCGAGCGACGGCAAGGGCCGACCCAATCTCTTCGTCGAGATGTACTGGGGCGACACGCGCAAGGTCTCGCGCTCGTACAAGAAGCTCGACGCGAAGAAGCACCTCGTCGCCGCGCCCGACGATTCGGCCGATCTTCCGCTGTACGGCTTTCCACTCGAGCAGCCGACGTTCACCTTCGCCGAGCAGAAGGGCGACCTCTTCCGCGTGTACGTACCGCCCGGGGCCGCGGTCGAACGTCGCGCGCAAGACGGCAAGTTCTACCCGGTTCAGCTCGAGACGCTCGAGCAGGGCACGGGCTCGCGCCGCTGCGTGACGCTGGGCAACGGGCACGCGGTTCGTTTCTCTTCGGGCCGCGACGTCATGTTGATGGCCTACGTGCAGCCGGCCATTCCCAAACCGTTCGTCAACCCGCTCGCCGGAATTCCGTGGCTGATGCTGGTGGTGTTGATGCTGCTGCTCAGCGGCTTCGGCACCTTCGTCTTCTACTTCGCCGAGATGCCGCTCGAGGCTGACTTCACCGGCACCAAGTTGAACCCGGTGGCCGTGAAGCTCATCGCGCCACCGAAGCCGGAAGAGAAGAAGAAGCTCGAAGAGAAGGTTCAGAAGATCAAGAAGGAGCCCAAGAAGGAGGAGCCGATCACCAAGGTCGAAAAACAGCTCCCCAAGACGGTGGCTCCGGAGACGAAGAAGGCGCTCAAGAGCATCGAGAAGCTCGCCGCCGCCGGCCCCGCGATGAAGGACCTGCTCGCGGCCGTCGACAAGTTGGGCGGTGGCCCCGGCGCGAAGAACGCCAAGAACGACTTCAAGCTCTCGGGGCTCATCGGCAAGGCGCCCATCGCCAACGCGGGCATCGGCACCTTCGGCATCGGCGGTGGCGGAGCCGGGGGCGCTGGCTTCAAGGGCGCGGAGCTGCTGCGCGGCAAGGGCGGCGGCGGCATCGGTGCGCTCGGCGCGGGCAACATCGGCAAGGGCTCCGTCGCCGGTACGGTGACGCGCGCAGCGACGCGCAACATCGGCGCGCAGGGCACCATCGACAAAGAAGCAGTGGCCAAGGTCATCAACTCGCACCTGCATGAGGTGTCGAGCTGCTACGAGCGCGCGCTGCTCAAGACGCCCGGCCTCGCCGGCAAGATCGTCCTCGAGTGGCAGATCACCACGTCGGGTTCGGTGGGCTTCGCGAAGACCAAGTCGTCGTCGATGCAGAGCCCGGCCGTCGAAGCGTGCATTCTGCAGACGCTCAAGACCTGGCGCTTCCCCGCCGCGAAGGGCGCGGGCGTCGTCATCACCTATCCGTTCATGTTCAACAGCGTCGGGTACTGACCGGCGCGTTGAAGCTCACAGACAAACCTTGAATTCACGGCGGCGCGCGACTCTCATCGCGCGCTGTTCTTGCCGGAGGGGCAGACGTGTTCAGACCGCTCATCGTGTTGTGTCTTCTGCTCGCTGCGCCTGCGTTGGCGCAGGTCGACGAGTTGGAGAACCCGGGTACCGTCAGTGCGATTCAGCAGCGTGCGTACCGAATGCAGCATGAGCTGAACCTGTCGGTCGGCGTGTTGCCGCTCGACGCGTTCTACAAGGGGCTCTACGCGCAGGTCGGCTACACGGCGCACTTCACCGACAGCTTCGCCTGGCAGATCGGCCGCGCTGCCTACGCGTACCCGGTGAAGACGGGCCTGCGTGAACAGCTCGAGCGCGACTTCGGCGTGTTGCCGACGGCGTTCGACGAGGTGCAGTTCTTCTTCGGCTCCGACCTGATGTGGAAGCCGTTCTACGGGAAGTTCTCGGTGCTCAACCGCTGGGTGTGGCACGGCGAAGCGTTCCTCATGCTCGGCGCGTCGCTCTTCAAGTTCACCAACGTGTGGCGCCCGGGCGTCAACATCGGCGGCGGCGGCCGCATCTTCATCAATCAGTACTTGAGCCTGCGCCTCGACGTGACGAACAACATCGTGATTCCCGTCGGCGGCGGCTCGGTCGCGCTCACCAACGTGATGTGCATTACGTTCGGTCTGGGCATCAACTTCGGCGCCACTGAGTGACGAGGCGGCTCGCCATGAAACGGCTCATTCTCTTTGCAGTCTTGAGTTCCGCGTGGGCTCAGGCGCAGACGCCACCAGACGCGGGCGTGGTCGATGCTGCTGCCGCGACCGCCGCGGCCGCCGCTGCGACCACGAGCGGCGCGAGCGCGGCTCCCGTGCCTCCGCCGCAACCCAAGAAGATCGACCCCAGGCTCTTCGATCAGGCGTTGCAGGAGTACTTCACGGGCAACCCCAAGTACGCCGCGCCGAAGTTGTTCGAGTACGTCGAGAACGTTCCGTCGACCGACGAGAACTATGCGTGGGCGCAGTTCTTCCTCGCGAAGTCGCTCATCGAGTTGAACCTGCGCCACGCCGGCGCCGTCTACCTCGCGCGCATCGCGCGGGAACGCACCAACCCCGCCGTGCTGCCCAGGGCGCTGGAAGAGCTGCAGAAGCTCACCGACCTGCCGCACGACGAGATGATGATCGACGAGCAGATCTTCGGCGCGCTCGACCTCGGCTTCCTCCCCGAAGAGGTCGCTGGCTACGCGCACTACCAGCAGGGCCTCGTCGACCTCCGCGTCGGCAACGAGCGCTGGGCCACCACCCACTTCTCGAAGTTGCCGGAGACCTCGCCGGAAGCCTCGCGCGCCAAGTACGCGATGCTCGTCACCCGCCTGCGCAGCTCCAAGAAGGAACTGCCCAAGGACATGATCGACGAGTTCTTCGAGCTCACGAAGGACCAGAAGCTCACGCAGGAGGCGCGCAACGATTCGATGCTGGCGGTCGCGCGTCTCCGCTACGAGCTCGGTGACTACAAGGGCGCGCTCGAGGCGTACGACCTCGTGAAGCTGCCGGAGCTGGATCCCGGGCGCGCGACGCTCTACCTGGAAGAGGCGTGGACGCGTTACCAGCTGGGTCAGATTCACGCGGCGATGGGTCTGCTCACCACGCTCGATGCGCCCTCGTTCCGCGATGAGTTTCAACCCGACAAGTACCTGCTCAAGGCGCTCGTGTACCGCGACCTCTGCCACTACCTGCCGGCCAAGCGCGCGGCCAAAGAGCTCACGCGCAAGTACGCCGACTCGCTCGAAGCGGTGCGTGAGCGTGAAGACCTCACGCAAGACGCGCGCATGCTCCGTGCGGCCTCGGCCCGCGGCAGCACCAAACGCGCGCGCAAGTTCTTCGACTCGCTGGAGCGTGAAGGCGAGAACCTCGGCCGCTACGCCGGCACCTTCGGCGATCGCCTCTTTGGTTACCTCACGCGGCTATACGACCTGTCGCGCGCCGAGAGCCTGCGCGTCTACAACGAGCGCCTGAACGAGTCGGTGCGGGTCGAAGCCGACCGGCTGCTGCGCGCCGCCGAGCAGGTGCGCCTCATGGAATACGAAGTGGGCCTCAAGCTGTACGAGCGCGTGAAGAAGGGCAGCAAGCTCGTGGCGGTCATCGAAGAACAGCCGCTCGAAGACGACGAGGTCGCCTTCAAGTTCGTCGACGAGTACTGGAACGACGAGCTGCGTAGCTACCGCTTCTCTCTCAAGTCCCGTTGCATCGAGGAGACGGCGCGATGATCGCCCTCCTGTTGTCGTTGGCGCTGTCACAGGCGCCCAATTCGAAGCTCGAAAACCCGCTGGTCACCAGGCAGCGCGAGAAGACCGAGCTGGTCGACAAACTGCGCCGCGACATCTTCAAGGTCGACCGCTCCATCGGCGAGACCGACAAGCTGATCGCCAAGTCGCGCAACGCGCCGTACCTGCCCGACCTGCAGTTCCGGCTCGCCGAGCTGTACGTCGAGAAGAGCCGCTACGTCTATTACCTGCAGGCCGAGACGCGCCCGGCAGATCAGAAGGGCGCAATGGTTTCCCCGGAAACCAAGTTGCTCAAGCAGAAGGCGATTCAGATCTACAACCGCATTCTCCGCGAGTTCCCCGACTTCAAGGACGCGGACAAGGTCACCTTCTATCTGGCGCACGAGCAGCGCGAGCTGGGTGACTTCGACACGCTGCTCAAGACCTTGGGCGACCTCATCAAGAAGTACCCCAGCTCGCCGCTGCGCCTCGACTCGGAGCAGATCCTCGGGGACTACTGGTTCGACAAGGCCGACCTGAAGCAGGCCGAAGAGCACTACCGCGCGATTCTCGATGCGCCGCCTTCGCCGGTGCACGACCTGGCCCGCTACAAGATGGGGTGGATCCGCATCAACCAGGCGAACCACAACGAAGCCGTCACCTACTTCGAAGCCGCCGCCGCTTCGGCGCCGCTGCCGGGGGTCGACGTGCAGAAGGCCCTGAGCGTGAAGCGCGAAGCGCTGCTCGACCTCGTGTACTCGTACACCGAGGCGCGGCCCGCCAAGGGCGCGATTCAGTACTTCGAGAAGCTGTCTGACTCGCGCGCCACGTTCTCGCTCGCGCTCGACAAGCTGGGCAACCGCTACTTCATCAAGCAGCAGTACGAGTGGGCCATTCCCGCGCTGCGCAAGCTGCTCGAGATTCAGCCCGACCCCGAGCTCGAGGTGGAGCGCGTCGAGAAGCTCTACGACTCGCTCAAGGCCTCGAAGGGCAAGGTGCTGCCGAAGGCCGAAGACATCGGCTACCTCGTGCGCGCCGCGGTGCTCATCAAGACCGACCCCGACCGCGACGAGCCCTCTCGCAAGAAGGTGCTCACCGAGCTCGAAGAAATGGCGCGCGACCTGTCGACCACCATTCACGTGGCCGCGCAGAAGAAGGACGACAAGGCGCTCTACGGCGACGCTGCCGCCGCGTACGAGCAGTACCTGAGCCTCTTCCGCCCGAAGCAGTACGCGACGGTGATGATGCAGAACCGCGCCGACGCGCTCTTCGCGGCCCGGCGCTTCCCCGAAGCCGCGCGCCAGTTCGAAGAGCTGGCGAAGTACCTCGACTCGTCGAAGGCCGGCGCGAAGCCCACCGAGGCGGCGAAGGAGGCCCCGAAGGACCCCAAGCTCGCGGCGACGGCGAACCTGACCAACGTCGCGGCCAGCAAGACCATCGGCGGCGAGATGAAGACGCACGAAGAAGCGCTCTACGGCGCGCTGCTCTCGCACTACTCGTCGCTCAAGCCCGGTGACGTCGAGCGGCTCAACGCGTTCGAAGTGGCTGACGCGCGGCAGGCGCTCAAGCTGCTGGGCGCGCAGTACCTCGGCCGCTACGCGAAGAGCGAGCACGCGCTCGAGGTGAAGTTCAACATCGCGCGCGCCAGCTACGAAGACGGCGAGTACAAGAAGTCGGCGGAGCTCTTCAAGGAGTTCGCGCTCAACCACCCCGAGCACAAGGACGCGCCGGTCGCCGGCAACCTGGCCTTCGACTCGCTCCGTCAGCTGAACGACTTCAAGAGCATCGACGAGTACGGCAAGGCGTTCCTCGCGTCGAACCTGCCGGCCGCGTTCAAGGCCGACGTGCAGAAGGTGCTCACGCAGAGCAAGAGCGACGCGCTCGGCGAGCTGGCGCTCAAGTCGTCGGAAGAGACGGGCGACGTCATCACCGGCCTGCTCAAGGTGGCCGACGAGAACAAAGGCCAGGAGATCGGCGAGAAGGCGCTCTACGGCGCGTTCAGCGCGGCGCGTGAAAAGCGCGACCTGCGCAAGGAGCGCGAGATCGGCGATCGCTTCGTCAAGGAGTACCCGAAGTCGCAGTTCCTCTCGGACGTGATGCTGACGCTGGGTCGTCACGCCGCCGAAGCCGGCCGCTTCCAGGACGCGGCGGCCTACTTCGAGCAGATGGGCCGCCAGTTCGCGGGCGACTCCACCGGCCTCGACTCGTTGCTGGCGTCGGCGCGGCTGCGCACGGCGATGGGTGACTTCCCCGGCGCGGTGAAGGTGCTCGAGTCGACCGTCGATCAAGCAGGTGCGCGCAAGGCCGAGGTGCTGGTGCTGCTCGCGCAGACGCAGATGAAGATGACGCAGCCGGCCAAGGCGCGCGCCACCGCGGAGCAGGCGCTCAAGGTCGACAAGACCAACGCCGCTGCCGCGTCGATCGTCGCCGAGGTCGCGGCCTCGAACCCCAACGAGAAGATCGAGCCGCTGGTGGCGATGATGACCAACGTGACCAACTCACCCAACGGCAGCGGCGACGATGCCGCCAAGGGCCTCTGGTACGTCGGCGACATCCTCTACAAGCAGTTCAAGGCGATCCCCTCCGACAAGGTCGAAGAGAAGGTGGCCGCGCTGCAGCAGTTGCAGGGCGTCTTCCAGCAGGCCGCGTCGATGGGCTCTGCGGAGTGGGCGGTCGCCTCGCTCTGGCGCATCGGCAATGGGCTCGCGCACATCGCCGACGCGGTCGAAGCGACGCCTGCGCCAGCCGGGCTCAAGCCCGCCGAGGTCGAGCAGTTCCGCGCCGCGGTGAAGGGCCAGGTCGACCCGCTCAAGGCCAACGCCGACAACGCGTTCTCGACGTGCGTGAGCCGCGCTGAATCGCTCGAGGTCTTCACGCCAGCCGCCATCGGTTGCCGCAAGAAGGTCGACGAGGCGAGCTCACCGCTGCGTGGCCCGGGCCCGGAGAAGGCCGTGAACGCCGAAGAGCTGCAGAAGAAGGCCGAGTCGTCGCAGAACGCGGCCGACTTCGAGGCGCTCGGCCTCGCGTACCTCGGGGCCAACCAGGTCAACAACGCGATCCTCAACCTGAACCGCGCCATCGAGATCGACGACACGCGTGCCTCGGCGCACTCCGCGCTCGGCTACGCGTTCCTGCTCAACGGTGATTCGGCGGCGGCGCGCGGTGAGTACGGCCGTGCGCTCGAAGCCGACCCCACGTTCGACAAGGCGCGCGGCAACCTCGCTGCCCTGCTCTGCCGCTACCTCGACCTCGAAGGTGCGAAGCGCGAGCTGGGCGTGGTGAAGAACCAGGCCGACCTCGCGGGCGCCGACGTCGACCCCGAGTGGAGGTCGTGCAAGTGAGACCGTGTCGCGCTCACGTGCTGGCGCTCACCGGCCTCGCGCTGGCCGCCAGCTCGTGTGACTACGACCCGAAGAACCCTCCGCCGAAGTCGCGGCTGGAGGGCAGCCTCACGCAGGTGATGGACCTCGGTTACGACGAGGCCCGCATTCTCTTCGCGCCCGACGACATCTCGTTGTTGTTCGTGCGCATTCGCCCGCTCGGTTCGACGCCCCAGCCCGACGCGGGCGAGCAGATGGAGATGACGGGCAACTCCGAGGAATACCCGATTCGCATCGCCTACCGTTTCATCGGCGAAGACCTGCCGACGGGCGGCACGCTCGACCTCACGGCCGTCGACGAGAACGGCCTGCCGCGTGGCGTCGTCTCTCGCAACGTGACCAACGACCCGCGCAACGTGTTCCCGAACATCGTGCGCGGAAAGCTCATCTTCGACCGGCGGCTGGTGGCGGGCACCACCGTCACCGGCAGCTTTCACATCACCTTCGAGAACGGCACCGAAGTGGCCAGTGGCCGCACGGTGTTCTCGAACCAGTACTCCGCAGAGGTGCAACCGTGACCCGAATCCTGTGTGTCATCGCACTCGGCGCGCTCGCCACCGGGTGCGGCATTCGACGCGTGCCGCTCAACGTGCTCGAGCAGCTGCCCTACGAAGCGCGCATTGAGCTGCTCGAGGCCGAGAACGATCTCGCGCTGGCCGTCGATCGCCTCGACGAGGCGAAGGCCGAGGTGCAGCGCACCGTCGAGCAGATTCGCCGCGGCAAAGACCGCTACTCCGACGCGCGTTCTGAAGTGGGCGACGCGGCCGATGCCCCGAGCAGGGAGATCGCCGAGCTGGCCGTCATCGAAGCCGACAAGCGCGTCGAGTGGTTGCGCGCCAAACAGCGGGTCAACGTGCGCGAAGAAGAGCTCGCCGAGCAGGGCTTCACCTGCGCCGAGGCCCGCTACGAGCTCGCCCGCCTCACCGCCGCTCGCAAGGCCAAGCTGGAAGGCAGCGAGCGCCTCGACCCGGCAGACTTCGACAACCAGCTGAAGCGCTGCGAAGCGGATTTCGCGGAGCTCAAGGAGAAGTCGAAGGAATCGAACAAGGAGGCCGAGACGATGCGCGCCGATTGGGACACCGCGCGCGCTGCGCTCGCAAAGAAGACGTTCGATGCCCGCGCCAGCCCCTTCGTGGAGTGAGCCATGAAACTCGCGCTCACCATTGCCCTCACGCTCGGTCAGCAGCCTGTCGATCAAGACGCGCTCAAGCGCACCGTCGACGTCGAGAGCGCGACCGTCGCCACGTCGCCCGACGACACCGAAGCGCTCTACCGGCTCGGGCTCGCGCACCTGTCGCTCAACCAGCCGGGGAAGGCCATCAAGCCGCTCGAGCAGCTGGTGAAGGCCGACCCCGAATCGCTCGACGGGAAGATCCTCCTCGCGCGCGCGTACCGTGCGGCCGGAGAGGTCGAGAAGGCCAAGACGTTGCTCGACAACGCGATTCTCGAGGTGCCTGAAGACTCGTCGTTGCGCGCGGAGCGTGCGCACCTGGCGCGTGCCACCGTCGACCTCCCCGGCGCCGTCGCGAACTTCAAGAAGGCCAGCGAGCTGTCGCCCGACGACGCAGACCTGCTCTTCAACCTCGGCGAGGCGCAGCAGGCCGGCCGCAACCTCGAGCAGGCGATCGCCACCTACAAGAAGGCGCTGCAGCTCAAGCCCGACCTGACGCAGGCCAGGGTGAACCTCGGCAAGGCGCTCGCAGAGAAGGGTCTGTACGCCGAGGCCAAGGAGATGCTGGCGCAGGTGAACAAGGACACGCTGGTCGACGGTGAGGCCCACTACAACCTGGGCGTCATCTTCATGCGTGAAGGCAGCGTCGCCCAGGCCGTGAAGGAGTTCGAGCGCACGCTGGCCATCACGCCGAAGCACGTTCAGGCGCTCAACAACCTCGGGGTGGCCGCCGATGCGCGCGGTGAGTCGAAGAAGGCGCTCGAGTGGTTCAAGAAGGCCACCGCTGCCGACCCCACGTTCGCAGAAGCCTGGTTCAACACCGGCATGAGCCACATGGCGCTCAAGCAGGAAGCGCTGGCCACCAGGGCCTTCGAGCAGGCGCTCAAGCTGGAACCCTCGAGCAACGGCCCGTACGTGAAGCTGGGCGGCCTGTACCTCAAGCAGGGCAAGAAGGACCGCGCGCTCGAGGCCTTCAAGAAGGCCATCGCCGCGACGGAAGAAGAAGAGAAGAAGGCCGGCGGGTTTCTGCAGCTGCGCAAGCTGAACGACACGCGCCGCAACAGCGACGCCTACCGCGGGCTCGCCCTCACCTACCTGTCGATGGGCAAGGTCGACGACGCGGTCGCTACCCTGAAGACCGCTGTCCAGAAGATGCCGAAGGACGCATCGGCGCGTGAAGCGCTCGGTGACGCGCTGCTGGCGCAGAACGACTTCGACGGAGCCATCGCCCAGTTCACCGAGCGGCTGGCGCTCGAACCCAACACCGACGCGCGGCTCGACCTCGCGCGCGCGTGGGCCAGGAAGCGGGTGGCGAAGCAGGCCGAGCCGCTGTTCCGCGAAGTGCTGAAGGCAGAGCCCGACAACCGCGAGGCGCGCATGGGGCTCGTCGACCTGTGGCTCAACATGGGCCGCTATGCGGATGCCGAGACGTCGCTCAAAGAAGCGCTCAAGGCCGACGCCAACGACGTTCAGGCGCTCGCCCGCCTCGGCATTCTGAAGTCACGCATGGGCCGGCCCAACGAAGCGCTCGAACCGCTCGAGAAGGTCGCCACGTCGAACCCGCTGATGTTCGACGCGCGCGCCGAGTACGCGTTCCTGCTCTTCCGCGGCGACCCCACCAACGCCGATCGCTGCATCGCGACGATGACCGACATCCTCACCTCGGAGCCGCGCCAGCCGCTGGCGCTCAACTACCTGGGCGCGTGCCTGTACACGAAGGGCAACACCGCGCGCGCCGAAGAGAGCTTCAAGGCCGCGCTCAACGTCGACCCGAACTTCGCGGCAGCGCACTTCAACCTCGGCCAGCTCTACGAGGCCGCCGGGAAGAAAGACCTCGCGAAGAAGAGCTACGAAGCGGCGGCAGCGCTCGACCATGTCGAAGCCCGCGACGCCCTCAAGCAGCTGAAGTGAAACGCGACACGTGTCGCAGAATGCAGAAGCGTTCTGCGACATCAGAAGTCGAGCACGCTGGCGATGCGCGGTGGTGAAACGGCACACTCGAGCAGCAGGCCCTCGAGCCATGACTCGGTGAGCGCCGTGCATGGCTGCACCGCCTCGTGCTCCAGGCGGCGCTCATCAGGCGCGGCCACGTGGGCGACCAGCACGTAGCGCCGCGCGTCGGGCTGCAGGGCGCGGGCGACCTCGAGCACGTGCAGACCACACCGCTCTTCCACGACGATCACGTCGGCGCGCACCGTGAGCAGCAGGTCGCCGATGCGCGAAGGGTCGCGGAGCGAGACGACTTCGGGTCTCGCGGCACGAAACACGCGGGCCAACGCTCTGGACAACAGCGTTCCCGACTCGACCACGATGACCTGGAGCGGCACGGAGCCGCGCGGTGCGCGTGGCGTGCCACGGCACGGGCGCTCGGCATCAGAGGAAGAGCGACGAGATCTGCTGCCGAAGCCAGGGCCTCAGCTCCACGGCGCGGCCGCTGTGCGCGTCGACGAGCGAGGCGCCGGTCACGTCGGGCTGCAACCGCATGGTTCTGCCGCTGGGCCGCCGCACCTCGACGACGGACCTTTCGCGGAGTCGCACCGTCAACGCGCGGCCAGCGACCGACAGCATCGCCTCGTCTCCTCCGGGCGGCGCGTAGCTGACGACGTCGTGTCGATCGCAGCGCAGGGCGAGCGAGCGCGTCTCTTCGAAGACCTGCTCCGCCGTGGCGATCACCGCGCGCAATGTGCGAGCCGACCGCCACGCGCGCTCGTCGAACGGCTCCTGGTTCCAACCGCTGTTCGGGTTCACGGAGGCGCCGTCGAGCAGCCCTCGTGCCACTGGGCAGAGCGTCGCAACCCGAGACACCGGTTGCATGAAGCGACAGCGGCGCGTCAGCGGTTGAAGCGCAGCAGATCGAAGCCGTCCCACGTGACGGTCGTCGAACCCGACACCGGCCGCGTCGCCCAGAAGCTGCGGTCGTTGCGACGTTCGAACGGCACGTCACCCCGCGAGTCGCGCACCGTCAGCCCTTCGACCGAAGCGATGGGCGTCGGGAACTCGAGTACGAGGCGCCCCTGCTCGGTGCGCACCACCGGCGCCGACGGACGAATGGAGATCGCCACCGGCGCGATGGTGCCACCGTCGCCGTCGAGCACCCGAACGGTGTGACGACCCACGGGGAGCTGCTCGACGCCTGCTTCGAGCGCCACGCCGGGAGGCCCGGCGAACACCGGGGCTTCGCCTCCCCGCACCGACACCACGCCCGCCGCGCCGTCGACGCCCGCGCCGATTCGCACCACGTCGGTCTGCCGCACCACCGACGCGCGCCCCTGCAGGCCCTCGGCATCGAACGCGATGACCCGCAGTCGGTAGTGGCCGGGCACGACGTTTCGCAACGTGGCGTTGGTGTCCAACGTGCTCTCCACGGCCACGAGGTCGAGAAACTTCCCGTCGTTGGCGAGCTGCACGCGGTAGCGCTGCGCGTTCGCCACGGCAGGCCACTTCACTTCGATGCTCGCGAGGCCATCGCGGCCAGCGATGATCAGCGCGGCGACCTGTGGTTCGGGAGGCTGCGGCAACGGCCGGGGAGGCAGCGGCGCCGCGCCCGCGCGCACCACGGTGCCCTCGTCTCTCTTCAACTTCACGGCGACCTTCGCCGACTCGACGACCACGTCACCGTCGAAGATGGAGACGCGGCCGGTGCGCGCGCCATCGACGGCGACGACCCCGTCGGCCTTCACGGTGTTCACCGTGCCGCCGCCCGGGAGTTCGACGCCACGCGCAGCGGTCAACGCCATGCGTACCTCCCCCTCGATGACGGCGGGCCCGCGCGAGACCTTCTGGGCGTTGGGCTCACCATAGATGACGACCAGCGCGTTCTCGTCGAGCAGCAGCTGACTCTCGTCTCGCAAGGTGAGCTCGGCGCTGGCGCGCTTGAGCGTGTTCACCTCGTCGAGACGAAACAGGCCCATGCCCAGCTTCGCGGGCTGCCAGGTGTCGCTGGTGCGCGCGCGCACCGACGGCTTGAGGAACGTGAGCGTGGCGTCGGGGCTCTTCGGGTCGGGCGCGCGCAACCGCAGCACCTGCCCCGGCACCAGGGTGTGCGGCGTTTGGCCCAGCAGGTTCCACCTGTGGAGCTCTTCGACCCTCGCGCCCTTGCCCCAGAAGCGCTCGGTGACGAGCTGGCACGTGTCGCCCGGCTGCACGGTGTACGAGGCCGGCCGCTCCTCGGCGGTCATGAAGAGAACTGCGACTGCCCACAGCGCCGTCATCGGCTCACCTCGAACACTCGAATCGACTGCGTACGACCCCGGAGCTGTCGCTCGCCCAACGGCACCAGGCGCCGTGCACCGCTCAACGCAACGCGCGTCGAATCACTCAGGAGAATCTGGCCGGGGGCCGCGGCGCTCTCGAGACGCGCTGCCACGTTCACCGTGTCTCCGATGACCGTGTACTCGAGCCGCCGCTCGCTGCCGACGTTGCCCGCCACCACCAGGCCGGTATTGATGCCCATGGCCAGCTGCAAGTGCACGCCGTAGCGGGTGCGCCAGCGGCGGGCGCAGGCGTCGGTCCACCGTTGCAGGGCTTCGGCCGCGGCCACCGCCCGTTGCGCGTCGTCGTCTTTCTGCTCGGGCAGCCCCCACACGGCCATCACGCAGTCACCGATGAACTTGTCGATGAAGCCGCCGTGGTGGTGCACCACTTCGGTGGCCAGCGTGAAGTACTCGTTGAGCACCGCGACGATACGCTCGGGCGGCAGGTGTTCGGACATCTGCGTGAAGCCCACCACGTCGGCGAAGAGCACGGTGATCAACCGGCGCTCGCCGCCGAGCTGCAGCCGGCTGGGGTCGGCAACGACTTGATCGACGACATCAGAGGGCAGGTAGCGCGCGAGCGCCGCCCGCGCCCTGGTCTCCTGCACGAGCTCCGCTTCGCTCTCCTGCAGCGAGACGCTCATGCTGTCGACGGCGCGCGCCAGCGTGCCCACTTCGTCCGACCGCTCCTTCACGCTCGGCTCCACGCGCGTCCACTCCCGGCGGGCGATGTGCTGGGTGGCGCGAACCAGCGAGTGGAGCGGACGCACCAGCCAGCGGCCGCCGAGGAGCCCGAGCGCGACCGCCACTGCGGCGGTGATGAGGATGGTCGCGACCAGCGCTGCGATGAGCACGTTCAAGCTGGCGTACGCGTTCTGGGCAGACTGTCGCGCGACGAAGGCCCAGCCCAGCCGCGGCAGCGTGGTGACCGCCGCCAGCATGTCTCCGCGTTCATCGGTGAACTCCGTCACCACCGTGAGCGGCTGACGGAACTGGGCGTTGCCCTTGAGCGCTTCGAAGACCGGGTGCGACGACATCGACTGGGTGAGCAACGCGGGGTCGCTCGAGAGCACCAGCCGCCGCTGCCCGTCGACGACGAACAAGGCGGTGGGGTCGCGCAGCGGCGGCACTTCGCCGAGCGACGCGAGCAGCCTGCACAGCGGGGTCAGCTCGAGCTCGGCGAGCAGCCAGAAGCGCGGCGCGCCGTCGTCACCCGACACCGGCGCCGTCATCTGCAGCACCGGGCCCTGCGCGCGCTGCACGACGTCACCGAAGCGCAGCCCGTCACCACGCAGGTCTTCGTCGAGCACCTCGGGCCCGGTCGCTCCGAGCGCGCCCAGACGAATCGACCCGCGACGGCGGCCATCGGGCGCGTAGAGCGTGACGAAGCCGCTGCCGCCCCACGCCTCGAGCTGCCGCGCGGCCAGCTGCGACTTGAGTTCCTCGTGCTGCGCGTTGGCGTCACCGAGCGTGGCGGCGATCGACACCAGGGCATCACCCGCGGTGTCGAGCTCGCGGTCGACGGCTTCGGCGGCACGCTCGACGAGCACCCGTTCGAAGTGCTGGGCGTCGACGGTCAACGCGCCGCGGTTGCGCTCGATGGCCTGCCACCCCAGCACCAGCACCGGCAGCACGGTCGCGACCACCAACAGCAGCGCGAGGCGGCCGTAGAGCGAAAAGCCGGGGCGACGGTCGACTTCAGTCGGTTCAGACATCGAAGGCCTTCCTGCTAGGAGGGTGCGCGCCATGGACCCGGTCGTGCACCCGTACCGCATCATTCGCCGCATCGCCGACGGCAGCTCCGGCACCGTGTACGAAGCCGTTCACCCCGGGTTGCAGCGCAGCGTGGCGCTCAAGGTGTTGCATCGTCACGTCAGCTCCCAGGCCGAGACGGTGGCGCGGTTCGAGAACGAAGCCCGCGTGCTCGCGCGCATCGAGCACCCGCATGTGGTTCGCGTGCACGACGTCAACGTGCAGACCGAGCACCCCTTCATCGCCATGGAGCTGGTGCCCGGCGAGTCGCTCGACCTCAAGCTCGCGCGCGATGGCCGCTTCAGCTTCGACGACACGGCCGAGCTGGCTGATCAGATCTTGAGTGTGCTGGAGGTCGCGCATGCGCAGAACATCGTGCACCGCGATCTGAAGCCCGCGAATCTGATGCTCGACGGGGCTCATGACAGGCCCTTCGTTCGGGTCGTCGATTTCGGCATCGCGCTCCTCCAATCACAGACAGACGCCACGCGACTGACCGCCGCAGGCCAACAGCTCGGCACCGCGGCATACATGTCGCCCGAGCAGGTGTCTGGAGAAGCGCTCGATGCGCGCAGCGATCTGTACTCACTTGCATGTGTCCTCTTCGAGCTGCTCACCGCGCGGCCGCCGTTCGTCGCGACGCAGCCCGTCCACGTGCTCTCGGCGCACCTGTTCCGCGAGCCGCCCACGTTCTCGGAGCTGGGGGTCAGCAACGTGCCGCGCGCGTTCGAGAGCGTGCTGCGGCGGGCCCTGTCGAAGCCGCGAGACGCCCGGTTCTCGTCGGCGCGCGAGTTCCGCTCGGCGCTCGCCGCCAGCCGCGCCGGGGGTGACGCCCGCGAGGTCGACTTCGAGGCCGCGCACGAGTTCGTGGCCGCCGAGGTCGACGCGCCCGCGGTGAAGCTCGCGCTCGACGGCGCGGCACCGGCCCTGACCGCGCAGCTGCGGGAGGCGCTCACGGCCATCGGGGCGCGTGAAGCGGCGAACGAAAAAGAAGGCGTGGTGCTGGTGGCCGGGGCCGACGCCGAGGCCACGTTGAAGCGCTGCCAGCAGCTGGTGAGCGAAGACGCAGCGCGACTGGTGTTGATGTGCGGCTCGGACGACGACGTGTCGTTGATGGCCCGCGCGATCGGGCACGGCGTGTTCGACTTCATTGCGCTCCCCCTCGATGCCCCCGAAGCCGGGCGGCGTGTCGTTCGCGCCCTGCGCTTCGCGCAAGAGCGACGACGTACCAGCTGATCAATCAGTGTGTATTCAGTGACCCGGGTTCGCACGCATGAATGCGCCCGTGTGGTCGATTGCGTCGAGGTTGTTGCAAGTCACCCAGCCTGTCGTCTTTTGCAACACGCTTCATGCTTGCTGAATGGCCAGACACGCGGATTCAGGTGACTCAACGCATGGCGGGTGGCTTGCAGAAACCCGCACCGTGCGTCCGACGTTGGCGGGGATCGTTCCCTCACAAGATCTCGAGGACATCGTAGAGCTCGCGCAGGCGCTCGTACCGGACACACGGGTCGGGCTGGTGAGCCGCGAGGAAGCGAAGTGGGAAGTGGTGGCCGGCTCGCTGCCCGACGACGGCCTCGATCGCATCAACGCGTTGCCCGACCCGCGCGCGGCGGTGTTCCTGCCGGATTGTTCGTGGCTGCCCATCGTCGACATCAACGCCGCCGTGCTGGGCGGCATCGTGGTGCACGGCGTGGCGACCTTTGAGTCGCAGCGCGTGGCCCTGCAGCGACTGGCGAGGCACGCCTCGAATCAGCTCGCGCTGCGCCGCGCGGCCAGCAACACGCTCTCGGAGCTCCGCCGCGCCGATCGCCTCGCCATGGTGGGCAAGCTCGCCGCCGGCATCGCGCACGAGCTGGGCACGCCGTTGTCGATCGTCGGTGGTCGCGCCCGCCAGATCGCCTCCGGCTCGCTGCCGCCTGATCAGCTGCAATCGACGGCACGAACGATCGCCGACCAGGCAGACCGCATGGCAGCCATCATTCGCCAGCTCCTCGACTTCGCGCGCCGCCGTGAGCCACGGTTGGGGCGCTTCGACATCCGCACGTTGATTCGCCAGGCGGTGTCGTTGCTCGAGCCGGTGGCCGCCAAGAAGAACGTGAAGCTCTCGGCCGCGCCCCTGGAGCAGCTGCGCGTCGTGGAGTTCGACGGCAGCCAGCTCATGCAGGTGATGATCAACGTCATCTCGAACGCCATTCAGGCCACGCCCACCAACGGGCAGGTGACCTTGCAGCTGGTCGAAGGCGGCACGCCGCCGGCAGACACCGGCCTCCCCGAGCGCCCCTACGTCGGCATTCGCGTCGACGACACCGGCAGCGGCATCGCCGACGAACAACGCAAACGCATCTTCGAGCCGTTCTTCACCACCAAGGACACCGGTGAAGGCACCGGGCTCGGGCTTTCGGTCGCGCAGGGCATCGTGCGTGACCACAACGGTTGGATCGCAGTGGAGAGTGAACTTGGAAAAGGCAGCCGCTTCACCATCTACCTCCCGGGCTGAGGCCCGGCCGCGCCTGTTGCTGGTCGATGACGACCCGAACATGTGCGAGATGCTCGCCCACGACCTCGAGAGCCGTGGCTACGCGGTCGACTGGGTCACCTCCGCAGCCCAGGCGTTGCCGCGCTTCGACGGCACCGAGACCTACGAAGCGGTCGTCAGCGACCTCAACATCGGCGAAGAGAGCGGCCTCGATCTCTGTCGCGAGCTGATCACCCGCGACCCCAACCTGCCGGTGGTGCTCATCACCGGCTTCGGCAGCATCGAGTCGGCGGTGCGCGCCCTTCGTCTGGGTGCGTACGACTTCATCACCAAGCCCTTCGAGTTCGACGTGCTGTCGTTGACGCTCGAGCGCGCGCGCAAGCACCGTTCGCTGCAGCAGGAGGTCGGCCGGTTGCGCCGCCAGCTCGCCGAAGCGCCGCCGTCGTTCGGTGAGCTGCTGGGCAAGAGCCCGCCGATGCGCGACCTCTTCAGGCTGTTGCACCGCGTGGCCGACACCACCACCACCGCGCTCATCACCGGCGAGAGCGGCGTGGGCAAGGAGCTCGTCGCGCGCGCGCTGCATCAGCAGAGCAAACGCAAAGACCAGCCCTTCGTGGCGGTGAACTGCGGAGCGCTGCCCGAGACGCTGCTCGAGAGCGAGCTCTTCGGTCACGTGAAGGGGGCGTTCACCGACGCGCGCGGAGACCGCCCCGGCGTGTTCCGCGAGGCGACCGGCGGCACCCTGTTCCTCGACGAGATCGGCGAGCTGCCGATGTCGCTGCAGCCGAAGTTGCTGCGCGTGCTGCAGGAGCGCACCGTGCGCCCGCTGGGCGCCAACCGCGAGATGCCGGTCGACGTGCGCATCGTGTGCGCGACCAACGTCGATCTCCGCGACGCCGTCGCCAAAGGCCGCTTCCGCGAAGATCTCTATTACCGCCTCGACGTGGTGCACATCGCCGTGCCGCCGCTGCGGTCACGGGGCACCGACGTGCTGCTGCTGGCCGAAGCGTTCCTCTCGCGCATGGCCGCGCGCGACCAACGCCCCGCGCCGGTGTTGAGCCCCGAGGTGTCGGAGCGTCTGCTGGCCTACGACTGGCCGGGCAACGTGCGCGAGCTCTACAACCTGCTCGAGCGCTTGATGGCCCTCGGCGGCGGCCCTACCGCGCGCCTGCAGGATCTCCCCGAGCGGCTGCGCCAGAGCCCCACCGTCGCCGAGCCCGAGAGCGGTGAACCGGCCACCTTCGTGCCACTGGCGGAAGTCGAGAAGCGCTACATCCTCCGCGTGATGGCTGCGCTGAAGGGCAACAAGCGGCAGGCCGCCGAAACGCTGGGGCTGGATCGCAGCACGCTGTACCGGAAGCTCCAGGCCTACGGCTCGAGCAGCAGCGACACCTGACAGCGAACTGCGAGTCGTACCTCGACGCCCGCGACCTCCATTTCGAGGCGCGGGCGTCGTCATTTCATTCGTGAGATTCAGCCCTGAAACCCGCTGCAAACCGCAACTCGCAGGGTTGCAATCGCTCACCTGCGAGGCAGTCATTTCGGCGCATTGGCGCCAGGCCGCGCTGGCACCCCGATAGCAATCGAGGACCGCCATGCTCCACCTCACCAACAACACCACGGCGAACGCCACGACCATCAACGCGCTGCGCGACGACGATCTGGTCGGCACGACGTTGGGCCGCTGGCGCGTGGTGCGCCCGCTCGGTGGTGGGTCACTGGCGACGGTGTGGCTGGTGGAGCACCGCGAGCTGGGCACGCGTGCTGCCGCCAAGGTGCTGCGCGCGCAGGTGTTGAGCGACACCCGCGCCGTCACCACCTTCCACGAAGAGGCGCTGTTGAGCGCCGTTCTGTCGCACCCGCACATCGTGCCGGTGTTCGAAGTGGGGCAGCTCCCGTCGGGCCAGCCCTGGCTGGTGATGGAGTTCCTCGAAGGCCGCACGTTGGAAGCGGTGCTGGCGGCGGAAGACTTCTCGACCGAGCGCGCGACGGACCTCGTCTCACAGCTGGCCGGCGCCATCGAATACGCACACGCGCGCGGGGTGCTGCACCGCGATCTCAAGCCCGCCAACGTGATGGTGCAGCGCTTCGGCTCGCGCGACTTCGTCAAGGTGATGGACTTCGGCATCGCCCGGCTCCGTGACGAAGCGGCGATGCGGGGCATGCAGGTCGCCCTCGGCAGCCCCGACTACCTCGCGCCCGAACAGATCAACGGCCACCAGACCAACGCCCGCACCGACGTGTACGCGCTCGGCGCGCTCGCGTGGGAGCTGCTCGTGGGCCACGCGCCGTTCTGGCACCACCCGGTCAACGCGGTGCTCAACGCGCACCTGCACGCGGCCCCCCGCTCGCCCGCCGAGCACCGCAGCACGGTGCCCACGCACGTCGCCGCCGCGGTGATGAAGGCGCTGGCCAAGTCGTCAGACGACCGCTTCCCCACCGTGACCGCGTTCTCGTACGCGCTGGCCAGCGCCATCGCCAACCGCCCCACCCCGGTGCCTGCGCTCGACGCGGCGGCCCGTGGCGAGAGCCGGCACGCGGTGCTGAGCGTGAAGGGCGCGCGGCACCTCGTGGTCTGCGAGCACACCTCGTCGGCGGGTTGCTTCGTGGCCTTCGACGCCGCGGTCGACGTGGGCACGAAGGTCAGCCTCACCTTCGACGGCCTCGAGCCCATCAGCGGCGTGGTGGTTCGTCAGTTCGACGCGCACGACGCCCGCCGCTGGGAACGACAGGCCGGTGTCTTCGTGGAGTTCAAGAGCCTCGGCACCACCGAGCGCGTGGCGCTCGATGGCGGTCAGAGCGCCGACGACGTGGCGGCCGAAGCGGTGCTCGAGCGCCTGCGTGAGCGCTTCTGGGGCGGCGCCTACGCGGCGCTCGGCGTGAGCAGCTCGGCCACGCAGCAGGAGATCGTCTTCGCGCACACGCAGCTCGACGACGCGCTCGAGGAAATGGCGCGCCGGGACATCGCGCCGCGCCGGGTGACGGAGCTGGTCTCTGCGCAGGCGCAGCTCTCGAGCCACGCGCACCTGCTCATCGACGTTCGCCGCCGCGCCGAGTTCGACGCGCGCCGCGGCAACTGGCGCGGTGTGGCCCAGTGCCTCGACGACGGCCTCGAAGGCCAGACCCTGGAGTCGCTGCGCTTCGAGTTCCTCAAGTCGAACCCGCTGGCCGACCTCGCGGGCCGCCGGCACGCCGAACGCGCGCTCGCGCTCGCCGCGCAGGGCCGCCGCGGTGAAGCCTTCGCCGCCATCGAGCTGGCGCTGTGCATCGATCCGCTCCGCCTCGCACTGCACGACCTGCGCGCGTCTTTGCTCGCGCGGGAACGCGTGGCGCACTGATTCGTAACGCATCGTTTTACGTGACCGGGGGACACATGTTGCAAACTGCGATTTCAAGATTGCTGGAAGGTGACTCGCAAACCCGCGAGTCGTCGGGCGGTTCACCGCAAACCGAGCCATGGCGTGTCGCTCGCTCTGACGACGCGCCGATGACGGCGTCGGGTTCGCGAATGACTGTCGGCATGGTGGTGGACGCGCTGTTGAACGCGCTGACGCCCCCGACGGACGATGAAGCGGCGCTCATCGAGCGGCTGGGGTTGAAGCCGGGCCGCGTCGCCTGGGACTTGTCACGCTGGCTGGAGCTGGTCGACGCGAGCGCGAGCTCCCGCTTCGCCGCGCTGCCCGAGGGCGAGCGCTACGCCGAGGTGGGCCGGCTCTTCATGAGCGGCTTCGCGCAGACCCCGGCTGGTGATGCGCTGCTGTCGCTGATGCGGGTCATCGGCCCGGAGCGCGCGATGCGCCGCCTGACCCTCAACCTGCGCGACGCGACCGACTTCGTGACGGTAGACGTCGACCCTCTGCCACCCAACGGCCTGCGCCTGCGCTTCAGTGACGTGTCGCGGCCCGGCTTCTTCGTGGGTGTGCTCGAAGCCGTGCTGATCGCCGCCGACGCGGTGTACCCGGTGGTGCAGCTGTCTTCGCGCGAAGGCCGTGCGGCGACCTTCGACGTGAGGTGGTCGCCGTGACCTCGAACACCTTCCTGCTGACGGTGATGGAGTTGCAGTCGACGCAGCGCCGGTTGTCCGCGGAGTTGAACTCCATGAGCACCGCCGCGGCGCCCGAAGCGCTTCGTGAACAGCTGCGCAGCCTGCGGGCCGACGTGGTGCAGCACCTCGACCAGAAAGACTCGTTCTACGACAAGCTGCTCTCGCTCGCGCACCAGCACGACGACGCCGAGACCGAGCGCTTCATGCTCAAGACCGCCGCCGAGATGAAGGCGCAGTCACAGCGCGTGCGCCGCTTCTTCTACGACCTCGACTCGATGGGCGCGCAGGTCGCCGCCACCATCTTCCGCAAGCTCGAGCCGGGCATTCAGCGCCGCTTCGAAACCGAGCTGCAGTCGACCTTTCCCCTGGCCGTGCGCACGGCGTGTATGAGCAAGCGCGCATGAAGCAGTTGGCGGTCATCACCACCTTGCTGGCGGCGCTGGCGGTACAGGCCGAGCCTCCAGCGGGCAGCGTTCGCGTCGGTGGTGGCCTCGCGGTGCGCAACTGGAAGTACGACGACGTGGCGGTGTCGGGCCTGTTGTTGCCGCAGCTGCGCGTCGACGCCGACGGCTGGTTCCTGCCGTGGCTCGGCGTGGAGCTCGAGCTTGCGACCGAGTTCGCAGGCCGTGCGCCGAACCTCGACGTCGACGCCAGCTCGCTCCGGTCCACCAGCGGCCGCGCGGGGCTGGCGGTTCGCCACCACTTCGAGAACGGGCTCTCGTTGCGCGCCGGCCTGGGCTGGGGCGGTGTCAGCCTTCCTGTCGTGCTCTCGCGCGACGCCCTGGTGCCCTCGGCCATCACCGCGTCGGGCCTGAGCACGCGCGTCGAGGTCGGCTTCGAGACGGGCCGGTTTCAAACGGCGTTGAGCGGCGCGCTGCTGGCTCCGCTCGCGGGCTCGCACCGGGTGTTCACCGTCGAGCCGCGGCTGTGGGTCGCGGTGCGTATGTTCGACGTCGCGGCCAGCCATTGGTGGGTCGGGCTCGACGGTGCGGCGCTCGTCGAAACCGGCGGTACGTATTCAGGGGTCACCGGGCGCGTCGGGCTCGCGCTGCGCGTCACCCTCGATGGCTTCAAGACGCCCGCCGCCGCGTTGAGCGCGCCCCCGCTGCCGCTCGACGCGACGCTGGAGCTGCGCGTGAAGGAGACGGACGGCACGCCGGTCATCGCCGCGCGCGTGTGGGTCGACGACGTGCTCGCCGGGTTGACGAACGACGCGGGGCAGCTGCGGCTCACGGTGCCCGCCGGCGACCACGCGCTTCGGGTGCAGCGTGACGGCCTCCGACAGAAGCGCCAGCCGCTGTCGTTGCGCGACGGTGAAGTGATGACGCTGGAGCTCTCGCTGGAAACGCCCACGGGCCCCGGCAACGTCGTGGGCTCGCTGTTCGACGCAGTGACGCTGAGGCCGATCGCCAATGGGTTCGTCAGCGCAGACGCTCGCCGGGTGCGCAGCGCCGCCGACGGCACGTTCCGCCTCGAGAAGGTCGGCCCCGGCCCGGTGCGCGTGCACGTCGAAGTGCCGGGGTACGCGCAGCTGGAAGAAGTCGCGCAGGTTCCTCCGGAAGACGACGCGCGCCTCAACGTGTCTCTCGAGCCCGTCGGTCGAGGGACGCCAGCGGTGATTCGCGGCCTGGTGCGCGCGCGCAACGGCGAAGCGCTGGCGGCGACCGTTCGCGTGCAGGGGCAGACCGCGCCCGTGGCCCTCACCCCCGAGGGCCGCTTCGAGCTCTCGCTCCCGCCGGGCTCGTACACGTTGACGGTCACGGCGCCCGGCTTCGTGCCGCAGGCCCGGCGCTTCGACGTGGCGGCCGGTGAGCAGGCCGTCTTTCACTGCGAGTTGTTGAAGCCCTGAATCACGCTGCCTCGAGCTCGAGCCGCAGCCGGCGGACCGACGCGACGAGCGCGTCGTCAGGCAGGAGAAACTCGAGCCCCATCGCGCTGCCGTCGACCCACGCGACGCGGACGATGACGTCGTGCGTGCGGCGTTCACCCGGCAAGGCGATCACCGCCAGCACCAGCGTGCCCGCGGGCAGCGGGTCCTGGCTGATGACGCCCAGACCGCCTTCCGAAACGTCGAACACCCGGTCGGGCGTGCGCACGCGAACGGTCAACAGCTCCACCACGCCGGCCGAGCCCAGCATCGAGATGCGGGAGCGTCTGTGAAACGAATGTGAAGACAGCGCGGTCATCGGAAAGCTCCTTGGTCGCCCCTTGCAAAGCAGACCCGTGAGCTCTCAAAACCGTGAGGTCACGCGTGGCACTGCTTGAACTTCTTGCCACTGCCGCACGGGCACGGCGCGTTGCGCTCGAGTTTCTGCTGCGTCACCTCGGGCGTGCCGTCGTCGTAGATCCACCTGCCGTCGCGGCGCACGAAGGTGCTGCGCTCACGCAACGACGTGAGCTCGCCGTTGTCGATGTAGCGGGCGATGAACTCCACGATGCCGTCGGCGTCGCTCTCGGTGCCCTTCACGGTGTCGGCGATGGTCAGGCCGACCCACGCGACCGAGCTGGCCCAGCGCTTCGTGTCTTCCCAGCTCGTCTCGCGCGTCGGCCTGGTCTGCGTGTCACGCAGGTAGTCGACGTTGGCGGTGGCGAACGCGGAATAGCGGCTGCGCATCAACGCTTCGGCCGTCGGGGCGGGCTTCGAACCGTCGTGACGCGGCTTGCAGCACGACTCGTAACTCGGGCCTCCACAGAAACAGGTGCTCACAGACGAACGTGCTCCCGGTTCGACGTTTCGATGGTGCGGTCGAGTGAATCAGGCGACGTGCCGGTGATGAGGCGCGCGCTGCGGCCGAAGGTGAAGAAGGCCCAGGCCCACTGAATGAGCACCAGCACGCGGTTGCGGAAACCGATGAGGTACATGATGTGGATGAACAGCCAGGCCACCCAGCCGATGAAGCCGGACAGCTTGAGCGAGCCCGCCTGCGCGATGCCCGACGCGCGGCCCACGGTGGCCATGATGCCCTTGTCGAAGTACTCGAAGGGTTTGGTCGGGTGGCCCAGCGACTGCGCGAGAATGTTGTCGGCCGCGTGCTCGCCTTCCTGAATCGCGGCGGGCGCGAGGCCGGGCACGAAGCTGCCGTCTTCCTGCGGGCAGGCGGCGAGGTCACCCACCACGTACGCCGTGGGGAAACCGGGAATCGAGAGGTCGCGGTTCACCTTCACGCGGCCAGCGCGGTCCAGCTCCACGCCGAGGGTCTTCGAGAGCGGCGACGCGGCGACACCGGCGGCCCACAGCACCGTCTTCGCGGGAATGTGCTCCTTGTCCAACTGCACGCCCGCGGGGTCGATGTTCGTCACGCGCGTCGACAGCCGCACGTCGACGCCGAGCTTGCGCAGTGACTTGAGCGCGCGACTCGAGAGGTCCTGGTCGAACGCCGACAGCACGCGGTCGCCGGCTTCCACCAACAGCACCTTCGCGCGGCGCGGGTCGAAGCGGCGGTAGTCACGCGCCACGGTGAACTTCGCCAGCTCGGCGATGGCTCCCGCGAGCTCCACACCGGTGGGCCCGCCGCCGACGACCACGAAGGTGAGCAACTCGTCACGCTTCTTCTCGTCTTCTTCGGTCTCGGCCTCCTCGAAGGCGGTCAGCACGCGCCGGCGCAGCTCGAGCGCGTCATCGAGCGTCTTCAGCCCCGGTGCCTGACGCTCCCACTCGGGGCGACCGAAGTACGCGTGGCTCACACCCGCGGCGATGATCAACGAGTCGTACGTGAGCTCGCCGTCTTTGAGGTGCACGCGGCGATTCTTGAGGTCGATGTGCGTGACTTCACCCAGCCGCACCTCGAGGTTCGACTGCTTCGAGACCAGTGAACGAATGGGCGTCGCGATGTCGCCGGGCGACAGGCCCGCCGTCGCCACCTGGTACAGCAGCGGCTGAAACAGGTGGTAGTTGTGCCTGTCGACGAGGGTGACGCGAACGTGCCCGCGCGCGAAGCGGCGAGCGGCGTAGAGGCCGGCGAACCCACCGCCGACGATGACCACGTGCGGAATCATGTCGCTTCTCTACCTGGCGACATGCCCTCCGTCGCGCGTGCTCTTCAACTGATGTCTCACGTCACCAGAACTTCGCGATGACGCGCACACCGGCCGTGAAGATGTTGGCGGGGCGCGTGTAGCGGCCGGGAATGATGTCGCCGGCCTGGTAGCGGGCGTAGATCTGCAGCGGCAGCCCCACGCGCATCAGGCTCACGTTGGCGGTGGCCTTGAGAATGTTCTTCTCGCCCGGCTGCCAGTACTTCTCGCGGTCGTAGTCCCACAGGGCTGACTGGCTCTGCCAATCGCTCTGGAAGGTCTGAACGCGCGTGTAGCTGAGCGTGAGCGTGAAGATGGGCGGCAGCGCGTTGGCCTTCTTGAGGTCGTGCCCCGAGACGATCGACGGCAACGTGGGGCCCATGAAGGGCGCGATGTCGACCGAGACCGTCCCGCCGATCCAATCGCCGCCGTCGACGATGTACGTGTCACCGATGTACGGCGCGTTGTTGTTGAGCAGCGGGTTCTGCAGCCCGCGGCCGGCCTTGTACTGACGCGGGCGGAAGAACGAATAGAAGACGTCGGCGCCGATGTTGAGCTTCGGCACGCCGTACTCGTCGACGAAGAACTGCTTGTCGGCCGAGAGGTGCACCTCGACGTCGCCGGCGGCGTGCAGCTCCCAGAGGTTGGTGCCGACGCTCACCGCCGCTTCGGGGTCGAAGTTGGAGCCGGTGGGCAGCGCGACCTGCAACGTGCCCGACCAGCGGAAGTGGTGCTCCTTCATCCACTCGAACTCGGGCAGCAGGTAGCGCGCGCCGAGAATCATGTCGGACATCTGGAAGCCGCCTTCCCAGTCGGCGGGTACGCGGGGCTGGCCGAGCGTTCCCGCCCAGGCCCAGAAGTCGTCTTCCGAGTAGCTGCGGCCGAGGGGCGATTGGTAGTCGCCAGGCGTCCACTGAATGTTGGTGGACACGTGCGAGCGCAGCACGAGCGGGATGTAGACGGCCGCCGAGAGCCGATCGGTGATGCCGTACATCAACTGAATGAAGAGGAAGTCGAACTCCGCCTTCGGGCGCGGCGCGAGAATGCCCTGCAGACCGGCGCCCGGCTCGTAGCGGCGGTTCTCTTCGATGAGCGGCAGCGCCTGACGATTGCCGCCCCACTGCTTGTCGATGGAAGAGCGCCAGTACGAGAGGTCGAGCATCCACGCGCCCTGCGGCAGCACCTGCGTCTCCATCGCGAAGGCGCTCGACGCACACAACAACGACACCACACACAGCGCGCGCTTCACGGTCGCACCTCCGTCACTTCGAACGGCCCATTGGTGGCCGGTACCTGACCCATCGCCGAGCGCACCTGCAGGTTCGCGAAATCGAGCACCACGGCGTTCATGCTGTCGGATTGATCGACGAAGCGCGGGTCGGCGAGCAGCTGCTCGAGGAACGGCGCGTCGACGCTGCCGTTGGCGCTCTGCACCACGTCGAGCGCTCCGTCGGCAGCGCGGCGGCTGCGATTGAAGAAGCCCGACCACGTGCGCTGCGGCGTGATGCGCTGGCCGGCGACGGTGAGCGTGGTGATGTCGGGCACGTTCTTCACGTAGTTCGAGCCGAGCACGATGACGTCGTCGCTGTAGCCGGCCCAGCGGCGGCCGAGCGGGTCGAGCTCCGCTGGCCCGATGGGAAACAGCCCCTTGCTGGTGTCGTTGAAGATGTTCGAGTCGACCTCCAGCGCCTCGAGGCCGCCGTTCTTGTCGCCGAACACGCAGGTCCACCCGTAGACGCGCTCTGCTTCACCGACCACCGCGCGCGCGCTGGCCGCATCGGTCGCCTGCTCGAGGAGCCGACGACCCGCGAAGCCGATGGGCAACCCGCTGGCGATGAGCCTGGCCTTCGAGAGATCTCCGACCTGGTCGAAGATCGAACCGACGACGCTGTTGTCGAGCGTGTCGGCGGGGTTGCACGCGAAGCCGACGCCGCGGTCCGACATGCCCGACAGGCCGTAGGCGATGCCCGCCCAGCCGATGGTCACGAAGGCCGGGCCGCTCTCGGGCACGTGGCGAATGGCGACGGTGTGCTTGTGCGCGGTGTTGGCGTCGAGCAACGCGAAGTGTTGCGCGATGTACGGAGCGCCACCGCTGGTGACGCTGTTGCGAACGCCGATGGCCACCGGCGGCGGGCGCGTGCGGCCGTCCTTCAACTCCGGACGGCGGAGGTCGCGCCGGGCGAGCCCCGCGCCGCGCGTGGTGAAGGTGAGCTCTTCGTCGCGCATGAAGCTGGCGCGCGAAGGCGGCGGCGTTTCGATGATCTTCTTGTCGCCCGCGCCGATGACCAACGTGGTGGTGAGCGCCGGCGTCAGCGTGGTCGGCGTGAAGACCACCTCGAGCTCGGTCGCCGAGAGCTCGTTGAACGAAAGCTCGGGCGAGCTGGCCGTGTAGAGCTGGTCGCTCAGGTACAGGCGCACGGTCTGCGGGTCGACGCCGTCGGGATCGGTGAGCTTGATGCGCACCGTGGTGTTCACCGGCAGCTCGACGGCATTGCCGAACACTTCGGGCACGTAGGGGTCGAAGACACCTTCGCCCACTTCGTCGACAGCGCCGTCGTCGTCGTTGTCGACGCCATCGGTGTCGGCGCCCGTGAAGGTCACGCTCACCAGCTGCGGCGCGCGCGAAAGCCGAATGGCCAGCGCGATGCCACGCACCGCGAGCACGGTGTCGAAGAAGGTGTTGAGCACCAGAATCTGGTCGTAGGTGAGCCCCGAGCCGTCGGCGATGCCGCGCAGCTCGTCGCGCGTGGCGCGGTTGAGTGAGCGCTCGATGTTCTTCGCCGAATCGAGCAGCAGCTCGTAGGCGAAGTTGCCGTTCTGGTAGCGCTCCGCGCCGTACTCCGGGAGGAACGCCGCGATGTCGGGCTGCTCGCGCGAGAGGTAGGGGAAGAGCGAGTTGGTCAGCAGCGTCGTGTAGAAGCTGCGGATCTTCGAGCGCAACTGCGTGCCGTGCTGAAGGCCGCGATCGTAGGGCGTTCCGCGAAGCTCGATGAGCTCACGGGTGGGTGGTTTTTCGAGCGGAGCGCACGAAGTCGAAGCGAGCGCGAAGACGAGGACTGTTACGAGCGGGGTACGCAAAGCGCGCGCACCCTAACCGTGGAGGTTGCACTCTCAATGTGGCCACTGCGAACAATTCGAGCGAATACGGGGCACTGCGTCATGGGTCGCGCGCGCTCAGGTCGGCGCCGACTCGGTGTTTGATTTTCACCCAGCGCCGATCACGCAGTTTCGCGGGTCTGCGCGTGGCCGCGGTTCTGCACTGGGCCGCGACATGCGTTCTCTGTTGCTGTCGCTGATGGTCGTTGCCGCTCCTGCGCTTGCTGACGTCTACGAGTCAGAGTTGCTGCTGAAGCTCTGCTTCGCGCACCCCACGTATTGCCCCGAAGGTCAGGCCGATCTCATCGCCACCGATCGCGTGCTGAAGGCGCCGTTCGGCATTCGCCTCGAGCAGGGCCGCACCACGACGCACGACTCGACCGCGGTGCGCCTCGACGAAGCGTTCATCGTCACCGACCGCCGCGGCATCGAGTACCGGGTGTGGGTGCGTGATTCACGCAGTCACAAGGTGCGTGTGGAAGCGGTGCCGGTGAAGTCACAGGAGGCGCTCATCGGGCCCACGGGCAACTTCGTGCACGGCGTGATGGAGATCGACGGGCAGCCTTCGAAGGTCGACCTCGGCCGGCTGACGCTTCACCCGAGCGGCCGCTACGTCATGAAGTCGGGGAGCGGGAACTTCTCGGTGCGAAAGATGATCGTCGGCTTCGACGGCGCCATCGAACACTGGGGCGCCGGCGAATTGTCGGACGACGGCAAGAAGCTCACGTTTCAGTTCGATCGCGGCGGACTGCACTGGACGATTCATTTCGACCGCGATCCCGACGACGTCGTTCCGAGCTCGTTCGCAGTGCGTTGATCAGCGCGCGACCTTGAACTCCACGCGCCGGTTCTTCGCGCGGCCTTCGTCCGAGTCGTTCGAGGCGATGGGCTTCTCCGCGCCGAAGCCCCGTGCCACCAGGCGCGAGCCGCTGACACCACGACCTTCGAGGTACGCCTTCACCGAGTCGGCGCGCGACTGTGACAGCTGCTTGTTCACCTCCGCGTCGCCGGTCGAGTCGGTGTGACCTTCGATGGTGAGCGTGGTGATGCCCGGGGTGACCTTGAGAATGTCGGCCACCGCGTCGAGCAGATCGGTCGAGCTGGTGTCGACGTTGGCCTTCCCGGTCTCGAAGAGAATCGTCTCGCCAACCTCGATGTGATCGCCTTCGAGATGAACGAGCTTGCTGAGGTCACGGCCCTTCGATGACGACGAAGAGGTGGCACAAGCAGCACCAAGCAACACGAGCGACAACAGCAACGCGGAACGCATGAGGTGAACCTTCTGTGAAGTGGGTTGAATGCAGCGCCGCGGCCCAGAGCAAGTGGCGAACCAGCGCCGGTCCGCTCGGAGCGAGGGTCGGTGCGTCGCAGAATTCATCGCCGCATTCCGCGACCCGTGTCGCGTTTCGCTTCGACGTCAGCCGTTCGCGAGCAGCAATGCCGTCACCGTGGCCCGGGCGTCATCGGAGGTCGGACTGCCGCGCGCTTCACGCAACGCTTCGACGAAGAACCCGAGCGCCGCCTGCGCGCTCGACGCGCCTGCCCGGGTGCTTCACCGACGCGTGCACCTCACGCACCGCCGCCCAGAGCGGATCTCCAGCGTCGGTGTCGAGGTTGAGCAGCGAGTTGCCCTCGAGCTTCGAACGGCGCTCGGCGAGCTCCGACAACTCGCGGGCGACGCCTTCACTCACACGCGCGAGTGCCGCCGCGAGCGCCGCCTCGGACATCGAAGTGAGCAGCGGCGTCACGTCAGGCCCGTCGTTGAGTAGACGGCGATGACGACGAACACCGCCGCGGTCTTGATGAGCGTGATGGCGAAGATGTCCCGGTAGCTCTGTTTGTGCGTCAGGCCGGTCACCGCGAGCAGCGTGATGACGGCGCCATTGTGAGGCAGCGTGTCCATGCCGCCCGACGCCATCGAGGCCACGCGATGCAGCACCTCCATCGGAATGTTGGCGGCCTTTGCCTGCTCGATGAACGTGGTCGCCATCGCACCGAGCGCGAGGCCCATGCCGCCAGACGCCGAACCCGTGATGCCCGCGAGCGTCGTCACCGACACCGCTTCACCGATCAACGGCGACGGGATCTTCTTCAACGCGTCGGAGATCACGAGGAACCCGGGCAGCGCGGCGATGATCGCGCCGAAGCCGTACTCGCTCGCGGTGTTCATCGACGCCAGCATCGCGCCCTGCACCGCCGCTTTGCTGCCGTCGGTGAATGACGCGCGAAGGCGCTTGAACGCGAACAGCACCACCGTCGCAATGCCCAGCAGCAGCGCCGCTTCGACCGCCCAGATCGCCGCCCACTTCTTCACGTCGACGGTCTGCGTCGAGAACGACAGCTTCCACGACTCGCCGTAGGTGCGCTTGATGACGTTGGTGAGCACGAAGTTGGAAACACCGACCACCACCAACGGCAGCAACGCGATCGCCCAGTGAATCTTCGTCGTCGCCTCCGGTACTGCCACCACGTCCTTCGGCAATTCACCGAAGCCCTCACTGCCAGCCTGACGTCGTCTCCACGACAGGTACGCGAGGCCGCTGATCAGAATGAACACCGCGCCGATCGTTCCCAGCACCGGTGCGGCCCACGTCGTGGTTCCGAAGAACGTGGTGGGAATGACGTTCTGGATCTGCGGCGTGCCCGGCAGTGAATCCATGGTGAACGTGAACGCGCCGAGCGCGATGGTTCCTGGAAGTAACCGCCTGGGAATGTCGGTGCGGCGGAAGAGCTCGAACGCGAACGGGTAGACCGCGAAGACGACCACGAAGAGCGACACACCGCCGTAGGTCAGCAGCGCGCACACCAGCACCACTGCTGGAATGGCGCGTGACGGGCCGAGCAGCTTCAGCACCGCCTGCACGATGGCCTGCGCGAAGCCCGACAGCTCGATGAGCTTTCCGAACAGCGCGCCCAGCAGAAACACCGCGAAGTAGCTCTTGAGGAACTCCGCCATGCGCTCGAGGAACAACGCCGAGAACGCCGGCGCCACGTCGAGCGGCGCCGACAACAACACCGCTCCCAGCGCAGCGACGGGCGCGAAGAGAATGACGCTGTTCCCGCGGTAGGCGACCCACATCAGGAAGCCCAGCGCCGCGAGCACGATCAGCAGAGACATTGCGGCGCAACATAGGCCGTGTTGCAGCGCACCATTTTCGAATCTTCGTGCCACGATGGCGCCGTGATGCGCGCCGCTGCCCTCGTCCCGTTGATCGCCTTCGCTGCCCTCGCCCAGGACGAAGAAGACCCCTTCGCGAAAGCGCGCAGCATCGAGGCGTGCCGGAAGATCTACGCCGCCGAAGGACAGGGGCTCGGCGCCGCCGGCATGCGCTTCGTCAGCGCCCAGTTCTCGGAATGCACGAAGCGCGTGATGAACGTCGAAGTCGACCGCGTGTTGGTGCCGCTCAAGAAGAGCAACGCCGAGAAGTTCAAGAGCGGCATGGCCATGCAGAAGTCGTTCAACGAAGCCGTGCAGCGCTACTGCGGCCGGTGGTCGAAGTACTACGAGAAGTGCTGCTCGACCTGCTCGTTCAACGAACAGCCCGAGTGCGAAGCCGACTTCCACGCCGCGCGGGTGAAGTCGTCGAAGGAGACGCTCCCGGAAGCGGCGAAGGTCTCCGAAGCGGTCGCGCGGGAGTTCACCGACTTCGCGAACGCGTTCTGCGCCTTCGCCGAGCGGAAAGACGATTGCCCGGCCCGCGTGCTCACGCTGATCTCAGCCACGCAGCGCGACGACGGCCGGGCGCTCAGCTGCCGCTGACTCTTCATGTTGCGGCGCACAATGCGAGCCGGTATCTGCACCGCGTGATGGTGGCTCCCGGCGTCGATCGTTTCTTCACCCTTCCCTCCGGCACGCTGCGCACGCGAGTTCACGGAAACCCCGGCGCGCCACTGGCCATCGGGGTTCCCGGCTTGTCCGCCAACTGCTTCACGTTCAACGCCATCGGGCCGGCGGTGCCGCGGCACTTCGTGGCGCTCGACCTTCGTGGCCGCGGCCGCAGCGAGCCCGGCCCCCACGGCACGCACGGCTGGACCAACCACGCGCGCGACGTGGTGAGCGTCGCCGACGCGCTTGGCGTCGAACAGTTCGACTACGTCGGCCACAGCATGGGGGCCTTCGTGGGCCTCGCGTTGATGGCGCTGGCGCCGAAGCGGGTTCGCAAGCTCGTGCTCATCGACGCCGTCGGCGTTCCCGATGCGCGCGCGATGCCCCCGATTCTCGCCGCGGCCCAACGGCTCGGCGCCGTGTACCCCTCGGCCGACGCCTTCATCGAGCTGGTGAGAGCCGCCAACGTCGTGCCGTGGAGCCCGTTCTGGGAAGACCACTACCGCGAAGATCTCATCGAGGTGCCGGGCGGCGTTCGCCAGCGCGCGTCGAAGGAGACGATTCAGGAAGACCTCGACTGGGCCGCGAAGACCGACGTGAGAGCGCTGTGGCCCGACGTGACCGCACCGACGTTGCTGGTGCGCGCCGGCATCTCGATTCTCCCCGGCGGCGACATCATCACCGAGGCCGACCGTGACGCGTTCCTGAAGACCGCGGCCGACGCAACGGCCGTGCAGATCGACGCCAATCACTACGGCGTGATGAACCACCCCGACACCGCACGCGCGGTCCTGGAGCACCTCACATGAAGAAGCTCGAAAAGAAGCGCGCCCTCGTCACCGGAGCCGCGTCTGGCATCGGCCTGGCCATCGTTCGTGACTTCATCGCGCACGGCGCCAGCGTCGTCGCCACCGACGTCTCGCAGGAAAAGTTGAACGAGGTCTTCAAGGGCGTCGAGAACGTCACCGCCATCGCCTGCGATCTCTCGAAGAAGGAAGCCGTCGCCGCCTTCGCGAAAGACGTCGGCGCCGTCGACATTCTCATCAACAACGCGGGGCTGCAGAACGTCTCGCCCATCGAGAAGTTCCCGCAGGAGAAGTGGGACCTCATTCTGCAGGTGATGCTCACCGCGCCGTTCCAGCTCATGCAGTCGGTGCTGCCCGGCATGTACGAGCGCAACTGGGGCCGCATCATCAACGTGTCGTCGGTGCATGGGCTCATCGCCTCGCCGTTCAAGAGCGCCTACGTGTCGGCGAAGCACGGCCTCATGGGGCTGACCAAGACCGCGGCGCTCGAAGCCGGCACCCGCAGCAACAACGTGACGGTCAACGCCATCTGCCCCAGTTACGTGCGCACGCCGCTCGTCGAGAAGCAGATCGCCGACCAGGCGAAGGTGCACGGCATTCCCGAAGCGGAGGTCGTGGAGAAGGTGATGCTCACGCAGAACGCCATCAAGCGCCTCATCGAGCCCGAAGAAGTCGCGCAACTGGCGACGTTCCTCTGCAACGACTCGGCGTGGAGCATCACCGGCACCGCGCAGGCGATGGACGCGGGCTGGCTCGCGCACTGAGCCGCGGTGGGCTCCGCGGCCCGCATAGAGAGATGAATGGACAGACGTTCAGTGGGCGCAGGTGCGCACACGCCTACCGCGTCCGAAAGAGCCCGAAGCGGGCGGGGGCGATGGGTTTGCGCACTGCGCGTCACGCTGCGGGCCCTCGACGCCGAACTAGCGTTCGTTCTGGTGGCGAAAAATGACCTGTTCCGCTCAAAGAACCACCACAAGTTCAGTCATCGCCCAGTGAACCGCGTCACAACGAGCCCGAAGTCGAGAGCCCATTCTGGGCGTGCACGCGGTGGCTCCTTGAACAGCGCCTCTCTTCAGGCTCCCGGACGGCTCGGTAGAGTGCGCGGCCATGCTCACGCTCACCGCGTTGACGTTGCTGTGCGCCGCGCCGCAACCGCCGCTGCGGGTCATCGTTCGCTACGAACCTGACGAGTTCCTCGCGCCGCAGGCCAACGCCTGGCATCAAGAAATCGAGCTGCTGACCGCGTTCGCGACGGCTCAGGGCCGTTCGCTCGAGCTCGTTCGCGCCGACACCGTGAGCGAACTGATTCCGTCGCTGCTCGCGAACAAGGGCGACGTGATCGCCGCGGGGCTCACCGTCACCACGGCACGAAAGACACAGGTCGCGTTCACCCGACCGTGGCGCACGGTCGATGAACACCTGGTGGCGAAGAAGGGCGCCGCCCACGTGCCGAAAGATCTGAAGGCGCTCGTCGGCCGCAAGGTCGTGGTGCCGAAAGACAGCGCGTATTCCGAATCGGTCCTCAACGTCGGCGCGCTGCCCGTCGAGAAGGACGGCGTGGCGAGCCCGACCGCCCTCGCCGAGGCGCTGAACGCCGAAGAGCTCACCGTGCGCGACGACTACAGCTCGACGGGCTGCGCGCCTACCTGCCCGACGTTCAGCCGCTCTTCCCCATCGCGACCGAACGGCCAATCGCCTTCGCGGTGCGACCCGACGACGCCACGCTGCGCTCGAAGCTCGACGCCTTCCTCATCGAACGTGCGTTCACCGCGGGTGTGACCAACGACCAGCGCGATCTCCCCGACATCAAGAAGCGCGGAACGCTGCGGGTGCTCACGCGCAACAACGCGGTCAGCTTCCTTCTCTACCGCGGCAACCGTGACGGCTTCGATTACGAGCTGGCGAAGGGCTTCGCGAAGTCGCAGGGCCTGATGCTCGAGGTGGTCGTCGCGCCGACCTACGACTCGATGCTGCAGATGCTCGAGCGCGGCACCGCCGACTTCATCGCGGCGTCGCTCACGGTGACGCCAGAGCGTGAGCAGCGCGTGGCGTTCACCCGGCCGTACCTCAAGGTCACCGAGCTCTTCGTTCAGAAGAAGGGTTCACCGGCGCTGACGTCGCTCGAGCAGCTGCGGGGCCGCACCGTCACCGTGCGCCCGTCGTCGTCATACGCCGAGAAGTTGAAGCCGCTCGCCCCGCGGTACGGCTTCACGCTCGCCGCCGCCGATGAACGTGACGAGGTCGAAGATCTGCTCGCCGACGTCGACGACGGTGTCATCGAGCTCACGGTCGCCGACTCACACTTCTTCGACGCCGAAGCCATGTTCCGTCCGACGCTCGAAGCGCCGCTCGCGTTGAGCGCCAGCGATTCAGTGCCGATCGCGTTCGCCACGCGGAAGACCAACCCGAAGCTGCAGGCCGCGCTCGATGCCTTCGTGGCCAGGGTCTACCGGGGCACCGAGTACAACATGCTCAAGAAGCGCTGCTTCGGCAGCCGCGCGACCATCACCCAGGGTCACGAGCGCGCGTCGAAGACCGGCAGCCTCTCGCAGTACGACGCGGTGATTCGTCAGTACAGCGATCGCTACGGCTTCGACTGGCGGTTGATGTCGGCGCAGGCGTGGCGCGAATCGCGGTTCGACCCCAGAGCCAGGAGCGGCGCCGGGGCGATCGGCTTGTTTCAGGTGCTGCCGTCGACCGGCAGAGATCTCGGCTTCACGCGCTTGACCGACCCGGACCAGGGGACACACGCGGGCATCAAGTACATGAGTCAACTCGTGCAACGGGTTGAACCCTCGGTGCCGATCGACGAACGCGTTCGCTTCGCGCTCGCCGGGTACAACGCCGGGTTCACGCGCGTGCAGGACGCCCGGAAGCTGGCCGCGTCGCTCAAGCTCGACCCCGACGTGTGGGCCGGCAACGTCGAGAAGGCGATGCTCTTGATGGCGCGGCCGCGCTACTCGAAGAACCTGCGCTCCGGGTTCTGCCGGTGTCAGGAGCCCGTCGACTACGTGCGCATCATCGAGAACAAGTACGAGTCGTTCGTGCAACTGGTGAAGTGAGCCTCAAGAGCCCGGCGGCGGCTGCACGCGCGGCATCTTGCGCTGTGAGTGGTACAGCGAGTGTTGCCGCAACGCGATGAACGCGATGCCCTGCGCCAACATCGCCGGCACCAGCAGGTCGTACGTTCCGGCGATCTCACAGACCATCACCAGCGCCGCCAGAGGCACGTGCGCGATGCCTCCGTAGAACGCACCCATGCCCACCAGCACGAACGCACCGGGGTCGATGCGCGGGTCGTCGAAGATCAACCGCGCCGCGCGGCCGAAGGCCCCGCCGATGAGCCCACCCATCGCCATCGAGGGCGCGAAGTCACCCGCACTGCCGCCGCTGCCGACGGTGAACGACGTGGCGATGGCCTTGGCGACCATCATGCCGGCGAAGAACGCGACCGCGACCCAGCCCTTCCCCAGCCACGGCGCGTTGGTGATCGCCACCTGCACCAGGCCGTAGCCTCCACCGAGCAGCCCGAACCCGCGCATCGGCACGTTGAGCGCCTTCGACAGCGCGAACACCAGCGCCAGCGTGAAGAGGCCCAGGAAAGCCGCGCCGATCGCCGGGCGGTAATGATCGGGAACCTTCAGCCCCTTGAAGAAGCTCTTGCTCGTCTCGTACAGCGAGAGGAACAGCACCGCGCCCAGCGAGGTGAAGATCGCCAGCGCGCCGTACAGCGGCAGGTGCGCGGGAATGAAGGGGTACCGGTTGTGCGCGAGCAGCACGCCTTCGGGGTGCACGGTGGTGGCGATCGCGTAGCTCACCACCGAGGCGAGAACCGACGGCACCAGCGCGTCGTTCTCGAAGCCGTCGTCGTACACCAGCTCGACCACCAGCAACGCGGCGCCCAGCGGCGTGCGGAACACCGCCGAGATGCCGGCGGCGGCGCCAGCCAGCAGCAGAATGTGACGCTCGCGCGCGTTCACCTTCAGCAGTCGCGACGCCAGCGCGCCGATGGCGCCGCCGATCTGAATGGTGGGACCTTCGCGGCCACCGGCGCCACCGGACGACAGCGTGAAGAGACTGGCGAGGAACTTCGCCGGCAACACGCGGTTGCGAACGTGGCCCTGACCCGAGTGGTACGCCTCGAGCGTGGCGTCGGCACCGCCGCCGCGCGTCTCGGGCGCCCACCGCATGATGAGGCCCGACAGCAGCCCGCCAGCGAACAGCACCGGCACCACGAGCCACCAGCGGAAGTGCGCTGCGGCCTTCACCGCGTCTTCGCCGTTGGCGCGCAGCGGCACGTAGCCGACCAACCCGTGCAGCAACACCAGTTGCAGGCTGTCGAGCGCGCGCACGAAGAGCACGCCCACCAGCCCGGCCGCGGCGCCGACCACCACCGCGTGGAACAGCGTGCGACCGACGATGCGGAGATCGACCGGCGAACTGTCGAGCGCGACGTCGACCGGCTCCTGAAAGAGGCGGCGGCGTGCTTCCAACCAGAATCGCTTGAAGCTCCGGCGATCGATCATGCGGTCATGCCCACGCGCGAACGCGACCCTCGCGCGCAGCGAGCAGCTCACCGATGGTCACCGCGGCGTGAATCAAACCCACGTGCGTGTACGCCTGCGGGAAGTTGCCCAGGAGCTGACCGGTCTCCGGCTCGACGTCTTCGGAATAGAGGCCCAGCGGGTTCGAGAAGCGCAGCAGTCGATTGAAGAGCGCGATGGCGTCGTCGAGGCGGCCCGAGAGCGCGAGCGACTCGGCCCACCAGAAGCTGCAGATGGTGAACGCGCTCGTCGTCTCACCAAAGTCGTCTTCATTCACGTAGCGCAGCATCAGGCCACCCCGGACCAGGCGCTTTTCATAATCCGCCAGCGTGTTCTGAAAACGTGAATCGCGCGCGTCAATGATGCCCATCGAAGGGAACAACAGATTGGCCGCGTCGGCCCACTGCCCGTCGAGCGCCTGGGTGAAGCAGCCCCACTTCTCGCTGTAGCCGCGCGAGAGCACGACCTCCTGCTCGCGCCTGGCGTGCGCCGCCCAGCGCGCCGCGTCTTCATGGTGACCCAGGCGCCTGGCGATCGCCGCGCCACGCTCCATCGCCGCCCAGCACATGGCACGTGAGAACGTGTAGTGCCGGAGGATCGAGCGGAACTCCCAGATGCCGGTGTCGGGCTGCGGCGCGATGGTGATCGCCTCTTCCACCAGCCGCTGCACGAGCGGGTACCAGCTCTCGGCGTCGTCCAGCACCACGCGCGGGTCGCCGAGCATGGAGTCGAGGCACAGCAGCAGCTCGCCGTTGAGGTCGTTCTGCTGCTGCAGCGCCGCCGCGTTGCCCACGCGCACCGGGCCCGTGCCACCGAAGCCCGCGAGGTGATCGAGCGTGACCTCCGGCAGCTCGCGTTCACCGGCCACGCCGTAGAGCGGCTGCAGCGGCCCCGCCTCGGCCACGTGACGCAGGAACTTCACGAAGTGCTCGCCGATCTCGGTCTTCGAGACGCGGCGCAGCGCCTCGACCACGAAGGCCGCGTCACGCAGCCAGCAGTAGCGGTAGTCCCACGTGCGCGGCGTGTTGAGCGCCTCGGGGATCGACGTGGTCGCCGCGGCGATGATGCCGCCGGTGTCCACGTTGGCGTGCAGCGCGAGGCACAGCGCCGAACGGATGACGTGCTCGTCGGCGAAGCCCGGGAGCGCCAGCGTGCGCGCGTACTGACGCCAGCCGGCGATCGTCTCTTCGAGCATGAAGTTGGCTTCAGAGGCGCGAACCTGTTCACGCGACGGGTTCGTGCTGAGCACGAAGACGTACGGCTGCGTCAGCGTCAGCGGCATGCGCTGGGTGATGAAGGGAATCGGCGCGTCGGTCATCAAGCGCAGCGGCACGTGGCTGCCTTCGACCATGATGGAGTCACCGACCTCCAGCAGGCGCGGCGTGACGCGCGCGTAGTCGGGCCGGGGGTCGAACTCCACGACGATGCGGGGCGCGCCCTTGAGCGGCCGCACGATGCGCACCAGCTCGACCGGCGCGTCGTACCCATGGCCCTTCACCATGCGGGGCGCGAAGTCGATGATCTCCCAGCTCGCGTCACCGCTCTCGAACACGCCGCGCAGCACGTTGGTGTTGCGCACGTACTTCCAGTCGCCGCGCACGATGCCGCTCTCGGGGCGAATGAGAAACGTGCCGCCCTTCTCGGTGTCGAGGATGCGCGCGAAGACCGACGCGGAGTCGAAGCGCGGCAGGCAGAGCCAGTCGATGCCGCTGTCGGGGCCGACCAGCGCGAGAACACGACCGTTGCCGATGGCTCCGTAATCGAGGTGCGGGTGCATCATCGTGAGGTCTCCAGAAAGCGTGCCAGGAAGGTACGAACGGCATCGACGTCGGGCAGATGAAATCGTGCGGCGCTCTGGCCGCGGCCGACGTGAATGGTGACGCCGTCGGGTGGCGTCGCCGCGAACAGGTCTTCGTCGGTGCGATCGTCGCCCACGGCCAGCACGACCGCGCGCGGGTTGGTGGCGACGATCTCCGGCACCACCACGCCCTTGTTGATGCCGCGTTGGCGCACCTCGAGCACGCGTGAGCCCTCGAGCAGATCGAACGAGTCGGACAGCTCGTGCGCGCTCAAGGTGGCGCGCAGCTCGGCGACGCGGCGTTGCCCCAGCTGCGGCTCCGTCGCGCGGTAGTGAAAGGCCAGCCCGCCACCCTTCATTTCCAGCAACGCGCCGTCGGTGCGGCGCACGAAGCGTTCGACGACCGGGCGAATGGCCTCGAGCCACGGCGGCGGCAGCGTGGTGCGCGTGCGCCATTCACCGTCGCGGCGGCTGCGAGACCACAGGCCGTGCTCGGCGTGCAGCCCGATGTCGAGATCGCCCAGGAAGTCTTCGAGCGAGTCGCGCCCACGCCCACTGACGATGTGCACGCTGGTGCCCGCACGTTTCGACAACCCCTCGAGCAACCTGATGAGCGCGTGGTCGGGCGCCGCGGCCCGCGGGCTCGAGGCAAAGTCCACCAGCGTGCCGTCGTAGTCGAGCACCACCAGCAACTCGGCGGCGGCGGCGAGCCTATCGAACGCCTCGTTCAACTTGGTCCTCGGCGCCACGGTGGGCGGCGTCGGGCTCTCGTCGAGCGCGCTGATGAACGAGGTGGCCCACACGCTCACCGGCCCGGCGTGCACCGTGCGCCGCAGCGCCGATATGCGCATGCGCTGATCGTCGAGCGGCATCTCGAGCGCGTGCGCGATGGCGTCGGCGAGCCGGTCGAGGTCGTACGGGTTGATCTGCACGGCCTCGTGAAGCTCGGTGGCCGCGCCCGCGAACTCGGACAGCACCAGCACGCCGGAATCGTCGAGCCGCGAGGCCACGTATTCCTTGGCGACGAGGTTCATGCCGTCGCGCAGCGGCGTGACCAGCATCACGTCGGCCGCCGCGTAGAGCGCCGACAGCTCGTCGGGCTCGACCGAGCGGTGCATGAAGTGCAGCACGTTGCGCGTGGGCGTCGAGAACGCGCCGTTGATGCGGCCCACCTGCTCGTTCACCGTGCGGCGATAGTCGGCGTACGCGTCCACGTTCTCGCGCGTGGGCACCGCGAGCTGAATCACGTGCATGCGCTCGCTCAACTCGGGCTGTCTGCCGAGCATGCGTTCGATCGCCAGCAGCCGCCGCGGAATGCCCTTGGTGTAGTCGAGCCGGTCCACCGACAGCACGATCTTGCGGCCCTGCGCCTCGGCGCGGAGCTCCTCGACCCGCTTCTTGACCGCCTCGGTGCCGGCGCGCGTCGCGAACGTCTCGGCGTCGATGCCAATGGGGAACGCGGCCACGCGAACCGGCCGGCCGTCGTCTTTGAGCAGGTCGCCCGCCAGCTCGAGCCCCAGCACCTGCGAGCACGCGTAGGCGAAGTGGTACGCGTAGCTGGCGGTGTGAAAGCCCACCACGTCGGCCCCGAGCAACCCGCGCAGCAGCTCTTCGCGCCACGGGAGAATGCGCAGCACCTCGGGGCTCGGGAACGGCACGTGAAGAAAGAAGCCGATGCGCGCTTCGGGGCACCGCGCACGCACCAGCGCCGGCACCAACGCCAGCTGGTAGTCGTGAACCCAGACCAGATCTCCGGGGCGCCAGTGCTCCGCCAACACGTCGGCGAAGCGCTCGTTGACGCGCAGGTAGGCGTCCCAGTCGTCGTGGGCGTCGAGCCTGACCTTGTCGAGCAGGTAGTGGCACAACGGCCAGAGCACGCCGTTGGAGAAGCCGTCGTAATAGGACGTGACTTCGTCCTGTGAGATGGGCACCGGGATCGCGCGCAGCGGGCTCAGCGCGCGCTCGACCTCGGCCATGGGCACGGCGCCCGTCGGCCCCGCCCACCCGAACCACAGAGAATTTCCACCGTCGTGCACGCTCGAGAGCGCGGTCGCCAGCCCCCCGCTGCTGCGCGACGCGGTCAGCCCATCAGGCCCTTCAGAGAGCGTGACGGGCAACCTGTTGGAGACCAGGAGAACCCGAGACATGGAGCGCCTGTAAAGACCGTTGGAGTCGCAAACAACCCCGACGACGACGCGTTTTTCACTCCACGGAGACGCGGATCACGCCTTCGACGATGGCGCGTGACACGAACTCCAGGAGCGCTCCACTCACCGCGTACCCGTCGTCGGTGGTCACGACGATGCCGGCTTCCTGCAAGCGCACCAGCGCGTCTTCGGTGACCTCGCCGTCTTTGCCTGCCGAGAGCAGCTCCATCACCGTGCGCTCTTCGGCCGACATCGCGGTCACCAGAATGCGGAGATGATTGTCGATGAGCGCGCGGCCCTCGTCGCTCTCGCCGAGCACGTCGAGGTTCACCAGCTCGTCGCACTGCGCCGGCGTGATGGTGCCCTTGAAGTCGGCGGGCAGTCTGGACGCGAGCACCGCGCACAGCGAGAAGATCTCCCACGGGCGATTGCCGGTGATCTCGGCCAGCGCGCCCAGCGCTTCGTTCTCGAACGTGACGCCGAAGGCCTGCGCCGGCGTCTGCACCATGGTGACGAGCTCTTCGTCGGTCACCGGCGGCACCACCACCGTGGCCACGCCAGCGCGGCCGACGACCTGCTCTTCGAAGAACGCGTCGAGATCGCGGTGGCGGTGACAGACCACCGCCACCTTCACGTTCTTGGGCGTGACCAGCAGCGCGTCGACGACGGTCTGCATGCCCTCGGGCCCGAGCGCGGTGAGCGCGATGAGCTCGTCGAAGCCCACGAAGAGCGGCGCGGCCAGCTCACCGAGCGCCTCCAGGGGCTTCCTGGGGTCGGCCTTGAGTTCGGTGGCGCCGACGCGCGCGAGGAACTCGTTCACCCTGGCGGCGATGCGGCCCAGCACCGCCTCGACCGACTGGGGGAGCCCGTCGTCGCGGTCGGGATCGCGAAGGTCGAGCACGAACGCAGCCCCGCCCGAGCGCTCGCACGCCCGCTGCAGAATCCCGCGCATCATCGTGGTCTTGCCGATGCGCCAGAAACCGCGAATGCAGATGTGGTGACCGCTCGTCATGTGGGCCGCGAGCTCGTCATCGAGATCTTTGCGGGCCCGGAGTTCGTCGGGGAGTTCGTACAGCGCGTCCAGATACCGCTCGGCCAGCGGATGTATCGAAGCAGACATGTTGGGCCTCTCTTACACCGAGGTCTTCATGCGCACGATTCCTTCGAACAGGTGGCGCTCCGTATAGAGCGCCCGGTGCGACGCGCGCTCGCCCGGCAACCAGCTCTGCGGCTTCTCGAGCCACTGCAGAATCCGCACTTCTCCGTCGTAACCGAAGGGCGCCACGAGGTGCGGCGGCAGCTTTCGCCACACCTTGCGTTCGATGGGCGCGAACTGGGCCTCGAAGCCATCACCCGCTTCGTCGTGCCGGCGCAGGTGGTCCAGCGTGCCGTCGAACTGCCGGCTGATGTGGAAGAGCTCGTGCAGCACCGTCGCCACCCGCTGCCGCGGCGTGGAGCGCCGGAAGAAGAGCGGCCGCAGCGTGATGCAATAGAGCATCTGCCGGCCGTTGACCTTCACCAGCGGCTTCTTGCGGCCCAGGGAATCGGTGCGCTTCCTGCCCGCGAAGGTCAGCGGCTTGACGGTGCCCCGCGACGCGCGGCGGGCTTCACCGGCCACCACCAGAATGCGCGCGGCCTTGAGGTGACTGAACGCCTCGTGCGCCCTGGCGACATGCGTGATGAGCGCGCGGACGGCAGCTGTGAAGTCGGGGCGACGTCGGACCGTCTTCGACACCAACCGAGTGTGCCGCGCGGCCCGGCGGGGCCACAACGAGAATCACTGCCGCGTGGCGGAAAGGGTCAACGCGAAGTCGAGCGTCTGGCTGCTCGACTGGGTGCACGTCGAGGTGAAACGCCCGTTCGCGGTGGCCTGCAACGACTCACCGTCGCGCGTGGCGGCCGCGTCGGCGAAGGTCACCTCATAGGTGCAGTCGCCCGGTGGCGCGGCGCGCAGTGCGCACGTCGCCGGCGTGGTGAAGCGGGCGCCGCCGGTGTCGATGTCGGCGGCGGTGAGCGCGCAGGTGAAGACCCGGCCGTCGACGGCCTTCGACTTCGCCTCGAAGACGGCCGTCTCGTCGATGGTGAGCGTGCCTTCGTAGAGTTCGGGCTGGCGGCCGGTGTTGATGACGGCGCTGCCGGCCCACGTGCCCTTCCACTTGCCCACGTCGCGCGGCCCGCTGCAGCCCACGCCCGCCAGCAGCCCGAAGAGCACCACGGTGACTCGCATGGCGGCGCGGGTAACGACCGGGGGTTTGCGGGTCAATTCGCGAGCGGCATGCGCTATGAGCCTTCGCCCATGCGCACCCTCCTCTTCGCCGTCCTGTCCGTCGCGCTCGCCGCGTGCAGCCCTCCTCCACGCACTCCCGTCGACGCTGGCCCCGACACGAGCTGCGGCCTCGACTGCACCGCGCAGCAGGAGTTCGGCCTCATCGTCAACCGCTGCTTCGAATACTCGTCGGACCCGCTGGCGCCCGAGGTGTTGCAGCCGTCGCTGGGCGCGTGGGTGCGTGAGGTGTTCGAGCTCGAGGGCGGCGTGAAGACCATTCCCGTCGAGTACCGCCAGGGTGGGCAGATTCTCGGCATCGACTACTTCGCGTTCGACAGCGGCAACCTGGTGCTCATGCGCCGCATCGCGCGCAACTCGTCGGTCACCTACCGCAGCGGCACGACCATCACCGGCGTGACCTGGTTGCCGCTGGGCGCCGGCGCGAACCAGAACTTCTCGACCACGCGCGACGCGTTCCTCTCGAGCGACAACTCGAGCACCAGCACCGTGTACCGCGTCACCACGTCGGACTCGACGGCCAGCGAGAAGCGCAACCCCGCCGGCGTGGCCACCGACACCGCGTTCACGCTCATCTTCGGTGAGACGCCCGATCACGGCTCCGACTCGCGCCGCGTGTTCGTGCCCGGCACCGGCTTCACCGTCATCACCAGCCCGTTCAACCTCGCCGGCAACCCGTCGGCCATCCCCAACCACCTGCAGCGCATTCGCGACATCGGTACGCCCGATGCCGGCCCTGAAGGCTGCAGCCTGGGGGTGCCGTGATGAAGCGCGCGCTGCTGTCGCTGGTGTTGCTGCTCGCCGCCTGCAAGACGGCGCCTGAAGTGGTGGCCGACGTGCCACCGCCCACGCTGCCCGACGAGGACTTCACCGTCGTCACCCAGAGCCTCACCGGCGTCGACGTGAAGTACACCGGCACGGTGCAGGCCGCGAACGACGACATCGTCATCGAGAAGGCCGCGTGGGAATTCGTGGTCGACGGCACGGTGAAGCGCAGCGGCGAGGCGGGCCTCAACGTGGCGGGCAAGGCCGGCGCACAGGCGAAGTTCGAGCTCGGTGAGAGCCTCGTCTACGTGAAGGACGAAGAAGAGCTGAAGGCCATGGACGCGCGCGGTGGCTCGCTGTTGCTGGCCCTGCGCGGCACGCTGTTCATCAAGGCCGGCGCGAAGACCTTCGAGGTGCCCTTCGCCAAATCGAAGGAGGTGCGCACGCCGCGCCTGCCGCACCTCAAGTTCATCGACTTCGACGCCTTCCGCTCGAGTGACGTGGAGGTGCAGGCCGTCTTTCACCTCGGCGTGGTGAACCCCAACCCGTTCCAGATCAGCATCACCGGCCTCGACTACACGGCGCAGCTGGCGGGCAAGGAGCTGGGCAAGGGCACGCTGGGCGCGGGTGACCGCATTTCTCCGGCGTCGACCGGGGTGTTCGACATCACCGTCACCATGAACGACGAGACGCACGGCAAGGAGGCCGCGAAGATCGTCAAGAGCAAGGTGGTGCCCTACGTGCTGAACTCCACGCTGCGGGCGCAGCTGTACAGCGAGCCGCTCGAGAACATCGGCGACATCAAGCTCACCAAGTAGTCCGCGATGCATTTCCTGGGGCCCGACCCGACCCGCTTTCCTCCCATCGAGGACACCGACGCCGACGGCATCATCGCCGTCGGTGGTGACTTGAGGCCGGAGCGGCTCGAGGAGGCGTACCGCCGCGGCATCTTCCCCTGGTACAGCGAGGGGCTGCCGATTCTCTGGCACTGCCCCGACCCGCGCTTCGTGCTCGAGCCGAAGTCGCTGCACGTACCCAGGTCGCTGCGCAAGATGATGAACCGCGGCGTGTACGAGGTGAAGCTCGACACGGCGTTCGAAGGCGTCATCGACGGGTGCGCGAAGACGAAGCGGCCCGGTCAGCGCGGCACGTGGATCACCCGCGACATGCGCAAGGCGTACCTCAAGCTGCACGAGCTCGGGCTCGCGCACAGCGCCGAGACCTGGTTCGACGGCCGGCTGGTCGGCGGCTTGTACGGCGTGTCGCTGGGCCGCGTGTTCTACGGCGAGTCGATGTTCGCGCACGCCGACGACGCCTCGAAGGTGGCTTTCGTCACGCTGGTGGAGTGGATGCGTGGCTGGGGCGTGCAGCTGGTCGACTGCCAGCAGGAGACGGCCCACCTCGCGCGCTTCGGCGCCACCCCCTGGCCGCGGGACCGCTTCACCGCGGCGCTCGCCTCACTCACCAGCTTCCCGACGCGACAGGGCAGGTGGTCGCTGCAGGAAGGAGCCGCATGACGCCCGAGATGTACGACGCGCACGACAGACTGGAAGATCGGCACTGGTGGTTCGAAGGCCGGCGGCGCGTGATTCGTTCGGTGTTGCACCGACACCTGTTGCCCCGCGCCAACCGCCGCATTCTCGACGTGGGCTGCGGCAGCGGCGGCATGTTCCCCTTGTTGTCCGAGTTCGGCGAGGTCTCTGGTTGTGAGTACTCGCCCGAGATGCGCGCGCGCGCGCAGGCCAAGTTCCCCGGCAAGCGCGTCGAGCCGTGCGAGCTCCCGCACGACATTCCGCAGGGCACGTTCGATGTCGTCACCGCCTTCGACGTCATCGAGCACGTCGACGACGCCATCGGGTCGCTGCGCACCATGAAGGAGCGGCTGCCCTTCGACGGGCAGATCGTCGTCACCGTGCCGGCGTTTCAGTTCCTGTGGAGCCACCACGACGACGTGAACTTCCACAAACGCCGCTACGGCCGCATGCAGCTGGTCTCGCACCTGTCGAGCGCGGGGCTGAAGGTGACGTTCGCGAGCTACTACAACACCCTGCTCTTCCCGGCCGTCGCCGCCGCGCGCGTGCTCGAAAAGTTGATGCCCAGCCGCTTCACGCCCAAGCGCGAGGCGGATCTCGAAGAGACCAAGCAGCCCGTGAACGCGGTGCTCACGCAGCTGTTCGGCAGTGAGTCGCTGGCCGTGGGCCGCACGTCGTTGCCGTTCGGGGTGTCGCTCATCGCCGTCGCTCAGAGAGCCTGAAGCGTCAGCCGCACCGTCGTGCCGCGAACGCCGTCGCTCTCGAGGCGCAGCGTGCCGCCGTGCGCCTCGACGATGCGCCGGGCCAGGGTGAGGCCGAGGCCCACGCCTCCGGTGCCGCGGGCGCGCACGTGCTCGCCCCTGAAGAAGGGCGTGAACACGCGCCCGAGTTCAGCCGGGGGAACACCGCACCCCTGGTCCTCCACCACCAGCTCCAGCAGCGCGTCGCGACGCCGCACGCTCAGCCGCACCGTGGTGCCGTCGTCGGAGTACTTCGCAGCGTTGTCGACCAGGTTGTCGACGGCGCGCCTGAGCAGCACCGGGTCGACGCACACCATCGGCGCCCCGGCGGCGTCGCGCAGCTCGAGGTGGTGCGTGGGCCAGAGCTCGACGAAGCGCTGCGCCACGCGAGTCAGCAGCGCCGACAAGGGCACGTGCACCGGGCGCAAGGTCAGCGACGCGGAGCCCCCGGCCGTCGACAACCGCGCCACCGTGAACACGTCGTCGAGCAGCTGCTGCAGTTCGCCGAGGTCGGTCGAGATCGACCGCAGCGAGTCACGGGCGGCTTCGGCGTCACCCGCCTCGGCGAGCTCCAGCGCGACGCGAATGCGCGCCAGCGGCGTGCGCAGCTCGTGAGACACGTTGGCGAGCAGCTCCTGCTCGGAGAGGCGCGCCTGCTGCAACCTGCCGCCGAGCGCGTCGAGCGCAGTGGCGAGCGCCCCCAGCTCGTCGCGCCGCGTGAGCCCCGTGCGCGCCGAGAGATCGCCTGACGCCAGCCGCTCGGCCATCACCACCATGCGCCGCACCGGCTGCGCCACCGTGCGCGTCAGCACCCACGCCAGCGCCGCCAGGCCCAGCACCGAGAACCCGCCGAGGACCTGCCGCGGCAGGAGCACCGGCGCGAACTCCAGCCGCACCAACAGGCGCGGCGCCTGCGCCGGGAGCGCCGCGCTGACGAGGTCTCCGTCTTCGACGCGCTCACCGGCCAGCACGCGCGCGAGCGTCTCCGCGTCGAACTCCGGCGGCGCGTCGGGCGACTGCGACAGCGGCGTGCCGTCGACGCGCGTGAGGCGCACGCGGCCGCCCCACTCGCGCTCCAGCCAGCGCTGCACCTCGAGCAGCCGCGCGTCATCGCCCAGGGCCTGCTCGAGCATCGACAGGGCCGCTGCCACCCGCGCCGTGTTCGCGGAGCTGACCGCGAGCCACGAGCGCACCGCGAGGAACCCGCCGAACACCAGCGCCAGTTGAACCAGCGAGGCCAACCAGATCTGCCAGAAGATGCTGCGCGGGCGGGAGATCAGGGCGAGTCCCGGTGGGCGAAGAAGTAGCCGGCACCACGCACCGTGCGCACCAGCGCCGGTCGCGACGGGTCTGACTCGAGCTTCTGTCGAATTCGGAAGATGGTGACGTCCACCGTGCGGTCGAAGGCCTCGTCGGCGCCGTGCCGCGCGAGATCGAGCAGTTGCTCCCGGCTGAAGACGCGACCCGGCGCTTCGGCCAGCGCGTAGAGCACCGAGAACTCCGCGGGCGTCAGCGCCACCGGGGTCTCGCCGCGGCGCACCTCGAAGCGGCCGGGGTCGAGCGTGAGGTTCCCGCGGACCAACACCGGCGCCACCTTCTTGAGCTGGCCCCGCGCGCGCCGCACCTGCGCGCGCAGCCGCGCGACCAGCTCCCGGGACGAGAACGGCTTGAGCACGTAGTCGTCGGCGCCGCTCTCGAGCCCCAGCACGCGATCCGCCTCCTCGACCCGCGCGGTCACCACGACGATGGGCACGTCACCCAACGCCCGCAGCCGCCGGCACACCTCGAGCCCGTCGATGCGCGGCAGCGTCAGGTCCAACAAGACGGCGTCGAAAGCGGTGACGCGCGCGTGCCGGAGCGCCTCTTCACCGTCGTGGGCGACGGTCACCGTCAGCCCGTGCTGGCTCAGGTAGCGCGCGGTGAGCGCCGCGAGACGAACGTCGTCCTCGACCAGCAGCACGTGCATCGCGCCCAGCATGCGGGTCACTTCACCGCGCGAAGCCCGGGAGGATCCAGCGCTGTAATACTTCGTCATCGGGCGACGATGTTTCGTACGCGCCGCGACGGCACCGTGAGGGGCATGAAGACACCTCTCCTCGTCCCGTTCGCGGTCCTCTGCCTTGCCTGTGAAGAGCCTCCTCGCGCGCCGCTGCCTGCGCTGCCCGACGTCTGCGAGGGGACCCCTGCGCGCTCGGTCGACTTCGTGACCGAGGTGCAGCCGGTGCTCGAAGCGAAGTGCGCCGGGTGTCACCGGGCTGGCGGGGCCGGCCCATTCCCGCTCGAGACACCAGACCAGATGCGCACCATGGCGGGCAGCCTGCGATCGTCGGTGTGCCGGCGCGCGATGCCTCCCTGGCCGCCGCATCGCAGCTGCAACTCCTACGTGGGCGATCGCTCGCTGACCGACGAGCAGATCGTGCGCATCCGAGACTGGGTCGACACCGGCGCAGACATCACCGGTGCCGTGGCACGTCCGCTCCCGCCTCCCACCGGCCTCTCGCGCGTCGACACCGTGTTGACGCTGCCCGAGCCCTATCTGCCCACCAGCGCGCCTGACGACTACCGCTGCTTCGTGATGGACCTCGGCAACCAGACCGACCGCTTCATCACTGGCTTCGGCGTGGAACCCGACCTCGAGAACCAGGTGCACCACGTGGTCGTCTTCCGCGTCGCGCCCGACAAGGCCGCCACCTACACCGACGCCGAGGCGACGTACGACGGGCCCGGCTACCCGTGCTTCGGCGGCCCCGCGCCGTCCACGGGCGACCAGGCACCGACCGCGGGCAACGTGCCGTCGATGGTGGGCGTGTGGGCGCCTGGCGTCTCGGGCGTAGACCTTCCCGCCGGCACCGGCGTTCGCATCACCCCGGGCACCCGGCTCGTGGTGCAGATGCACTACAACCTCACCGCGAGCACTCCGGGGTTCGACCAATCGAAGGTGCTGCTGCGCCTGGACGATGCGGTCGAGCGGGAAGCCTTCATGCTCCCCTTCGCCGACCCGCGCTGGGTGCGCGACGAGGCCATGGACATCCCGGCCGGTGCACGAGACGCGTTCCATGCCTTCCGCATGAAGAGCGACCTCATCGTCAGTCGCGCCTCGAAGGGCGTGCTGCCGGCCGACGCACCGTTCGAGGTGCACGGCGGCATGCTGCACATGCACACCCGCGGCACGTGGGCGTCGCTGAGCGTGGAGCACGGCGCCCAGACACGCTGCATCAAGTCGCCCACGCGGGTGGAGCCCGGCGATGACCTGCGCATCGAATGCCACTGGAACAACGAGGGCCCGGCGAGCTCGGCGCTGAACTGGGGTGAAGGAACGGGCGACGAGATGTGCGTGGGCTTCGTCTACGTCACGGCCGCGCGATGAGGTGGCTGGCCTGCGTGCTGCTCCTGGCCGCATGCGCCAGACCCGCCGAGCCGGTGCTGGTGACGTACTGGTACCTCGACTTCTGCAGCGCCTGTCGCGCGACGCGTGAAGGGCTCACGGCGTCGCAGAAGAGCCGCGCTGACTTCCAGCTGCAGCTCATCGACCACCGCGCCCCGGGCGCCGCCGAGGCCATTCGTGCGCTCGGGTTCCAGCGCCACGGCCTGGTGGTGAGGCGCGGCGACGAGGTGCTGCTCAAGCAGGCGGATCACCGCGTGCGGCTCGCCGACGTCGAGGTCACGCTGGCTGGCGGGCCGCCGTAGACAGCAGCGCCGTCGCCTTGCGGAGCGCTTCACCGGTGCCGGCGAGGAACACGATGTCGCCCACTTCCAGCGGGAGCTGCGGGTCGGGGTGGTCCAACAACGCGGCGCCACGTTGAACGGCGATCATCAACGCGCCGGTCGACTTGCGCAGCTCGAGCTGCACGACCGAGCGACCCGCCGCAGGCCCGCCGTCTTCGATCTGCACCCGCTCGAGCTTCAGGTCGGCCAGCACCTGCATCTCGCCGAGCGTGCGTCGCGGCACGGTCACCTTGCGCTCGGAGGTCTGGGTGGCGTCGCGCGCGTCGCGCAGCAGCCGATCGATGACGTTTCGAGGCGTCTGCAGCCAGTTGAGGACGCGCACCAGCATCTCGATGCCGCCTTCGACCTCCTCGGCCACGACGTCTTGCGCGCCGAGCTCGAGCAACGCCGGCTTTTCCTTCAGATAGCGGGTGCGCAGCAGCACCGGCACCTGCGGTGCGACGCGCCGCGCGAGGCTCACCACGCGTTGGACGGCGGAGGGGTCGTTCATCACCAGAATGAGCGCGCGGGCCTGCGCGAGGTGCGCGTGCTCCAGGGCTTCGGGTGACGTCGCGTCGCCATAGTAGACGGTGGCGCCCGCGGCCCGCTGCACACGCACCGACTCGGCGTTGAGCTCGAGCGCGATGTACTTCACGCCGCACGCGGTCAACGCCCGGCCCAGCAGCTGGCCGGTGAGCCCGAAGCCCACCAGCACCACGTGACCTGAAGGCGGGGTCTCACCGGGCGTGGCGTCGGCCTCGTCGATGGACCGCGCGCCGAGCAATTTCACCAGCGGCGAGAGCAGCTTCTCGCCGGCGGTGACATGCGGCGCGGCCCGCACCAACAGCGGCGTGAGGAACATCGACAAGATGCCCGCGCTCAACACCGGCGCCAGCCCCTCGGCGTCGACGACCCCGCTCTGCTTGCCCAGCGTCGCGAGCACGAAGCCGAACTCGCCGAACTGCGCGAGACCGACGCCCGCGAGCCAGGCGACCCGCGCCGGGAAGCGCATGAACAACGCCGCCACCGTCGCCAGGGCGCCCTTGCCGAAGATGAACGCCGCCGTCAGCCCCGCTACCAGAAACGGGTGCGCCCAGACGATGCGGGTGTCGAAGAGCATGCCCAGCGACACGAAGAAGATGGACACGAAGGCGTCGCGCAGCGGCATCACGTCGCCCATGGCGCGATGACCGAACTCGGTGTCGGCCACCGCCATGCCGCCCAGAAACGCGCCGAGCGCGAGCGACAGCCCGGCCAGCGACGTGAGCCACGCGGTGCCGATGCACAGGGCGAGCACCGCCAGCAGGAACACCTCGCGGCTGCGCGCGCTGTCGACCCACCGCAACAAGCGCGGCACCACCAGTCGCGAAACCGCGATGGTCGCGACCACCACCGCTCCGGCCTTGAGCAGCGCCAGCCCGATGCTGGTCACCGCGCTGCCGGCGTCACTGCCCGGCTTGAGCAACGGCACGATGAGCACCATCGGCACCACGCACAGGTCCTGAAAGATGAGCGTGCCGACGATGAAGCGGCCATGTGGCGCGTCCAGCTCGCGTCGCTCGGTCAACGCGCGCAGCACGATGGCGGTGCTCGACAGCGCGAACACGAAGCCGAAGAAGATGGCGCGACCGATGGGCTGACCGAACACGTACGCCGCGCCGGCCACGGCGGCCGTCGTCAGCCCCACCTGCAGGAAGCCGCCGAGCGCCACCTGCTTGAAGATGTCCTTCAGACGAGACAGCGAGAACTCGAGGCCGATGGTGAAGAGCAGCAACACCACGCCGAGCTCTGCGAGCACCGAGATCGCTTCGAGCGACTTCACCAGCCCGAAGGCCGTCGGGCCCGCCAGCGCACCTGCGAACAGCAGCCCCGCGACCGCCGGTAACTGCAACCGCGAGAGAATCAGCGTCACCACCACGCCGAGCGCCGCGATGGCCGCCAGCTCGTCCAGCAAGGGAATGTGCATCAGGGCGTTCCTGCGTCGGCGGGCTCGGGCAGCTCCATGCGATCATCGAGCGCGAAGCGGCCCAGCGTGCGCTTCAACACCTCCCACAGCACCTTGCGGTGTTCAGCGACGCTGACCGGGCCTTCCAGCACCAGCCCTGCGCCCACGTACTTCGCCTTCACGCGGCCCTTCGTGATCGCCTTCAAGCCGTCATCGACCGACCGCAGCTGCGACTGCAGCACCTTCTCGTCGAAGGTCAGCTCGATGAAGCGCGCTTCGAAGGCGTCGGTCTGAAAGAGCGCCAGCAACGACTTGCGGCACGGCTCGTCTTTCACCGTGGCCGTCAGCTTCACGTCTTCCAGCGGCGTGACCTTCAGGTCGGGGCAGGCCTTGAGCGCGGCCTTGTAGGCGGCGTCGTCGGTCACCGGCGGTGTACCGATGCGCACGCGCCACGCGGCGACCTTGCCGTCCGCGCCCAACAGCACCGTGGTGCGGCCCGGCTTGAGCGCGATCAACAGCAGCTCGCCCGACTCCGGCTGCCATTCGACTGCCAGCACCTTCGGGTCTTCGACTTCGAACCAGTCGAGCCGCGGCAGCTTGACGAACTTCTCCTTGCCGGCCTCCACGTCGTGAACCCAGTCGACCGGCCACGCGAACGCCGTAACCGCCCAGAAGGTGAGGATCAGCATGAGGCCACGACGCATGGCGACATCGTGCCACAGCTTGGCAACCCCATGAAATAGCGGTCATTTTGCCGCAAACCGGCGAGGCCGGAGGCCGTGCGCTAAGACTGGGTTCGCGATGCCGACGTGGGGCCTGTGGACGATTCTGTGTGGGTTGCTCGTGGTGCGCGGACTGTTCGCGGCCATGGAGGCGGCCATGCAGGGCCTCTCTGACGACCGCATCAAGGAGCTGGCCAGAGAAGGTAGCTACCGCGCGCAGCGGCTGGTGAAGCTGCGCGAAGACCCCGAAGCGACGGCGGCGGCCATTCGCTCGGCGCTGGTGCTCTCGGGCTTCACCGCGGTGGGCGTAGGCAGCCTGGTGATTCCGCGCATCCTCGACGTCTCGCTGTCGGTGCTGGTGACCTCCGACATTCTGGTGTGGGTCAGCCCGCTGTCGTCGGCGCTGCTGGTGGCGTTGATGGCCACGCTCATCGACATCGTCTTCCGCTCCACCGCGATTCAGAAGCCCGAGTCGTGGGCGCTGATGCTCTCGCGGCTGGCGACCATCGGCGTGACGGTGTTGTCGCCCCTGGTGAAGCTGCTGGTGGCGCCAATGAACCTCCTGCTCAAGCCGTTCGGCGTGAAGGTGAGCTTCACCCCGCCGCCGCCGCCGCTCGAAGAGCTCGAGAAACAGCTCATTCGCCAGGCGCAGAAGAACGAGGTCGATCGCGGCGCGCCGCAGCTGATTCGGTCGGTCTTCGAGCTCAACGAGAAGACGTGCCGCGACGTGATGGTGCCGCGCACCGAGGTCGTCACGCTGTCCACCGACACGCGCGTCGAAGACATTCTTCAGCTCATCGCCGAAGAGAACCACTCGCGCATTCCCGTGTACCGCGAAGACATGGACCACATCGCGGGCATCCTGCACGTGCGCGACATCGTGCCCATGCTGCAGAACCCGGAGCTCATCCTGCTCTCCGACCTGCTGCGCCCTGCGGTGTACGTGCCGTGGGTCAAGCCCATCGGCGATCTGCTGCGTGAGATGCAGTTGCAGCGCATTCACATGGCGGTGGTGGTCGACGAGTACGGCGGCTTCTCGGGCATCGTCACGCTCGAAGACATCCTCCGGGAGATCGTCGGCGACATCCGCGACGAGTTCGACGAAGAGGTGCGCGCGTTCGAGAAGCAGGCCGACGACTCGTTCCTGGTCGACGCCATGCTACCGGTCGCCGACTTCTCGCGCGCCTTCGAGTTCAAGTTCCCCGAAGGCGACTTCGAGACGCTCGCCGGCTACCTGTCGCACAAGGCCGGCGCGATCCCCGAGGTCGGTGACCGTCTTCAGGAAAACGGCTGGACCTTCATCGTGCACTCCAAGGAAGGCCCCAAGGTCGAGCGGGTGCGCGTGGTGAAGCCCAAGAGCGTACCGGCCGACAAACGTCGCCCCAGCTACGACGGGCTTCAACCCGTGAAGATCTAGGAAATCGCCTTGCGGTACGCCGGGCGCGCCTTGAGCCGCTCGATGTACGCGCTCACGTGCGGTGCCTCGGAGATGAGGCCCATGGCGTTGGCCCAGATGAGCACCGAGCCCAGCACCACGTCGGTGGCGGAGAACTCGTCGCTCACCACATAGTCACTCGACGAACACCGCCGCTCGAGGGGCCGGATGGCGAGCGAGAACCTCGCCTTCACCGCGTTCGCTTCTTCCGAGTCTTGCGTGCCGGCCTTCTTGTGCCTTGTGAACTCGATGCACGGCGGCTCGAGCTCGGTCATCGCGAAGAACAGCCACTGGTAGGCGAGCGCGCGCTGATGCGTGCCCGGCGCGCCGAGCATCTTCTTGTCGGGGTACAGGTCGGCGAGGTGCAGCACGATGGCGGCTGATTCGAAGATGCTGCCGTCGCGCGTCTCGAGCACCGGCACGTGCTGCAGCGGGTGCCGCGCGCTGTGCTCGTCGGTGCGCGTCTCGCCCTTCGCCGGGTCGAGCATCACCAGTTCGTACGGCGCGCCCAACTCTTCGAGGAGCCAGCGCGGCCGCGTGGAGCGGGTCTTCGGCACGAAGTAGAGCTTCATGGTTCGGTTCTCCTACTCGGTGGGCACGTTCAAGCGCGGTTGGCCCTCGAGCGTCACCTGCCTCAATTCACGAAAGCGCACGCGCGCGTCGGGGTTGCCGAGGTCGATCTCCCCGCGCAGCAGCACGTCGGCCGGCGCGGCGCCCTGCTTCCATTCGAGGTGCCGGCTGGTGAGCGGCGTCTTCACCGTCAGCTGGCCGTCTTTCACGTCGATGACGCCGTCGATGCCCGTGGCCAGGCGCGCGCCGTCGAGCAGCAGCTCCCACGAGACGTGCTTGGGCGCTTCTTTCACGTCGGGCGGCAACGCGAGCGTGAACGAGAGCTGCCCTTTTTCACGCGACGCGAACTCGAGGGTCACGTCGACCACCTTCGCCTGCTCGCGTTCGGCGACCAGCTGGCGGGCGACGCAGGAGCTCAACACCAGCGCCAGGAGCGCGGCGCGCACTTCAGCCTCCGAGCAACGGCTTGAGCGCGTCGACGCTGACCGGCCAGCCGTTCCGCTTGGCGAGAATCTCGAGCACCTTCACGAACTCGCTGGCCGACTGGAACCGCTGCGTGCGATCGGGCTGCAGGGCCTTGCGCGCGATCGACACCGCCATCTCCGGGACCTCCGGGTTGAAGCGCGTCGGCGGCGGCACGCGGCAGTCGCGAACCTTGTGCATCATCTCCATCTCGGAGTTGCCCGCGAACAGCCGCTGCCCCGACAACAACTCCCAGAAGATGACGCCGGCCGCGAACAGGTCGGCGCGGTGATCGACCGCCTGACCCAGCACCGCTTCGGGCGCCATGTACGAGATCGTTCCGCGCAGCGCGCCTGAATCGCCGCGCATCACGCCTTCGACCTCCGCCACGCCGAAGTCGGTCAGCTTCACGTCACCCTGCACCGAGAGCAGGATGTTCGCGGGGTTCACGTCGCGATGAACGATGGTGGCGCCGTTCTCTCCGACCTTCGCGCGGTGGATGTAGTCGAGCGCCTTCAGCAGGCAGATGGTGATGTACGCCGCCGCCGAGCCGGGCATCGCCGCGCCCGCCTGACGAAACGCGTCCTGCATGTACCCGAGCGTGCGGCCGCTCACGAGCTCCTGGACCATCAAGTAGTCCATGCCCGCTTTGAAGCAGCGGAAGGTGCGCACGATGTTGCCGTGACGCAGGCGCACCGTGAGCTTCGCTTCGTCGACGAACTGCTTCACCCACGCCGCGTCGTTGCGGTAGCTCGGCAGCAGCCGCTTGATGACGATGTCGTCGGGCTCTCCGGGGCTCTTCTGCGTCGTCGGCCTGGCACGCGCCTGGTAGACCTCAGCCATCCCGCCGACCGCGAGACGACCCACGAGCTGATAGCCACCGAGTTCGGTTTCCTGCGCCAAGACGGTTCAAAACGTACCAGTCGGCCGCGACCGGTTTGGAAAAATCTCAGGGTGCGTACAGCGCTTCGTACCGGGCCGCAGCGCGATGCCACCCGAAGTCCTGTTGCATGCCGCGTCGCTGCACGGCCTCGAACCGCGGCCTGTCACGGAACAGTGAAACGGCCCGCACCAGCGCCTCGTAGAGCGCGTCGCCCGACGGCACGCCGAACACGATGCCCGTGCCGTTCTCACGGGAAATATCCACCACCGTGTCCTTGAGACCGCCCACGCCATGCACCACCGGCACCGACCCGTAGAGCAGCGAGTACATCTGGTTGAGGCCGCACGGCTCGAAGCGCGAGGGCATGAGAAAGAAATCGACGCCCGCTTCGATGCGATGCGCGAGTGATTCGTCGAAGCCGAGGCGCACGTGCAGCCGCTCCGGGTAGCGCGCCGCCATCGCCTTCCACGCGTTCTGCACGGGCTCTTCACCCGAGCCCAGCACGATGGCCGACGCGCCCTGTTCGAGCAGGCGCGGCAAGGCGGCGTGGAGGAGATCGGCGCCCTTCTGGCCGGTCATGCGCGAGATGACGCCGAACAACGGCATGCCGGGCACCGGTGCGTCGATGCGGCACGAGGCGATGAGCTCGCTGCGGCACCGTTCACGCGGCGCGAGGTCTTGCGCGGTGTAGCGAACCGGCAGGAACACGTCGGTGGCCGGGTTCCACGCCTCGGTGTCGACGCCGTTCAAGATGCCGTGCAGCGCGTTGCGGCGGTGCGTGAGCAGCCCTTCGAGCCCCACACCGAACTGCCTGGTCTGAATCTCCTTCGCGTATTGCGGAGACACCGTGGTGAGCACGTCGGCCGAAACGAGCGCGGCCTTCATGAACGAGAGCCGGTCGTAGAACTCCACGCCGTCGGTGTTGAAGAGCGACCACGGAATGCCGATGGCGTCCATCTCGGTCTTGGGGGCGATGCCCTGGTACGCGAGGTTGTGAATGGTGAAGACGCGCTTCGCTCTTCCGAGCGGCGTGTGGGCGTAGCCGTGCTTGAGCGCCAGCAACGCCAGCCCCGTCGGCCAGTCGTTGGCATGCACCACGTCGGCGGCGAAGCCGTCGCGCTGCGCGGTCGACAACGCGGCCATCGAAAACAACGCGAAGCGGCGCGCATCGTCGCCGTGCCCGTAGATGCCGGGGCGCTCGAAGGCCTTCGCACACTCGATGAAGACCCACTCGACCTCGCCCGGCGCGCGCCAGGTGTTCACCTCGAACTCGCCGAAGGGGAACGCGAGGCGAACGGGCGCCCCGAAGCGGGTCAAGGTGCCGCGCGGTACCGATTGGTAAAGCGGGCTGACGACGCGCATCGAGTGACCACGTCGCGCCAGCGCTGGCGGTAACGCACCGGCGACATCACCGAGGCCGCCCGTCTTCGAGAACGGAGCCACCTCGGAACTGAGGAAGAGAACGTGCATCGGCAACGGGTGTCTTCTTACCTCCGTCAGCGGTCGCACGCCGGTCTTCCGCACGTGCGTGGAACGTCTATTGTCGGCTCTCAGAGGGATGGGACCCCGGCTTCTCAAAACCATTCCCCCCCCAGGGCCCTCACGCCGCGTGACGGGGACTTCGTGCCTGATGTGATGCGGTCCTGTCCAGTCTGACGGCCGCGTCGGTCGCCGCCGGAGCGAGCGAAGCGAGCGCAGGCGCCCGTCAGGTCAGCGCCCCTTCTTCGACTGGGCACCTTCGAGCTTCGGCTTCTGCCGCTTTCGGTACGACTCGCCGTCGATGACCAGGTCGTAGCTGTTGCTGGTGAAGCGGTCGATGGCGCTCTGAGCGCGCACCGGGTCGGCGAACATCGCGAGCCACTCATCGGGGCCGCGGTTGGACGTGATGATCATCGAGCCCGAGCGATGGCGTTCGCGCAGCAACTCGTGAGCGTCGCGGCTCTCGGTGGCATCCATGACGTCGAGGCAGAAGTCGTCGACGATGAGCAGGTCGACCGCGATGAGCTTGCGCAGCTCGGCCTCGAAGCTGTTGTCGAGTCGTGCGTGCTTGAGCGTCTTGAACATCTCGTCGGCGCCAAGGGCGAGAACGGACTTGGCGCGGCGGCAGGCGACGTGGCCGAGCGCCTGCGCGATGAACGTCTTGCCGACGCCGACGGGGCCGACGATGGCGATGTGGTGGTGCGTGTCGAGAAAGCGCAGCGTCATCAACTCGTTGAGCAGCTGCTGGTCGTAGGTCACCTTGGCTGTGCCGTCCCAGCGCTCGAACTGCATGTCGGGCTCAAGGTGTGCGCGGTCGGCGCGCATCGAGGCGGCGAGGCCGTCTCGCCGCGAGACCTCGTCGCCCAGCACGAGCAGAAAGAAGTCCTGAATGGGCATCTTCTGCTGCTTCGCGACGGTGAGCCGCTCGGGCAGCGTGTCCAGCATGCGTGAGAGCTTCAGGCGGCGCAGGGCGACCTTGAGCTCGGGTGAGATTGCGTCAGTCATTCGTCCTTCTCCTCGGGGTGAAGCCCCTCGCGGGATGCGAGGGGAAGTGCGTACTGGCTGGCCGGTCGCAGGAAGCGGGCGAGCGGGATGACCTTGTCGGCGTTGGCGCTCGTCGCGGCGACCGGCGCGAGCGGCTGGGCGAGCTTCACCATCCGCTCGAGCCGGTAGACGTCGAGCATCTCGGCAGCCAGTGCGAGCGCGCACGTTTCCTCGACGCGCGCATCGCCGTAACGCTTCGTGAGGGTGAGCAACCTGTACACGCGGCGCATTCGCGTCCACGGCAGCGGGTCATCGAGCAACGTCGAAGCGAAGCGACCGATGGCCTCGCCGTGCTTCGTCGCCTCGCGCCGCAGGAACTCGACGTCGCGCATCGCGTAGGCCGTCTTCTCCTTCGGGTAGTCATTGGGGTCGGTCGAGTGACCCCCCGCGGGCTTGCGCGGATGCGTCTTCACCAACTCGGTACCAACGTAGATGCGCACCAGCTGACTGTCGGCCCGCGCGCGCACCTTCTTGCCGACGAGCCGGAGGTGCTCGGGCACCGAGTACAGCGCCTTCTCGACCTGGACTCTGCCGTCACGCGCAACCAGTGGGTCGTGCCACGTGGGCACGTCGAAGGGCGCGCTCGGAGGCGGCGCCAGAGTCGGCTTCTCTTCGAGCTCGAAGTGCTCGAGCGGGAACCGCTGCGTGCGACTGTGTCTGCGCCGCCCGTATTCCTCGAGACACCAGCGCCTGCCGCGGGTGCGCGCGTCGTCGAGCGACTGCAGCACCTCGCCAGCGAAGCAGTCGTCGCGAACCGGCTGCACGGCTCGCTCGACCCGTGCCTTGTCCTTGGGGCTGCGCACGCGCGCCGGGTCGACGTGGAACCCGCGCGCCTGCGTGTACTCGAGGAAGGCGTCGACCAGCTTCGGCGCGAGCGGGTCAGCCTTCGCGATGATGGCCTTCGTGTTGTCGGGGATGAGCACCTTGAAGATGCCGCCGAAGAACTCCCATGCGGCTTCGCACGCCTCGATGGCGTCCTTCGTGGTCTCGGTGAAGCACGGGTAGACGAAGCGGTGCCTCGTGCACACCGAGGTGAAGATCCACGCGCGCAGTCGGCGTCGCTTGCCGAACACGTCCGGGACCAGCAGCGTCATCCAGCCGGTGTCGACCTGCAGCTCTTCGCCGGGCCCGCAGTCGAGCACCGGAATGCTCGGCGCGACCTGGCCGAACGCGAGCTCGGCCACGACGAAGCGGTGCAAGGTCGCGTATGGGATGGTGACGCCCTCGCGGGCCAACAGCTTGCGCGCCTTGCTCAGCTTGAGCCGCTGCCCGAGCAGCGCCTCGATGCGCGCGCGATGCTGAACGCACAACGCCCAGCTGTCGCCGCGCGGCCGGCCCGTCAGGTGGTCGAGCGACGCGACGACCTCAGCCAGCTTCTCGTCGGTCAGCGCAGCCTTCCCGCCGCCTTCGACCAGCCCGAGCTTCTCGGCAGCGCGGACGTAGCGACGGACCGTCTTGATGTCGACGCCCAGCCTGCGCGCGACGAGCTTCTTTTTGGCCCCATCGAGCCATTGAAGAAGGACCTCTTTGATCTCCAACACCGTGACCTCGCGGTAGCCCATCGGACTCCTCCTTCGAGGAGTCGTAGGACCTGCAAAGTTGAGAAACTTCAGCCCGGAGGGGGGAATGGTTTTGAGAATTTCCTCAGACCGGGGTCCCTTCCTTCTGAGAACCGACAGCATCGATGTGGCGCACGCCAGTGACGCGTTCAGGGCGTGACGTGCGGTCGCACACGGTGCACGCGCGTCTCTGAACGTGGAGCGCAACCTGTCAGACGAGTTCGCGCAGCCTGTCGCGCGTGCTGGGGGGCTGGTCGGCGTCACGTTGCACGGCCAGATGCTGGCGAGCCCGGAATCAGCGTGGAACGTGTGACGACCTCGTCGCGCACCCGAGGCACTTCGCATTGGTGTTCGGCGCTGACGCGACGGCGTTCGCACCCGGGCCCACTTGAGCGCGTTGGTGGCGCACGGCATGCCGCGCGGCGATCGAGGGAATGCGCGAGCGGCGGTTGCAGCCCCGAAAGCAGCAGGCGGAAGCGAAGCGGCGCTACGCGCGCGGGTGTGACGGGAGGTCTGCGCTGGCCGACGTGCCCTGAGGAAGCAGCGGCTCGATGAGGTGCGTGACGTAACCCTTCGGGGGTTCGTCGGGGTTGCCCAGCGCCCAGGTCTCGTCGCCCTCGGGCGGCGTGTAATAGGTGCCGAAGAGCAGGTCGGTCCACGGCGCGAGGTTGGCGAAGTTGTGCTTCGTCTCTCGCGTCTCGAGGTGGTGCCAGTGATGAAGCTCGGGTGCGCCGAGCAGGTAGCGCAGCGGGCCGAGCGGCAGGCGCACGTTGCTGTGAATGAAGATGGCCCAGATGCCGCGCAGGCCGACGAGCCAGCCGAGCAGCGTGGTGTCGACTCCGAGAATCATCGCCGGCGCGTTGAGGACGAGCTGGGTGAGCAGCCCGTCGACTGGATGCTCACGGTGCGCGGCGAGCCAGTCGAGGTGACGACTCGAGTGATGCACGGCGTGGAATCGCCACAGCCACGAGACGCGGTGACACGCGAAGTGGAACCAGTAGACGCCGACGTCAGCGAGCGCGACGACGATGAGCGCCTGGACCGCGTAGGGAAGGCCGCCCACGGTGCTGCGGACGGCGCTCGGAATGACCTGCGAGAAGACGCCGTCGAGCCGGAGCAGCACTTCGAGCACGAGCGCAGGCCACAGCAGGTATTGGCCGGCCATGAACGCGAGGTCGGTGAGGAATTGAGGGCGAACCCACGGCTGGTGTTTGCGCGCGGGGAAGAGGCGCTCGAGCGGCCAGAAGACCGCGGGCAGCATGATCAACGCCAGCCCGAGGCTGATCAGCCGTTGGATCACCGTGCGCCTCCGTCGCCGGCGAGTGTGGCCGCCGACCCCTGGTAGAGCAGACCGACCTTGCTGCTGCCGAAGAAGAGCGTGGTGGTGCCGACCGTGGCGAGGATGACGAAGGCGATGAAGACCAGCACGGCGACGATGTTCGATGTGCGGCTGTTCTTCGCCATGTCAGCGCCCGCCGTCGGTCCCCGGCAGCGGGAAGTCGAGGGGCGCTGACGTGGTGTCGTTGAGCGCGCGCGAGCCGGCGTCTCGTCGCTGGGTGCGCTCTTCCAACGACGCGTTGCCGGGGGGCCCGTTGGGCGTCATGCCGAAGAGCGGCTTGATCTTGCTGCTGCCGAAGAAGAGCTCCCCGGTCGTGAGCACGACGACGCCCGTGAAGAGAACGGCGACGGTGATGGCGAGCGTGCTGAGCACCTTCTTTCCGAGGGACACGGCGCGCAGCATTTCGGGGCGGCGTGCGTGGGTCAATGCGCGACGCGGGTCAATCGCTGCGTCGAGTGGCGACGTCTCCGAGCGCGCGTCGCGCCAGCCCGTGATGCGCGAAGTTGGAATTCGTCGCCGAGGTGCTCATGGTGAACCCGTGGCTCGCGCGGCGAGCCGTGATGATGGCCCGCGTGATGTTGGGCCGCTGCGTGGAGACGTCGCTGCCGCGGCATCAAGCAGCGTGACGTCGGGTCGAGCAGCCATCGCGTTGAGCGATGACGATGGTGATGTGAGACGAGCCGTGGCCTGGAGACATGGCTGCGCGGCATTCAACAGCGTGACGATGGATTGACCGCACGACCTCGAGCGGCCCTCACGTGGAGTCGGACGATGGTCGCGTGACGTCGCTGCCGTGTCCTCAAGCAGTCGTGACGTCGGGTCGAGCAGCCATCGCGTTGAGCTGTGACGATGGCCGGGGTGACGTTGAGCCCGTGACCTGGAGACCTTTGATGTCGTGGCATCCAACCGCGTGACGATGGATTGCGCGCACGACCTCGAGAGCGGCCATCGCGTGGAGTGGTGACGATGGTCGCGTGAGCTGCACCGGACGTCGCCCGTGACGTTGCATGCATAGCGTCCGCTCTCGCGGCGGCCGTCGAGCAGCCACGGCGTTGCTTCGTGACGGTGCCCGCGCAGTCTTTGCCGAGCCGCGCGACCCGCTTTCCGAGTTCGGCAGCTCACGCGGCCCGCAAAAACGAAAGGCGCGCCGGTGTTCCGACGCGCCTCCCTCTTCAGCGAATCAACCTCGGCTCAGCTGCGACGACGGCGGCGCGACAGCAGCGCCACCAGGCCCAGCCCTGCGAAGCCGAACATCGAGCCATCGAAGCTCGTGCAGCCGCAGCTCACGCCACCGGGCGTCGGCGTGGGCGACGGGTCGGTGCCCACCGCCCCGCTGCCACCGTCGGTGATGGAGTTGTCGGGACCACCGCTCGCCGCGGTGTAGGTGAAGCCGCCGCTCAACGCGCCAGCCTGCGAGTCGTCGTTGGTGACTACGATGTCGACCACGCCCGCCGCGTGCGCCGGAGCCACCGCGCGGATGAGGTCGGCCGAGGCCACCACCACGCTGGTCGCCGCAGTGCCGCCGAACGTCACCGTCGCGCCGTCAGCGAAGCCGCTGCCGGTGATGGTGACCAGCGTGCCGCCTTCGATGGGGCCGGTGCGCGGAGCCGCCGCCGCCACCGACGGAGCGCCACGCGTGTAGGTGAACGCACCGGCCAGCGTCGCCGTCGCGCCGTCGACCGTGACCGCCACGTCGACCGCACCTGCTGCGTGCGGGGGAGTGACGACGTCGAGCTCGGTGGCGGAGATGAGCGTCACTTGCGACGCCGCCGCACCTCCGAAGGTCACCGTCGCTGCCTGCGAGAAGCCAGCGCCCGTCAGCCGCACGGTGGTGCCACCAGCCGCGTCGCCGGAGGTCGGCGCGATGGCGGTGAGTGACGGCGGGTCGACGAAGCGGAAGCTGCGCGCCAGCTCGGCCGACTGTCCATCCTGGTTGCGCACGGACACCGAGACCACGCCGAGCGGGTGCATTGCCGTCGTGGCCGTCAGCTCGGTGTCGGACACCACGGTGACCGCGGTGGCCGGCGTCGAGCCGAAGATGACTTCAGCGCCCTGACGGAAGCCCGAACCCGTCAGCGTGACCACCGTGCCGCCCGCCGTGCTGCCGCCGATGGGCGAGAGCGAGGTGAGGAGCGGTGCAGCGTCGAGCGTGAAACCGGCGGCCAGCGTGGCCGACTGCGTGTCGGGGTTGGTGACCACGACGTCGTAGGTACCGGGCGCGCCGGAGTTGGTGGTGGCCGTCAGCGTGGTGGCGCTGCTGACCGCGACGGCGAAGGCAGGCACGCCACCGATGGTGACGCGCGCGCCGGGCGTGAAATCGGTGCCGCTGATGGTGATGCGCGTACCGCCCAGCGCCGACCCGTTCGACGGAGAGATGGACGCGACGGTGGGCGCCGGGACGTAGGTGAAGTTCACCGTCGCCGTCGTGGTCTGGCCGTCACTGTTGGTCACTACGATGGGCGCGGGGCCGGGCGTGCCGGCGGGCGTACGCGCGGTGATGCTGGTCGAGCTCGTGCGGCTGACCGCGGTCGCTGCGACGCCGCCCACGGTGACGGTGGGCGCCGTGAGGAAGTTCGCGCCGGTCAGGGTGATGAGCGTGTTCCCGCTCGCGAAGCCGCTCGCAGGCGAGACCGAGGCCAACGTCGGCGGCGCGTAGTTGTACGTGAAGCCACCGGTCAGCGTGGCCGTCTGGCCGTCGCTGGTGGTGACAACCACGTCCTTGACGCCGTTGGTGCTGCTCGAGGGCGTCACTGTGGTCAGTGAGAGGCCGTCAGTGGCGGGAGTGACCGAGGTCGCTGCCGTGCCGCCGATGGTGACTGTGGTGCCTGCGCGGAAGTTCGTGCCCGTGATGGTGATGAGCTGACCACCCGGCGTGAGGCCCGAGTTCGGCGTCACCGTGGCGATGGTCGGCGGGCCGAGGTAGAGAAAGCCTCCATCGAGCTGGGCAGACAGACCATCGGTGTTGACGACCCGCACCACTGCAGAACCGGCCGCGTGCGCGGGCGTGGTGGCAACGAGTTGTGTCGTCGAGTTTCGTGTCACGGCAGTGGCAGGCTGGTTGACGCCTTCGACTTCAAAGAACACGCCGGCATCCGCGCGGAACACGGTGCCAGTGAGGGTGACGAGCGCACCGCCCGAGGTACGGCCTGAGGTCGGCGAGACGCCCGTCAACGTCGGAGGAACGCCCGGAGGATCTTCGTAGGTGTACGGGCCAGACGCAGTGGCCACGAGGCCGACGCCGTTCGTCACCGTCACGCTCACGTCGCCGCCGGTGGCCGACGCGGGCGTGCGAACGACGAGCTCCGTGGGTGAGATGCTGTCGACGCTGGCAACGCCCGTTCCGAAGCGCACCACGCTGCGCACGCTGAAGTTCGTGCCCGTGAGCGTCACAGCCTGACCTCCCGTAGGTACGCCGCTGGTGGGCGTGAAGTTCGTGAGCGTCGGCGCAGCGTCTGCACAACCGACCGACACAGACAGGCCGTACGCAGTCACCGTGGTGCCCGACGTCTTCCCGACGCGCAGCGCGTACGTGCCGGTGCTTCGCGCTCGCCACACGAGCGCGTCACCGGGGACGGTGGGCGTAATCGCGGTGAGGCCAGCGTCTGGGTTGGGCGCCAGAGTCACCGTCGTCGAAGAATCGTCGCCACTCACGAGGAGGGCGCCCGTGGAATCGAACAGGTTCAACGTGAGGTTGAAGCTGGCGGTGGTGCCCGCATCGTTGCGATCCGGCACCGAATCGAGCGCCGCGAAGATGATGTCGCCCTCGTTGGCCGACACGCTGAAGAAGTCGACGTCGGTGCCGCCGTCTTGAATCGAGCCCGAGAAATACAGACTGCCCCCCGTCGCGGTAGCCACCGTCTCGTTCGGCTCGATTTCAGGAGACGGCGCCCCCACCTCGATCTTGCTGTAGATGGTGTACGGCTCGGCGATGGTGCTGCTGCTGTTGTGCGTGACTCGCAGGTAGGCGGGCGCTCCGGTCAGTGGCGTGCCACAGACGAGGCCGCTGCTGTCGCCGAATGCGGTTGCGGCGTTGCTGTCGTCATACTCGAGCGTCCGCGTCGACGTGGTGACGCGGAGATCGAAGTTGGTCGAGTTGCTGGCCGCCGCTTCCACAAGCGCGAACACACGGGAACCTGCCGGGGCGCCACCGAGCGCGAAGAAGTCGACGTCGCCTGCGGTGCGAATGCCGCCCGTCACGGTGCAGGAAAGCGCGCTGGCTGTGACGGGAGTGTCGTTGGGCTCCGTCTCTTCGATGCATCGGCTGACGTCGAGCGAAAGACCCTGACCCGCTGCCGACAGCGCGGTCTCGTCCGCCCAGAGGTAGACGGGCTGGCCGGCCGCGAGCGGTACACAGGCCAGCTGTTCGGCAAGGCTGGAAGTGCGATTGCTGGCCGCGATGCACTGCGGTGGCGCGTAGGTTTGCGGAGGCGTTCCGGCGATACAGCTGTCGCTCGCGTGGAGCGTCGAATTGACCGACGAGTTCGACGAGGTGAGGCGAACGTTGTAGCGGCCAGCAGTCGCTGGGGTGAAGCGATGCACGACGTCACGACCGGGCGAGAGGTTCGAGGCCGCGGTGGTGCTGTTGCCGACGCCGAGGAAACACGTGCCTGCGCCCCCGTCGAGGTTGCCGCCGACCTGACCGTCGTTGGCGGTAGCGGCGTTCGAAACGAACGAGACGGTACGGTTGAGCGCGACCTCCGGTACCGAGGGATCGCAGGTGTCATTGCTCGGCGGTAGCGGTGCCACCACCCTGATTTGCCCGACGTACGCGTTGGTCGGGGTCGAAGAACTCCAGACGGCGAGCTGTGCGTAGTACTGCGTACCCTGGGTCAGGGCGAGCACGACGCGCGACGCGCTCCCGCTGGGGCAGCCCTGGTCGACGCACGCGGTTCCCGACGGAGGGGCCACTGGCGAGGCGCACGAGCCGGTGTAGACCGCAAGCACGCTGTCGTAGTTGGTCGCAGTGTCGCAGCTCTCGATGACGTAGTTGCCCGTCGTCGGCGCCACGAAGCTGTACCAGACGGTGTTCTTCGCCCCGGTGTTGCAGCTCAGCGAAGCCTCTGCCGTTCCCGCCGCGAGATCGATGCGCGGGGCAATGGTGGAGAGCACCGGCGTGCCGTTGGTGGGCACCACCAGCGCTTCGGCGTTGGCACAGGTGTCGTTGGTGGGTTGCGCAAAGGCGCCCCCGGCAAGCACGACCGCCGCCACCAGCACACTGCGATTGAGAAGAGACATGGCGTTCAAGGGGACCTTTGAAGAGTTTTCGTTTCGCATCGCGCGTGTCTCGTTTCTCACCGCGGCGTGAAGCGGTAGGCCGTGAAGGGAGTGATGACCGGTTGGTTGACGCCCACCACCAGCGCCTGCGTGCCCGCCGGGTTCTCGAGCCAGATGGTGGCGGAATTGCCGTTGCCGTAGTTGCTGCTGGTGCCGGAAACCATCGACCCGTAGTGGTACTCCAACGACCCATCGGAGAAGAACTTCGCTTCGAAGTTCAGGTCGTCGTCGGCCAAGAAGTGCTCATAGCGGTGGAACTGCACCACCCAGTGTTCGGCCGGAGTGGCCGGGTCGCTCCCCGCCGGGAAATACTTCATGAACACATTCGCGCCCGAGATGACGGTGTCGAGGTCGTCCCAGAACAGGGCGATCGATCCGACCTGTGCGCTGCTGCCGGCGTTGACCTTGTTGGTGTGACTTCCCGATGTCTCGGAGGCCGGCAGGAAGTAGCCATTGGAGTTCACGTACAGCCACGGCACCGGGTCGCCGAACAGCACCGGGAGTGGCGAGCCACCGTCAGGCCCGAACACCACCGTGCCGCGGCCGTTGTCGCCGGTGACGTTCAAGGGCACGCCGCCGTCGGAGATGTCGACGAAGTTCACGGGGATCGACTTGAGCGTGTACCGGAAACCACAGCCCGAGTTCCTGCCCGGAGTGCCGAGCTGCTGGGGGACCTGGAAACCATACGGCGTCGTTGCCGGGCAAGCCGCCAGGCCCGGCGAACCAGTTGTGCCCACGAACGGCCCCGGGTCGACGTTGAGCGAGAAGCCGCGGCCTCCGTCAGCCGGACCGGTGTAGGTGAAGCCAGCGCCACCAGTGCCCGCGTCGGCCGTGGTGACGAGGAAGCTGCCACCGTCCTGCGGGAAGGAGAAGCCACTGGCCTCCCAGGAAAGCGTGACACCCGCATCGTCGTTGAGGGCCGGGTCGAGCGAGCCACCGATGACCGTGGGCACTCCTGGAGCCAGCGAAAAGCCGGCCGGCATGAAGAACGTGGGCTGATTGGGTACACGCAGCTCCCAGCCGGTGAGGTCGAGCGGCGCGCTCGTGTTGTTCTGCACCTCGAGGAACTGGCCTGCGTTGCCGACCGCGTCCGCGGGGCGGAACATGAACTCGGTCAGCGCGAGGTCTTGCGGAATGGTGACCGCGTTGGCGCTCTGGCTCACCAGCGTGAAGGTGTCTCCATCTTGCACGAAGCCGCCGTAGACGGTGCCTCGCGTGGCGCGCAGGTCGATGGGCGCGACCACCGGGCTGAAGAAGTACTGCGCGCTGTTGCTGGTGGGCGTGACGGTCGAACGCACGCCGCGGGTTCGGGTGCCGTCCTGCACGCCGATCGAAAAGCTTGGCGACGAATTGAGCGTCATCGTCTTGTAGTGGAAGGCGATGACGCCGCGCTGCGAGACCTGCGCCTGGAAGGTGACGGAGCTCGCGGCAGTGGTACCCACGCGCAGCTTGTCCCACTGCACGATGAGCGTCTCATTGGGCGCGTTGCCCACGACCTGCGCGTAGACCGCGGAGCCGGCGATGAGCGTCAGGTCGTCCCAGTAGGGCGCGATGACGAAGCTCGGGGCTGACGATGACGGCAGCGACGACTCGGAGGTCAGCACGGTGTTGGGCGCGCCGAAGGCCATCCAGCCCGCGCGCGACACGGTGAGCGGCCCGGTCTGCTGCGAGCCGAACAGCCACGTCGAGAAAGGCAGGGTCACGGTGGTCACGTCGCTGCCGGTCTCGAGCAGGCGAGCGCCAGTGGTCGAGATGTCGCGGAAATCGCTCTGCGTGCTGGTGAGCACCTGTGCGTGAGGGAAGCCGTGGAGCGTGGCGCCCGGTGAGGCGGTGCTGATGGTCAGCATCTGACCCGAGAGCGGCGTGGGCGGGTACTGCGTGACGGTCGGCGCTGCGCCCGTCACGGTGACGGTGGCAGCGGCCGACACCGGTGAGCTGCCCAACAGGTTGTCGGCGACGAGCGTGTACGTGGTCGTGGCCGAGGGGTGCACGGTGGCGGTGCCGCCTTCCGCACCTTGACCGGTGGTCCCGAAAACGGCGACGCCGTTCGAGTCGGTGATGCGAACGCGGCGCGCTTCCGCGCAGCTCCAGGTGAGCGTCACTGCCTGACCGACGCCGGCGGCGGTGGGCGAAGCGGTGAGTGTTGCCGAGGTCGGCACTCCGACTGTGTCGACCTGCGAGAGCCGGCGAGCGCTGTCGCCAAGTGAATTGGTGGCAACGATTTCGATGGCGAAGTCATCGGGGCCGACGGGGAAGGCAAAGAGGCCGCTGATCGCCTCACCGGTGGTCGGAGAGCGGTACACGGTCGCGCCGTCGACCTTGAGTTCTACCGTGTCGGCGGCGGCGGTCTCCCAACGGACCTGGTAGGTGCCACCTGCCGACGCCACCGATGGCGCGTCGAAGCGGGTGATGGCCACGCCTGTGCCGACATTGACCTCGACGCGGCGCTCGGCCCGCTCCGTGCCCTTGACCGCTTCGATGACGTAGGTGACCACAGAGTTGTTGGGCAGTTCGGGGAGCGTGTCCGCGAAGGAGCCCGCGGCCACATCGGCCGCCGAGGTCGCCTCGTGGAGCTGGCCACGGCCCGGGCTGCTGACCACGACTCGTTCGGCGCCGGCGGCGGTCCAGGCGACGGTCACGCTGCCGCCTGACCTGGCGGCGCGGGGCGTGGCGTCGAGCGAAAGCACGACGGGCGTGACGGTGATGACGGTCTGCGCGGTGCGGCCGTCGGCGGCGAGCACGTAGGTGGTGTCGACCAGCGGACGAACGTCGACAGCGCCGGTTGCAAGCTGGCCACCGGTCGAAAGCGGCTGACCGTTGGCAGTGATGGTGACCGCGGTGGCGCCAGGAGCCGTCCACACCAGCGTGGCGTGTGCGCCACCGTTGATGGTCGGAGGGAGCGCCTGCAGCGTCACGGCGTCGCCGCTGCTCTCGTTGACGCGCACCGAAACGGCGCGCGCGTCGGTGCCGCCCTCCCCTCGCGCGGTGAGCACGAAGAGCGCGTCGCTCTCGAGCGTCACCGCGTGCGAGCCCTCGAGCGTGTTGATTGCCACCCCGAGATCGCCAGCCGTGGCTTCACGCAGCTCGATGCTGGTGGCGTTGCTGGTCTTCCACGTCAGCGTGATCTGGTCTCCCTTTTCGGCGTCGGGCTTGCTCACTGTGAAGCTGTCGATGGTGGGCGACGCGGGCACGGGCGTCGACGGCTTCTGAATCTTGCAGCCCGTGGTCATGAATGCTGCCAGAGCCACGGCCAGAGAAACTCGGTTCATGTTGGAGTCGATGCGCATGGCGGATTACCGGGGTGAATAGCGGAAGGCGGTGTACGGGCGAATGCCGGGCGAGGTGGAGTCCGCGCTGATGACGAGCGCCTGGGTTCCGGTGGCGTTCTCGAGCCAGCTGACTGCGCTTGCACCGGCGGCGCATTGACTGCTGCTGCCGCTGCGCATGCCCGCGAAGTGAACTTCGATGGCGCCATCGTCGAAGAACTTCAGCTGGAAGTTGATGTCATCGCTGCAGCCGAACACGCGGTAGCGATGCCATTGAACGATCCAGTGGGGCAGCGGAGCCGCGGGGTCGACACCAGCCCCGACTCGCTGACCAAGGAGGTTGCCGATGCCGCCGGTGGCGCTGAGATTGTCCGCAAAGGCAGCGACCAACAGGTTGGCGTCGGTCGTGCGGGGAGCGCTGCCCAGGTAGTCAGTGCTGCTCGTGGTCGAAGCCGCCGCGAAGGTCACAAAGCCATTGGTCGAGACAACCATCGAGGTGTGCGACACGCCAAAGAAGGGAATGGGCGCTGATGAGATGTCTACGGTGTAGAGCGCATCGTCGAAGGTGGTGCCCAGCGACGTGCCGCCGTCGGAAATGTCGAAATACCCGAACGGAATCGGCTGCAGCTCGTACCCGAAACCGCAGGTCGAATCGCTGCCCGGGGTGCCACGCAGACCCAGCGCGCCGTACGTCGTCGTCGCGGCGCACGTCTGCGCACCGCCCGTGCTGGTAAAGAGGAACGGGCCGACGTCGTTGACGAGCGCAGTGCCTCCGTCTGAACCGTCGAGAGCGACCACTGACGACACGCCGCTGCGTTGCAGTTTCAACGACGCCTGATCCGAAATGGCGAAATCGGCGAGCGCGACCTGCACGCCGGCGTCACCGTTGATGGACGGATCGGTCGAGGCGCCGACGACGAGAAGTCCTCGTGGAGGAACGGTGCCTGAGAGCGGAATGGCGCCGCCGTCGGCGAGGCCGAACGACCAACCGGAGAGGTCCACAGGGGCGTTCGTCGCGTTGCGCAATTCTGCCCAGGTGGCCGCCGCACCGGCTGCCGAACCCGAGAGCACTTCACTGGTCACAAGCTCGGTGGGACGGACGACCTGAGCGAGGTCGGCCGACACGCGCAGTCGCGCCGAGCCGACGACGACCTGGCCGCGAAGAGGCCCTGGCGCGAGGGCCTTGAGCGTCACCGGGCTCATCACTGGCCCGAAGAAGGTGAAGCCCGTGTTCACGGCGGCGGTTGCTGGAGCAACGACCGTCTGGTCGCGCAGCCAGCCAGTCACACCCGTACGCCCAGCGGGCGAACTCGGCAGCACCTTGTATTCGAAATCGATTTGACCGCTCGCGTACAACTTCGCCTGGAAGGTCGCAGTGGTCATGCTCCACTGAACGATGAGCACGTCCTGGCCAGCCACGCTCTTGAGCTGCCAGTAGACGTTCCCGAGGGTGAGCGATTCCCAGTACGGGGCGATGGCCATGTCTTCGAGCAGACCCGACGGAAGGGCGACGTCACTGCTGTTGCCGCCGTTGATGTCGCCAAACGCGAGGTACCCGTGCCGTGACACGTAGATGGTCTCACCCACCACCCGCCCGAGGTAGGGCATGCGGAAGCTGGTGGTCAGCACGGCCCCACGGGTCGAGTCGGGGTAGGCCAACGCAGTTCCGGTCATCGCGATGTCGTCGAAGTCGGTCGAGCCCGGGCGCACATCCACGTTCGAGTGCGGGAGGCCTACGATCGACGCGGTACCGCCGGGCACCGTCCACGACGCGGTGATGTTCTGGCCGTAACGAAGCGCACCGGTTTCGGCGATGTTGAGCGTGATGGGGTCAGTGACCGTGACCGACGTGCTCGCGGTGGCGGTGTCGCCCAGCGAATTGTTCACCTCGACTTCGTAGGTGACGTTGCTGTTGGGCGTGAGCTGTGCCGAGCCGGTGTCGTTCATGCCCGTGGCGCTGAACACCACGCCGTAACCGACCTCGCGAATGACGACGTTGCGAATGTGGGTGCCCGTCCACGAGAGGGTCACGGGGCTACCAGCGGCGACCGACGTGGGGGTGGCCGAGATCGACACGGTGGGTTGCGCGACGACGTCGAGGAGGAGCGTCTTCGAGGCTTCGCCGCCGCGCTCTCCGCGGGCGACGACCGTGTACGCGGTGTCCGACGAGGGGACGGGCACAGTCACCGAACCCGTCGCAACCTGCGCCGACGGCGCACGGTAGATCTCCACGTCCCCGGCCAGAAGGCTCAGTTGCGCAGCCTCGACGGTGCTCCAACTGAAGGTGGCGACCCCTCCGTCGCCGAAGCGGGCCACCTGCGGCCCGGTGAACGAGACGACTGCAGGGCTGCCGGGAACGCCGAAGATCACGGACCGGTTGGTGGTCCCGCCGGCGCCCGTTGCCACCAGTTCGTAGGTGAAGAATTGAGCCGGATCGACAGAGGCCGGCAGCGGCTCATCGAAGCTGCCCATGGCGATGCTCGCCGCATCGGTGATTTCCGCGAGCGTGCCTCGGCCGACACCGTTGAGTTGCAGGCGCGTTGCTCCACTCGTTTGCCACGCCACGTGAATCGTGGTGCCCGCGTCGAACGCACCGGCATCACCGGTACCAGCGTCAGGCACGCTGGCACTCGCGGTCAGCGCGACGATGGTGGGCGTGACCGACACGGTCACCGAGCGCGAGAGGCCATTGGCAGTGAGCGTGTACTCGGTGGTGACAGCGGGGCTGACGGTGACGGTGCCGCTCGCGCTCTGTCCCCCGACGTCGATGGCGCCTCCCGGAGAAGCGGTGAGGGTGACGGCGGACGCGCCGGGCGCGCTCCACGCGAGGGCGCTGCTCTGCCCGGCGCCGATGCGCTCAGGTACGGCGAGCAGCAGCGGCTCACGCGCGGAGCCGCTGACACGAATCGAGAGCACCGCGCTGGCTGAAGCCCCGCGGTCGTTTCGTGCAGACAGGACGAAGGTCGTGTCGCCGCTCACGGCGACGTCGACCGTGCCCTCACTGCCAGAGACTCCTGAGACCGCGCCCAGCGACAGATCGTCGATGCGCACGGTCGATGCGTTCTCGACCTTCCAGCTCAACGACACCGTGTCGCCGGCGGCGACCTGGCTCGCAGACGCAGTGAACGCTGCCACTTTGGGAGCCGGGGGGAGCGGATCGGGATTGGGAACCTGGGGGCAACCCGCCAACATGAGGCCCACCAGACCGATGACTGCGAAACGGAAAGAGACGTTCATGGTCGTGTCCAGGAGTGGTTAACGGGGCGTGAAGCGGATGCCCGAATTGGGAACGACGCCATTGGTCTGATTGATGGCGTAGGGAATCGCGAGCAGGCCGTCCTGCCGCTCGATCCACACGGTGGCCTCCTTGCCGAACACCCGGTCGATGGTCGACTGAGAGGTCTCGGTGGTCGTGATGTCTCCGTAATGGAACTCGATGGCCCCGTCGTCGATGAGGTGCACCTGCACGTTGATGCGCGTGGTGGTCGAGGAGGTGCCGATCATGCGGTAGTTCTGCCAGGTGACGATCGTGCGATCGCCGGCACGCCACATGGCGTTGAGGCCGGTGTCGCGCACCAGGTCGTCCCAGAAGATGGCCAGCGTGCCGTTGGGCTCGGAGGTCGTGGGCAGCGTCTCGTTGAAGCGGTTCGACGTCGTGAGCGGCGCCGAGGTGAGCGTCACGAAGCCGTTGGTCGAGAGGCCGAGGTTGGTGGTCGGTACACCGAAGTAGGTGAACGGCACCGGCAGCGTCACATTGCCGTAATCGTCGTCGCTGCCGATGGAAGCGAGAATCGTGCTTCCCGCGGGCGCAAGGGCGAAGGCACTGGCGATCGACGACACACTGTAGTCGGCGCAGCTCTCGTTGGCCGCGCCAGGCGAACCAAACGTGCCGTTGCCATAGGTGATGCGGCGCATGCAACTCGGCGCAGGCTGCCCCGAGGCCACCAGAACGTCGGCAGCGGGTTGAATCGACGTCGACTGCACGCCGGCGTCCCACGCGAGTTGACCGAGCGTCGTGCCGCTGAGGGTGACCTTCACGCTGTCCGGTACGCCGAGCACGAGGCCGGGTTCGAGGACGTCGACCCGAGCGCCGCCGTTGGCCTGCATGTCGACCGACTGACCGATGACCAGATAGCCGCCGGCGTCGACGTTGGTGCCGGGAGGAATGATGAACCCTGCATCACCGGTGGCCAGCGTCTCGAGCGCGAGCCCACCGAAATCGACTGTCACGCGGGCGTTGTTGCGCAGCTCGACCCACTGTCCCGACGAGCCGGTGGAGACGTCGGGCATGGGCATCGCCTCGGTGACAGACACATCGCCTGCGCCGAAGCTGCGCACCAGGGCTGACGCCGGCAGCACGTTCTGACCCGTGCGCCCATAGAAGGCGATGCGCTCGGCGGGGCCGGCGACGAAGGTCTGCATGCCGTCCGGCAGGCCCGCGTTGAAGAAATTGAGCTCGAGATCGGCGGCCAGCGTCGGCGAGCCGTTGAAGGCGTACTGCAACGCGACCCGCTTGCTGCTCTCCTTCACGGCGGTGGTGGCCGAGTTCACCGCGCCGTTGAGCGTGCGGTAGTGGAACGAGACCTGCCCCGTTTCGTACAGGTGCGCCTGGAAGGTCAGCTCCGACGTCGGGTCGGAGGCCACCTGCACGCGATTCCACTGCACCACGAGGAACTTCTCGTTGGTGTTGGCGCGCGACTGCACGGCGAAGACGACTTCTGAATTCGTGCCCAACTGCAGGTCGTCCCAGAACGGAGCGATCAAGTCGGGCGCCACGCCACCGTCAGCGAGGTTGGTGTTGAGGTTGAGCGCGCCGGGGTTCGAGTAGCTGATGAAGCCGTTCACCGACACCCAGAGGTCGGCCTTCGCCTCATTCAGCAACCGGAATTCGAAACCGGGAATGGCCGGGAGCTTCTCGGCGCCGTCGTTGGGGTCGGCGAAGACGAGCTGCTGCACACCGCCGGCGGTGCTGATGTCGACGAAGCCGGCCGAGCCACCAACGCTCTCGATGGTGGGAGTGGCCAGCCCGACGACCTCGGTGACGCCCAGACCCGACAGGTTCCAGGTGAGGGTCGCCATGTCGCCGCGGAGCACCGGGTCGGGAGAGATGCTGACCGAGGGAGTACTGACCTGCACCGTGGCGCTCTTGCGGGTGACGTCGCCGGCCGTGTTGTAGGCCTCGAGCAGCACCGTCATGGACTGGAGCGGGCGCACCGTAGCCATGCCGCTGGCGACCTGCGACGGGTTGGTGACTTCGGCGACGGCGCTGCCGTTGGCGACACGGAGCACCACGCGATTGGCGTTGGTCGTGGTCCAGCGTGCGGTCGCGGGGTCACCGCCGGCGTTCACGGTACCGGTCAGCGTGAAGGTGTCGATGGTGGGCAGGCTGACGGCGCGGACGGTGCGCGTCTGGCGCGCCTCGAGCCCGGTGCCGTTGCTGGCGACGATGGTGTACTCGGTCTGTGCGTTGGGCGCGGCGAGCTTCACCGAGCCATTGGCGACGCGCGCGAGCTGATTGGGCAGCGTTTCGAACACAGGTTGACCACCCACGAGAACCGCGAGGCGCGTGGCGTTCACCGTGCGCCACGCGATGGTGAACTGGGTGCCGACCGAGGCCGCCTCAGGCGTGGTGAGCAGTTCGAAGGCCGGGCGGTTGCCGACGCTGGTGCTGATGATGCGCGACGCGCTGTTGCTCTCGGCGAACGCCGTCAGCGTGAAGTGCAACGCCAGCCCGTCGCTCAGGTCGAAGCCGTTGGGCAACTTCACCGGCACCGTGAAGTCGTGCGCGCCATTCGCGAGCGTCGCTTCGTCGGTGATGGTGGCGATGGTTCCGAACGTGCGCTCGGTCAGCACGAGGCTGGTGGCGCCCGCGGTGGTCCACGTGAAGTTGATGGTCTCGTTGGCCTTCACGCCGTTGACCGCGTCGAAGTTGAACGACGAGATGACCGGCGTGACGGCGATGCGCGCGAGCGCGGTGAGCGCCGGCGTACCGGGCGCGCCCTGCGCCGAGAGCACGTACTCGGTGGAGCGGGCCGGGGTCACCGCGACGACGCCCGTGGTGCCCGTGAGCGTCTGCGGCGCACCGTTGCCCGCGGTGAGGGTGACGGCGCTCGCACCGGCGGCGCCCCACAGCAGCTGCGCGCTCTGACCCGCGGTCACCGTCGACGGCACCGCGAGCAGGAACACGTCTTTCAACGGCTCGTTGACGGCGATCTGCACGAAGGCCGTGTCGCTGCCGCCTTCGCCCACGGCGCGCAGCACATAGAACGCGCTGTTGCGCGGAGCGACCGTGGCGGTGCCGCTCGCCGCTTCACCCTGAATTTCGACCGAGCCGCCGCGATCATCCGTGATGGAGACCTTGCTGGCGCCGGTGGTGGTGAACGTCAGCGTCGCCGACTCACCCGAGGCGATGCGTGACTTGTCCGTCGTGAAGGCCGTGATGCGGGGCGCGTCGGGCGGAGGAGGCGGATCGACGACGCGGCACGCCGCGAAGCCCAGGAAAGCAATGACGACCGCAACACGGGTCTGCATGGACGAATCCCCTGTGAAGAAAGGAGGCCTACAGCTGGGTTGGTTGGAGGCCCCGAAATGACGAACTGACGGAACGGGGCTTAAAGGGCACGGAGCGAGGCGTCAACGGAAGTAGATGTGCGTTCGTCACACCGACGCGCCTACCCATTCACGGCGAGCCCTCAACCCTGACAGTTGCCATTCACGCAGGGGTTGCCGCCGCAGTCGTTGCACTGCTGGCCCCCCACGCCGCACGAGAAGCCGGAGTTGCCGGGCTGGCAGCGGCCGCTCAGGTCGACGCAGCCCGCGCACTCGCACAGGCCGAGGTTGCACACGAAGTCGTTGGTGCAGCTGTCGCCCGCGCCGACGCAGCCGCCGCCGACGGGGTCGCAGCACCCTCCCGGGCACGAGGTCACGGTGCACAGGCAGGTGTTGAGCACGCACTCCAGCCCGCTGTTGCACGCCGGGCCTCCGCCGCAACCGCACACGCCAGCGCTGCAGGTGGCGGGGCTCGTACACGTGGTGCACGCGGCACCGTTGGCGCCACAGGCGGCGTTGGTGTTGCCCGGCAGGCACGTGTTGCCCGAGCAGCAGCCACCGGCGCACGACGACGCGTTGCACACACAGCCGCTGCCGGTGCACTTGAGGCCCGCGCCGCACGCCGCGCTGCCGTTGCAGCCACAGGTGCCGTTCGCGAGGCAGGTGTTGGAGGTGTTGGTGTTGCAGTCGGCGCACGCCGCGCCGTTCACGCCGCAGGCGCCGTTGCTCGGCGTGGTGCACACGTTGCCGACACAGCAACCGCTCGGGCACGACGTGGAGTCGCACACGCATTGGCCGCTGCCGTCACAGCGCTGCCCGTTGCCGCAGGCCGCACCGCTGCCGCACCGGCACTGGCCGCCCGCGCATTGGTTGGCCTTCGCGGGGTCGCACGCCGAGCACGCGCCGCCACCAGCGCCGCACTGGCTGGCGCTCGGCGCGCTCACGCAGGTCGAGCCCGCGCAGCAGCCGCTCGCGCAGGTGCTCGCGTTGCAGCCGGTGCACGCCTGGCCGACGCAGGTCTGCCCACTGCACGTCGCGCACGCCGCGCCGCCGGTGCCGCACGCTGTGTTCGACGTACCGGTTTGACATGTCTGGTTTGAATCGCAGCAGCCGTTGGGGCACGAAGCGGCGTTGCAGACACAGCTGCCATTCACGCAGCGTTGGTCTGCCGCGCAGGCCGCGCCCTTGTTGCCGCACGTACAGCCGCCCTGACTGCAGCGGTCGGCGCGGGCCGTGTCGCAGGTGGTGCACAGCGAGCCCTGCGGCCCGCACGCGCCGACGTTCATCGCCGCCGCCGGGACGCATGTGTTTCCGTTGCAGCAGCCGGTGGCGCACGACGCGGCGGTGCAGGTGCACGCGCCATTGCTGCAGACCTGCCCGGCGCCGCACGTGGCTCCGCCGGGGCCGCAGCGGCACACGCCACCTTCGCAGCGGTCGGCCGACGAGCCGCAGCCGCCGCACGACGCGCCACCCACCCCGCACTGCGAGGTGCTCTGCGTGGTGACGCATTGATTGGCGCTGCAGCACCCGGTGGGACAGCTCTGGCCATCACAGACGCACGCACCACCCGCGCACCGCTGGCCGGCAGCGCAGACGGTGCCATTCCCGCACGCGCAGGCGCCGTTGCGACAGCTGTCGGCGCGCGCGTCGCAACTCGAGCAGGCCGTTCCTCCGGTGCCGCACGATGAGATTCCCGGCGTGGTGAAGCATTGGTTGTTGCTGCAACAGCCGCTCGCGCAGCTCTGCGCATTGCACACACAGCTGCCGTTCACGCAGGCCTGGCCGGGCGCGCACATGGCGTTGGTGCCGCAGGCGCAGGCGCCGTTGACGCAGGCGTCGGCACGGGTGGCGTCGCAGGCGCTGCACGCGGCCCCGGCGCCGCAGAGCGTCAGCGACATGCCCGACGTACCGACGCACGCGCCCGCGTTGCAGCACTGGTTTCCGCTGCACGCTTCACAGCCCGCGCAGACCTTGTTGTTGCATGCGCCGCTGCACGCCTGACAGGTCGCGCCGCCCGCACCGCAGGCCGTCGCCGCGGTGCCCATTTGACAGACACCATTGGCATCACAGCAGCCGTCGGGGCACGAAGACGCATTGCAGACACATCGGCCTGCAGAACAGACAGAGCCGGCCGGGCACGCGGCGCCGTTTCCGCACGCGCACGCACCGTCGGTGCAGCGGTCGGCCGTCGTGCCAGGGCACACGGTGCAGGCGCTGCCTCCCGACCCGCAGCTCACCGCGGAGTTCGGCTTGCAGACGTTGCCGTCACAGCACCCGTCAGCGCACGAATCAGCGGTGCACACGCAGCTGCCGACCACGCACGCGAGGCCCGGTGCGCAGGCCGCGTTGGCTCCGCAGCGGCAGGCCCCGGACACGCAGCGGTCGGTCTGCATTCCGAGGCAGCTCTGACAGACCGCGCCGTTGAGGCCGCAGCGCGAGTTCTCGGCGGTCTGACATTGACCGTCGAAGCAGCAGCCCGACGGGCAGGTGGTCGCGTCACAGCCGCTGCAGGTGCCGCCCTCGCACCGCGAGTCCGCCGGGCATGACTGGCATTGGGCGCCGCTGATGCCGCACTGCGCGGTGGTGCTGCCGTCGACGCACGCGCCGTCGCGACAGCAGCCGGTGCAGGTCGACGGGGAACAGGTGCTGCCGCCGGCGTCAGGTCGGCCGGCGTCGACCGTGCCTGCGTCGAGGGGCCCGGAGCCTGCGTCGGCGCGTTCGCAGTGACCTGCGAGGCAGCGCTCTTCACCGGTGCAGTCTTCGTCGCGCTCGCACGCGTAGCGGAGGCCTTCTGGCGCCTTCACGCACTGGCAGCCCGAGAGGGCGACGACGACGAGGCACAGCCACGCACGCATGAACGTTCTCCATGAGGGAGGACGAACGTAGCGGCAAAACCGTGCGGGCGAACGTCAGTTACACGCGGCGCGAGGGGTCGATGCCGTCGGCGGCGAGGCGGTCGGCGGGGGCGACGTCGGCGACGGTGCCCTTCGGGTGCTGATACCAACCGTCGGGGTCGGCTTCGTTCGGCCGCTCGCGCACCTTGAGCACGGTGAACATGCCGCCCATGTCGATGCTCGAGAACGGGCCCTTGCCGCCGCGCATGGGGATCGAATTCGTGGGCGCTGGCATGTTCATTTCAGACATCGCGCCCATGCCGTCGTGGCCCATGGTCATGTAATTCGGCACCAACGCTTTCACGCGGCGGTCGATTTTCTGCGCGTCAGCGCCGACCATGACTGGAAAACCGTGCCCCATCTGGTTCATCACGTGATGGGTCATGTGACAGTGCATGGCCCAGTCGCCGGGTTCGGTGGTGACGAACTCGAAGACGCGCACGCTGCCCACGGGCACCAGGAAGGTCGTCTCGGGGTGACGCGCGCTCGGCGGCACTTCGCCGCCGTCGGTCCACGTGAGCTCGGCCGACACGCCGTGGAGGTGAATGGGGTGATGATCCATCGGCGAGAGGTTGCCGATGCGAATTCGCACGCGTTCACCGAGGCCCATCACCAGCGGCGCGGTCGCGGGGAAGGCCTTCGAGTTGAACGTGAGCAGATTGAAGTCGTCCATCGCGTTGGGGTCGGGGCGCGCGGCGCCGGGCTCGATGCTCCATTCGTGCGACATGAGCGCGAAGTCGCGATCGACCTTCGGCCCGCGCGGCGACCTAGGGTGCACGACGATCATCCCCATCATGCCCAGCGCCATCTGGGTCATCTCGTCGTAGTGCGGGTGGTACATGAACGTGCCCGCGCGTTTGAAGGTGAACTCGTAGAGAAATGTCTCGTCTGGTTTGATTGGTTTCTGGGTCAAACCAGACACGCCGTCCATCCCGTTGGGCAGAATGACGCCGTGCCAGTGAACGGTGGTCGGCTCCGGGAGCCGGTTGGTGACGTAGAGGCGCACCTTGTCGCCCTCGGTCACCTCGAGCGTGGGGCCGGGTGAGCTGCCGTTGTAGCCCCAGACCTTGGCCTTCAGCCCGGGGGCGAACTCGTGGTCGAGCTCGTGCGCCACGAGGTGCCCGACCTTCACGCCGTTGACCACCTTCCACTGCAGCGACGCGCCGTTGGGCGTGACCACACCGCGTTGGCCTCCGGGGGCGACGACCGGCATGTCGACGGCGAGCGCGTCTCTGGTGACCAGCGCGCTCCCGGCGAGCAGGCCCCATTGCATCAATTCACGGCGGTTCATGTCAGTGAGCTCCTGACGCGATGTCTGTATTGAGAGACGAAGGAAGGGCGCCGAGCTTGAGCGGCGTGGAGCGGCCGGCCATCAACAGCTCGAGGCTGGCGCGCGCCTTCCACGCGTCGAGGGTGGCGTCGACCTGCATGAGCGCGGTGTCGGTGACGGCGCGCTGCGCGGTGAGCACCTCGAACACGCCCAGCTGCATCGCGTTGTATTGGAGCACGGTCTGCGCGAGCGCTTCTTCCCGCGCGGGCACCAGGCGCTGCGCGTAGTGCCGGGCGCGGCGGGAGGCGGACTCGGCGCGGTTGAGCGTGGCGCGGACCACCGAGCGCACTTCGATGGCGCGGCCTTCGGCCCGGGCGCGGAGGAGGTCGAACTCGCTCCGGGCTGCGAACTGCCGGCCCTGGGCGCGGTCGAAGACGGGGAGGGCGACGGTGAGGTGCGCTCCGAGCTCCCAGAGGTCGGCGTCGCGTTCGCCGTGAAACCCGACGGCCACGTGCGGCAACGCGCCTTCGGTGTTGGCCAGCCCGACCTTGCGGCTCGCGGCTTCGGCGCGGTGTTGCAGCTCGCGCAATTCGAGGCTCGCGGTGATGGCCTTCTTTTCTGCGTCGGCGGTGTCGGTGAATTCGTCGGGCAGCGGCATCGGCCCGGCGAGCGACCACTGCGTGCGTGCGCCGGTGAGCCCGAGGCGGCGGGTGAGGGCCTCGCGGGCGTCGAGCCAGGCGTTCTCGGCTTCTGCGGTCTGTACGCGCGCGAGCTCGACGGCGGCGAGCTCGTTGGCGACGCGAAGGGCGGGGAGGTTGCCGACGCGCGAGAGCTCCTGTGCCGCTTCGTAGGAGGCCTGTTGTGCAGCGAGCGCGCGCAGGCGCAGCTCGTGCCGTTGTTGTGCAGCCTGTGCCTCGAAGTAGGTCACGCGCGTGTCGAACGCGAGGTCGAGCAGCTGACCTGCGGCCTTCGTCTTCGCCGCTTCGAGCTGCGCTTCCGCGACGTCGGACCGGAGCGCCGTGAGCCAGAAGCCGGAGAGGTTCAGCTCGAGACCGATGTCCATCTGCAGCGGCTGAGGACCTCCGGGCCCGCGCACCTCGAACTCGACCTCGGGGTTCGGGAGCAGCCCGGCCTGCACGTAGTTGCCGCGCGCGATGCCCAGCTCCGCGAGCGCGGCGCGGGCTTCGCGGTTGTTGAGCAGGGCGATGCGGACCGCGTCGTCGGGCGTGAGTGGGTGGCCCAGCAGCGTGTCGACTTCTTCGGGGACGGTGTCCGGAGAATCCGCGGGCGTGAGCGTGAGGTTGAACCTCGTCTCGATGGAGCGGAGGTCTCCGCGCGTCGACGTGGTCGCGCACGCGGTCAGCGCCAGAGAGAAGAAGACGAGCGTGCGTGCAGCGCTCACGGCCTGGCCTCGAAGGCTTTCCGGCAGCCGGGCGAGCAGAAGAAGTACGTCTTTCCATCGCGCGTGACCGAGCCGCCCTTCGCGGTCTTCGGGTCGACCGTCATGCCGCAGACCGGGTCGACCGTTTCGTCGTGGTGGTGATGGTGGTGCTCGTCTCCGTCGACGGCCTTCACGCCTGTCTCTGCGGCGAGTGGATCACCCGACGCGAGCACCTCGGCGGCGGGAGGGCGGGGGGCGGCCTCGGTTTCGGCGATCCGGTACGGCGCAGGCCGGGCACACGCCGTGAGGAGCAGCAGCAGGAAATACGGTCTCATCGGCCTCGGTAGGCGCGAGGGTGACGAGGCGTGACACCTGCCTCTCTCCCCGGGGGAGCGGGAAATGTGGTGTCACGCCCGACGGGCTTCGCGCCTATGGAGGCCGCGTGACGTCTGACCTCGACCGGCTGATGAAGGCGCTGGCCTCCGGTGACCGGTCTGCCTTCACGCCCGTGTTCCGCGCGTTGTGGGAGCCGGTGCTCAGGCTCTGCCAGAAGCTGGTGGGCGACGACGCGCCCGACGTGGCGCAGACCGCGATGCTGCACGTGCTCGAGCGTGCGCATGAATACGACTGGCGCCGGCCCGCGCTGCCGTGGGCGCTGGGCATCGCCGCGTGGGAATGCAGAACGCAGCGCAAGAAATACGAGCGGCGTCGTGAGACCGGCGTCGAAGCCGCGCCCGAGAGTGACGAAGGCGCGGCTGCGGCTGATCAGGAACAGCGGTTGCTGATCAGCGCCGCGATGGACGCGATGGGCACCCTGTCCGAAGGGGATCAGCAGACGCTGACCGAGACGTACTGGGACATCGCTTCGCCCGTTTCGGGCGCGACGCTGCGCAAACGAAGAGAACGGGCGCTCACCCGCCTGCGTGACGCTTTCCGGAGGCTCTATGGGTTCGATTGACCTGACGAAGCTCGAGCACGATGCGCGTGGCCGGTACGAGCGGTCGCGCGTGCGGCTCGCCATCGCCTGCGGGCTCCCGGTGTTGCTGGTGGTCGCAGCGGCGCTGCTGTTCGCGCGTCACGCTTCGTCGGTGGCGCTGTTCGGCGGCGCGCTCTTCGTCACCGGCGTGGTGTTGCTGTGGCGCGGGCAGGCCGCAGGTCGCGCGTTCTGGCCCGGCGTGGTGTCGGGGTTGCTGCCGCTGGTGCTCTCGCTGGTCGCCAACCAGACGCACGGGTGTGCCAGTGGCCACTGCGCTTCGTGGTGCGTGCCGGCGTGCGCGGCCGGTGGCGTGGGCGCCGGCTTGTTCATCGCCGCGCTCGCCACGCGGTGGAAGGTCGGCGCGTCGTTCTGGGTGGGCGCGTCGCTGATGGCCGTGCTCACCGGGTCGATGGGCTGCTCGTGCGTCGGCGCGTCGGGCGTGTTCGCGTTGATCATCGGTCACGCGGCCGGCGTGAGCACGCTGTTCATCCGCCGGCTGCGCGGCTGAAGCTCACCGCTTCTTCGCGAGCATCTCGTCGATCCACTCGAGGGCTTCGGGCTCGACCTTGAAGAACTCCGACAGGTCGTTGCCGCCGCTCGCGCGCAGCATGAGCGAGGCCAGCATGCGGGCGATGGCCGACGACACCACCACGGCCACCGGCGACTTCAGCTGAACGTCGGTGGGCTGCAGCACCTTGCGCACCTCGCCCGCCAGACCCGTCACGTTGCCCACGATGAGGAACGGGCTGTCGGCGTTGGGAGAAGCCGCGCCGTACTCGCGGATGTACTTCTGCGCTTCACTCAACGTCACCTCGTGCACGAACTCGGTGCGCAACACCCTCGCGCCCTTCGGCGTGCGCACCTCGGTCACATGAATCGGCATTGCGTGCTTCCCCCACTACGGCGACCACTTCACGGCTTCGGCGGTATCGCCGAAACGTCACTGAGCGTCAGCTGCGTGCCCGACCGTACCCCGCGCTCGTAGGCCGCGCCCTTCAATTGCTCGAGCTGCCCTTCACGCACCGTCCACACGGTGAACGCGTCGGCCTCCACGCGCCGCGCTTCGAAGTCGTCCACGTCGAACGGCGCACCGGCGGCGAGGTCTTTCCTGGCGAAGTACGCGACGCCACCGAGCTCTACGCGCGGGAAGGTGAGCATCTCGCCCTTCGCGAGCACGAAGCGCAGCGGGCGCCCCAACACCTCGCCCAGTTGCTCGGGCTTCACGCTCGCCGGGGTCACGAACTGCTCGGGCATGGCGCGCACCTCCACGTGTTCCCGCGCCAGCCGGGTGCGCGGCAGCACGTCGGTGGTCGCCACCAGCACCGGCACCAGCACCCAGCCCTTCTTCACGTCGGCCGTGGAGCGCCGGGCCCAGAACACGATGCCCAGCGAGCACAAGACCAGCAGCACCACGCCGGCCGACACGCCGGCAAGCAGGCCCGTGGTGAACGTCGAACGCTCTTCGCTCATCGCGCCTCCGGGGGAATCAGGTCGCTGAAGTGCAGTGGTGCGCCGGCCTTCAGGGCCCGCGAGGTCTTCGCACCGAGCACCTCTTTTTGATCTGCGCGCACGCGCGTCACGCTCACGCCGTCTTTGCTGAAGCTCACCACCTTGACGTCTTCGGCCTTCAACACCGCGCCGGCTTCCACGTCGCGCGTCAGCTCGAGGCCCCGGCCACCGACGTCGAACAGCTCCCACAGCAGGAGCTCGCTGGCCTGTATCGGCACCAGCGGCCGGGCGTGAATCAGCTTCGACGCGGCGTCAGGCAGCACGGCGGTGGCGGGCACGAACTGCTCGGGCACCGAGCGCTGGCTGATGACCTCGAAGGTCAGGTCGTCACCGGCGGCGATGTCGACGGCGGCCACCACCACCGGCTTGAGGTTCCAGCCCTCGCGGGCCTTCTTCCGCGTGGCCATGCTCCAGGACAAGACGAACAGCGTGCCCATGCACAGCAGCAACGCGCCCAGGCCCAGGCCGGTCATCAGGCCCGAGGCGAACCCCCGCTCCGTTTTCATGGGGGTCGACGTTAGCTCGCTTGGTGTTCGGGCCCCGGCTGCTCTATTGACGCGCGCCAATGAGCGGTCCGTTCTTTGAAATCATTCCCTGGTGCGTGGGCTTCATCGCGGTGACGTGGCTGTTGTCGGTCATCACGCGCGAGTACTCGTGGGTCGACCGCATCTGGTCGGTGGCGCCGCCCATCTACATGTGGCTCATGGTCTGGAAGACGGCCAACCCGCCGCCGCGGCTCATCATGCTGGCGGTGCTGGTGACGCTCTGGGGCATCCGGCTCACGTTCAACTACGCGCGCAAGGGCGGCTACGCGCCAGGCGGAGAGGATTACCGCTGGGCGATTCTGCGCGAGAAGCTGGGGCCCATCGGCTTTCAGCTCTTCAACGCGACCTTCATCGCGCCGTACCAGAACATCCTCATCTTCCTGCTCGTGGCGCCGGCCAACGACATCGCCAGCAGCACCACGCCGCTGGGCGTGCTCGACTACGCGCTGGCGGCGGTGTTCCTCGCGTTCCTCACCGGCGAGGCGGTCGCCGACCAGCAGCAGTGGAACTTTCACCAGGCCAAGAAGGCGCGGAAGGCGCGGGGCGAGAGCGGCCCCGAGTTCTGCACCACCGGCCTGTTCAAGTATTCGCGGCACCCGAACTTCTTCTTCGAGGTCTCGCAGTGGTGGGTCGTGTACGCCATCGGCTGTGTCGCCACCGGTCAGCTGCTCCACTGGAGCTTGATCGCCCCCGTGCTGCTGACCCTGCTGTTCGACGGGTCGACCCGCTTCACCGAGTGGATCACGAAGGGGAAGTACCCGGCCTACGCCGACTATCAGAAGTCAACGTCGCGGCTGATCCCGCTTCCGTAACCTGCAAACTGGGAAAGCTGCGGCATTTCACGACAGTTAAATCGTTGCTGAGTGCAACTTGCGGCAGCACCTAAACGGTTGAATTCGTAGAATTCGCGGCGCGGCACAAGTCTTGGAAAGGGCCGCCCCGCGATGAACTCCCGATCAGCCTTCGCCCTCGTTTTCCTCACTGCCGCGGTAGCTGTCGCGCAGACGACGCCGCCGGCAGGCACCGTCACCGCCATTCCTGAATCGGCCCGGCTGTCAGTTGACGGCGGCGTGTTGGCTGACGGCGGCATCGCCATGACGGCGGTGGTGGGTACCAACCAGCACCCGGGCTTCTGCGGCGCTTTCGGCAAGCAGGCAGAGAACGTCGACAACCAGACCAACTCGGTGGCGACGGCCGTCGACCTCATCGACAACGCGACGCCGCTGGTCTCGCCGACGCGCAGCCAGTTCGCGCGCGAGCTGGTGCCGGTGGCCGACCTGGTGAACCAGTCGTACTCGGGCGGCACGCACACGCCCGACGTGCGCATGGCGTGGACGACGGCCTGCACGACCTACGGCGGTGACCTGAGCGGCGTGCGCTTCGCGTACCGCCTGCGCGGCAACCTGAACGTCACCAGCGCGGGCACCAAGACCTTCATGGTCAACAGCGACGACGGCTTCTCGCTGCGCGTGGCCGGCACCACGGTCATGGAGTTCAACGGCAACCGCGGCCCGGCCAGCGACACCCGCCGCGTCTCGTTCTCGCAGCCCGGCGTGTACCCCATCGAGCTCATCTACTGGGAGCAGGGCGGCAACTCGACGATGGAGCTGCTGATGGCCGACAGCCAGGTCTGCTTCAACGGCACCACGGCCTCGGCGACCTGCAACGCCACCAACATCGACCGCAGCAACACCACCATTCTCACCGCGGCGCAGGCCTCGGCGTTCACCATCATGGGCTCCACGCAGGTGGGCATTCCCACCTGGGCCAGCGACGACAACTGCGCGAGCCGCGTGGGCACGGCCAACACGCTGTGCGCGCCCTCCGGTACGGCGGCCTGCGGCAACGCGGTCATCGACGCGCTGTCGCCGAGCGGCCAGGAGGGCTGTGACGACGGCAACACCACCGCGGGTGACGGCTGCAGCGCGACCTGCACCGTCGAGACCAACTACGTGTGCAGCGGCACCACGAGCGTGTGCGTGCCCAACGCGCCGGCCATCACCGCGCCCGCGGCCAACGCGCAGCTGGCGACCACCACGCCCGCCATCAGCGGCACCGGCATCGCCGGCATGACCGTCACCGTGCGTGAAGGCGCCACCACCGTCTGCACCGCGACCGTGGCCGCCGGCGGTACCTGGAGCTGCAACGCGACGCCCGCGCTCACGCAGGGCTCGCACACCGTCACCGCCACGCAGACCGACGGCGGTGGTCGCACCTCGGCGGCGTCGCCCGGCCGCACGTTCTTCGTCGACACCGTGGCGCCTGCGCTGCCCGTGGTCACCGCGCCTGCCTCGGGGGCCACCGTGAACACCGGGGCCGTGGTCTTCAGCGGCACCTCGGAGCCCGGCGCGACCGTTCGCGTCTTCGTCGACGCCAACACCACCACGCCGGTGTGCACTGCGCTCGTGCAGCCCGGCGGCACGTGGACCTGTACGTACCCCGGCCCCGGCACCATCGCCGATGGGGCGCACACGGTTCGCGCGTCGGCCGTCGACGCGGCCGGCAATGCCTCGGCGCTCACCACCGCGCAGCCCTTCACGGTCGACACCGTGGCGCCGGCGGCGCCGGTCGTCAGCGCGCCCGCGGCGAACGCGAGCCTGAACACCACCGCGCCCACGGTCAGCGGCACGGCGGAAGCCAACAGCACCGTCACCGTGCTGGTCGACGGCGCGCCGTACTGCAGCACCACGGCGTCGGCCGCGGGCGCCTTCAGCTGCGCCGGCACCACGGCGCTCTCGCAGGGCTCGCACACCATTTCGGCGCGCGCCACCGACGCGGCCGGCAACACCGGCCCGGCGTCGACGCCGTACAACGTGAACGTCGACACCGTGCCGCCTGCAGCGCCGGTGGTGGTCACGCCGGCCAACGGCTCGAGCCTGTCCAACGCCACGCCCACGCTGACCGGCACCGGTGAAGTCGGCAGCACGGTGCGCGTGTTCCTCGACGGCAGCAGCACGGCGGCGTGCACCCTCACCGTTCCCGCCGGCGGCGCCTGGAGCTGCACCTCGCCCCTGCTCACCAACGGCTCGCACACCGTGCGCGCCAACGCGAGCGACGCGGCCGGGAACGTGTCGTCGAGCTCGAACGTCAACACCTTCAGCATCGACACCGTGGCGCCGGCCGCGCCGGTCATCAGCGCGCCCACCACGGGCACGGCCACCAACAACACCACGCCTACGGTCAGCGGTACGGCCGAAGGCAGCAGCACCGTCACCGTCTTCGACGGCGCCACGCTGGTGTGCACCACCACGGCCAGCGTCGCCGGCGCCTGGAGCTGCACCACCACGACGCTCGCGCCCGGCGGTCACTCGCTCACCGCGCGCGCCACCGACGCGGCGGGCAACGTCTCGCCGGTCTCCAACACCGTCGCGCTCACCGTCGACACCACGGCGCCCGTCGCGCCCGTCATCTCGGCGCCGGCGCAGAACGCGTACGTGAACACCACCACGCCCACGCTGTCGGGCACCGGTGAGGCGGGGGCGACCGTCACCGTCACCATCGGCGGCACCACGGCCTGCACCGCGCTGGTCGACGCCTCCGGCGCCTGGAGCTGCGTCAGCTCCACGCTCACCGAGGGCTCGAAGGTGGCCACCATCACGCAGCGCGACCCTGCGGGGAACACCTCGCCGGCGGTCACGCGCAACTTCACCGTCGACACGGTGGCGCCGTCTGCGCCGGCCATCACCGCGCCTTCCGAAGGCCTGGCGCTCAGCGACGCCACCCCTGACTTCAGCGGCACCGCGGAAGCCGGCGCCACGGTGTCGGTCTTCGTCGACGGCAACACCGGCACGCCGGTCTGCACCGCGACGGCTGGCCCTGGCGGCGCGTGGACCTGCACGCCCACCACCGACCTCACCGAAGGCGCGCACACCGTCACCGCGCGCGCCCGCGACGCGGCGGGCAACGACTCGCCCATCTCTACGCCAGCGGTGAACTTCAGCGTCGACACCTCGGCGCCGACGGCTCCGGCCATCACCACGCCGGCCGACGACGCGGCGCTGTCGGACACCACGCCCACCATCTCGGGCAACGGTGAAGCCGGCGCGACGGTGTCGGTCTTCGACGGCAGCAACCCCACGCCCATCTGCACGGCGGTCGTCGGCGTCAGCGGCATGTGGAGCTGCACGCCCGGCACCGCGCTCAGCGAAGGCCCGCACACCCTGACGGCCTCGCAGCGTGACCCCGCCGGCAACACCTCGCCGGTCAGCGGCGCCATCGACATTACCATCGACACCGCGGCGCCGGTCGCGCCGGCCATCACCGCGCCGACGGCCAACGCGGCGCTCAACGACACCACGCCCGAGATCCGCGGCACGGGTGAAGCGGGCGCGACGGTGCAGGTCTACTTCGACGGCGACACCACCACGCCGGCGTGCACCGCCACGGTCGCTCCGGACAACTCGTGGAGCTGCTCGCCCACCACCGCGCTCACCGGCGCTTCGCACACCGTCGCGGCCACGCAGACCGACGCTGCCGGCAACGCTTCGCCGCGCGCCGCGGAGGTCGCCTTCAGCCTCGACACCACCGCGCCCACCGCGCCGGTCATCACCTCGCCGGCCGATGACGAGCTGCTCACCAGCGCGCCCACCGTCACCGGTACGGCGGAAGCCGGCAGCACCGTGACGGTCTTCGCCGACGGCAGCAGCACGCCGGTCTGCACCATCGTGGTGCCCGCGAACGGCGCCTGGAGCTGCGCGACGACGCTCGCCGACGGCGCGCACACCGTCACCGCCATCAGCACCGACGAAGCGGGCAACGCGTCGACCCCGGCCACCATCGACTTCTCCATCGACGGCGTGGCGCCCATCGCGCCGGTCATCACCGCGCCGACCGAGGGTGGCACCATCGCCTCGAGCACCACGTTCTCGGGCACCGCCGAAGCCGGCAGCACCGTGCGCGTGTTCATCGACGGCGCGACCACCGAGTCGTGCACCGTGCAGGCGAACGCGAGCGGCAACTGGGCGTGCGTGGTGAACGGCCTGGCCACCGGCTCGCACACCGCCACCGCCACCGCGCAGGACGCCACGGGCAACACCAGCCCTGCGACGGCGGCGCGCAACTTCCAGGTCGCGCCCGACGCGCCTCCCGGCCCGCCGGTCATCGCGGCGCCTGCACAGAACGCGGCGCTCAACGACAGCACGCCGACCGTCAGCGGTCAGGCGGCGCTGCTGAGCACGGTGCGCGTGTACGTCGACGGCAGCACCACGCCGGCCTGTACCGCCACTACCGACGCGTCGGGCAACTGGTCGTGCGACCTCGCGCCGGCGCTCACCGAAGGCGCGCACAGCATCACCGCGACGGCCACGGTGGTCGGCGTGGTCAGCCTGCCCTCGGCGCCGGTCGGCTTCGTCGTCGACGTGACCGCGCCCACGGCACCTGCGGTCACTGCGCCGGCGGCGAACGCCACCGTTGGTGCGCAGCCCACCATCAGCGGCACGGCCGAGGCGGGGAGCACGGTCGCCGTCTACGTCGATGGCAACACCACGCCGGTCTGCACGGCGACGACCAACGCGGCGGGCACCTGGGTCTGCGCGCCTTCCACGGCATTGACCGACGGCGCGCACACGCTGGTGGCGCGCGCCACCGACGCGGCCGGCAACGCGAGCCCTGACTCGAGCCCGGTGGCCTTCACGGTCGACAGCTCGTTGCCGGTGTCTTCGCCGGTCATCACCGCGCCGGTCGCCGACAGCTTCACCAACGACTCGACGCCCACCGTCACCGGCACCGCGGCGCCGTTCGCGACGGTCAACGTGTACGCCGATGGCAACACCACCACGCCCCTCTGCACCACCACAGCTTCGGCCAACGGCTCGTTCACCTGCACGCCGGCCGCCGCGCTGGGCGAAGGCGAACACACGCTGACCGCCACGGCGACCGACGGCAACGGCACCAGCGCGCCGTCGAATGGCGTCGACTTCACGGTCGACACCGTGGCGCCCAACGCGCCGGTGGTCAGCTCGCCCACGGCCGGTGAATCGGTCTCGCGCACGCCCACCATCTCGGGCACCGCCGAAGCCGGCAGCACGGTCGACGTGCGCATCGACGGTCAGCTGGTCTGCAGCGTCGTCGCCGACATGACCGGCGCCTGGAGCTGCACGCAGATGCAGCCGTTGCCCGCCGGCAACCACGTGGTGACCGCCACGGCGACTGACGCCGCGGGCAATCGCTCCACGCCGTCGGCCGACCTGTCGTTCACCGTCACCGACATGCCGACGAAGCCGGTCATCACCTCGCCGACGGCGAACCAGATGGTCGACGACACCACGCCCACCATCACCGGCACCGCGCAGCCCAACACCAGCATCACCGTGAAGGTCGATGGCGCGGACTACTGCACGACCACGGCCGACATGACCGGCGCGTGGAGCTGCACCGGCAGCGGCGCGCTCTCGACCGGTGCGCACTCGGTGGTGGCCGCCAGCACCAGCGCGGGCGGCACCTCGAGCTCTGACGCGGTGGCCTTCACCATCAGCAACGGTCAGCCGATGACGCCCGCGGCGCCGGTCATCACCTCGCCCAACAACGGCACGGTGACCTTCGACAACACGCCGACGTTCAGCGGTACGGCCGAAGCCGGCACCACGGTGAGCGTGAAGGTCGATGCCGTCGAGGTGTGCACCGCGACGGCGACCGCGCAGGGCACGTTCTCGTGCACCGCTTCGCGCACCCTCGCTGATGGCGCACACACCGTGACGGCCACGGCTTCACGCGGCACGGCGACGTCACCTGCGTCGAGCTCGGTGGGCTTCACGGTGAACACCGCGGTGCCGACGGTCACTTCGCCGACGACGGGTACGACGACGGGCACCAACACCACCATCACCGGCACGGCCACGCCCGGCGCGACGGTGGTGGTGAAGGTGAACGGTGAAGAGAAGTGCCGCGCGACGGCCGACGAGGAAGGCAACTGGTCGTGCAGCGCGCAGCTGCCGGCGGGTGAGACCGAGCTCGTCGCCGAAATCGAAGACGGCAACGGCAACTCGCTGGCGGCCGACCCGGTGTCGGTGCGCGTGGTGCGTGGCGCGCTGACCGGCGGCGGCATCGGCGCCGGGTGCAGCTCGTCGCCCGCGTCGGCGTCGATGTGGCTGGCGGCGCTGGTGCTGGGCTTCCTCTTCTCGCGCCGCTCGTCGAAGGCGGCGGCTGCGGTCGCGGCGGCGGTCATCACCACCGGTGCCGCTCAGGCGCAGACGCAGGTGGCTCCCTTCGAACTGGAGCGCGTTCGGCTGAACCCCGGCGCGGCCGACGGCCTCCTCCAGGAGGGCGGCAAGCTGATGGACCCGATGTCGTTGCGCGTGTCGCTGCTCGGGCACTACCAGCACAACCCGCTCGTGGTGCACGAAGACGGTCGCCCGGTGGCGGCGCTCGTCGGCTCGCGGTGGACGGCGCACCTCGGCGCGGCGTTCGGCATCACCGACTGGCTCGAAGCGGGCCTGCAGATTCCGCTCGTGCTCTCGCAGACCGGCAACGCGGAAGGCACGGGCTACACGCCCATCACCAACGCGGTGGCGCTGGGCACGCCGTGGCTGCAGCTGCGCGCGGCGCCGTTGCGGGAACGCTCGGGTTCGCCGTTCGATTTGTCGTTCGGCGTGGCGGTGGGTTTTCCGTTCGGTTCGGCGGCGTCACTCACGCGTGAGAACACGGTGACCGCGGTGCCCACGGTGGGCATCGGCAAGACGCTGGGTTCGATGTTCCGCATCGGCGGCAACGTGGCGGTGAACATTCGCCCGGCCTCGGCGCTCAACGACGCGTCGCCGACTCAAATCGGCAGCTACATGACGACCGGCCTCGTGTTGTCGACGACCGGCAAGGTGCTGCGCGGTGAATTGTCGGGCCGCATCGACATTCCCTTCACGCAGTCGCCGGCGGCGGGTGAGTTGTACGCTGGCATTCGCTGGGCGCCGCACCACCTGGTCGAGCTCTCGCTCATCGGCGGCCCCGGGTTCGGTACGCAGCCCGGTACGCCGGCCTTCCGCGTGCTGGGTGGCATCGCGTTCACGCCTTCATTCAAGAGCGACGGCGCGAAGCCGGTGGCCGCGCTCAACGCGTGTGTCGCGGGTCAGGCGCACGACCCGAAGAAGTGCCCGGAGCTCGACCTCGACGGTGACGGCATCAGGAACGCGGCCGACACGTGCGTCGACAAGCCGGGCATCTCGCAGCGTGAAGGCTGCCCCGACGTCGACACCGATGGTGACGGCGTGCTCGACCTCGCGGACAAGTGCGTGAAGGTCGCGGGCCTGCGCGCGCTCGACGGCTGCCCCGAGCCCGACGCAGACAAGGACGGCATCGCCGACGCGCGTGACGCGTGCCCGAACGCGGCGGGCCCTGCGTCGAGCAACGGCTGCCCCGACACCGATGGTGACGGCTTCGACGACGCGAGCGACGCGTGCGTCAACGACGCGGGCGTGGCGGCGCTGCGTGGTTGCCCCGACCTCGACACCGACGGTGATGGCGTGGTCGATCGCCTCGACAACTGCGTGAAGGAAGCCGGCGTGGCGGCGAACCAGGGGTGCCCGGCGAAGCAGAAGCAGCTGGTGGTCATCACCGCCGAGAAGCTGATGATTCTCGACAAGGTGTACTTCGCGACCGGCAAGGCGGCGGTGCTGCCGAAGAGCGACACGTTGCTCAAGCAGGTGGCGCGCGTGCTCAACGAGCACCCCGACGTGAAGCTGGTCATCGTCGAAGGCCACACTGACAACGTGGGCAGGGCCGACAAGAACCTGGCGTTGAGCCAGGCCCGTGCCGATGCGGTGCGCACCAAGCTCATCGGCTTCGGCGTGGCGGGTGAGCGCCTCGAGGCGAAGGGCTACGGCGACACGAAGCCGATGGAAGACAACAAGACGCCGAAGGGTCGTGAAGCGAACCGTCGCGTGGAGTTCGTGCTCGGCAACCAGAAGTAGGACGGCTGTGGGTGGAGGGCGGACAGCCCTCCAGCACCCGCAGGAATACGGTACAGACAGGTGTTCAGTGGGTGCGTGTAGTCACGCATCTGCATCGTAGGGAGGCGGCTGATGAGGTGGTCATCACCTCGCCAGGCGCGGACAGGCAGCGCGGCTTCGAAGCCACCGGAGCCCAGCTGCCTGGTTTCCCAGCGCGTGTACCCATTGGGTTCAAGCTTGAACCCAATGGGTACAAACCCCGGAAAAAAACGCCTCGAGCGCGACCTCCACGAAGCGCGCGTGAACGAGTCACCGGCGATGACGTGCCCAGGGGCTGTGCGTGTCGGGCTCGGTGCAGCCGCGAGCGAAACCACCGCCGCCATTTCGGTGCCGTCGTCGCGCACCGCGATGACCGTCACTGCTGCGGAACCGGCGCCGGCGCATTGGCCGGGACACGCGCGAACTCAATCACCCGCAGCATGCTCTGCGACGTGTACGCCGAGTTCGCCGTGTAGCCGCCGCCGAGATTCTGCGAGCTGCCGCTCGCAACGCCCCCCGCGCCGCCGGCCCCACGCCGCTCACGCCACCGGTCTTCAGCCAGTTCTCGGTCGTCGCCAACGCGCTCCAGGAGCTGCAGTACGCAGACCTCATCACGCTCTCGACGGTGACCGTGGGTGAGCAGCGCCAGTCGCAGCTCCTCTTCACCGAGCCCGGTGGCCAGCAGACCGACGCCGAGAAGGTGGTGCGCCGGGAGCTTGGCCTCACCGACCTCTCGCACCGCATCCAGCTCACCGAAGACTTCTCGACCCGCGACTCGGGGCCCATCCGCATCAGGCTGCGCTCGGTGATGGGCGCGATGTTCCACCTCTCACAGGCCATCGAAGTGCCGCTCGAGCACGAGGCGCGCGGCCTCGTCACCGTGACCCGCACCGCCCACAAGCAGAAGTTCGACTGGCAGCAGTTGATGAACGGCATGTTCCGCGTGCACTCCAGCGCGCACGAACCCGAAGCGACCGTGCGGGTGCACTACCGCGACACCTGGTTCTTCATCGCCGACGACGACCTCGAATCGAAGAGCACGCTCTTCCTGCTCCTGCAGCTCTTCCAATTGCAGGCCGGCCGCGCTCCGATGCCCGCCCCGGTGTTGACCATTCCCGCGGGAGGAAACTGAGTGCGTCGGCCTCTGCTGCTCTGCTTGCTGCTGCTGTCGGGGTGCTTCCTCCGCGCGCGGAACGTCGAAGAGCGCAGCGGCTACTCCACCGTCTACGGCACGGTGCGCGCGCAGCCTGGCGTCCCCGAAGGCACGCGCTGGGTGGTGCTCTTCAAGAAGGGCCGCAGCGGCTGGGTGCGCTACTCGCAGATCCGCTTCAGCGACGTGCGCTCCTTCGAGTTCCTCTGCAGGGGCGGCGTGTACCGCCTCGTGGCCTTCGTCGACGTCGACGGCAACCACAAGCTCGACGACGGCGAACCGCGGGTCGAAGCGGCCGACCCCATCGAGGTGCTGCCGGGCAAGCCCATCGTCGACGTGCGGCTCGAGCTCGGGCACGCGCTCACCAGGCTCGAGCTGCCGGTGGTGCTCCCCCACCCGGATCAACTCAACATGCGCGGCGTGGTGCAGCTGCGCCTGGGTGACCTCGCCACCATCGACGACGCGCGCTTCGGCGCAGAGGCCGGCGAGCTCGGCTACTGGCAGACCGCGGAGTTCACCAAGCGCTACGGCGTGGGCATCTCGTTCCTCGAGCCCTACGACCCCGGGAAGACTCCGGTGCTCTTCATTCACGGGGCGCGCGGCCACCCCAGTGAGTTCGCGACCTTCATCAAGGCGCTCGACCGCTCGCGCTTCCAGGCGTGGGTGCTCAGCTATCCCTCCGGGGCGTCGCTCTCGTTCAACAGCTCGATGGCGCAGGAGATGCTCGAGACGTTGTGGAACCGGCATCACTTCGAATCGCTGCACGTGGTGGCGCACAGCATGGGCGGTCTGCTCGCACGCGACATCGTGACCCAGCTCGCGAGCGCGCCCACCGGCCGCTACGTGAACACGCTGGTGACGTTCTCCACGCCCTGGGGCGGCGTGGCCGCTGCGAAGTACGGCGTCGACGCCGCGCCGTCGGTCGTCTCGTCGTGGGCCGACGTCGCGGTCGACAGCGAGTTCCTCACCACCATGCTCGAGCGCCCGCTGCTCCCGAAGCACTACCTGTTCTTCGGCTACGAAGGCGGCGCCGGCACCGACGGGGTGGTCGCCATCTCGAGTCAGCTCCACGACGATGTGCAGAAACAGGCATCGAAGGTGTTTGGGTTTTCATCTACGCACACCGGCATTCTGCTGAACCCCGAAGCGGCGAAGATGCTCAACGACGTGCTGCTCGCCAACGAGTGACTACAGCTTCGTGATGTCCACGAAGCGTGCGCCCACCGTCACGAAGAACGAATGCGCCGAGAGCTGCGCCGCCGGCGCCGTGAAGGTCACCTCGTCCAGTTGCCAGCGCCCGCCGATGACGAGAGGCCCGAACCCGAGGTCGAGCGACGCCTGATGGCGAATGAGCAGCAGCTCTTCGCCCTGCCGCGGCGTCGCCAGGTACGAGGCGTGCAGCCCGAAGACGCCGTCGGTGCCGATGACCAGCTGTGCGCCGATGTTCAACGCGCCGGGCATGGTCCACGAGCGCGCGCCGCTGCCCTCCAGCATCACCCCGGCCAGCAGGCCGAGCCGCACCGAGAAGCCGTCGAAACCGAAGGTCACCGGAGCCACCAGCAGCCGGGCGCCCACGCGCGCCGTGAGCCACGCCCTGGCAGGGTCCTCGCGTTCATCGTCGTCTCGTTGATCTCGCAGCGTGCCGTCGGCGTACACCTCGGTGGTGGTGAGCCCGACCGCGGTCTCGAAGTCGAAGCCGATGTGGCTGCCGAAGCTGGTGATCTGCACCGCGCCTCCGCCCTCGAGCGTGACCTCGCCACCGCCTTGCGTGAAGGCCACGCCGTCGCGTTCACCGAGCGTGTAGTGGCCGCGCCCCGCGACGTTGAAGAGGTACGGACCCACGCGCCCCGTCGCCCACTTCGCCGGCGTCTCGCGAGGCCGTTCATCGGCCGAAGCCGCCAGCGACGTCAGCACGACTGCCACGAGCGCGCGCCTCACAGCCGCACCCCCATGTCCACGAGGAAGCCCAGCTTGCCGTCGACGAAGCCGAACCCGCCGAGCACGCCCTGCGCCTTGACGAACATGCGATCCGTCAGGTGGAGCTGCAACCCGAGCCGCAACGGAGACGATGGCACGCGGCCCACCTGCTCGGTGTCAGCATCGATGAGGTAGCCGAACGACAACACGTTGAGCACCTGCTCGGCGGTGAGGGTGAAGAAGCGCGTGAGCGGCAGGTGAAAGCGCGCCACCACGCCGCCCGCCGGGTACTCCAACTTCGAGCCGCTGATGCTCGCGCCCAGCGGCCGCGCCGCGCGCACGTTCGCGAAGTACAGACCCACGTCCAGCACCGCGGGCAGCCCGTTCCACTGGAAGAGCTCGAAGTCGACGCCGAAGGCGAACTCCCAGCCTGCGGCCCCGGGCACGCCGCGCTCGATGCCGAGGAACTTGTCGTCGTAGGCCACGATGTCGAGCCAGGTGCTCCCGGTGAGGCTCTTGCTCAAGTCGCCCTGCGCCGCGAGCACCTGCTGGTCGCTCATCACCCGGCGCGCGGTGTACGAGGTCGTCGTGGTGCGCTCGATGACGCCGTTGCCCACGTAGCGATCGCTGACCGAGGTGCTCACGTTGGAGATCTCGACCGCCGAATACGCAATCATCGCGTCGCCGAGAATCTTGGCGAGCACCCACGAGAAGAAGCCGTGGCGCTCGGAGAGCCGGAGGCCAGTCATCGGAATCGGCGCGGCGCCGGGCGTGTGCACGAGGCCACCGGCGCCGTAGAGGAAGGCGATCTCGAAATAGAAGCCGCGCAGCAGCCGCGTGCCGCTGAAGTAGGTGTCGAAGAAGGTGGGGCCCTCGTCGACCTCGCGCACCTCGATGACCGCGGGCGTCAAGATGCCGGCGTCAGCCGCTGGAATGTCTCTGGTTGGAACATCGACGCCCCCCGCATCCGCGTCGGAGGCGTACGCCGCGGCAGAGAGGAAAACAGTCAACAGCACCCCTCGCATTGACGCGAGTGTACGCGGTGAGCGTCACGAAGCCGTAGTCATCGCGACCCGGCTGCTGAAAAAGTCGCGCTCACCGCCGGGGAAGGTCAGGGTGAGCGCCGATGCCGTTCGCCCTGCTGCTCCTCACGCTCGCGCAAGCCGACGGAGGAACCGAGCTCCAGACCGTGGTGACGGGGACACGAAGCCCCCGCTCACTGGCCGACTCACCGGTGCAGACCCGGGTCATCCCGCTCACCGACATTCAACGCAGCCCGACGTTGCTCACCGACGACTTGTTGAGAGCCGCGTCACCGGGAACGCAGACCTTCCGGCGCAGCTCGAGCCTCACCGCCGACCCCACGTCACAGGGCCTCAGCCTCCGCGGCATCGGGCCTTCCGGCGTCTCCCGCGCGTCGCTCTTCGTCGACGGCATCCCCACCAACGACGGCTTCGGGGGCTGGGTGTACTGGCGCTCGCTCCCGCGCCTGGGCATCGACCACATCGAGGTCGTGCCCGGCGCCGCCTCAGCGCAATACGGCAGCGGCGCGCTCGGAGGCGTCATTCAGGTCATCACGCGCCCCATCAGCCCGGGCTTCGTGTTCGACGCAGATGGCTTCCTCGGCACGCAGAACACGCAGTTCGGCGGCATGCGCATCGCCGGTGGCAGCCAGCGAGTTCGCGCGTCGGTCGAAATCGAAGCGCTGCGCAGCGACGGCTTTCCCATCACGGCCCCGGCGCAACGCGGCGCCATCGACGTCAACGCGCCCAACTCGCACTTCTCGACCAACGCGCGCATCGAAGCGAACCTCGTGGGCTCGCTCACGGGGTTCATCAGCGGCGGCCATTTCACCGAAGAACAGAACGCGGGCACGCCGTTGAGTGGCTCGAAGGTGCGCCAGGGCCACGCAGAGCTGGGCTTCGACTGGGAAGCCGGAGGTCACTGGCAGGCGCGGCTCTTCGGGCGCCTCGAGCACTTCAATCAAACGCGCTCCCGGGTCGCGGCGGATCGCTCGAGTGAAGTGCTGACCGCGACGCAGAACATCCCCATCAACGACGAGGGGCTGTCGCTGGTGTGGTCGTCGAACGTGCTTCAGGCAGCGGGTGAACACCGCGTCTCGGCCGGCGTCGACGGTCGCGTCACCGGCGCCATGGCCAGAGACCAACAACTCGGCGGGGTGTTCGTTCAAGACGCGTGGAAGTTCCTGCCGTGGCTCGAAGCAGTGGGAGCGGTTCGCGCGGATGGTTGGAAGAACGGCGCTCGTGTCGCCGGTGCACTGAGTCCCAAACTCGCGTTGCACGCGAAGGTGCATGCGAGCACCAGCCTTCGCGCTGCGGTGTATCGAGCGTTCCGGGCGCCGACGCTCAACGAGCTGTACCGGCCGTTTCAGGTGGGCACGCTTCTCACGCAGGCCAACGACGCGCTCGCCCCCGAGACCATCAACGGTGGCGACGTGGGCGTAGAGACGGCCATCGTTCCCGGGCTCACCATGCGGGCCACGGGGTTCGCGAACTGGCTGCAGGACCCCATCGTCAACGTGACGCTCGAGAGCGGAAATCGGCAGCGTCAGAACCAGGGCGCGGCGCGCATCATCGGCCTCGAAGCGGGGGTTGACTGGCGCTTCCTCCACGACTTCACCGTGAGCGCTGCGTACACGCTCGTCGACGCGCGGGTCATCGATGGCGCGCCGGAGCTCATCGGTAAGCAGTTGCCGCAAGACCCCGCGCACCGCTTCACGGGGACCCTCATGTATTCGAACCCGCGCGTCTTCACGGCGACGCTGCAGGTGCGGGTGTTGAGCCAGATGTTCGAAGACGATCGCAACACGCTGCCCATCGACGGCGTGGCGCTGGTCGATGCATCGATTTCCAGATTGATTGGTCCGGGCGTCGAAGTGTTCGCAGCGGCGCAGAACCTCGGCAACGAGACGTACCTCGTGGGCCGCGCGGGAGTGGACACCGTGGGGCCGCCGTTCTCATTCCGCGCAGGGCTGAAGCTCCGCAGCCAGGCCTGGTAGCTCCCGCGCGACCCCCATCGGGCATCGCCTTCGCGCCGCTCGACGCACTGTGAACTCCAGTTCACGACACTCCGACGTTTCGGCTCGCGGCAATTCGCGAAGGCGCCCGCGCGCGGTGATTACGACCGCCGCATGAACATCACTTCACGACTCGCAGTGTTGCTTCTCGCCTTCGCCTCCTGCGGCCCCGAGACCGGGCTCCCCGAAGACACCTGGGCCACCACGCAGCAGGGCCTGGTCGCCTTTCGCAGCGCGACCTCAGCCCAGGGCCTCAACGTCACCTCGCTGACCTTCAGCAAGCCCGCGGGCACCGTGGTGAACGACCTGTTGCTCGTTCGCATCGCCTCGCGCAACGCCACCATGCCGTCGTTCACCGCGCCCAGCGGCTGGTCGCAGCTGCGCACCAGCGCGAGTCAGACCGCCATCAAGGACTGGATCTACTTCAAGGTCGCGACCGCCTCCGAGCCGTCGAGCTACGTCTTCACCATCAACGCCGCGAGCTCGATGCAGGGCCAGCTGCTCGCGTTCTCGGGCGTCGACCCGCTCAACCCCATCGACACCAGCTCCGGCCAGTCGAACACCGGCACGTCCATCAACAGCCCCGCGGTCACCACCACCGTCGCCAACGTGGTCGGCGTGTGGTTCGGCGCGAAGGCGCACAACTCGGCGACCTGCCCCGAGAACATCACCCCGTCGGCGGGCACCACCGAGGTCATCGAGTCGTGCCTCGCGAGCGCGACCGCCGGGCTCATCGAGTCGACGTCGACGAAGACCTTCGGCGCCGCGGGGCTGCAGACCGCCTTGACCGGCACCTCGAGCGTGGCCGCGCCGAGCATCGGTCAGACCGTCGCGCTGCGGCCGGCGGGCATCACCAACACCTGCGCGACGTACGACACCTTCGCGACGACGTACTCCACCGCGTTCTCGTTCAGCGGCTCCGGCGTGCTCGAACCCTCGGGCCTCGCCGCCAGCCGCAAGAACCCGGGCCTGCTCTACACGCACAACGAAGACACCAAGAACCTGCTCGTGGTCGGCGCGGGCGGCGTCGTCGCTCAGTACAACCTGAACTTCCCCTTCAGCATCCCCATGACCGCGACCACGCTCTTCGACTGGGAAGACCTCGCCGTCGGCCCGTGCCCGAGCGGCACGTGCGTGTACATGGCCGACACCGGTCGCAGCAGCGGCACGTTCCCGTCGGGCACCAACCGCACGCAATTTGCGATGTACCGCGTCGCTGAACCGACGGTCGGCACCACGCCCAACGGCAGCACGCTCGCCGGCCTCGAGCGCTACCCGTTTCAGTACCCCGACGGCACGTACGACGCCGAGGCGCTGATGGTGCACCCGGTCACCGGCACCGTGTACGTGCTCACCAAGCACGACACGAAGACGCGCGTGTACAAGTTCCCCACCACGTTGACGCCCGACGTGCTGGCGACGCTCATCTTCGTGAAGGAGATCGCCCTGCCCACCACCACCGACGTGAACTACGCGCGCACCACCGCGGCCGACATTCACCCGTGTGGGGAGCGCTTCATTCTCCGCACCTACCGCCGCGTGTACGAGTTCCGCGCCACGGCCGGCGGTGCCTTCGAGACCGCGTTCAACGCCACGCCCATCGCCCTCACCGACACCGTCGAAGGGCAGGGCGAGTCGATCGCCTGGAAGCTCGATGGCACCTCGTACTTCACGGTCTCGGAGACGCCGTCGAGCGGCGTGTGGAACGTGAAGCAGGTGAACAAGCTCTGATCACCGCATGCCGATGCCGCGCGCCATCAGCGCTGCCACGAACGGCAGCGCGATGGTCAGCGCGAGCTCGACCGCGTTGAGGCGCGCGAGCAGGCCGGTCTTCGAGAGGTCGACCGGCTGCTTCTTCGCCAGCGCGATGCGCCACTTGATGAAGGTCGCCATCGGGTACATCTCGAGCAGGAAGATGGCGACGAACAACGTCAGCTTCAGGTGGAACATGGGGTTGGCCAGGTAGAACTGCGTGCCCTTCTCGAACCCGCCGAACGCCCGCGCCAGGCCGGTCACCAGCCACAGCAGCGCCGCCACGCCCCACGCCGAATCGGCGGCGAGCACCCGCGGCACGTCACCCGCGCGCAGCGCACGCCCGCGCAGGAACACCCCGGGCAGACCAATGGCGAGCGCGAAGACGTGCAACGCCGACAACAGAGCAGACGAGAGCATGCGTCATGAATAACGATTGCATCTTGTCACTGTCAAGATAGGGTGCGCCGCATGGCAACGAAGAAGAAGCCGGTGGACCAGTACCATCACGGAGATCTGCGCTCGGCGATCGTAGCGACGGCGTGGAAGGTGGTGTCGAAGGGTGGCGTCGACGCGTTGTCGCTCCGCGCGGTGGCCGAGGTGCTCGGCGTGTCGCACGCGGCGCCCGGGCATCACTTCGCAGGCAAGGACGGGCTCATCGAGGCGCTGCGGCAAGAAGCGTGGAAGCGCTTCGCCGACGTGCTCGAGCCGGGCTTGAAGGAGCGAGACCCGCTGCGCGCCACGGGCCGCGCCTACGTGAAGTTCGCGCGCGAGCACCCGCGTCAGGTCGAGCTGATGTTCCGCGGCGGCGGTGAACCGTCGGTCGATTCGTTGCGCGCGTGGAATGCGCTGGCGAGCGCGACCAGGAAGCAGCTCGGTGAGTCGATGACCCAGACTGATTCGGTCGTCGCCTGGGCCATGGTTCACGGGGTCGCGTCGCTGCTGCTGGGCCGCGCGATTCCCGAAGGCGTGAACGAAGACCAGCTCATCGAGCGCGCGCTCAGCTGCGTCGCCAACGGCCTTCGCTAGCGGGCGTCACTTCACGCCGACCGTCACCGGCGCCGACGACGGCAGGCCGCTGATGGTGCCGCCGCGGAACGCCACCGTGAACGTGCCGGCGGTGAACGCGTAGCCGTCGCGCACGTCGACCGCCTCGCTCATCGTCTCTTCGCCGGGGTCGAGGCGAATCATGTCTTCGGCGGTCGGCGGCCCGCGCTTGGCCATCATGCCGCGGTAGTCGAGCACCTTGCCGCTCGCCGACTTCACCTCGAGCACGTCGTTGCGCAGCCCTTCGAAGAGCGTGTGGTAGCGGCAGAACTCCTGCGGCTCGTTGGTGGGGTTCTTCACGCGCAGCCGGAACTCGACCGAGGTCTTCGCCGTCAGCGTGTCCGCGGGCACCAGCGTCACCACCAGCGCTTCGTTGATCTTCGTGGGCACCTGCACCGCTTCCTTCACCTCCGGCGCCGGTGCATCGGGAGCCGCGGCGGGCGGCGCGTCAGGCGTGGGCGCCACCGGCGCGGGGGCCGTCACCGGGGGCTCCACCGGCGCAGCCCCGGCATCGACGACCGTGGGCTTCGAAGGACAACCGACGAACAGCACCGCCAGAGCGAGAACGAACGTGCGCATGCCGTTCGCGTAACACACTCAGTGCCGGCGACGCCGCAGCAGCCACGCGCCCAGCAACACCGGAAGCAACGACGGCGCCGCGGTGCAGCCCCGTGACTCGAGCTGCATCGACGTCACTTCGCCGGGCGCGACGGGCGCTCCGGGAACCTGCGTGACCGGCTCCTGAATGTCGGGCTCGCTGAACACGGGCGGCGCGACTTCTTCGCTGAGCCTCAGATCGTCGATGACCACGCCGCGCAGCTCGACGCACAGCCAGTTGTCGATCCACGTGGCGCTGGTCTCGGCGTGCTCGAACCAACGCACGCACGGCAAGCCGGCGATGGGCCCCGCGGAGCTCCAGTGGAAACGAATGGGCGCGCTCTGCGGCACGCACAGGAAATTGTCGGCCCACATCTGCGGCTGCGCTTCGGCGCTCTCGGCGACGTTGGTGCACGCCATGCCGGAGATCGGCCCCGCGTAGGACCACTGCATCCCGTAGTCGTTCGGCGTGCAGAAGAAGTTGTCGCTCCAGGTGTCGGGGTCTGACGGCTCGTTCACGTTCACGCAGTTCGCGCGGCCACCGGCGCCGGCCGTCGTGAAGGTGAAGCCGCCGTTGGTGAAGGTGCCCACGTTCTCGGTGCACAGGTAGTTGTCGTGCCAGGAGTTCGGGTCTGCGGTCTCGTTCCAGTGCACGCAGTTCTTCCCGGCGATGGGGCCCGCGCTCGACCACGAGAACTTCCACGGCGACTGCTGCGGCGTGCACAGGAAGTTGTCGGCCCAGATGGCGGGGTTCGACTCCGACGACTCGGCGACGTTGGCGCAGTCCATCCCTGCAATGGGGCCCGCGTACGACCAGCGCATGCCGAAGTCGCGCGTGCTGCAGAAGAAGTTGTCGTTCCAGGTGTTGGAGTCCGACGGCTCGTTGACGTTCACGCACGCCATGCCGCTCTGCGACCCGTCGCAGCTGAACGTGAAGCCACCGGCCGAGCGGTCACACGGAGGCGGCGCGCTGCACGGCCCGCCACCGGGACCACCACCGAAGTATTCCCAGTGCCACGGCTCGCTGGGCACCGTGCGGCGGAACCCGAAGCGCGCAGCGTTGTTGTTGAGCCAGTTGAGCACCGAGCCGTTCGCGGTGTTGAGGTCCAACGCCGTACCGCTCTGGTGATTCGAGTAACCGGGCGCCGCCGCGAGGTTGCACGAGTTGCAGTTGCAGTTCACGTAGCAGGAATAGAAGTACTGCTGCTGTTGCGGCGTGCGGAACCCGTCGTTGATGCGAATGCCCACGCCATTGGCGGCCGCCGCGGCCTGCATCACCGCGTACGCGTTGCCGGTGTTCTTCTCGACCGGCTGGCCGTCGACGGAGATCAACGTGACCGGGAACGGGCTGCCGCTGCGGTAGCCGGTGCTCTGCGATTCGGCGCAGCTGACCAGGCCCTGCTCGACGGTCTGGTAGTCGTCGTGGCCGTTGTCCGGCTCGAAGTTGGTGTCTTCGCCGGGCATCGGCGCATACCCACAGGCCGTCATCACCAACGAAAGCGCGAGAAGTCGGGCGTGCACCAACGGGTGTCGGCGGCCGCTGCCCCCCAGATTTGCGCGGTGCATGTGAAGGCGAATTGCTTCGCTTGAAAGTGGAGCGCCGATGCTCCACGTCTCGGCGCACGAGCCGGCGCAGCCCGAAGACGACGTCGACGTGACGGAGTTCTTCGCGTGGGTCGCGCGGTTGTGAAACGACGAGCACATGCGACGCGCGGCGATCGAGAAGTGGAGAGCGTGATGCGGATTGCCGTGTCGGGAGCGCATCGGGTGGGGAAGTCGACGTTGGTGGAAGCGCTCGGTGACGCGCTGCCGAAGTACGTGACCGTGGCCGAGCCGTATGAGCTGCTCGAAGAAGATGGCTACGAGAGCGCGACGCCGCCGACGGTCGAAGACTTCGAAGCGCAGCTGGAGCGTTCGCTGGAGGTGCTGGGCGATGATCAACCAAACGTGATCTTCGATCGCTGCCCGGCGGACCTCGTGGCCTACCTGTCGGATTCGTTCGATGACGACGCGTGGCTCGAGCGTGTGCGTGCCGCGATGCAGTCGTTGGAGTTGGTGGTGTTCGTGCCGATCGAAGCGCGCGTGAAGCTTCGTTCAGATGCGCTGCGCGAAGAGGTCGACGAGAGGCTGCGGTCGATGTTGCTCGACGATTCGCTGGGGTTTGGCGTCGAGGTGGTCGAAGTGCAGGGCGATGTCGACGCGCGCGTTCGCCAGGTGATGAGCCGACTGAAGTCCTGAGTGGGTCTTTCGAACGAACCGTCGTGAACGGTCGCCCTTCATCAGCATCTTCCTGCAGACCACAGAGGTCTCGCGCCTCGAGCCGCAGGTCCGCAGCATGGGTTCATCGACGAGAAGACGATGACCCACCCGGGCTCACCTCGGTCGCCGCGTTCCATTCCTTCAGCCGCGCGCGAGCAGACCCCGCTTCGGCACCGACCACACGGGGAACGTGCGGACGCCTGCGCGTTTGCACAACACGTTGGCCGCCATCACGCCCGAGGTGTGGGCGCCCTCCATCAACATCGACGGGAAGGGCAGGCCGACCCAGTCACCCGCGAGCACCAGCCCGGGCACGTTTGTCTCGACCGAAGGCCGGTGCTTGGCGAGCCCCAGATGAAACGCCGTGAAGTCATCTCGCAGCTGCAGGTGCCGCGAGGTGATGGACGACGCGTCGAAGTGCGGCACGTACCGCTTGAACTCCTCTTCGAGCACGCGCGTCACGTCGGCGTCGCTCAGGTCATCGGGCAACGCGTAGCTGTGCAGCTCGAGCACCTCGTCACTCACGGGGCAGAACGCGTCCAACGCGCGCACCCGCTCCGTCGCCACGAAGGCCGGCATCTTCTCGCCGCCGAGCGGTTTCGAGAGCCACAAGCGCAGCACCGCGTACCGCTGACCCGCAGTCAGCGCGTCGAAGCGGCCCGGCAGCAGCGCCTTCGCCGCGGTCACGTTCGCCGCGAGCACCACCGAATCGAACCGCTCACCGTCGACCTCGAAGCCACCTTCGACCTTCAGCGACTTCACCGCCGCGCCGGTGCGAATGGTCACGCCCTGTGCACGGAGCCGCGTGGCGAGCGGCCCCATCACCGCTTCTTCCACCGTCGACGTGAGCCGGTCGAAGGACAGGCCCCTGTCATGACTGAGGTAATAGAAATGAAAGCTCTTCACCAACTCAGACATCGACAGTCGGTCTTCATGCGCGAAGAACGCCCGCGCGAACGCCGTGAAGATGACCATCAACGACTTCGGGATCCGCGCCTTCTTCGCGTACTCGGCGAAGCTCACCTCATCGAGCTGCGCGGGGATCTTCTGGTCGTCCCACTCGAGGAACTTCTGCAGCGCCTGACCGGTGGTCGGGTTCGCCACGTCGACCATGCGGAACAGGCCCTTGCCGTACAGCGCGATGAGGTTGAGCAGCGGCGTGTTCTCCACCTCCTGAAACGAGTACCGCCGGCCGTCTGCGCCGATGACCAGGTAGTCCCCCACCGGCTCGAGCGCCTTCGACAACCCGGTCTCGGCCAGCCAATGATTGAAATTGTAATAATGATGAAAGAACGCGTGAAAGCCGTGCTCGATATCGCGCGATTTTCCGTCGACGTCTTCCTTCCATGACGACAATTTGCCGCCGAGGTAGGTGTTCTTTTCAAACACAGTCACTTCGAAGCCGCGCCGTGACAACAATTCGGCGGCCGTCAACCCGGCGAGGCCACCGCCGATGACCGCCACGCGCTCAGGCGCCGCGAGCTTCTCGGGTGCCGACGGGTTGGGCACTTCGACCTCGTGCCGGTAGCCACCGAAGCGCTTTTCAATCAGCCACGTGAACAGCGACGGCGCGAACCTCCGCGCGCGGTTGGCCTGGTAGAGGCTCGCCGCCAACATCGCCAGCGCGATGCCGAACCCATAGTCCTCGATGGGAATGGTGATGACCCGGAACGGAAGCTGGAACCGCTCGTCGTACTGAACGATGGGCCGCCCGGTGAGGTAGCCGTTGAAGACGGTGGTGAGCGCGCCGACCGTCACCAGGTACGCCCAGCCCTTCACCATCGAATACACGCGCGTGCCGGCGAAGACGTCCATCAACGCCGAGAAGCCGACGCTCCACAGCGAGAACGCCGTGTACTCGCGGCCCGTCGACCAGGCCCACGCGCCGAGCGCTGCGGTGACCGCCATCACCAGCCACGGCGCGAATGACAGCCACTTCACCGGCCGCTCCCGCTTCGCCGCGAACGCGAGCTCCCACGTGAAGATGCAGGCCAGCGGCACGATGCAGAAGAAGAGGTACTCCTCGACGGGCAACCCGAAGATGCGCAGCGGCATCACGTACGCCGGGTTGAACCACCAGTGCCGGTTCACCACGAGCGCGTCCCACACGATGAAGGGGATCGACGCCGAGATCGTCGCCTTGATGCCGGGCTTGAGCCCGCCCTGAAACCACTGCGGGCGGAAGAGGCCCACCAGCACGAGGGGGGCGATCATCACGAGGTCGACCAGCAGATACTCGTACATGGAGCCGCCTTACACTCCACCGCGGCTTCTGTTTCTCTCGGAAACGACTCGAGTTTTCGCTTCAGTGACGGAATTTCCGGCACCCGACACTCAGTGCGGCGTGACCCTGCTCCTCTCATCCATGACGAATGACTCGCTGGAGATAGCGGCGCTCTACGACGCACACGCTCCACGCGTCTGGCGCACGTGTCTTCGGCTCGGCGTTCCGCCTTCCGTGGTCGAAGACGCCGTACAGGACGTCTTTCTCACCGCGCACCGCAACGCGGGCCGCTTTCAGGGCCGGTCGTCGCCGTTGACGTGGCTGCTCGGTATCGCCGTGCGCGTGGCCGCGAACGTGCGTCGCACGAAGTGGAAGCCCGAGTCGCTCGACGACGCACAGCCCGACTCGAGGTCGAACCCCGAAGCGCAGCTGCAACGCCGTCGGGCGCTCGCCCAGCTCGAGCGCGTGCTCGCGCAATTGCCCGCAGAACAACGTGAAGTGGTGGTGCTGATGGACCTCGAGCAGCTCAGCGCACCGGAAGTCGCAGAGGCCCTCGAGGTGAAGCTCAACACCGTCTATTCGCGGCTGCGCCTCGGTCGCGCGGCGCTCACCAGGTCACTGCAGGTTCGCGAGGAGGTCGCGTCATGACTCACCACCGAGATGAAGACGTGCCGCCCATGCAGCCGGAGCTGATTGCCTTCTTGAAGGCGCACGACGAGGTCGGTGAGCCCACGCCCGGTGAGCTGCGCCGTGGCCGTGAGCGGCTGCTCGACGCGGTCAACGAAGAACGCAAGGTCGTGCCGCTGCGGCGCCGCTGGTTGCCGCCCGAGGTGCTGGCGGTGGCCGCGGTGCTCTTCGTCGCCATGGTCGCTCAGCTCGTCTACGTGACGGTGAAGCGCGGTGACGCGCTGTTGGGTGACGAGAAGGCGCTCGAGGCCGCCTGGTCCCAGGGCTCGCTGCAGGCGCTCAAGCGCGCGGTCGACGCGTGCACCAGCACCGCGTGCTCGGACACCGGCACGAAGATGCTGGCGGCGCTCAGCATGAGCTCGCGCATCGACTCGCTCGACGCGACCGAGCTGAGCTCGCTGTCGACGTTGAACGAAGAGCTGTCGAAGACGGGCCCGAGCCCCATCTCCGAGCGCATCACCCGGCGGCGACAGCAACTCGAGAAGGTCGCGCCGCCGCCTGCGCCCGCGCCGCCTGCGGCTCCGCTGCCGCCCGTGGTGCGTGCGCCCGCGCCTCCGCGCAGCGCTGACGCCAGGGAATACATCGACGCGGCGAACGCGCTCCGGCGCGAGAAGAACTACGACGCGGCGCTCGCGAGGGCCGAGGCGTGCGTCGAGATGTTCCCCGAAAACGCGACGTGCTGGCGGGTGCTGGGCTCGGTGGTGGCGTCCATCGCCGCGCGAGACCAGTCGACCCGCGACCAGCAGCGTGCACGTGCTGCGTACGAGAAGTTCCTCGCGCTCGCCGAGCCCGGAGATCAACACGTGCCCCGCGTGCGTGAGATTCTCGTCATCGACGACGAAGACGGTCAGCCGCGCTTCGCGCAGCCGCGGCCCAACCCGCGCCCCGCGCCCGAGCCCCAGTTCGAGCCGAGTCGCGCGGTGCACGTGAAGGTGAAGAAGGGCGCCAGCATCTCGGTCGACGTGCCGGTGTCGTTGCAGCGGTTGGCCGTGGGCACGCCCGACATCGTCGACGTGGTGCCGGAGGGTGGCAACCGGCTGCGCATGACGGGGCTCAAGCCCGGCACCTGTCACGTGGTGGCGTGGATGACCAACGGCCTCCGCGCGATGTGGATCGTCGAAGTGAACTGACCTGAACGAGCAGCTGTCGTTCCGTTTTCCTTCGCGGCGGACGCTTTCGGCTAGGAAGCGCCGCCATGTCCTTCATCCACGACGCCGTCATCTTCCTGGTGGCGGCCGTCATCGGTGTGGCGCTGTTCAAGCGGTTCGGGCTCGGCGCGGTGCTCGGCTACCTGGTCGCCGGCGTCGTCGTCGGGCCCTCCGGGTTCAAGCTCGTCAGCAACGTCGAGTCGGTGATGAGCACCTCGGAGCTCGGCGTGGTGCTGCTGCTCTTCGTCATCGGCCTCGAGCTGCAACCGCAACGTCTGTGGACGATGCGCGGCAACGTGTTCGGCGTCGGCTCGGTGCAGGTCGGCGTCACCACGCTCCTCTTCACGCTGGTCGGCGCGCTGCTCGGTCTGCCGTGGCTCACCGCGTTCGTGCTCGGGTTCTCGTTCTCGCTGTCGTCCACCGCGCTCGCCGTGCAGGCGCTGGCGGAACGCAACCAGCTCACCGCGCAGCACGGCCGCATCGCGTTCGGCATTCTGCTCTTTCAAGACGTGGCGGCGATCCCCTTCCTGGCCATGGTGCCCATGCTCGCGGGCACCGGCGGCGGCTTCTCGTTGCTGGGCGTGCTCAAGGTGCTCGGCACCTTCGCGGCGATGGTGGTCGCCAGCCGCTTCGTGCTGCGGCCCGCGCTCAAGGCCATCGCCTCGCTGCACGTGCCCGAGCTGTTCACCGCCAGCGCCTTGCTGGTGGTCGTCGGCACCGCGCTGGTCATGGAGCTCATCGGCCTCTCGGCCACGCTGGGCGCGTTCCTCGCAGGCGTGCTGCTCGCCGACTCGGAGTACCGCCACGAGCTCGAGGCCGACATCGCGCCCTTCAAGGGCCTGCTGCTCGGCCTCTTCTTCATGTCGGTCGGCATGTCGGTGAACCTGTCGCTGGCGGCGCAGAAGCCCTTCATCGTGCTCGGGCTGGTGCTGGGGCTGGTGGCGGTGAAGGCCGCCGTGCTGTTCGGCATCGGCTGGTGGCGCACCAAAGACCGCGTGTCGGCCATTCGTCTGGCCATCTCGACCTCGCAGGGCGGCGAGTTCGCCTTCGTGGTGGTGAAGCTCGCCACCACGACGCACCTGATGTGGACCGAGCTCGAGCAGCTCGTGGTCTTCATCGTCGGCGCGTCGCTCGCCACCACGCCCGTCTTCTTCGCGCTCTTCGAACGCTTCGTGGCGCCGCGCCTGGCGCCGAAGAAAGAGCGCGACTTCGACAAGCTGGACTTCAGCGAAGAAACGCCGGTCATCGTCGCCGGCTTCGGTCGCGTCGGTCAGGTCGTCGGCCGCGTGTTGTCGGCGCGCAAGATTCCCTTCGTCGCGCTCGACGCCAGCCCCGACCACGTCGACTTCATTCGCCGCTTCGGCAACAAGGTCTTCTACGGAGACGCGTCGCGCCTCGAGCTCCTCGAAGCGGCCGGCGCGGCCAAGGCCCGTGTCTTCGTGCTCGCCATCGACGACGTGAAGGCTTCGGTCGCCACGGCGCACGCGGTGCAGAAGCACTTCCCGCACCTGCGCATCGTGGCACGCGCCCGCAACCGCCAGCACGCGTACGAACTGAAGGCCATGGGCATCCACGACCTGTTCCGCGAGACCTTCGCCGGCAGCGTGGAAATGACCCGGGGGGTGTTGGTGCAGCTCGGCATGCCGTGGAGCGAAGCGCACAGAACCATGGAAATTTTCCGCGACCTCGACGAGCGGCTGCTGGAAGACAGCTTTCATCTGCGCGGGGACATGCAGTCGCTGCAGCAGAAGGCGACCTCGGCGCGCGCAGAGCTCGAGAAGTTGTTCGAAGCCGACTCCGCCGCGCTTTCACCCGGCAAGAAGTCGGCGTGATTTGCAGATCGCCGCCGCTTCCCGGTAGAGCTTCACCTGCCCGGGCCGAGCCGGGTCACCCTCCCTCATGAATACCAACTCCAAGAAGTGGCTGGCCGTCGCGTTCGCGGCCGCGTCGCTGTTCCTCGTTCCTGTCTCCAGCTGCGGCCCTGCCAAGCCGCCCTGCAACAACACCAACTGCTTTGGCTGCTGTGACGCGGCGGGCGAGTGTCAGTCGGGGGCTCAGCAGACGGCCTGTGGCAGCGGCGGCAGCCTCTGCAATGCGTGCAACTTCGGCACGTTGTGCTCGCTTGGCTCGTGCGTGGGCAACAACCCCAACACCGGCGGTGGCACGACGGGCGGCGGTTCTGGTGGCGGCAGCGGGAACGACGGCGGCACCGGCGGTGGTTCAGCGACGGGCGGCGGTTCGGCGACGGGTGGTGGTTCTGCGACGGGCGGCGGTTCTGCGACGGGCGGTGGTTCGGCGACGGGCGGCGGTTCGGCATCGGGCGGCGGCAGCGGCACCGGCGGTGGTTCGGCCACGTGTCTGGGTTGCTTCGTCGGCACCATCTGCGTTCCCCCGGGCTCGGTTGGCCCGAGCGCGTGCGGCCGCGACGGCGACACGTGCGTGCAGTGCCAGGGCGGCCAGACCTGTCAGGACGGCGTCTGCACCGGGTCGACCGGCGGCGGCAGCGGCACGGGTGGCGGTTCTGCGACGGGCGGCGGCTCGGCGACGGGCGGCGGTTCGGCGACGGGCGGCGGTTCTGCGACGGGCGGCGGCTCGGCGACGGGTGGCGGCACGGCGACGGGCGGCGGTTCTGCGACCGGTGGCGGCTCGGCGACGGGCGGCGGTTCTGCGACCGGTGGCGGCTCGGCGACGGGCGGCGGCACTGGCGCGTGCCCTGCGAACTCCACGCTGACCTTCTCGAACGGCAGCGCTTCAGTCTCGGGCACCACGGACAGCCAGGCACCGAACGCGACGTTGCCCTGCCAGACCGTCAGCGGGTCGGGCAACGACGTCATCTACGGCTTCACGGTCACCCAGCAGTCGGACTTCTCCGCTTCGATCTCGGACTCTGGCGGCTACGCGGGCCTTGGTCTGGCGCCGCTGGGTCAGTGCTCGGCCTCCATCGCGTGCGAGCCGCCCGACGGCTCGTACAACATCGCGGCAACGCTCGCGCCCGGTTCGTACGGGCTCATCGTGAAGGCGTACCCGAGCTACTCGGGCAGCTTCTCGTTGACCGCTTCGCTCACCACGGCGACCGCTCCGGCGCTCAACACGCAGGTCTCTGGCGCGATGAACTCGTACCGATACTTCTCCGTCGTGGTGCCGTCGGGCCGCCCGCAGCTCGTCATCTCGATTAGCGGTACGTCGACCGAAGACGCGGACCTCTACATTTCGCGGACCGTTTCCATGCCCACCTCGTCGGCCGGCAATCACACCTGGAATGCGGCGACCGGCAGCGTACCTGACACGGTCACCATCCCGAACCCGGTGGCCGGCACGTATTACATCGGCGTGTTCGGCTACACGGCCTACAACAACTGGACGCTCACCGCGACGTACTGAGCCGCGGGCAGCCTCGATGATTCACAGGAGCGTCCACTCTCGCGGGTGGGCGCTCTTTCATTTAGTGCGCGCTTCCCACGAGGGCTGCGATGCGCTGGTGCGCCGCATCTTCTGGTTTGCGAACGTCATGAACGTCCGTCGCAGATCCGATCGAGCGCGCCGACGGACCCCTCTGAACAGATTCTTTCGCCTTGAGCGAAAGGTTGCGTTCGAAAGTTCGTCAATGACGGAGGCCCCGCGCGCTCCTATCTCCCGGCTGTGTCCAAGCTCTGCTGCGCGGGCGGCTTTTTTCGTCGGCGGGTCATCCGCGTGCGGCTGCCTCATAACGGGTGCGGGGGTGGCGTCACCGTGGCCGTTCGACTGACGTTGAGTCAACTCGGCGACAGAACGACGCGTGTTGACGACTGTCGTGATGCGAACCTGTTCCTCGGTGCTTACGAAGTGAGCAGCCACACCGACATTGGAGTAAGGGCCGAGCCGTCGAGGGGCTGGCTTGTTGTCTCGGTGCTCGAGCTCTCACTTCAAGGACCTCCGGGCTCTTCTGCGGTGTTTGCGGAACAACCTGAGGCCCAGCGACTACGTCCTGGTGAAAGCGAGCCGCGCCCTGCATCTCAGCCTGATTGTCGATGGTTCCTTGTCAGGCTCCGGAGTTGTCTCATGACTGTATCGCCAACTGCGGCCGTCAGGTGCGCTCTCCCGAACTCGACGGTTTGCAACCAAGTGTTGGTGACACTTCCCCGTAGCGGTTCGTCTCGCGTCATCGACACGCAGACGTCGCAACTGCGCGGGAGGGCGCCTCTCGGCGTGTGCTCATACCTTCATGAGCGCAGTGTTGGCTGCGAGCGACACGCGGCGAGACCGCTCTTGGTGCCGGCAGCCCACGGCGGTCAACGACGTCGCCTCGACAATGCGCTCACCCGGCTCCGGGGCGGCCCCTGGCGGTCGCGGAGGTCGATGACAGCGCCCTGCTCAAGACGCTCGGAGCTTCAGGCTTGGGTGTCGTACCCGCGGCCGAAACCGGTCGCTGAAGAAGTCCTGCGTCTCTACGGGCTCGCCGAACTCGGTCGTCTGGAGGTTGGGAAAGTACTTCGCGGTGACCCTCGAGAAACAACGAAGACATCCTGCTGTCGACGCATGTTGAAAGCGGAAGCTTTCATGTCGCTCGCGCGTCTGTAAGCCACGCTGTTCCCAGAAATGCACAATGAGAAATTCCGCCTTCGATACTTCGATTGCTCTGTCTCCTGCCGTTAGACTGCAAGTTCAGACTGAACTCGCTCAATTGCTGAGGGCCAAAGCTGCGGATGATTGTGTTGGTGTGTGGACTGTACTTGCGACTCGCATTTCAAGTGGGGCCGCACACCTGCTCGGGGAGCTGGACGACTCAGAGCGAGCCTCGTTGCTTGAAGAAGGCCACGCGCGTGCCCGCGCGACAGAAGTCCTCGCCCGATGCGACCTTGAACTTGATGCTCTGCTCTGGCTTGGCAGCGATGACCCTGCGCGCTGGATCCGTATCGAGCGCATCGCCACAGCGCTCAACTCAGCACTGATGACCGCCACCTCCGCCTCTGAGTTCGGTGGCCTGACCCGACGAGCGGAAGATGTTCTGGCGCCGAGGCCGGTCGGTGCCGTGCATGGTGGCACGATGGGTAGCGTCTCCCTCGACGGTCACAGCATGTGATGCCAGCCGGTACCCCGACAGCAACGCGGCCGAGTACGTCTCGGCGAACGGCGGCGCCGACGCGGTCACCATCGGCGCTCCGCAGGCCGGCACCTATTACATCGGCGTGCTGACCTACTCGGTGTTCAGCGGGTGGACGTTGTCCGCCACGTACTGAATCTCGCCCGCTGAGAAGTTCCCTGGAGCGTCCACGCCCGTCCGTCGGCGTGGACGCTCTTTCGTTTCCAGCGCACGGAAGTCCTCGCGGCACGCTCTTCGCTCATCCGACTCGGCCCGCACTCCACGCGGACAGAAAGGAGGACGCATGACGGAACCAGGGAAGACGCTGGCGGTCTTTTCCATCAGGCCCGGCAAGCACGGCAGCATCTGGGTGCGCGCAGGCTTCGCGGAAGTGAATCGTGATGGCTCGTTGAACCTGCATCTCGACGTGCTGCCGCTCGATGGACGACTTCACATTCGTGAGTCGTACGAGCGCGCGCGTGAGACGGCGCTTCCACACTGAAAGAGGGTCCTCCTCCGTGTCGCGCGGAGGAGGATTTTTCATGCCCTGCTAGAGAGCTGAACCGCTAAGCGGAAGCGCGGAAGCTCGCGAGCACGTAGAGGTTCGCGATGGCGGCAGCGCGGT
>QFQP01000045.1 GCA_003243425.1 Archangium gephyra | reverse complement strand
AGGCTGAGAACTTCCTCGGCTTCCTACACATTGCTTGCTCGGTAATTCTCTTGAGGCAATTTTGAGATCGCCTCTAGTGACGCGAGACTCAGCAGGTGTAGGAGTGATGGAATCGGTAGACATTTCCGCCTCATTCGACGAACTGGTTATTCAAGGCTCACGGCATCAGTCGGTTCGGCTCAACCGTAGCCGACGGAACGGCACGCCATCACATCCGACTTGCGCAAGCCACGGTGACGATGAGCGCGCCTGCTCTATACGGGATGAGAAGAGACGATGAATTCGTGCGCTGCGTCACAACCGCGTAACTCCGCGCCCGCGACGCTCGGCGCACTTACAGCCCGCACATGCACGGACCTTTCATCAAGACCGAAGACGGCGTCGAGCTCTTCCACAAGGACCTCGGCCCGAAGAACGCGCAACCCATCTTCTTCCACCACGGCTGGCCGCTGAGCTCCGACGAGTGGGAAGCGCAGTTCCTCTTCTTCCTCTCGCACGGCTTCCGCGTCATCGCGCACGACCGCCGGGGCCACGGCCGTTCTGAACAGGTCTTCGACGGTCACGACATGGACCACTACGCCGCCGACGTCGCCGCGGTCGTCGAGCACCTCGACCTCAAGAACACGGTGCACATCGGCCACTCCACCGGCGGTGGCGAAGCGCTTCGCTACACCGTGAAGCACGGCAAGGGCCGCGTCGCGAAGCTGGTGCTGATTGGCGCCATCACGCCGCTGATGCTCAAGACGCCCGCGAACCCGGAAGGTGTCGAGAAGGCCGTGTTCGACGACTTCCGCAACAACGTGGCGACCAACCGCCAGCAGTTCTTCCTCGACGTGCCGAGCGGCCCCTTCTACGGCTTCAACAAGAACCACGCCGACAAGAAGGACGGCCTCATCAACAACTGGTGGCGGCAGGGCATGACCGGCAGCGCGAAGGCGCACTTCGACTGCATCAAGGCGTTCTCAGAGACCGACTTCACCGAAGACCTCAAGGCCTGCGAGGTGCCCACGCTCGTCATGCACGGCGACGATGATCAGGTCGTGCCCATCGCCGCGACGGCGCTCAAGGCCATCACGCTGCTGAAGAACGGCACCCTCAAGGTCTACGAGAAGTTGTCGCACGGCATGGCCACCACGCACCCGCAGATGATCAACGAAGACCTGCTCGCGTTCGTGAAGGGCAGCTGAATCACGCGGGGTCATTATTCCCCGAGGTGAATGAGCACCTCTTCCATCGTCGACCGGATCATTCAGGCCGCGGGCAGGGTGTCATCGAGAACTGGTGGCGGCAGGGCATGAGCGGCGGCGCGAAGGCGCACTACGACGGCATCAAGGCCTTCTCCGAGACCGACTTCACCGAAGACCTGAAGGCCTGCGACGTGCCCACGCTGGTGATGCACGGCGACGATGATCAGGTCGTGCCCATCGCCAACTCGGCGCACAAGAGCATCAAGCTGCTCAAGCACGGCACCTTGAAGGTGTACGAGAAGCTGTCGCACGGCCTGTGCACCACGCACCCGACCTCGTGAACGCCGACCTGCTCGCGTTCATCAAGGGCTGACGCGACGTCGGGCAAGACGCCTCGAGCCCCCGCGGTCGACTGGTTGTCATCGCGTTCATCGACTCCCAGCCTGGGCAGCATCAGGCCGTGCAGTCGATGAGCGCGTGAAGACGCGTTGCGCTCTTCGGAGCTCAATCCGTGTTGGCACTGCGACACGACACAAAGTGCGCCTTCGTCGGTTCAGATGACGGTTTACGCACCGTATCGACCAAGAGTGACATCTGAACCGTCGCGAAGCGGGCGTGACCGAGTCAGGACGACGCACGAGGTGGCGGTGGTGACGCGCACGGTGCGCACGATCACGGCCCTTCACGCGGCCAACGCGGCGGACGAACTGGTCGCGAACGTGACGTGGCCAGGCGGTGAGGTCGCTGGTGCTGAAGGCGGAGCGAGCAGAAGTCGTCGTCGGTGGTGCAAGGCCGATGGTTCGTGAGTTTCGGCGAATTGATGAGCCCCGGGGGTGACGTGCATTTGAGTTGCGAGCAGACAGCTCGTCACCCGCGTGCCCCTCGACCTCGAGGCGAATTCCGCGCAACTGGCCCCGAGTTTGGGAGCGGAGGCGGCCCAAACCACCGGCCAGAGGCAACGTCACGAAGGCATCGCTACGCGGCACCCAGAAGTTCGAAGTCGAGGTGCTCTCGCGCTTGTCGGCAGCGCGCTTCACATCGACAGAGACGGCCATCATCGAGGCAGCCAGGGTCGCGCGGTGCCGATCGTCTGAGCGCCATCCTTCGGCCGCGCTTCGGAAGCAGTCACTTCGAGGCGGCCATCGAGGCGGTGGCCGCCCCGAAAGCGGAATCTGACAGGAACCTGTCAATCTGTTCCCACGACTGGTCGGACAGCAGTACGCCGACGTGGTCGACGCCTTCGAGCCGCACGAAGCGTTTCGGAGCGCGCAGCTCTCCGTAGATCTTCAGCGAGTGCTTCATCGGCACGAATGTGTCTTCGGAGCCGTGCATCAACATGGTCGGCACGTCGATCTTCGCGGCCGACTTCGCGGGTGAAATGTCGGCCACCGAGAACCGGGCATCACGTTCGGCTTCACGGCGTACGATCGACTTGAAGCCTGCCGGCAAGACCGCGTCGTCGACCATCGTTTCGAGATCTGCGAACGACGCCGCGGCGACCACGGCACGAATTCTGGGTTCAACCGCGGCTGTCTGAATTGCCACCGCGGCGCCGAGCGACTCGCCGACCACCGCGACCGGCAGCTCTCGACCGACACGGTTGAGCGCTTCGTCCAGCACCAGCCGCAGATCGTTCACTTCGTTCGCGCCGTAGGTGACGAACTCACCGGTCGACGCGCCGTGCGCGCGCTGGTCGTAGGCGACGACGGCGAAGCCCTGCTTCACGAACCGCTCGGCCGCGCCCACGAAGTGCTGCCGGTTGATGTCCTTGCCGTGCAGCAACACCACCACCCCGCGCGCTCGTTCTGCAGGACGAAACAACCAGCCGTCGAGCGCGATGCCGTCGGCCGTCGTGACCTGCAGCGACTCGTGCTTCAGCGAAGGTGAACCAATCAACGGAACGCGCAGCGGCTTCACCAACAGGCCGGCACAGCCGCTCAACATCGCCAACATCAGACCTGTGCGAATCCACATGGTTGGGGTGCAGAGCAGGCCGCGTGCCGCGCTCAAGTTCCCGCAAGGCCACCCATCACCTGCGCGGAGAACTGCGCAGTAGAGTCGCCACATGGCGTCCGGCTACCGCGAAGACCGTCGCATCGAAGGCATCCGCCCACTGTCGGCCGTTTCGAAGAACGAAGCGACCGAGGCCACTGACTTGCGGCGTGACCGCGCGGTCGAGCTCGAGCGTGAGCGCATCGCTGATGAGCTGCGCGCCGGTGAAACGAAGAAGAAGAACTTCAAAGATCTGCTCAAGAAGCCCTGACGGCAGCTCGGCGCCACTGCTGCACGCTGAAGACGAGCCTCTCGCGCCCGCATCGATGAGCAGCGCGAGCAACAGCGCGAGCACGAGCACACCGACGCCATACGGTGAGCGGTCGGTGAAGAGGGTGAAGAACATCGTCATGTGACCGAGCCACACGAAGAAGCCCGTGGCCACCAGACCGAGCACGTGAACGCAGCTCTCCCACGCGGCGCGCGTGACCTTCAGCGCCATGAACGGCGTGAGCACCGTGAACGCCATCGAGAGCAGCACCAGCGACGTCCACTCGAGGTCGAACTTGCCCAGCAGCGCCAGGCCGGTGAGTTCGGTCTGCACCGGGCCGTTGCCTCCGCATGAGCTCACGTCGACGACCCACACGAACGGTGTGAGCAGCATGAGCAAGCCGGAAAGCCCACCTCGGGCCCACGGGTAACGCACGCTTCGCCGCGTCGTCATGGGTCGACTCTGTCAGGTCGTTATCGAAACGGCATGGTCGACGAGCGTGTCCATCTGCGGCTCGAAGACGGTCCGGTGTTCACGCCGGGGCCGCGCGTGATTCGTGACGTCGCGGTGGACCGGCGCCTGGCACCGCACGTGTCCAACATCGAGGTGTATCGCGAGCACTTCATCACGCCGCTCGAAGAGACGGTGATTCCCGATGGCGCGACGCGCTTGCTCTTCGACCTTCGAGATCAGCGTTCGTGGATCATCGGCGTTGCAGATCAGCCGGTGAAACTCGCGCTCGACGGCGAGGTTGCCCACGTCACCGTCACGCTGCGGCCGGGCGCTGCGCACGAGCTCTTGGGCATTCCGTCGGGGGCGCTTCGCAATCAGTTCATGCCGTTGAAGATCGACGTGGTGCCGATGAAGAGCGATGCCGGGTTCTGCGCGGCCGTGCAGCGGCAGTTGCTCGAATGGTCCTCGCGTCGCGCGCGCACTGAACGTCGACGTGTGTCGCACGCGCTCCAGTTGTTGAAGCGGTCGACGGTGCGGAGCACGGCCGCGGCGCTCTGCCTCAGTACGCGCCGGCTTCAGCAACTCTTCGACGCGGAGCTGGGGCTCTCGCCGCGGCTCTGGCGACGGCTGGCCCGCGTTCACGAATGTGTGAAGTCGCTGCGCGACGCACCCCTCTCGGACCTGGCGCTCGCACACGGCTTCTACGACCAGGCGCACCTGTCCAACGAGTTCCGTGAGCTGCTCGGCATGTCGCCCACGCAGTTGATTTCGCAAACGTCCAAGCCGGTGAAGTGACCCGTCAGCACGATGGGTTCATGAAACGAGACCTCGAAGGAAAGATGGCGCTGGTCACCGGCGCGGCGACTGGCATCGGCGAGACCATCGCCAAACGACTCATCGAAGCGGGTGCGCGGGTGGTGCTCGCGGGGCATGGCGTCACACCACGAGCCGGTGCGAAGGCCATGGAGCTCGACGTGCGCGACGAAGACGCGTTGGCGAAGGCCGCGAGCGCGTTCGGCGTACTTCACTTCGGCGTGAACGTGGCGGGCATCACCGGGCCTGCAGGCAGCGAGACCGAGGCGGTCGACGCGAAGGTCTTTCGTGAAGTCATCGACGTGGACCTCACCGGAACCTTCCTCAGCATGAAGGCCGAGCTGCCGCGCATCGCTCAGAGCGGCGGTGGCGCCATCGTGAACCTGAGCTCGGCGAACGGTCTGGTGGGGCTCGCTGGCATGTCGGCGTACACCGCTGCGAAGCACGGCGTCATCGGGCTGACCCGCACCGCTGCGCTCGAGTACGCGACGCAGAACATCCGCGTGAACTGCGTGGCGCCCGGCTACGTGGCCACACCTCGAATGCTGGAGACGCCGAGAGACGTGCTCGACGGCATGGCACGCGCGCACCCCATGAAGCGCCTCGCGACGCGGGAGGAAGTGGCCGAGCTGGTGCTCTTTCCGTTGAGCGCTCGCGCTTCGTTCATCACCGGCGCGGTGGTGCCGGTCGACGGTGGTTTCACCGCGCAGTGAGTGGCAGGTTCGCGCGGCGATGAAGTGGCCGCTGCTGATGATCACGCTGTTGTCGACCAGCGGCTGCTTCACCACGAAGTACCTGCTGCAGGCCGCGGGCGGTCAGTACGAGCTGATTCAGAAGGCGCGGCCCATCAGCGAGCTGCGCGACGATCCCTCCGTCACTCCGCGCGTGCGCGAGCTGCTGTCACACGTGCCGGCCATCAAACGCTTCGGCGAACACCACGGCCTCACTGCCACGAAGAACTACTCGCGCTACGTCGAGCTGCACCGCAGCGCCGCCGTGTACGTGGTGCAGGGGTGCGCGCCGCTCGCCTTCACGCCGCGACGGTGGAGCTTCCCCATCGTGGGCTCGGTGCCGTACCTCGGCTTCTTCGACGAGCACGAAGCGCGCGCCTACGCGAAGGAGCTCGCGGCCACCGAGCACCTCGACGTCACCGTGCGCACGGCGTCGGCGTATTCCACGCTCGGTTGGTTCGCAGACCCGGTGCTGTCGACCATGTTGAGCGACGGCCCCGAGGCCTTCGGCGACCTCGCCAACGTGGTGCTGCACGAGAGCGTTCACGCCACCGTCTACGTGCCCAGCCAGTCGAGCTTCAACGAGAGCCTCGCGAGCTTCGTGGCCGACCGGCTCACCTGGAACCTCGTCATCGGAAGAGCGGGGCTTCGTTCGAAAGACGGCGAAGCGTGGATTCGCGGCGAAGCGCGCAGCGAGAAGTTCGTGAAGGAACTCCGTCGCGCGCACGACGACCTCTCTGCGCTCTACGAATCGTCACGAAGCGACGACGAGAAGCGGGAGCTCAAGGCTGCGCGCCTCGACGAGCTGCAGCGCACACTCGGCACCAAGCGTCGCTACAACAACGCGGATCTCGCAGGTGTGCGCACCTACGACTCGGGCACCGGTGGTTTCGAGCGGCTGCTGCGCGCGTGCGGCAGCTGGCGCGGCTTTCTGGGCGCGGTGAAGACGCTGAAGGAGACCGATTTCGAAAAGCCGCAACAGCAGAATTTCGATGCGCTTCTCGACGCGTTGGCTCTTCGCGCCTGCCCGCGATGAGAGTGGTACAAGCGGCGTCCCGTGACGTCGATGAGTGACACCGCAATCTCGCGTCGCAGCGAGCCCAACCCCATCCCCGGGTACAAGCTCCTCCAGCTGGTGGGCAAAGGCGGCATGGGTGAAGTGCACCAGGCCACCCAGCTGTCGCTGACGCGCACGGTGGCGGTGAAGCTGCTCAAGGGCGAGCTCGCGAAAGACGAGCAGTTCGTCGGCCGCTTCGAAAAAGAAGGCGCGGCGCTGGCGTCACTGCGGCACCCGAACATCGTGTCCATCGTCGACCGCGGGAACTCGGGCGACACGTATTACCTGGTGATGGAGTTCGTCGACGGGCCCTCGCTGCGGGAGCGCATGCGCGACCCGGAGTTCGACCCCACGCGCGCGCTGGTCACCATGCTGCTCGTCGCCAAGGCCATCGAGTACGCACACGGCCGCGGCGTGATTCACCGCGACCTCAAGCCCGAGAACATCCTTTTCGACGAGCAGGCCGGTGGCATTCCCAAGGTGACCGACTTCGGGCTCGCCGGCCTCGACGAGACGCACAGCCAGCAGCGCAACCTCACGCAGACGCACGTGTCGATGGGCACCGCGTCGTACATGGCGCCCGAGCAGTCGGTCGACGCCAAGAGCGCGGGCCCGCGGGCCGACGTCTATTCGCTGGGCGTGATGCTGTACGAGACGCTGACCGGTGAGCTGCCGGTCGGTCAGTTCGACCCGCCCTCGACCAAGAAGGCGGGCATCGACAAGCGCCTCGACGCCATCGTTTCAAAGTGCCTCAAGCCCGCGCCCGAAGACCGCTACCCGTCGGTCACCGCGCTCATCAGCGACCTCGAGCCGCTCGTTCAGCTCAACAGCTCGTTCCTCAACGTCGCCAGGGAGACCAGGGGCCAGCGCCTGATGCGCCGCGCGGTCGAGCTGGCCACGCGCGTCGGCAAGGCCGCGGCGTTCGTGGTGGTGCTGCTCGCGCTCTCGCTCATCATCGCGGTCTTCATTCGCAGCAAGAGCGAGTCGAAGCGGCAGCCGTCAGGCGTGGAGTTGATGACCGACTTCGCGGCCCGCATACCGCTCACCTCGCCGGGGCGCGTCGACACCGGCGTGCACGAGGTCACCATCGGCGAGGGGCCCGACAACGTCGGGTTGATGGTCGTCGGTCGCCGGCCGCTCATCGAGAACGGCGCCATCAACTTTCACGTCGGTGACGAGCTGCCGACTGGCCGCGTGGTGGTCGACGCCGAGCTCCCCGGCGCGGGCGTGGAGTTCTCGACCTTCGTCGACACGCAGGCCACGCAGGCCGGCAAGCTCGAGCCGCTGTGGGAGTTGTTCCGCGGTGAAAGGCCCGAGCCGCGCAGCGCGCTGCTGCTGGTGGGTGAACACGGGCGCTACGTGGCGCTGGTGATCTCCGGTGAGAACGCCGAGCCGACGCTCGAGTGGAACCTCGGCCCCGACAAGCGCGGGTTGATGCAGGCGCCGCTCGCGGTGAAGCGTGAAGGTCAGCGCTTGTCACTGCGCGTCGACCCGGAGACCGGCGAGCTGCACGCGGTGGCCGGCGAGGGCCGCGACGCGCGCGTGCTGGGCTACGGCCTGCGGCTCGGCCCGTCGTGGAAGCAGATGTTCGGCGACTCACCGCGCGCCGCCGTGGGCTGTCTCGAAGGCACCTGCGTGTTCCGGCACGTGATGGTGCGCGGGCTCGACGTCGCCAGTCCGCCTCCGCCGCCGCAGCCTGAGCAGGTCGAGCCGTCGAAGCCGGTGGCCGTGAAGCCCGTGGCGCCGAAACCGGTCGCGAAGGTGACCCCGCCGCCGCCGAAGCCATCGCCCAAGCCGGCCGCCAAGAAGGCGCCTCCCCCGGCATCGAAGCGCCGCTGATGCGTGTGCCGTGTCTCGGGCTGCTGACGAAAAGAGCAGGAGCGAACACACGCGCGGGGCTCGGCACTTCGTTCGGGGGCTCGACGCCGGTGGTGAGGCCACGCCGTCGAGGCAGGGCGGACCGCGCGAGGCTCCATTAGAACCACGGCGTGGCCGACGCGCTCATCCGCCTCCTCAGAGACCGCCGCGTGTGTGTGTTGACCGGTGCGGGCATCAGCACCGAGTCGGGCATTCCCGACTACCGCGGGCCGATGGCCCCGCCGCGCAAGCGGCCCCCGCTGCAGCACCGCGACTTCCTCACCGACCCGTCGACGCGCGCGCGCTACTGGGCGCGTTCGTTGCTCGGCTGGCCGCGCTTTCGCGACTTCGCGCCCAATGCCGCGCACGACGCGCTCGCGAGGTGGAACGCCGTGACCGGGGTCATCACCCAGAATGTCGACCGGCTGCATCACAAGGCCGGGCAGAGCAACGTGCTCGAGCTGCACGGCGCGCTCGCCGACGTGACGTGTCTGACCTGCACCGCGCACATGCACCGCGACGAGTTGCAGCTGCTGCTCGAGCGCAACAACCCGCACGCGCTCGACTGGAAACACACGCTGCTGGCCGACGGTGACGCCGAGCTCCCCGACTCGGTGGTCGACGGCTTCCACGTGCCTTCGTGTCTGCAGTGTGGGGGCGTCCTCAAACCCGACGTCGTGTTCTTCGGTGACTCGGTGCCGCCGGCGCGGCTCGACGTGGCGTGGAGGCACCTCGAGGAAGCCGAAGCGCTCTTCGTCATCGGTACTTCACTGACCGTGTTCTCCGGCTACCGGTTCGTCTTGCGCGCGAAGGAGCGCCGCCTGCCGATCGCCGTCATGAACGTCGGGCCCACGCGGGCCGACGCCGATGCCACGGTGAAGGTCGAGGCCTGGGCCGCGCAGGAGCTCCCGCGCGTCGTCGCTCAGCTCAGCAGCGGCTCGTCGTCGTCTTCGAGGTCGTGACTGAAGGCCGCCGGCATCGCGCCTGATTCGGCGACGGCCTCCATCATCGCCATGGCGTCGAAGGTGCGCGGCTTCTCGTCGAGCGGCACCCGCACCACGTGCTCGGCGCCGTCGCGGAAGATGCGCACCGTCATCACCGGCAGCCGCACGCGCGTGGCGTCGATGTACGCGGTCCAGCTCGGCGTGCGGTGGCCGTTCACCTCCAGCACCACGTCGCCGTAGCGGAGCCCCGCGCGCGCCGCGGGACTTCCCTTCAAACAGCCGAGCAGACACAGGCCGCCGAGGGTCGCCGCGAGCCGCTCCAGGTTGTCCTTCTTCATGCGTCCGCTCCCGGCAACCAGCGTAACCCGTGAACGGGAACGGCGCTCAGTACGCGCGGAAACCACCCGCGCGGTAGTCACGGAACGCGCGCTGAATGTCGTCAGGTGTGTCACCCACGAACGGCCCGTCGGTGACGAGCGGAATGTTCTGCCGCACGCCGGAATAGAAGAGCACGCGCAGCGGCCCCTGGCCCGCGTTCGCGACGCGAATCACCGCGTCACCAGTCGGCGCCTCTGGTCTGTCGAGCCAACCGACCTGCCCGACGCCGAGCGCCTTGCCACCCACCTCGGCGCTGCCCTCCAGCACGTAGAAGAAGCCGTTGTGCGACAGCGGCGCGTCCTGGTCGACGTGTGCGCCGGGCTCGAGCGTGAGGGCCACGACGGTCACCGGCACGTGGTTGCGTGTGGGTGACTTCAGCTCGCCGCTGCGACCGCTGTAGAGCTTCACTTCGACGCCGTTCTCGCGGCGCACGAGCGCGTCGTGCTGCGGAATGTACTGATGGTCGGGCTCGGCCCAGCGCTCGGCCTTCGGGAGCGTCACCCACAGCTGCAGCAACCGGAAGTCGAGCTTCGCGTCGGTGCGCTTGCCGTGAATGATGCCCTTGCCGGTGCTGGTCCACTCCACGTCGCCCGGCTGCAGCGTGCCTTCGCCGCCGTTCTCGAGACCGAGGCGGCCATCGACGAGGAACGACACCGTCTCCATTCCCGTGTGGGGGTGCGGGCCGCCCTGGAAGTGACCGCGAATGCGATCGTCCATCAGCAGAATGAACGGGTCGGCGTCGGCCCACTCGTCCTGGCGAATGACCTCGATGACCCGGTGGTCGGGCCCGAACTGGCCCTGCGCGGGCGCCGGCAGGGTACGGACACGACCGAGGGTGCGTTGCTGCGACATGACGGACTCCTTCGATGCTGAACAAGCGGCGAGCGCGCTGGCCGACATCAACAACTCGCGACGGGTGATGCTCACGGGCTCATGGGTAATGCGCGGGTGGCAGCGTCTCAAGGAGGCACACCCATGTGACCTTCCCTGCGCGCGCAGCCCCGCAGGTATACGGAAGGTACCAGGCAGCCATTGAGGTACTGCCCCGGAGGTCCTGATGTCGCGCCGCGCCCTCGTCGAAGCCTGCAACCCGTCTCGGCACATCATGGCGAGGGTGGGAGACACGTGGAGCATGCTCATCGTCATCGCGTTGCGTGACGGGCCGCTGCGGTTCAACGAACTGAAGCGCGCCATTCACCACGCCTCGCAGCGCATGCTGACGTTGTCGCTGCGCGGGCTCGAGCGCGACGGCCTCGTCACCCGCACGGTGACGCCCACCAAGCCACCGCGCGTCGACTACGAGCTCACCGCGCTGGGGCATTCACTTCGCAGGCCGGTCGAGGCGCTCGGCAGCTGGGCCATCGAGCACCAGAAGAAGATTGAACGCGCGCAGCAGAAGTACGACGCCGCCACCTCACGCTGATTCGTCGTGCTGTCCGTCGTCTTCCGGGGTCTTGAGCCCGAGCCCGAGGCCACCGAGACCGGCGAGCGCCTCGCCGCCACCCCTGGCGCCGCCGCCCTTCCCTTCTTCGCGGCCGCCGTCTTTCGCCTTTCCTGAACCGGCGCCCGCGCGCGTCGGCCCCTGCCGCGGCACCGTGACCTCGGAAGGCACAGGCTCGAGGTCCAGCACGCTGCGAATGAAGTTCCGCAGCGACACCACGAGCGCCGCGGTCTCCACCGGCTTGCCCGAGACCATCTCGTTGGCCGCCGTCGCGGCCAGCCGCACCTGCTCTTCGGTGCCGAGCAGAATCACGTCGGACAACGCGGCTTCGACGGCGTCGCGCGTGCGCCGCGCCCGCTCACTGCTCTTTCTTTCGGGCGTCAGGTCACGCAGGTGCGTGGGGTCGACCATCAGGTCACCGGTGAACGAACCGCCGAGCGTCTTGTACGCGGCGATGAGCGTTCGCAGCCGCTCGTTGATCTGCCGGTTCTCGCGCTCGCGCCGCTGCTGCACCGCCTGCATCACCATCAAGCGAATTCCGACCCCGATGAGCGTGATGGTCGCCAGCCCGAAGAACGTCGAGAGCAGCGCCTGCCACGAGCTGAAGTCCAGACCTCGCATGCGCGCATCATGACCGTCAGCGCGCGAAGTGCCACCAGCGGTACCCGGCAGAAACCTGAAGCAAACGGGACCGGCGCCGAACGCGATGAAGACCGGGTCGTCTTCGTGGAGGCCGCTCAGCGCGATGGACGCGCGAACGCAGCCACCAGCGCGCCCGGCACGAGCGCGAACTGCGGCCGCACTTCTTTCACGCGCGCCGGCAACGAACCGCCGCGCAACGACCCCACCGGTAGAAAGCGCTCGCCCACGTCGTCGACGCTCACCAGCACGCCTGCTCTGCGCAACGCCGTCACGCGCGCCTCCGCGGTGCGTTCGAGCTCGGCGCAGGCGAGCGCCTCGTCACCGACGGTCATCGCCATGCGGAGGGGAGCTCGCCGCGCCTCCACCCGGACTTGCCGCAGGAAGGTGCTCCCGCGCGTGTCATGAGCGGCGCGCGTGCCTCGTGTGGTCCCCGGCGGTGACGCGCTGACGAGGTGCAACCCGCCGCAGACGTCAGCGGGTAGGCTGCGCACATGCGTCACGTCACTTTCGCGCTCGCGCTCGTTCTGGCCACCGGTTGTCCCGGCCCGGCGACTGGCCCTACGCCCGGCGGCACGTATTTCTGGCGCGTGCTCTCGAGCACCATCGAGTTCGGCGCGTGCAGCGACGAGCCGACCTTCCGCGACGGGTTGCGGCCGGTGCCGTTCACCGAGAACAGCTTCGTGGTGTACCGGGTGGCCGACGACGGCGCGACGGCCGTGACCCAGGACTGCTCACGCCTCGACGCGCAGAGCTGCGTGACGCCGGCGATGCCCGACACCTACGACATCAGCGGCTTCGAGCTCACGCGCAGCGAGACCTTCAAGAACCCGATTCAGAACAGCAGCTGCATGCTGTCGCAGAACGTGAACGAGACCATCGTCGAGAGCGGGCGCAGCATGACCTTCGAGCTGATCAGCATTCTCACGCTCACCGATTCGCCCACCGACTGCCCGAACGTCGAGAGTGGCTTGAAGCGCAATTCACCCAACGGCCTCGGGGTCGAAGGCTGCGTCATCACCCGCAAACTGACCGGCGAGCTGAAGTAGTCAGCGCTGAATGTTGACCAGCTGGTTCAGGTTGATGGGCAACTTCTGCCCGCCTGACTCCAGCTGCGCGTTGAACTGCACCTGCGCCTGGCCGCCCTGCGCAATCTTCGTCGCGGCGCCGGCGGCCTGCATGAAGTTCACGGTGAGGGGAATGGACACCTGCTTGTTCCCCTTGCCCGAGAGGTCTCCGAGGTTGCCGGTGGTGATGGTGCCGATGTTCGCACCCGCGAGCGTCACGTTGCCGACCAGCGCGGCCACGGGAATCGGGTAGCTGTTCTTGTTGGTCACCGTCATCGGGAACTCGATGGTCGCGCCCTGGAAGTTCACCGACGACACGCGCGGGTTGCCCATTTGAATGAGCGGAATCTTCGGCACCTCGAAGGTGCCTTCGGCGGCGAGCGGAAACTTGAGCACCCCGATGGGCGTCTGCACGCCGAGCGAGCCCGAGGCGCGGTACTTCGCGTTGTCCTTGTTCAGGAAGGTCTGCACCACGCCGAAGAGGTCCTGGAAGTTCAGGTTCGCGGGGAAGTGAAGGTCAGAGCTGCCCTGCGCGGCGATCTGCAGGCCCTGCCGCGGGCCGCCTGAGACCACCTGCTTGTCTTCCACCGCGAGCGCGTAGTCGATGCTCGCCAGCGAGATGCCGATGGGGTTCGGGTTGTCGAGCCGCCACACGGTGTCGAGGGTGATGCCGCTCAACGACGCGTTGTTCAGCGCGAGGTTCTGGAATCTGAAGCTCGGCTGCTTGAACGCCGAGCTGAGGAACTGACTCAAGTAGGCGCAGCCTGAGAGCAGGCTGCAGACCAGGGTCACGAGAAGCGCGCGTCGCATGGGGAACAGCATTGCCGCTCCCGACGCGAAGGGGCTCGTGAAAATTCGAGTTGGTTACGGGAGGAACCCGTCGACCGACAGGTAGCGCTCGCCCGTGTCGTAGCTCACGGTGAGAATGCGGCTGCCCGCGGGCAGCTCCGGCAACTTCTGCTTCACGGCCTGCAGCGACGCGCCCGACGAGGCGCCGATGAACAGCCCTTCTTCACGCGCCGCGCGCCGCGCCATCTCGAAGGCGTCGGTGTGCTCGACCTGAATGGTGCCGTCGAGCAGCTCGACCTTGAGGTTCTTCGGAATGAAGCCCGCGCCGATGCCCTGAATCGGGTGCGGCGACGGCGCGCCACCGCTGATGACCGGCGACCTCGCGGGCTCGACGGCGAACACTTTCAGCTTCGGCCACCTGGGCTTGAGCACCTCGGCGAACGCGGTGATGTGACCGCCGGTGCCCACGCCGGTGATGATGACGTCGATGCCTTCGGGGAAGTCCTTCAGAATTTCCTGGGCGGTGGTGCGGCGGTGCACCTCGATGTTCGCCTCGTTCTCGAACTGCTGGGGGATCCACGAATTCGGCGTCGCCGCGGCGAGCTCCTGCGCACGCGCGATGGCGCCCTTCATGCCCTTCTCGCGCGGCGTGAGGTCGAACTTCGCGCCGTAGGCCGCCATCACGCGGCGACGCTCGAGCGACATCGACTCAGGCATCACGAGGATGATCTCGTAGCCCTTCACCGCGGCCACCATCGCCAGCCCGATGCCGGTGTTGCCCGACGTGGGCTCGATGATGACGCTGCCCTTCTTGAGCAGGCCCTTCGCTTCGGCGTCTTCGATCATCGCCAGCGCGATGCGGTCCTTGATGCTCGCGCCGGGGTTCGCGCGCTCGAGCTTCACCCACACCTCGTGCGTGTTGCCGAAGAGGCGGTTCAGCTTCAGGTGCGGGGTGTTGCCGATGGTCTCGAGGATGTTGTTGGCGCGCATTCGTCCTGTTCCGTTGAAGTGGAGGGACGTCCGTTCTAATGGAGGCGCGTCAGAGCAGCAACTAGATCACCCAGTCGTAGTCGTCGAACGTGGTCGGCGCGCCCGGCGTGCGCGAGCGCACTTCAGACTTGCGGCTCACGATGGAGTTGGGCGGCACCGACTGCGTCAACCACGCGTTGCCCGCCACGATGGAGTTGCGGCCCACCACCGTGTTGCCTCCGAGGATGGTGGCGCCGGCGTAGATGACCACGTCGTCTTCGATGGTCGGGTGACGCTTCTTGTCGGCCAGTGACTTCTCGACGGTGAGCGCGCCCAGGGTGACGCCCTGGTACAGCTTCACGCCGTCGCCGATGCGGGTCGTTTCGCCGACGACGACGCCCGTGCCGTGGTCGATGCAGAAGCGCTTTCCAATCGTTGCGCCGGGGTGAATGTCGATGCCCGTCTTCTCGTGCGCGAACTCGGTGAGCAGGCGCGGCAACAACGGCAGGCCAATCGTCCACAGCAGGTGCGCGGCGCGGTAGGTGGCGATCGCGAAGAAGCCCGGGTACGTGAGAATCACTTCGTCGTAGCTGCGCGCCGCCGGGTCACCTTCGAGAATCGCGCGCGCGTCGGCCTCGAGCGTCTCGTGCACCGTCGGCAGCCCCGCGAGGAACCGCTCGACCACGTTCACCGGCATCGTCTCGTTCAGGGTGGCGATGGAGCGCTCGAGCCCCGACAACGTCGCCGCCAGCTGCGTGACCTCTTCTTCGACCGCCGCCGCGCTGTTGGCCGACGCGTTCGAGAAGTGCGGGTACAACAGGCCGAGCACCTGATTGGCGAAGTGCAACGCGAGCGGGCGCAGCTGCGCAGGCAGGTGATGCTTCTGGCGCGCGGCCAGCAGCCGGGCCTTCAGGGCGTCGGGCACGAGAGACATTGAGCCCCCTTTGATTCGCTTGCCTTCCCGTGTCAATAGAGTCAATGTGACTCTATGACTCCACAAGAACGCGTGCGCCGCTCGTTGGACGGGTTGTCGGTGGGCGACGCGTTCGGTGAACGGTTCTTCGTGCGAGACGACGTGCTGGCGACGGCGCTGAAGATGCGGCGCATACCCGCGAATGCTCCGTGGGGGTGGACCGACGACACCGCGATGGCGTTGAGCCTGGTGGAGACGATTGAGGCGAGCGGCTCGCTCGACGCCGACGAGTTCGCGCGCCGGTTGGGCGCGCGGTACCTGGCGCAGCCTTCGCGTGGGTACGGCGGCGGTGCGCACGAGGTCCTGGCGCTGCTGTCGCAAGGCATTCCGTGGAGCCAGGCCGCGCGGTCTCTGTTCGATGGTGCGGGCTCGATGGGGAACGGCGCGGCGATGCGGGTGGCTCCGCTGGGTGCGTACTTCGCCCACGAGCCGCTCTCGCGCGTGGTCGAAGAAGCGTTTCGAAGCGCGTCGGTGACGCACGCGCACCCCGAGGGTCAGGCCGGTGCGGTGGCGGTCGCGATCGCTGCCGCGGGTTTCGCGAAGAATGAAAATCGCGGGCTCATCTGGGCCAACGTGCTCGCAAGAACGCCGCGCGGCGCGACGAGAGACGGCATCGAGCAGGCGTCGACGCTGGGGTTCGACCAGCCGTCGACGTTCGCGGCGCAGAAGCTGGGCAGCGGCGCGAAGGTGTTGAGCGAAGACACGGTGCCGTTCTCGTTGTGGTGCGCGTTGAAGCACCACGACGACTTCGTCGAAGCGATGTGGGCGACGGTGAACGGGCTCGGAGACCGCGACACCACCTGCGCCATCGTCGGTGGGCTGGTGGGCATTCGGCACGCCCCGCCCGCCGAGTGGTTGCGGTCACGCGAGCCGTTGAGCTGATCACCTCATCGGGCACGTCGCGGGCACGGTGCACACGTCGTCGATGCACGAATGGCTCATGCACATGCTGCCATCGGCACAGGTCGAACCCGCCGGCGCCAGCGCCACGCAGCGGCCGATGGGACCGTCGGCGTAGCTGCACAACAGCCCGTCGGCGCACTGACCGTCGCACGACTCGCCCACCACCGGCAGCCGCGAGCAGCGACCATCGCTGCACGCCAGCCCGAAGTCGCAATCGAACGTGGTGTTGCACGCGTCACCGACGAGGCGGATGGGCGCGCAGTACTTCGTCTCTCCGAAAGGCGGGCACGCGAAGCCGTCGCCACACGGCCGGAAGAAGTCGCACACGTCGCCGAGCACGCCCTTCGGTGAGCACGCACCATCGATGCAGTGCAGATCGTCCTGACACGGAGCCCCGAAGCCATCGCACGTCGCGCCGAGCGGCAGCTTCTTCGCGCAGCCGTCGCTGGTGCACGCGAGCCCCTCGGCGCACCGCAGGCCGTAGAAGTCGCCGCAGTCTTCGCCCTCGAGCGCGACCCGCTTCGGCACACACAACGCGCCGGGGCCACACGTCGCGCCGTCCACGCACTGGGTCTTCGCATCAGCCAGGTCGCACGCTTCGTCGAGGGCGAGGCGCGCCACGCACCTGCCGTTCTTCGGGTACGCGTTCGCGGCGCACTGCCCGTCTTCCGGAACCGGCTGGCCGAGCGCGACGGGGGCGCGGCACACGCCGGGGCACGTCGATGAACGGTCGCAGAAGTTCCCGTGCGCGCAGTCGGCGTTCTCGGCGCAGCCGCCGTTGAGCTCCACGGTCCCGCGCAGCACCTGCGAGCAGACGTCCATCGCGTCGTGACACGCAGCGCTGTTCCACGCGGCCAGGCATTGAGCGCCAGCGTCTGCGTCGAAGGCACGCCGGGACGGCAGCGGCAGGTCACAGCCGTCGAGCCGCCACGCCACGCGCTGTTCGACTCCGGCGTCGCTCAACGAGCCGCACCGGGCTTCGACGCCGGTCTGCACCGTGGCGAGCTCGCGGCAGAAGCGTTCTCGCGCCGAGAGCCGTGGACCCGCATCGGGAATGCCCGCGTCGTCGCCCCCGATTTCTCCCCCGCCCTGCGGAGCGACCGACGGCGCACCACACGCCGACACCAACAACGCGACCAACGACGCGACGACGACTCGCGACATGAAGCGACTTCTCCTTGTTGAAAAGCACCGGCCTGCGACGGCTCGTGAGTGACCGGTACGTCGCGGTTGATCCGCGAAATCGCGTCGCGCAGAAGACTGCTCAGCCCTCGGAAAACTGAGGGGCGGCACACCCGGAAGGAAGCCGCCGGTCGCCGACGTGGGAGTCGGGTGTGCAGGGCGCCCGCTCCGAGGTGCACCGCCGGCGCGCCTTCGCAGAAGGTGAGCGCATTGCAGCGTCGTCCCCGGTGCGCGTCGCGCCGCCACCAGGCGCGCGCGTACGAGGGCCTTTCGCTGTGCAGCTGCGGAGGTCGCGACTTCACGTGGCGGGTGGGCTCGCTGGCGTCATGAGCGCGGGGCGTTCACCGTTCGGCCTCGCCTTCAGGCTGCTGGCGTTCACGTTCTTCGCCGTCGACGGGCACGACACCGTCTAGCCTTGAGACCCCATGCGTCCCGTTCTGCTCGCCGGTTCGTCACACCCTGCCCTCGCCGCCGAACTCGCGAAGGAATTGTCACTGTCGCTGGGCGCCTGCGCGTGCCGCCGCTTTCCCGACGGCGAGCTCGACATCGAGTTGTCCGACGACGTTCGCGGCGCCGACGTGTTCATTCTTCAGTCGCTGCACGCGCCGGTGGGCGAACACCTGCTCGAGCTGGCGTTGATGAGTGATGCCAGCCAGCGCGCAGGCGCACGCTCGGTGACCGCGGTGATTCCATACCTGGGCTACGCGCGACATGACCGCCGGGTGACGGGCCGTGAGCCGCTGGGCGCACGTGTCGTCGCCGAGCTGCTGGCGGCCGGGCGCGTCGACCGCGTCATCTGCCTCGACCTCCACTCACGCGCCGTCGAGGGTTGTTTCCCCAGGCCCGTCGAGCACGCCGACGCGGTGCCGCTGCTCATCGAGCACGTGAAGAGAAACATCTCGGGTCCCGCCGTCGTGTTGTCGCCCGACCTCGGCGCCGTGAAGCGCGCCGAACAGTTCGCGCGGCCGCTGGGCCTGCCGGTCGCGGTGGTGCACAAGCAGCGGCTCTCGGGCGCCGAGGTGCAGGCCAACGGCATCGTGGGCGAGGTGAAAGACCGTCAGGTCATCATCGTCGACGACATGATCTCCACCGGTGGCACGCTGGTGGCCGCAGTGCTGACCGCGCTCGCGCACGGCGCGAAGTCGCCGGTGACCGTCGTCGCTTCACACGGCTTGTTCGTGGGCCCGGCGCTGGAGCGCCTCGAGAAGCAGCCGCTCGCGCGCGTCATCGTGACCGACAGCGTGCCCTCGGCGGTGGGCGCCAGGTTCCCGCTGGAGCGGGTCAGGAGCGCACCGGCCATCGCGCAGATCATCGCGCGCTTGTGCGGCTAGAGCCCCTGCTTGTCGATGCCTTCGACCTTGAGCAACGGCACCGTGGGCGCGAGCGAAGCGATGCCCTCGAAGTTGTGCGCCTGCCAGCGCAGCGAGCGGTCGTAATACAGCGTCATCGGTACGCCGATGCGCCCCGACTCGGCGACGACCCGCAGCAGCGTGGAGACCGTCGACGAATTGAAGAAGGTCAGCGCTTCGAAGTGCTGCACCACGGTGGCGCCGCGCTTCGCCGCCTCGGCGAACACGCCGTCGAAGAACGCCTTGAGGCCGGTCGCAGGGTCGCGCTCATTGCTCGCGCCCGTCCACCGCAGCTCGATGCGGTCGGCCGCCGGCTCGGTCACTTCGATGCGCAAATCACCCAGCTGGATTCCCTGCATGGCCACCCTCGGCTCGTTCTCGTGACAGCGGTTTTCTACCGTGTGCGTCAGTCGCCCTCTACACTGCGCGACCCCCCGAGGCACCATGGTCAACCTACAGGTAGACGAGCTCACGATCGACGTCGACGAACGCACCCCCGGCTCCATCGTTCTGCGATGGCTGGGCCGCAGCGCGAGCCGCACGCCAGGCACCGTGTTGCAGCCGTGGTTCGAAGACATCTTCATGACCGCGCGCCAGAAGAGCCTCGCGGTGGTCATGCACTTCGAGGCGCTCGAGCACTTCAACTCGTCGACCATCGCGGCGCTCATTCAGCTCATCGCGTCGGCGCAGTCGCGCGGCATTCCGCTCACCGTGCACTACGACAGCCGCCGCAAGTGGCAGACCCTGAGCTTCGACGCGCTCAAGCGCGCGCTGCAGCCGGCCGACGGCGCTCCCGCGCCCGTGCAGTTCGTCGGCGAATAATCACGCCGTGCGCTTGAGCATCACCACGGTGAGGTCGTCGTCGCGCTTCGACTGGTAGCCCTGCACCTCGTTCACCAGCCGCTGCACGGCTTCCTTGAGCGACATCTTCCCGGCCAGCGCGCCGAACGACTCCTGCAGGCGCGCCTGACCGAACATGCGCCCCTGCGCGTCGCACGCCTCGGTCACGCCGTCGGTGTGGAGCAGCACCCAGTCGCCCACGTTCACGTTCACCAGCTGGTCTTCGACGCTGTGGCTCACGTCGTCGACCACGGCGATCCACGGGCCGTCGTTCGAGATGCACTCCACGCGCCCGGTCGCCGCGCGCCAGATGAAGAGGTCCTGGTGCTTGCCCGCGACCAGCAGCCCTTCGTCTTCGAGGCGGATGACGTTCAACGTCATGTAGCGGTGGCCGCCGAGCCGATTCACGTTCTCGCGAATGACCGAGTTGGTGCGGGTGAAGATCTCCGCCGGCTTCCGCCCCGCCGCCTCGTTCACCAGCGTGGAAATGGTGGTCTGGGTCATCATCATCACCAGGCCCGACTCCACGCCGTGGCCCGACACGTCACCGATGGCCAGCCAGCGCTCGCCGTGCCGCGTCTCGAGGAAGTCGTAGTAGTCGCCGCCGACCTCTTCCGCGGTGAGCATGGTGGCTTCACATTCCCACGGGCCGATGCGGCGGTTGCGCGGCAAGAGCGCGGTCTGAATGTGCTGCGCGACCTCCATCTCGCTCCACAGGCGGTCGCGCGCGTCCTTCAGCTCGGCGCGTGACCGCGAGAGCGAGCCGTTGGTGTCCTCGAGCTCCGCGCGCACGCCGAACTCGCGCTCGACCAGGCGGTAGCGCGTCTCGGCCATGGCCACCACCAGCACCACCGACGACAACAGGAAGTAGAGGTTGTTCACCAGCGAGGCCACGGTGAACGGGCCGCCGAACAGCAGGTTGGCGACCAGGTAGGTGCCGACCACCTGCAGGCCGTTGAGCGCCGAGTGAATGCTCCGCCACGGCAACAGCACGTTGACGGGGAAGATCACCAGCATCAGGCCCACGTAGTAGCCCGATGAGAAGCCGCCGAGGTCGACGGTCATCAGGGTGATCATTCCGCACACGATGGTGCTGAACACGTAGCCGTGCACGTAGCTCCACTTCGACGGCTTCGTGGAGCGCACGATGAAGAACTGCAGCATCGACGTGAAGGTCGCGGTGCCGCGATAGGCGGCGAAGCGGCCCAGCATTTCACTGGGCATGGTCACGTAGTCGAGCAGCAGGAACAGCGGCACCAGCACCACGCCCAGCACCGCGAGGATCTGCATCCACTCGTGGACGAGCCGGTCGCGGTACTCGGCGAAGCGCCCTTGCACGGGCGGGGAGAGACGCAGAGCCCCCGAGCTCACGGTCCTCTCAGGCATTCGGCGGCTTCTCCGCGGTGAGGAACATCTGACAGCGCGTGTCGTCGAGCTGCAGGGAGGTCTTCGCGCCCGGCAGCGCCGCGGCCAGCTCGTTCATCTCTTCTTCCGAGCGGTAGTACAGCTGCCAGTCGAGCCAGTAGGCCATGTAGAAGCGGCTCGCGTTGTCGACGTGGTAGTTGCCCACCAGCAGCGCGCCGCCCGGCTCGAGCAATTCGTACAGGCGAGCGAGCACCGCGCGCGCTACCGGCGGCGTCAGGTAATCGAACATGCCCATCGAGTAGATGAAGTCGAAGCGGCCCAGCTTCGCGGTGGCCTCACGTTCCCGCAGCAACATGCGCACCGAGGTGTTCACGGTGTGCGCGTTGAGCCGCACGTTCTTGCTGCTCTCGAGGTGGCGCACGGTGCGCGCTGCGGTCGAGAGCGCCTCTTCGTCTTGATCCAGCAGCGTGACGTCGAGGCGCGCGGCGTCTTTCGCGTCGCGGAACAGCTGCTCGAGTTCACGCGCGGGGCCGCAGGCCACCGAGAGCACGCGGAAGGTGGCCCTGGTCGATTTCGCGAGCCGCTCGTGGGCGAGGGCCGGCACCAGCACACGGCGGTTGCGAACGGCCTGCGCAGCGGCGTGCTTCACCGGGTGCCGGTGCAGCAGCTTGTTGAAGAGGGTCGAGCCTTCGTACGCGTCGTCGTAGAGCATCTCCATCATCACCGCGTCACCGGGGTAGCCACGCGGCTTCAGGTTGGTGCGGCGCATGAACTCCGCGCCCATGAGGAAGGTCCACAGCTGCTGGCGGAAGTAGTAGCCGTGCAGCTCGTGCTCTTCGGGCGTGAAGTGGCGCACCAGCTCGCCCAGGCGCTCGACGATGCCGTCCATCGAGCGGAAGAAGTCGGGCGACACGCGCGCCAGCAACGCGGCCTGCGCGGTCTCGACGACCTCCCGCGTCTCGTTGCTGAAGGTGCGGTCGAACTCGTCGAGCGCCTTCCGGTACACGGTCAGGTCGTAGATGACGTCGGCCACGTACGAGCGGAACGCCCCCTTCACGCTCTTGCGCTGCGAGAGCACCAGGCCCAGCTCGTTCAACATGCTCAGCTGATTCTTGGCGCGGCCCTCGCTGAACAACCCGCGCACGTCGGGCAGCTCTTCGGTGAACACCAGCACCGGCGGCCCGCCACGCGACGCGGTCAACTTGCAGCGCCCCAGCACCGCCGGCGTTTCATGCCAGGTGACCACCAACCGCGAGAACACCGTGCCCAACGGCGGCAAGGGCGCGGTGCTGGGAGAGACCGCGAGGCTGAGCGCCGACGCCGGGCGCACCTCGAGCTGGAAGCTGCGGCCGGTTTCGTCGAACGCGACGGCTTCGAGGCTCTGTCGGGTCATGGCGCGATGGAGCCGGAAGGTTGGTACACCGCCGACATCGCCAGCCGCCCCGTGGGGGTGACGTAGAAGTCGAGCAGGCAGCGCGCCTCGTAGGCGATGCGGCACAGTCCCAGGCCGCTCTCGTCTTCACGGTAGGCGCTGGCGCTGATCTCCTTGAGCCGCTGCACGTAGGCCTCGAAGGGAGACTGGAACCCCCGAATCCACTGCACGCGATCGTCGAGCAGCCGCAGCCTGACCTCGTCGTCGACCACCGGTGATTCCACTTCGACGATGGCGGCGCGCCCGTCGACCTCGGCCACGAAGCGCACGTCTTCCTCGCCGCTGCGGTCCCAGTCGCCGTACTTGAGCGCGTTCTCGAGCAGCTCCGACGAGGTCATCGCCATCGCGTACGACTCGTTGGGGTCGAGGCCGTGCGCTTCGAAGAACGCGCGCGCCACGTCCCACAGTTTCTTTGCAGTATTCCAATCGGGTTGGAGACGACGCTCGAAGCGTCCCTTTTTCAACGTCCGCGCCATGAGGGCCTCCCGCCGCTTTTTCCGAGCGGAGACTGTAGCGATCTTCATTCAGCGCCATGCAGAATTCACAGCACCCCATGGCAGACATCAAACGTATCGAAGGACTCACCGTCGCTGACGTGCACCAGCAGGTTCGTCAGGGCGCGAAGTTCGTGACCTATGGCTACTGCACTGCTGGTGGTGACGCTGCGGCGAACCAGTGACGTGCACTTCGTGAAGGCCGGTGAGAGCGCCGTCGGCGGCAGCGTTCCCTACGTTCTGCTCTCGCTGCTGCTGGGCTGGTGGGGCTTTCCGTAGGGCCTCATCTACACGCCGATGGTGGTGGTGCAGAACCTCAGCGGCGGCACCGACGTCACCGGCCACGTGCTGGAAGCCATCGGCGCCGACCTGGTGCGCGGTGGCGCTCCCGAGGTGCGTGTGGAGTGAGTGACGCCTGAGGTTTTCTGCCTGCTGTGGAGCGCCTGGTCATACTGAACAGGCATGAGAACACCGATTCTGCTGGCGGCCGTCGCGCTCACTTCGTCGCTCTCTTTTGCGCAGGTGCAGGTGGTGCTCCCCGCGCCCACCATCACCTTCGGTGCGCCGCCGCCGCTGGTGGTGGTGCAGCCCGGCGTGCAGGTCGTCGAGGACTATGACGACGAGGTCTACTTCGTCGACAACGTGTACTGGGTGCGGCGCGGGCCGCGCTGGTACCGCTCGCCCAGTCACCGGGGCGGTTGGGTGGTCGTCGACGGGCCGGGCGTGCCGCCGGCGCTGGTGCGCATGCCTCCCGGGCAGTACCGCCACTACAAGCGCGGCAAGACCGTGGTCGTCGACACGCCGGGCTCCGGGAAGGTGAAGATCAAGAAGGGCAAGGGCCGCGGACGCGACTGAGGCCGGCCGTTACTTGAGCGCGCGGGGCGCGGCGACCTCGAGCGACGCCTTCTCGTTGGAGCGGTTGCCGGCCGCGTCGAACAACTCGAAGGTGAGCTTGTAGGCGCGGCCGTCGTCGAACCCGAAGTTGCCGCTGCACGCGTCGTGACCCAGGGTCAGGGTGTCGCCGTCGAGGGCCACCGGGTACTCCTGCCGGGCCGAGCTGCCGCGTGCGCGCGTCATGGTCACCACGAAGAACGCGGGGCCGTTTTCGTCGACCACCGAGCGCAGCTTCAACTTGCGCGTCAGGCCGCCCTGCTTGTCGAGCTCGTAGAAGCCCTCCGACGACGCGGGCTTCTGCTTGTAGCGCGGCGCCTTCTTGTCGACGCCCGGGCCCGTGAGCCACCGCAACGTTCCGTCGCCCAGCTTGTCGTTGAGCAGCGGCACGCCCGCGAACGACGAGGGCAGCGCCAGCGAGTATTCGACGTTGGGCTCCATGGGCTTGAGCGGCCGCAGGCGCAACGCCACGCGCGACATCTGCGACACGTAGCCCTTCTCGGCCTTCACCTGAATCGGCTCCTGACCGCGCGCCACGAGGGCGATGGAGTCGGACGTCAGGAGGTCCTGCACCTGCTGCTGCGCGGCGCCCGCACCTTCGAGAATGAACTGCGCGTTGGTGGGGATGACCGCGCCCGGCGTGGGGAAGAGCAGGAGACCGTCTTTGCGGCACTCCGCGGCCGACGCCGACAGCGCACTCAGCAGCACGCCCGTGAGCAGGAGCCCGCGCGCCCTCATCAGTGCACCGGCGTACCGGGGTCGCTCACCTCGACCGTGCCGAACTTCGACTCGTACTTGGCGAGGTTGTCCTGAATGGCCATCAACAACCGCTTCATGTGCTTGGGGTTGGTGATGATGCGCGAGAGCACCTTGGCGCGCGGCTGCTGGGGCTGCACGTAGATGAAGTCGAGCGTGAACTCGGTCTCGGTGTGGTTCACGAGCGCCATGTTCGCGTACTGACCATTGGCCACCGCGTCGTCGAGCTGAATCTGCAACTGCACCTCTGGCGGCTTCGTCGTTTCGGACATGCGCGCTGCCTAGCACGGTGCGACGAAGGCGTTTCCGCGAAGCGACGCGGTGCGAATAGGGTTCGAGCTTCATGGCTGCCTCCATGGACGAGTCGAAGACGCAGGGCTTCACGCTCGGCCCGCCACCCGAAGAGGCAGACGTCGCGGTGTTGCTGCTGCACGGCTTCACCGGCTCTCCGTGGGAGCTGCGGTTGCTGGGTGAAGCGCTCGCCGCGCGCGGCTGTCACGTCACCTGTCCACGGCTGCCGGGCCACGGCACCACGCCCGAGGCGATGTTGTTCGCGGGCTATGCCGAATGGCTGCACGCGGCCGAAGACGCGCTGCGTGCGCTCTCGAGGGCCAGGCGCGTGGTGCTCGCGGGCCTGTCGATGGGCGGCCTGTTGTCGATGGTGCTCGCCGCACGAAATCGCGGCCACGTGCACGGGCTGGTGTTGATGGCGCCGGTGGTGAAGCTGCGCGGCCGTGGCCCTTCGACGTTGCGGCGGCTGCGCTGGTTGCCGGTGTTCGACGCGGCGCCGCGCTGGGTCATCAAACACGGCACCGACATCGAAGACGACGAGGTGCGTGCGGCGGCGCCCGTGTTGCCGAAGTACCCGCTGGCGCGGGCGTTCGACCTGTTCGCGCTGCAACAACTGGCGCGCGAGGCCGAGCCACGAATCTGCTGCCCGTCGCTGGTCATCGGCGCGGTCAACGACCACGTGGTGGTGACCGACGAGGTGTTTGCGCTGCAGTCGCGGCTGCCCTTCTCCGAACGGCTGGTGCTGCAGCGTGGCTTCCACATCATCCCGCGGGACACTGATCGCGCAGTCGCCATCGCCGGGGTGGCGCACTTCGTCGAGCGGGTTCGTGCGTGAATGACGACGCCATCGCACAACGGCTGGCGGACCTGACGCCCGTCGCGTTCGGCGCGGTGGTGTTGGTGATGCTGGCGATCGAAGGGCTCTTCCCGCTCGTGCCGCTGCTGGCGCGCCGGGAGCGCTTTCGCCACGGCCTCACCAACGTGTCGCTCGCCGGCGTGGCCGCGGTGACGTCGGTCGCGGGCTCGGTGCTGCTGATGGTGTCGGCGGCGTGGGCCACCCGGGCGCGCCTCGGGTTGCTCAACCTGTTCGACACGCCGTTCATCGTGCGGTTCGCGGTGGCGCTGGTGAGCATCGACTTCTTCGAATACCTGCGGCACCGCGCCGTTCACGCCGCGCCGTTGCTGTGGCGGCTGCACCGCGTGCATCACACCGACGCGAACGTCGACGCCACCACCGCGATTCGCGCGCACCCGCTCGAGAACCTCTTCACCTACCCGTACTTCGCGGCGGTGATCGTGTTGATGGGGGTCGACCCGTTGTCACTGGTGCTGCGCACGCTGATCACCGCGGCGGCGCTCGCCTGGCACCATTCGAAGATCAACCTGCCGCCGGCGCTCGAGGCGGTGATCAGCCTGGTGACGCCCACGCCGCGCACGCACCGCCTGCACCACGCGCGCGACGTGAGGTTCACCGACTCGAACTTCGGCACGCTCTTCACCTGGTGGGACCGGGCGCTGGGCACGTGGCACCCGTCGTCGAGGTACGTCGACGGGCAGACCGGCCTCGATGGTTTCGACTCAGCGCGCGCGCAGTCGTTGTGGGGTGTGTTGCGCAGCCCCTTCGACAGACCCGAGGCTGATCAGCGCGAAGAAGAGCAGCGGTGACGCACACATTGCCCTGCCTCTTCGAGCGAGCGGCACTGTCGCCAGAGCCGCTTCACGGCTAGCGTCGCGCAGTCATGTCGGACGAGAAGAAAGAACCCGCGCCCGAGCTGTTTCCGTACGACGAGATGTCGACGGGTGTGGCCTCGTCGCTCCAGCGTCGCGCGCAGCAGATCGTCGGCAAACCGCCCGACGTTCCGACGCCTGACCCGTCGCTCAAGCCGATGACCGGGGCGCAGTTGGCGTTCAAACCGAAGACCGGCACGCACGCGGCGTTCAAACCGAACCCGCCGGCGGCGTCAGCGCCCACCACCGGTACGCAGCCCGCGTTCAAGCCCACCACCGGCACGCACGCTGCTTTCAAGCCGAGCACCGGCACGCACGCGGCTTTCAAGCCCAAGCCCTCGACCGGCACGCACGCCGCCTTCAAGCCGTCGCAGCAGCCGCCGGCGCCGCGCGAAGAAGAAGACGAAGCGCCGGTGTTCGACGCCGAAAAACTGCAGGCCCAGTTCCGCGCGATGTCCATCACCGACTCGGCGCTCGGCCGTGGGGCGACGACCGGCAAGCCGGTGCGGCCCCCGAAGCTCCCGGCGAGCGCGGCAGAAGACACCTTCGTGAAGACCAAGATGAAGGAAGCCGAGAGCAAGGTTCCCGACTTCAACCTCGACGAAGACCTCGGCTGATTCGTCTATAGAGCGCAGTCATGAAAAACCTCGTCACCCTCGTGGTCGCGTGTCTCGCAGTGCCTGCCTTCGCTGCCGACAAGATCATCACCGTCAGCTTCGACTCCATCGTGGCCATGGAATCGAAGAGCGGCGAGCGCATTGACCCCAAGCTCTTCAAGTTCGGCCCTGAGGTCGCGGGCGCCGAGCAGGACACCTCGGCCGCGTCGAGCAACGGCTTCGGCAAGTCGAAGGAAGAAGCGTGCAAGTGGGCGCTGCTCTCGAGCCTCCTGAAGTTCCAGGCGCAGGCGAAGCAGAAGAACAAGAAGGTGGTCGGCTTGCGCACGTACGCGGGTGCGACCGAAGGCGCCAAGGCCGATTCGCTGGTGTGCCTCGCGGGCGCCATGGTGGTCCGCAGCACCGTGAAGGCCGGCTACAAATAATCAGTCGTACGTCGCCAGCGCGCGCAGCAAGGCGTCCTTCTCGTCGGCCGGCAGCGTGAGCGCGTACGTGAACAACGTACGCCCACTGCTGCAGACGTCGCCGACGACGTCACCCATCGGCTCGAAGTGACCGAGCGCGTGCGCGAGCGCGGGCTTCCGGGTCGCGCGCTCCCACGCTTCGTCTTGCGCGTCAGGGGTGGTCGCGTCGTCGGCCCACGTTGCGTCGAGCACCGCCCGTTGTGCGTGCCGGGCGACGCGGAACCAGTCGCGAATCTCCACGGCCGTCAGGGTCTTCAAGCGCGACTCGATGACGCGCGGGTTCCATCTCCAGATCTCCGCGCACGCTTCGGGGGTCGCGTTCTCCGTGAGCGCGAGCATCAACTCCGCGAAGCGCGCCAGGTCGCGACGGCTGATGCGGGCGATGCCGTCGACGTGAAACTGCAGCGCGCGCTCGCCTCGTTCTTCGGGTGACCCGGTGTCGTCGCCGAACGCCGACTTGAAGGGTTCTTCTTCCGAAAAGATGAGGAAGTTCTCGAGCCACGCGCGATCGAAGTCGCTGTCGATGGCGCACAGACTCATCGCGCCGCGGCGCAGCTCTTCGGCCACGGTGGCGAAGTGGTGGTCTTCCACCCACGCGGTGACGTCGTAGGCCCGGCCGCGACCTGCGTAGGTCGCCGCGACGTACGTCATCGCGATGCCTTCACGCGTGGCCCGGTATTCACGCAACACCGCGGGCGCACCGCAGGTGTCGAAGGTGCTCTCGCTCACCAGCTCGAACGCGGTGCTGTCGCGCCGCTGCTGGTCGAGCACCGCCTTCGCCAACCGGGCGGGAACGAACTGCGCGCCTTCACCGCTGCTGACGCTCTCGACGGTGATGAGCGCGCCGGTGTCGACGTGCACGAGCCACAGGTCTTTCTGCACGAGGTTCGCGACCGCAGCGGCGCTCATGCGACGCCAACGCGCTGACGGCGGTGAGAGGCGCCACTGCGGGGTGACGATGCCGCCCGCCGGCACCGCCGTCGAAACGGCCATGCGGCCGGCGCTGGGCCCGAACTTCCAGACCACCACGCCGGTGCCCAGACACATGGCGCCGAACACCGCGAGACCCAGCAGCAGCCAGCGAACCCAGCTCGACTTTTCGGCCATTTCGCGGGGCACCCTACCGTCGGGGGCCAGAAACTGGACGCGCTACCGGCCTGTGCGACCGTGTTGCACATGACGACGCGCCGCCAGACGATTCGCCGTTCGATTCGACTCCCGCTCTCGCTCGGTCGCCGGTTGCCGGCGCTGTCGGCCGACGTGTCTCGCGGGGGCTTCCAGGCCGAGCTGCCGCAGGTGTTCCTGCCGGGCTCGAAGGTGCACGGCTTCTTCCTCGTGGGCGACGCCGAGGTCGCCTTCCGCGGCACGGTGCAGTGGGCCGAAGCCGGCAACCCGCAGCTGTCCATCTACAGCCGCATCGGCGTGTCGTTCGATGCGTTGCCCGAGAAGTTGGACGGCCTGCTCAAGGTGCAGGATCGCCGGCCGAAGAAGCTCAAGGCCCGCGCGAAGAAGTGACCGCGCCGCGCCGTTCGCCGGGCTCACGGCTGCAGGCGTTCACGTTGGCGCTCTCCATCGCGCTGGCCGCGGTGTTGGGTGCCATCGTCTACCTCGCGGTGACTTCGCTGCCGTACCTGGCGACGTCTCCGGCGACCGACCCGGTGTTCGGCGCGCTGAACTCGTGTCTGTTGTCGGCGGTGCCGGAGCGCGTCGGCTTCGCCGTGAGTCGGGACAACGCCAGGGCTTCGGCGTTCTCACACAGCAGGCTGGTCGAGTGCGCGGGCACGCCTCCGGTCGCGACCACCTGGGAGCGCGCCGGGCTGACGCACGCGGCGTACGACGACGAAGGCGCGTTGTGGGTGTCGACGTCTTCCGACGACGCGGGCGAGGCGGCGCTGCTGCGACTCGAAGGCGGCACGCTGGTCGAGCGCGGGCCCCTGCGTGCGACGGCGGTGGTCGGCGTGCGCGGTGGCGTGGTGGCGCTCGCGGCCGACGGCTCGCTGGTTTCGATTGCAGGCGATGGGAGCGTGCGCGCGCGGCGCGAGTTGCCGAGCGCTCGCAACGTGAACCTCGCCGCGAATGCCGACGGTGCGCTGGTCGCGCTGTGGGGCGGCGGCAAGCTGACCGTGGTGAATGCGGGGACGCTCGAGTCGACGCCTGCGGAGGTGGCGTGTTCCGTGAGCCGCGTGTGGTGGCGGCCGGAGGCGCCGTTGTTCCTCGCCGACTGCCTCGACATCTCGGTCGAAGTGCACGCGCTCACGTCGCACAGCGCATTGGTGGACGCGCGGCGCCGGGTACCGTCGACGCTGACCGGCCCGGGTGGCGTGTACGTGCAGGCGTGCGATGGCCTGCCGTGCAGCGTGGAAGCGCCGCGTTGATCAGCTGAAGCGCTTCTTCGCCGCGTCGGTGACCGGCGCGAAGAAGTTGATGAGCGTGCCTTCAGGGTCGCGGATCAGGAGTGAACGATTGCCCCACGGCATGGTGGTCGGCGGTTGCACAACCTGGCCGCTGGCTCGCGAGAAGACCGCGTCCACGTCGTCGACCCGGAACTCCACGATGACGGAATGGTTGTCGGCCCCGTGGGCGACGCCGTTCTGGAACTGCTTGATGGCGTTCTCGCTGGTGAACGCGAGCGCGCAGGCGGCGGTGGAGATCTCTGCGAACTCTTCGGCGAGCCAGCGCGCAGTGAGGCCCGTGAGGGCTTCGTAGAAGGCGACTTGCGACTTGAGTTCACGACAGACGAGGCGGACGGAGCTGAGGTTCATGCCGCACGTTGTAGGGCGCGCCTGCTGACAGCATCATGTCAGCAGTGAGACGCACCGACCGGTTGTTCAAGATCATCCAGATCCTGAGGCGCTCGAAGAGACCGGTGACGGCCGAGCGGCTCGCTGAAGAGCTCGAGGTGACGAAGCGGTCCATCTACCGCGACATGGCGGAGCTCTTCGCGCAGCGCGTGCCGATTCGGGGCGAAGCCGGCATCGGGTACGTCATCGACCGCGAGTTCGACATGCCACCGTTGATGCTGACTCCAGATGAATTGGAGGCGGCGGTGCTGGGCGCGCAGTGGGTCGCCGAGCGTGCCGACCGCGTGCTGGCCGCGGCGGCGAAGGACCTCATCGCGAAGTTGTCGGCGTCGGTGCCGGAGCGGCTGCGCACGTTCATCGCCGAGCCGACCGTGGGAACTCCGGGAGCGTTGTCGTCGCCGCTCGACGGGCTCGACATGGTGACGGTGCGGCAGTGGATCCGCGGCGGGCGGAAGATTCGCATTCGCTACGAAGATGAGGCGGGGAAGCGGACGCGGCGCATCATCTGGCCGGTGATGATCGGCTATGCAGAGCGCGCGCGGTTGTTGGCCGCGTGGTGTGAGCTGCGGAGGGACTTCCGCGCGTTTCGCACCGACCGGATCATCGACGCGGCGTTTCTCGACGACCGCATCGATGGTTCGACGGCGGAGCTGGTGTCGCGGTGGCGGCGACACATGGAGCGTCGCGGCGCGCGAACGTGAACCCTCGACGCGCCTCGCCTGAAAGGAGCGACGTTCGCGACTGCTTCAACCGGCCTCAGAGAGACACGGTCAGCAGCGCGGAACCCGACTCCGCGCCGAGCGTCGCCGTAATCGTCACCACGCCGACCGCATGACCCGTCGCCAGACCCGCACCGTCGATGCTCGCCGTCGCCGCCGCGCTCGATTCCCACGTCACCTGTGAGGTCAGGTCTTCCGTCGACGCGTCGGAGTAGTTGCCGGTCGCCGTGAACTGGCGCGTGCCGGCGATGCCCACGGTGGTGACGGCCGGCGTCACGGTGATCGACGTCAGCGTACGCGTGACCGTCAGCACCGCGCCGCCCTGCACTGCTCCGTGCGTCGCCGTGATGTTCGTCTCGCCGGCCTTCACGCCGGTCGCCAGCCCGCTGGGCGAAATGGTCGCCACGCCCGCGTCGGAAGAGCTCCAGGTGACGCCACCATCGACCTCGCCCGTCGTCGCGTCGCTGAACATGCCGGTCGCGATGAACTGCAGCGTCTGCGTCGCGCCCACCGTCGCCGGGTTGGGCGTCACCGCGATGCTGATCAACTCCGGAGGGCCGACGGTCACGTTCGAGACCCCGCTCACCGTGCCGCTCGTCGCCGTGACCACCACGTCGCCTTCGCCGAGCGCCGTCGCCAGGCCCGCATCGGTGATGTTCAACATGGCACCGTCGCTCGAGCTCCACAGCACGCCGTCGGTCAGCGCCTGCATGCTGCTGTCGGTGTACGTGCCGGTCGCCGTGAACTGCTGGGTGAGGCCCTTCCCCAGCGTCAGCGTGCTGGGCGTGACCGTGATGGTCGCCAGCTCGGCCGCGGTGATGGTGACCGTCACCCGCGCTGAGATCGCGCCCACCGTCGCGGAGATCTCCGACGTGCCCAGGGCCACCGCCGTGAGCAGACCGTGCGTGCCGGTCGCGTTGCTGATGGTGGCGTTGGCCGGCGTGGCGCTGCTCCAGGTGGCGTCGTCGGTGACGGGCTGCGTGGTGCCGTCGGTGAAGCTGCCGGTCGCCACCAGTTGCAACGTGCGACCGATGCCGAGCGACGGCGCCGCCGGCGTGATGACGATGCTGGTGACTTCAGCGTCGCTCACCGTGAGCGCCAGGTTCGCCGAGAAGGTCCCGACGGTGGCGGTGATGGTCGCCGTGCCGGGCGCGACGGCGGTGAGCAGGCCCGCGCTCGAGAGGGTCGCCACCGACGCCGACGACGAGGCCCACGTGGTCATCGAGGTGACCGGCTGCGTGAGGCCGTTCGAGTAGCGGCCGTTCACGACCAGCTGGCGCGTGAGACCTCTGGCGATGGTGAGCGTGGTGGGCGTCAGCTCGATGGACGTCAGCGTCGCGGTGGTGGTGGTGACGATGCTGGTCGCGGTGAAGCCGCCGCGCGCTGCGGTGATGGTCGCGGTGCCCATCGTCACCGCGCGCACCAGGCCGAGGGAGTCGACGGTGGCGACGGTGGGCGCGGAGCTGGTCCACGAGACCTGCGAGGTGAGGTTCTGCTCGGTGCCGTCGCTGAAGCGGCCGGTGACCGTGAGCTGACGCGTGGTGCCGGTGATGAGGTCGACCGTGGCCGGCGAGACCGTGAGCGCCGAGAGCGTGGCGTTGGTGATGACGACGCGCACCGAAGCCGTGCGGCCCTGGTAGTTGCCGGAGATGGTGCCGGCACCGAGCGCGACGCTGGTCGCCTCACCGTTGGCGGCGACGGTGACGATGTTCACGTCGAGCGCGCGCCAGGTGGTCTCGGCGGTGACGTCTCGCTTGGTGCCGTCGCTCGACACGGCCGTCGCGCGCAGCTGCAGTCTGGTGCCCAACGCGAATGACGGCGAACCCGGCGAGAGCTCGATGCGCGTGAGCACCGCGGGGCCGACGGTGACGGGCACGTTGATTTCGCGTTCGCCGAGCGAGGCAGTGACGATGGTGAGGCCCTGCGCGACGCCGCGGACGGTGGCGGTGCCGTCGCCGTTGGTGGCGACCGTGGCGATGGCGGCGTCAGCCGTCGACCACGTCGCCGTCGTCGCCGGGCTGCCGTTGTTGGTGACCGCGATGGTCTTCGTCGCCCCGAGGTCGACCGTGAGGGACGAAGGCGATGCGGCGAGGCCTCCGACGGAAACAGAAGGGGGACAGGCGAGGAAGACGACCGCTGAGGCGGCGACGACGAGCGAGGCAGAGATGCGCATGTTGGCGCGCGACTCTGCCTCCTGTCCGGGGGAAGTGGGCGGAGATCTGACGGTGGGTCAGACCTCCATTTTCGTCACGGGGTGACGGTCATCACGCCCAGCTGGCTCGTCTCGAAGTCGAGGCCGCTGTTCGAGCCCGCCCCGTTGAGATCGCAGGCCGTCCAGTTGACGCCGTCGATCGAGGCGCGGGCAGCGTACGAATACGAAGCGGCCGCCGGACCGAGGAACGAGGCCTGGTACTCGTCGTCATTGCCGACCTGCACGTTGTAGGTCGCGCGCTGCCACTTCCACGAAGTCGTGGAGAGCGGGCTGCTCATGCTCGCGCCGTAGCCAATCTGCACGACCACGTTCGACGCGGCGCCCGCGGCTTCGGTCACACCGCTGTGGAACACGCGTGCGTAGATCAGCGGCGTTTCACTGCCGGGCGCGACAGAGAGGGAGGACGGGAACTGAATCGCGCAGTAGTTGAGCTCTTCGGTGGCGGCGGTCGCGAAGTCGTTCACGAAGTAGTCGCAGGCCACGGCGGCTGAAGAGGCCGAGCGAGGGGCCGGCGCAAGAGCGACAAAGTCAGAGCTGTTGACGTTGGTGTCTCGACAGCCAGCCGAGGACCGGAAGATCGCGGTGGTCGAGGAGCCGGCCGGAGCGGCTGCAGCACCTTCCGAGCAGTTCGCCGTACCAAAGCCAACCCAGTCGACGACGTTGGTGCCCGTCGCGCAGTTGTTGCTGGCCAGCGTTGCGGTGCCGTTCACCAAGGCGAGTTTGCCGTTCGTGCCGCTGACGTCGAGGTTTGACGCGACCGAGAAATCGGCCGGAACCACGGTACCCGTGGTGCCATTCAACGTGAGCCTGACGAGGTAGTAGCCGCCCGGCGGAATAGAGGCAGTCGGGAGAGCGCGTGCCGACCACGTGTTTCCGCTGGCTGACGCGTACTGCACCGAATGGCCGCTGAGGCTGATTGGCGCTGCCGTCGGATTGTGAAGCTCCACGAAGTCATCGCGGTACGCGTTGTTGTTGCCACCAAACACCTGGCTGATGACGAGATGATCCACCGCTCGGATGTTGACCGGCGTCGTCGCAACGCCCGTCACCGCCAGCGTCCCCGTCACCGAACCGATGGTCGCCGTCACGTTCGTCGTACCCGCTGCCAGCGGCGTGACCTCGCCCTGACGACCCGCGAGATTCGACACGCTCGCAGTCGCCGCCGTGGAACTCGCCCACGTCGCCGTCGTCGTCACGTCTTGCGTCGAGCCATCTGAGTAGTGACCCGTCGCGGTGAACTTCGTCACCACGTTCTTCAGCGTCGCAGACCCATTGATGGTGATGCTCGTGAGCGTCACCGAGACCGCCGTCACGTTGACCGTGAACGTCGTCGACACCGACCCCACCGCCACGGTGATCACCGTCGACCCCGCGGCGTGACCCGACACGGTGCCACCGCTCACCGTCGCGATGCTCGCGTCACCCGGCGTGTACGTCGCCGTCGCCGCCACGCTCGCCAACGAACCATCTGAATAGGTCCCGGTCACGCTCACCACGTCGGTGCCACCCACGGTCACCGGCAACGGGTTCGGCGCCACGTCGATGCTCACCAGCACCGCCGGGCCGACGGTCAGCGTTGTCGAACCGCTCAGTCCGCCCACGAGCGCCGAAATCACCGACGTACCTTCCGCGACCCCCGTCGCCAGCCCACTCGCCGAAATCGTCGCCACCGACGGCGTCGCCGAAGCCCACGTGGCCGTCGCCGAAACGTCGAGCGCGCTGCCGTCGCTGTACGTCGCCGTCGCGGTGAACTGCTGCGTGAGGCCCCTGGCCACGGTCGGGCTCGCGGGCGTCACCGCGACCGACACCACCACCGCCGGGCCGACGGTCAACGTGGTCGAACCGCTCACCGCGCCCAGCGTGGCGCTGACGACGCTCGTGCCCTGCGACACCGACGTCGCCAGGCCCGTCGCGTTGATGGTCGCCACCGAGGTCGTCGCCGAAGCCCACGTCACCGTCGCCGAGAGGTCGGCGCTGCTGCTGTCTGAATACGTGCCGGTCGCCACGAACTGCTGCGTGCGGCCCAGCGCGACTGACGGGTTGGCCGGTGTGACCGCGATGCTGACCAGCGTCGCCGCGGCGGGCGTCACCGTCACCACCGCCGCGCTCGTCACCGTGCCCTGCGTCGCCGACACGTTCGCCGTCCCCGCCGTCACGCCCGTCACCAGGCCCTGGCTACCGGCGGCGTTGGACACCGTCGCGCGCGCGGTGGCGTCGCTGCTCCACGTGACCGAGGTCGTGAGGTCGAGCTGCGAGCCGTCGGAGTAGTGACCGCTCGCGGTGAGCTGCGTCGTCGCACCCGCCACCACCGAGACCGTCGCCGGAGCGACGGTGATGCTCTCGAGCACCGCCGAGGTGACGGTGAGGTTCGCGGTGCCGGTGACGCCACCGAGCGTCGCCACCACCGTCGACGAACCCATCGCCACGCCCGTGGCCAGCCCCCGCGACCCTGCGGCATTCGAAATCGTCGCGGTCGCGGGCGTGCCGGTGGTCCACGTCACGGTGGCGGTGAGGTCCTGATTGGTGGCGTCGGTGTACGTGCCGGTGGCGGTGTACTGCTGCGTACGGCCCGCGGGAATCGAGGCCGTCGAAGGCGTCACCGTGAGGCTCACCAGGCTCGCCGCCGTCACCGTGAGGTTCGCCGTGCCGCTGATGCCTCCGAGCGCCGCGGTGATGACGCTCGTGCCCTGCGCCACCGCGGTGGCCAGACCATTCGAGCCGGTCGCGTTGCTGATGGTCGCGGTCGCCGGCGTGCCCGAAGACCACGTCACCTGCGCGGTGATGTTCTGCTGCGTGGTGTCCGAGAACGTGCCCGTCGCCACGTACTGCTGCGTGAGGCCCCTGGCGATGGACCGCGTGGCCGGCGTGACCGCGATGCTGGTCAGCACCGCGTTGGTCACCGTCAGCGTGGTGCTGCCCGAAACGCCGCTGAGCGTCGCGGTGACGACCGAGCTGCCGACATCGAGGGCCGAGGCGAGCCCCTGCGAGCCGCTCGCGTTCGAGACCGTCACCCGCGCGGGCGTCGCCGAGGTCCACGTGACCGCCGCCGTGAGGTTCTGGTTGCTGCCGTCAGAGAAGGTGCCCGTGGCCACGAGCTGCTGCGTGCGGCCCTTCGCGACGGACGGGTTGGCCGGCGTGACCGCGATGCTCTGCAGCGTGGCCGCGACGACGTTGATGGTGAGCGTGCCGCTGACGCCACCGAGCGTGGCGGTGATGACCGTCGAGCCGACGGCGACACCGGTGACGAGCCCCTCGGTGCCGGTCGCGTTGCTGACGGTCGCGTTGGCCGGCGTACCCGAGCTCCAGGTGACGTCGGCGGTAATCGGCGCCGTCGAGTTGTCGCTGTAGCGGCCCGTGGCCACCAGCTGCTGCGTCAGCCCGCGCGGCAGGTTCACCGTGGCCGGCGTCAGCTCGATGCTGGTGAGCACCGCGTTGGTGACGGTGACCGTGGTGGTCCCCGAGACCGCGCCGAGCGTCACCGTGACGATGGACGACCCCACGTCGACGGCCGTCGCCAGGCCCGACGCGTTCACGGTGACCGCCGCCGTGGTGGCACTGCTCCAGCTCACGGTGCTGCTCAGGTTCTGCGTGGTGTTGTCCGAGTACACGCCCGTCGCGGTGAGCTGCTGCGTGCGGCCCTTCGCGAGTGAAGGCGCGGCGGGCGTGACGTCGATGCGTGAGAGCGTCGCCGCGGTGACCGTCACGTTGGTGTTGCCGGTGATGGTGCCCTGCGTGGCGCGCACCGCGGTGGTGCCCACGGCCACCGGCGTCAGCTCACCGTTGGTGCCCGCCGCGTTGCTGATGGTGGCGACCGTGTTCGCGTCCGTCGCCCACGTGACCTGCGTGGTGAGGTTCTGCTGCGTCCCGTCCGAGAAGATGCCGGTGGCGGTGAACGTCTGCTTCACGCCGAGCGGCAAGGTGGGGTTCGCGGGCGTCACCTGGAGCTGCGTCAGCACCGCGTTGGTGACGGTGAGCGTGGTGCTCGCGGTGATGGCCCCGAGCGACGCGCTGATGACGGCGGTGCCCGCCCCGACCGTGCTGACCAGGCCGCGCGACCCGGCGGCGTTGCTCACGGTGGCGACGGTGGTGGCCGTGCTGAGCCAGGTGACCTGGTCGGTCAGCGTCTGCGTGGTGTTGTCGGAATAGGTACCGGTGGCTGCGAACTGCTGCGTCTGCCCGAGCGCGACGGAGGGCAGCGCGGGCGTGACCTCGAGCGACACCAACGTGGCTGCGGTGACGGTGACGGTCAGCGTCTTCGAGATGGAGCCCAGCGTGGCGGTGACGGTGGCCATGCCGACGTCGATGGCGTTCACCTCGCCGGCGGCGCTCACGTTCAACACCGTGGGCGTGTCCGACGACCACGAGACCTGGGTGGTGACGACCTGCGTGGTGCCGTCGCTGAAGTGACCGCGCGCGGTCAGCTGCTGGCGCCGCCCCTTCGCGAGCGAGAGCGGCGAGGGCTCGAGGTCGATGCGGCTCAAGGTCGCGGCGGTGACGGTGAGGGTGGTGCCGCCGCTGATGCCGTCGAGCGTCGCGGTGATCAACGCGGTGCCGGCGGTGAGCCCGCGGGCCAGCCCTTCGTCGTCGACGGTCGCCACGCCGACGGCCGACGACGACCACGTCACCTGCGTCGAGAGGTCCTGCGTGGAACCATCGGCGAACGTGCCGGTGGCGGTGAACTTCTGCGTGAGGCCGGCTGCGATGCTGGGCAGCGTGGGCGCCAGCGCGATGCGCTCGAGCGCGGCGCCGGTGACGGTGACCAGCAACGTGGCCGTCTTGCCCGCGAGCGTCGCCGTGACGGTGGCCGTGCCCGGCGTGAGCGCGGTCACCAGGCCCGAGGCCGACACGGTGAGCACCGGCTCGTTCGACGAGTTCCACGTCACCTGGGTGGTGATGTTGCGCGTGCTGTTGTCACTGAAGATGCCGGTCGCCGTGAGCTGCCCCGTGGTGCCCGCGGCGAGCTCTGCGTTGGCCGGCGTGACCTCGATGCTGCTCAAGGTGGCCGTCGACGCGCTCACCGTCACCGACACCGTCGCCGTGAAGTCGCTGGTCTTCGCGGTGAGCGTCGCGGTACCCGCCGCCACGCCCTGCACCGTGGCCGACCCGTTCGCGCTGCCGCTCACCGTGACGACGCTCGCGTCGCTCGTGGTCCAGGTGGCGCCGGTGGCGGGCGTGAGCTTGTCGCCCTGCTTCACCGACGCGGTGATGGTGCGTGATTCACCAACGTCGAGCGCCAGCGGCGAAGGCGAAATCTCGAGCGAAGCAGGAGGCGTCGTGGTGCCGGGGCAACCCAACAACACGAACGAGGCGAGTACGGCGGCGCGGGCGGGAAGGCGCATGGCGCGCGCTCATGACGCAAGGCAGGTCAGCCTTCAACGCCACCCGGTCGAATTCTTGAGCCGACATGTCGCACTCGTACGCTCGCGACATGGACAAGGTCTTCCTCACCTCGCAGCTCGCTGGAAAGTTGAAGAACCTCTACGAGCAGGCGTTGCGTTCTGCGACCGATGCACGCACCGACGCCAGGTCTGGTGCACCACGCGCCGTGAACCTCGCGGCCGCCACCAGGAACCGGCTCGAAGCGGCACAAGCTGCGTGGGAAGCGGTGGCCGACTTCAAACCCACGCCGCTGCTCAAGGGCGAGCGCATCAAGCTGGGTTCACTCGTCGAAGTGGAAGACGGTGAAGGCGGCAAGACCTTGTTCATCGCGCCCGCGGGCGCCGGCGAAGAGCTCGAGGGCCCCGGAGGCGACGGCTTGTTTCAGGTCGTCACGCCGGTCTCACCGCTGGGCAAGGGCCTGCTGGGCAAGAAGGTCGGCGACGTGGTGGAGGTGATGGTGAAAGGCGAGCTGACCGAGTGGGACATCACCTGGGCGGCGTGAAGTGAAGGTGCGTACACGCACGCACTGAACGCCTGTCCATTCATCTTTCTATGCGGGGGTTCAGCGGCTGGGCAGCAGGGTCATCTCGCCCGAGAAGTCCTCGCTGAGGAACTCGAGCGTGATGGCGCCCCCGAGGCGGACCTTCGAACCCGGGCGCAGCAACGCGTCTTCGCCGCGCACCACGGGCTTGCCGTCGAGCTCGGTGGTGCTGCTCGAGACCGAGCGCAACATGAAGCCGTCGGCGCGGCGGTGGAGCTCGAAGTGCCAGCGGCTGATGCGGCCCTGAAGATTCGGGTCGGCCAGCGAAATCACCACGTCATTCGCGGTCACGCCGTCCTGCTCGCGCAGCCGCCCGAAGCGCACCACGTCGAGCGTGGGAATGCGCACCTCGGTGCCGTCTTCGAAGCGAACCAGCGTGGGGAAGCGCGTGGCGTCGAGCCAGTCGAGCGAGAACAGCTCCTGCGGCCGGTCGACGCCCTTGAGCTCCACCGGCCGCTGACGGCGGCTGCGCAGGCGGAACTCCACGTCGACCTGATCAGCGTGCGCGGCCAGCGAGAGGCGAATTTCGCCCGCCGACGCCGACCCCGCCACGCGACTGCAGAAGTTCACCGCGTCGCCCGAGACCTGCTGACCGTCGGTCAACACCGGCCCCACATGAATGCCGATGCGCACGTACAGCCGGTGGTCCTGGGCACGGTTGTCGTTGTCGCGCACCACCGAGCGCTGCAGCGCCACCATGGCGCGCGTCGCCGAGGCCACGCTCTCGAACACCATGAACGCACCGTCACCCGCGGTGTCGACCACGCGCCCGTGCTCCGGCGCGATGGCGGCGTTGAGCAGGTCGAAGTGTCGCTGCTGCAGCTTGCGGCCGGCCTCGTCACCGAAGCGCGCGAAGTACGGCGTGCTGCCCACCACGTCAGAGAACACCAGGGCCAGGCGCTTCTCGAAGCGGCGCACGATGGCGCGCGACAACACGTCCTGAAGACGGATGAGCTCCGTCATCGAGAGGGACTCAGCTGCCGCTTCGAGGTCTTTCACGTCAGACACGTCGATTCACCTTGCCGCAGAAAGAGCGCGCACGCGCTCCGCGAGGTTGTTGCTGAAGAGCCGATAGATGCGCAAGGCCGCCGACGGCGTGTTGTAGAGGTACTGCGTGAAGCCTTCACGCGAGATGAAGAGCGCCTTCACCGGCGTGCGCGCGGTGACGCGCGCCGAGGTCGGCCCGTCGAGCAGCAGCGAGATTTCCCCGACGTAGCCGCCGACGCCCAGCGTGTTGAGCAACCGCGCGTCGGGGCCCGCACCGCCGTACACCTCGACCTGCCCGTCGACGATGACGAACAGCCCGCGGCCCGGCTGCCCCGGCTCGATGAGGTGCATGCCCGGCCCGAAGCCGTGCTGCGTGCTGACGCGAAAGAGGCTGCGCATGTCGTCGAGCGAGAGGTCGGCGAACATGGGCAGGGCCTTCAGGAAGCCGTAGGCGTCGGCGGCCGGCGAGCTCGGTGGCGCGGGCGCCGCCTGCACGGCGGGAATGGGCGCGGGCGCAGGCACCGGCGAGCCCTGACCGATGCGCGCACGGACCTTGGCGGCGGCGGTCGGGTTGTTCATCGCCTCGAGCAGCCGCGCCAGGTACTCGAGCAGCGTGGGGTCATTGCGGGCCGAAGACGCGGCGCGCGCCGCCTCCATGAGAATCTCGACGGCCTTCGGAATCTGCCCGTGCTGCGCGTGCAGTTGGGCGAGCCGCATCGCCGAAGGTGCAGACCCCGGTGACGCCGCGAGCGCCGCGCGCAGGGTCTCGACTTCCGCGTGCAGGTTGCCGAGGTCTTTGTAGATGGCGGCAGCGGCTTCGAAGCGGCGGCCACGCGCGAGCGCTTCGGCCATCTGCTCGCGCGCCCCGGCCTGACCGTAGAGCTCGATGGCCTCGTCGATCTTGCCCGCGCGTTCGAAGGCGGCGGCGGCGCGAATCAGCTCGCCACACTTCTTCCACGCAGTGGCCGCGCGCACGAAGTCGTTGGCCTGCTCGAAGCACGGCGCCGCCTCGGCCTGGATGTTGGCGAGCTCGAAGACCGCCGCGGCCGTCGCGAAGTCGCGCGCGCGCTTGAACATGTGCGCGATGGACTTCTTCAAGTCGAACGAGGCGATCGACGCCTCCTGAAGCAGACCTGCACGAGCGCCGCCTCCGGTCTCTTCGTAGAGGTGCACCGCACCGTCGACGTCGTTGCGAGCGAGCATCCCCCTGAGCTGAGCCACTGGTCCGCCAACAGGGATGAACTGCCCGCCGCCCTGATCATCGTCCAGAAACTCGAACTCTGCTGCGTGCGCCATTGCCTCGAAGGTTATCGGCTCACGTGCACCCGTTGGATCTCTTTCGAAGCGTGTCCACTCGAGTTGACCCGCGCTCCGACCAGCGCATGCGCCACGTGTGTTGGGCGGTGTTGGTGTTGTCAGCGCGTGAGGTCCACCTCGACGACTATGGGCGGCGTTGGGCGACGGCGATGTGTGAACGCGAAGTGCGCTGCGGAGCTCGCGAGCCCGTCGATTGCACACGACAGCTCACGGTCCCGGACATTGAGGAGAAGATCCTCGACACGTGGGTCGGTGCAGCCAGTTCGCGGCGCCGCTTGTGCGGCATCGCGTGCGTCGCCACGCCGGTGCTGCTGATGATCGCGTCATCACGATCGAGCCTGTGGCCGTTCGCGGTCTTGATGCCGGCGCTGTTGCCGAAGTGAACGCGCTGATCAGCTGCCGGTGACGCGCACGCGCTGATCGATGCGCCCGAAGATCGACTGACCGTGCTCGTCCTTCATCTCGATCTCCACGCGATCGCCGTTCTTCATGAACGAGGTCTTCGGAGCGCCCTCATCGATCGTCTCGATCATGCGGATCTCCGCGAGGCACGAGATGCCGCGCGCCCGCTCTTCGTTCGACACCGTGCCGCTGCCCAGAATGGTGCCCGCGGTGAAGCTGCGCGTCTTCGTGATGTGCTGCATCAGGTCGAAGAAGCTGAAGTGCATTTCAGGCCCGGCGTGCGTGTCGCCCACCAGCTTGCCGTTGAGCCAGGTCTTCAACGTGAGGTGCAGGCGACCGTCTTTCCACGCGCTGCCCACTTCATCGGGGGTCACCGCCACCGGCGAGAACGCCGTCGCCGGCTTGCCCTGGAAGAAGCCGAAGCCCTTGGCGAGCTCGTCGGGGATCAGGTTCCGCAGGGTGACGTCATTCACCAGCATCAACAGCCGCACGTACTTGCCGGCCTCGGCCGCCGTCGTGCCCATCGGCGTGTCGCCCAGCACCACCGCCACTTCCGACTCGAAGTCGGGGCCGAACTTCTCGTCGCGCACCACGATGTCGGCGGTCGGCGCGAGCATCTCGGAAGAGCCGCCCTGGTACACCAGCGGGTCGGTCTTGAGCGTCGGCGGTGGTTCGGCCTTGCGCGCCTTGCGAACGAGAATGACGTGGTTGAGGTAGGCCGACCCGTCGACCCACTCGTACGCGCGCGGCAACGGCGCCAGCAGCTTCGTGACGTCGTAGGGCTCGCTCTTCACCGTGCCGGCTTCGAGCTCGGCGGCGAGCGCACGCAGCTTCGGCTCGGCGTCGGCCCAGGTGTCGAGCGCGGTCTGCAGATTGGGAGCGATGTGCGCAGCCGACGCCCAGGCCGAGAGGTCCTTCTTCACGACCAGCAACGAGCCGTCGCGGGTGCCGTTCTTCAGGGTCGCGAGCTTCATGGCGGCCCGCATAGTCGGGAAAGTGGTTACCGGACCACCCTTTCAGCCTACGTTCGCGCTCCCCATGGCCGACGACCCGGGCCTCTCGCCGGTACATCGCATCATCTCGACGTTCTCGCGTGCGGTGGAGGCGCTGGGCTTAGGAGTGCCTCCGCTCTTCATCGAGAAGTGGGCCGTCGCCGTTCATCAGGCGTTGAGCTCGCGAGCGCGTGAGTTCCACACCCATCAGCACGTGCTCGATCTGGTGCGCGGCGCCGACGCCATCGAGACGCTCGCGGCGCTGTACCACGACATCGTCTACGTGCAGGTCGACCTCGACGTGCCCTCGCACTACGCGGGCCTGCTGCAGCCGCTGGTGGCGCGCGATTCGTCGACGCCACACGGCTGGAGGCTGCTGCCGCACACCGAAGAAGACCCCACCGCGCGCGACGTGATGCACGTGTTCGGTCGCAAGGCTGGCGAAGTGCTCACCCCGTTCACCGGCCTCAACGAGCTGGCCTCGGGCTTCGTGGCCGCCAAGGAGCTCGAAGGCGTGCTCAGCCGCGAGCAGCTCATCGCGGTGGTGACGTGCATCGAAGCGAGCATCCCCTTCCGCGATGGTGAAGCGGTCGCGCTCAGAGATCGCCTCACCACGCTGGGGCTTCAGGCTGAAGAGATTGGCGTGATGGTGCGCCGCGCGACGCGGCTGTCGAACAACGACGTGGGCAACTTCGCCGACCCCGACCCCGCGCGCTTCCTCGACAACACGTGGAAGCTGTTGCCCGAGACCAACCCGTCACTGCACGCGCCCACCACGTACAGCATCAAGGACTACCGGGTCGCGTTGATGAAGATGGAGCGGTTCCTCTCGGCGCTGCCGCCTTCGCGCGTGTTCCACACCTGGGGCGGTGAACCGTCGCAACAGGAGCACGAGCACCGCATCGCCGCGGCCGCGCGCAACATCGACATCGCGGTGCGCTACATGCGCTGCAAGCTGTACTCGTCGTCACTGCTCGAAGCGCTCGCGCTCGAATCGGGCGGAGACGTGCCGCTGCCGTACTTCCTGGGCGGTGTGCCCGATGGCTCGGGCGTACCGATGAAGCGCCTCGAGCAGTTCCTGCCCGCGCCGGAGCCGACGAAGGAAGGCACGCTCGACGGCATCATGCGCGGGCTGCTGCTGGGCGGCCGCACCACCAGCTCGAGCTTCGACATCGCGCCGTCGCCGGTCGCCGATTTTCTCTACGTGGCGCTGGGTGAAGAGCGGTTGCTGCTGGGCTTCAAGCAAGCACAGCGCATGTGGGACGGCGTGATTTCCCCGCGCGAGTTCCTCTCGATTCAGCCGCTCGACCAGCTCGAGGTGCTGGCGTGGGCCGTGGCCGAGATGGCGCCCACCCGCGCCATCGCGCTCGTCGAACTGATGAAGCTCCTCTGACCTGGGCCAAACGACATGACTCCAAACCCCGCTGCGCCGCCGCCCGCCAGGAAGTCCAACGTCACGCTCATCGTCATCATCGCCCTGGTGGCCGCCGGAGGCTGCTGCTTGTTCGGCATCATCGCGGCCATCGCCATTCCCAACTTCGTCCGCTACCAGGCGAGGGCGAAGCAGTCGGAGGCGAAGGTGAACACCAAGGCCCTCTTCACCGCCCAGAAGGCCCACTACGCCGAGACCGATGCGTACTCGACCGAGGCCGGTGAGTTGGGGCTGATGCCGGGCACCCGGTACACGTGCTTCGTCACGCCGCGCTCGTACGTGGCGCCACTGCAGGGCGCGGCCGTGAACTTCGACGAGCTGACGCTCGACGACGCCACGCGCCCGGGAGTGACCGGTGACTGCCCCGCGTGTGAATTCACGGCGGTGTGCGCGGGCAACATCGACACCGACCCCGCGTTCGACGTGTGGTCGATCTCCAGCGTCGATCGCGCGTGCGGCAAGGCCGGCGTGCCGTGCAACGACGTGAACGACCTGGAGCAGTGAAGCCCGGTGCTCTCGCCGCGACGGCGTTCGGGCGCGCGTCAGTTCGCCTTGGCGAGAATCGCCAGCGTCTGCGCGAGCGCTTCGTGGTTCGGAAACACGGCTGACAACACCGCCTTCGCGAACGAGGCCGGCGCGCGCGGCCGTGAGGTCACCCGCTTCTCAATCTGCAAACGCTTCGGTCAGCAACACCGCGATCCGCTCATGCATGTGAACTGCTGTAACGACGAGCGCCGAATGCGAGAGTCGGCCGCCATGGCGACGAAGAAGAAGGTGGCGGCGGTCGATCCTCTCTCTGCGTTTTCGAAGTCACGCAACACGCCGAAGGTCTCGGGCAAGCGCTTCGCGAGTGGTGAACACACGTGGCTCGGCAATGCGGGCGCGCAGCTGGCGGCGCAGCAGCTGCGGAAGTCGGGCATCGGCGTCGATGACGAGACCTTCCTGAACGTCAGCCGGCTGAGCGGCGACACGCACTTCGAATACGGCGAGCTGGTGGCGCTCTCGGGTGACTTCTACGCGTCACCTTCGGAGCTCTACGAAGAGGTGCCCGCCACGCTCCCCACGCCGATGCGCGCCAACGACCTCAAGAAGCTGCGGGAGCTCTTCGCGGTGGAGCTCGAGTGGATCGGTGATCGCCAACACGGCCGAGGCGGCGACGCGTACCCGGACACCAACGTGAGCGCCGCGTGGAACGCCAAGAGCTACGTCGAGCTCGCGCTGCGCAACGTCGACCACTTCGGCTGGCACAACGTGGTGGCCTACGTGCGGCACCACGCGGTCGCCATGAAGCTCGCGGCCTCCGCCAATGGAGAAGACGACGAACGGTGGCAGCGCGCGCTCGTCTACAACGCGTTCGCTGATCATTTTCTGACCGACGGGTTCGCCGCCGGTCACCTGCGCGTGCCGCGCGCGGAGATCATCGAGTGGGCCGCGACGCAGAACTACTCGGCGAAGCTCGCGGGCATCCTCTCCAAGGTGCTGCACGATCAGGACGGTCACGTCACCAGCCTCCACGGCGAACATTCGAAGGGCGAAGGCCTGCGCGTGACCAACGCGAAGGGCGCCGACTGGCTGACGTTCTGCGACGGTCAGCTCTTCCTCTTTCCCGGAGCCACCGACCGTGACGAGGTGAAGCAGCCGGTGCTGGCGGTGGCCGCGTCACTCGGAGAGCTGGTGCGTGCGTGGAAGACGGGCGAGCTGCCGGAGCGCACGTACGCGGCGCTCGACTTCGTGCCCTTCCCTCACCCGAAGGAGCTCGGCCTCGCCGAGAAGTTCGCGAAGTGGCCGACTGCGCGCATCGACGCGCTGGTGAAGAGCTGCGCCTTCTACGCGAAGGTGCCGTGGCTGGGCGCGGGCCTCAAACGCGAGCACGTGGTGGCGCTCATCAAGGCATTGCCGGCGTTGATGAAGCGCTTCGGTGAGAACGTGAAGAACGCGTGCGAGGAAAATGCAGAGCTGCAGGCGCGAATTCCGAAGGCGTACCTCAAGGCCTATCAGTCGATCCGCTGAGCGCAGGGAATCCGGCTGGCAGTTCAGCCGGACGTGACGAACTCGCAGCAATGCGGAGCGGTCGGCCGCGAAGAACGCGACCAGAGAACCGGAGCGCTCGCAGGGAATCCG
>QFQP01000012.1 GCA_003243425.1 Archangium gephyra | reverse complement strand
CATCGACGAAGTCTTCGACCTCTCGGTTGATCACCCGCTGCACACCTACGTCGTCGACGGCGTCATCGTGCACAACAAGGAGCCGATCACCGGCCCGCGGTGCCAGACCGCTGACGGCGTTGGGGTCTTTTCGGGCGATTCCTGCTCCTATCCCATCGGCACGGGCACGGTGGACTGCAGTGGAACGGTCGGCGCGTGTTCCTGCGCCAGCGCGCCTCCGCCCGCGTCAACGACCGTGCTGCTCTCGCGGTGGAGCGCCAGCGAGGGCGACGACGAGAACGACCTTCGCGACAACGGCACCTGGGCGCGACTGACCTGCGGGCCTTCGCCGCGCTCGTTGACCGTGGTGCCTGGCGCCGACGTGAACTGGTTCCGCGCCGACGGTGCGCTCGCGTTCCGAAACTTCGGTGACTGCTTCCTCGAGGCTGAGCTCCAGGTGCCTGAAACCGGTTCGACGTGGGGCCACCTGTGGTTCCTCGATCGCGGCCAGGCGACGGCGTCACGCCGCATCGTGCGCGTCGATGACAACGTGCTCTTCGCCATTCACGACTCGCGCGTGTGGTTCGAGCCCGTCGGCGCGCCGCCGTTCTCTTCGTGGAACCTCGCGGGCAACTGGCAGCGCTACGAGTGGCAGTTCGAGCTGCTGTCACCGACCACCTACCGCTACTGGCCTCGCTTTCGCCTCGGCAACGGCACCGTGAAGGGCGCCGACACGTTCGTGAGCCCCGACGGCGGCACGCTCGCCAACTGGTACGACGCGGGCAATGTGTTCACCTTCTCGAGCGATGCGGGCACGCGCGTGATTTCGGTCGGTCACCAGAGCAACGGCACGAGCGGCGGCACCGTGCTGCACGTCGCCGACTTCGCGCTCAGCAACGCCGGGTGGATCGGTCCTCAAAGCGAGTAAGTCAGCGGCATGCCGCACTTCGAGCCGGTGATTCGTCTCGCGTTCGGTCGTTCCGCTCGTCCGCAAGGGCGGCCGCTCGGTCTGTCTGACGTCCCCAACGACCTCATTCTCCGCAGCGTGTCGCCCACACAGCGGCAGACGCTGTTGGTGGGGCTCGCGCTGAGCTGGCGTGAAGAGAAGAAGCCGGAACTTCTGACCGCATTGAGGCGCGTCGCCGAAGAGGCGAACGCCGTCGCGTTGAAGGACGTGCTCGAGGTGATGGCGCGCTCCGGCGCGCTCGGCTTCGTCGTCGAGTCGCTGAGCGTCGATTGGCTGCTGGCGCTCGGCGTCGCCCGCGGCGTGCACGTGAACGACGTTCTGGCCTCGAGCGACACCGTCACCGAACGGGGCCTCACCCGTGAAGAGGCGCGGCGCATCAAGGACACCTTCGAGGGCACGCTCGACCCCGCGACCGTTCGCTTCCGGTTCACCACCGGCATCATGACCATGGGCGCCGGCGCGCTGGTGCTGGGCAACGTGATTCACGTCGACCCCACCGACCCGCGGTGGACCATTCGCAAAGGCACCACGCTCAATGACCGGCCCGACGACGACGCGTGGGACTCGTTCAACGGCGTGTTGCTCACGCACGAGCCGTGTCACGTCTGGAGCTACCAGCATCAGGGCACGCGCTACGCCATCAACTCGGTGACGGATCAGCTCGCGGCGATGCAGCGCGGCACGCGCAACGACGCGTACACGTACACGCCCGACAAGGCCCACTTCCTGGAGTTCGGCGAAGAGCAGCGCGCGATGATCGTTCAGGACTTCATGACCGCCATCCGCGCCAGGGCGAAGGGCGACCTCAAGGCCGGCACCATGTTCGCGGGCTTGAACGACGTCGACGACACCATCGCGAAGACGAAGAAGTACGTGGAGCAGATGCGCTCGATGGGCCCCGGTCAGCCGAACGGCGCTGCGCAGCGCGAGCAGTGGATCGTCTGTGCGTGCGCGCCGCATGCGTTCACCCAGGACGGTGGCGCGCAGTGGGGCGCGGATCAGGTCAAGACCATGGCCGCGGTCGTCGGTCGTGAAGCGCAAGACGCGCTGGTGCGTGGCGTGACGACGGGTGACGTCGGCTCCGCGGCGCTCGGTGCGGCCGGTGTTGCCGCGGCGGTCGGTGCGTCGGTGCTCACGCGCGAGCAGGTCGGCTACGGCGCCAGGAGTGGTGGCTCCGCGTTGCTCGACCAGGCCGGGCTCCCGCGCGGCGTCGAACTCGGTCGCGACGGCGTGAACGTGTCGGCAAAGGCCGCGTGGGACGCAGGCGCTCCGAAGCCCGACGAGCTGCCGATTGGAATCTCCAACCCGCGCATGGAGTGGGGCGCGGGTGTGCACCGCGACATCGGTGACGTTCGCGTCGACGCCGACGGCAAGGCGGTCGTGGGCTTCGATGGCCACGTGAAGTCGGCCAGCCTCAGCGCGCGGGTGGAACATGACGACGTGAGCGTCGCGGCGCGCACAGGCGTGACCTTCTCGAATGATTCCCAGCGCGTGTTCGCGCACGTCAGCGTCGAGACGGACCCCGTCACCGCGAGCACCGGCGTGGAGGTGACGACGAAGAGCTCCGGCTCGCAGACCGTGAGCGCCCACGCGAGCGTCGAGACGCGACCGGTGCAGCTGAGCGCGGAAGGGAAGTTCTCGCGCCACGCCGCTGACGCGCCACTCGCGCTCGACGAAGCGACGTTGAGCGCGACCGTACAGCCGAGCGCGGGCGTCTCGCTCGGCGCTGACGTCACCCTGGTGCCAAGAGGCGTCGAAGAAGTGCACGCGAAGGTCGCGGCGATTGGCGACATGGGTTCGATTTCGGTGAGCGCCGACGCGACGAAGCTGACGACGCAGCCGACGTATGGCGCCACGGTGGTGGCGACCGAGAAGAAGAGCGGCGTGGCGGTGAGCGCCAACGTGAAGGGCACGCCCACCACCGGCGAAGTGCAGGGCGGGGTGAACGTCAGCGTGCCGCTGCCTGAACCCGGGAAGAAGAAGACCTGAATGGGGAAGACAGGGCGGGGTGCGCGCGCGTTGCTCGACACATGCTGGCCCTGCGGCGCGTCGAGTGCCCCTGGGTGAGCAGCAACGGAACGACCCTCTGACTCACCGGAAAGAAGTTCACGAAGCTGCGTGACGCGCGCGCCGTCGGCCTGAATGGAGGGTCGTTGATGGAGCCCGTTCGAGAACGACCCGCGCAGGCCCTCAGCGTCGATGGGTGGAGTGAACTCGCGGCGTGTCGAGGGCCCTTCACGCGACGAGCAACGCCGGGGTCCCCGATTCACGCCCTCCTTCAAGGCGAGCGTGGCGGAACACCGACGTCGGCGTTGCGCGGCGAGTGACAGTCTTTGCAGATGGCCACGTGCACCAGGTACTCGCCGCGCTCCACGCTGACCCCGGTGGGCGCCGTGTCGAGAACGTGCTCCGGCTGCAACGGCGAAGGCGGCCGCCAGTCACGCTTCAACGAATTCTCAGGCGCCGGAACGTCGACGGGCTTCAACGTCTGCAGGTAGGCGACGAGGTCTCGCATGTCGTCGGCGGCCATCACCGCATGGAGCTCGGTGGCATCTGGAACTCGTACGAGAGCTGCCCACGAATGGCCGCCTCGAGCAGCGCGGGCTCGTACTTCGCGGCCACCATCGACACGTTCGCGCTGTGCACCGTGCCCCACGGCCCGGTGAAGGGCACGCCGCCCGACATCACCTTCGACGCGTCCAGCTCGTTGAAGGTGGGCGGCACGCGCGGCGTGTGGCACTCGAGGCACGCGGCAATCGTCGCCAGGTATTCACCGTGCTTCACGTCGTCGCCGGGGCGCACCGGGGAAACCGGCGCGGGCTTCTCGGCGACCACCGGCTTCGGTGGTTCGGCCTTCTTCTCGTCACACCCGGCGAGCATCAACACCTGTTGCGCTCTCATGAAGCGCCGCAGCGTAGGCCGACACTTCATTGCAACAGCAATCGTTTATGCGTCTCGCTGCACGCGCGTGGTGGGCGGCTCGCCGTTGCCGTTCTGCAGCAACGGCACTTCTGCGCGCAGCACCGGCAGGCCGTACTGCTGCTGCTGCAGGAACTTCATGACGCGCTCGCGCAGAATGCAGCGCAGGTCGAAGGCCTTGCCGGAATCATCGGCGCTGATCAGCACGCGCAAGAGCATCGCCTTGTCGGTGAGGTTGGTGACCTGCACGGAGTTCACCTTCCCGTTCCACAGCGTGTCTCGCTGCGCTTCGACCACACGCGTGACCTCCGCGCGCACGGCGTCGACGTCGGTGCGGTAGTCGGCCCACACCTCGGCGGTGCCCAGAATCTCGGTCGAGGTGCGTGACCAGTTCTGAAACGGCTTCTCGAGGAAGTAGCTGATGGGGAGCACCACGCGGCGCAGGTCCCACACCTTCACCACCACGTAGGTGAGGGTGATTTCTTCGATCCACCCCCACTCGTTCTCGACGATGACCGTGTCGCCGATGCGCATCGGCTGCGTCAGGCCGATCTGAATGCCGGCGAGCAGGTTCGAAATCGTGCGCTGCGCCGCGAGGCCGATGACCACGCCGGCCACACCGGCGGAAGCGAGCAGCGACATGCCCACGTGCCGCACCGGCGGGAACTGCAGCAACACCAGCGCGCCGCCGATGACCGCCACGATGGCCGTGATGACCCGGCGCAACACCGAGACCTGGGTTCGCACCGCCCGCGCCGACCGGAAGTCGTTGTCTTTCGAGGCCTTCTCTTCGAGCGCCTCGGCGATGAGCCCGCCCACCACGATGAGCCCCCACACCATCGCCGCCACCAGCCCGGCGCGCACGATGTCGTCGACGGTCGACTGCGCGTTCATGGGGAAGGCCAGCGCCCGCGTGCCCACCGCCATCGCCACCATGAAGAGGAACATGCGCAGCGGCTTGACCAACCGCAGCACCAGCGCGTCGTCCCACGTGTTGGCCGTGAGCTTCGTGAGCTTCACCAGCAGCGGGCGCAGCACCGCCGACGACAGCCGCGACAGCGCCCAGCCGATGACGAACATGGTGAGCAACCCCAGCCACTGCCAGGCGCCCAGCGGGCCCAGCGAGCGCCGTATGAGCCACTGCGGCAACAGCTCCCACAGCGGCGAGCCGTTCTCTTCGAACAGCGGGTCGATGGCCTTCACGGTGCGCGAATTGAAGTGCCACGTGCCGTCGGCCTGCTTCGAGAGCTGCACGGGAATGCGCACGCGGCCCAGCGGCAGCTCGCCGGCGGCCACCACGGTGTCGCCGGGGCTGGCGTTCAACTTCGCCGCGTCGAGGGTGAGGAACTGGTCGAGCAGGAACATGAAGCGGCGCGCGAGCCGCGGGCCTTCGACGGCGCGCACTTCGGGGTTGAGCTTCTCGAGCGAGAGCCACTTGGCGGCCCTGGCGAAGTCACCTTCGTGCGCCGCTTCGAGGAAGGAGGTCACCGCCTCCGCGGGGCCGGGTGCGCTCTCGGCGACGAACAGCTCTTCTTCCGTCAACGCCTCCTGCGCGAGCGCGCCCGTCGACAACAACATCAGCAGTGCAAAGTGCTTCATGCATTTCGCACTAGCGACGCAACGCAGCGCTTCAAAGACAAAGCTCCGCGCTCCCTCAGTGGAGAGCGCGGAGCTCTAAGTCACTTCGAGCTCAGTTCGCGGGGTACGCGGTCCACCCGGCGGTCCAGTCGTCGGTGCCGATGGCGCCCACGAACGTCGCGCTCACGTCGAAGAAGCCGTCGTTGGGAGGCGTCGCGCCACCGGTCAACACCGGCGAGCCCGCGGCCGGCTTGAAGTCGAAGGTGCCGATGGCCGTCAGCTGCGGGTTCACGTCGAAGCGGTTGGCCAGCGAAGGCGCCGCGAGCTCGGTGACCTCGTTGAGCATGTTGTCGGTGATGCCGCCGTCGGGCCGCGGGTTCGACACGTAGTCGGTCAACGCCGCGGGGTTCTCGAAGAACACCGAGTTCGCCACGCTCAGGTTCCCGGCCGTCCACTGCGTGGCCGAGGGAATGCCGTCGACCAGCAGGCCGGCCGACGTGAAGTTGGTGACGATGACGTTGTGCAGCTTGCCCGCGGTGCCGGCGCGCAGAATCAGGCCGCGCGACGGGCCTTCCGACGCCGCGGTGTCGGGCTTCCGGCCCACCAGCGTGACGTTGTAGAGCGTGGGCGCGCTGCGCGGCGTGAGGTCGGCGTTGTTGGCGTCGTTGTCGGCTTCGATGCCGTGGTTGCCGCGGCCCGCGACCTGCGCCGCGATGAGGAACTGGGCCTTGCCAGTCCACCCCTTGTCCCAGTCGAGGCCGTCGTCGTCGCTGCCGGTGATGACCACGTGCTTGAGGTTGACCGTACCGCCGAAGAGCTCGACGCCGTCGTCGGCGCCGCGGTGCACCTGCAGGTAGTCGACGACCGTCGCGCTGCCGCAGGCGTTCAACGTCACGCCGTTGAGCTCGTTGTCGGCCGAGAGCGGGCGGCCGGCGAACTCCACGCGCGCGTACTTGAGCGTGCCGCAGTCGTACGCGTCGTCGGTGCCGCCGTACTTGTTGCGCGGCTCGTCGGCGACGCCTTCTGCGTTGTTCTCGCCGCCCATGGTGTTGATGCGCGCGCGACCGAGGAACACCAGCCCGCCCCAGTCTCCGGTGGGCGCGCCGCGCTGGCCGACCGGCAACGACGAGGTGAAGACGATGGGCTCGGTGGCCGTGCCGTTGGCGCGCAGCTTCGCGTCGCGCGACACGATGAGCGCCGACGTCGAGTCACCCGCGATGGTGGTGCCCGCTTCGATGGTGAGCGTCGCGCCGGCCTGCACGTAGGTCAGCTGCTTGAGCACGTAGAGGTTGTTCTTCGTCCACGTGGTGTCCTGGGTGATGTCGCCGGTGACGTTGACGACCTGCATCTGCTGCGAACCGCCGCCACCTCCGGTGTTCGCCGTGCCGCCACCCGCGCCGCCGTCAGGCGTGGGGTTCGAGCTGCACGAGTTCATTCCAATCAACGCCAATGCAAACACTGCTGCTTTGAGCTTCATGGTTTTCATTTCCTCTCTTCGTTGAAGTTCCACGACAGGGTTCCGAGCACCTGCACACCGGGCGGGTTCGTCAGCACCTCGACGTCGCCCTGTCGCAGCCGCACGGCCTGGTTGAGCACGTTGCTGGCGGCGAGCTTGAGCTGGAATCCGGCTCCCAGCCGTTGAGCCACCGTCAGGTCGAGACGGTGAAACGGTTGTTCGATGACGTCGGGCAGGCCGTTGATGCCCACGTCTGAAATGCGCGGGCCGTACACGTTGTAGAAGACGCCCGCTTCGGTGCCCCAGGTCGGGTGGGTCCACGTGATGAAGGCGTTGGCCGCGTAGGGCGACTGGCCCTGCAGGGGCCGCGTGCGGTTGGTCTGCGGCGAGTTGGGGTCCAGCTGAATCTGCGAATAGATGAGTGAGACGTTGGCGCCGACCGCGAACGGCTGAAGCACCTGATGAATGCGGCCCAGCGTGGTGCGCGCCTCGAGCTCGAGGCCCAGCAGCGTCGCCCCTTCGGCGTTGCGGAAGCTGACGTCACCCACCGCGTTGCTGGTGCCGTAGATGACGCGCTCGATGGGGCGCTCGAACTGCTTGGCGAACGCCGAGAAGGCGATGACCTCACCGGCGCCGGGGAACCACTCGGCGCGCGCGTCGACGTTGTGAATGCGCGTGTTGAGCAGCTCGGGGTTGCCGCTGACGTTGCGGCGGCGAACCATGTCGTAGAAGAGGAACGGCGCCAGCTCGCGGAACGAGGGCCGCGCCAGCGTGTACGCGTAGGCGAGGCGCACGTTGAAGTCGTCGCGCGGCGAGAGCACCACGTTCGCGGTGGGCACCACGTCGAGGTAGTTGCGCGTGACCGGCGCTCCCAGCGGCGCCCCTGAGGTGGCGAACGGAGAACCGCCGCCCACGGTCTGGGTGCTGCCTTCGAGGCGCACGCCGGCGATCGCGCGCAGCCAGGTCAACGGCCTCCAGTCGACCTGCCCGTAGCCGCCGTACACCGCGAGCGACGCCGTGTAGCGGTCGTAGGTGAGGGTCGTCTCTTCGAGGGTGATCTGCTGCTCGGCGTTGACGGGCGGCCCGAAGCGCTCGGGCACCAGCAGCGCCTCGGGCTGCAGCGTCTGCAGCGAGGTGTCGAGGTTCCAGTCGAGGTTGCGGAAGCGCCGGCCGTCGAAGTTGCGCGCCGAATACTGACCGAGCCCACCGGCCTCGAAGCGCCAGCTCCGCCACGGCACTGCGAGCGACGCGGTGCCACCGCCCGAGTCTTCGTTGAGCGTGAGGAAGAAGCGCTCGAGCGAGTTGGGCTGAAAGCGGATGAGCTTGCGGCCCTCGTCGTCGACGAGCTGTCGCAGGTCACGAACGTCGGGCTCTTCGCGGTTCACGCGCGAGTAGTTGCCCTGCCACTTCAGCTCCACGCCGCCGACGCGGTGAAAGCCCTTCAACTGGTTGAAGAACAGCTGCCGCGAGGTGAGCTGCGAGCGATGGCCGGTGGTGTACGCCATCTGCCCCTGGTCGAAGCCGTAGTTCGCCGTCGCGTTGCTCTCGGCGTTCCACAGGTAGAGCCCCAGCGCCGAGATGTCGTGGTTGCTGCCGACCTGCAGCCCCGCGTTGGCGAGCAGCGAGGTGGCGCCGCTCACGGTGCCCACCTCGGTCTGGAACGGCTCGATGGGCGTGGCCACGCCTTCGTCGAGGCGCACCGCCTGCGAGTCGATGAGCTGCCGGCGCTCACGGCGCGAGACCTGCGCGGCCAGCAGGTAGCCGAGCTTCACGTTGTTGCCGAGCCGGTGCGTGTTGCCGAGCGACGCCGAGAGGCTGCCCGACGGCAGCGCGCGGAGCTGCGGAGGTGTCCACCGCTGGTCGAAGGCCAGGGCCGCTTCACGTTGTTGTTCGGGCGTGACGCCGGTGCTGCCGATGCGCGCGGGCGCGAGCGGCCGGTCGGTGGGAATCGCCGCGGGTATCGCGCGCGACGGGCTGGCGAAGCCGATGTGCTCGAGGCCGGTCATCGCCTCGTCGGGGCGCTTGATGCCGGTGGTCATCGTGTCGCCCGCGACCTGCAGGCGGACCTTGGCCTCGAGCTGCGCGGGGAAGGTGTTGGTGTCGATGGTCACCGAGCCGCCGGCGAAGTTGGCGGGCAGGTCGGCCGAGTACGTCTTGATGACGTTCAGGTTCGACAGCAGCGCCACGGGGAACATGTCGAGCGGCACGCTCGGCTCGTCGGGCTCCGGGCTCGGGAGCAGCGTGCTGTTGAGCAGCGTCTGCGTGTAGCGGCCGCCGAGCCCACGAATGAAGACGTACTTGTTGTCGACCAGCGTGGCGCCCACCACGCGCTTGACCGCGTCACCGGCGTTGGAGTCGGGCGTCTTCGCGATGGCCTGCGCGCCCAGCGAGTCTTGCGCGACGACCGCCTTCTTCCGCTCGTTGAGGAGCGCGGTCTCGTTGCGCTTGTCGACCTTCGCTTCGACCACGACCTCCTGCACCGCCTTGGCGTCGCGCTCGAGCGACACGTTCAGCTCGGTGGCCGCGCCGGCCTTCACCTCGACGTTGCCGAACTTCTGGGCCTTGTAGAGCTCGTAGAACACGCGCAGCTCGTAGGTGCCGGGTGGGAGCTTGAGCTTGAAGTTGCCCTCGAGGTCGGTGAGCGCAGACTTCTTCGGGCCGTTGATGACCTTCACCGTGGCTTCGATGAGCCCTTCCCCGGTGCGCGCGTCGATGATTCTCCCGCTCACGCCGGTGAACTTCTTCTTCACGCCTTCTGCTGGCGCAGTGGGGAGCGGGGCCGGTCGGTCCTCGACGCCCGCATCTGTCGCGTCGATGGTCTGCGCGAGCGCCGAGAAGCTGATCAGCGTGATGAGCAATGCCCGTTTCACGCGGCGCCATATGCGCTCACGTGATGGCGCTCACCGCTCGCCTCGGTCACTTGTTCACAACGGCCGGGTCACGCGCGCGCAACACGCCACGTGTCGTCACTGTGACGTCTCAATGGTTCGTGGCACTTCGCGCGGCGCACGCGCCGCTGCCACGCCGCCGTGACATGCGGCTTGCCATCGCGGGTGCGTGCCGATACTCCCCCCCAGTACGCCATGCCCCACGCTCCCGAAGAAAAGAAGCGCGTCATCACCCGCTTGCGTCGCATGCGCGGGCAGACCGAGGCCCTCGAGCGCGCGGTCGAAGCGGGCACCGAGTGCGGTGACGTGCTCCAGCAGCTGGCTGCGCTGCGCGGCGCCGCCACCAGCCTCATGGCCGAGGTGCTCGAAATTCACCTCCACGAGACGTTCGGCAGCCGCCGTGGCGCGGCAGTGAAAGCCGAGACGGATCGCCTGATGTCTCTGGTTCGTTCCTTCCTGAAGTGAGGAGTTCCCACGTGAAATCCCGAGCCGCCGTCGCCTTCGAAGCTGGCAAGCCCCTTCAAATCGTCGACATCGACGTCGAGCCGCCGCGCAAGGGCGAGGTGATGATCCGCATCACCCACACCGGCGTGTGCCACACCGACGCGTTCACCCTGAGCGGCAGCGACCCCGAAGGCCTGTTCCCCTCCGTGCTCGGTCACGAAGGCGCGGGCGTGGTGGTCGAGGTCGGCGAAGGTGTGACCTCGGTCGCGAACGGCGATCACGTGATTCCGCTCTACGCGGCTGAGTGTGGAACGTGCCTGTTCTGCACGTCGGGCAAGACCAACCTGTGCATCGCGGTGCGTTCCACGCAGGGCAAGGGCGTGATGCCCGATGGCACCTCGCGCTTCTCGTACCAGGGCAAACCGCTGTTCCACTACATGGGTTGCTCGACGTTCAGCGAATACACGGTGGTCGCCGAGGTCTCGGTCGCGAAGATCAACCCGAAGGCCAACGCCGAGCAGGTCTGCCTGCTCGGCTGCGGCGTCACCACCGGGCTCGGCGCGGTGAAGAACACCGCGAAGGTGCAGCCCGGTGATTCGGTGGCGGTCTTCGGGCTGGGTGGCATCGGCCTCGCGGTGGTGCAGGGCGCGAAGCAGGCGGGCGCAGGCCGCATCATCGCCATCGACACCAACCCCGCGAAGTTCACGCTCGCCAGGGAGTTCGGCGCCACCGACTGCATCAACCCGAAAGACGTCGAGAAGCCCATTCAGCAGGTGGTCGTCGAGATGACGGGCTGGGGCGTCGACCACTCGTTCGAGTGCATCGGCAACGTGAACGTGATGCGCGCGGCGCTCGAGTGCGCGCACCGCGGGTGGGGTCAGTCGGTCATCATCGGCGTCGCCGGCGCAGGGCAGGAGATCTCGACGCGCCCGTTCCAGCTCGTCACCGGTCGCCGGTGGCTGGGCAGCGCGTTCGGCGGCGTGAAGGGCCGCTCGCAGCTGCCGGGCATGGTCGAAGACGCGATGGCCAACCGCATTCAGCTGGCGCCGTTCGTCACCCACACCATGCCGCTCGACGACATCAACCACGCGTTCGACCTGATGCACGAAGGCAAGTCGATCCGCTCCGTCGTGCACTTCGGAGAATGACCATGGAACGCCTCGAGCAGCACGCCAACTTCGGTGGTCGCCAGGAAGTGTGGAAGCACGCGTCGTCGACGTTGAAGTGCGAGATGAAGTTCGGCGTGTACCTGCCGCCCGCTGCGCTGCGCGGCGAGCAGTGCCCGGTGCTGTACTGGCTCTCGGGCCTCGCCAACACCGAGCAGAACTTCATCACCAAGTCGGGCGCGCAGCAGTTCGCCGCGCAGCTCGGGTTGATCCTGGTGAACCCCGACACGAGCCCGCGCGGCGCCGATGTTCCGGATCAAGACGGCTACGACATCGGTCAGGGCGCGGGCTTCTACTTGAACGCGACGACCGAACGCTGGGCGCCGCACTTCAAGATGGAGACCTACGTGGTGAGCGAGCTGCCCCAGCTCATCGAGCAGAACTTCCCGGTGACTTCGAAGCGGGGAATCTCAGGTCACTCCATGGGAGGGCACGGCGCGCTGACCCTGGCGCTCCGTCACCCCGGGAAGTTCGCGAGCGTGTCGGCGTTCGCGCCCATCGTCACGCCGAGCCAGGTGCCGTGGGGTGTGAAGGCGTTCACCGCGTACCTCGGTGAAGACCGCGAAGCGTGGAAGGCCCACGACGCGACAGAGTTGATCAGCACCGCGAGGGAGCAGTTGCCGTTGCTGGTTGATCAAGGCGAAGGCGACGAGTTCCTCGGCGTACAGTTGAAGCCCGAGTTGTTCGAGGCCGCGTGCGCGAAGGCCAAGCACCCGCTCACGCTGCGCCGTCACGCCGACTACGACCACGGCTATTACTTCGTGGCCAGCTTCATCGCGGACCACCTCGCGCATCACGCGAAGGCGCTGCGCTGACGCGGGCCTCGGTGACGCGCCGCCGCCACAACACGGTCGCCGTCACCAGCGCCGCCAACCCCGCGCCGCCCGCGAACAACCAGCGCACCATGCCCTCGGCGAACAGGGGGCGCGCGAACGCCGTGCCCAGCGACGCGCCGATGAACAGCGAACCCGAGAACATCGCGATGCCGGGCCCTCTCGACGTCGGCGCTGCCTGGGTGGCCCACACCTGCAATTGCGCGTGCAGGAACACGATGGTCGCGCCCATCAAGATGCTCGCGGTGAAGATGCCCGGCGCCGCGGGCGAGAGCGCCACTGCGCTCCACGCCAGCACCATCAACACGCCGCCGAAGGCCATCGCCTTCATCGGCACGATGCGCGCGCCCAACCACCGCGCGACCCGAGACCAGACCACCACCGAAACCCCGTAGCCCGCGATGACCAGGCCCGTGGTGCGCGCGGTCGCGCCGGTCTGCAGCATCGTCGGCGCGAGGAACGCGAAGAGCCCGAACAACACCGAGCCCTCCACGGCGGCGATCGCCGCCAGCCAGCGCACGTCGCCGTACTTGAGCGCCTCCATCAGGCTTCCCGGCTGGGCGGGCTTCGGCGGCGCGAAGAGCAGCGCGGTGCCGCCGAGGGCGAGCACGATGAGCGCGCCAGAGACCGCGAAGCCGGTGGCCCAGCCGAAGTCGTCCGCGAGCAGGCCCGCGCCGAGCACGCCCGCCGCCGCGCCCAGCGCGTAGAACGCGTTCATCTCGGTCGCGGCCTTCATTCTCTCGCCCAGCGGCAGCGCGTCACCGAGCCAGGCGATGACCGCCGGCACCACCGCCGCCATGCCCGCGCCCGCGACGAAGCGCGCGATGAGCAGGCCCTGCAGCGTCGACGAGAGCACCGAAGCGACCGCCCCCAGCGTGCCGGCGGCGAGCGCGAGGCGCATCACCGTCACCCGGCCCAACCGCTCCGAGGCGAGGCCCCAGGGCACCTGCATGAGCCCGTACGCGAGGTAGTACGACGAGGCGACGGCCGTCGCTTCGGCGAGGTCGACCTTCATGTCGACGGCAATCGCGCGCACCAACGGCGTCATCGCGAAGTTGTCGAAGGCAGCAGCGAACGCGCACAGGTACGCGGGCCAACGTGACGGCAACGGCTGGTTCACGCGCGTCGCCTAGCAGTGATCAGCGCTTGATGCCGAGCAACAAGCCGTCGGGCGTGGGAATCGTCACCGTGTCGAAGTGCTGCGTCGCCTCTTCGTGAAACCGCCGCATCGCCGCCGCGCGCGGCGTGTCGTCGAGCAGGTCGCCAAAGAGGAACACGTTGTCGCCAATCAACAGGCCGCCCGTGCGGAGGTGCTTCGCGGCCCAACGCCCGTAGGCGTCGTAGTTCTCCTTGTCGGCGTCGATGAACATCGCGTCGAAGGGGCCGAACTTCTCGAGCGTGGGCAGCACGTCGACACCGGCGCCGACGTGCACCGTGACCCGCCTCTCTTCACCCGCGGTGCGCAGCACGTCGCGCGCGACCTCCGCATGGCGCGCGTCGTATTCGATGGTGTGCACGTGCCCGTCAGCCGGCAGCGCCCGCGCCAGGCGCACCGCCGAGTAGCCAGCCAGCGTGCCCACCTCGACCACCCGCTTCGCGCCCGCGAGCCTCAGCAGCAGCTCGGTCAACTTCGCCTCCGATGGCGCGAGCTGAATCGCCGGCATCTCGTTCTTCGCCGGGGCATCGAACGCGTACTTCAGCGCCTCGTCGTGCGGCGCGTGCAGCTCGGTCGTCCAATCGAGAAGCGCACGCGTGAAATAGACGAGACCGCCGCGGGAGTCGTTGTCAGCCATGCGCGTTCTCTACACACGACCGCGAGGGTGCGCCGCGAGAGATGCAAAAAGCCCGGCCCCCGGTGTTTTTGCAGCCCTCATGGTTCCAGACACGACAAAGCCCCTCGGCTCCGTGAAGGCACGCCGAGGGGCTCGTGAACTGCGTTCGACTTACTTGTTCCCGCTACCGCCCTCTTCACCCACCGCCATGGTGGTGAAGATGTCCGGCGGCTTGACGGGGCCGCTGCCTTCTTCGCCGACGGCCATCGTGGTGACGGTTGGCGGCTTGCCACCACCCTGACCTTCTTCACCGACCGCCATCGTGGTCACCGTGGGCGGAGGCTTCACGGGCGGCTTCGGAGGCTTGATGCCGCCGGTCTCTTCACCGACCGCCAACGTGGTCGCGCCACCTTCCTTCGCGGGCTTCGTCACGCCACCTTCTTCACCGACCGCCTTGGTGGTGCCGCCGCCGCCCTCTTCACCGACGGCCAGCGTGGTCGCCCCGCCTTCCTTGCCGGGCTTGGTCGAACCACCTTCCTCACCGACGGCCAGCGTGGTCGCGCCACCTTCCTTCGCCGGCCTGGTCACGCCACCTTCTTCACCGACCGCCTTGGTGGTGCCGCCGCCGCCCTCTTCACCGAGCGCCAGCGTGGTGGCCTTCTTGTCCTCGGGCTTCTTCTTCTTCTCAGCCTTCGGGGTCTCGTACTTCACAAAGCTCTTCGGACCGCGGACCTTCATCGCGAAAACCTCCCTGTGAATGAGTGCTTCCGCACATTATCGCCCCGTTGACTCGCAGGTTGCCCCACAGGAGCTGTCATGAAAGTTGGCATCTTCGGTACTGACGATGATCCGCAGGTCCATGCGGTCGCGAAGGAGCTCCGCGCGCTCGGCGCAGAAGACGTGTTGATCCGCGCAGATGCGCTCAGCGAGGGGCTCCCGCTCTCGAACCTCGACGGGAAGTTCATCTACCGCGGGCTCGACACCACGGAGCTCGAAGGCTTCTACCTGCGCTCGATCCCCGCGCCGTACGCGCCGTCGATGGAAGACGCCAACGGTGACGTGGTGCTCTACGACGACTGGTTCGTCCGCTACATGCACGACCGTGAGCGCGCGTCGTTCTACGTGGCGTGGCTGCTCTCGCTGCAGCAGCGCGGCGTTCGCCTGGTGAACCCGCCGCATGCCGCCAGCGTGCTCCAGTACAAGCCGTTTCAGCTCGATGCCTTGCGCTCGGTGGGCGCGACGGTGCCGAAGACGCTGATCAGCAACGACCCGGTGGCCATTCGCGCCTTCAAGCAGCAGGTCGGTGACGTCATCTTCAAGCCGGTGATGGGTGGCGCCATCACGCAGCGGCTCGAAGGCGAAGCGCTCGAACGGCTGGAAGACGTCAGGGCGTCACCGGTCATCTTTCAGGAGACCATCGGCGGTGACGACCTGCGCGTGATGCTCGCCGGCAACGACGTCGTCTCGTGCGTTGCGATTCGGACCCCCGAGCAGCACCTCGATTTCCGCGACGACCCTTTCTATTCGGGCGGTCAGGCCACCTACGAAGAGGTGACGTTACCGGACGCGGTCATCGAGCAATGTCGCAAGGCCGCGCGGCTGTGCGGTCTGGCCTTCGCCGGCATCGACATCAAGCGTTCGCCCGACGGCCGCTGGGTGTTCCTCGAGCTGAACAGCTCGCCCATCTACCTCGACGTGGAATGGAAGCTGGGTCACCCCATCAGCCGGGCGGTCGCGGAGCTGGTCGTCGGTACACGCACCTTCTGAATGAAGCCGTCGCGCCTCTCCTTCTTCAACGAGCAGGAACCTTCGGAGCTCACCGGCCTTGTCGCGCGTGACGATGTTCGTCGCGAGCTGCGTGAGTTGAACGCCGTGGTCACCATCGGCCTGCGCGACTTGAGCGACGCGCGCGCGAACGCGGTGAAGACGCTGCGCGACGACGGCGTGAAGGTGAGCGCGTGGTTGTTGCTGCCGCGCGAGCACGGCTACTTCGCCACCCACGACAACGGCGCTGAAGTCACCGCGCGCGTCGACGAATTCCTGCGCTGGCGTGAGAGGCATTCACTTCGCTTCGAGCGCCTGGGGTTCGACTTCGAGCCCGACATTCGCGAGCTCGACACCTTGTTCAAGTCACCGGCGTCGGCGCTGCGTCACTGGGCGGGGCGCTCGCGAAACCGTTCAAGGCGCGAAGCAGCGGTGAAGCACTACGGCGAATTGATCAGCCGGCTGTCGAGGGAAGGCGTGAACGTCGAGAGCTACCAGTTTCCCCTGCTGCTCGAAGACAGGCTTGCCGGCAGTCACTTCTTCCAGCGCTTCTCGTCGTCGCTCGACGTGCCGGTGCAGAGCGAAGTGGTGATGGCGTACTCGAGCCTGCTGGGGCCTCTCGGGGCCGGGCTGCTGAAGAGCTGGTCGCCCGACGCGCGCGCGATTGCCGTCGGCAGCACCGGCGGGGGCATCGATCCGCTGCCGAAGCTCACGTGGAACGAATTCGAGCGCGACCTCCGCGTGGCTGCGCAGGCGGTGCGTGAGGTCGCGGTGTTCAGCCTCGAAGGCACGGTAGAGCGCGACTGGTTGCCGCGGCTGCGCGACTTCGACTGGTCGGCGCCGGTCACCCTCGGCCGCACGCAACGCTGGGGCGCGGCGTCGTTGCGAACTTCAGCGCGCTGGCTCGCGCGGCTGCTTCGCTGAAAGAAACGCCCGGTCACGTTCGGCCTGCGCGAGGAACACGTCGTTCTCGCGGCCGAGACGACTCAACACCTCACGGAGCGGCAGACATTCTTCCTCGTGAAACTGTTTGAGCACCGCGAGCAGCTCCTTCGTGTCGTCGACGTGTCGCCGCGCCGCCTGCTTGCCCGCGAGCTCGATGACCAGGCGCGACACGAACGTGCGCGACTGACCTCGCCACCACGCCAGCAGGTCCTTCGTCCACGACGCATCGAGACGTCTGAAGCGCACCACGCGCGTGTACTTCGGCCACACCACGCCCTTCTTCGCGGGCTCGAGGTGACCGACGTGCTCCAGCAGCTCGACCAGCGCGTCGAAGGCCGCGCGCGTCACCGCCTTCGAACGGAACGCGCCGGCGAATTCGAAGCCCGGCAGCGCATCGGGCAAAGACGTGCAGCACAGCTCCACGTCTTTCTCGACGCGGCGCACGCCCAGGCACGGGTACATGAACGAGAACGCGCCCGACACGTTGTGCGGCGGCTTGAGCGCCTGAATCAGCTCGTTCTCGAGCAGCAGCGCCGCCAGCTCGTCTTCCGTCGCGCGAAACCGCACTGACGTCGCCAGCTTCACCAGCTGCGCGCGCTTCTTCTCGACCTTCTTTCTCGCACCCGCGAGCCGGTACTGCGCCAGCCGCTTTCGCAGGTTCGCGGCCTTGCCGACGTAGAGCGTCTGGCCCTGTTCATCGAGCCACTCGTACACCCCGGGCCCGTCCGGAACGGTGACGAGAAAGCCGGTGCCAAAATTCGAGTCGAACGTTCGGGCCGTCATGCCGGGCAGGTGCGCTTTTTCGCATGCCCGGAAGCAACCATGGAGCTAAGCGTTCCGATGAAGCACGGAAGAAGCACCCTTTCGGGGCCGACGTACGTAGTTGGGAGTCAGCCGTGATTTCCTTGAGTCGTATCGACAGCCGGTTGATTCACGGTCAGGTCATCGAGGCCTGGCTGCCCTTCCTCAAGATTGACCGCGTGGTGGTGGCCGACGAGACCGCGGCCCACGACGACCTCGCGCGCGTGGCCTACGAGATGGCGGTGCCCCCGGAAGTCGAAGTGGTGCTGGCGCCCGTCGACAAGCTCGACTTCCGCGCGCTGGCGGCCGACAAAGTGCGCACGCTGGTGTTGTTCCGTGACGTGAAGGCTGCGGTCGCCGCACGTGAACATGGTCTGCCCGACGGAACGTTGAACCTCGGCAACGTGCACGCCGGCCCCGGCCGGGTGGCGGTGTCGCGCTCGGTGTTCCTCGACGACGCTGATCAGCAGGCGCTCTGGCAGCTCGCCCGCGGCGGCATGAACGTCCAGGTGCAGGCCGTTCCCACCGAAGCGTCGCAGGCCCTTCCGCAGTGACCTTCGCGCTCCTGGTGTTGCTCACCGCAGCACCTGACGCTGGCCTTCCGCATTGGAAGAAGGCCGTCGACGCTCCGGTCGTCACCGCCCTCTACAGCCGCAAACCGAACCTCGAAAAGAGCACCGGCGGCAAGGTGTTGCCGGCGTTCGCCTCGCTCTCGGCGTTCGCCAGGTCGAAGCACGCGTCGATGGCCGCGTGGTCTCAAGCGCATCGCGCCGTGTTCGCCACGCTGGCCGAGCTCTCGACGCAGAAGAAGCCCGACCTCGCTGACCAGAACCTCGGCCGTGAAGGCTCGCCGGTGCCGTTCACGCACGTTCGGGAGCTTGGTCTGACGCCCAACCCCGGGGCGAAGGTCGTCAGCCACCGCATGGAGAGCGCCTCGTGCTGTGACGATGGGCCGCCGACGAAGCAGGTGCAGACGTCACACCCCGTGCGCCTCCGTCGCGACGGTGAGGGGCGCATCACCGCGGCGCTGTTCCACGACCAGGGTTCGGGCGCGCAGTTTCACGACGACGAGTGGCGCGTGTTCACCTTCGACGAAGACGGGCGCAACACCGGCTTTGCGACCTTCTTGCGCTCGGAACACACGATGCGGCTGGGGCCTGAAATTCAGCTCACGGTCTGCACCACCGGGTGGAGCGGCGGCGCGCCGGCCACGGTCGAGTGCCACGACGCGCACGACGATGGTGACGAGTTCAACTTCGTCACCCGCCGCCAGGTGTGGACGAATTGATCAGCGCTGCATCGCGTTCCACTTCGCGACCGACGGCCGATTCCAGTTCGCCTCCGCGTAGCGCTTGAGGTTCACGGGCAGCTCGTCGCCGTTGAGGTTCAGGCGCTGCAGCATCACCGCCACGTCGACGTCGGCGATGCACCACGCGTCGAACAACGTCGTGCGCTCGCCAATGAGCGGCGCCAACACGTTGATGAGCCGCATCGCAGCGGCCTTCGCCGCCTCACTCAACGGCGTCGTGGCGCGCGGGCCCCACAGCGTCGTCGTCGGCCGCTCCTGTCGCAGCGGCATCAAGTCGGAGCGAACCCACGCCTGAAGCTCACGGCAGGTGCCGCGCTGGTCGAGGTTTTCGGGGAACAGCCGCGGGTGCTTCGGGAAGGGGAAGTTCTCCGCGAGGTACTCGGCGATGGCCGTCGACTCCGCGAGCCAGAAGTCGCCGCGCTTCAACGCCGGCACCCGCTGCGTGCGCGCGCCGAAGTCGGGAAGAAACGTCTCCTTCTTGTCGAGGTCGCGCAGCTCGAGCGCGTACGGCAGCTGCTTCTCTTCGAGCGCCACGAACGCGGTGAGCGCCCAGGGGCTGATGAACTTCGAGTCGACGTAGAGCGTGAGTTCCGTGGTCATGGCTTCACTCGTTGAGTCGCGCGAGTTTCTCTGCCGCCGCTGGCAGCGCGCGAAGCACCAGCGTGCGTCCATTCTCATCGAACGTCTCCGACACCACGCGCGCGTTCTCGTACACCTGCGCGACGAGCGCTTGCTTGCTGTACGGCAGCACCAGCGTGAGCTCGACCATCGACTTCTCGAAGTGCTCGATGATGAGGCCACGCAGCATCGCCACGTCAGCCGGCGCGTGCGCCGACAGGGTGATGGCGCCCGGGTAGCGGGCCAGCAGCTCGGCGCGGCGCTGCGGGTCGAGCCGGTCGGACTTGTTGAGCAGCAGCAGGTGCGGCACCGACTCGGCGCCGATTTCCCGCAGCACGCCCATGGTCACCTCGAGCTGTGCTTCACACGTGGGGTCCGACGAGTCGACCACGTAGAGCAGCAGCGAGGCTTCGAGCGCCTCGTCGAGCGTCGACTTGAACGACGCCACGAGGTCGTGCGGCAGCTTCTTGATGAAGCCCACGGTGTCGCTCACCAGAATGCGCGGTCGCGACTCGGGCTGCAGCGCGCGCACCGTGGTGTCGAGCGTCGCGAACAGGCGGTCGGCCACGTAGACCTCGCTGCCGGTCAGCGCTCGCATCAACGACGACTTGCCGGCGTTCGTGTAGCCGACGAGCGCCACGCGGAGCTGATCTTTGCGCGCGTAGCGACGTTGATCCTGATCTGCCTGAATCGCCGCCAGCCCCGCCTTCAGCTCGGCGATGCGGTCGCGGATCTTCCGACGGTCGAGCTCGAGCTGCGACTCACCGGCGCCGCGGCCCTGCTGGCGTTCCTTGCCGCCACCGGTCTCACGCATGCGCGGCGCGACGTAGTTGAGGCGCGCGATCTCGACCTGCATGCGCGCTTCACGGCTCTTCGCGTGACGATGAAAGATGTCGACGATGACGCCCGTGCGGTCGAGCACTTCGGCGCCGGTCGCGCGCTCGAGGTTGCGTGACTGGCTGGGTGAGAGCTCGTGGTCGACCACCACGACGGAAGCGAGCTCCGCGCTTCTCTCTGGCGCGGCGTCGTCGTCTTCCTCTTCTTCGGGCGCTTCTTCTTCGTCTTGCTCTTCCCACTTCTCGCGCGCCTTCGACTTCTGCTTCGTCGCGCCGCTGGGAATCACGCCGCTGCCGCCGGTGAGCTTCGCCAGCTCCTTGAGCTTGCCTTCACCGAGAATGCTGCCGGCCGAGAGCCCGTCGCGCTTCTGGGTGACGGTGCCGACCACTTCGAAGCCCAGCGTGTGAACCAGCCGCCCGAGCTCCGCGAGGTCTGCCTCGTGGTCGATGTCGGAGATCCCGGGGAGCTGCACACCGACGAGTACGGCACGAGGCGTCATGCGCGCTCGTACCACGCGTCGTCGCTCGAAGCTCGCCACGTCACCGCGCGGCGAGCTGGTTTGATCAACTGATCAGTACGGCGCCTTCACCGAGTCACAGTCGGCCTTCATGTCCGCCTCGGTCGCCAGCACCTTGCAGAGGCCGCGCTTCTCTTCGGTGGTGCGCTCGGCGACCTTGAACGCTGCCTTGAGGTCCGCCTTCTTCGCCGCGCACGGGCCCGACAGCAGCTTCTGGCTCTCTTCGAGCCACGCGCCGTCGGTGATGGACGCCACGAACACCGGCGTGAACGTCGGGTCGGCGCACGCCGCCGCTTCGTCACGCTTCGTCGCCACCAGGAACAGCGGGTACGCGGTGATGGGAATCAGTCGGCCCAGCACCACTTCCTTCGCCAGCCGCGACGGGCCGTCCTTCGTCACCGTGTCCTTCTCGATGAACTCGACCTGCTTGGCGACCCACGGGTTCGGGCCTCCGGCGTGGCGATAGCTGCCGTACGAGTTCTTGAACGCGCGAATGCCGAGCTCGAGGCGCGCGGCCATGAACTGCTGGGAGGTGCCGAGCTTCGGGAACTTCTCGAGCAGCGCTTCGGCTTCGCCCAGCGCCGTCTCACCGCGGCCTTCTTCGACCTTCACTTCCTTCAGGTACGCCGCCGAGCCGCGCTGCGCGATGTCGAACCACTCGTCGTCACGCTCCGAGGGCGGCACGAGGCCGAGGCGGTCGACGAGCTCCTTCTTGCTGCCTTCTTTGTCGAGCGCGCGCAGGTCGGCCATCGCCGGGCTCGACGACTTCACGCAAGAGGACAGCCCGAGGAACGCCAACGCACCGATGGTGAGGGTCTTTTTCATGGCGCGGATGGTGCCTGACGAGAGCGCACACGCAACGGCGAAAATTCAGGGCGCGGTGCCGTGAATCGCGACGCTGAAAGTCGGCTGGCGCGCGAGGTCGGTGGTCATTGTGAGCGTGCCGGTGGTGGTTCCTCCGTCGCGCGGTGTCCACCTCACGTCGAGGGTGGCGTTGCTCGGCATGAGCAGGCCGCGCTCACGCAGCGCCGGCGGCACGGTGAGTGAAGTTGCAGCGAGTACGAACTCGTCACCGGCGTCGAGGTCGGTGAGCTGCACTTCACGCGTCGCCCGGTTGATGAAGGTGACCGTGCCATCGGCAACGCCGCCGTCGCTGACCAGCCGCAACAGGTTGGCGCGAAGCGCGGTGACACCGACGCCGGTGAACGACGCATAGCCCGGGCATTCGTTCTCTTCGGGAACTGTCACGCGCGCGGAATACGAGCGTTCTTCCGTCGGCGAGAAGCGAAGCCGTGGTGGGTTCGACAGGTCGATGAAGAAGCCGGGCTCCGCCAACGTGTCGAACGCAGTCGCGGGAATGTCGAGCGGCGCAGAAAGCAGTTCGTCGCCGACGGCGACTTCACCGAAGAAGTAGAAGCTCAGTGCGAACGAGTAGCCGGTCCAGCGCGCCGCGAGTGTCACCTGCGCGACCACCTCGTCGAGGTGACGGATCACCAGCGTGACTTCACGAGATTCGTTCACCTGCGCGCCGTCGAAGCTGACCTCGATGCTCTGCGTTCCCCCCGGCTCGATGGTGAGTTCGCCCGACGGCACGACGGTGAAGTCGTCGACGTCGGCGAGCGTGAGCGTCACTGCCTCGGCTGCATCATTGCGAATGGAGAACGAGCGCGTGGCGACGTGGCACGCGCTGACACTTCCGAAGTCGAGCCGCGTGGTGTCGACCGAGATGGAAGCCCTGCCCGGTGAACAACCCACCAACATCACCACACAGAGCAGTCGCCACATGCGCAGGGGAAGCTGAAGCGAGGGTTGTGGCCGCTGCACGGTGGCGCAACCCGCGAACACGACGACGGCGAGATACTTCATTCGAAGTCCATGAACTCGATGGTGCCGGTGCCTTCTTCGGCGGCGCCGTCGACGTCGATGAGCACCTTGCTGCGCCAGCGCGTGTACGACGGTGACCGCCCGGCCACGCGCGCCATGAAGCGCATGAAGCCCGACATGTTCGCGAGCGCGTCCATGAACGTGGTCGGAGCGCCCTGACGTTCGAAGCGCGCAGCCACGTGCCGGCCCGGAGCCGTCGACTCGAGCGTCACCGACGAGGGTCGTTCCTTGTCGTAGCCGAGCACCTCTTTGTCGGTGAGCTCACCTTCGACCAGGTGCACGGCGGCGCCATGCAGCCGCGCGGTGTCGCCTTCCGGCCCGGCGATGAAGAGCAGCGCCATGTTGTCGTTGCCGCGACCCTGCTGCGGTCGCATCTCGCTCATCACCACGGTCTTGCCGTTCACTTCGCCGCGGCCCCACCACCAGTTCCGCATGAGGTCCCACGGCGCGACGTTGCCCCAGTTGTGGTCGTGGTACCCCGAGCCGCGGAAGGTGTCGGTCTTCCCGTCGACGGTGACCGTGCCGGAGATCTCCCCTTCGGGTACGGCGACCACCCACGCGAAGAACTCCTCGCCGCTGCCCATGAAGCCGGTGCCGGGCCGGTACGACTTCACGCGGCGCTCGAGCACGAGGTCGCAGCCCACGCCCTGCAGCTCGTTGGGGTCGACGTGAATCGTGTAGCGCTCGAGGTCACCTTCGAAGCGGTTGCTGCCGATGCGCACGTCGGCGTGCTCGCTGGCGAAGGTGCCTGCCGCGTCGGTCTTGAAGCGCGCCTTGCGCGTCGGCTTTCCGGGCGGCGTCACTTCGATGGTGACGTCTCGCACCTTGCCGCCCACCGGCCAGTTGTCGCCGAACACCACGACCACCACCGTGCCGTCGGCGGCCACCGCGTCGAGGTACCACCACTCGTAGTTCTTCTCGCCGGGCGACGCGCGGCGGCCGTCTTCGTGCGGCAGCACGGTGTCGGTGAGCTTCAGCTGCGCGAAGTCTTCCGGCGTGTCGCGAATTCGAACCGACGGCTTCGACGTGGCGCAGGCGGTCAGCAGCAACGCGAACGAGGTGACGACGCGGAGGTTCATGCGCGGCGCGTTTAGTAGAAGCCGTGTGGTGAAGCACCGAGCGTTCAAGACCCGTGAAGACCTCGAGGCCTGGCTGGCGGAGCACCACGCGTCCGAGACCGAGCTGTACGTGCGCGTCTTCAAGAAGGCGTCGGGGAAGCCGAGCGTGGTGTGGAACGACATCGTGCTCGCGGTGCTGTGCTGGGGGTGGATCGACGGCGTGAAGAAGTCGCTCGATGACGAATCATTCCTGCAGCGCATCACCCCGCGGCGCCCCAGGTCGATCTGGTCGAAGATCAACTGCGACCACGTCGAGCGGTTGATCAGCGAAGGCCGCATGCAGCCAGCGGGGCTCGCGCAGGTCACCGCGGCGAAGGCCGACGGCCGGTGGGACGCGGCCTACGGCGGGTCGACGACCTCGGTGATTCCCGACGTGTTCTTCGTGGAGCTGAAGAAGCACCCGGCAGCCGAGACGTTCTTCGCGACGTTGAAGAAGAGCAGCCTCTTCCTCATCTCGTACCGCGTGCAGACGGCGAAGAAGCCGGAGACGCGGGCAAAGCGCATCGCGGCCATCATCGACGCGCTTTCGCGAGGTGAGCGCCCGGTCTGAGGCCTCGTTCCCGGAGCCACCGATGCGAAGAAGCGTCGTGAACCCGCCCCTGCCGGCTCAAAGGCTCAGCGCCGGGGTTGATCAGGTGGCGCGGGCCGCCTCGGGTGCTGCGGGTTCGAGCCGGGGCGCGAGCCACTTCGCCAGACGGGGGCCGATGAGCATCACCACGATGGTGCGGCCCAGCTGAATCGCCATCACCAGCGAGACCGCGACGTTGGTGTTGGTCGCGAGCACCGCGATGGCGTCGGCGCCGCCGGGGCTCGTCGCGAAGTACGCCGAGAGCAGGTCGAGGTGCATCGCCCGCGCGACCGTCATGCCGAGCACGCCGCACAGGCTGATCAGCACCACCACGCCGAGCAGCACGCGCGGGAAGGCGCGCCCCACGTAACGGAGGATGTCGCGCGTGAAGCGCAGGCCAATCATCCACCCCAGCGCGGACCACGCAGCCACCAGCAGCCAGCGCGGCAATTCGATGTGCAGGCCCGCGTGGTTCTGCAGCACGGTGAAGATGCCCATGGTCATCAACATCGGCCCCGCGCGGAGGCGGGCGTTCGCAGCGATGACCGCGCTCAACACCATCACCACGCAGGTGACCGCGAACGACGGCAGGTCGATGGCGCCGAACATCGGCACCGCGGCGTGGTTCACGTGACCGAACGCGAGGCGCGCGACCACCGTCGCCGCCAGCGTCACCAGCAGCACGCGCAGGTACTGCATGAACGCCACGATGCGTGAATCGGCGCCGTAGGCCTCCGACATCACCACCATCACCGACGCGGCCCCGGGGAACGAACCCCAGAGCGCGGCGTTGCCCGGCACCACGCCCAGCTTCGTGAGCACGACGCCGATGAGCACCGCGAGGCCGAACACCGAGGCGACCACCGCGACGAACGCGAGGAGGTGCTGGCTCAGGGTGGCGAAGAGTTCCGTGGTCAGCAGCCGCGCCAGCATGGCCCCCAGCACCGCCTGCGCGAACACGAACAACCACTTCGGCATCTGCAGCGCCCGGCCGTTCGCCGCGAGGGAGCGGGCCGCGATGCTCGTCTACATCTTCAAGGGGCTCTCCCGCATGAGTCGCGACGAGCCGGCGATGTGGAAGCGCTCGAAGGCGGAGCAGAGAAGAATGGTCGCGCTCTATCTGAGCGACGTGTTGGGCCGGTAGTCGCCCTCCACGCTTCGCATCGAGAGGGAACTCTTCGCGGACCTCGCGACTCAAACCGGGCCGTGCCACGTTTCCTCACCTTTTCGAGGGGAACCCACTTCATGCGTCCATTGCTCCTGGCCGTCGCGACCTTCGCGGCGCTCGCTCTCGCTGCGCCTCCGAAGGCCGACGAACTCCCACCCTCGCTCCGCGACTGGAGCGGCTGGGTGCTGCATCACGAGACCGCCGCCACGTGCCCGTTTCTTCAGGGCGGCGATGGTCGCGAATGTGCGTGGCCCGCGCGGCTCTCGCTGAACCTCGGTGAGCAGGGCGGCACGTTCACGCAGACCTTCAAGCTCTTCGGGCGCGACGCGTGGCTGGTGTTGCCCGGTGAAGCGCGCCGCTGGCCGCAAGACGTGAAGGTCGACGGCAAGCCGGCGGTCGTCGTCGCCGACGGCAATCACCGCCCCACGGTGCTGCTGACCGCCGGTGAGCACTCGGTCTCGGGTGCCTTCCAGTGGGACTCGTTGCCCGAGGCGCTCGAGATTCCGCCCGAGACAGGGCTGCTCGCGTTGACGGTGAAGGGCGCCGCCGTCGCGCTGCCCAACCGTGATGGTGAGGGCCGCGTGTTCCTGCAGCGTGAATCGGCGCAGCAGGAGACCGACCGCATGGACATCGACGTGCACCGCCTGGTGGTCGACGAGATTCCGCTCTCGCTGGTCACCCAGGTGACGCTCAAGGTGTCGGGCCGCAGCCGTGAAGTGCTGCTGGGGCGCGCGTTGCCAGAAGGCTTCGTGCCCATGTCGCTGACCGGCGGGCTGCCGGTGCGCATCGAGAGTGACGGTCATCTTCGCGTGCAGGTTCGCCCCGGTACGTGGACCATCGAGCTGGTGGCGCGCAGTGAGAACAGCGTCGCTTCGCTCAAGCGCCCCGCGGCCGACGGCCCGTGGAGCGAGACCGACGAGCTCTGGGTGTTCGACGCGCGGCCTTCGCTGCGTCAGGTGCTCATCGAAGGCGTGAACGCGGTCGACCCCACGCAGACCACGCTGCCGCAGAACTGGCGCGCGTTCCCCGCGTATTCGATGGGCGAGGCCGACGAGTTCAAGCTCACCGAGCGTCGGCGTGGCGACAGCGACCCCGCGCCCGACGTGCTCAATCTCTCGCGCACGTTGTGGCTCGACTTCGACGGCAAGGGCTACACGGTGAGCGACAAGATGAGCGGTCAGCTGCACCGCTCGTGGCGTCTCGACGTGCAGCCGGGCACCGAGCTCGGTCGCGTGGTCACCAGCGGCGCTGATCAGTCCATCACGCGGCTCGACGCGGCCGGCAAGGCGGGCGTCGAGCTTCGTCAGGGCGGGCTGGCGCTCGAGGCCGATTCGCGGCTCGGTGGCGACATCAGCAACATCTCGGCCGTCTCGTGGGACGCGGACTTCAATTCGGTCGACACCACCTTGCAGCTGCCGCCCGGTTGGCGGCTGGTGAGCGCGAGCGGCGCCGACAAGGTGCCGGGCACATGGGTGGATCAATGGACGCTGTTCGACCTCTTCCTGGTGTTGATCATCGCGGTGGCCATGGCGCGGCTGTTCGGTCTGCCGTGGGGCGTGCTCGCGGCGGTGACGCTGGGCCTCGGGTGGCTCGAAGACGGCGTGCCCCAGTACTCGTGGCTGGTGGTGCTGGTGTGTGAAGGCCTGTTCCGCGTGCTGCCTGCCGGCACCATCAAGTCGCTGCTCAACTTCACGCGCTACGCGGCGTGGGCCTCGCTGGTGCTGATCACCGTCGCCTTCTCCATCGAGCACGTGCGCGAGGGCATGTACCCCGCGCTCTCGAAGGACCGTTCGCTCGGCGGCGTGAAGACCTACAGCGAGTACTCGACCGAGAACGAGCAGCAGTACGCGCGCAGCTCGAGCATCTCCGCGTTCGAAGAGAGCAGGGCGATGGAGCAACAGAACGGCTGGGAGGGCGGCTACGGCGGCGCGCTCGACTCGCTCACCCGCAACGTGAAGCCTGCCGAGGCGCCTCCGGCCGCACAGAACCAGGCGCCGGGCAGCGGCAAGAAGCGCAGCTTCAACGTGCGCGACTTCGACAAGAACGCCACCGTGCAGACCGGCCCCGGGCTCCCCCGCTGGGACTGGAACCCGGTGCGCATCTCGTTCTCGGGCCCGGTGCAGCGGGAGCAGATGTTGAGCTTCTTCTTCCTCGGCCCCGCGGCCAACTTCGTGCTCGCGTTCGTGCGCGTCATCCTGCTCGCGCTGCTGGTGCTGGTGGTGATTGGTTTCCCTGGAAACTTCTGGCCGCAGCGCTTGAAGAAGTGGGTGAAGACCGCGGCGCCCGTCGCCGCGGCGTTGCTGGCGTTGCTGAGCACGCAGGTCTTCGCGCAGGCGCCGTCGCCCGAGCTGCTGGAACAACTGCGTCAGCGGCTGCTCGAGAAGCCTTCCTGTGCGCCGTCGTGCGCGTCGAGCCCACGGCTGCAGCTCGAGGCCTCGGCGAAGACGCTGCGCATTCGTGTCGAGGTGTTGTCGGGCGCCGAGACCGCGGTGCCATTGCCGGGCAACGCGACGCAGTGGGTGCCCGACACCGTGTTGCTCGACGGTAGGCCCGCGGGCGGCGTGCGCCGTGAGGAAGACGGCACGTTGTGGCTCGCGGTGACGCCAGGCGCGCATCAGGTGCAGCTCGAAGGTGCGCTGCCGCCGCGTGACACGGTGCAGATCGCCCTGCCGCTCCGCGCGTACCGGGTCGAAGCCAGGCTCGACGGCTGGACACTCGACGGCCTGCACGAAGACGGCGTGGCCGACGAGAACCTGCAGCTCACGCGCAAGGCGACCAACGAGAAGGGCGCTGGCGCGGCGATGGCCACGGGAACGCTGCCGCCCTTCGTACGCGTCGAGCGCACGCTGGTGCTGGGGCTCACGTGGACGGTCGAGACGCACCTCACGCGCCTCACGCCCGCTGGCAGCGCGGTGGTGCTCGAGGTGCCGTTGCTCGCCGGTGAGTCGGTGACGTCGAGCGAGGTGCGCGTGCAGAACGGCAAGGCGCTGGTGAACATGCCGGCCAACGCGAACGAAGCGTCGTGGAGCAGCGTGCTCGAGGCGAAGCCGCCGCTGACGCTGACCGCGCCGGCGAGCGTGCCGTGGATCGAAGTGTGGCGGCTCGACGTGAGCCCGGTGTGGCACGTGTCGCTCTCGGGAATTCCCGTGGTGCATCAGCAGGACGCGAGCGGCGTGCGCCTGCCGGAGTGGCGCCCGTGGCCCGGCGAGCAGGTGAAGATCGAAGTGGTGCGCCCCGAGGCGTTGTCGGGCCAGACGCTCACGATTGATCAGTCGTCGCTCGTCGCCACGCCCGGCGCGCGCGCCACCGACTACACGTTCACCGCGAACTTCCGCAGCTCGCGCGGTGGTCTGCACGCGTTCACGCTGCCCGACGGCGCGACGCTGCAGAACGTCACCATCAACGGCGTGCAGCAGCCGATTCGTCAGGAGGGAAACCACGTCGCCATTCCGCTGGTGCCTGGCTCGCAGTCGGTCGCGCTGCAGTGGCGTGACTCGAGCGGCATGACGTTGTCGTGGCGCACGCCCGCGTTCGACGTGGGCACGCCGACGGTGAACGCCAACATCGAAGTGAACGTGCCGCAGGACCGCTGGGTGCTGTTGATGCGCGGCCCCGGCCTCGGCCCCGCGGTGTTGTTCTGGAGCTTCCTGCTGGTGCTGCTCGTCGTCTCGGTGGCGCTGAGCCGCACGAAGTTGACGCCGCTGTCGACGCTCAAGTGGGTGCTGCTCGCGTTGGGTCTCTCGCAGGTGCCGATCGCGGCCATCGGCTTCGTGTTCGGCTGGCTGTTGTTCCTCGGCTGGCGCGAGAAGAGCGACAACCTGCAGCCCGGTTGGTTCAACCTGCGCCAACTGGCCATCGTGGGAGCGACCGGCATCGCGCTCATCATTCTCGGCGTGAGCGTCTACGAGGGTCTGTTGGGTCAGCCCGAGATGCAGGTGCGCGGCAACGGCTCGTACGCCTCGCTGCTGCGCTGGTTCCAGGACCGCACCACGAGCGCGTACCCGACGGCGCTCGTCATCTCGGTGCCGATGCTGGTGTACCGCGGCGCGATGCTCGCCTGGAGCCTGTGGATGGCGCTGTCGCTGCTCTCGTGGCTCAAGTGGGGCTGGAAGGCCTTCAGCACCGGCGGGCTGTGGAAGAGCGTGCCGCGGCCGCCTCCCATGCCGAAGCCGATGCCGGCGGTCGCGGTGGTTCCCGTCATGCCGCCGCCTGAGAAGCCGGAGTGAGGTCGTTACAGTGAAGCCATGTGCGCCCGGTATTCACTGAACGCATCGAGCAAGCAGTTGGCTGAAGAGCTGAAGCTGAGCGCAGTGCCTGCGTGGGTGCCGCGCTTCAACCTCGCGCCCACGCAGGAGTGCCCGGTCATCATGAGCGCCGCGCCCGAGCAGGCGAAGCTGGCGCGCTTCGGGTTGCTCCCGCGGTGGGCGAAGGACGTGAAGATCGCCAGCCGCTTCATCAACGCGCGGTCCGAGAAGTTGCTCTCGCACGGCACGTACAAGGCGCTCGTGACGTCGCACCGCTGCGTGGTGCCGATGAGCGGCTTCTACGAGTGGACCGAAGACAAGCGGCCGTACTTCGTGAGCGATGCGTCGGGTGCGCTGTCACTCGCGGCGGGGCTCTGGAGCACGTGGACCTCGCAGGAAGACGTGAGCGTCGACACGTTCACGATTCTCACCTGCGCGCCGTCGAAGGAGCTCGCGAAGCTGCACGACCGCATGCCGGTGCTGCTCGACGACGAAGGCCGCATGCTGTGGCTCTCGAAGAGTGAAGACGTCGACAGGTTGATGGAGTTGATGGCGCCGCGAGAGGGCCTCGCGCTCCGTGAGGTGTCGAAGCGGGTGAACAACGTGAACCACGAGGGGCCTGAGTTGTTGGAGCCACCGAAGACCGCGCAGCTCGACCTGTTGCGCTGATCAGCGCGCGGGGCTGTGGGCGTTCTTCTCAGCTCGGTCGGTGAAGGTCCACGACGGCAATCGGCGCTCAGCCATTCACTGGCGTCGCAAAGTCGAAGAACGCTGCGCTGCCGCCGCTCGGTGGCTTCGTGCCGTTGACCAGCCGCACGAGCAACCTGTGGTTCCTCCGCACGCAGCAATCACAGCTTCGAAAAGAGCGTCGCGTAGGTCTTCCACGCGTTGGTCTCTTCGCGCTTCACGACGGCCAGCTCAGGCGTGTCGAAGCTGATGATGCGCGCGCGCTTGATGCTCATGACGATGGCGACGCGCTCCTCGACGAGCTTCACGAAGTCGAGCTGGGCTCTGGGTGAGAGCGCGTTCTCGGGTTCGTCGAAGAAGTAGAGCCCGCGGCGATCGTGCGACTTGATCAGCAGCTTCGTGGCTTCGCCGTGTGAGCGATGACGAATCGATTCACCTCCGAAGCGCGAGAAAGGGTCGTGACCGAACCATTTGAAGTCCGGGTCGTTGTCGCGCGCTTCCAGAAGATGACCGAAGTCGCTCAAGGCTTCCGCGCGGAAGAAGTGCTTGTTCGGTGCCTTGTTGCGGATTCGCGGCCGCATGAAGTGCGCGAGCCGCTTCGCTCCGGTTCGTTCTGAAGCAGCCAGCTCGTTTCCGCTCCCGCCGTCCCACGGGAGACCGACCAGTTCCGCCAGGGCTTCGATGACCGTCGACTTCCCGGTGCCGTTCTCGCCGACGAACACCGTCACGCGATCGTCGAGTGAGAGGTCGAGCGTGCGCGCGAAGGGCAGGGTGAGCGGGAACGTCGTCACCGTCTGGGCCTGCTCCGTGACCACGTACGCGCCCGACAACCACGGCACCGGCATCACTTCACCAGCTTGAAGTTGAACTCCGCGGTCTTGAGCCCGCCGTACAGCCGCACCCACAGCGGGAGATACATCTCCATCGCGCGGGCGCCGGTGAGGTCGCCCAGGTCGACGAAGTGCTTCCACCCGAAGCTCGTGAGCAACCGCTTCACGTCTTCCTTCGCGCGCGCGTCGTTGCCGCACAACGGGAGGTCGTGTTCACCGTCGGCCAGCTTGCGCGGCTCGACCATCACCGAATGGTTCACCGTGTTGAGCGCCTTCACCACGCGCACCTTCGGGAACGTTCGCTGAATCACCTCAGCCAGCGAGTCGGTGTTGCAGACCGTGAGCGACGGCGGGAAGCCCTTGCTGAAGTCGAGCGGGTTCGAGGTGTCGAGCAGCACCTTGCCGTCGAGCGCATCACCACATGACTGCAGCGCGGCCAGCGCGCCGTTGCCCGACGTGCAGTTGAAGACGAGCTCACCGAACTTCGCGGCTTCGCCGAACACCACTTTGCCTTCGCCCGCGGTTCGTGAACCCACGCGCACGTCGTGACCCAGCGAAGACAACTTTCCGCTGATGGCCCTGCCGACCGAACCGGTGCCGAGAACGCCGATGCGCATGTGTGTTCACCCGAGAATTTCGACTTCAGCGAGCAGCCGTTGCTTGAGCTTGTCGTCGGCGACGGCCGCGAGCTCCTTCAACGTCGCACGCAATCGCGCGCGTTCGGCTTCGAGCTCGTCGACGCGGTCCTGCAGCGCGCGCGTGGCGTCTGCTATCTTCAGGTCGACGACGTTCTGAAAGAGGTCGAGCTCGGTGCGCGACTGGAACGCCGTGGCTTCGCTCCGTCGCAGCGACTTCTCGAGCGTGCGCAGCGCGTCTGAGAGCTGCTGCCTTTCAGCCAGCGTACGGCGATGCGTGATGGCGTGCTTCACGCGCTCGACCACCAGCATGATGCTCTCGAAGGGCTTGAGCAGATAGTCGTCGGCGCCCAGCCGCAGCGCCTCGAGCACCGAGTCGGTGTTCACGAAGCCGGTGATGACGATGCGCGCGCAGTTGCTCTTCTTCTCGTTCACGTAGCGCAGCAGGTCCAACCCGCTCTGGCCCGGCAGGTTCTTGTCGGTCACCACCGCGGCGAAGTCGTGCGCCTCGAGCAGCAGCATCGCGTCTTCGGCGGTGAGCGCGGTCCTGGTGGGAATGCCCGCCCTCTTGAAGCCCATCACCAGCACGTTGACGATGGTCTGCTCGTCGTCGACCACCAGCACGGTCTCGGGCGCGGAGGGCTTCGCTGCTTCAGACATGCGAGTCAGTTTGAGCCCCGACGAGCGCACGCGCAAACCTCAATCACGTGCATGAACACCTCGGCCCACACGCTACGCTGACGGTCACATGATCTCTCTGCGTCGGGCGCTCCTGGTGCCGTCGTCTCTCTTCATCGTCGCGTGTGGCTCGAAGCCCGAGCTCCCAGATGCGGGTTCGCCCGACGCCAGCGTGCGCCGACGCGGGCGCGCACGACGCGGGAATGCACGCCGTCGTCACCATCGACGCTACGGGTGGTTTCGTTCAGTTGGACGCGTTGCAGCTCACCATCGGTGAAGGGGCGCTCGCTGCGGCGACCGACGTGACCGTCGCCCTCTCGACGCAGACGCCACAGCTCGCCGACGTCACGCCGCTCACGCCGGTGTTCGAGTTCGGCCCTTCGGGCACACAGTTCGCGACCGACGTGTCGGTGGCCTTCGACGTCACGCCTGCGCAGAGCGGCGAAGTGCAGCTCGTGTACTGGACGAATGCCGCCGGCGAGTTCGAGCCGCTGCCGACGTGGTGGTCGGCGACGGGGCGGGTGTTCGCGCGCGCCTCGCACTTCAGCCGCGCCTTCGTGGGCAGGCCGGTGCGTGCGCCGGCTTCGTTGACCTGTGGCGAGCGCATGTGTCTGGCCACCGCGGCGCGCGACACGCTGGTCGTCGCGGCAGATGGAGGCGTCGCCAGCGGCTCCAACTTCGCGCTGCGCATGAGCGCCGACTTCCAGCCCGGCACGCCTCGCAAGGTCGAGGTGCGCGAGACGCCGGTGCGCCCGTCAGACCTCGGCAGTGCGTCGGCGGGCGTGGTGCTCGACTTCAAGGTCTCGCCGTTCGTGACGCGCGAACAGGTCGAGCTCTGCTTCGCGGTGCCGCAGGCGACCGACGCCGGCAGTGCGTGCCTCGCGTTCTTCGACGAGGGCCGCGGCCGCTGGGTCTGTGAAGACGAGTGTCTGTCGGTGCGGGCGGCGGGCGCGGGCGGCGACCGGCAGGTGTGTGGCAAGACCAACCACTTCACGAGCTTCGCGGTGCTGCTCGGCGGGGCGTCGTCGCAGCGCGTTTGCCCGTGACGAAGTGACAGTCGTGCGGTGGCACGGGTGACGAACTGACCGGCCGGCGAGACTGCGGCTCGGGTGTTCCGGGCGCAAGACGCGTGGCACGTGGCTCGCAATCGCGGCGGCGCGTCCTGGGAGCGTCTTCAGGGAGAGCTCCACATGCGTCGTCGTCGTCACCCGCGAGGTGTCTCGCTCATCGAAATCATCGTCTACATCGCCATCGTGTCGATGCTGATGGCCGCCGTCGGCGTGTACGCAGTGGGCGTGCACGACGACTCCATGCGGCGCACCGCCGAGCTGGACGTGCGGACGGCGAGGGACGCGCTCGAGATGTACCGTGGCAGCCGCGGCCGCTACCCGGATCAAGCCGAGGGCTTCGGCGCGTTGATCAAGCGCGCGTGCTCAAGACCGAACCGAAAGACCCGTGGGGCCACGCGCTGGTCTACGGGCTGCGTGACGGCGAGCCGATGGTCACCAGCCTCGGCGCTGACGGTGCGCCGGGCGGCGAAGACCTGAACGAAGACATCGTCGCGCGGTGATCAAGGCGCCGGAACGGGCACCGTCGACCCGCTCAACTTGGCGCGGTTGGCTTCGAACACGGTGCTGGTGCTCACCACCACCTGCCGCGAGGTCAGCGTCGCCGGCACCGACGCGAGCTCTTCGACGGTCGAGCCGTCCTGCGCGTGGAGCCCGATTTCGTTGTCGAACACGTACACCGCGTCCATCGAGCCGGCGGCCTCCGCGAACACCGCCGCGATGCCCTCACATTCCGACAGGCCGCCGCCGCGCATCACGATGACGCCGTCGGTGAGCGCTTCGATGCCGTTCCCGTACGAGAGCCCCGGGTCGGTCTTCACGCCTTTGATGAACGAATCGACGAGGTCGACGCGCGACTGGAACGCGAACACCCCGACCTGCTGGTTGTCGAGGAACAGCGTCGAGGTGGCGCGCAGGCTGCCCAGGAAGTTGGCGTTGGCGCCACGGCCGCGGGTGCCGGCGCCGTTGGGCAACGTGCCACGCACCAGCACGCGCTCGGAGCTCACCAGCGAGTTGGCGTCGGCCGACTGGAGGCCGGCGCTGTGCGCGCCGGTGATGGTGACGTCGCGCAAGGTGATGGTCGCGCCGCGCTGCGCGACCACGCCCTGGCCGAACTCGCCGTCGGCATCGAGCTTCACGCCGTCGATGGTGGAGTTGGTGAGGTCGGCGACCGCGGCCACCGTCGCGTAGACGCCGGCCGTCGAGGCATCGCTCACCGCGCACGCGTCGACGATGAGCACACCGTCTTCGGCGGCGAGGCCGAAGGCGAGGTCTCCGCGACCGTGTTCCACCACGCACTTCGACAGCGACAGCGTTCCCTGCTCCTGCACGCGGGCCCCGACATCTTCGTGGCCGCTGATGAACACCTGTGTGGCCTCGACGACGCTCGCCGCCGACAGCAGCCCGCCACCCGCGGTGTCGTAGATGCCGACGCGCTCTGCGACGAGCTCCGAGTCGAGCGCCCGCACGCCGGTAGACGCCGCGTTGCGCACGGCCACGCGGCGCACGGTGGCCCTGGCGCCGGCTTCCACCGTGATGCCGCCGCTGACCGCGCCGCCCATCTCGGCGCCCTGCCTGACGGTCACGTCTTCCACGGTCACCGAGGTCATCGCGTCGGCCACGTGCACCAGCATGCCGGGCGCGTTCTCACTCGCGCCGCCGAACCACGTGCCGGTCGCGCCCGCGCTGAATGACACGCCCAGCGCTTGCGGGCCGCCGCCGTTGTCGAGGCCCACGCGGGTCTCGCGCACCAGCACGTCGCGCAAGGTGCCGGTGCTCGTGGCGCCGATGATGGCGATGCCACTGGTGGAGTTGCGCGCGACGAAGACCTCGGTCGCGGTGAGCGAGGCGCCGCGCTGGGCGCCGATGCCCCAGCCCAGCCTGCCGGTGCTGGCGCGTGGCCTGGTGTCGGTGACCACCACGCGCAGCAAGGTGGCCCGGGTGTCGTCGCGGTCGAGGAAGAGCCCGGTCTCGAAGTTGTTGCGCAGCTCGACGTCGCGCAGCGTGAGCGCCGCGCCGAACGACGCCGCGATGCCCTGACCGAAGCTCGCGGTGGTGGTGTCGGCGATGGTGTCGCGAACCACGACGTCTTCCAGCGTGACGTCGGTGCCGGGGTCGAGCAGCTGCACCGACGAGCGCTCGTTGTGCTCGAGCACCGCGTGGCGCAGCGCCACCTTCGCGGCGCGCTCGACCCGCAGGCCGATGAGCGAATCACGCAGGGTGACGCCTTCGATTTCGACGCCATTGATGGCCTCGACGAACACCGCGGGGCTGCCGATGAGCGTGACCTGGGCCGCGCACCTGCCGATGAGCTTCACCGCGCGCGGCACCGTCACCGACTCGCGATACGTGCCCGGGGCGATGGCGACGGTAGCGCCCGCGGGCGCTGCGCTCAGCGCCGCGGCGATGGTGGTGAAGTGCGTCGCGTCGGGTGTGGCGGTGGCGTCGACGAAGTACGTCGCCGTGGCCGGAGGAAACGCTGCGTTGCAGTCACCGATTGGCGCGCACGACGTGCCCCCGAGAGCGGCGCGTGTGGCGCCGGTACAGGTCACGGTCGGCAGAATCGGGTCGCACGACCACCCGTCGGCGCTGCGCGTGAAGTTCGCGGGGCAGGTGCGCCAACCGATGTCTGCGCAGTCGACGCCGGGTACTGCGAGCTGACCTGCGCCGCACGTCGCCAGCACGGGCACACACCCGAAGCCCGAGTCGTCGCGTCGAAAGCCTTCACCGCAGCGCGCGCCGACTTCGACGCAGGCGCCGTTGGCGGCGGCCATCGTGCCCGCGCCGCACCCTGCGTCGACGCCGGGCGCTCCGCTGTCCGGGCCCGTCATCATCGGCGGCGAGCAACCGACACAGGCGAGCGTCGAGACCACCAGCACGAGCCGTTTCACGGCGTCAGCCCGATGGCCGCGGCGTTCACGAACAGGCGCACGCCCGCGTCGTCGAGCGCCATGGCGTCGACCTGCACGGCCTCCGCGGTCTGCTGCACCACGGCGCGGTACTGCCCGCCGGTGAAGGTGGTGCTTTCAATCTTCACGTCACTGCCGACGGAATCGGCGAGCAGCTGCGCGCGGGCGTTGTTCTCGAGGGTCACGCCCTGCAGCGTAATCGCGCGTGCGCCATTGAAGAGGCCGACTCCGTCGCCGACGTCTTCACTGCGCGAGATGTCGACGGGCACCCGGACCATGGTGGTCGACTTCACGGCGGCGTTGGTGACGCGCAGGCCCACGGTGTCGCGCGCGCCGATGCCCACCAGCGCGTTGTCGTTGAACTCGCCGCCGTTCACGTCGACGGTCACCTCGCCCGCGTCGGCGGTCTGGCCCTGCACCCACAGGCCACGCCCGAGGTTGTGCTTCACGTTGCACGAGGTCAGTGACGCGCGCGTCGCCGCTCCGTCGATGAGCACGCCGACGTTCTGGTTGTCTTCCACCAGCACGTTGTCGAGCTGCACCTTGGCGCCACCGCTGGCCACCACGCCTGAACCCGCGCTCAGCGACGTGCCGAGCTGCTCGGCGATGCGGCCGCCACTGACGCGAACCTTCGCGCCCTTCACACGCAGGCCGACGCCGCTCTGCGTGAGCTCGGAATCGGTGATGACCACTTCGCGCTCGTCACAGTCTTCGCGCGTGCAGGTGGCGAGCAGCGCCTCGTCTTTCGCCTGCGAGACCTTCACGCCGATGAGCTGCGCGGGCCCCGGCTCGATGGCGATGCCGCCGCCTTGACCGGCGAGAATCTTGAGGCCCTGCACCACCGAACGTCGGCCGCCCACGATGCTGAGCACCGGGTCGCCGCCGGTGAGCGTGACGTCGGCGCCGGCGCTGGCCGCGATGCTGACGTCTTCGGGCAACACGAAGCTGCCTTCGTAGGTGCCGGCGGGAAGAATGATGCAGTCACCGGGCTGCGCCGCCGCCAGCGTGTCGGTCAGTGAGCCGGCGGGAATCGAGAGGCGATCGCACATCAGCCCCCTCGGAGTTTCCACCGGGAGTCGCGGGGTCAACGGGCTGCAGGCGGCGAAGAGCAGGAGCCACGGGCGCAGAGGTCGCACAATGCGGGCACCATACGCGCGTGGCGCCGCTCGTCACACCTCCCGAACCCGTCGAGATTTTCTCTGCACACGTTTCGAGGTTGGGGTGTCACCACTGGTTGGCCGTCGTTACGCCGTGCTGGTGAACACCGAACTTCCAGTTCACGACCCGCGGGTGCGCGCTGCGTTCGACGAGGTCGCACGCGCCGATTTTCTTCCCGACGCCCTGAAGTCGCGCGCCGCGGAGGATCGCCCGCTGCCCATCGGCTTCGGGCAGACCGCCAGTCAGCCGTCGTTGATCGCCTTCATGGTTGATCAGCTGGCGCTCACGCCGACGTCACGCGTGCTCGAGGTGGGCTCGGGCTCGGGCTACCAGACGGCGATTCTCTCGAAGCTCTGCGACGAGGTGTTCGCCATCGACGTGATGGCGCCGCTGGTCGAGCGCGCGCAGGTGGCGTTGGCGGACTACGGGAACGTGCATCTGCGCGTGGGTAACGGCGCCGCGGGCTGGCCCGAGATGGCGCCGTTCGATGCCATCGTGGTGTGCGCGGCGACGGCGGACATTCCGAAGGCGTTGCTGGAGCAGCTCGCGGTGGGCGGGCGCCTGGTGATTCCGTTCGGGCCGACGGAAGGTGCGCAGCTGTTGCGAATCGAGAAGCGGCACGATGGCTCGTTCAAGTCGGTGCCGCTCCTCGGCGTGCGCTTCGTGCCGTTGCTGGACTGAGTCGGGATTCCGGTCGAGCTGCCCGCTGGCCGCGAATGTCGGGCAGTGGTGTTTCGCGGCGAGGTGCTGGGGCTCGCTCCGTATTGGGACGGTGTCGATTCGTTGACCGCGCTCGAGCGTGACGAGGCTGATCATGTTCGGGCGTTGGTGAAGACCGCAGCGACGCGCTTCGAGTCACCGTTGGTGGGCGTCGACATCGGCCCGGCGGAAGATGGGCGATGGTGGATCATCGAGACGAATGACGCGCAGTTCATGGGCCTGAGCCAGCTCGAGCCGTTGGAGCTGTGGCACCGGCTCTGGTGTGCGTTGCACACACGCCCCTACTGAACACCTGTCGCACCTTATCGATAGGCGGGTTCCACGCCGGCGGCGGCGTCGAGGTCTCGAGGTCTTCGCCTCGCTGGCACGACGGGGCGTCAGTCCGTGGCGCGCTCGCGGCCTCCGCGTCAGGTCACTTCGCACGAGGTGCTGATCAGCTTCTCCGAGCCCGGGGCCGAACCTCGTCACGTCGCCCAGGGCAGGTGCTTCTTCAATCAGGTGCGCGGGTTAGCGTGCTGCTCATGCTCGACCTCTACGCCGTGTGTGAAGACTGTTTCGAGACGCATCGCATGAGGAGGCCGCTCGCCCTCACCCCGAGCCTTCGCCCACTTCAAACGAGAGGGGGCTGATCATGGCCATCTACGTTCCGAAAGAGACCGGCGTCGCTGCGTTGATGGAGGTCCACAAAGTGCCGTGGGACGAGCTCGAGCACGCCTACGGCACCGGCGTCGGCAAGGCGGCTCACGAGAACGTGCCGGCGTCGCTGCAGTTGCTCGGTGGAACCGACGACGAGTCGCTCGACGAAGCCGTGCACCTGCTGTTCGGCAACATCTGCCATCAGGGCACCATCTACGAATCGACCGCGTACGCGTTTCCCTTCATCGCGGCCTGGGGCGCCGGCGCCGAACCCTCGGAAGAAACCGAGAACGCCGTCGTTCAACTGCTCGCCTGCATCGGCATCGCCGCCACCTTCGATGCCCCGCATGGCTCGCACGCGGGGTCGTGGGGCCCGGCGGTGAGCGCTGCGACGAAGTCGGCCATCGCCGCGAGCCAGAAGCACCTCGACGTGATCGCGACACGGTCACCGAAGTTGAAGCGCCTGGTGTCAGCCCTGGTGCCGACGGTGAACGCGGCCGAGTTGAACGCGTTGCTTGAAGAATAGTGCGTATCATCGCCGGCACTCGTGACCCTGCTTCAGCTCTACGCCCCCGGTGCTTCCGCTGACGACCCGCGCAGTGCCGCCATCGACGCTTTGCTCTCCGCGTCTCGCGCGCAGTGGCCGCTCGTGAAACTCGCAGACGACCGCTTCGTGCTCGCGCTCAAGAAGCACGCGGCCGATGGGCTCGAGACCGTGCGTGGGCCCGACCTCTTCCTCGCCACGGCCTGTCTCGCGGGTGACCCGGCCGCGCTCGCCGCGCTCGACGAGCAGGTGATTGCGCGCATCGACAAAGCCGTCGCCGGCATCGACTCGTCGCGCGCCTTCCTCGACGAGGTGCAGCAGCTGGTGCGCGAACGCCTGCTCGTCGGCGCGGCACCGCGGCTCGCCGAATATTCCGGCAAGGGCGCGCTCGTCGCGTGGGCGCGCACCGTGGCGCTGCGGCTCGCGCTCAACCTGCGCCGCGACACCGGCAAGGAGACGCCGCACGAAGACGAGGCGCTGGAGGCGATGCCCTTTCAAGGCCGCGACCTCGAGCTCGACTACGTGCGCTCCACGCACCGCGCCGACTTCACCGCGGCCTTCGCCGACGCGCTCGCGTCGCTCGACGCCAAAGACCGCAACCTGCTGCGGCTCTCCATCATCGACCGGCTCTCGGTCGATCAGATCGGCGCCATCTACGGCGCGCACCGCGCCACCGCCGCGCGTTGGGTGAACGCCGCCCGCGACGCGCTGCTCGAGCGCACGCGGAAGAACCTCGCCGAGCGCCTCAAGCTCACCGGCTCCGAGCTGCAGAGCCTGCTCGGCGCGCTCCAGAGCAACCTCGAGATTTCGCTCAACCGCATGCTGCGCGAGTAGCCGTCACTCGCACGCCGCGACCGCGCGCTTCACCATCGCCAGCGACACCGGCTTGACCATGAAGTCGTCCATGCCGGCGCGCAGACACGCGCTGTGCTCTTCGGGCCCGCCCGTCGCGGTGAGCGCCACGATGCGCAGCCGCGGGTCGGGCTTGAGCGCACGAATGCGCCGCGTGGCCTCGAAGCCGTCCATGCCCGGCATCTGACAGTCCATGAACACCAGCGAGAAGTCCTGCTCACGCACCGCTTCGAGCGCTTCGAGCCCCGAGCGCGCCAACTGCACCGAACAGCCCGCGCGCTCTGCGAGCCCGCTGGCCACGCGCAGGTTCACCGGGTTGTCGTCCACCACCAGCACGCGCAGGCGGCGGTCGGCGCGGCTCGCCTCGAGCGTCTCGGTCGCCGTGGGCATCACTGCTTCGATACATGGCAGCTTCACCAGGAAGCGGCTCCCGCGGCCCGGCTGAGAATCGACGGTGATGGTGCCGCCCATCTGCTCGACCAGCTGCTTGGTGAGCGCGAGCCCGAGCCCGCTGCCGCCGTGCTGCCGCGTCGTGGCGTCATTCGCCCGCTCGAAGGGTCTGAAGAGCCGTTCCAGCAGTTGTGGGGCGATGCCTGAGCCTTCGTCGCGCACCGTCAGCACCAGTTGCTCCACCTCGCGTTCGAGCCGCAGCTCGACGGTGCCTCGCTCGCCGTACTTGAGCGCGTTGCTGATCAGGTTGGTGATCACCTGCTGGTAGCGAACGCCGTCGAGTTGCACTGCCGCCGGCACCGAGGGCGCGACGTAGCTGACCAGCTCGAGCCCCGACTTCTCAGCTTCACTCCGATAGAGGGCGACCACGTCGGCCACCAGCTTGCGCGTGGGCACGGCCGTCGGCGTGAGCACCAGGTGGCCACTCTCGGCGCGCGTGAGCAGCAGCAGGTCGTCGATGAGCGCGACCATCGCCACGCCGCTGCGCTGCGCGAGCTCGAGCTTCTCGCGTTGAGACGGCTCGAGCTCACCGCCGAGCATCAGTTCGGTGAGGCCCAGCACCCCGTTCATCGGAGTGCGGATCTCATGGCTCACGTTGGCGAGGAAGAGCGTGCGTGCGCGGCTCGCGGCCTCGAGGCGCTCCACCATGTCGGTGCGCATGGTGTCGACCCACCGCACGAACGACACCACCAGGAGCATCAACGCCACCACGTTCGCCGCGATGACCATGCCCGCGTTGGGCCGAGGTGACCCCTGTAGATGCAGCCCGCTCGCCATCATCCACTCGGAGACGCCGCCGAAGGTCGCCGCCACCACCAGCCAGAACCACAGCAGACGTCGGCTGAGCATGAAGCCCGCAAGCAGCGGAACGAGCACGAGGAAGACGGGACCCAACGTGTTCGGCGGGTTCTGCAGCAGACCCGCCACGGCCAGCACCGGCGTGACCACCGCGAGCGACGTGTTGACCACCAGGCCGACGCGCGCCGTCGCGCGCAGCAGCAGCAGGTTGCCCACGCCGCCGGCGATCAACACCCCGAGTGACAGCGCCAGCAGGTGAAGCCCCTGCAGCAACGCAAACGAGCCGAACGTGAGGGCGAACAGAACTCCGAAGGCCCACAGGCGCACCAGAAAACGTGGCTGCCACTGGCCGTCGAGCGGCCTGGGAATGAACACGTCGAGAAGAGCGCCCACGACCAGGGATCAGTAGCGGGGGGCGCCGCGCTGCGCGACGGGTCGCACGAGACCGGCGCTGGAGCACCGGTGACCCGCGGCCGCGCTGCTGTTCAACCCTTCTTGCTGAAGTCGGGCTTTCGCTTCTCGAAGAAGGCAGTGATGGCTTCTGCAACTTCGGCCGACGCCAGCTGAGCAATGAAATGTGCGCCTTCGTCGCTCATGCGCTTCGAAATCACCGTTGGCTCGTCCTTCATCAGGCGCTTGCTCAACTTGAGCGCCGTGGGCGGCTTGTCGGCGAGCGCGCGCGCGGTGGCCTTCGCTTTTTCCAACAGCTGCTCCGCCGCCACCACCGCGTTGGCCAGACCGAGCTCCACGGCCTTGGGGCCCGACAGCGGCTCACCGAGCAGCAGAATCTCGGACGCGCGCACGTGACCGACGAGGCGCGGCAGCAAGAGCGACGACGCGGCCTCCGGCACCAGGCCCAGGTTCACGAACGGGGCGACCAGCGACGCGCGCTCGGTCACGTACACGAAGTCACAGTGCAGCAGCAGCGTGAGCCCCAGACCCACACCCTTGCCGTCGACCGCGGCGATGAGCGGCTTGTCGAACTCCGACAGCGCGCGGATGAACTTGAAGACCGGCGAGTCTTCACCGGTGGGCGGGTTCTGCATGAAGTCGCCGAGGTCGTTGCCGGCGGTGAACGTCTCGCTGGTGCTGGCGAAGATGACCGAGGTCACTCCGTCGTCTTTCGCCGCCTCCGCGAGCGCCGCGTTCAAGCGCTCGTACATGGCGATGGTGAGCGCGTTCTTCTTCGCGGGCCGCGCGAAGCGAATGAGCAACGTGCTGCCTTCTCTACTGGTTTCGATGTCGTCGATGAGCGTGACCGTCATGGGCGCCCATGTAGTCTCAAGTGATGCACCTCGCACTCGCCGTCTCGCTGTTGCTGAGCGCCGCACCCGACATGTGGGAGTTCGACGGGCTGACCGCGAAGGTGCAGGCGAAGGGCGCCACGAAGGACCAGTTGAGCGCCGCGGCGTTGACGCGCCTGGGGTTGCGACTGGAAGGCGCGGGCTCGTTGAAGGTGTCGGCGCACGCCAACACCGTGGGTGGCGTCACGTTGCACCTCGAAGACCCGAACGACTCGAAGGCCAGCTGCGACCTCTACGCCACGCGCGACGGTGACGACCTGAAGTTCAGCGACTCGCGGTGTTCCTTCCCCGCGTTCTCGGGGCAGCTGCGCACCACGGCCACGTGCCGGAAGATCTCGGGCACCGCGAAGCGCGTGAAAGACGGCGTCGAGTTGGAGGCGACGGCGCCGGACTGCAACGCGTCGCCCATGGGCCTGCCGCTGTCGATGCGCGGCAGCGTGCGCCCGCGTTGAGCGCGGCGACGCCGGCCATTCGGACCGTCGTGCTAGGTGTTGCGCATGGCCTGTGCGCGCTGCGGTGCCCAGAAGGGTCACTTCTACGACTGCCCGGACAGCGGCTTCGCCGTCGCGCCCGTCTCGGCGCCGGTTCAGGTCGTCGACGACGCGCCGCGCCTGTTCGAGCGCGCGCGGTTGGTGGCCTTGCCGGTGGTGCTCGGGGTGATGCTGGCGCTCTGCTTCACCGGGTTCGGGCACATGCTGGTGCGCATCTTCTTCGGCATGTGGCTCCACGAGCTGGGGCACGCGGCGACGTCGTGGTTCACCGGCGGTTTCGCGATTCCCCTGCCGTGGCTCACGCGCGGTGGTGAACGCAGCGTGCCGTTCACGCTCTTCCTCTTCGCGGGCCTCGGCGCGTGGGCGTGGTGGTTGCGCAGCCGCGAAGCGCGCGCGTGGTGGGTGCCGGCGGCGTTGATGGGGGTGCTGGTGCTGGGGTTGTCGGTTCCCGCGCGGCCGCGCGAGGCGCTCATCATCTTCATGGGTGACGGTGGCGCGTTGTTGTTCGGCACGGCGTTGATGGCGACCGTGTTCCTGCCCGACGGCGCGCGGCTGTCGCACGGCGGGCTGCGCTGGGGCTTCCTGGTCATCGGCGCAGGCGGGTTTTCAGACATCGCCGTGCAGTGGCTCTCGGCGAAGCGCGACTGGGCCGAGATTCCCTTCGGTCGCAACGAAGGCGCGGGGCTTTCAGATGCGACGCGGTTGGTGGATCAGCTCGGCTGGTCGGAGCAGCGGTTGGTGAACTCGTACCTGACGTTCACCGCGGTGTGCTTCGGCGCGTTGGTCGTCGGCTGGGTGCTGGCGTTCCTGCGGCGTCGAGGGCGCGCACGTGCTGGCCTCCACGCGCGAGCGTGATGCGCGGCACTCGCCACCCACGCGCCACGTTCATACACAGCCCGAACACAGACACGCGCCCGGGGAACGTGCGGCGCATCTCGGGGGAGATGCGGGAGTGGCTTGAGCTGGAAATACGAAGTGAAGACGCAACTTGCTGCGGTGCTCGCGCGTCGGCCCGACGCACCGGTGCCCATCGACGAGAGCGACGACGACCGGCGCGCGTTGCTGCGGCAGGCGATGACGACCGGCGCCAGGCTGTTTCGCTTCGCACGAGCAGAGCTCTGCCAGGCGAACGTTCCCATGCAGTACGAATTCAGGAACGGGTCGCTTCGGCTCTCGTTCGAGGGCCGGCCCTTCTTCGTCGAGCTCGAGCAGATGACGAACGGCCTCGCCATCAAGGTGCAGCGCGAGTTCGGAATCGTCGAGATTCTCCAGGCGAAGGACGGCGTGGTGGTCGACCGCAATCAAGGCTGCGTGGGCGCCATCGACGGCTACTTCACCTGCCTCGTGGTGGAGCTCGTCCGCACCGGCTGTGGGGTCTCGAAGTGAGCACGGCGCCGCCACGTTGACGCGCTTCGCGCGGCGCTCGCATCGTCACGAACACCGCACCACCCATCGGGTCGGTCTTCATCGTGGACCTTCCCTGACTCCTCAGCCGCGCGTCAGCCGCACCGTGACCGTCACGCCTGCCGGCACCTCGAAGCCCAGATTGCGGAGCAGCCCCACGCAGCGCACGACCTTGTCATCGTTCAGCGCCCGCCCATTCACCCCGGCGTTGCTCACCACCACCTCGCGCACCGTGCCGCGCTTCTGCTTCATCCACGAGTCCAGGTAGCTCAGCTTCACCAACAGACACCGCGTCGCCAGCGGCGCCGCGCGCTTGAGCGCCTCCAACTGCCCCGTCGCCAGCAACTCCGGCTTCGACACTTCGAACTGCACCACCGCGATGTCCGCCATGTCCGGGCGGTCGACGACCCACGCCTCATTCCCCGGCCTGGCCTCCACCAGCGCCGACTTCACCCGCTGCACCCGCGCCATCAACCACGACTCGAGAATCGTGCTCGGGCCCACCACCACGTCTTTCCGCGACAACTTCCTGCGCTCGCCACACGGCGCCTCAGCGCACGCGCGCTTCCACGCGTCGTCCGCGTCGAACGGGCCAATCGCCTCCGGGTGCGTCGACGCCAGCAGCACCACTGCCAGGCACCCCGCGCGCAAGCCGAAGCTGCACGCGCGCTTCGCGCTCCGCGCGCGGTCACCGAGTGGCTTCTTCTCGTTCATCGCCAACCGCAGACACGACTGCTCGTCCGTCGCGTTGCAACCCAGCACCGCGAAGAAGTCACCGTCTTCGCTCGACTCGGCGCGCGTGCCACACGCCGCCCCGACGCCCGCCAGACACAGCCGTTCATCGGTCTCTTCGCTGCGGTCGCCCATCAGACAATCTCGCAGCGAGCCCTTGCCGCAGCGCTCGTTCGCCGTGGCGGTCGGCACCCCCACCTGTGTCCCCGGCGTGATTTCCCGCACCACCCCACACGCCAGCGGCAGACCTTCGCGACACGCCTTCGACAGCGCGGTCAGCGCCACTGTCAGCTCGCGGGGCCCGAACGGGTCGACGCGCAGCATGCGCTTCCCGAACTCGAAGCACGCCTCACGCGCGTCGCCACGATTGCAGGCCGCCTCACACGCTGCCCAGTCGCGGTCGGAACATGCTGCGGGCTCCGGCATCGAGAACGCCTTCGCCGGCAACGACGCGTCGAGCGCGCCCGAAAAGAAGACGCCTCGAATCAGCAGCCCGCTCGCCCGCTTGCCGACGGTCATCGCGTATTGCGGGCTGCGCTCGACGAAGCCGTCACCGCGAACGAACGGTTGCACGCTCAACACGCCTTCGACGCACGGCGAAATCACCGCCTGAAAGTGGGCGTAGCCGTCTTTCACCGCCACCGGCGTCAGCTCGAAGCCGAGGTGCGGAATCGCCTCGCGCCACGCGGGCGTGTAGTTCACGCCGCGCTCGATGGAGACACCGGCATGCGTGACGCGCGCGAGCGGGTCGGTCACCTGCACCGTCATCGCCAGCGCACAGCGCTCGACACCGTCGAAGCGGAGCTCCAGCCGCGCGCCGCGCAGGTGGCCTCGCAGCAGCGCGTTGAGCCGCGCCGCGGGAATCAACGTGGTGAGGTTGGTGCCCGACACGGACATCATCGAGAGCCCGAGCAGCCGGCCTTCGGCATCGAACACCAGGCCGCCGAGGTCAGCCGGCTGCACGCCGAGGTCGACCTTCATCGCCTCGATGGTCTGCACGCCGCGGAAGATGGCCGACAGCGTGCCCTGTCGCCGCACGGTGAAGCCGTCGAGCTTCATCAGGTTCGCCCACACCGGCTGCGTCTCGGCGAGCGGCGGCATGGTGGTGGGCAGCGTGAGTGCCTGAGCCCCCGGCGTGCGCTTCGCGCGCAGCAACGCGAGCCCTTCACCCGGCGAGTTCAACAACACCTTCGCCAGGTTGCCGCCCTGCAGTCGGCCGTCGTCCCAGCTCGAGACCGCCACCGGTGAGTCTGTGTGGCCGACGAGCCAACTCGCGGTCGCCACCAGCATCGAGTCTTCACGCACGTCGATGACCGCGCCGATGCCGATGCCTTCGACGCTGCGCACCACCACCAGCGTCGGTGGCACGGCGAGGTCCTTCGCCGGCCAACGCGGCTCGAACACGGTGCGGCGGGGCGGGGTGTCCGAGAGCGTGAGCGGAAGTCTGGGCAGCACGCGGTGCACGAAGGTGACGACGTGCTCCGCGGGAATGAGTTGGCTCAGCTCGGTCGCGGGGACGTGCGCTGACACCACGCCGCGCAGGCGACCATCGAGGTCGACGGCCGCGCCTCCGCTGTTGCCGGGGTTCACACCGCCGATGAAGAGCGCGAGCCCATCGGTGGCGGTGTGGCGCATGGGCACGCTGGTGCCCGAGGTGACGGTGACCGACGGAAAGCCGCCTTGTTCGAGGTTGTCGGTGCCCCACGGGAAGCCCGCGGCGAAGAGCGCCGAGCGTGCAGGAAGCGTCGCGTAGCCACCGAGCTCGAGCATGCGCCGCGTATCGGGCCGCCTGGTCACCAGCAGCGCGAGGTCGAGGTCGTCAGCGACGGACAACACGCGCGCTTGCGCGTTGAGCACCGTGCCTTCCTCCCATACCCACCCCACCGTCACCGAGGCGTACGGGCCGACGACGTGCGCGTTGGTGATGAGGAACGCCGTGTCTTCGTGGGCGGCGATGAACACGCCGGAGCCCGAGGCCGAGGGCGTGGTGATGGAGACCACCGCGTCGCGCACGAGGTCCAGCACCGCGGCATCGAGTGGCGGCGTGACTTCGGAGAGGTGGCTGGCGGTGAATTCGACCGGCCACGGCGGCGTGGTGCTCGTCGACGGTAGTGGGGCAGGGGGAGGCTTCGGTGCGCACGCGGCGAGGCACAACGACAACAGGCACAGCAGTGTTTTCACCACGCCCCCCCCTCTCCCGACCCTCTCCCCACTGCGGAGAGAGGGACTCCTGTCTTACGCAGCCGCTGCAGCGACCGGCGCCGACGCCGACTCATCGAGGTTCGGCCCCAACCACTTCGCCGCTTCCTCCACCGTCATGCCCTTGCGCTTCGCGTAGTCCTCCACCTGATCGAGGCCGATCTTCCCGAGGCCGAAGTACTTCGCGTCGGGGTGATTGAAATAGAACCCGCTCACGCTCGAGGCCGGCGTCATCGCGAAGCTCTCGGTGAGCCCGATGCCCGCGACCTTCGTCGCGTCGAGCAGGCCGAACAGCGTGCCCTTCTCGGTGTGCTCCGGGCACGCGGGGTAGCCCGGCGCCGGGCGGATGCCCCGGTACTGCTCCTTGATCAGCTGCTCATTCGTGAGGTCTTCCCCACGGCCGAACCCGGCGGCGACGCGCGCTTCCTTGTGCGCCCACTCGGCGAAGGCTTCGGCGAGCCGGTCACCCAGCGCCTGCACCATGATGGCCGAGTAGTCGTCGTGCTTCTCACGGAAGGTCTGCGCGAACGCTTCGACCCCGAGCCCGGCGGTCACCGCGAACCCACCGACGTAGTCTTCACGCACGCCCACCGGCGCCACGAAGTCGGCCAGCGACAGGTTGAACTGCCCCGGCTGCTTCTCGGTCTGCTGCCGCAGCATGTGGAAGCGCGCGAGCTCCGTCTTGCGCGACTCGTCGGTGAACAGCACCACGTCGTCGCCCTCGGCGTTCGCCGGCCAGTACGCGATGACGCCGTTGGCCTTGAACCGCTTCTCCTTGACGATGCGCGACAGGAGCACCTGCGCGTCGGCGTAGAGCTTCCTGGCCTCGGCGCCGACCACCGCGTCTTCGAGAATCTTCGGGAACGCGCCGAACAGCTCCCACGCGTTGAAGAACGGACCCCAGTCGATGAACGGCACCAGGTCTTCCAGCGGCACCTCGCTGAAGGTCTTCGTGCCGAGGAACTCGGGCTTCGCGATGTCGACCTTCGCCCAGTCGTACGTCTGCTTGCGCTTGCGCGCCTCGGCCACGCTCAACAGCTTGCGCTCCACGCGCCGCGACTCGAACTCGGCGCGGGCCTTGTGCTGCTTCTCGGCCACCTCCGAGAGGAACGCGGGCTTCTGCTGCGGCGACAGCAGCGCGCTGACCACGTTCACCACGCGGCTGGCGTCGAGCACGTGCACCACACCCGGCGCGTACTGCGGCGCGATCTTCACCGAGGTGTGCGGGTGCGAAGTGGTCGCGCCACCGATGAGCAGCGGCACCTTGAAGTTCTCGCGCGTCAGCTCCCTGGCCACCGACACCATCTCGTCGAGTGACGGGGTGATGAGCCCCGAGAGCCCGATGACGTCGACGCCGTGCTCCTTCGCGGTCGCGAGGATCTTCTCGCACGGCACCATCACCCCGAGGTCGATGACCTCGTAGTTGTTACACGCGAGCACCACCCCGACGATGTTCTTGCCGATGTCGTGCACGTCGCCCTTCACGGTGGCGAGCAGCACCTTGCCCTGCGTGCGAACGTCGGCGCCTGCCTCACGCGCCTTCTTCTTCTCCTCCTCCATGAACGGCGTGAGCCACGCCACCGCGCGCTTCATCACGCGCGCCGACTTCACCACCTGCGGGAGGAACATCTTTCCGGCGCCGAACAGGTCACCGACCACGCGCATGCCGTCCATCAGCGGGCCTTCGATGACGTCGAGCGGGCGCGCCAGCAGCTTGCGCGCTTCTTCGGTGTCCTGCTCGATGAAGGCGTCGATGCCCTTCACCATGGCGTGCGACAGGCGCTCGTGCACCGGCGCGTTGCGCCACGCGAGGTCTTCGGTCTTCTCGACCTTGCCGCCGCCGGCCGCGTGCTGCGCCTTGATGCTGTCGGCGAGCGCGACGAGCTTGTCGGTGGCGTCGGGCGAGCGGTTGAGGAGCACGTCTTCCACGGCCTTGAGCAGGTCCTTCGGGATCTCCTCGTACACGCCGAGCATGCCGGCGTTGACGATGCCCATGTCCATGCCTTCACGAACGGCGTGGAACAGGAAGGCCGCGTGAATCGCCTCCCGCACGGGATTGTTTCCGCGGAAACTGAACGACACGTTCGACACGCCGCCCGACACCTTGGCGTGCGGCAGCGTCTGCTTGATGATGCGCGTGGCCTCGAAGAAGTCGACCGCGTAGTTGTTGTGCTCTTCGATGCCCGTCGCGACCGTGAGGATGTTGGGGTCGAAGATGATGTCTTCCGGCGGTAAGCCGATGCCCGTGAGCAGCTTGTACGCGCGCGTGCAGATGCGCACCTTGTCGTCACGCGTCGCCGCCTGGCCCTGCTCGTCGAAGGCCATGACCACCGTCGCCGCGCCGTAGCGCTTGATGCGCTTCGCGCGCCGCAGGAACTCCGCCTCTCCGTCCTTGAGCGAAATGGAGTTCACGATGCCCTTGCCCTGCAGGCACTGCAGCCCGGCCTCGAGCACGCTCCACTTGCTGGAGTCGATCATGATCGGCACGCGGCAGATGTCGGGCTCGGCGGCGATGAGGTTGAGGAACTTCACCATCGTCGCTTCACCGTCGATGAGCGCCTCGTCGACGTTGACGTCGATGATGTTGGCGCCCGACTCGACCTGTTGCCGCGCGATGGCGAGGCACTCGTTCCAGTCACCGGCCTTGAGGTGTTTGGCGAACTTCGGCGAACCGGTGATGTTGGTTCGCTCGCCGACCATCAGGAATTGAGAAGCAGAAGAAGACATCGTGAGTTCCGGGAAGAGATTGATCAGGCGCCGACGACGAGCGTCTCGAGACCCGAGAGCCGCATGGCGTGAATGGGGGCGTTCGCAGCGCGCGGGGGGTACTTCTTCATCACGCGCGCGATGGCGGCGATGTGCTCGGGCGTCGAGCCGCAGCACCCGCCGACCATGTTGAGCCAGCCTTCCTTCGCGAAGCCGCCCAGAATCTCGGCCATCTCTTCGGGCGTCTCGTCGTAGCCGCCGAACGCGTTGGGCAGGCCGGCATTCGGGTAGCAGCTGACGTGACACTCGGCGAGGCGCGCGAGCTCCTGGATGTACGGGCGCATCTCCTTGCCGCCGAGCGCGCAGTTGATGCCCACCGACAGCGGGTTGGCGTGCCGAATCGAGTCGTAGAACGCGGTGATGGTCTGGCCCGACAACGTGCGGCCCGAGGCGTCGGTGATGGTGACCGAGATCATCACCGGCACGCGCTGCCCACGCTGCTCGAAGACGCCTTCGATGGCGAAGAGCGCGGCCTTGCTGTTGAGCGTGTCGAAGATGGTCTCGACCAGCAGCGCGTCGACGCCGCCGTCGAGCAGCGCGACGATCTGCTCTTCGTACGCGGCGACGACCTGATTCCAGGTGACCGCGCGGTAGTCGGGGCGGTTGACGTCGGGCGACATCGAGAGCGTGCGGTTGAGCGGCCCGATGGCGCCGGCCACGAAGCACGTGCGGCCCGGCGTACGCGCCTGGGCGGCGTCGGCAGCGCGGCGGGCACACCGCGCGGCGGCGAGGTTGATGTCGCGCACCGCGGCTTCCATCTCGTAGTCGGCCTGGCTGATGGACGTGCTGTTGAACGTGTTGGTCTCGACCACGTCGGCGCCGGCGTCGAAGTAGCGGCCGTGAATGGCCTCGATGACGTCGGGCCGGGTGATGCTCAAGAGGTCGTTGTTGCCCTTGAGGTCTTTGTGATGCTTCGCGAAGCGCTCACCGCGGAAGTCCTTCTCTTCCAGGCCGTAGGTCTGAATGAGTGAACCCATCGCGCCATCGATGATGACGATGCGCTGCTTGAACAGTTCTTCGAGCGTCATAGGACCTTGAGCTTCGCGAGTGACTTCCGGCCGCGAGTACCGGTGAGGAGGAAGGCCTTGAACGGAGACGTCGAGTCTCTCGGGCCGGGGTGAACGGGGTGGGCGTCGATGCCGGCGCGCTGCATGGCGGCCTGCACCTGGTCGGGGTCGAAGCCGAGGTGCTGGTGCCCGAGCCGCGACTTCACCCACGCCTCGTCGTGCGGCAGCAGCTCGAGCACCACCATGCGGCCGTTGGTCTTGAGCAGCCGCGCGCCTTCGGCCACCACGGCGTCGATGTTGGCGACGTGGTGCAGGCTCTGCGAGATGACGACCAGGTCGGCGCTCGCAGAATCGAGCGGGAGCTTCTCGAGGTCGGCCGCGAGGAAGGTGATGTTGGTGAGGCCCTGCCGCGCGGCTTCGGCCTTCGCCTTTTCCAGCGCGCCTTCGGAGCGATCGATGGCGGTGACGTGCCGGGCCCAGCGCGCGAGCTCGACCGTCAGCGAGCCGGTGCCGCAGCCGAAGTCGACCACCTCCAGCGGCGGCAGCAGCGACGACAACGCGCTCGACCACAGCCGCCACGACTGCCCGGGCTCGAGGAGCTTTTCGTTGAGCGTCTGCACGTCTTCACGGCGGCGGAGCAGCTCACGCAGCCGCGCCTTGTCACCGTGTTCGTCGGGCGCCGCGCGCGCGAGGTTGATCAACGGCCACAGCGGCGACTTCTCGTCGATGCCCAGCGAGTAATACGTGTAGCCGCCCACGCGCTCTTCGCTGATCAGGTCGAGGCTCTTGAGCTTGGTCAGGTGGTGCGAGACCGACGACTGCGCCACGCCCACCAGCGAGACGACCTCCGAGCCGTTGAGGCGTGCTTCGCCCACCAGCCGCAGAATTCGCAGCCGGGTGGGGTCGCCAAGGACACGAAAGGCTTCGGTCAACTGCTCCATCGATGAATGTTGATACGTCGATATGAGGAGAAGATCAACTCCGCCTTGAAGGACGAGAGGGCGGCGGATCTCGGCCGAGCCCAGAGCGCGACAGGCTCTCTACGCGTCGGAAAGTGAGCCAACGTCCTTCCGGCGGTGGATTTGGGCCGGCTCCGCTCCCAAACCAGCCGCCAGTTGCGCGCCATTCGCCTCGCGGTCGCGGTGCCTGCTCGCGACCTGCTGGTTGCGGCGACAATGAAGCCACCGCCCACCATTCGGGCTTCAGCTTTCTTCACGGCTGGCGCGAACCGAGGCCGGTACGAAGCACCCATGAAGGCAATCCTCGTCGGCGGCAGCGGAATGATTGGTCAGGCGGTGCTTCGTGAGCTGCTCACGCGAAGCGAAGTGACACGCATCGTCGCCATCGGCCGCTCACCACTCGACGCGAACCATTCGAAGGTCGAAGAGGTCGTGCGCAAAGACCTTCACGACTGGAGCGATGCGGGTGAATTGCTCGGCGGCGTCGACGCCGTGCTCTGGTGCCTCGGCGTTTCTTCCGGCGGCATGAGCGAGGCCGACTACACGCGCATCACCTCCACGCTGACGATGGACTTCGCGAAGGCGCTGCACGCGAGGTCACCGCAGGCGCGCTTCGTCTTCGTCTCGGGGGCAGGCGCCGACGGGAACAGCATGTGGGCCCGCGTGAAGAAGAAGACGGAAGATGAACTTCGCGCGCTGGGGTTCAAGTCGTTCGCGGCGTTCAGGCCCGGCTACATCCAACCGATGGACGGCATCGAGTCGAAGACGCCCGCGTACCGGTGGATGTATGTGTTCACGAAGCCGCTCTACCCGTTGTTCAAGGGCATGACGAAGTACGTGACCTCCTCTCGGCAGCTGGGCTTTGCGATGGTGCAGGTCGCGCTGCACGGCTCGCACAAGACGGTGCTCGAGAGCGAGGACCTCAACGCCGTGACGCGCTGATCAGAAGCGCCGAACGCATCGAGGCCGAAAAAAAAGAAGAAGCCGCGCCGAGTTGATCAGCGCGGCCCCCGTCACGTCCCCTTCTGATCAGCTCACGAGGCCGGCGGCGCTTCTTCCTTCTTCTCGTCGGTCGCCGGAGCCGCAGCCGGGGTCGACGCCGGCGCCGTGTCACTCGGCTTCACGGTGCCCTTGTCCTTCGCGTTCGCATCTTCGGCGCCCTGGTACCGCGCGATGATGGCGTCGAACGCGCTGTTCGCGGCCTCGATGAGGATCTCGGTCTCTTCGGCGACGATGTCGGCGCCCATGGTGTTGCGCAGCCCCTTCGACGCGACCTCACCCCTGGCCACCCAGTCTTCCCAGATGACCTCACCGGCCTTGTTCACCACCTTGAAGTGCGCCGTCGCCACCGGGTACTTCGTGGTCGAACCCATGCCGCCGATCGACACGCCACCGCGCTTGCCGACCGTGTACTTGAGCTCGACCGTCGCCAGCGCGTCGGCGTTGATGCCCTGCGCGATCGCCGCCAGCTGCTCAGGCTTGAAGGTGTTCACCTCGTACTGCGTGAGCAACCCTTCGACCGTCTGTGAACCGGTGCGCATCAGGCCGCCCGACTTCGCGACCTTCTCCTGGTAGGCGGGCACCGTTCCCAGCGCCGACTGGTCGATGATCTCCCAGCCGAACGTGCCGTTGAGCCGCTTCGCCAACTCGCCGTAGCCGTTCTTCGCCTGCTCTCCGCGCCGCGCGCCCATCTTGCCGCTCGACATGTCGGCCATGGCCTTCGAGGCGCCGATGGCGCCGGTGATGCTGTTCTTCGACGACGCGTCGTTGTCCTCCATCTGCAAGATGCCCTGATAGCCGACGATGGCGACGCGCCTGGTGGCTGCGACCTGGTCCTTCTTCACGGTGATGCCCGCGCACCCGGTGACGATGAAGCCGAGCGCAGACACGAGAAACAGACGAGACATGTGGGAATCCCTCCGGGGTTGATTTTTGAACCGCGCCCCAGACGGCGAGTGGGTTGCTGTATTCACACCGGTCACTTCTTTTTGTGACTCCAGCGTGACGGCCTCGCTATGAGCGCCCGGCCATGAGTGACAAGTCAGCCTTCATCACGCGCGGGCTCACCGCGTACGCGAACCTCGTCGTCAAGCACCCGGCGAAGGTCCTCGGACTCCTGTTGGCGCTCGGCGTCGGCTCCACGCTGCTCGCGATGAACCTGCGCCTCGAGTCTGATCAGCTGTCACTGATCAGGCAGGAGTTGCCCGAGGTGGTGGCGGTCAAGCGCGTCATCGACATGGTCGGCGGCGCTGGCTACCTGCAGGTCGCCTTCCGCTCCAACGACGAGAAGGCGCTGAAGAAACTCGCCGACGAAGTGAACGCCGAGCTGCTCGCGAGCAAGCAGCCCGATGGCACGCCGTACGTGCGCTTCATCACCTACCGCGTGCCCGTCGAGTTCGTGCAGGAGAACATGGTGCTCTTCATCCGCACCGAGGATCTCCTCGAGGGCAAGAAGCGCATCAACGCGTATCTGAAAGATCAGCTGCGCCGGAACAACCCGTTCTTCATCGAGCTGCGCAAGACCGAACCGGTGAAGCTCGAGCTCGAAGATCTGGTGAAGAAGTACTCTTCGGTCGGCAAGAAGAGCATCCGCGACGACTACTACATCAGCGACGACAAGAAGATGGTGTTGATGCTGGTCAAGCCGATGTGGAACTCCACGCAGCTGGGCAGCACGCAGGACTTCATCGCGGCGATGACCGGCAACGCAAAGGCTGGCACGGTGCTCACCAGCGGGCTGCTCCAGAACGCGGCGAAGAAGGCCGGCGTCGAGCTCGTCGAAGACTACGACCTGATGGGCGACGACAAGAAGATCGCCTTCGGTTTCACCGGTTCCTACAAGACCAACGTCGACGACAGCGTGGCCATCATGTCGTCGGTCGACGACGTGACCATCGTGGCGCTGGTGTCGATCGCCGCCATCATCTTCATCTTCTTCCGCAAGCTGTGGCCGACGCTCATCGTGCTCTCGGGCACCGTGCTCGGCACCGTGTACACGCTGGGCTTCGCCAAGCTCACGCTCGGCGAACTCAACATGGTGACCAGCATCATCGCCGCCATCCTGCTGGGCTTCGGCATCGACTACGGCATTCACTTCACCTACCGCACGCGCATCGAGCTCGGCATGGGCAAGAAGTGGGACGACGCCATTCGGGACGCCATCATCAACTCCGGTCGCCCCGCGCTCATCTCGGCCATCGTCACCGCCGGCAGCTTCTTCGTGTTGCTGGTCTCCGAGTTCCGCGGCTTCTCGCAGTTCGGGTTCCTCGCGGGCTTCGGCACCATGCTCACCGCCGTCGCGCTCTTCGCGTGGGCGCCGGCGATCCTCGCCATCTTTGGTCACCGCAACCCGGAATGGCCCGCGAAGATCGTCGGCACCATGAAGCCGCCGTCGGAAGATCTGACGTCGGGCAAGACGCGCATTCACAAGCCGTGGCTGGTGCTCGGTGTCTCCCTCGCGGTGGTCGCCGCGGTCTGCGCATTCGCGGTGCCGTGGGTCGATTTCCCGATCCCCAAAGACCGCGAGATGACGCTCGCCGAGCGGTTCAAGGGCGGCGTGCGCTTCAACTACAACACCCGCGCGTTGATGCCGGTTGATCAGCCGTCGGTGAAGCTGCAGGACGAAATCACCACGCGCTTCCAGATCAGCTCCGACCCCATCGCCGTGTACACGAAGGACCTCGCCGGCGCGAAAGACATCTGGGACGGCATGACCGACGACCCGGACCACAACTTCAACGTCGACATCTCGAAGTACAAGACGGTCGATCAGGTCGTCAGCATCTACACGTTCACGCCGCCGCCCGAGACCGCGAAGGCCAACGCGAAGGTGCTCGAAGAGTGGCGCGAAGAGCTCAAGGACATCGAGGTCTCTTCACTGCCTCCCGACGTGCAGGAGAAGGCCGAGTTCTTCTTCAAGGTGCTCGCCAGGAAGCCCTTCGACGTCAACGGCGTGCCCGACATCTACGCTGATCAGTTCAAGCACCTGCCGACCACGAAGCCCGAGAACCACGGCTACCTCACGTTTCTGTACCCGAAGGTCGACCTCTGGGACGGCAAGAACATGCTCGCGTTCGCCGACGAGACCCGAATCATCAAGGGCAAGAGCGGCGCCGAGTACCAGTCGGCCGGCCTCGCGCTGCTCTACGCCAAGCTCGCCCGCATCGTGCTGTGGGACGGGAAGCTGACCGTGGTGCTCGCGGCGTTGTGGATTCTCATCATGCACTACCTCGACTTCCGCTCGGTGAAGCTGGCCGTGGCCTCGGTGCTGCCGCTGGGAATCGGGTTGTTGATGATGTTGGGTCTGCTCAGCATCACCAACCACCGGCTCAACTTCATGAACCTGGTGATCCTGCCGATCCTCCTCGGCTTCGGGGTCAGTCACGGTCTGTACCTGCTGCACCGCTACCTCGAAGGCGTGCCGCCGCTGGTCGCGCTTCGTTCCGTCGGCAGCGCCGTCGCCAGCTCCACGCTCACCACCATCGCGGGCTTCGGGTCGTTGTTCTTCGCCGAGCATCTGGGCCTGCGCTCCATCGGCTACGTGGCCTGCCTCGGTCTGGGCACCACGCTGCTGGTCAGCTTCACCGTCCTGGCCGCGGTGCTGCAGATCATGTACGACCGCCGCGGCGCCGAGCACCTCGGAGACGAGTCCGTCCGTTAAAACAGACGTCATCTTGCATGGCGGATAGCCGTCCGTTACGGTGGACGGCATGTCTGCAACCGCCACCGCTTCGTTCAGCCGCCAGGCAGATCCCTACAAAGACCTGCTGGTCATCGATTCACGCGCGCCGCGCTTCAACCAGGCGGTGGTGTCCGTTGGAGCGGCGATCGCGGTGGCGACGGGTTTCTGGCCGCTGTTGGCGGTGCTGGGGACGCAGCTCGCGGTGAGCGTGGTGTTCGGCCGCAAGTACTGCCTGCCGTGCGTGTTCTATTTCGAAGTGGTGCAGCCGAAGGTCGGTGAGGGCGAGCTCGAAGACAGCCGCGCGCCGCGCTTCGCGAACATCATCGGCGCGGTGTTCCTGCTGTCTGCGTCGGTGGCGTACGTGACCGGCTACGGAACGCTCGGCGCGGTGCTCGGCGGCATCGTGGCGGCGCTGGCCGGCCTGGCGACGACGACGGGCCTGTGCGTGGGCTGCGAGATGTACAAGGTCATCGCCAGGCTCCGCGGCGTGAAGGGTGGCGCGCTCGAGAAGCTCGACCTCGAGCAGCTGGGCGTCAGCGGCGGTGGAGATCTCGCCGTGGTGTTCACGCACCCGCTGTGCAGCGAGTGCCACGAGGTGAAGCCGAAGCTCGAGCGCCAGGGGCGCCGCGTGGTCGAGGTCGACGTATCGAAGCGGAAGGACCTCGCGAAGAAGTACGGCGTGACGTTGGTGCCGCTCGCCGTGTCCGTCGGAGTTGACGGCCGCGTGCTCGGGCGGCTCTGAGGGCGATGCCCCGAGTCGTTTTTGGCCGGCGTCAGCGGGCAACGCAGGTCTTCGCCACCGCAGCCCGGGCTTCCGCTGCCCCCTCGGCGCAGGGAGCGGAAGTTCAGGTCACCAGGGCAGCGTCGCGCCCGTCATCGTGAACGTGCTGCCCGGCACCTCGTCGCCGGCGAGCGCGATGCGCACGGCTTCGGCCGCACCTTGTTCGACCGTCTCGAAGCCTTCGAAGTTGTTGAGCGCCGTCTTCGTGTAGCCCGGCGTCACCACGTTCACCTTGATGCCTTCGTTCTCGAGCTCGACGGCCATCGCCACGGTGACGGCATTCATCGCTGCTTTCGACGCGCCGTAGATCGGGCTGTAGCCGGCGCGGTACGGGAAGTTCTTGTCGAGCACCGACGTGAGCGAACCCATGCCGCTCGACACCGCGACGATGCGCGCGGCCTTCGACTTGCGCAGCAGGGGCAACACCGCCTGGTACACCGCCAGCGCCCCGAACACGTTGGTCTCCCACACCTCGCGCATCTCATCGAGTGACGCGAGGCTCGCGCGGGTCGACAGCGTGTACTCGGCGAAGCTCTGCCCGGGCTTGAAGCGGGTGTTCGAGATGCCCGCGTTGTTCACCAACACGTCGAGGTGGCCTGCCTCCTGCTCGATGCGTTTGGCAGCCGCGGCGATCGACTTCCCGTCGGTGACGTCGAGCTGAATGGGGCGCACGTCACCCGTGATGGTCTTCGCCGCCGCTTCGCCGCGCTCGAAGCTTCGCGAGCCGAGGAAGACGGTGAAGCGCTTCGCAGCGAGGTCTTTGGCGATCTGCAGGCCGATGCCCTGGTTGGCACCGGTGATGAGGACGATTCGTTGAGTGGTCATGCCCCTTCGTGCGCGCTCGGCGAATTTGCGACTTGGAAAGAACGGACATTTCGGGCGGTCCGCACGAATCGGCGGTTGCCTGCGTCGGCCGCGCCTCGCATGAATCGCGGCATGCTCGCCTCGCGCTTCTTCGAAGAGTCCCGCGAGTTGAACGCCGACGCCAACGGCGACCTGCGCATGGACGCAGTGCCCGACGGGCGAACGCGCATCGCCCTGATGCTGACGAAAAACCATGCCTGCAGCGGCCTGTGGGTCGTCGGCCCGCGCACCTCGGCGTTGTTCAAGACCTCACACGGCATCGAGAAGGTCGTGCTCGCGACCATCAAGCCCGGGTGGGCGACGGCGCTGCTCGACGTGCCGACCTCGGAGCTGACGAACCAGGCCGTGCGCCTGCAAACGCTGTGGGGTGAAGAGGCGTTGGCCCTGACCTGCGCCGTTTCCCGCGCCCCTGCTGCGCTCGCTGAGCGCTTCGTCACCGCTGCTCTCAATCGCAAACGGAGGCGCGAAGAGTCGTCGTCAGCCCGGCTCGCGCGCCACGCAGTTCGCATGCTCGACACCGAACAGCTCCCGGTGGAGAGCGTCGCCGAGCGGCTCGGCGTGACGTCACGGCACCTCCGTCGAACCTTCATCGAGAACGTCGGTGTCGGGCCGAAGGAGTTCGCGCGCGCGACGCGCCTGCAACGTGCGCTGAAGCTCTCGGAGAGGACCGACGACTGGGGCCACGTCGCGAACACCGCGGGCTACTTCGACCAGTCGCACTTCACGACCGACTTCAAGGCGTTGATGGGCGTGACGCCCACGCGCTTCGAGCGACGCGCCGTCGTGGATTACGCGTGTGGTCTCTGAGCGCGCGCCCGGCGTCGGAGCGAGCGCCTCGAAGTTGAAGTAATTGCAGCGCATGAGCGCGACCGTGGAGCTGTTCGAGGCCATCGCGAAAGAGAACGTCGCCGCGATGAAGGAAGCGCTGCGGAACGGCGCGAACCGGAAGGCACCGTACGGCGCCGGTGACCGTGACGTGTTGCTCGACCACGGCGTGCCGTTGCTGCACCAGCCAAAGGGCTGCTCCGACAAAACGTTGCTCCATCGCGCCGCGGCGTTCTCGCGAATGCCCGTCATTCGTATGCGGGTGCGCCGAGGCATCGCGGCTGCTCACCGCCGCGGCGAGGTGCCCGCGAACATGCTCACGCTGCCTGGCGCGAAGTCGAAGAGATGATCGTCCAGGTCATCGGCATCCCCGCGAGTGGGACCACCGCGCGTGTCGGCGAACGGTTTCGCCTCCGAGAAGGTCAGCCGCTGCGCATCGGCACGGCGTCCGACGCGCGCATTCGCGTCACCGCGCCGGCGACGACCGAGTTGAGAATTCTCCACGCGCCCAGCGGCACCGGCGTCGAGCTCGAGGCGAGCGGGGTTCGCGTCAGCATCTGCGGTGTGAACGTCGCTGCCGGCTCGAGCGCCGTGGTGCATGACGGCGACTGCCTGTTCATCGACGAGGCGCTCGTGCTGCAGTTCCTGAACGACGCGCCGAAGCCGCCGCCCCGAAACCTCGAGTTCGAGCGCACCATCGCCGGGCAGGACGACAACGCCGACGGCTGGCGCGTGTACCTCGACTTCCTCGAAGAGCAGGGTGACCCGCTGTTGTCGTGGGTCCGTTCGCCGCACGAGCCCGAGGCACGGCTGCGTCGCCTCGGTGGGCTCGGTGAAGCCGTCGTCGCCGGCGAAGTGCTGCCCACGTGGAACCAGTACGGCTTCGTCACCTCGGTTCGAATTCTGCGCGCCGCGTCGAGGCGGCCGGGCCGGCTCGCGTGGCTCATCGGTCAGGCCGGGCGTTTGCCCGTCGCGCGGTTGTTGTCGTCGCTGCACGTCGAGTTGTTCTCGGGCGGCACCGTGAATGACGTCGAGGCCGTGAGTGCGTTGAACGCGCTCAGCGGCTGCGACTTCGTGACCTCGCTGCGCGAGGTGTCGCTGGGCTTCGTGGGCGCCGGCGGCGCCTGGCCGCAGACCGACGAGGCGTGGCTACAGCTGCAGCGCGTCGCGCCGTATCTCCAGGGCTCGTGGGCCACGGTGGTGTCGGCCGGGTTGCGCGCGCGTCTGAAGCTGGAGGCGTGGACACCGACCGCTTCGGCGGCGTGGTCGGACGTGGTGTTGAACCCGCAGCGCACCGAGGTCGGCGGCGGCGCTGAGTGTCTCGCCCGGCTCGTCGGTGACGTGCCCAGGCTGGCCTGCAGTCTTCACCGCACCGTCGAAGGTGAATGGGTGGTGCACGACGAACGCGCGGACCCCTTCCACTCCGGTGGTGGCCGCTATGCGCTCCGCGTGAACGGCGTGCCCGTCGCGCGCGCGGTGCTCAAGCCCGGAGACGTGGTCGAACCCGTCGAAGGCGTGCGGCTGAGGTTCGAGCTCGTTTCGGGTTGAAATTGGTTTCCAAGGAAACTAATGGGAACGCATGGTCAAGGTTCGTGCGCCGAGCGGTCTCGAGGACCACGTCGGCTTCTGGTTGCGCTTCGTCTCGAATCACGTGTCGGCGCGTTTTGCGCGGCTGGTCGAAGCGCGGGGCGTCACGGTGTCCGAGTGGGTCGCGCTCAGAGCGCTGTTCGTCGACGAGTCGCCGAACACCGCCGCGTTGATGCAGCGGCTGGGCATGACGAAGGGCGCGGTCTCCAAGGTGCTCGCGCGCCTCGAAGAGAAGGGGCTCGTGCGTCGCAAGACCGACAAAGAAGACGCGCGCGCGCAGGTGCTCGAGCTCACCGCTGCGGGCCGGAAGCTGGTGCCCGTGCTGGCGTCACTCGCCGATGAGAACGACGCGCACTTCTTCGCGACCTTGAGCGCCGCCGAGCGCAGACGACTCGTCGCCACCATGCGTCGCCTCGTCGACGCGCATCACCTCGAGGAGGTCCCCACCGAATGAACTCCGAACTCGTTCAGCTCATCGAAGAAGGTCTCGCAGCGTCGCTGGCTGGCACCGGCAACTTCGGCGAGCACGTGATGAAGCTCGCGAAGGGCGGCGTCGAGAGCTACCGCGTCGACTACCGGCTCGGCGAGGCCGCGTACTTCCTGCCCAATGGGCAGACGCACGTGGTGCCCGTGCCGGTGCAGCAAGAGCCCGGTCAGCGCTTCGACGTCGACGAGGTCGTCGCCGCCATTCGTGGCTCACAAGCGGGGCAGGTGAAGTGGCCCGAGTTCATCGCGCGTTCGATGCGCGCAGGGTGTGTCGGCTACACGGTGTGGCTGGCGGGGCGGCACGTCACCTACTTCGGCCGTAACGCCGAGACGCACGTCGAGCACTCCCGAGTTGATCAGCTCAGCCCCAGCCACACCGCCCACACGCCCAACCACAGCGCGATGCCCCACGTGAACGCGCTGCCCACCGGCGCGACGCGCAACTTCGTCAGCAGCCCCAGCGCGTGCAGCACCCGCCCGACGAGCAGCCCGATGCCCGCCACCCACAGCGGCGTCTTCGACGCGCCCGCGAGCTCGACGACCAGCAGCATCACCACCAGCAGCGGCACCCACTCGACGAAGTTGCCGTGCGCGCGAATGGCCACGTAGAGCTTCCTGGGCGGCGCGGCCGGGTCGACGAACTGTTTGAACTGCGTGCGCACCCGCGTGACGTTCATGCCCAGCAACGTCATCACGATGGCGAGCACTCCACCGCAGACCAGGGTGACGTGCGGCATTCAGCCTCCGATGCCGAACGCCGTCGACTGCAGCACGCCGCGCGAGATGGCCATGATGCCGCCGACGATGAGCAGCAGCGCGCCGCCCACGCCGATGAGCGGCAACTGAAACCCGGGCGTCGGCTTGCGGCGGTTCACCGACATCGACACCTGCGCCAGCACCGCGGCCAGCAGCATCATCGCGAAGTGGCCGATGAGCTTCGGGTAGTACGTGCCCATCGCCACCAGGCCCACGCCGAGAATCACCTGCAGGTGCAGGCAGCCGGCGAACGCCGCGCCCAGAACGCGGTGCAGCTTTCCGAACTGCTGCTTCTGCGCGAGGCCCACCGCCAACACCACGATGTTCGCCACCGCGAGCAGGAGGATGAGGTACCGCAAGCCGGAATGCGCGTGGAAGAGTCCCGTCATGGCGCGGTGCCGTAGCACCTTTTCCGAGCGAAAATCGCGCTCATCGGCACCTGTTGCTAAGCATCAGCGAATGGCTCCGTTGCGACGCGCTGCTCTCGTGTTCTTCGTCTTTTCCGGCTGCGCCACCACCGGTTCGAACACCACCGCGACTCAGGCGCCGCGCGACGTCTCGGAGCTGGTCGAGTTGAGCGGCGATTCGATTCTGGTGAAGGAGACCATCGAGTTCCCTCACGGCGAATCGACCATCGCCACGCGGTCGTACGACCTGCTCGACGCCGTCGCGAAGATCCTCAACTCCACCGACAGCATCACCAAGTTGATCATCGAAGGGCACACCGACATCACCGGCGAACCCGCGGCCAACCAGCCGTTGTCGGTCGCGCGGGCGCAGGCGGTGAAGAAGTACCTCGAGAGCAGGGGCGTCGCCGCCAATCGCCTCGAGGCCGTGGGCTACGGCCACGACCGGCCGGTCGACAGCAACGACACCGAGGCCGGCAGAGCGAAGAACCGGCGCGTGGAGTTCAAGGTCTCGCGCTGATCAATCGAGGTACACGAAGGTACCGAACGCCGCGGTGACGCCGATGCCCGTCGGAGGCGTGGCCCCGAAGAAGAGCACCGTGTTGTTGGCCGGGTCGTAGTCGAAGCCGTTCTCGCGGGCGCGCGGCACCACCACGTCGGTCTTCACCGCCAGTGAGCCGGAGATGGGCCGATTGCGCAGCCGCGCGCGGCTCGACGCACCGATGGCGCCGAAGAGAATCTCTTCGACCACCTCGGTGAGGTTGGGGTTGCAGATGCTGCCGGTGCTGCCGCCCGTCGCCGCCGCGAGGTCGATGTACTGGGTGCCGGCGACCGCTGCCCCGAGGCCGACGCGCGTACAACCGAACGGCCGTGGGCCCACGATGCCGAAGGCCACCGCGCGCTCGGCGACGAAGTCGGCCGCGTAGTCGGCGACCGGTCGCAGCCCGGCGTTCTCTTCGTCGGTCACGAACACCACCACCAGGCCCGCGTCGTCACGTGCGCGGCGCGTGGGGTCCATCACCATCTTGCTCAGCCGCACCGCACGCAGCGCGTACTCGATGCCCATCTCGAAGCCGTTGCCGTTGATGCCCACGCGCACGTCGCTCTTGAACTGGGCGAGGTCTGACGTGAAGCCGTTGCCGCGCAGCACGTCGCTGTCGGTGGTGATGACGCCGATGCGGAAGTCGAGGCCCGAGCTGTTGAAGGCCGCGAACAACGCGTCGGCCGAGTTGGCGAGCGCCGTCTGCTCCTCGAGCATCGAGGCCGAGTTGTCGACCACGAAGATGAAGTCGGTCTTGAGCGGCGGCGACTGCACCGTCTCGCACTCGTAGCTGATGGTGCCGCCGTTCTTCGAGAGGTGCGTGCCGTTGGTGAGGTCGTTGAGCGCCGTCTGGTTCGCGCGGAACTGCGCGGCCGTGGTGACGGCTCCGCTGACGAACACGTCGCCCGCGGTCACGCGGAAGCCCAGGTACACCACCAGCTGCTCTTCGGCCGTGCTGCCCGCGGCGACCGGCAGGGTGCCGACCTCCATCGCCGTGCGGCCCGAGAGCGCGAGCGCCAGGCGGTTGCGCACCGAGAACGGGTTGGTGGCCGTGGCGAAGGTCATCGTCTCGCCGTGCGCAAAGTCGGCCTTGAAGCCCTGCAGCCCTGCGTCGGCCACGCCGCCGTCGACCGCGTTCGGGTTGTCGACGTACACGCGGTTGAAGCGGTCGACGCGGTCGCGCACCAGCGGCGTGCCCGCGAGGTTGGCCAGGGCCGCCAGCTCACGGCTCGCCAGAATGTCGAGCGAGTCGGCGCGCGTGGGGTCGATGTCGGACGGCAGTTGGCGGTGCAGCACGAAGCCGGCGATGTTCGCCGCGCCGTCGTCGAGCACCATCAACTCGGCCGCGGCGTTCTCGGTCACCGTGTACTGCGAGGGGTGCGCGTAGATGGCGCGCGACCCCGGCACCAGCGTCGGCACCTGCAGAATCGCGTCGAGGTCGGGGCACGCGGGCGCGCGCATGCCGGCGTCGAAGCCTGCGTCGGGGCGGCCACCGTCGGGCAGCACGCCTCCGTCGGCTTCGTCGCCGCCACCGTCGGGGCGCTCCGGCGTCTCGAGCGCGCTGGTGCACGACACCAGCGTCAACGAGAGCACCGACATCACCGCCAGTGCCTGGCTCTTCACGCCGCCACGAGCGCTGCGCTGCGAGCTGGTCTCGCCCGGCGCGCAGCCAGATTCCCTGCGAGCGCGACGACGGCGCAGCAGCGCGGCGATGCCGAACAACACGAACGGCGCGAAGTCTCCGCCGCCGGTGCAGCCGCAACCCGTGGTGAACACCTGCGGCCTGCCGCCCATGCCGCCGTCTTCGTCGCCACCCATGCTGCCGCCATCAGCCAGCAGGCCGCCGTCGGTGTCGGAGCCGCCGTCGACGCCGCCATCGGTGGGCACGCCTCCGTCTTCATTGGTGCACACGCGCAGGCCGGTCGCGGGGTCGAGGTCGGTGTCGCCGTCGCAGTCGTTGTCCTTCACGTCGCACAGCTCGGGCGCGCCGCGGAAGATGGTGGGGTCGGCGTCGTTGCAGTCGCCGTCGCAGTTGGTCTGCCCGTCCATGTCGGAGTCGAAGCACACCGCGCACAGGTTCGGCTTGCCGGGCGCGCTGTCGACGAAGGCGTCGCAGTTGTTGTCGATGCGGTCGCACAGCTCGGTGGCGTGCGGGTTCACCGCGGCGTTCGAGTCGTTGCAGTCGCCGCAGAACGCCGAGAAGCCGTCGTTGTCACGGTCGTCTGCGCCTTCGTCGACCAGCCCGTCGCAGTCGTCGTCCTTCGAGTTGGCCGGCACTTCGATGATGTTGGGGCTGACCTGGTCGTCGGTGTCGTTGCAGTCGCCGAAGCACGTCGCCACGAAGTCGCCGTCGACGTCGAAGCCCTCGTCCGTGCGGCCGTCGCAGTCGTTGTCCTGGCCGTCGCAGATTTCCATGGCCACCGACACATTGCCGCCCGCGGGGTGCACCGCCGCGTTGAAGTCGTTGCAGTCGCCCTGGCAGGTGGTCACGCCGTCGCCGTCGGCATCGGTGTCTTCGTCCACGCGGCCGTCGCAGTTCTCGTCGATGCCGTTGCCGCAGATTTCCTTGCGGAACGGGCTGCGCGCCGCGTTGGTGTCGTCGCAGTCGCCGGCGCAGGTGGTCGCGAAGTCGTTGTCCTGGTCGAAGCCCTCGTCGGTCTGGTTGTCGCAGTCGTTGTCGAAGCCGTCGCACACCTCGACCGCGCCGGGGTTGATGGCCGCCACGCGGTCGTTGCAGTCGCCCTGGGTGATGGAGAAGCCGTCGCCGTCTTCGTCGGTGTCTTCGTCGGTCGCGCCGTCGCAGTCGTCGTCGACGTTGTTGCCCGCGCGCTCGCTGACGTGCGGGCCGACGGCCGGGTTGCTGTCGTCACAGTCTCCCGCGCAGTTGGTGTACCCGTCGCCGTCGAAGTCGTGGCACGGGGCGCCGCGGCACACGTCGCCTTCGTCGACCTGCGTGTTGCAGTTGTTGTCGTGGCAGTCGCACAGCTCGCGGTTGCCGGGGAAGTTGAAGCGGTCTGCGTCGTCGCAGTCGTTCTGGCAGGTGGTCACCCCGTCGCCGTCGAGGTCGAAGCCGTCGTCGACGATGCCGTCACAGTCGTCGTCGAGCATGTTGCACAGCGCTTCGGGGTCGTTGATGCCCGCGTCGGGGTTGAACTGGGGAACGCCGCCGTCGGCGAGCAGCACCGGCAGCACTTCACCGACGCACGCGCCCTGGCCCATGCCCATCTGACATTGCTGCGTGCCGTTGCGGCAGATGCCCTTGCCCGCGGTGCTGGCCGGGCCCGAGTAGCAGGCGGTCGCCACGCCGTCGGTCGTCATGTCGCAGTTGTTGTCCTTGCCGTCGCAGATTTCGGGAGCGCCCGGCTTCACCGTGGCGTCGTTGTCGTCACAGTCGCCGTCGCACTCGCGCACGCCGTCCATGTCCTTGTCGAAGTTGCCGTCGTCGACCACGCCGTCGCAGTCGTCGTCGCGGTTGTTGCAGGTCATCTCGGGGTCGGCCGGCGCGTTGGCCGGCAACGTCGCGCCCGCGCACATGCCCCACGCACCGGCGGCCGAGCACATCTGCATGCCGGCCACGCACACGCCCCTGGGCGTGCACATGGGGCCGGGGCAGGTGCCGGTGTACGTGTCAGCCGTGACGTTGGGGCCCGCGAAGCAGCGGCGCGCCGGCACGTCGTCGAGCTGGCCGTTGCAGTTCTGGTCGACGGTGTCGCAGGTCTCGATGGCGCCCGGTTTGATGGTGGCGTCGTTGTCGTTGCAGTCGCAGTTCGCGGCGTTGTTGCACGCCGCGCACGACACGAAGCCGTCGCCGTCGACGTCGAAGCCGTCATCGACGGTGCCGTCACAGTCGTCGTCGCGCGAGTTGCACAGCTCCATCGACGGAACGACCTCGTTGGTGCACGAGCCGAAGCTGGTCGTGCCCGGCATCATCGAGTTGCACTCGCGAACACCCGACGTGCACACGCCGATGCCCGACGTGTTCATGGGGCCCGAGTAGCAGTTCTCCACCACCTTGCCGTTGGGGCCCGAGCCTTCGTCCGTCTGGCCGTTGCAGTTGTTGTCGCGGCCGTCACACACCTCGGCGCGGCCGGGGCGCACCGAGTTGTCGTTGTCGTTGCAGTCGCACTGCGGGCTCATCGACGCGCCGCACGTCATGCACGCGCGCGAGCCGTCACCGTCGGCGTCGGTGATGAGGCCGTCGTCGACGTTGCCGTCACAGTCGTTGTCTCTCGAGTCGCAGATCTCCGTGGCCGGGAGCGTCTGGCCCATGCACGCGGCGAAGGCGCCATTCACACACTGCGCAGTACCGGCGCGGCACTCACCACGCGGGGTGCAGCCGGGGCCGGGGCAGGTGCCTCCGAAGGTGCCCGCGGGGCCGGTGAAGCAGACCTGCGGCGTCACGTTGTCGTCGACGGTGCCGTCACAGTCGTCGTCGAGGTTGTTGCACTGCTCAGTGCCGGGGTTGACGTTGCGTTGACACTGCAGCGAGCCGTTCATGCAGCGCTCGGTGCCGGGGCCACACACGCCCTGCTGACCGGTGTTGCACGCACCGCCGCTCAGCCCTTCGTCGGTCTGGCCGTCGCAGTCGTCGTCCTGGTTGTTGCAGGTCTCGGTTTGAGAGCCCGGCGCGATGTTGGGCGTACAACCCGCGACCCCGCCGCTGCAGGTCGACGTACCGGGCCGGCAGACACCGGGGCTCGACGAGTTGCAGGCGTTGCCCACCAGCCCTTCGTCGGTCTGACCGTCGCAGTCGTCGTCGACGTTGTTGCAGGTCTCGGTGCGCGAGCCGGGCGTGACGGTCGACACGCACTGCGTGGCCATGGTGCCGTTGCAGCGCAGCGTGCCCGGCGCGCACACGCCCTGGTTCGACGACGTGCACGCCATGCCCACGTTGAAGCCGTTGTCGACGGTGCCGTTGCAGTCGTTGTCGAGGCCGTCGCAGATTTCAGCGGAGCTCGCGGTGTTGGGCACGCACACCAGGTTGCCGCCGGCCTGACACTGCCGCGTACCCGCCGAGCACACGCCCATCTGGCCCGTGGTGCACGTGGTGCCGCCCTGCGGGTTTCCCTCGTCGGTCTGGCCGTCGCAGTCGTCGTCCTGGTTGTTGCACTGCTCGGTGCGCGAGCCGGGCGTCACGGTGCTCACGCACTGCGTGGCCATGGTGCCCATGCAACGCGTGGTGCCGGGCGCGCACACGCCGACGTTCGACGACGTGCACGCCATGCCGATGTTGAAGCCCTCGTCGACCTGGCCATCACAGTCGTTGTCGAGGCCGTCGCAGATTTCGGTCGACGCCGCGGTGGTGGGAACGCACGCGAGGTTGCCGCCGGCCTGACACTGGCGCGTACCGGCTGAACACACGCCCATCTGCCCCGTGGAGCACGCCGCGCCGCCGCCGGGGTTGCCTTCGTCGGTCTGGCCGTCGCAGTCGTCGTCCAGGTTGTTGCAGGTCTCGGTGCGCGAGCCCGGCGCGACGGTCGACACGCACTGCGTGGCCATGGTGCCGTTGCAGCGCAGCGTGCCTGGCGCGCACACGCCCGGGTTCGACGACGTACACGCCATGCCGACGTTGAAGCCGTTGTCGACGGCGCCGTTGCAGTCGTTGTCGAGCCCGTCGCACAGCTCTGCCGACGACGCGGTGTTCTGCACGCAGTTCAAGGCGCCGCTCTGACAGGTGCGCGTACCCGCAGCGCACACGCCCATCTGACCCGTCATGCAGCTGCCGCCACCGCCGGGGTTGCCTTCGTCGGTCTGACCGTCGCAGTCGTCATCGCGGTTGTTGCAGCTCTCGCCCGAGGGCGCGGTGTTGCGGTTGCAGACGATGGCCCCGCCGGTGCACGCCGTCGTGCCGGGCGCGCACACGCCCTGCTGGCCGGTGCTGCACGTCATACCGCCGCCGGGGTTTCCGTCGTCGACGCCGCCCGAGCAGTTGTTGTCCTGACCGTCACACACCTCCATCGCCGCGCCGTTGGGGCAGCTGGCGCCACGAATCGACGCCGCCGCGGGGTTGGCGGTGGTGCTGTCGGCACAGTCACCCTGCGCGACGGTGCAGCCGTCGAGGTCGCAGTCGTTCTCGGGGTTGTTGGGGTTGGCCGGGGTACAGATGGCGAAGGCCGCGCTCGAAGAAAACGCAGCGACGAAGAGAAGGGCACGCATCAGAAAAAGGCTCCGAGTTCGAACGCGAAGAAGGCGCGGGTGTCGACGGCGGCGAGCTCGGGGTTCGAGGCGCGCAGCCAGGACGCGCGGGCTCCACCACGCGCGAAGAGAATCGAGACGGGCTTGAGCTCGAGCCACGCTTCACCCGACAGGCTGAACTGCGGGTTGGCGGCGAGCGGGCCGGGCAACACGAAGCGCGGGCCACCGACGACCTCGAGCGTGAGCACGTTCTTGTAGAGCGGCTGGCGAATGCGCAGCTGCGCGTCGACCCCGCGCCAGGTGGTGCTGACCAGCGGCAGGGAGCACTGGAACCGGGTGTTCTCCTGCGACCAGCCGCCGGCGACGCCGATGGTGGGCGCGTAGCCGTCGCCGTCTCCGAAGCGGTAGCGCCAGCCCGCGCGCAGCTGCACGTCGTCGTCATTCATGCTGCAGGTGGTGCCTTCGAACCCGGGTGAATCGCTGCGCGCCTCCACGAAGGCGCGGCGGTAGTGGAACTCGAGCGAGAGCTGGCTCCACGACCTGCCGGCGGTGGCGTCGAAGAGCTCGAGCGGCATGATGGCCGCGGCCACCCCGAGCCCGACGATGGCGTTGTTCTTGAGGTCTGCCAGCTGCGCGGCCTGATTGCCGGAGAGCTGCAGATCGCGCACCGCCGCGCCGGGGCCGACGGCGACGAAGGCGCGCACGCGCCTGGCATCGGGCCAGCTCGAGCCTTCGGGCGCGGCGTCGGGGGCGCGCTTCTTCTTGAGCTGCGTGAGCTCGGTGTCGACGAACTCCTCGGGTGGTTTGGGCTTGAGCAGCTCGGCCTGACGGTTCAACTCGGCGATGGTGTCGATGCGCGCCTTCTCGAGCACGAGCAGCTTCGGCACCACCAGCTCCGCCATCTGCTGGGCCTGCGCGTCGGTGAGCCCGAGCTGTGCCTTGGGCAACACGATGGCGTCACCGACCTTGTTGCCCGCCGAGTCGTGGATCTGCGCGGTGAGCGAGCTGGTCTTCGCGCCGAGGTCGAAGGTGACGAGCCACTCGACCTTCGCGGCGGCCGCGAGCGCCTTGAGCGACTCGGGCTTGTCGACGTTCTTCGCGGTGACGTTGGCCTTCTCGAGCAGACCCAGCGTCACGTCTGCGGGAATCGCCTTGCCGCCGAGCTTCGCGTCGAAGGCGGTGACGAGCCGCTTGTGACCCGCGATGTCGAAGCGCTCGGTCGCCTTGCGCGTGTCGACTCCAGCGAAGGGGCCCTTCTTGCCGACCGCGAAGGTGCCGACCGGAGGAAGAACGAGAGCGCCAGCGGAGGGAGCTTCAGCACTCTGAGCAACGCTGGCGACGAGCACCAACGACAACACGCAACGACGTCGCATGGCGCGGAACTCTACATGCGTGCGGGAATTCCGTGCGGATGAACGAATGCAATCCGAGCGTGTCGAATGTGTGCCGTGTTGTGGGCTGATCAGCTGAAGGTGGTGGTGATGGGCGTGCCGGCCTTGAGCGTGAGGGTGACGGGCGTCTTTTCGACGACGGCGACCATGCGGGCGTGGGCTTCGTCGCTGAGCTTCTCGCTGAAGGACACCACGCGGGTGATGCGGCCGGTGTGCTCGGCCGAGTCTTTGTGGAACTCGAGGTCGACGTGAATGGTGCCCACGTTCCACTGCTTCTTCTCGGCCACCATGCGCAGGGTGATGGCGGTGCACGCCGCGAGGCCCGCGAGGAGCAGCTGGTACGGCGCGGGGCCGGTGTCGGTGCCGCCGTGCTTCACGGGTTCATCGGCGGTGAGCGTGTGCGCGCCGGCCTTGAGCGTGCAGGCGTAGTGGTTGGCGTTGTCGATGTTGGTTTGAGCGATTCGCATGGGTCGATGCTTCAGGGCGAGGGCTGGTCGAGAATCAGACCACCGCGCTGGGACGCCTCGAGGGTTCCACACGCCGCGCCGATGTCCTTGCCCCCTGAATACCGTCGGGCAATCGGAGCCTTCACCACCTGCAGATGGTCTCTGAAGGCGGTCAATTCCTGCTCGGTGGGAGGCAGGTATTTTCCGGTGGGGTCGGTGACATCAATCAAATCAATCATGATGGGCACGCCGGCGAAGGTGTCGCGGAGCGCCTCCGCGTCTTCACGACCCAGATTGAAGCCGCTGATCATCACGTACGCGAGCATGGCGCGATTGCCTGTCTGCTCTGCGTAGAGACGAATTTCTTCGACGAGGTCTTTGAGCGGCCAGGTCTTCTCGACGGGCAGCACCTGCACGCGCTTCTCGGGAATCGCCGAGGTGATGGAGAACGCGAGGCGGTACGGAAGTTTGTCCGCGCGGTACTTGCGGATGCCGGGCACCCAGCCGGCGGTGGAGAAGGTGATGCTCTTGCCGGAGATGGCGAGGCCGGCAGGGTGGCACATGATGCGCGCGGCGCGGGTGGCGTTGGCGTAGTTGAGCAGCGGTTCGCCCATGCCCATGAAGACCACGCCGCGCACGGGGCGCTGGGCTTCGGCGCGAATCTGGAGGACCTGATCGACGATCTCCCAGGTCTCGAGGTTTCGTTTGAAGCCCATCTTGCCGGTCATGCAGAAGTCGCAGGCGAGGGCGCAGCCGACCTGGCTCGAGATGCAGACGACGTACTTGGTGTCGAAGAGGGGAATCCGAACGGCCTCGAAGCGCCCGCCGAGCGGAGACTCGAAGAGGTACTTCACGAAGCCGTCATCGGCCTGGCGACGTTCGACGACGGTGAGCCTGGGGAGCTCACCGTGTTGTTGAACGAAGTCACGCACGGGCGCGCGCACCTGAGGGGCGGCCTTGAGGTCGGCGAGGTGATCAGCACCGTGACTGAAGACGCCGGCGAAGAGCTTGAGGTGCTCAGTGCGGTTGAGCTTCGAGGCCTCGAGCGCGAGCCCGAAGCCGTCGAAGTCGAAGTTCTTCAGGTTGATGCGTGACACGCGCGGGGCCGTAGCAGGCCCCGGCGGATCAGTGAAGTAGGCCTACGGACAGGCCCGTTTCGTCGGGAAGAACGCGGTGTCGTCGTTGCCCATCGAGCGTTGATACTTCGGCCACGCGCCAGGCCGTCCATGGGCCCTCGGAGAATCCACGATGACTGCCGCGATGCTGCCGTCCAAACACCGCAATCGCTCGCGCGCGAATTCAGAAATTGCCTCCGAACTGAACCACCGCACCACCGGCCGCAGGATTGGCACTTGCCTGAACTGGACGCCCCACGCGCGCCAACACCCGCCCCGACTGCCGCAACAACCGCACGCTGCAGGGCTTCTTTGTCTTCTTTGCCGAAGCCGCTCGGAATCGTTTGAATTCCAAGGAAAACGGCATGATGACCGGCTTCGGAGCCTGCGCCCACGCCCCTGTCGCAGCGCCCAAGACCACGGGAAGAAGCCGCCTCATCGAGACGGCCGACGTCTCGCGCGTTCCGCCCACCTGTCGACTCTGCGACCGACACGTTGACGAACATCAAGGCGCCGCCGCGTCACGTCACCACTCGGTACGGGCATGCGTCGGCTCTTCCTCTTTTTCCTGATGTGCGGTTGCGCCGCAGCGCCGGTGAAGCGGAAGGCCGAGCGCTTCGACTTCGCCGGCACCCGCGCGACCTACCGCGTGTTCACCGACTCCAGCGTGTGCGACGCCGAGCCGCAGTTCGTCGCCGACGAGTTCCTGTCGGTCAACGAGGTGTTCAAGCGCTTCCTGCGCGAGACGCCCGACAACTCCAACGACACGTGGACCGACGCCCAGTTCACCCTGATGGAGGACGGCATCGCCCGGCTGCCTCCGTTGCTGGAGACCCACCGGCAGCACCTGCGGCTGATCAGCCGCTGCAACTTCGCGAAGACCGGCGCGTGGCCCGAGATGTTGTCGCGCGCCGACACCTTGCTCGATGGAACGAAGGCGCGGCTCGACGTGGGCCCCATCTTGATGAAGGAGGTGCGGCGAAGAACCGCCCTCGAGACGTGGAACCGGGAACGGCTCGAGCAGCAGGAAGCAGCGCGGCGCGCGTGCCCCGTGAAGACCGGCGCGGCCACCATCTACTTCGCGTACACCGATGAAACGCAGCGCACGTCGTACCTGTTCTGCGACGGCGCGCTGGTGACCGTGACCCGGGGTGAGCCGAAGCTCGAGCCGGCGCCCAGCGAGCTCACCGGCAGGAAGCCGACCAGCAGCAAGACCTACCTGAGCGCCGTGGAACGGTTCCCCAGGGCCGCCGTGATGACGGCCCCTACGCCCTGAGCCACCGCAGGTCACTTCGACTTGAGGGCGCCGGGCACCGACCGATTCGTCGACGCGCGGAGCCCGCGGTACGCATTGCCTTCGAGGTTGGTGACGAGTTGCTCGACGGTAGGCGTCCCTTCCGGCACGCGAATGTCGTTGTCGTTGCCGACCGCGAACTCGTAGCTGCCGAGCGCCGAATGCGTCGACAGGTCCATCACCACCACCCGCGCGCGGTAACTGCCGGGCACGAACTTGAGTGACTCCGCCGGCGGCGGGCGCGGGGCGATGTACTCGAGGGTCTGAATCACGAACGCGTAGCGCACGCGCGCGCAGGCCTCGAGGTACTGCCTGGCGATGCTCGGCTTCGGCGCGAACGGCGAGTCGACCAGCGTGCCGTCCTTGAGTAACCGACCGCATTGCAGCAGCGGCACCGAATCGAGCGAGCGCAGCGGCACCGGCGCGACCTCACCCGGCTTGGCGAGGTCGTCGGCGTAGATGAACGCCGCGTTGGTGACGTCGCCGCCTTCGAGATGAATCGGTGCCTCTCGCTTCACTTCGCCCGGCGGGGGCTCGGGCAACTTCAGCGCGCGAAGTGCGTCGAACGTCTTCTCGACCGCGCCACGTCTCGCCGCGACGACCTCGCTCACCGATTCACTGCACCCCACGAGCATCAACACCGGCAGCAGCCACACGCGCATGGACCAAAGGCTACTTCCGTAAGAAGTTCGCGCCATGTCGACCGAAGAAGAACTCAAGGCGGAGTTGGCGAAGCTCAAGGCCGAGAACGAGGCGCTCAAGGCCCGCACCAGCAAGGGCATCTCGTTCAAGGTGTCCGAGAAGGGTGGCGTGTCGGTGTACGGCATGGGCCGCTTCCCGGTGACGCTCTACAAGGAGCAGTGGCTCAAGCTGCTCGACATGAGCGACGACATTCGCCGGTTCATTTCGGACAACGAGTCGAAGCTGAAGGCGAAGGAGTAACCGTCACTTCGTGAACCGCGCGGCGAGCCTGTGCTGTCGCGCGGCGTGTGACTGCGCGTCTTCCGCGGGTGCGCAGGCGTCGGCGTGCTGTTTCGCGCGCTCGTAGTCGCGCAGCCGATGTTCGTAGAGCTTGGCCAGTCGCAGGTGAATCGCCGCCGCGCGCTTCGATTTCTCGAGTGCGTAGCGGAGCGCTTCGACCGACGCTTCGTATTCACCGCGGCGACGGCGCACTTCGGCCTTGAGCTCCCAGGCTTCGCTGAGGCCCTTCTGCGTGGCGACCTCGAGGAAGCGGAGCGCGCGTGCTTCGTCACCATGACGCCAGGCGACGGCCGCGAGCCCGAGCGCGGTCTCGGGGAGCACGGGGTGACGTTCTTCCCACGCGGCGACGAGGCGCTGAATGAGGTCGACCATGCTGCGCACGTCGCGCTCGTTGTGGCTGAGCACGCGCTGCAGCGTCGCCACGCGGCCGGTGCGCAGGTAGTCGAACCACGCGGCGGGGATCATCGCGCCGTCGATGTCACCGCGGCGGTGGAAGTCGAGCACGCGCTTCTCGAGCGTGGAGAGCTTGAGCTCGTCGAGCACGTGACGGAACACGCGGCGGCTGCAGTGGAGCAGGTCGACGTGCGGGCGCTCGGGCGGCGGCGTCATGCGGTTCATGACGAAGCGCGCCTTGAGCAGCGGCCAGTCGAAGGACTTGCCGTTGAAGCTGATGAGCACCGTGCAGTTGGCGACGCGCTCGGCGAGCCACTCGAGCATCGGCCGTTCGGTGCCCGGCGCCGGGAGGTGGATCTGCGTGACCACCGTGTTGCCGTCGCGCACGTCGGCGACGCCGAGGAGGAAGGCGAGGGTGCCGGTGCCTCCCATGAGGCCGGTGGTCTCGGTGTCGAAGAAGAGCGGGCGCGAGGTGTCGAGCTCGGTCTGGCCGAGCGCGAGCGCCCGCAGTGACTCGGCGTTGAGCTCGGGCGCGGGGCCGTGCGCGTGCTCGACGAGGTGCAGGGGCCCCGAGTCGGTGTGACGCGCGGGGATGAGGGCGCTGAGTGCGTTCTTCGGCGCGGCCGGGCGCGCAGGTGCTGGCGCAGAGAGTCGCGCGAGTTTGGCGGCGAGAGTCATGACGCGCGCGAAACTCCCAACGCGTCCAACAGTGCGATCGCCAGCGACTTGCGCCCCGGCGTCAGCACCGGCCCCACGCACGCCGGGCACCCCTGCTGGCACTCACAGCGCTCGAGGAGCTCACGCGTGTCGCGCAGCAGTTGCTCACGTTCATCGAACAGCCTCGACGCGAGCCCCACACCACCGGGCACGTGGTCGTAGAGGAACAACGTCGGCTCGTAGATGGCTTCCTGGGAGCCGCTGCCGTCGCGACTGCCCACCACGTGCCCCAGGTCGCGCGGGTCGATCATCAACCCCACCGAACCCACCGTGTGCATCGCCGCCAGCACGCCGTTCAACGCGTCGAGCAGGTCGGGCCTCTTTCCCACGCCGTCGGCCACGAGCCGCAACATCACGTTCTCCGGCACCGTCAGCCAGAACGCGGTGGTGTGCATCTGCATCTCGGGCAAGCGCACGTCGCCGTAGCCCACGTTCTCGTGCGTGAAGAATTTGATCTTCTTGTAGCCGACGACGCGCTCGACGACCGACACCTCACCCGCGCCCACTTCGAACGCCGGCTTCGTCTCATCGCTCGCGCGCGAGAGCACGGTGACCTTCGTGTAGGTCATGGCGTCGGTGAAGTAGTCGGGCTCCACGGGCCGCACGAAGGCCTTGTGGTTCTCGAGGTCGAGCTTCTCGACCTGAAACTGCCGCCCGTCGTGTTGGTAGATGGCCTGCTCGTGCAACATGGTGTGCGTCGAGCGCCAGTCCATCTCAGCGATGGTCTTGTCGGTGGAAAGATCGACCACCACCACGTTGTCCCAGCCGACGCTGCGCAGGCTCACGTCGTTGGCGGGGTAGGCGTCGGTGCTCCAGTGGTACGTCGACCGGCCCGCGGGCGTGGTCGTCGCGTGCAGCACCTGATGCGAGCCCAGGTACTCGAGCACCTCCTTGACCTGCGCCGGCGCGACGTCGCGGAAGCCCTCGTCACCCTCGAAGGGCAATTCGAACGCCGCGCACTTCAGGTGCTGCACGAGCACTTCGACGTTGTCGGGGTCGATGCGCGCCTGCTCGATGGGCGCGGCCAGCAGGTTCTTCGCGGTCGACGCGACGTATTGATCAACCGGGAGAGAAGACGTCACCAGCAGCGACAGTGAAGTTCCCTGGCGACGGCCTGCGCGCCCGAAGCGCTGCCACAACGCGGCCACGCTCCCCGGCCAGCCGGCGCAGACCACGGCGTCGAGTGAACCCACGTCGATGCCGAGCTCGAGCGCGCTGGTGGCCACCACACACTTCACGTCACCGCTGCGCAGCCGCGCTTCGATGTCGCGGCGCTGCTGTGGCAGGTAGCCGGCGCGGTAGGCCTGCACGAGCTCGGGGTTCATGCGCGACTTCTGCATCGCGTCGCGCACGTAGGTGAGCATCACCTCGACGTTGTTGCGCGATTGACCGAAGAGCAGCGTGGGCACGCCGGCCTTCACGAGGTCGGCGGTGAGTCGCGCGCTCGCCTTCACGTACGACTCGCGCACGCCGAGCTCGGGGTTCAGCACCGGCGGGTTGTAGAGGACGACACGGCGGTCGCCGCGCGGCGCGCCCGATTCGCCGATGAAGTCGACCTCGCGGCCGAGCATCTTCGTCGCGTGTTCCTGCGGGTTGCCGATGGTGGCCGAGGCCATCAGGTACTGCGGCTTGCCTCCGTGAAAACGGGCGACGCGGTCCAACCGGCGCAGCACGTTGGCGAGGTGTGACCCGAACACGCCGCGGTACGCGTGGAGCTCGTCGATGACCACGTACTTGAGCCCCGCGAAGAAGCGCGCCCAGTTCGCGTGGTGCGGCAGCACGCCGGCGTGAATCATGTCGGGGTTGCTCAAGATGATGCTGCTCTTCTCGCGAGCGAGGCGGCGCGCGTCACCGGGCGTGTCACCGTCGAAGGTGATGGCGCCCTGATCAATTCCGGCCTCCTTCATCAGGCCGCGCAGAGATTCTTCCTGATCTCGCGACAGCGCCTTGGTGGGGAAGAGGAACAGTGCGCGCGCGTCCTTGTCGGCGGCGATCGACTGCAGCACCGGGAGCACGTAGCAGAGGCTCTTGCCGGAAGCGGTCGGCGTGGCGACCACGAAGTCGCGGCCGGAGGTCGCCAGCTCGAAGGCCTTCGCTTGATGCGTGTACAGCGACGACATGCCGCGCGCGTTGAGAGCGGCGCGCAGCTTGTCGTTCATGTGCTCGGGGATCGGCGCGGTCTTCGCGGTCGTGCCTTCGAGGAGCTCGTCGAGCACGACGTTGCTCCAGGTGCGGCGGTCGCCACGCCACTGCTCGAGGATCTGATCGACGCCGTTGGTGTGTTCCCACGGCGTGGACCGCGGCTTGTTGAAGCTGGTGTGCATCTGCTCTCCCGTTCAGTGGACTGTACGGGCGAGCAGTGTACTGCTCAAGTTTTCAGCGCTCTCGCGCTTCAAAGTGAAAGGCGGCTTGAAGTCAAGGTGATGGGGCGAGGGCTCGCGGTGCTGGTGGTGATGACGGCGTACGCTGCGCACGCGTGGAAGGTGGCGCCGATTCCACTGTGGCATCTCGTGGAGCAGTCATCGGCGGTCGTCCTGGCTCACGTTGATGCGGCTGACGCGGAGTCGCTCCAAACTCACTGTTCACGAGAGCTGGCGCGGTCAGCCGCCCACCACGTTGACCGGAGCGAACCGTTTTCTCGGCGGTTCCGGCGATATCGCGGGGAAGAACGTCATCGTGTTCCTGTCATCGGGTGAACGGGGGTGGCGCGTGGTGTCGTTCGGCGAAGTCGGTGTTCACACTGTTGGTGATGATCAGCTGATCGCCCCGATGCGCGAGCTGGTGACGTCCGCGGTCGCGCTGCAATCGACGTTGCCGCCGGAGTCGACACCTCCTCCGCACTGGGTCGCGCTCGCGTTCACGAATCGACCCACGCGCGAAGACGGTCGCGAGATGTACGTGCCGATTGGCGATACGACGATTCCTCGCGAACCTGCCGCGCGCGTCGGTGATTCGCTTCTTCGCGAAAGCGCTCGACGATCTGGTCACCTACGATGCGCCGGCAGTGTGGGCCATTCACGCAATCGACGAATTCGAAGTGCGAACCACTCCGGGGATGAAGGTGAGGTCGCGACGTCCGCGCGATGAAATCGCCGACTGCTTTCTCAACGGGCGGGCTGACGCAGCGAGGACGATCCGCGCGATGTGGGTGAAGTCGAAGTGGAAGGCGAAGCGATGATCAGGAAGCTCTGCGCGGTGATTTTCGTGGTTGCCTTCTCTGCACACGCGTTCTGCGTTCGATCACCCAGCTCTCTGTGGAACGAGATCCATCACTCGCCGCTCATCGTCCTGGCGCGCATCGAGGCCGTCTCAGGTCCGCGCGAGTCGGCGGTTGCGCGGCTCACCGTGAAGCAGGTGTGGCGAGGCGCGGCGCCCGGGATGATCGAGGTCACTGCATCGTTCCTGGAAGACTGCTGCGACTCGGCGCCACCGGAGCTGCGAGCAGGACGCGACGCCGTGCTCTTTCTCACTGGCCCCGCTGACCATCTCGAGGCGTATGAGCGTTCGTCTGTCCGCTACGTGAGCAGCGACGAAGCCGCCGAGGCGACGCGCGAACTGGTGCTGCTCGCTTTGCGACTTCAGAACAACGATGCCGCTCCGCCACTCTCGTGGACCATCGCCGCGCTGAAAAACGCAGCCACGCGACCAGATGGAGTCGCGACACTGGCTCCCGCGAAGCGCAAGGCCGAGCAGCTACGACAGACCTATGACTCGAACGGACTCTCACCCGAGATGCACCGCATGCTCGCCGAGGCGTTCATCGAAGCGCCCGTTACTGACAGCGCGCTCATCGACGCGATGGTCCTGCTTCGTGTGAATTCCGATGAACGATTGAGCGCTGCGTTCGCCGATGCGCTCGAGACGGTGCTCGTCAGCGAGCCCACGCCGCAATGGTCCTTCGAAGCGCTCGAGGAATTTCAGAAGCGATTCCCGTCAGAGCGATTCAAACCGCACCTGACGCCGATCGATTCATGGGACGCCACGAAGGCGCAACTCCGTTTGAAGGCGAAGTTGATCAGCGCGAAGGATGACCAGTGGTCATTCCCCGATGCGGAATCACCCTGAGCGTCGTCACTTGCCGGCTTCCTGCTTTCCCTCGCCGTCCAACTTGATCCACTTCGCATCGCGCGTCTTCCACACCTCGCTCTGCACCGCGCTCTTCGCGGGCGCCGCGTTCACGCCGCCGTAACTTTTCGCCGCGTTCTTCGTGTTCGCGTCGATGCCCTGACTCAGCTCGCGCGGCATGCGCTCGGTCGCGACGCGAAACGGCGTCTCGGAATTCGGCGACGGCCGATGTGAATCGATGCAGTACACGTCCAACGTCAGCTCCGCGGTCTCGTTCGCGCCGAGCGTCAGCTTCTCTTCACGCTCCTTCTTCCCGCTGCGAATGAAGGGCCCCACCGCGCCCAGGCGCTGCGGCGACTTGTCGGGGTCCATGTCGGGAACGAAGAACACGCCCTGCGCGTTGAACTCCTGCGCGGACGTCGTGGGGTTCTTCACCTCGACGGTGATGGCTCCGTTGGTGCCGCCGTTGTACCGGACCACCCGCATCTGCAGACCGTTCGGTTTGCCCTTCGGCTCGGCGGGCACCGGCTCGTACTTCGCCGCGAACGAGGGAAGGGCAGACAACAGACACACCACCAGCGCGCTGGCTCTTCGCATGAGACCGCTCCTTGTTGGGTCGCCGTTCAACGAGCGACCGTTCGAATCGATCTGTGGTCTTCTGCCGCGCGCATGGACTTCCAGCAGGCGCAGTTCGAGGGCGTGAACGAACCACCGCAGGTCGTGTGCGCGAACTGCAAGACCATTCTCGAGCACCAGTTCTGGACCGCAGGGCCGCACACGGTGTGTCGAAACTGCGCTGATCAATTGCGTGCAGGCCCTCCGAAAGACGGCGGCTTCAAGCGCTTCGTGAAGGCCTTTCTGCTCGGCAACGGCGCCGGTCTCCTCGGCGCCATCGGCTACGGCGCCATCATCTACTTCACGGGCTACGAGCTCGCGCTCATCACCATCTTCATCGGCTGGTTCGTTGGCCGCGCGGTGATGCTCGGCAGCGACAAGCTCGGTGGCCGCGGCTACCAGGTGATGGGGGCGCTCCTCACCTACGTGTGGTGCGTCGAGGCCTTCGTGCCGATGCTGGTGAAGGGCGCGATGGAGGGAAATGAGCCCCCGCCGTTCCTCTTCGCCGCGCTCATCTCGCCGTTCATCGCGCTCGCGTTGCCGTTCCTCGGTGAAATGGGCCCGCTCGGTCTGTTGATTCTCGCGTTCGGCGTGTTCCGCGGCTGGCGTGAACCCCAACGCATCGACGTTGCCGTCGACGGCCCGTTCGACCTGAAGACCGAAAAGCCGCCCACCGTCGACGCGGAGCCCGGCACGCCGTGAACTCGTGGACGTGCCCCCGCTGCGGCACCACCGCGCCGTCGCACTTCGTCGCGTGCCCGAAGTGCCACGCCTTGTTTCACGCCGAGACCCTGACCGCGCTCCAGCGGGAAGCTGATCAGCTCGAGCAGCAGAGCGACATCATCGGCGCGCTCGGGAAGCTGCGGGCGATGGTGCCGTTGTTGCCGGAGCAATCGACGCAGGCGGCGGCCATTCGCAAGCACATCGCCGAGCTCGAGCCGAAGGCCGGTCAGAAGCCTGAGCGTCAGCAACCCGGCGGGCTCCTCGCGGGCATCGGCGCGGCGCTCATCGCGGTGCTGACCAAGGGGAAGTTCATTCTCCTCGGGCTCACCAAGCTGCCGACCATGGTGTCGTTGCTGGTGTCGGCGGCGGTCTTCAAAGACGCGAGCCACGGCTTCGGCTTCGTGCTGGTGCTCTTCCTCGGCATCTACCTGCACGAAATCGGGCATCTGTTCGGCTTTCGCCGCTATGGCATCGCCACCACGCCGCCGATGTTCGTGCCCGGCTTCGGTGCGTTCGTTCGTGGCTCGCACTACCCGACGTCACGGAGCGCGAGTGGCGACGTCGCGCTCGCGGGGCCGATGTGGGGCGGCATCGCGGGCGTGCTCATGCTGGTGGTCGGCTTCGCGCTCTCGCTGCCGTGGCTCGCGGCCGCGGCGCTGTTCACCGCCGAGCTGAACCTGCTCAACCTCATTCCGGTGTCGATGCTCGACGGTGGTCGCGCCGTGCAGTCGCTGTCGAAGACGCAGGCGTTGATGCTGGGCATCATCGTCGTCGTGGCCGGCGCCTTCGCGGCGTCGCCGATGGGGCTGGTGGTGGGAGCGGTGCTGATTGCCCGCAGGTGGTTCAAGCCGCCCGACGGAGATGATCAACCCACGCTCTACCGCTTCATGGCGGTCACGCTCGGCCTGCTGGCGTTGCGCTTCGCCGCCAACTTGTTGACGGCGAGTTCTCATTCTCAGGAATTGCTTTCCCGTCTCTGAGAATTACCCGAAGGGTACGTTCGCTGGTTGATTGCTCACCATGCGAGTCGCCCCGAAGGTCGCCACCGAAGCCGTGAAGAGCAGCAACGCACCCGTGAAGGCCGAAGCGGCGGCCGCTGCTGTTCCGGTCGAGACGAAGTGGGCACCGAAGGCCGGCGCGGTGAGCGCGGTGGCGGCTTCTCCGGTGAAGTCGGCGCGCGACGTGGTGACCGAGTTCTACGCCGCGTTCGTGAAGCAGGACACCAAGAGCATGGAGCAGCTCTATTCGAAGGACGTGAAGTTCCAGGACGCCATCTTCAAGTACGGCGACCGAGAAGGAACGATGGGCATGTGGAACAAGATTCTGCGTGACCCGAAGTCGAAGTTCTCGTTCGAGCTCAAGAGCGTGGAAGGCGACGTGGTCACCGGCCACTGGAAGGCCGACTACGAGCTGCTCGGGCGCAAGGTGCACAATGAGATCGACACCCGCATGGTGGTGAGGGACGGGAAGATCGTCGAGCACCGCGACTCGTTCGACTGGGACAAGTGGGCGAAGCAGGCGCTGCCGGCGGGCGGGCTGTTCACGATGCCGCCGTTCGAGCAGCTGGCGAAGGGCGCGCTGCGTCTGTTCGTCGGTTGATCAGCGCCACGGCAGCTCGTTGATGACGGCTCGACGACGCGTTAGCTCGTGGTGATGCTCGAACTCGTCCTCGCCCTCACGCTCGCGACTGAAATCAAACCGCAGACGCCCGAGTTTCTCGGTGAAGACGTCGTCGCGTTGATCAAGAAGCAGAACCGCGAAGTGATGGTCGACGTGGTCAAGGGCGAGACCTACTGGACCGATTCGGCGATTCTCGAGCGCAACAAGAAGTTCCCGAAGAGCGTCGCGGCGATGCTCAAGACGCCGTCACCCGACCGGAAACTCGAGGCCGGCAAGGTCGCCGCGCTGCTCGACGCGTATCAACAGCATCGCGACGGCTACGTCGAAGCCACCATCGAGCGAACGGGCCCCGAGTGTTTCGTCGTCGCCGGTACGACCCGCGCGCTCGTGAATTGTCTGTACGTCGAGTACCTCCACGCGCGGTACCTCAAGGCGAAATGGCTGGTTCACGGAGCGCTCGAGCCGGTGCTTCTCGTCGAAGGCAACCGCGTGCACGCGCTGCTGGTGCCGATGAAGAAGTGAGCGGATCAGGGCAGCTCGACCGGCTGCAGCCCCGCACGACGGAAGAACTCGTCGACGAACTTCCTGCGTTTGCCGAGCCCGCCGATGAAGGTCATGTCGAGGTTGCGGTCTTTGAAGCCGATGACGCGCATGCGCGTGGCCTTCGAGTGGAACACCCGATAGCCGTGGAACACCGACAGCAGAAGAAACGGCAGCGAACACAGAATCGCGCCGAGCTCGCCCTTCGAGGCGATCATCGCCGCCAGCATCGCGAGCCCGAGCGGCAGCGACACGAAGAAGAACACCAGTGACTGCGAGACACTGAACTCGCGCCACAGCGCCACCGAATAGAGGTGCGCGTACCGCACGCCCTTCTCGTCGATGGGAAAGCGGCCGACGATGGGGTCGAGCGCGCCGAAACCGATGGCGTCGGGCTTGAGCACTGCCTGGCTCACCAGCGCCACGCCGGGCGCCTTGAGCGTGAGCTCCTTCGCTTTCGGGTCTGGCGGCGGCGGCACCACCGACGAATCCATCAACGCGCCGAAGCGCAGCACGAACGAGCGGCTGCACTGCGCGCACGTCTGCACCGCGGTCGACGGTTGCGCCGGCGCGTTGCACTTCGGGCACGTCGAGGCGTTCGGCGGAGCGGGAGGAAAAGCAGAAGCAGGAGGGAGCATGCGCGGCGCGACCTTACTCAGTCACAGCCGATGCGCTGCTCGTCGAGCGCGACGTCGTCGACCCACATCTCGATGGCGTCGGACGTCTGGTAGTGCTCCCAGCCGAGCTGCAGTTTTTCGAACTGCGGGAACACCCAACCGCCGTCGAGCCCCTGCTTGATGCAGCCACTGCCGCGATCGTCGACGGTGAGCGGCGCGACCTGGGTGCCGTCGAGCCAGAAGTCCATGCGGTTGTCGGGGCCGTCGAAGTGCCATTCCATGCAGCTCCAACGACCTTCGGGGAACTCGGTCATCGAGTGCTTCCAGCAGTCGGACTGGAAGACCTGGCTGTCGTAGTTGGCCATCAACTTCTTGGCGTACTGACCGCCGTAGCGGACGTACGCATAGAACGGTGTGCCGGCGTTCATCGCGGTGCCTTCGCCCGAGATGTGCGTCCAGTGCGTGGTCTGTGGCGGCGCGGCCGTGAGGTAGACCCACATGCGGCCGTAGAAGGCGTTGTTCTGCGCCGGGAAGAAGGCCGACCCGAGCGCGAAGTAGGCGCGGCGGTAGGCGGCGGTGCCGTCGGTGGTGACGCGAATGGAAGACGTCCCCGAGTGCGCGCGCGTGGTGTCGACGAGCACGGTGCCGCCAGAGGTCGACACGGTCCACGGCGCGGTGGGGCGGACTCCAGCGTCGAAGCGTTCGAAGTCATCGCAGAAGCGCGCGGTGCAGGCGCGGCCTGCGTCGGGAACTCCGGCATCGGGCACGCCCGCGTCGGGAACTCCTGAATCGACGGGGCCTGCGTCGGGTGTTCCGGAATCAGGTTCGCCAGCGTCGATGATCAGCCCGGCGTCTTCGATGCGCATTCCTGCGTCTCGATCATCGGGAACTCCGGAGTCGACGACCGGAAGTTCTTCGACGATGCCGGTGCAGCTGATCAGCAGGAGCAGCACGAGCGCGCGTTTCATGGCTCGCAGTGTACGGCTTTACGACCGCGGCTTCTTCTCCAGCGTGATGCCGTGCTTCTCCATCAGTCGATACATCGTCACCCGGTTGATGCCCGCGACCTTCGCCGCGGGATCCACGCGGCCGCCGTGCGCGTCCAACAACTCGAGCAGGTACTTCTTCTCGAGCGGGTTCACCCACGCTTCACGAAGCTCGGCGAGCGTCCTGGTCTTCACCTCGACAGCGGGTGACGTCACCGGGGCTGCGTTCCCGTGCATCACCTTCGGCAGGTCATCAGCCTGCACCGTGTCACCACGCGCCATCACCACCGCGTGCTCGAGCGAGTTCTTCAACTCGCGCATGTTGCCCGGGTAGTCCCAGCGGCACAGCAGCTCCATCGCGTCGGGGGAAATGAGCGACACCTTGCGCGCGTGCTTCTGCGCGGCCTGCTGCAGGAACACCTGCGCGAGAATGGGCAGGTTGTCCTTGTACGAGCGCAACGGCGGCAGTCGACGGTGATGACGCCCACGCGGAAGAAGAGGTCGTCGCGGAACTTTCCGCCCTTCACCATCGCCGGCAGGTCGCGGTTCGTCGCGCAGATGAAGCGCACGTCGACGCGGCTCGGGGCTGCGTTGCTGCCCAGCGGCGCCTGGTGCGTGAGGCGGTCGACGGCTCGCACTACTTCGTGTTGACCGCGACCAACGGCCGCATCATCGGCCTCTCGGAGATGTACGCGTCGAAGGCCAACGCCGAGCGTGGTGTGGCGACGGTGCAGGCGGTGCTGAAGGTGGTGACGGCGACGAGCCCCGCGGCGGCCGGTGACACGCGCTTCGAGACCTTCAAGGGCCTCGACAACAGGTACTACTTCCACCTGAAGGCCAACAACGGGCAGATCGTGCTGCAGTCGCAGAGCTACGCGTCGAAGTCGGGTGCGACCAGCGGCATCAACTCGGTGCGCAGCAACGGCGCGAACGTGGCCCGCTTCGAGGTGCGTGAGGCGCGCGACGGCAACTTCTACTTCGTGCTCAAGGCGACCAACGGGCAGATCATCGGCCTCTCGGAGATGTACGAGTCGAAGGCCAACGCCGAGCGCGGCGTGCAGACGGTGTTCGGCCTGCTCGCCGACGTGAAGTAACGGTCCCGCGAAGTTCATCAGCGCGCTCGAGGTGCCGCAGCGGGCACTTCGAGCGTTCTGCTTTTCAGGGGGTCGAGAAGACCATCGCGCAATTCGGCGGCAGCGTGTCTGAGGTGCCCCCGTTGCAGAGCGCGAACACCTTCTGGCCGCGCACCACGGCCCACGCCATCAACGCCGTGAACTGACTTCGCGTGGTGACGGTGAAGCGGGTGCAGGTGGCCGGCACGCCACCGTGCGTGCACTTGATGGTGGTGCGCACCACGTGGGCCTTCTGCCTGGCGAAGAGCGCGAGGAAGTCCTTCTCTTTCTGGGCGAGGGTCGAGGCGGGCACGTCGTGAGACCACGTCAGCTCGTTGCCGCGGCAGGTGATGCGCGCGGGCGCCATCGCGTTGCAGCCGGGCGGGGCCTTGAGGCGTTCGCCCGCGAAGTCGAGCGTCACTTCACCTTCGTCGGCCAGGGTCTCACTCGGGGTGGTCGCGAGGTACTTCGTCACCGCCGCGCACTGCTTGCCGGTGGGTGCTTCGAAGCAGCCGACGAGCCGCTCCGGGTCGTCGTTCGAGGCCGGCGTGATCTGAAACGAGCCCTTCCACGCCGTCGCCTCGCGCGTGACCTCGGTGCTGGTGAAGGTGAGGTGGGTGACGGAATCACGCAGCGACGAGAGCTCGAGTTGAACCGCGGGCTCGAGGGGGCCGCCCGAGGGCAACAACTGCATCGTCGCGATGAACGACTTGCAGTCGAAGGCCAGGCCCGAGCGCCCGTACGGGTGCGGCGTGCATTCGGCGAGCGGTGAGGCGGCGAGGACCAGCAGCGTGAGCGGCGGCATCAGCGCTTCGGCGCCAGCAGCCTGGAGGACGCCGCGAAGTCGACGAACAGCTCACCGGTCAACTTCGCGCGCTCCTTCTTGGACGCCACCCGCAGGATGTCGTTGCGCTCTCTGGACAACGGCTCGGCGACGAACATGCGCGAGCGCTCGACGCCCTTCGCGCCGCGGTGAATGAACACCACTTCGCCGTCGGGCTCGACGCGCTCGACGACCGCGACGTGGGTGAGGCCGTCGTTGCGAAGGCCGTCGCGATTGCGGTCGTAGGTCTCGCGGAAGAACACCAGGTCGCCGGGTTGTGGCACGTCGGTGTGCAAGGCTCCCACGCGCTGGGCGACGCGGTGAATGGCGGTGACGCCGTTGTCGCCGGGAACACCGTCGGTCATCAGGTCGACTCCAGCGGGCTCGTAGACCGCGCGCGCGAGGCCGGTGCAGTCGTCGGGCAGCCAGGGCGCGACCCGTTTGATGGGAACTCCAACGAGTGAGGTGGCGCGGGCGCTGAGCGCAGGGTTGCCGATGGGCTGAGGCTCGGGCGCGGGCATCGGAGGCGGTGCTTCGAAGACTTCAGCGACCGGGGCTTCGACGATGGGTGGTGGCGCCTCGACGGTGTCGACGGCCGTGCTTCCCGTGCTGGAGGTCGTCGCGCAGCCCGTCAAGACGAGGAACGCGGTGAGGAAGGTGAAGCGCACGGGCGCTCAACACCTGAACTGCGACCGGAATTCAAGCGTTGGGGCCACGCGTGAGCATCGGCTCGATTTGATCGATGAGGTGCGCCTGCTCGGTGACCACGTCTTTGATCAGATCTCCAATCGAGATCAGCCCGAGCACTTCGCCGCCTTCGACCACGGGGAGATGGCGCAGTCGTAGATAGGTCATCAACCACATGCACTCTTCGGTGGTGACTTCACCGGGCACCATGCGGATGTGGCGCGCCATGATGTCGCGGACGGTGATGCCTTCGAGCGAGCGGCCCATGGCGCCGAAGCTGCGCACGTAGTCGCGTTCCGAGACGATGCCCACGATGCGGTCGTGTTCCATCACCAGCAGCGCGCCCACGTTCCAGCGCGTCATCAACTCGGCAGCGTCGGTCACCGAAGCGGAGGGCTGCGTGGTGATCAACTGCTGGAGCGACTTTTCAGCGACCACTTCACGGATGAGCTTCATGCGTTCTCCCGTCTGTCATCGACGCAAAGTGCCTCCTGAATTCAGTTCGCTCAACACGTTGTCCGGGGCGGTGGGCAGACGGTGACGCAGGTGCGCGTGCATTGGGTTGAGAGCGAAACGCGATGGGTTCGTCTCGAAACGTTGGCGTGGGTTCGGCGGTCCGGTGATGCGACTGCGGCCGGAAGACGCGACGACGCCGATGGAGACCTGAATCCCCATCGGCGCGGTGCTTCGTTTCAGCGGTGACGCCTCAGCTCATTTGAACGAGACGTGCAGGTGGTTGTCGTGGCCGCCGGCCCTCGACGTCAGGCCTTCCTTGATCAGCACGGGGTCGTTGAAGAGGATCTTCGCGTTGGGGTTGGTGCGCTTGATCTCCTGAATGAGCGTGCGCGTCGCATCGCGGTCGTAGCCGGCGTTCTTCCAGTTGCTGGGGCCGCCGTTGGTCGAGGGCGGGCGGAGGTCGACGTTGGCGCCGTTGGTGTGCGTCTTGTGGCGGTCGGTCTTGACGCCGCCTTTGGCCGAGAGGTCACCGATCTCGAGCGTCTTGCCGGTGGCGGCTTTGTAGCGAGCGGCGATCTCCTGCATGTTCTTCACGGTCTGCTCGGTGCCGTACTGCATCCTGCGCGGGCCGTAGGTGGTGAAGCCGTCACCCGAGTCGGGCAACTGCGTGTTCACCGGGCCCTTCACGGACTTGTCGGCGTTGACCGAGGTGACGCCGTCGGTCTTCGTGCCGGGCGTCTTCACGCCGTTGAACGAGTCGTACGTCTTGCGGCCCGCGACGCCGTCGGCCGAGAGGCCCTGCGAGCGCTGGTAGTTCTTGAGCGCGCGCTCGGTCCTGGGGCCGAACTTGCCGTCGGCGCCGCCGGTGTCGAAGCCGGAAGCGGTGAGGCGTTCCTGCAGCGCCTTCACCGAGTCACCTTCGGCGCCCTTGCGCAGCGTGCCGCTGGTGTAGCCGAGCATGCTCTGGCGATCTGCCGCGCGGGCTGCGGCCATGCTGCTGTTGGGCGACGCCTCGAAGGAGCTCTTGCCGGAGTAGCCGGGGACGCTGTTGCGATCGGCGGCGCGGGCATTCGCGCGTTGGGTGTTGGCAGCGTTGGCGACGCGGGCACGTTCAGCAGCGGCAGCGCGGGCACGTTCGGCAGCAGCGCGAGCAGCGGCCTGGTTGTTGGAGTTGCTGAGAGAAGAAGAGGCGACCATGGGGGGAACTCCCGGTACTGCGCGTGAACGTCGTTTCGGAACCTGCGGCCGCGGCGATGAACCCGAAGGAGTTCGAAGCCAGCGAGCTGCTTGAAGGGATTCTCGGAGGTCGGGAATTCAGGTTGCGTGTGGGAGGGATGTTTTTTCTGGAAGGCTCTTCTTTGAGAGCGGGAGAAGCTGAAGGGTCTCGGCCCAGCTCGTCGCCAGCGAGCCCTCGACGCCAGGCGAAGAAGGCGATCGTCCCGACGTGTCTGAAAGAGCGGTGAGCGCGCGCTTCGTGGGCCGAGACCGTCGGAGTCTTTGACGCAACCGATGGATTTTCCTGCGGGCGTCGTTGCGTCACGCCTGCGTCAATCGGCGCGTCATTTCTGAAAGACCCATCACGAAGCGCGGGTGAAGTGCGTCACCAGAAGGGCTCTTCGGAACGTCGATGGGTCTTTCAGAAATGGCACGGTGATTGACGCGTTCGCGCGCGTCATCGCCCCGCATGGTTTCGCGCGGTTGCGTCATCGGGGGCCGAGGTGTCGAGCCAGAAAGAGTGCGCTCACGTGTCTGAAAGAGCGGTGAGCGCGCGCTTCGTGGGCCGAGACCGTCGGAGTCTTTGACGCAACCGATGGATCTTCCTGCGGGCGTCGTTGCGTCACGCCTGCGTCAATGGGCGCGTCATTTCTGAAAGACCCATCACGAAGCGCGGGTGAAGTGCGTCACCAGAAGTCTGAAGTCGAGCGGCCGAGCGGCACGAGCACGTCGAACGTCACGCACGCGCCGTTCTCCCCGCAGGCCGAATCACTTGTCAGACCCCGCTGATATTCGACCCGAATGCGACGAACCGCTCACATCGTCCTCGCGATGCTCAACCACAGCGCGACGACCGCCTACGACATCCGCCGCGCGCTCCGCCGCCGCACGGACTTCATCTGGAGTGAATCTTCCGGCCAGCTCTACCCCGCCATCAAAGAGCTCCTCGCCGCGGGGATGATCAGTGAGCAACGCGAGCCCGGCGGTCGTCAACGCGCGCGACTCTCCATCACCGATGACGGCCGTCGCGAGGTCGAGCTCTGGTTCACCACCAGACCCGCGATGGACACGCCCAGAGACGAGCTGGTCGCCCGCGTCGCGCTGCTCCACGGCAAGCCGTCTCCGCATCTGCTTCAACAACTCGACGACGAGTTGTACCGCGCGCAACACCGCGCTGATCACGAACGCACGTTGTTCCCCACCCCCGACCGTCACCTCATGAACGTCGGGGCGATCGCCGGCGAACGGCTCGCTCGCCGGTGGGTGATTCTGCTCAACGAAGCGCGTGCCGTCTGGTGCCGCGAGGTGCTCGTTCACCTCCGCGAGCTGGCGTTTCCGACGCACAATCCACTCGCGTCGCTCCCTCCGCAGCCTCCGTCCTCGCAGCTCGATTTCCTTCAGAAGGAGAACCCGAATGACTGACCTCACAGGCCGCATCTGCCTCGTCGCCGGTGCCACGCGTGGAGCCGGCCGTGGCATCGCCATCGCGCTGGGTGAAGCGGGCGCGACCGTCTACTGCTCGGGGCGCAGCACCCGCGGGAGTTCGCCACCCGGAAGGCCCGAGACCATCGAAGAGACCGCCGAGCTCGTCACCGCCGCCGGTGGGAAGGGCCTCCATCACCGCTGCGACCACCTCGACGAAGCGCAGGTGAAGGCCCTCGTCGCGCGCATCAAGAACGAACACGGTGGCCTCGACGTGCTGGTCAACGACGTGTGGGGCGGCGACGACGTCGTCGAGTGGAGCAAGCCGATGTGGGAGCAGGACCTCGCGAAGGCGCGCGCGATGTTCGACACCGCGGCGTGGAGCCATCTGCTCACCACGCGTCACGCCGCTGCATTGATGTTCGGTCGCCAGAACCCGCTGCTGGTGGAGATCACCGACGGCGACGGCTTCGGGTACCGCGGCTCGTACTTCTACGACCTCGTGAAGTTCACGGTCATGCGCATGGCGTTCACGCTCGCGTACGAGCTCGGGTCCAGAGGCGTGACGGCGCTGGCGGTGACTCCGGGGTTTCTTCGCAGCGAGGCGATGCTCGAGCGCTTCAAGTGCACCGAGGCGAACTGGCGCGACGGCACGAAGGTCGAGCCAGACTTCATTTCAAGTGAGACGCCTCGCTTCGTCGGTCGCGCCGTGGCCGCGCTCGCAGCAGATCAACGCGTGAAAGAACGCGCCGGCCGCACGTTCGCGTCGTGGACCCTCGCGCGTGAGTACGGCTTCGACGACGTCGACGGCACGCGGCCCGACTGGGGCGCCTACTTCGAGAAGAAGTACGGCGCCGTTCCCGCCGCTGACTACACGTCGTGGAGGAACGGGCCTTTCGAGCTCGTGTACGGCGCCGCGCCGAAGTGACCTCGAAATCCGCTCGGAAATCGGGCGCGAAATTCACCGTGTTTTGTCACCCGCGCTGACAGACATATCGGGCAATTTGGAAATCGCTGCCGCCGACCATCCGACATCCACGCAGGTCGGAGAGTCCCATGCCCGTCATCACGCCGCGCCCCGTTGTTCCCACGACGCCCACGCCGACGACGCCCGTTCCGGTCACGCCGAACCCGAAGCTGGTGAAGAAGGCCGAAGCCGCGCTCAAGACCGCGGGCTTCAACCCCGGCACCGTCGACGGCAAGGTCACCGCCGCGTTCACGACCGCGCTCAAGGAGTTCCAGAAGTCGTGGGGACTGCCCGCAGACGGCCAGTTGAACGAGCGCACCATGCAGCGCCTCGAAGACACCGCGACGCGCGTGAAGAAGCACGCGAAGGCGAAAGACGCGTTCGTGTCGGTCGGCCAGAAGTCCTCCGACATCAAGGTGCTCGAGAAGCGCCTGGGCAAGCTCGGCTACGCGGTCGGCAGGGCCGACGGCATCTACAGCCGCGAGACGGCCAACGCGGTGAAGGCCTTCCGCGCTGATCAGAAGGAACTGAAAGATGGCGCCGGTTCGCTCTCCGCCGGCTCGCGGCGCGTGCTGCGCGAAGAAGTCGCGAAGTTGAACCACGCGCCGGAACGCCGCCGCATCGCTCCGTCGAAATCACAGACGCGGCTCGACCGCGAGACCGCGCAGGCCGCGGCGAAGGGCACCCTGAAGGAAGGCGCGAAGAGCTCCGCCGTCGCCAACGTGCAGAAGCACCTGCGCGCCGCGGGCTTCGACCCCCAGCGCACCACCGGCCGCTTCGACGAACGCACCGAAGGCGCGCTCAAGGCGTTCCAGTCGAAGTCGGGCTTGTCGCCCACCGGCGTGGTCGACGCGAAGACCTGGAAGGCGCTGCAGAAGAGCTTCATTCTTTCCAGCAAGCCCGCGGCTCCGGCGCAGACGCTGGGCGAACGTTCGAGCGCGGTGAAGGCCAGCGAAAAGCTGCTTCAGCGCCTGGGCTTCAACCCCGGAAAAATCGACGGCCTCTTCGACAAGAAGACGCTCGCCGCGGTGAAGGCCTACGAGAAGAAGCACGAGCTCGAGCGCGACGGCGCCATCGGCACCAACCAGCTGGCGAAGATGAAGCGCGACGTGAAGAGCGACTACCGCAGCAAGGTGCTCGAGACCGCGCGGCGCTACCTGGGGTTCCACGAGAAGGGCGTCAACGGCAACCCGTTCTCGAAGTTCTTCGGCCGCCCGCCGGAAGCCTGGTGCGCCGACTTCGTGAGCTACTGCTACACCAAGGCCGGCAAGAAGCTGAACGAGCCGTGGACGCCTTCGTTGCTGCAGAAGATCAAGGACAACGGCACCTGGAACCTGAAGCACCCGAAGCCCGGCGACATCATCATGTTCGACTGGCACCCGGGCTCGGGCCGCAGCGCCGAACACACCGGCCTCGTCGAGAAGGTCTTCAAGAAGAACGGTCAGCTGTGGGTGCAGACCATCGAAGGCAACTCGGGCGACGCCGTGCGCCGCCTGCAGTACCGCGTGGGTGACCCGCGCATCGCGGGCTTCGGCACCATGCGGTGATCAGCTCTTCTCGAGCAGATTGCTCTCGAGCTTCCTGGCCTCGGCGAACATCGGCTCGTTCGGCGGGGCCTTCTGTTGAATCTCACGCGCGAGGGCGAGCGCTGCGGCGCGGTCACCCAGTCGCACGTGCGCGAGCGCGAGGTTGTACTTCACGCGGAAGTCGCCCGGAGGCGCGACGGTCAGCGCCTTCTCGAGCAGCTTCTTCGCTTCTTCCCACTTCGCCTTGCCCTCGCCCTGCAGGTACGTGGTGGCGAGGTTCATCAACACCTTCCAGTTGTCGGGAACGATGGCGAGCGCCTTCTTGTACGCGTCCACCGCCTTCGCTTCGTCGGGCACCGCGTCGTACAGGTTGCCGAGGTGGAACCATGCCTCCCAGTTCCTGGGGTCGAGCGTGAGCAGGTGTTTGGCCGCCGCTTCGCTGCGGTCGAGGTTGCCGGTGAGCAACGAGAGGTGCGCGAGGTTGAGCCAGCCCTGCTCGTAGTTGGGCACCACGAGGAGCTCGCGCTCGAGGTAGCCGACGGCGCCGGGCGCGTCGTTGATCATCATGCAGCAGGCGATGGCCTTCTCGAGCAGCGCGGGGTGGTCGCCCACGTTCTTGAGGCCCGCCTCGAGCGTCGCGCGCGCGGCCGTGAACTGCTTCTGCTGAAACTGCAGGTCGGCCATGGTGGCCCACGGGTCGGGGTTCTTCGGCGCCGCCTTCGTCGCGCGGTCGAGTGACGCGATGGCCTTGTCGAACTGCTTGAGCTGGTGCTGCGCGAGGCCCAGCGCGATCCACCCGTCGGCGTTCTTCGGGTCGAGCTCCGTGGCGCGCAGCAGGTACACGATGCCCTGGTTGGCCTTCTTCTCGGAGGTGAGGATGCGGCCCATGTTGTACTGCGCGAGGTAGACGCTCTGACCGAGCTGCGCGCCCTTCTCGAGGTTGGGCATCGCGCCGGCGATGTCACCCTTCGCTTCGTGCACCAGGCCAAGCAGTGTCCACGACATCGCGTTCTGCGGCGCCATCTTCACGGCCGCGGTGGCGTGCGTCTTCGCGTCGTCGAGCTGGCCCAGGAAGATGGCGATGCGCGCCAGGCCCAGGTAGCCCTCGGCGATGGCGGGGTTGCGCTCGATGACTTCCTGAAATTCCTTCGCGGCGACGTCGACTTTTCCGAGCGCGGCGTTGGCCTCGGCGGCCTTGAGCAGCTGCAGCGTGGCTGCCGTGGTACCGAGCCTGGCTTCGTTGTCGTTGAAGAGCTTGCGCGCCTCGGCGAAGCGGCCGGCTTTGAGTTCCGCGAGGCCCTTCGTGAACAGTTCCGTCTGTGCCATGTGGCCGCGGAGTTTCGCCGAGCAGATGTGGCGTTGCCAGCGTGGTCGCGGGCTCGGAAGGGTCTCCAGGCCCTCGTGAGCGCTGCAGCCGCGTCGAAGCGCGGTGTTTTTGCAGCTCTCATTTCCCGGGGCCGCGCCAGCGAGCGCGACCGCGCACGACGTCAACGAGCCGTGATCAGCGGATCACCAACCGAAGAACGAAGCCACGCGACGGCCAGCGTTCGCCACGGTGCTCGTCGCCGCGCTCACCGCTTGCGAAGCACCGGCGCGCACGTCGTTGAGACCGAGACGACCATCGCCGTCACGGTCGGCCGCGCGGTGCGCCGCCTGCGTGGCCTGCCGCGCGCCCGCGCGAACGTCGTTCATGCTCAAGCGGCCATCGCCATCACGGTCGGCGGCGGCGTGCGCGGCACGACCTGCGCGACGCGCCCCGTCGACACCCATGCGGCCGATCTGCGCGACGTCGACTTCCACCTGGGCGGAGCCGCCGAGCCCGACGCCCAGCGCCGCGCCGACGGAACCACCGATGCGCAGCCGACCGTCTTCGTAGCCGATGACGCCAGAGGCACGCGCTTCGGCGCCGGCGCTCGCGTAACCGGTGGCGCGAACCGAGAACGGCCCGGCCGACGCCGTGACCTCGGCTTCGGCGCGCACCACGGCCGACACGCCTGCGCTGCCTTCCACCACCGCCGTCGGAGGGTTGCGCTGAACGCGAACTCCGCCCGTGGCTTCAGCCGTCGCTTCGGCGCGAACGCGCGCGGTGCCGGTGACGCCGACGGTGAGGTCTTCACCCAGGAATCGCGCCGGGCGCGAGGTGAGCGAGCCCGTGGCCGACGCCTCTGCCGAGACACTGGCGCGGGCCGTCGCGCTCGCCGTCAGACCGTTGCTGTTCAACGTACCGGTGGCATCGACCGACGCGCGCGCTTCGGCGTGCGCCGACAGCGTGCCCTCTGCCGTCCCGAGCCGGCCTTCTGCACGACCGCGCGTCTGCGCGTACACGCCCGCGCTCGCGCCACGCATGAAACGGCCGCTCGCGCCGTTCACGCCCACGTCGAGGTGCTGCGCCGACTGGGTACCGGTGAACGCGCCGGCGAACGTCGGCCGGTCACGACGCGCTTCGGTCAGGCCCGAGGTGTCCGTCTCTTCGCGGCGCGTGATGAGGTCGTGCCGCGGCACGCCGAGCCCGTTGACGGCGTCGGCCACACCCTGCGCACGCGTGCCGCGATCTTCACGGCTGACGCTGGTGTCCTGCGGGCGCTGGGTGCCGCTCAACCGCTCGTAGCTACCGCCGACGCGGTTTTCGGTGCGTCGGTCGAACGAAGAACCCAGCCGCGCGCGGCCGTTCTCGGTCGTCACCTGACGGTCGGTGCGCGTGGTCGCCGTGCCGGTGGTCGACGTGCGGCCGCGCGTGGTGGTGACGTCTGCGTTGCGCGTGACGGTCTCGCTGGAGCGCGTGTTCTGCCGCGTACCCTGACCGCGCACGGTGCCGCGCGTCTGGCTGGTCGTCACGCCGTTGCGTTCGCGCGAAGTGCCCGTGCTCTCGGTCACCGTGCGGCGGCCGCGGGTGTCGGTGGCGGTGCTGCGCGAGCGCGTCTCCGTGGCTCCACGGCGGGTGACCGAGGTCTCGCTGCTCTGCGTGCTGCTGGTGCGGCCGAAGAGGTCGCGGTCGGCGTTGTAGCGTTGCGTGGTCGAGCCGGTGCCGTTGCGACGTGTGGTGGTCTGCTCGAAGCGCACGGCGCCACGACCGCCCAGGCCGCCGCGCGTGGTGAGTGACTGCTCGACGTTGCCGTTGCGGCGCGTGGTGGTCTGCGAGCCATCACGATTCGCGCGCGTGGTGCTGTTGCCGCCGCCGTTCGCGAGGCGGTTGAGGTCGCGGTTGGCGCCGCCGTTGTAGTTGCGCATCAGCGAATCGCGGCGGGTGCCGGTGAACGAGTCACGGCGACGCTCGAGCGCGGCGCTCTGCTGCCGTGCGGAGGCTTGTCTGGCGGCGGCGGCGGCGCGGCGACGTTCAGCGGCGGCGGCGTTGCGGCGGGCTTGCTCGGCGTTGGTGCTCGAACCACTGCGGCGATTGACGGGGGCCATGCGTGCTCCGAAGGCGTGGGGAGAGAAGCAGTATCGTCGAATGTTGCGGCGGCGTTGTGTGTCAGGTGCCGCCTACATGTGGGGCGGTATCGGCGAGCCATGCGCGATGACGACGAGGTGTCGCGCCGTGCCCGTCGCCGGCTGGCCCGCGGCATCGAGGCAACAGGTCGCGAGCTCCAGCAGGTCGATGAAAAACGGGCGACGGGAGTCTTCGTCAGCCTGCTCGAGCGAAAGCGGCGAATTTCTACGACCAGCACGAGTTGTGCTGACCTCGTGCGGCGTCGCGCGCCGCTCCGTCACGCGCACGGTCTGAACTCACCGGCCGCGCTCAATGCAAAGCGCAGTCACTTCTTCTTCAGCTTCTTCTGCGCGGCCTTCAGCTCCACCTCGACCGGCTTGAGCGCCTTCTGGCAGGTGCCCACCAGCTGCGTCGGCGTGAGCGGTTTTCCCTCGGGAACGGTGAAGGCCAGCGCGCTGATGCTCTTGTCGTCGGCGAAGGTCTTCGCGGCGGTCGCACAGCTGACCAGCTTCTCTTTCGCAGCGAGCAGTGACTGCTCTTTTTCTGCCGGCGTCGCTTTGCCCTTCGCGGCGGTCTGCAGCGCGAGCCCTTCACGCCACGCAGCGACGGGGCCCTCGAGGAACGCCACCCCCTTCTTTCCGCGCGTCGCCGCTTCACCCGCCTTCGCCATCGCGTCCTGCTGGGTCTTCACCCACTGCGCTCCTTCCGGCGTGGAGTTGATCAACGCGAGCTGCGGAGCGAGCGCGTCGGCGAGCTCCTTCGACTTCGCTTCGACGTCGGTGATGACCGAGGCGCCCGGCGCGCTCGGGTTCGAGGCCGCGGCCGCGTCATTGAACGCCTGCACCTTCGGCGTCAGCTGCGTCCTGGCGGCGTCGATCTTCGCCACGAGGTCGCGGTGTTCACGGTCCTGCTTCACGGTGGGCACGCGCCCGCTCAGCTCGTTGTAGCGGTCGAGGTAGTCGTGCGCGCCGGCCACGAGCGAGAAGTCCTTGTCGTTCAGGTCCTTCTTTGCGGCGTCGAGCGCGCGCTGCAGCTTCTCGGGTTGCGCGGCGTCGGCGGCGGCCTGCGCTTCGTTCAACAAGTCGTCGGCGTGGTTGGCGAGCCGCTCGGCGTCCTTCAGGCGCACCTGCATGGTGCGCGGTCCACAAGCGGTGACGAAGGTGAGCAGCAGCAACAACGACAGGCGTCGCATCGGGCGCGGCACTGTACGCGTCGCGTCACCGATTCGTGCGCGAATCGAAAGCGCCCATGATGTCCGTCACGACGGCTACGTTGCGCGCATGGCCACCATCAAGAAGCCGCTCTTCGACCCCGACGAAGCGACCGCGACCGAAGGCATGCCGGTGCGCGAGCCGGCCACCGCCACCGGCGTTCCGGTGACCGACGACGACGACTTCGACGACCGTGATGATTCAGCGCCGATCGCCGCGCCCCCCGAGGCAGACGTGGTCGCGGGCCGCGCGTTGATGGTCGCGGCGCTGGTCGAGCGGTCCCGCATCGAGGCCACTCGCGACGTCGCGCGCGCGAAGGCGTTGAGCGAGTGGGTCGACGTGCACGGGCTGTTCGGCAACCTCGGGCCTGAAGGCGTCGACCTGTTCGAGCGCGCGCCGGGTGAGTGGAGCGACGACGACATCGACGCCGTCGACTGGACCACCGAAGAGCTGCGCGTGCTGCTGTGGGCGATTGGAAAGACCGAGCTCGGCCCTGCCTCGGCGCGCGCCGACGTGAATGCGCTGCTCTCGCAACTGCCGGTGCTCGAGCCCGCCGACGCGTTCATCGACTCAGCGGTGCTGCGTGACGCGGCCGAGATCGACGTGCAGCGCGCGTTGGCTGAAGCGCTGCTCGAGGCCGTTCGTTCCGAAGCGTGGGCGCGCACCATCTCGGAAGACCCGCAGAGCTTCGAACCTGACGCCGACCTCGAAGAGCTCCTCGAGTCCATCGAAGCCGACGGGTTCGACCGCAAGGCAGCTGCAGCGCAGGGCGCGGTTCACGAAGCGGTGAGTGGTCTGCGCTTCTGGAGCCGCTCGTTGCTCCGCGAGCTGTTCTCGTCGGGCAGCCCGCATGAGCAGCAGAAGCTCGATTCATCGGACCTGGTGTCGTGGGACGACGCGACGCTGGGCACGTTGCTGGGCGTGGTGCACGCGCGCGTGGAGGCCTTCGAGTGGCTCCAGGAAGGCGACGAGTACGAGACCGACGACGGTGACGAAGACGACGACGAGGATCAGCTGGTCTGAGGCCGACCGCTCAGTTCCAGCGGCGCCACTCGTCTTCGTAATAGTGAACGAGCACCTGGTTGTTGAGCTTGTTCACTTCCGCCGGCACGCGGCTCATGTCTCTGGGGAACACGAACAACGTGGGCGTGGTCTCGTCGTCGAGGAAGCGCAGCCCCGCCGGCAGCGGATGACGCGGCGACGAGAGTGAACGCGCCGCGAGCACGTAGCCCCACTCACCGAAGCTCGGCACCCACACGTGGTACGCGGCGGTCTCGAAGCCCGAGGCCTGCAGCGTGGTGTCGATGCACCAGAAGCTCTGCCGCGCGAAGAGCGGTGACGTGCTCTGCACCACGGCCACGCCGTCGTCGGCGAGGTGCGAGCGCAGCAGCGCGTAGAACCGCGTGGTGTACAGCTTGCCCAGCGAGAAGTTGTTGGGGTCGGGGAAATCGATGATCACCACGTCGAACCGCTCGTCTGTTGTGGTGAGCCACTGCATGGCGTCGTCGTTGACGACCTTCACGCGCGGATCATTCAGCGAATGGCCGTTCAACGTCGCCAGCTCTTCCGACGACGTGGCCAGCTTCGTCATCGCGCCGTCGAGGTCGACCAGCGTCACGCGCTTCACTTCGTCGCCGTAACGGAGCACCTCGCGCATCGCCAGCCCGTCACCGCCGCCCAGAATGAGCACGTTCTCGCGCCGGTTCGCCCGCTGAAACGCGGGGTGCACGAGGCCCTCGTGGTACCGGTACTCGTCGACCGACGAGAACTGCAGGTTGCCGTTGAGGAAGAGTGAGAACCCGCGGTGGCTGCGCGTGACGACGATGCGCTGGTACGGCGTCTGCTGCGCGTGCACGACCTCTTCGTTGTACAGCTGCTCTTCGAACAACGAGGTCATCGCGTCGCCGAAGACCAGCCCGACGACCAGAATCACCGACACGATGATGCCCTTGATCCGCAGCCGCGTGATGGAGCCCAGCACCGGCGCCAGCAACCACGTGCTCCACAGGCCGACGAGCGCGTTGATCAACCCGAACAGCAGCGACGTGCGCACCAGCCCGAGCTTCGGCACCAGCACGATGGGGAAGAGCAACGAGGCGAAGAGGCTGCCGAGGTAGTCGAAGGTCAGCACACGCGCGACGAGGTCTTTGAACTGCAGCTGCTCCTTCAGAATCCGCATCAGCAGGGGGATCTCGAGCCCCACCAGCGTGCCGATGATCAACACCAGCGAATAGAGCGTGACGCGGAAGCTCGCGCCGGCCGCGAAGGTGAAGAAGAGGAACGGTGCGCTGATGCCGCCGCACAGCGCGACGGCCAGCTCGATCTCGACGAAGCGCTGCGGCACGCCCTTGTCGATGAACCCCGACAGCCACGCGCCGATGCCGAGCGCGAACATGTACACGCCGATGACGGTCGAGAACTGCGTGATGCTGTCGCCCAGCAGGTAGCTCGCGAGCGTGCCCACCAGCAGCTCGTAGATGAGCCCGCACGTGGCGATGACCAGCACGGTGAGAAACAGCAGCGACCGGTTCATCTGATCAGCCGTGGTACACGCGCGAGGCGACGATCTTCCCGCCGCGAACGTCGAAGACCTCGGCGATGGGCATCGGGTCTGCGTCGGGCGCGTGGCGCACGTATTCCAGGAACACGCGGTCGTCGTTCGCGGTGATGGCGGTCTTCTCGTAGCGGAGCCCCGGCAGCCGCTTCATGGCGTCGGTCCACCACTTCGTGAGCGCCGCCTTGCCGAGCAGCTTGCCGCCGGTCTCGGGGTGCAGCGCGCGGATCTTCGGCGAGGTGTGCGTGCAGTCGTCGGCGTAGAGGTCGACGAGCGCGGCCACGTCGCCCTTGTTGAAGACGTCGAGCCAGCTCTGCGCGATGGCTTCGTGTGCGTGCATGGTGCGGCGATGTACACCGTTTGCTCAGGGGCGAGGCGTTGTTCATGGGTGGCCCGGTGCTCGTCGCGTACTGGCCCCTCGCTTCCGTGCGCGTTCACGCTTCGTGAGGCGTTGGAAGCGTTCGTGGTGACGGCGACCACAGCGGGCTGTGGTTTCCATAGCCACGAACGCTCACCGTCACGAAGCGCGCGTGACGTGAACGACCGAGCGCTCGAAGCTGGGGGCATGCCTGGTCGGGGGGGCGGCGCGTGCTCCTTTGGTCAGCGCGCACCGCTTTGGGCGCCCTTCGGCTCGACTGATCGTCGCGAACCAGCCGCGCTGCTTCGTGCACGTTCACGTTGGCCCCGGCAGCTGCGCGGTACCGGTCGAGCGCCGGGCGTTGGCTCCCTCACGCACCACCCACCGCATAGGGCCGCTCCACCGGCAGGCATTCCGCCGCGCGCTCCCACGCACCGCGCCGACGAAGCGCAGCGACGTGCTTCACCCGCTTCGTCACGTCCTCGATGCCGAGGATCCACTCGCTGGCGTAGGCGCTGATCACCTCGCGCCCGAGGCCCAGCTGCAGGGAGCGGTACGGCAACTTCGCGCCGCGCAGGTCGCGCTCGGGGTCCCACTGCACGCGGATCATCGACCGGGCGTGCGCCACCGACGTCGACACCGCGCGCGTCACCGCGTCATCGAACGCGTCACGACGAACCCGCACTGACAACACGCGCCGTTGACCGGCCTTCGTGGCCCAACCGCTGCGCTCCATCATCCACAGGAACGAAGGCTTCACCCACGTCATGCGCGCGAAGCTGAACGGCGCCACGAACTTCTGCGCGCGCACCGCCGCGTCGGCGATGGCGTCGTCGTACGCCTGGTACACGGTGATGCTCGTCGTGTCCCACGTCGCGCGGATCTGTCGAATCGGCGTCATGACCGGGCCGACGGTTCGTAAATCAAGTCTCTGACACTCTTTGTGCGGGCTCGGATTTCCGATGACGTGATTCACGCTCGTTCGCGCTTCTTGCTAGGCGCGCCATTCATGAAAGCCCTGCGCCTGTTCGTGGTTTCTCTCTTCGTGGCCTTCGCGTCGTCTTCGTGTGGCACCACCACCACCGGCTGCAACGCCAACACCTGTGAGGGCTGCTGCGACGCCACCGGCTCGTGTCAGCCCGGAGGCTCCATCAACTCCTGCGGCGTCGGCGGGGCGGCGTGCCAGTTCTGCGTCGGCATGCAGGTGTGCACCGTAGGGCAGTGCGTCGCGCAGTCGGGCCTGGGCGGCGGCTCGGGCACCGGCGGCGGCAGCGGCTCGACGGGTGGAGGCTCGGCCACTACCGGTGGTGGGTCGGGTACCACGGATGGTGGTGCGTGCGGCCCGGGCAATTGCGCGGGGTGCTGCTCACAGAGCGGCGCGTGCGTGCTGCAGCAGTCGGCCAATCGCTGCGGCACCAACGGCGACCGGTGTGAAGTCTGCCCCGGCGGCAACAGCTGCAACGCCGGCGTCTGCACGCCATGCAACGGGTGCATCGACTCGACCACCGGTGCCTGCGCCATCGGCACCGCGGTCACCGCGTGCGGTACGGGCGCGAACGCCTGTCAGGTGTGCGACGCGGCGACGCAGGCGTGTGTGAACGGCGCGTGCGTGTCGGCGAACTGCGACGCCACCAACTGCAACGGCTGCTGCGAAGGCACCACCTGCGTGCTCCCGGGAATGATGTCGGCCGTGCGCTGTGGCCAGGGCGCCAACGGGCTGGCGTGCGTGCCGTGCGACGTCGACCAGACCTGTAACGCCAGCAGCCGCACCTGTCAGGCCGGCCCTCCGCCGAGCGATGGCGGCCTCACGTTCCCCGGTCTCGACGGCGGCTTCCCGGGCTTCGGCGACGGTGGCTTCGACCTGTGCGGCATCGCCGGTCGTCCGTGTGGCGCGGGGTCCTGCTGCGACTTCTCGTTGGCTGGCCCCACCTGCATCTCGCCCGGCACGGCGTGCATGCTGGGCGGTACGTGTCAGGCCAGCGGCCAGTGCGGCTGAAGGTCTCAGAAGATCTGATGCAGGCCGATGACTGACGAGAACCAGCGCGAGGGCGAGGTGAGGCCCCGCGCCGCGTCGTCGGCCGTCATCAGGGTGAGCCCCACGAAGAAGCGCGCCTGCACGCCCGCTTCGATGAAGAGCTTCCCTTCGCCGCGCAGTGCAATCGGGCTCCCCGGCCAGGTGCGGTGCAGGCGCGCGAGCGTGACGTCGAGCCCGACCGGCCCTGCGCGCAGCTGCAGGCGGGCGCCGTAACCCGCCGCCACGAACAAGGGCCACTTGTAGGCAGCCTCGGCCTCGCCACCGCCCGCCCCGAAGCCCAGCTCGCTGAGCCCCACCGCCGCGAGCGTCACCGGCGTCGAGTGAAAGCCGACCTCCACGCGCGGCGTGACGTCCATCTGGAAGTAGCCGAGCCAGCCGACCTGAACGTCGCCGCCGACGCGCAGCAGGAAGTTCGACTTGATGGAGAACAGCGGCTGCCACATCACCGCGTAGCCGGCCGTGATGCCGAAGCGCGCGAGGCCTGACTGGTCGAGCGTCTCCTGCGTGCCGATGCCGAGGAACGGGCCCACGTACACGCCGTTCAACTGCTGCGCCCAGCCCACCTTGTTCTCGTACGTCGTGAGCGACGCTTCGAGGTCTGCCGAGGGGCTGGGCAGTGCAATCGGCGGTGGTCGCGGCAACCCACGCAGCGGCACCGCGACCTCGTGACCCAGCAACGCCGGCAACAACTGCGGCGGCAGCGAGAGGTCTTTCGAGAGCGACTCGCGCAACCCGAACTCGAAGCCCGCCAGCAACACCGCCGCGCGCATGCGCTCGTCGAGCGAGGTGGCCTTCGCCGCCAGCGCCTTGCCGCGCTCGAGCGTCCACTCCCGCTCGAGGCCGAGCGCGAACTCTTCGACCTGTGACGACAGGGCCTGCCGCGCCTTCCGGGTGGTCGCCGCGTCGTCGAGCGTGCGGCTGCCCACGTGCTGCGACGTGAACTCGGTGTCTTCGAGTTCCGAGAACAGCGTGCGCTTGCGTGACAGGGCCAGCCCGTCTCCGTCGATGGTGAGGTTGGCTTCGGCGGTGACGCGCCAGCGCCGCACCCGCGCCTCGTAGGTCTCGACGCGCTGCTCCGTGTACGGCACCTGCACCACGCGTTTGACCGCGCGCTGCTCCTGTACGGTGCTGGTCTGTGTGGTGTTGCTGCACGCTTCTTTCGCCGTCGAGGTGGCGACGTACTCGCCCTTCGAGTTCCGCCCGGTGCTGAAGTCGGTGGTGGTGCTGCACTGCGTGCCGCTGCCCGTGGTGACCGGCACCGACACCGCCTCGTATTCGGTGCGCTCCTCGGCCCGGTAGCGCGTCTCTTCCCAGGTCTTCGAACGCGTTTCGCGGCCGTCGGCGCTCGTCTCTGTGCATGCGCTCACCGTCAAGACCGGCGTCACGTCGAGCGACGGCGGCGAGGGGAAGCTCGGGTTCACGTCGTTGCACGCGCTCGAGAACTTCGGCCTGGCGGCGTTGCGCGTCTTCGTGAGCTCGACGGGCAGCGCGAGTGCGGCCCGACCGTCGAGGAACTGCGACATCACCGCCCAGGCGTGCGCTTCCGCGGGGCCCTTCGCCGAGCGCCGGCGCGCCGCCCACCGCTCGCGCAGCGCGTCCAGCACGGGCTCGAACACCTTCCACGGAGCGGTGCCGCGCGGCACTTCTTCGAGCACGCCGAAGATGCGGCCGAGCGCGGCCAGCTCACCGCCGGCGATGACATCGGCCTCGACTTCACTGCGAATGGGCTGCAGGTCGCGAACCACGCTGGCTTCGAGCGTGCTCACCACGTCGGGCAACGAACGGCGGTGCGCTTCGACCAGCAGTTGCAGCAGCGCGGCCAGGCGCTCCTGACCGGCCCTGGTCTCTGCTTCGGCGAGGCGCTCGGTGAACCACGTGCGCGCGATGCCGTCGCGGCGTGCGACGAGGGGGCGGAGCTCGTCTTGCGTGCGCTTCGCGCTCTCGACCATGCGGTCTGCGTCGGCGAGCGCCTGCGAGGTGCTCACCACGGGGGGCTGCGCGAAGACGATGGAGCTGACCCCGAGAACGACGACGGCGACGAAGCGCATCGGCGGCAACCCTAGCGCGCGCGAGCGCAAGACACCGGAGCGCCAGCCCCCTCTGTTCGCGGGCGCCTCCGTCCGCTAGGTCGCGGCCCATGCGCGCCCTGACTTTCACCGTCGCCGTCTTTCTCTTCGCGTCGTGTGGCACCTCGAACCCGACCTGCAACGCGGCGAGCTGTAGCGGTTGCTGTGACGCGACCGGAGCCTGCCAGCAGGGCGGTTCCAACACCGCGTGCGGCTCGGGCGGCAGCCTCTGTCAGTTCTGCACCAGCGTGCAGGCGTGCACCCTCGGCGTGTGCATCACCCAGAACACCGCGCAGGGAGGCGGCGCCGGCAGCACCGGCGGCGGCACCGGCACGACCGGGGGTGGGAGCGGCAGCACCGGCGGCGGTTCTGCAGTGACAGGCGGCGGTGTCGGCACGACGGGCGGCGGTGTCGGCACGACGGGCGGCGGTGTCGGCACGACGGGCGGCGGTGTCGGCGCGACCGGCGGCGGTGTCGGCGTCACCGGCGGCGGCTCAGCCACCACCGGTGGTGGGTCGGGTACTACGGGTGGTGGTTCGGGTCAGACGTGCAACGCCACGCTCTGCCCCCAGGGTTGCTGCACCGAGAACGGCGTCTGCATCACCAGCACCACGCCCGCGCGCTGCGGTACCGGGGGCAACGCATGCGCGCAGTGCACCGGCGGCCAGACGTGCACCGGCGGCTCCTGTGTCTCGTGCAGTGGCTGCATCGACGTCGGTACCGGCTCGTGCTCGCCCGGCAACTCGCAGGCCTCGTGTGGCCGCAACGGCGGCTTCTGTCAGAACTGTGGAACGAGCTCGTGCAACAGCGGCACCTGCGCCAGCCCGCCCGCGTGTGGCCCTGCGAACTGCTCGGGCTGCTGTGACGGCAACACCTGCTACCCCACCAGCCAGATGACGAACGCGCGTTGCGGCCAGGGCGCGGCGGGCCAGCAGTGTGTGGCGTGCGTGGGGTCCAACACCTGCAGCACCGTGGGCGCGGGCCAGTGCGTGAGCTCCGGGACCGGTGGTGGTGGTGGCACCGATGGCGGCCTCTTTCCGTTCTCGTGTGATGCGGCGAACCCGTGCCCGTCGGGGCAGTGCTGCGACGGCGCCGGTGGAATCGGCGTGTGCGTCGGCGTTGGCGCGGATTGCCAGCTCTCGGGCTTCGGAAACCCGACGTGTCTGCTGACGGCGTGCACGTGCAAGTCGAGCGGCGTTTGCGCGCCGTGATGGCGCTGATTGTCAGTTTCCAGCCGACGCGCTCCTGACGGCGTGCCCGTGCACGTCGAGCTGCGTTTTCGAGCCGTGGTGGCGGAGGGCAGCGTCGGTGTTGGCGCTGAGTGCCAGTTGTCGAGCCTCGGAAACCCGACGCGTCCGCACGTTCAGGTCGAGCGGTGTTTGTGCGCCGTGATGGCGCTGATTGTCAGTTTCCAGCCGACGCGTCTCCTGACGGCGTCCCCGTGCAAGTCGAGCTGCGCTTTCGAGCCGTGATGGCGCAGGGCAGTGTCGGTGTTGGCGCTGAGTGCCAGTTCTCGAGCCTCGGAAACCCGACGCGTCTGCACGTGAGTCGAGCTGCGTTTTCGAGCCGTGATGGCCCTGTGCAGCGTCGGTGCTGGCGCCAAGTGCCAGTACTCGAGCCTCGGAAACCGGACGCGTCTGCACATGCAAGTCGAGCTGCGTTTACGAGCCGTGATGGCCCCGTGCAGCGTCGGTGCTGGCGCTAAGTGCCAGTTCTCGAGCCTCGGAAGCCCGACGCGTCTGCACGTGCAAGTCGAGCAGCGTTTTCGAGCCGTAGCGGCCCAGAGCAGCGTCGGTGTCGGCGTCTGCGCGCGTTGAATCAGCGCGAGTACCAGGGCTCGACGGCCTTGGGCAGCGCCAGCGTCGGCATGGCGCCGAGCGCGACGGTGTAGAGGTTGTCGTTGCCGCCGGCGTCAGACGAGTACGCGAGGGTGGTGTTGTTCACCCAGCACGGGAAGGTGTCGTTCGCGCCGAGCTCGCCGGGCGCGACCTGCGTGACCACCTTGCTCGAGAGGTCGAGCACGAAGATGCGCGACTCACCGCTGGAAACGCGCGCGTCGAACGCCGCCTTCGTTCCGTCGGGCGAGACGACGATGCGGTTGGCGATGTCGACGGCCGTGTTGCCCAGCGTGTTGGTGACGCTGGTCGCCATCCCGGTGCTGATGGTGAGGCGTTCGACCTGCGTGAGGCTCAGGCCCGCGTTGCCGGCGGCGACGATGACCGCGCTGCCGTCAGGCGTGAACGTCGGCGAGGCGTAGGCCAGCACGCCGTTGGCGCCCAGCGAGCGCAGGTTGGTGCCGTCGACGTTCACGAGGCCGATTTCGCCGGTGCCGTTGTTGCTGTAGCCGAACGCGACGGTCGTGCCGTCGGGCGAGAAGACGGGCGTCCGCAGGTCACGCATCGCCGACGTCGCGCTCACCACCACGCTCGCCGCGCCACCGGCGACGGGAACGACGGCGATCTCCGATGACTCGCCGGTGCCGCGCACGAAGACCACGCGCCTCTTGTCGGCCGAGAAGCTGGGCGTGCGCACGTTGGCGGTGCTGGTCAGCGTGCCGACGACGTCTGTGTCCTTGTCGTCGACGAGGTACACGTTGCGGTCGTCTTTGCGAACGAAGGTGAAGCCGTCGGTGAAGGGAATCGCCGTCGAGCCGCCACCACCGCCGGTGCCTCCACCGCCACCGCCGCCGTTGATGAAGTCACAACCGCTGAAGACCAGGGCTACCGACGCGAGCGCGAAGACTGAACGATGCATGCGGGTACGACGTTTACACCTTCCGCAGCTTCACGAGCTCGTTCCGGCAGTTGTTGCACAGGTGCAGCTGCCGACGTTCCGCGTCGGTGATGGTGGTCGCCAGGTACATCGCGCAGCGGGCGTCTTCACAATACGACAGCCCAATCAGGTGGCCGGCCTGGTGAACGGCTTCCACGAAGGCGCGTCGCTTCCACGCCTCGCCCTCGCCGCGCAGCCGCCACAACGACATCACCGCCGCGTGCGATTCGCGATCTGCCTCGCCGTACACGAACGGTGAATCAGGCACGAAGAGGTCGACATCGGCCACGCCCACCACCAGCGGCGTGCCTGACTCACGCACGGTCAGCAGCCGGCGCATGATGGCGGTGGTGTGGTACTGGTTTCTGTCTTTGTTGAAGGCGAAGCCCGGCGGCGGAAGAACGGACTTCCCGACGTAGGCCTGCACACCCAGCACCTGCGCGATGGGTGGCTCGAGTTCCCGCAGAAATGCGACGGGAACTTCACCGATGGGTACCAACTGCAGCTCCTTGACCGCCATTCAAGCTCCCCCTCGGAGAAGCACGGCTCACGGCTACGGCAGCTTGCGATTGTGGCCCAACCCGAAGGGAGCCGCACCCGCGCAGTTTCTCTACATCTGGGGCGCGTGGATTCGAACCACGATACTCAGAGTCAAAGTCTGATGTCCTACCCTTGGACGACGCCCCATCACCGACCGCCAACGACGGAAATTCGGGGCGCCTTCTGACCTATTTCTGGCTCAGAAGCCACGCCAGACCGGCGAGCAGGGCCAGCACCGCCGCGCCGAGCGCCAGGTAGAGGCCGGCGCGGGAGGGTGGCACCGTCACCGGCACTTCACCCGGGGCGTCGACGGGCAGCGCCACGGGGGCCAGCGACCGCTGACTCTCCTTCTTCTTCACCTCGGCGAGCACCTCGTCGGGGTTGGCGGCGACGGTCGGCGCTTCGATGCGCGCGCTCTGGAACTTCTGCCGGGGCGCCGGCTGCGGAGGCATCGTGGCCTCTTCCACTTCGACCTGCGCGGGGTGTTCGGTGTTGGTGGCCGCCCACGGGCTCACGTGCCGGTCGGTGCTGACGTCGGCGGGCTTGTCGTGAACGCCGCTGCTCTCTTCGGTGATGAGCGTTCTGGCTTCGCCCCAGTCGCGCCGGGGCACCACGCCGGTGGCGGTACGGACCGCCGGGCGCGCGCCAGACACGGGCTGTGCGCCGGTGGTCTTCCCGTCACCGATGCGGCGCAGCGCACGACGCGCTTCATCGGCGTCTTTCATGCGCTTCTCGGGCTCGCGCGAGAGCAGGTTCATCACCCAGCCGTCGAGGTCTTCGTCGAGCGAAGGCTGCCACTGCCGGGGCCGAATGGGGTCGTGCTGCATCTTCTGCGAGAGCACCTCGATGGCCGAGGGCGCCTCGTGCGGAAGATGGTTGGTGAGCATCTGGTACGCGATGCCGCCCACGGCGTAGAGGTCGGTGCTCGGCGTGACCTTGGTGCCCAGCACCTGTTCGGGCGCCATGAAGGCAGGCGTACCCAGCAGCGTGCCGGGGTTGGTGGGCTTGACCGAGCCACCGGCGCGGTCGGCCTGCTTGGCGAGGCCGAAGTCGATGACCTTGATGCCCTTCTGGCCATCGGGCTTCGACTCGACGAACACGTTGCCGGGCTTGAGGTCGCGGTGAATGACGCCCACCGCGTGCGCCGCCGACAGCGCTGAGAGCAGCTCGTCGAGCATCGGAATCACGTCGCGCGGCTTCATGGGCGCGTGGTCCTTCAGGTACGAATCGAGCGGGTCTCCCTCGAGGAGATCCATCACGATGTACGGCTGCTCACTGCGCGGCAGGGTGCCGAAGCCGAAGATGTCGACGATGGCGGGGTGCCGAATGGCGTTGACGGTGCGCGCTTCGCGAACGAGCCGCTGCACCATCTCGGGGTCGTCGGCGTAGTCGAGCTTGAGCACCTTGATGGCCACCGCCTTGCCGATGACCTGGTGCACGCCGCGGTACACCATGCCCATGGCGCCGGAGCCGATGAGGCTCTCGACCCGGTATTGCTCCACGACCTGACCCAGCAGCGGGTCGGTCATGGTGACCAGGTTCACGTTGCGGAGCGTCTCGTCACCCACCGACACAGTGGTGAGAAGCTACCCGCGAAATCAGCTCGAGGCGATTGCTTCCCACACGGGAAGTGACTCGGAGACGTCGACGAAGCGGCAGTGGTGCGCGAAGAGGTTGCCCTTCTGCGAAACCGACAGCACCTCGGCGCGCGCGGCCTTGCCGGCGGCGACCACGCCGATGGTGGTGGTGTCGAGGCGGCGATCGAGCAGGAACATCGCGCCACCCTGCGAGATGTCACCGGTCACCGGCGTGCGCACGCCACGAACGACGACTTCGAACTTCGTCTCGACGCGGCGGAAGCGGCGCGAGGCGGCGTTGCCGCTCTCAGGGAACTGCGCGGGCGGCCAGTTCGGGTCTTTGATGAGGCCGTGACGCACGCCGAAGCTGGGCGAGAACTTGCCCGAGGGCTTGGACGTACCGGTGCGGTTGATGACCGATGACACAGAAGCCGACTTCGAATGTGCGTCGTGCATGAGATGCCCCTTGTGTGTGTGTGGGACATGGATGCTCCTGTCGGTGTGGGTGTGTCAATCCCCCCAACAGAATTCGTGTAGGTCTTGAATGACTCCGAAGGTTTAGCTGCGGGAGTAGGCGCGCTTGAGAGACGGCTTTTTCGAGGCCTTGGCGACTGGTCTGGGCGCAGCGGGCGGGGCGATGGCGCCGATCTCGATGCTGCGCTGAACGTGCGAGGTGGCGGTGACGAGGTCGGTCGACGACAGGCGGTTGAACGCGTTGAGGGCGACCGAGTGGGTGAGGCGACGCTGGCCGGAGCTCGAGGTGACGGTGAGCTCGAGGGTCTGGCCGTCCTGCCGGCCGGTGACCGTGAAGTCCTTCGCGCCCGAGGTCACGCAGTTCATCGAGATGCAGAGCGTGTCTTTCAGTTGGGCCGCCGCGGCTCCGGTGACGACGATGGTCTCGCCGGTGGCGAAGGCGGGCAGGGCGAGCACGGCGACGAGGTTGATCAGGCGGCGCATGGCGGTCGGCAGTGCAGCGGTCGCGCCAACGTGCAGGTGCGCGGATCAGCAGGTGTTGCTCCCAACGGTGGTGCATCGGCGCTCCAGTGAGTGGGGAGCACGCTCAACGCTGGTGGTCGAAGTGCGTCATTGTCACTGAGATGGTAACTTCTCACACTCTCGACGACAGTGCCGCACGCATACTTTTTCGCGTCGGCCTCGGGCAGACCTGGTCGAAGCCTGGTCAACGGGTGTCCAGATGTTCGAAGTGGAGGGCCGCACAACAAGGCTCGCTCGCACGCTGCGTGAACCGGCCGCCTTCTTCCAAAGCCTCAACGGCGGGCAGGGCAGATCTGGTCAATGCCGTGCACGACGCCGACGGGCCCCGCGACCTCGCACCCACGTGCACCCGATTGGAGCCACCCGGAGCCGGCCGCGGAAAAAGTACGCGTGTCGTACTGTTCTTGAATCGGTAACTTGCTACCAGCTCAGTGACAATGACGCACTACGCGTTGGCCGTCATCGACGCACCGACGATGCGGAAGACCACCGCGAGCACGAAGGCCCCGAGCCAGCCCGCCAGCACGAGCCCCTTGTGGCGGTGCTCGAACTGCGAGAACCCGTAATAGACGTTGTACACAGGCAGCAGCAGCACGATGAACCCCGTCCCCACGCTCCGTGAAAACGCGTGCACCAGCACCGGTACGAAGCACACCACCGAGAGCAGCTGCAGCAGCAGACCGAGGACGCTGACCACCATGCGGCGCGCTTAACACACGAGTCGGTGCTATCTGCCGGGGTTCATGAAATTCCTCCGGCAGGTCCTGACCTTCATCGTGTCTGGCGCGTTGGCGGGTGTGCTCATCATGAGCGCCACGGGCCCGGGTCTCGTCGAGATGCGCACCACCGCGCCGTCGGGCGACATCAACACCTGCTGGTGCGCCAAGACCTCGCGTCAGGGTGCCGACATGCTCGTCGCCTACCAGATGAACGCCACCGCGGTCGGCGCCGTGCTCGGCCTCGTCGCCGGCATCGCCTTCGTCATCTGGCGTCGGAAAGCCTCGGCCACGAAGCTGCCGCCGCCCCCGGCCGCCCCCGCGGGGTGATCACCGCGCGCCTCAACTGACGCTGATCAGCCGGGTTTCCCGCAGCCCGGATCATTTCTGAGACAGCTCAAACAGTTGAAACGACTCGATTTGTTTCATGGTCCCAACTATTTCCATGTGGGTGCCTGCTCCTTCCGAGCGAAATCAGGTACACCGCACGCCCATGTTCGACGACACGCGGTTGGACGCGAAGCTTCAGGACCTGTCCCGTGAGCTGGTGATGCGTTCCATGGTGCCGGGGTTCGGCATCGCTGACGCCTTCACGATGAAGGGCCTCGACGAAGCGGGCCGGCCGGGCCTGTTCGCCGCCATCCTCCTCGCGCCGGGCAAGGTCATCGAGCTCGAGACGCTCACCATGTTCCGCCAGCTGCTCACGCAGCGCCTCAAGCAGCTCGATACGCGCACGCCTGCGTGGCCCATCGTGGTGCAGGCCGAGCCCGAGCTCATCGACGGTCAGTCGGTGGTGCCCGGCGGCCGTGACTACTTCCTCCAGGTCAAGAGCGAGCTCATCGCGCGCACCAACCGCATGAAGCAGCGCGTGTCGGTCACCCAGATGCCGGCCGTGGTGCTGGCGCCGGCGCTCCCCGCGAGCAAGCCGCAGGTGCGGGCCGCGGCCTCCAAGCCCGCCGCCAAGTCGACGGCTCGCAAGACCGCTCCGGTCGCGCGCCGCACGGCGAAGACCAGCGCCTCGGCCCGTACGGCCCGCGCCCGCCGCTGACCTCGAAGGACCCCGAAGCGAGGCTGACTTCGAAAGAGGTCGCCTCGCTTTTTCATGCCCTGAAGCTCAGCGGTTCTTCACTGCTTCGAGCACACCTTCCGACGTGGTCTTCACCAGGTTGGTCAGGCCCTTCCACGCGATCTCCTTCATGGCGGCGGCCTTCTTCTCGGGCGTGAGGCCAGGGTCGTTCGCGAGCTTGTAGAGCTCGCTGCCGGTGGCGCCCAGCGCGCCCATGCTGGAGGCCGTCAACGCGCGCGCCAGCTCCGTGGCGACCTTCTGGCCGGCCTCACCCATCGACGCCACGCCGATGTCGGTCAGCACGTTCATCACCGTGTTGTAGAGCGCAGTGCGCACGGCCTTGTCGGTGGCGATGCGTCGGTCCGCGTCCGATGCGTTGGTGGGGATCTTCGCCAGCTCGCCGGTCAGGGACTTGGTGAACTCCAGGCCGGCGTCGGCCACCAGCCTGGGCAGCATGCGCATCTTCTGGGTCACCTGCCCGCCCACCGCGTCGACCAGCACCATCGTCTGCTTGAAGGCCAGCTGCGTCCCGTCGATGTCGCCCGACGCGTACTCGAGGCCGTTGGCGACGGTCTTCATCAACGCCCCGGCCGCGCGCGTGACCGGCGTGGGCACCGAGCCGGCCAGCTCACCGATGGTGTTGAGCCCGTCGATGGTGCCGCGGCGGCCCTCTTCCAGTGCCTTGAGCGGGTCGGGCCCCAGCGCGCGCACGTTGTTGTCGAGGTTCTCCTTCGCGATGCGAATGACCTCGGCGCGGTTGCCGTCGGTGACGGGCATCGCCATCGCCTGCTCGAGCTCCTGCGTGTAGCGAACGACGTTGCGGAGCACCTGCTGCGTCACCGGGCCCTGCGACATCACCTCGTTCCTGGCCTTGAAGTAGGCGGCGATCTCCTTGCCGGCGGTCAGCGAGGTCATGTTCTCGCGCTCGAGGAGCGGCGTGGCGCGCTGGGTGACGTCGATGATGGCGCGCGCGAAGGGCAGCACCTCGGGGCCGGTCATGCCGTTGAAGCGGGCCGCGTCGCGGAACGAAATGGCGCCCGTGTATTCGTCCGAGCGGTCGGCATCGAGGTAGGCGCTGGCGAGGTACGCGTCGCCCTTCGAGACGGCCTCGCGGGCACGACCGATTTGGTGAATGCACTTCATCATCGCGTAGAGGCCGCGGCGGGTCTCTGCGTCGAGCTGGTTGGAGCCCGCTTTGTCGTAGTTGCCATCGTCGGCCGCCCCGAGGAGCTCGCGGAGCTGCGCTTCAGTCATCGGCGGCTCGGCGTTCATCACCTGCTGCAACTTGCCCTGCAGCTCACTGACGCGGCGCGCCCGCTCCTGGGCTGCGGTCTCGGTGGGCTTGAGCTCCACGGGCGCCTTGCGCGTCGTGCGCTCGAAGGCGTCGACGGGCCGCTGCGTGGGCGTCGCCCGCGGCCTGGTGGTGCCCGCAGGCTTCTGCGAGGTGGGCTGCGCGCGCGTGGTCTTCTGAGGGCGGGAGCTGCTGTTGGTGACGGTCATGCCCCGGGGACGAGGGCATTTCCCCAAGCGTGCGGGCTCGCCGAATTGGTGAAGCGATTCAGGTGGTTACACGCCGCGCGCGTTGGGTTCCCACACGTACTTGTGCTGCTGGAGCTGAAAGCGCACCGGCAACCGCTCGTCGATGATCCACTGCGCCAGCTGCTGCGGGTGGAGCTTCTCGAACACCGACGAGAACAGCATCCCGAAGGGCTTCTTCGTGAGCTGGTGCTCGCGGATCAACTTCACGCTCCACTCGAAGTCTTCGCGTGAGCCGATGACGAACTTGAGCTCGTCGCGCGCGTCCATCGACGTGAAGTTCTTGTAGTCGTTGCGGTCGACCTCGCCCGACGACGGCGTCTTCATGTCGACGATGGCGTGCACCGCGTCGGGCACCTCACGCACGTCGATGGCACCAGACGTCTCGAGCAGTACCGTGAGGCCCGCGTCGAGCAGTTGCTCCATCAACGGGTACACGCCGGGTTGCAGCAGCGGTTCACCACCGGTCACTTCGACCATCGGCGTGTTCAGAGCGACGATTTCTTTCACCACGTCGCGGTTCTTCATGCGCGTACCGCCGCGGAAGGCGAACTCCGAATCGCAATACGTGCAGCGCAGATGGCAGCCGGTGAGCCGCACGAATGCGCACAGCAGGCCCTGATGCGTGCTCTCGCCCTGCAGTGAGAGGTAGATCTCCTTCACCATCACCGAGTCGGCAGAGGCGATACGTCGGGGCTCGATGTGGGGGCGCAGCGCAAGCATGGGTGACTCTGCGGCGCGCTGTAGTCGGTCTTGCGTGGTTCGTGAAGAACCGGCTCCCCCCGGGCCGCGAGCCTCGAGCGCAACTGGCAGCCGAGCTGCGCAGAATCGACCAGACTCGCAGCGTGAACATGCGTCGATTCGCCCTCGCCATGCTGTTGGTCACCGTCGGCTGCAAGCAGGCGGCGGTCTCGTCGGTGCCGTTGACGCCGCTCGAGGTCGCCCCCGAGGCCCTGACCTTCGAGGACACCTTCGTGGGCTTCACCAGCACGCGCACGGTGAGCATCTCGGCGCCGGCCAAGGGAGCGCGCGAGGTGCAGGTCTCGACGACCGGGCCCTTCGAAGCGACCGCGCAGCTCGAGCTGGTGCCCGGCGAGACCGCTGCGCTGGCCGTCGTCTTCCGGCCCACGGCTGTGGGCGCGGTGGAGGGCGCGCTCACGCTGCGTGACGTGGCGCTGCAGCAGACGTGGGTGCTCGCGCTCTCGGGGCAGGGGCGCGCGGTGCCCGACTGTCAGCCGCGCGACGCGTGCGTCACCAGCCGCTTCGAGGTGAGTGCGGGCGGGTGTGTCGAAGCGCCCGTGCCCGACGACACGCCGTGCACCAGCCCGCTGTCGTGCTTCGCGCGCGCAACGTGCGTGGCGGGCGAATGCCGGGGTACGACGGTGCGCTGCGACGACGCAGACCCGTGCACGCTCGACGTGTGCTCCGACCTCGGCTGCGGTCAGGTCGACGGCACGCCGTACTGCCCGGGCTCGACCAACCCGTGTCTGGTGCCGAGCTGCACGCGCGATGCGGGCTGCGGCCTGTCGGAGTTGCCCGACGGCACGGCATGCGGAGCGCGCACGTGCACCACCGCGCTCATCTGCCTGTCGGGCGCTTGCGTGCAGCGAACACCGCCGCGCACGCAGGCCTGCGCCGACGTGCTGGTCGGTGTGCCCGCAGGGCGGGGCTTCGTCGATGGGCGTGGAGACGACGCCCGCTTCCGCGGCGTGGTGTCGATGGCCGTGCAGGGTGACGACCTGATGCTGGTCGACGACGCGCGCGTGCGGCACCTGCGCCATGGCAACGTGACCACCGTTGCGGGGCGCACTCCGAGCGCGGGCATCATCGACGGCGTCGGGGCGGGTGCGAGCATCGGGTCATGGCAGGCGTCGCTGGCGCCGACCTCGACGCCGGGCCTCTTCTTCCTGGGTGATGGCACCACGATTCGGCTCGTCACCACGCGGGGGCTGGTGACGACGCTGGCCGGCGCGCCCGACGCGGGTGGAGCGCTCGACGGAATCGGCGCCGCGGCGCGCCTGTCGTTGAGTTCGCCGCTGATGCAGGGTGGCGCCGGTGCGCGTTGGGTGCAGGTGCCGCCTGACACGACGAGGCTCTCGCCGCTGCTGGTGCGCGAGGTGAGCGCGACGGGCGAGGTGCGCACCGTGCAGTCGTTCGACCTGACGCGTTTGCCGGACATCGATGCGGGGCCCGGCGAGTACTGGTTCGTCTACAGCACGGGCGTCGCGACGGGAGAGCCGCTCACCGCGTGGGTCGCGCTCACTGACCCGGGGCGCATGACGCACGGCTACCGGTTGGTGTGGCTCGACGGAGGCGTGGTCATCGAGCGCGCGGGCGACACGATGCGCTGGTCGAGCGCGAGCACCTCGGTGAGGCACGACTCGTGCCGGTTGACCTTCAGCACGGATGCGGGGTCGTCCGTGGTGCTGCCGCAGTCGTCGTGCGTCAGCAGCGTGGCGTTCGATGGTGACGCGACCGCGTACGTCGGGACGGGAGGGTCGGTCTTCGAGGTGACGGAGGCCGGGAACCGCCTCATCGCGGGGCCGGTGCCGGATCGCCGCATCGTCGACGGCGACCGCGACGCAGGCCGTGCCGGGTGGCCGCGCAGCCTCAGCGTCGCGCCGCAAGGCGTGTACTTCCTCGACAGCACCGCGTCGCTCGACCGCGCGCGGCTGTTGCGGCTGCCAGGGAGCGGTGCGAGCGCGTCGCTCGAGACGGTCGACGCCGGCGTCGGGGTGCAGAGCAGCCTCGCCTTCCACCAGGGACAGCTGTGGCTCAACCGCAACGACAACGTGGGCATCGTCAGCGTGTTCGAGCCGTCGGGTGCGTTGGTGCGGCGCTTCTCTCCGTCCGTCTTGAACCTCGGGCAACTGAAGTCGAACGGCTCCGTGATTCGCGCCACTGCCTTCTGGTTCCACGAGCTCTCCGTCGACGGCGGCGCGCGGCGGATTCCTCTCGTGGAGAACGCGCAGTCGTCGGCGCCGGGGCCCACGGGCGAGTGGTACGTGTTCGCGGGGCGCGACCCCCTCGACGGCGGGGTGAGCCAGAGCCGGCGTCAACTGTTCCGCGTCGAGGCCGACGACTCGCTCACGCTGGTGGCCGGTGACGTCACGAAGAGCGTCGAGGTCGATGGCCCCGCGCTCACGGCGGGCATCGTGACGGCGCACAAGATGACCGTCGCCGCCGATGGAACGGTGTTCTTCCTCGGCGGCGACAACACGCTGCGCCAGTTGAGGAACGGGCAGGTGACGACGTTGATGACGTTGAGCGACACGCCGCTCGACCTCGTGGCGTTGCCCGACGGCAGCCTGGTGGTGTCGGTCGACGCGGCGCTGCTGCGCGTGTTTCCGTAGCGGGTGAGCGTGGTTTCCGGAAACGGCTTCCACGAAAGGCTCGCGGTTCTCGAACGGTGAGGTCGCGCTGCGCGCGGTGGTCGCGACGTGAGTTCCAACGCCCGGAAGAAGAGCCGCCGATTCAGTTCCAGTTCGGGCCGTCGCCTCTGGCGTCTGCCATTGGCGTGACAGCGCTCGTTGGCGCCGCGAGGTCTTTCGGAAACGTGTGAAAGTTCTGTCACGCGTGTGCGTAGACGGCGCGTCAGCGGCCTGCGCCGACACCCGCCAGTGCACCGGAATCACGAGCGCGGCTCTCCGGCACGGCAATTGGAGACATGCCCGCACCATGAAACTCATGCGACTGGTTGTGGCGTTCGCGGTGGTCTCTTTCGGTTGTCAGGACCCCGAGTACGGCGGCGAGAAGGGCGAGCTGCGGTTCCGCTTCGGGCTCGGCGGCTGTACCAACGTCGCCGCGACGAAGGGCAAGTTGGCGCGCGGTGGTTCGACGGACCTGCTGGTGGGTGACACCGGGAGCAAGCGCACTTCGCTCACCATCGAGACCGCGAGCCCCGGCGTGGTGACGAGCCCGAAGGGGGTGCTCGAGCTGACGTGCACCGGTGAAGGCTGCAAGGAGACGCAGGGCACGTTGCCGCTCGAAGCGCTTTCGGCGGGCACGGGCCGCATCATCTTCACCGACAGCAACGGTTCGCAGGTCGACGTGTTGTCGGTGACGGTCGGCGAAGCGACGTCGCTGGTGGTGGAAGACGAAGACGGCCGCAGCTCGACCAGCATCACGCTCGCGAAGGGCAAGCAGCTGCAGGCGAAGTTGAAGGGCCCCGATGGTGAGGTCTTCGCGAAGACGCCGTTCAACTGGTCCGTCGAGGGAGACGCGGTGAAGAACATCTCGAGCAAGGACAGCGTGGTGAACGTGGAAGGCGCCGCCGTCGGCTCGAGCATCGTCAACGTGCGCTTCGGTGACCTCGCGGGCTCCATCGAAGTGAAGGTCACGAATTGATCAGCCGATGGGGGGCGTTGTTCCAGCTCGTATGAGCACAGGCTCCCGCGCGTGCAGCGCCGCGTGGGCCCCCGTTGAGGCCGGGTAACGCCCGCGGCGTCGCTCTTCTCCGCGCCGTCGGTGAGAGCCTCTCGCGCAGGGCTGATCAGCCCCGACTGATCAATCCGGCACGCACACGCCGGAATTCTCCAACCTCACGCACGCGTAGCCGGGGCGGCACTGGTTGTCGGTCTGGCAGGCAGCCAGACAGATGAAGACCGGCTGACCGCCAGAATCGGCTTCGATGCACTCGGCGCCCATGGGGCACGCATCGACGTCGCAGGAGCGCGTGCAGTAGCCGCCCGGCCAGTCGGCGAACTCGGGGATGCACTGGCCGAAGCCGTCGGCTCCGCACTCTGAATCGTCTTCGCAGGGGCTGCCGGGTGCACCGCTGCCCGCATCGGGCACGGCGAGGGGCACGCAACCCGAGCGCGGCGTGCACGCCTCGAACACGTTGCACGGTTCGCAGCGACGGCCACTGGCGCCACACACCAGCTGGCTCTGCCGGTCGGCGGTGATGCACTGCGAGCCCTGACAGCAGCCCGCGCACGTGATGCCGTCACACGCGACGCCGCCGCCAATGGGCCCGCCGCCACCACCGATGGGCTGACCGCCGCCGGCACCTCCGCCCAGTGCCACGCCGCCACCACCACCACCGCCCGCACCGCCGCCGACGCCCGCGTCACGAACCGGAGCTCCCGGAACGCAGTGGAACGTGGAGGTGCACACGAAGCCCGGGGTGCAGGGGGTCGACGAATCGCACCAGCGCTGGTCAACCGTGGTGAGGCAGGCAGCGGTGGTGATCAGCAGTCCAACGGTCGGGAGCAATCGATGCATGCGCGAGCCACCACTCTTCCACAGTCGTGTGCGTGCTCCGAATTCGTGCCCCGAACGGGGCTACAGTCGAACGCGCTGAAGGGAGCACCACCCTGCCAGAAGCGCTCGTCTACGACTTTGCAGTCGAAAGCCTGTTCCGCGGGCTCGGCGACGAGTTCACCCCCGAGCTGCGCGCGCAGGTGAAGGCGGCCGGCATCGACCCCGACAGCCCGCTGTTGTCGGCCTCCCCCGCGCCATCTGGACGCGGGTGGTCGACGTGCTCTCGGTGGCGCTCGCGCGGGGCCGTTCACTGGAAGACGCGCGACGCGACCTGGGGCAGCGCATCACGCAGGGCTTCGCGCAGACCACGCTGGGGCGCGTGATGTCGCCGGCGGCACGGCTGCTGGGCGTTCGCCGCACGCTGGCGCGGTTGCCGCGCAACTTCACCATCACCAACAACTTCATGAAGTGCACGCTCACCGAGAAGTCGCCCACTGAGCTCGTCTTCGACGTGACTGAACCGGTGCCGTCGGCGGAGTTTCTCGCGGGCGTCATCGACAGCATGGCGCGCTACGCCGGGGCAGGGCACAGCCGTGTCACCATCGAGCAGCTGGGCACCGCCACGCGCTTCCACGTGACGTGGACGTGAGCGGGCGCCAGAGTCCCGCGCCGTGTCGATTCTCGAACTGAAGATGGATGGGAAGGTCGCGCCGGTCGGTGATTTCACGGTGACCCGTGCGCTGCCGCAGGTCGCGCGCCGCTTCGTGGGGCCGTTCTGCTTCGTGGACCACATGGGGCCGCACGCGGCCGTGGGCAGCGTCGATGGTGGCGTCGGGCCCCACCCGCACATCGGGTTGTCGACGGTGACGTACCTGTTCGAAGGCGAAGTGCTGCACCGCGACAGCCTCGGCACCGAGCAGTTGATTCGCCCCGGCGACGTGAACTGGATGACCGCTAGCCGCGGCATCGTGCACAGCGAACGCACGCCGGCGCACCTGGTGGGCAAGCCCACGTCGATGCACGGGCTCCAGGTGTGGGTCGGTCTGCCGACCGCGCTCGAAGAAGGTGACCCTTCGTTTCAGCACGCGCCAAAGAGCTCGCTGCCGCGGCTCGAAGAGAACGGTGTGAACGCATGTGTGGTGCTGGGCGACTACCTCGGTGAGAAGTCGCCGGTGCTGGTGTCTTCACCTCTCTTCTATGTGGTGGCGGAGCTGGAGCCCGGCGCGCGCCTCGAGCTGTCGGCGCAGTTTCCCGAGCGCGCGGTGTACGTCGTCGACGGCTCGGTGATGCTGGGTGACGACACGCTCAAGGGCCGGCAGGTGGGCGTGCTGAAGACCGGTGACGAAGGCACGGTCACTGCGCTCACGTCGACGAAGCTGGCGTTCTTCGGTGGCGAGCCACTCGATGGCCCGCGCTTCATGATGTGGAACTTCGTGTCGAGCCGGAAGGAACGGCTGGAGCAGGCGAAGCGCGATTGGATCGACCGGAGGTTCCCGCTGGTGCCCGGTGACGAACACGACCGCACGCCGTTCCCCGGAGAGAATGCGGAGCGCTCGAAGCCCTGAAAGGCGAAGTGGGTCGGGGTGACGGGCGCGTTGCGCGTCGCGTGAACGGCTCTTCTGCTTCGTGCTTTTCGGGGCCCACTTCACGCTTTCGTTCGTGGTGATGAAAACCACACTCCACTGTGGTCCCGGTCACCACGAAGCTCCAGTTGAGCGCCCTGTGCTCGAAGGTGCGTGGCCAGCGCGCTCGGGCACCTGCGCTCCGTCACCGTCGAGCACCCCTTCATCAGGGCCCTCCTGAGTCTGGCTCAACCCGTGATTCGAGGTTGATCCACGGTTGACCCACTCCCCTACTTCGGCGGGCCGAACCTCCCGAACTTCAAGCTCAACGGGAACGCGCGCTCGACGGCACCAGCCTGGTGGTGACCGACGCGGTCGGCAACCAGGGCTCGTCGCTCTCGTACAACGCGCCGCTCTCGACCAGCGGCAACATCAGCATCCAGATGAAGGTGAAGATCTCCGCCAACGGGAACGGCGGCACCTTCCAACGGCTGCTGGGCCGACGCCGACTGCGCGGCGGCGAGCTACTGCGACCGCTCCACGTTGACCTGCAAGGCCGACCTCGCGGCCGGTCAGCCGGTGCCCAACGACGGGCTGCACGATGGCACCTGCGCCAGCGGCGCGGCGGTGTGCGTCGGCGGCCTGTGCAACGCGTCGTCGAACACCTGCGCGCTCTCGGACACCTCGGAGTGCACCGCCAACAACCAGTGCGCGTCGAACACCTGCCAGAGCGGCCACTGCGTGCCGTCTGCATCTTCCAGCTGCTGGGACGACGCCAACTGCGGCGCGGCGAGCTACTGCGAGCGCTCCACGCTGACCTGCCGCGCCGACCTGCCGGCGGGCGCGCCGATTCCCAACGACGGTGCGCACGACGGCACCTGCGCGAGCGCGAGCACCGTGTGCACCGGCGGCCTGTGCAACGCGGCGTCGAACACCTGCGCGGCGTCGAACACCGCCAACTGCAGCAGCAACGCGCAGTGCGAATCGAACGCGTGCAAGAGCGGCCACTGCGTGCCCGCCGGTTCCAACGGCTGCTGGACCGACTCCGACTGCGGCGCCTCGGCGCACTGCAATCAGAACGCGATGACCTGCGAAGCCGACCTGCCTGCGGGCGCTCCGATTCCCACCGACGGCGCGCACGACGGCACCTGCGCCAGCGCGGCGGCGGTGTGCAGCAGCGGCCTGTGCAACGCGACCAGCAACACCTGCGCGACGGCGAACACCACGGCGTGCAGCAGCAACGCCCAGTGTGAATCGAACGCCTGCAAGAGCGGCCACTGCGTCGTCACCGGCGGCTGCTGGGCCGACGCCGACTGCGGCGCCTCGGCGCACTGCAACCAGAACGCGATGGCCTGCGAAGCCGACCTGCCTGCGGGCGCGCCGATTCCCAACGACGGCCTGCACGGCGGCACCTGCGCGAGCGCGAGCACCGTGTGCACCGGCGGCCTGTGCAACGCGGCGTCGAACACCTGCGCCTCGGCGAACGCCGAGACCTGCAGCAGCAACGCGCAGTGCGAGTCGAACAGCTGCAAGAGCGGCCACTGCGTGCCCACGGGCGCCAACGGCTGCTGGGCTGACGCCGACTGCGGCGCCGCCTCGCACTGCAACCAGCAGGCGATGACCTGTGAAGCCGACCTGCCCGCCGGCGCGCCGATTCCCACCGACGGCGCGCACGACGGCACCTGCGCGAGCGCCGCCGACGTCTGCGTGAGCGGCCTGTGCAACGCGGCCACCAACACCTGCGGCGCGGCGAACACCGAGGCCTGCACCAACAACACGCAGTGCGCGTCGAACAGCTGCAAGAGCGGCCACTGCGTGGTCACCGGCGCCAACGGCTGCTGGGCCGACGCTGATTGCGGAGCCGCTGCACACTGCAACCAGGCGGCGATGGCGTGCGAAGCCGACCTCGGCCCCGGCGCCGGCATTCCCAACGACGGCGCGCACGACGGCACCTGCGCGAGCGCGGCCGACGTCTGCGCGGGCGGCCTGTGCAACGCGGTCACCAACACCTGCGCGTCGGCGAACACCGACTCGTGCAGCAACGATTCGCAGTGCGCGTCGAACAGCTGCAAGAGCGGCCACTGCGTGCTCGGCGGCCCCACCGGCTGCTGGGCTGACGCCGACTGCGGCCAGGCCTCGCACTGCAACCAGAGCGCGATGACCTGCGAAGCCGACCTGGCGCCGGGCGCGCCGATTCCCAACGACGGCGCGCACGACGGCACCTGTGCCAGCGCGGCGAGCGTGTGCGCGGGCGGCCTGTGCAACCCGGCCACCAACACCTGCGGCACGGCGCCCAGCGCGGGCTGCACCGCCGACGCGCAGTGCACCACCAACGCCTGCGTCTCGGGGCACTGCGTGGCGGCGACCGCGGGCTGCTGGCTCGACAGCGACTGCATGGGCATGGGCTTCTGCGACCGCTCGACGTTCGCGTGCGTGGCCGACCTGCCGGCGGGCTCTCCGATTCCCGACGACGGTCTGCACGACGGCACGTGCGGCGCGTTCAACGCCTCGGCGGTGTGCCTGTCGGGCGAGTGCAACGTGGCCACCAACACCTGCGCCACCGGCGCCTCGACGGGCTGCGGTTCAGCAGCGGAGTGCACCACCAACACCTGCACCAGCGGCCACTGCGTGCCTGCGTCGAACGGCTGCTGGCTCGACGGGGACTGCGCGGCGGGCACGTTCTGCGAGCGCACCTCGATGACCTGCGTGGCGAAGTTGAGCGCCGGCGCGGTGGTGCCCAACGACGGGCTGCACGGCGGCACGTGTGGCGATGCGGCGGTGTGCGCGTCGGGCCTGTGCAACGAGACCACCAACACCTGCGCGGTGGCGGGCTCGGAGCGCTGCTCGGGCGACGCGGCCTGCGTGACCAACGCGTGCGTGTCGGGGCACTGCGTGGCGCCGACGGCCGGCTGCTGGGTCGACGGTGATTGCGGCGCGGGCCTGTACTGCGACCGGGTGAACCTCTCGTGCGCCGAGCGACTGTCGGCGGGCGTGACCATGCCCAACGACGGCCTGCACGACGGGACGTGCGCCGCGGCGTCGACGGTGTGCGCGTCGGGCGTGTGCAACCCGGTGATGAACACCTGCGCGATGCCGATGCAGAACGCCTGCTCGCAGAACTCGGAGTGCGTCAGCAACACCTGCGCGAGCAACCACTGCGTGCCTGCGCAGAACGGCTGCTGGGACGACGCCAACTGTGGCCAGGGCACGCACTGCGACCGCAACGCGATGACCTGCGTGGCGAACGTGGGCCCGGGCGCGGCGATCCCCGACGACGGGCTGCACAACGGCGTGTGCGCCACCGGCATGTCGAGCGTGTGCACCACCGGTGTGTGCAACCCCGCGACCAACACCTGCGCGGCGGCGAACGGCACGAGCTGCACGTCGGCTTCGCAGTGCCGCTCGAACATGTGCACCAGCGGCGCCTGCGTGCCCAACAGCGGCGGCTGCTTCGTCGACTCGGACTGTGGTGGTGAAGCGTGGTGCGACCGCGATTCGTTGCACTGCACGCCGCGCCTGGCGCCCGGCACGCCGCTGCCCCGCGACGCGATGCACGACGGCACGTGCGCGACGTCGGCCAACGTGTGCGGCGATGGTGTGTGCAACGCCGAGACGAACACCTGCGCGGCGGCCATGGGCGCGACCTGCGGTGGCGACTCGGAGTGCGAGACCAACGCCTGCGCGTCGAACCGTTGCGTGGCGAAGACCAACGGCTGCGCGCAGACCAGCGACTGCAGCGGCGGCATGTGGTGCGACGTGGCGACGTTCACGTGCAAGCCGCAGGTGGCGGTGGGCGAGCAGGTGCCGACGGGTGGGAGCTGCGAAGCGTCGTGCAGCACCGGCGTGTGCGATGCCGAGACGAACATCTGCGCGGCGCCGGCCGAGCTGCCGGAGCGGGTGGTCGGCTTCGGTGGTGGTGGGTTCTCGTGCAGCAGCACGGGCACGTCGTCGATGGGCCTGTGGGTGCTGGCTGTGTTCGGCCTCGCGCTCCGCACGCGTCGTTCCCGCCGCAGCTGAGGCACGGAGGGCCCGCTGCCCGGAGGTGATGAAGGTGCAGCGGGCGTCGAAGACGAGCGCCGGGCAGTGGAAGTCGAAGACGCCAGGCCGGTCGCGGGGAACTCGGGGGGGCGTTGCGGAGGAAGAGCGGAGCGCGGAGCGGTCGGACGCTGAGCACGCCATGGACGGACGAGGCTCGCGCGCTCCAGACGAAGCGCGGGAGGTGGGTGGACGCTCGAAGCTGAGGCTGCAGTGGGTGCGCGACGGGCTGCAGTCACGTGACGACCGGCTGCAGTCGCGCGACGACGGGCTGCAGTGACGTGACGACGGGCTGCAGTGATGCAACGACGGCTGCAGTCACGCGACGATGGGCTGCAGTGACGCCGCGACGGGCTGCAGTGCGCTCGCGAGAGGGCGGCGGTGAACTCCCTGCCGGCTGCCGTCACGCACCGACGGGCTGCAGTGACGCCGCGACTGGCTGCAGTGCGCTCGCGAGAGGCGCCACTGAGCTCCCGACCTGCTGCCGTCACGCACCGACGGGCTGCAGTGACGCTGCGACGGGCTGCAGTGCGCTCCCGACCTGCTGCCGTCACGCACCGACGGGCTGCAGTGACGCTGCGACGGGCTGCAGTGCGCTCGCGAGAGGCGGCGGTGAACTCCCGGCCGGCTCCCTCACGCAACGACCGACTTGCAGTGACACCGCGTGGGGCTGCAGTGACGCCGCGACGGACTGCAGTGCTCTCGCGAGAGGCGCCACTGAGCTCCCGACCTGCTGCCGTCACGCACCGACGGTCTGCAGTCTCACCATGAGCTGGGCCGGCGCCCTTCAGAACGCTCCACAGAGAGATGTTGTCGGCGGGTGACCGCGTTCCGCTCGGCCGCAACAGGCCCCTCGGCCACGGGCAAAGGCCCGCAGGTCACTTGTCAGACCCGCATGAGATGAAGGCTGACGAAAGCGAGGGCGGGTATGGGTGCGGTGATCGCGTTGGAGCTGTTGCTGGAACAGGTGCGGACCGTCGTGAGCGCGGCGCTGTGGGACGACAGGCTCACGCCGGCGTCATGGCAGATGCTGGTGTGGCTGCGCGTCGAACGGAACGAAGGCGCCACCCGCCTCGGCGAGTTGGCCTGCAGATCGCGGCAGAAGGCGCAGCGCATGCTCGAGGCGCTGGAACAGCGCGGCCTCGTGGAGCGGTTGCCCGACATGACCCGCGACCGCACCAACGCATGGACCCTCACGCATGAAGGCGTGGCGCTCGTCGCCCGAATCTCGGGCCGTCTGCAGCACTTCGACGCCTTGCTGGAGCGGGAGTTTCGCGACCAACTTCCCGGCGTCATCGATGCCGTGCAGCGCATTCGCACCGTGTTCGTGACGCGCTCCCTGTCGTCGACCGGCGAGATGTACGAGGCGCGTCTGCGTTCGACGGGCATGTTGGTGCCGCCCAGGCCCTGGCGCGCTGCCAACTGGGATCTCTGAGGAAGGCGTTTTTTCCAGAGCGTGTACCCAATGGGTCCAAGCTCGTACCCATTGGGTACACAGCTGGAAAAGTGAGCCTGCTTCGCGACGGGTCGCGGGGCCTGTCGGTGTCGTGCACAGCCGTCCCCCACCGAGCCCCTGCTTCCCAGAGAGCCTCCATGGTGCCCGCCTCGTCGTCGGGTAGCGTCCGCGCTCCATGACCATCCGCTCATCGACCGAAGCCGTCGGCGCGTTCCGACAAGTCCTCCACTTCGACGCAGGGCACGTCCTCCACGCCGACAGCGCGAAAGACGGAGGTGGCGGTGAGACGGCGCCCGGCGCCCACGACCTCTTCGATGCGTCACTTGCAGCATGCAAGGCACTCACGGCCCACTGGTACGCGAAGCAGCGCGGCTGGCCACTCGAGCGCGTGACGACCGAGATCACCCGCGACGACGCCCACGAACGCGACAAGGCGGAGCCCTGGTACGGCCTCACCGTGAAGGCGAAGTTCGAAGGCCCGCTCACCGACGAGCAGCGCGAGCGGTTGCACGAGGTGCTCACGCGCTGCCCCATTCACAAGTTGATGACGCAGGTCGAGGTGCGCGTCACCACGCTGCCGCTCGCCGACTGACCGTCACTCCGCCGGGCACGACGGGTCGGTGATGAGCTCGACCTCGTCGAACGAGGCCGTCTCACCGGAGATCGCCACCCCGCAACCGCCGTAGGCATTGGCGTTGAACTCGAGCGTGAGCTCCAGACCAGCCCGCTGCGGAGGAATGCACACCAGCTTCGTTTCCCAGCCGGTGGTCTTGGGGAGCTGCTGCAGGTTCGAGTCGAGGATGACCGCCGGCACCGACGTAGGGCCCTGCGCGGTGTACTTGAAGCGCAGCGCCGGGCCCGCCGTGCCGACGGGCATGGGCACCAGCGCGTTCTGCGAGGCCGCGCCCCCGCCGCACACCGTGGGCGTGTTGATGCGCAGCACCCGCGAGCGCGCGTTCGAGTCGTTCACCAACGCAGCAGACCCCGACAGCCTCCACCCGGCGTTGCTCTGGAAGCCGCCGTTGATGACCCCGTTCGGCGCCGCGCAGTCAGGGTCGTAGAAGAACTCGAGGTCGTCGATGGTGAACTCACCGCTGCGCGGCACTCCGCAGGCCACGCTCAGCACCGCCTGGAACGTCAGGTTCACCACGCGGCCACGCACGCCCGCAGGCACGCACCACTGCATGATCGACCCGTCGCTGGGCAGGTCGAGGAACTTCCCGTCGAGCCCCACCGAGCCCCGGGTCAAGCTGTCGCCGGTTCTCAAGCTCGTGAGGCGCAGCGCATTCGCCGTGGCGGCTCCCCGCGAAGGCACCGAGAGCAGCCGCGTGGCTCGGCTGGAGTTGCAGCCGTCTGACGGCATGCGCAGCGCACCGGCCCCCGCCACCGTCGTGATGCGTGCGTTCTCGAGCTTCCAGTCGGCGCTGCTGTTGAAGTCGCCGTTGGGCAACGCACCCGGCGCGGGGCACTCGGGCCCGGGGCGCAACGTCACCGAATCGAAGGTGATGGCCGCGGGCGCCGGGACTCGCGCCAAGAGCCCCTCGAAGGACCCCAGCGAGACGCGCATCGGCCCGGGCTCGAAGGTGTCGCCGACGCAGGCCGAGACCACGCCGTCGGTCGATGTCGGCAGCAGCACCGTGGCGGTGCCCACGCGCACGACGCCCGCGTTGGAGCTCCCGTACTTCACGTCGACCGCCCAGGGCACCGTCGCCGGCGGCACGTCGACCTGCTGCCAGGCGAAGAAGCGCCTGAGGCCCGGGGCGTTGAAGGGCAACGAGATCGCCCCGGGGTCGAGCTGGCCGGGGGTCGACGCCAGCCACTGCACGCCCGCGTCTTCGAGCACCTGCCAGCTCGCGCTGCCCACCGGGAGCCCGGGGTCTGCGAGGAGGCCGACCCAGCGGCACCGCAGCTGCCCCTGAAAGTCGAGCCCGTCGTCGACGTACCCGCGGCCACAGGCGCACCGCGCGATGCCCGAGGTGTCACTGCAGGCCGCCGGTGACGTGCACGCCAACGCCGCGGTGGCACAGGCCGGTGCACAGGTGCCATCGCCGTCGTTGTCCTGCGCGCCGGCTGCACAGGCGGCGCAGTCGGGCCCCGAGTACAGCGCGTCGCACGAGCACCGCGCGGTGCCCGAAGTGTCGACGCAGGTGCCGTGGCCGCCGCAGGTGGTGGCGGTGCAGGCCGGCGAGCAGACGCCGTCGCCGTCTGCATCTTGAAAGCCGCTGGCGCAGCGCTCACACGCCTCGCCGCTGTACGCCGGGAAGCACGCGCAGCTCAGGTCGTCGCCGCACAGCCCGCGGCCGTTGCAGCGCTCACGCACGCAGGTGGGCATCACGCAGGCGCCGCTGGCGTCGACCTCGTACCCCTGGTCGCAAGCCGTGCAGCGCTCACCCGCGTAGCCCGGAGCGCAGGTGCAGCGCGGCGCTCCGCTTTCCAACGCGCAGGTGCCGTGGCCACTGCAGGTGTCGGGCTCGCAGCGCTCGAGCGCGCAGGTGCCATCGCCTTCGGGGTCTTCGGCGCCGGGCGCGCAGCGTTCACAGCGCGTGCCTTCGTAGGCGGCGAAGCAGGTGCACGCGGTGGCGCCGCGCTCGTCGACGGAGCAGGTGCCGTGACCCTGGCAACTGTCGGGCTCGCAGCGCGCCGCACACGCACAGGCCGAGAACGCGGTGCCTTGCGCGTTGCAGGTCTGCACGCCGCTGCCGGGCCCTTCACACGCGCAGGCCTGCGTCTCGTTCGGCGTACACAACGGCTGCGTACAACCAGCCACCACCAGTGCTGCCACCCCTGCGAAGGCAATGCGCCACATGTTCGGGTCTCCGTGAAAAATGGTCGGGCTCTACGCTTCGTGGCGCGCCCGGAGCGCGAGGAACGCGTCGGGGCTCAGCGAGGCCACCGCGGCGCTCACCGCTTCGAGGTCGACGTCTTCGAGCTTCTTGAACCGCAGGCACGACTTGCCCATGTCGAGCTTCTTGCCGCGCTTCTTGTACGCGTCGGTCAACTGCTGGAGCACCCGGGGGTCGGTGTACGCGCCGACCAGGTACACGGCCATGTGGCTCTTCTGCGACGCGAGGGCGACGTACTGCACCGACTTGCCTTCGTGCGGCACCGACCAGCTGATCATTCCGTACTCGAGGCCCTCGACGTAGCCCTTCGGCATCGCCTTCTTGAGGGCTGCGTAGACCTTCTTCACCGGCGCCTTGCGGTCTTCAGCCAGCGCCTCGAGGTACTGCTTCACGGTCGTCATGTCAGGGCCCCGTCCACGATGCTCGAGCCGCCGTTGATTCGCCGCCGGACGATGACGTCGACGGTGAGCTCTCACGGCCCACCAGGCTGCCCAGCGCCACCACGCCCGCCAGTCGGAACATGGGCGCTGCTTACAGCGACGGCGCGGTCTTCGCGAGCCGCGTAACGTCAGCGCGGTACGTGCCGAACACCACGTCCCACACCGGGAAAGTGCCCGCGAAGTGGGTGTCGTAGTCACGTTCATCAGCGCTGTGATGCCGCGCGTGGAACGCCGGTGAAGCCAGCCAAACGCCGAAGCTCACGTTCAGGTTGGCGTGCAGGAAGGTGGTGAACGCCTTGCGCAGCACCACCACGCTCGCGAGGTCAGACAGCGTCGCACCCAGCATCGCCCCGGGCAGCCCGACCACGATTCCGTGCAATACGAAGTCGACCGGGTGCTGCCGCCAGGCATCGAGCCACGAGAGCTCCGTCGCTTCATGGTGCACCCGGTGAAACCGCCACAGCCACGGCACGCGGTGCATCGCGCGGTGAATCCAGTACCCGGCAAAGTCTGAAGCGATGAACACCACGACGATGATCAGCGCTGATCTGCGCACCGACGTGAGCTGCACCGAGCTCCACAGCCGCGCGCTGATCAACTGCATGAGCACCGTGTTGATTACGAACAGCGCCGCGCCGAGCGCCATCGAACGCCACGACGGCCGGGTGGCACGCGCGGGAAACAGGTACTCGAGCGGCACGAAGAGCCCCGCCATCATCGCGAGGAACACCGCGCAGCCAACGAGCGTCGCGCTCACTCAGTAGCCTTCGAACTGACCGAAATCGACCTTCGCCCGCTTCTTCGATTTCTTCGGGGCCGGCTCGAAGTTGGGCAGGTCGGCGGCTTCGGGAATCACGAGGTCCTGCTTCGCTTCGACCTTCGAGATCTTCACCACCGGCGCCTTCACCACCTCGTCGGCTTCCATCACCGGCTGCGGTTCACCCGCGTACGCCAGGTCTGAAATCACGACCGCGCCGATGGCCGCCAACGACGCCGACATCGCGAAGACCGCCGCCAGCACTGCAGGAAGTCGTCGATTCGGAGGGTTCATGAGACCCTTCAACGAACGACCTTCCCGTCAGATCTCCCGCAGCATCTCGATGTGTGGAATGCCGTCTTCGTCGTACGGCTCGCCCATGGGGACGAAGCCCAGCGAGCCGTAGAAACGCTCGAGATATCGCTGGGCTCCGATGCGAATCGGCTGGCCCGGGTACAGGCGTTTGACCTGCGCGATGGCCGAAATCATCAGCGCGCGCCCCGCACCTTCACGTCGCACTTCAGGCGCGGTCACCACACGTCCAATCGCCGGCTCACCGAACTTCTCACCGGGAGGAACGATGCGCGCCGTCGCCACCAGCACGCCGTCCTTCATTCCCAGGCCGTGCCAGCAGCGCGGGTCACTGCCGTCGGCATCGAGGTACGGGCAGGTCTGCTCGACGATGAACACGCGCTCGCGCAGCTGCAGCACGTCGTGCACCTGACGGCCCGTCAGCCGGTCGAACGGGAGCCAGTCGAAGTCGACGGTCATGGCGCGGTGGGGAAGGGCGCCGAGAAGAAGCGCTCGAGGTCGGTGAGCGTCAGCTCGGTCTTCACGCGTATGTCCTGCTCGGGCAGCGAGCGCAACCAGGTCAGCGCCTCGTTCAATTCACGAAAGCTGCGCAGGTTGAGCGCGCCACGCGTGAGCAGCAGAAACCCCGCGAGGAAGGTGCGCACCATGGCCGCGGCCAGGCCGGTCTCCGACACCACCATCGCCGAGCCGATGACGCGGCTGCCGTACTTGCGGCTCAACTCGGCGCTGTAGTCGCGCACGTCTTCGGGCACGCGCAGCAGCGTGTTGGTGCGTTCAGAAACGGTGAAGACGGAGATCTTCGCGTACTGCATCAGCAGTTGATCCTCGTAGACCTCCACCACCTTCAGCTCTTCGAGCGTGGGCGGCAGGCGGTACTGCATGAGAATGACCGAGCCTGCAGCGCCGAAGCGGACTCGCTCTGACTGGTACAGCAACGTGACGAGCATCGTGGGGAAGCGGACCTTGCCACGTCACCGCGCGAGAAGTTCAGCGCATTGCTATGTGACACCGCATGACGTCACTCCTCGTCGCGCTGGTGTTGTCGGCTTCGTCGGGCCCCCGCTTCATCGAAGACGACTACGCGAAGGCCCTGAAGACCGCGAAGCAGCAGAAGAAGCTGTTGTTCGTCGATGCCTGGGCCCCGTGGTGCCACACCTGCGTCGCCATGAAGGAGCAGGTCTTCTCGCGCGACTCGTTCAAGGCCTTCGAGAAAGACGTGGTGTTCGCCAGCGTCGACACCGAGAAGACCAGGAGCGCCGCGTTCCTCGACAAGTTCCCCGTCGACGTGTGGCCCACGCTGCTCTTCATCGACCCGCAGAAGGAGACCGTGGTCTTGAAGTGGCTCGGCAGCGCCGACGAAGCGCAGATGCAGGCGCTGCTCGAGGCCGCGCGCGGCGGTGACGGCGTGGTGCGGGAGGCCGACGACGCGCTTGCCGCCGGGAATTCGGGAATCGCCGCAGAGAAGTACGAGGCCGCCGTGCAGCAGGGCGACCTCAAGGCGCGCACGTTGCTGTCGATGCTGGCGGCGATGACGCTCGCGAAGAAATACGAGCCGTGCGCGAAGACCGTCGTCGAGCAGTTGCCGGGCTTCAAGCTCGCGCAGGAGCGCGTCGCCGCGCTGACGTGGGGCCTGTCGTGCGCCATCGAGCTGCCAGAAGGCAAGACGCGCACGCAGCAGCTGGACCTGCTGGTGTCTCAGTCGCTCAAGGCCGTCGAGCTGCCGGGCGTGCTGCCCGACGACACCTCGGGGCTGTACGAGGTGCTGGTGCAGGAGCGCTCGGCCGCGAAAGACAGCGAAGGCGCGAAGGTGCTGGCGACGAAGTGGCTTCAGTTTCTCGACGCAGAGGCCGCGAAGGCGAAGTCGCCCGGGGAGCGCGCGGTGTTCGACGCGCATCGCGTGCTGGCGGCGCTCGAGTCGGGGCAGGCCGCGAAGATGGTCGAGCCGCTCAAGCTGTCCGAGAAGGAGCTGCCCAGGGACTACAACCCGCCGGCGCGACTGGCGCTCGTGTACCGCGAGCTGGGTCAGCTGGACGACGCGTTGGCTGCGACCGACCGCGCGTTGAGCAAGTGCAAGGAAGGCCCGCGCAAGCTGCGCATCTACGAGACCAGGGCGTCGATTCTCGCGAAGAAGGGCGACGAGAAGGGCCGCGTGAAGGTGCTCAACGAGGCGCTGACGTACGCGAAGAAGCTGCCGAAGAGTCAGGTGAGTGCGAAGCGCATCGCGATGCTGGAAGCGCAGTTGAAGCCGGCGCCGTGACTACAGCTTTTTGAAGTGCTTCGCCTTCAGCTGCCGGCCGACGAAGGTGATGTTGTGCTCGGCGAGTCGCTTCGCGTTCCTGTCGGTGTCCGGGAAGTGCACGTCTCCGGACGCGACCCAGAACCACGCGGCGACGGGAGAGCCGGCCTTCCAGTGCGCGCGGAGCTGCTCGAGCGCCTTCGTCTTCTTGGCGATGACGCGGCTCACTTCATCCTGCCTGGCCGAGTGCGGTTCGAGACCGACCACCTTCTTCGAGACTGAGTCTCCGAGCAGGTAATCCCAGCGATTCTCGTTCGGCAGTTCTTCGAGAAAGGCGGCGTCGACATCGATGGAGTCGTCGAAGCGGGTCTTGATGGCGACGTCGATGCGCGGCTTGTCGACCGGGTTCAGCGCGCCGAGACCGTCGCTGACCTTCGCGACGAGCCTGCTGGTCGGCCTCAGCTGCTTGCGGATGGTCGTCACTCGCGAGCCTCGTCTTCGGCGACCGCCATTCGCACCGCGTCGCTGAAGCGGGTCGTGAAGCCCGTCAGCCCACCCCAGCCCGCCTCCGACTCGTCGTCGGCGCCGGGGTCGAGGTTGGAGATGTCCTTCGAGCGCACCTTGCCGTCGGCGCCGAACTCCATCACGAAGGTCTTCAGCGAGAGTTCCTTCTTCAGGATCCTCTCGGCCACCGGCCTCAACTGGTGGCTCGTCTTGACGCCGAAGCCTTCACACACGAGCTGCCAGCGCGCCTCTCTTTCGCGCAAGACGCGCAACATCCACATCATCGAGAGCACCACTGGCGAGTGCGTCGAGAGAACGACCCGGTAACCACGCCAGATCAAATCGAGGACCAGCAGCAAAAAGGCCGTCACGGCTTGAGGGTGAAGTCCCATCTCAGGTTCTTCGATGATCACCCAGTCGATGTCGGGTTGCTTCGGGAGCTTTCTCGCCGGAAGCAGGTGATACAGACCCAGTAAGAGCGGCGTGAACTCGCGTTGACCTGCAGTCCACGTCATGAACGGCAACTTGCTCTCGCCGTGGGAAAGTCGAAGGCGCTTGGTGTGCTGACTGTCTTCCTCCAGCCCGACTGTTCCGCTGTGAAAAACTGCCGCATCGATCAACTCTCGGTACTGACCTTTCAGCACTCGTTTACGCGGGAACAGTGCGTCATCAGTGCGATCCGAGAAGAGGTCAAAGAGGTTCTGACTGAACAGTCGTGCGACGACGGGGACTTCCGCCGTGAGCTTCTGGAACGGTGAAGCCCACCCGTCGCTGATCAGTGAGGCGCGATGCGCGGGAATGAAGAACACCGACTCGCCACCGTTGCCGCGCTTGGCGAGTGACTCGCGCGTGATGAGCTTCGAGTCGAGCTTGATGCTGGTCTGAGAATTCCAGGCAGCACTCATTCCGACGCCGAAGATGAGGTCAATCAGCGCATCAGACTTCTTGGTCTGCTGTCCCGCGTCGTTCAGCGCAGTGATGATTTGCTTCCCGTCCAGCGCAGACTTCAACCACTGAAGCGCCAGACTCTTCCCTGTTCCCTGCGCGCCGACGATGACGGTCAAGTCACCGAGCACCAATGAAGCCGAAGAGATTTGCGCGAAGTTCTCTATGTCGAGCCGCGTGGTGGACACGCGGCGTCTCATAACACGAGGTGTCAACGCGCCAACGGCTGGGTGCTGATCAACATCAGCGCGATCGCGAAGCAGTAACAGGCGAAGCCGGCCACGAAGGTGAGCAACGCCGCGCTCAAGTAACGAGACTTCGCGTCTCGAATCCGCAGCATGCGGTCGAGCGTCTCTTCCATGTCGTCGCTGATCTCCTGCGTCAGCCACTTGAGCCGCAGCACGCCGACGATGGCGATGGCCGCCGCGCACAACACGGTCACGATGCCCGCGGCGATGAGCGCCCGCGCGACCTCACTCGTCTGCGCGATGGTGCGGCCTGAGAAACCGGTGACGGTCACCACGATGCCCGACAACGACAACATCACCTGCGTACGAATCACCAACACCGACAGCTGACTCTCGACGATGGCGTACGCCTTCTGCGCGTCGCCCTTCGCCAGCGACATGATGCGTTTCACTTCCTGGGACGGCATGGGCGCGCCTCTTACCTCGTGAATTCCATTCGTCACCAAACGCGAGGTGGCGCGGCGCTTTCAAATCGTGGTGGGCGCCGGTAGCAGGCCGCTCCCATGCGTCGTCTCGCGTTGCTGACCGTCGTCTTCCTGTGTGCCTGTGAAGTGCCGTACGCCGAGCGCGCCACGCAGGTGACCTTCAACCCCGGCGGCGATTTCTGGAGCGTGCCCCTGCCCAGCGAGCTGCGTCGCCAGGACGACGGCTCGTACAACCTCGACCGCTGGCCGGGTGAACGCGGCGCGCTGGTGAAGATGTGGCTCGAGACCATCGACTCGCGCATTCGTGATGGCTGGGGCGTGAACGCCGGCGCCTTCTTCACGCTCACCGGCGAGCTCGACGTGAACTCGCTGCCGAAGACCGCGGGCGAGACGCTCACCGCTGAATCGACGGTGCAGTTCGTCGACATCGACCCCGCGTCGCCCGAGTACGGCCGCCGGTTTCCGGTCGACGTCACGTTCAGTTCGAGCGCCATCACCTACGCGCCCGCGAAGTTGTTGTCGGTAGTGCCCGTGCAGGGCTTCCCGCGTCGCGAGAACACACTGTACGCGGTGATTCTCTTCGACAACCTGAAGGATGCTTCAGGTTCTCCCATCGGCCGCAGCCGCGTGTTCCACGACGCCTTCGAGCAGACCGAAGACGCCGACCTGAAGGTGGTCGAGGTGTTGAAGCCGCTGCGCGACTTCCTCGGCGCCACGAAGATGCCGCGCACCAGGGTGGCTGGCGCGACCGTGTTCCGCACCATCGACCCCAACGCTTCGCTCAAGAAGTTGGCGGCGTGGGTCGAGACGCTGCCGGCTCCGGTGCTGGAGCAGCCGTGGACGCAGCTCAACGACTACCCCGACTACGTGTTGTTCACCGCGCGCTACCGCGTGCCGCACGTGCAGAGCGGCAACAAGCCGGGCCGCGGACGCATCGTGTGGAGCGAAGACGGGAAGACGCCGGTGCAGCAGGGCACGCAGTCGGTGCGGTTGTCGGTGGCGATGCCGAAGCGCGCGGTGCCTTCGAGCGGCGTGGCGCTGAACCTCTATTTTCACGGCAGCGGTGGCGAGTACCGCGAGGTGATGGACCGTGGGCCCCTGCCGCCGACCTCGCCGCGGCCGCAGCAGGGTGACCCGCCGTTGGGCAGCGGTCCGTCGACGTACCTCGCGCGGCGCGGCATCGCGACCATGGGCTTCGATTTCCCGTTGCACGGTGACCGCGAGTCGCCACCCGACACCACGGGCCTCAAGCTGTACGACCTGTTCGGCGACATCGACTCGACCGTCGACAACATGTCGGTGGCGGCGATGGAGGCCGTGTACCTCTCGCGCCTGGTCTCGACCGTCGAGCTGCCCGTGCCGAGCGGAGGCACTGCGCGCGTCGACATGTCGAAGCTGACGGCCATGGGCCATTCCATGGGCAGCACCATCGGCATTCCGGTGGCCACCGTCGACCCGCGCATCAAGGGCTACGTGTTCTCGGGCGCGGGCGGAATGCTCATCGAGGTCGCGAGCGAGACCACGTACCCGGTGAACCTGCGCGAGACGCTGCAGTTGCTCCTCAACTTCAAGGAAGGCGAGTCGCTCACGCGCACGCACCCGTTGCTGCACGCGTTTCAGACGCTGTGGGATTTGACGGACCCGTCGGCGAAGGGCCGGCACGTGGCGCGCGAGCCGTATGAAGGGCAGCAGCCGAAGCCGTTCTTCCTGCCGCAGGGGCTGCTCGACGGCTACTTCCACCCGGGCGCGCAGACGGCGGTGGCCGGTGCGTTGGGCACGACGCTCATCGGTGACGAGTTGGACCCCACGACGCCGCGCACGCTGCGGCTCGATGGGCGTGGCACCGGGGTGTACCCGCTGCGGAGCAATTTGAACGGCGTGACCGCGGGCTCCTTGCAGATTCAGACCCCGTACGACCTCGGGCACTACGTGGTGTTCGACGTGGCGTCGGTGGGCGCGCAGGTCGGGTGTTTCCTCGCGGGCGTCGGGTCGGTGAACGGCCCGGCCATCGTCTCGCCGCGCGGGCTCGACGACGCCTGCGAGTGATCAGAGCGACTTCGCGATCCACAACCAGCCACCTTGGGGGCTGCACGGCATAGATACCGCCTCCCCCAGCGTGATCTGGGCGCCGCTCGCCGTGAACCCCAACGCCCACGGCTGAGCCAGCCAGTACGAACGAGGCCTCGTCATGTTTGCCGGGCCATCGAACAGCCAATCGGAGTGAGCAGTGCGTGACGAGGCGCCTGACTCGAAAGAGCTCATACTGAGAACGTCGTAGTTGAGCGTGCTCCACACGGAACTGCCGATGGTCCATGTGTTGTTCGAACGGTGGCCGAGAGCGACATGATCGAACGTCGTCCTGCCTTCGCTAGGCCAGCCACCACCGAACCCCGGCGTGCTGGTCACGCCGCCGTCGCGCCACCAGATGTCTTCGAACGCCTCGAGCCTCACACTTGCCGGATCGGACCAGGGGAGCCGTCGCACGCCGTGCAACGAAACCCGGTCCTCATCGAGTTCCTTCACTTCGCTGAAGTAGAGGTTGGCTCCCGCATCAGCCGCCCAGAGGAGCTCACCGGTAGCAGCGAAAAGAGCGATGTCGGCACTGCCTTCGGTGCCGCTCCACACCACGCCGTCGCCCCAGCGCGTCAGCGTTGCCCTCATGAACTTGTCGGAAACGATGTGGGGCTGCTGCGACCACGTGGGGACACCCGTCGCGTCGAACCCACGCAAGAACGGCACACCTGACGACCAACCGCCGAGCATCAGCGAGTCGTCGTCGAGCACCACCACGTCGAGCAACCGTTCATCACCGCTGGTGCCGATTTGCCTGAACCAGTCAGTCGTTCCATCCGCGCCGAGCTGCGCGAGGAACACGTCCTCGCCACCGCGGCTCACCTGGCCTTCCAGGGCGCCACCTGTCACTCCGGCGACGAGCACCTTTCCGCCGGGCCGTGGCAAGGCACGAAGCACGCGGTCCTCGAAGATGGAACCAAACTGTCGAGACCACGCGACGGTGCCGTCGTCACGGATTCTCACCACCACCGCGTCGTCACCTCCTCGCGAGGGTGTTCCAGCGACTTCGCCTGAACCCACCACCGTCAGCCCGTCGGTGCTCCACGCCACGTCGAGCGGCTTGATCCTCGGGTGCAGCGCCGTGCGCCACATCACCGACCAGCCTGTAGCGGTGTCGAGCCGCGTCACCGACGATGGCCGATGGTTCCCGGTCATCTCGCAGGTACTGGTCTCCGTTGCGATCACGTACGCCGATTCACCCGCCACTTCGAGGTACGCCGGTGTTGCAAGCCCATCGAGGCGCACGCTGTTCGGTGCCGCGCCGTCGGTTCTGAAAGAGAACGGAGTGAGCGGGCCGCCACCGCCATCACTCCCGCCGCCCGTCCCGCCACCGCTTCCGCCGCCCGTCCCGCCACCGACCGTGCACTGACCCACTGCGCGGCACACGTTTCCGTCACAGCACTCGAAGCCAACCGCGCATGGGCATGGTGCATCGTCCGTGGAAACCGGTTGAAAGCACCCCGCGCCGACCAATGCGGCGACCCCCATCACGATTCGTTTCATGGTGAGACAGAAGTGCGCGCCTGCAGAAAAGGTTCGTTTCACCATCGGCTCACCACCGAAACACCCGTGGGGCTGACGCCGACTTCCACGGTCTTCGCGCTCGGCTCGCCGGTGTACGAGAAGATCAACAACCCGACCGCCGTCGCCGCTACCGCCGCTGAAATGCCCATCGTCACGTTCGCTGCCGCGATGCCCTGGTTGCGCTGAACGCGCTCGAGGTTCGAGGTCGTCTCGTTCACCTGCGAGCGTTCCACGGCCACTCCGACCGAGACGAGCCCGGTTGCCGCCGCAACGCTCAACACGACCGGGCTGACGGTTCGCAACACGCTCCTTGCCGACGGTGTCTCAGGCTCCGTGCGTTCCACCGCGTACGCGACCGAGAACGACTCCACCGCGCTCTCGTCGAAGGGCTGCGAGAACAGCGCCGTCAACGCCATCGCCAGCGCACCTTTGCGCGCGAGGTCGGGCCGGTTCACGGCGATGGTCGACAACTGCGTGCGCTCCGATGTGTCGAGTCGACGTTCTGACTTCTCGTCAGCGCTGCGCACGAACAGCGGCCTCTCTGCTGGCAGGTGAAGCCCGAAGGCCCGAGCGCTGCCGCGGTTGAGCTCGAGCACGCGGTGGCCGGAACCCGACTCGACGTACAGATGCTCAGGCGCACCATCGACGACCAACGACGCCGAAGCCGCGGGCCAACGGAGCACCGGCTCGTCGAGCCCGCGCATTCCTCCCGGTGGGGACACCAGAAAATCGGGCCGCAGCCGCGCGTTGGTGATGCCCGCGTTCGCGCGCGTGAGAAACCCGCCGAGTTCGCGGTAGGTCACCACCCCATCGCCGTCGATGTCGGCGCTCCCCCGCAGCGCGGAGCGCACTTCGAAGCTGAAGACCCCCGCCTGGTACCGCTCCCACTCGTGCGAATCGCCGTCAGACGAAGTCGAGAGGAGAAGCCCGGTGTTATCGGTGGACGTGGCTCTGTCGGCGAACGGCGTGTTCCACGGCGTGCGGGTGCCGCCGGGGCCTTTGCCCATCACTGCGAAGTACGCCTTGCACGCGTCGATGATGACGTGGTTCCGCTGCGCCGGTGACGCGGCCAGCATCGCCTGCAGGCCTGTGCGGGTGAGCTTGCCGCCTTCGAGCGTGAGGAAGCCTTCACCGTGGCTGATGTCGCCGTGGCCGCTGAAGAAGAAGAGGAACTCGGTGCGTTGACCGGCCTCTTTCGCCGCCGCCAGTTCGCCGCGCAGCTGCTTCCACGCCAGCGCCAATGACTCTTCGGTCGGCGTGAGTGTCGAGACGCCATTGAGCGCCCGCGTTTCATCGTCGGGCATCACCAGCAACACGCTGCGTGCACCGGCCTCGATGAGCAGGTGGTGCAGGGCGAGCGCATCGTCATCGGCGTAGCGGAGATCCGCCGTGGCTGCGTTCGCCGAGCGGTTGTTTCCCACCACCAGCGCGAAGAGCTTCGGAGCGCTCTCCGGCGCAGCGGTCATCGAGAGCAACACCATCGCCGCCAACATCACTGAACCTCCACAACGATTCGCTGCTGCGCTGTCTCTGGCAATGGAAGCGGCGAAAGCGCATTGGCCTGCGCAGCGAGCCGCTCGATTTCTGACACGCGCAGCGGTCGTCGGGCAAACACCGCATGGAGCACCAGGCGGCCGCGCGGCAGTTCGTGGGTAATGCGTTCGTGCAACTCGAGCAGCCGGTCATTCGGTTCGATGGCGATGGCCTGCGGGTCGTCGTCAGCGTTGTCCCACGCGGGGTAGTACCAATAGAGTTCACCTGACGACGCCACGCCGAACACCAGCAGGTGCGTGAACGGTTGCTGGCCGCCGTTGCGGTAGGCGACGAGCAGACTGTCGTTCGGCTCCATCGTCTCGCCGAGCCGCGCGGGCGTGGTGCCTTCGAGCCGATAGAGTTCCACCCCGGCCCACTGATCTGCGTTCAGCGTGGTGCCTTTGATTCGCACCTCGTCGGGCTGCCGCGCCCACCACACCGACAGACACGCGACTGCCGCGGCAGTGATTATGGCTCTGCGTTGCCAGGTGCGTCGTCGACGAAGCGCGATGCGCCGTTCGACGCCCGCGAGAAGATCGATCGGCTCCTGGTTCGGCACCAGCGCGGCCACCAGCGCCTTCGCTTCGGCCACGCGCGCGGCACGTGACGGCTCGCCTCGCGCCCATGCTTCGAGGCGCGCGGCGCGCTCAGCCGGCACTTCACCCGCCGCGAAGCGGAGCAGCTCTTCATCATCGGGCTCGAGCATCGGGTTCATGCCGTTCCTTTCAACGCGCTCTTCAAGTCGGCGAGCCCAGCGAAGAGACGGCTCTTCACCGTGCCCACCGGCAGCTCGAGCGTCTCGGCGATTTCCTGCAGCTGCAGCCCCGCGCCGAAGCGCAGCGCCACCACCACCCGCAGCTTTTCACTCAAGGTGTCGAGCGCGCGCGTCACGGCCTTCTGGTCTTGCAGGGCACTCAACAGTTCGTCTGGGGTGGCTGCAGTACCCGATGGAACCGACTCGAGTCGGGCGTACGCCGCGCGTTGCGAGGCAGCCGCTCGCACCGTCATGCGGCACTGATTGAGGAGAATCTGATGCCAGTACGACGGGAAGTGTCCGCGCGGCTGGTAGCGGCCGAGCGTTAGGTAGAGCTCCACGAAGGCCTCCTGCGCCGCGTCTTTCGCCTGCGGTGCCGAGCCCAGGTAGCGGGTACCGAACGCCACTGCCTTCGTCTCGTGTCTGCGCACCAGCACCCGGAACGCGTCGCGCGAGCCCTCCCGTGCGAGGGTCATGAGTTGGTCGTCACCGAGGTCGGTGAGCGCTGGGTGCGGCACGAGCTGCATCTTCTGGCAGGAGTGCACGAGCCCGAAAAAGGTTCGGTGGAAAGAATGAGTGCAACAAAAAGCCCGCCCACCGGGCCTTTTGCAGCCCTCGATAGATCGATCTCCACCTCGCCGCGTTGAAGCCGGTCACCATGACCACTTCTTCCTTCCGCCGGCTCGCGCTGGCTGCCCTCGCGCTGTGCTCGCTGTCTGCCTTTGCTCAGTACAACTCCATCGCCGGCATGAACGCGCCCGCGGAGGTGACCACCGAGTCGTACCGGGACCAGGCGACCGGCGAAGTGAAGCAACGCCGCGTCGAGAAGCGCCTCGAGGTGAAGACCGACGGCCACGGCAACGCGAGCGGCAACCAGTACGACCTCGCCGTCGACGGCGCGTTCGAAGGCCAGACCATCGCCGTGCTGCACCTCTACACCGGTGAAGGGTTCGACTTCGCGCTCCCGAAGGCCGCGCTCAAAGAGAAGGGCTTCTCGGTGTACCGCTGGGTCAATTCGCCGCCGCCGCCCAGAGAGCTCGCGGCTGCGCTCGAGAAGAGCTGTCAGCTGTGGATCATCTCGGACTCGGTGCGGAAGCTGAACGCCGAGCACATCGCGGTCATCAAGAAGTACTTCGACGCGGGCCACGGCGTGTACATCTGGGGCGACAACGAGCCGTACTACGCCGACGCCAACGCCGTCGGTGAGGCGCTGCTGGGCGTAAAGATGCTGGGCAACGTGATGGGCGACAAGACCGTCGGCCTGCAGAAGGAACCGGCGAAGGCCGGCGTGCTGCGCCGCCACCTGCTCAGCACCGGCCTCGAGTTCATCTACGAGGGCGTCACCATCGCCACCGTGCAGAAGAACGAGACCTTGAGCCCGCTCATCTACGGCTCGGCCGACAACCTCGTCGCCGGCTTCTACGACCGCGACGGCAAGCGGGTCATCTTCGATGGCGGCTTCACGCGGCTCTTCATCAAGTGGGACACCGCGGGCACCGCTCGCTACGTGAAGAACGCAGCGGCGTGGTTGGTGAACGTCGAGAAGTTCGGTACTGCTTCGCTCACGCAGAAGTGAGTGCGTGGAACGAGCACGAGCTTTGGGGTGAGCGGTCGGTTCGGGTGACGTTCATCGCGCTCGCCTCGCGCGGCACTCCGACTTCGTGGCTTCTGGTTCTCGCTGACGAGGCTTCGTGATGGGCGCGCTGTTTGAGCGTCGCCATCAAGCCCGTCGTGGCACTGGTGGGCTTGTTTACGACGTCGAAAGAGTCGTCGCTCGCCCCGAGGTAGAGCACCGCCAGGTTCTGATCGCGCCAAGTTCGCCAGCGCGGCGATGAACTGCATCGGCTCCTGGGTAAGCCATCGATTCGGGTTGCGTTCATCGCGCTCGCCTCGCGCGGCACTCCGGCTTCGTGGCTTCTGGTTCGAGCTGACGAGGCTTCGTGATGGGCGCGCTGTTTGAGCGTCGTCATCAAACCCGTCGGTGGCACTGGTGGGCTTGTCTACGTCGTCGAAAGAGTCGTCGCTCGTCCCGAGGTCGCGGGGCCTGTGCGCGAAGAGCATCGCCAGGATCCTCTCGGCCAGTCACCCCTTGGAGCCTTGCTCCTCGAGCACATCGCGAACGAGCAACACCAACTGCGCGAGTCGCGCGCGAGACGGCCACTCGCTGACTCTCGCGTCGCACACGGCGACTGCGGTACGTGCGCCACGCCATGGCCGCAGCTGAATTCGACCCCGCCACCGTCGACCTCGACGCGTTCTTGAAAGACGTCCTCGCGCTCGGTGAAGAGCTGCGCGCGAGCCTCGGTGACGACGACCTCGCGCACCTCCGGAAGCTCGAGCGCTGGGGCCGCACCGCCACCGCCATCGGCGCCGCCACGGCGTGGCTCGCTCCCAACCCGCTGAGCGCCGTCGCCTTGAGCCTCGGCCGTTCGACGCGCTGGCTGCTGATGCACCACGTCGGTCACCGCGGGTATGACCGCGTGCCCAACACGCCCGAGCGGCTCACCAGCAAGCTGTTTGCGAAGGGCCGCCGCCGCTTCATCGACTGGCTCGATTGGATGGAGCCCGAGGCGTGGAAGTACGAGCACAACGTGCTGCATCACTCGTTCACCGGCGAAGACACCGACCCCGACCTCGTCGAGCGCAACACCCAATGGGTGCGCACGCTGCCGAAGCCCGCGCGCTGGGCGCTGCTCGTGTTGCTCGCCGGCACCTGGCGCGCCAGCTACTACGCGCAGAACACCACGCGGGCGTTGCGTACACGCGCGAAGCAGCTGGAGCCCGACAAGCAGCTGCCCGCCGAATGGAAGCAGCTGCTCACCGAGAACTGGCTGCCGTACTTCCTCGTCGAGCTCGTCGCGTTTCCTGCGCTGTATCTGCCGCTGGGCCCGTGGGCGGCGTTCAGCGCGGCGCTCAATTCACTGGGTGCGGAGCTGCTGACCAACCTGCACACCTTCGTGGTCGTCGGCCCGAACCACTCGGGTGATGACGTGTACCGCTTCACCGACGCGCCGAAGAACAAGGCCGAGCGCTACCTGCGTCAGATTCTCGGCTCGGTGAACTACCGCACCGGTGGCGACGTGAATGACTGGGCGCACCTGTTCCTCAACTACCAGATCGAACATCACCTCTGGCCCGACGCGCCCATGCGCAGCTACCAGTGGCTGCAGCCCAGGGTGCAGGCGCTCTGCGAGAAGCACGGCATTCCCTACGTGCAGCAGAGCGTGTGGGCGCGGCTCGCCAAGATGGCTGACGTGTTCGTGGGCAACGCGACGATGCCCGTGATGGGGCGCGACGCGCAGGCGCTCCAGCGGGCCGGGTAGCCCGCAGTAATACGGTAGGCCCCTCGAAATGGAGGGAAGTGTGGGTGTTCAGAAGTTCGCGGTCAGCGCGAACGTTCCGCCCTGCTGCGTCGGCATGAAGGCGACGGTCACCGGCGGTCTCGGCCGGTCGATGACGAAGAGCACGATGCTGGTGATGAACGAGGCGGCTGCGAGGGTGAAGCCCACGATCGCCAGCACCGTCCCGCTTGCCCGCTGCGTCCCCAGAACGGTCGTCAGTGGAGTGTCTTCTTGTTGCTTCGTATTCCCCGCGTCGTCGACGAGCGGCTCCAGCGCCGCGTCCGCCTGTCCCGCGTTGATGGAACCACTGATCCCCAACCCGGTTCCAACACCACCCAACAACAAAAAGCCCAGCCCCAGCCCCGTGAGAAAACCGCGCTGGTGCGGAGCATTTTCTTCCGCCACAGCAGGCGAGGCACTGAGCGCCACGGCGACAGCCAACAGCAGCGCGACAGGTCTCATGCGCGGAAGACTTAGCCCAACTGAACGGCGTGTCATGACTCTCGTATTGCTCGCGTGACGACTTCTGAAATGACAGAGACACCCGACGATGACGGCCGTCCTCGAGGTCGAGAATCTGGTGAAGCACTACAAGGAACACCGCGCGCTCGACGGCGTGTCCCTGTCCATCAACACCGGTGAAATCTTCGCGCTGCTGGGGCCCAACGGCGCCGGCAAGACCACGCTCATCGGCACCGTGTGCGGGCTGGTTCGCAAGACGTCCGGCTCGGTGAAGTTGTTCGGCACCTCCATCGACGACGACAGCATCACGCCGCGCTACCGCGTGGGCCTCGTGCCGCAGGAGATCAACTTCGACCCGTTCTTCTCGGTGCGCGAGTCGCTGCGGATTCAGCAGGGCTACTTCGGTCAACCCCAGGACGACGCGCGCATCGACGAGCTGCTCGCGGCGCTGTCACTCACCGCGAAGGCCGAGACGCAGACGCGCGCGCTGTCTGGAGGCATGAAGCGCCGCCTGCTCATCGCCAAGGCGCTGGTGCACAAGCCGAAGCTGGTGTTCCTCGACGAGCCGACCGCCGGCGTCGACGTGGAGCTGCGCCGCGACCTCTGGAACTACGTGCGCAAGCTGAAGGCCGAAGGCACGACGGTGGTGCTCACCACGCACTACCTCGAAGAGGCCGAAGAGCTCGCTGACCGCGTGGGTGTCATCGACAAGGGCAAGCTGCTGCTGCTCGAAGAGAAGAACACGCTCATGCGGCGGCTGGGTGAGCGAAACCTGGTGGTGAAGTTCTCGTCGACGCTCGCGGCGCTGCCGCCGGAGCTCCACGGCACGTTGTCGACCGACGGCCTCACGCTCACGTTCAAGGAGCGCGCGGGCACGCCGACGTCGGCGGAGGTTCTTTCGTCCATCTTCGCGGCGAAGCTGCCGGTGGCTGACGTCTCGATGCAGCCGGCGCGTCTCGAAGACATCCTGCTCCGCGTGCTCAAGGGAGAGCCGAAGTCATGAACACCATCGGCGCCCGGGCGCTGTTCGGAAAAGAAGTGCGCCGCTTCCTGCGTGTGCCGGGGCAGACGGTGTTGCAGCCGTTGATCAGCACCTCGCTGTACTTCGTGGTGTTCGCGTACACGCTGGGCGGCCGCCAGGGCGACATCGAAGGCGTGCCGTACGTGCAGTTCATCGTGCCCGGTCTGGTGTTCCTCGGCATCGCGAACAACGCGTTCCTCAACTCGTCGAGCTCGTTCTTCATCACCAAGCTGCAGGGCACGCTGGTCGACCTGCTGGTCGCGCCGCTGGGGCCCATCGAGCTGCTCGTCGGCTTCATCTCGGGCGCGATGGTGCGTGGCCTGCTCGTCGGGTTGCTCACGTGGGCGGTGGCGATGTTCTTCACCGGCTTCCACCTCGCGCACGCGGTGCAGACGCTGGTGTTCCTGCTGTTGAGCTCCTACGTGTTCGCGATGCTCGGGCTCATCGCCGCGGTGTGGGCCGAGAAGTTCGAGCAGATCAACTTCTTCCCCACCTTCTTGATGATGCCGCTCACGTTCCTGGGCGGCGTCTTCTATTCGGTGCGCAAGTTGCCCGAGCCGTTCCAGACGCTGAGCCTCTTCAACCCGGTGGTGCACATGGTCGAAGGCCTGCGCTCGGGAATGCTGGGGAGCAACGAGGGCACGGCGGTCGGCCTCGCGTTGCTGGTGGGGCTCGCGGTGGTGTCCACCGGCACGGCGTGGTGGATGTTGAAGACCGGCTACAAGTTGAAGAGCTGACCCGACGGCGCGCGTGGCCCTGCGGTCTCACTGGTGGGAATTGCGTTCTTGAAGTTGATGATGGAGCACGCACGCAGAATTTCGCGACGTTGGCGGCATGCACCGTCGAGTCCTGATCTCCGCGCTGTGTCTGTCTCTCGCGTCGACTGCCTGCAGTCCGCTCCCTGAACCCAGTCCTGTAACCGGCGGAGGCTCCGCGACTGGCGGAGGCTCCGCGACCGGCGGAGGCACCGCGACCGGCGGAGGCACCGCGACCGGCGGAGGCACCGCGACCGGCGGCGCTACTGAGACTGGCGGAGGCACCGCAACCGGCGGAGGCACCGCGACCGGTGGCGGCACTGCGACGGGCGGAGGCACCGCGACCGGCGGAGGCACCGCGACCGACGGCGGCATCGCGACCGACGGCGGCACCGCGACCGACGGCGGTACCGCGACCGACGGCGGTACCGCGACCGATGCCGGCGCACCGTGCGGCGTTGGCGAACACGTGTGTGATCAGCAGTGCGTGTCGAACACCTCGATCGCGACGTGCGGCACCTCGTGCCTTCCCTGCAGTGCGCCGCAGAACGGCGCTGCGACCTGCGACGGCATGTCGTGCGGCATCACGTGCGCGCCGGGCTTCACCCGAGCGGGCGCGACGTGCAGCGACGTCGATGAGTGCCTCACCAGCAACGGCGGCTGCGCGGCGGTCGGCGGCGTGTGCACGAACCTCCCGGGTTCGCGAACCTGCGCGTGCGCGCCGGGCTTCACGGGCGACGGCATCACCTGCACCGCGCGCGACGGGCAGTCCTGCGCGACGGCGCTCCGCCTGACGAGCGGCGTGGCCGTGAGCTCGACGACGGCGAACGCGACGAACGACTTCAGCTTCGGCGACGTGAACGGTTGCGAGGGCTCGGTGCTCTCCAACGGCACCGACGACCTGCTCTACGTCATCACCGTGCCTCCGGCGGCGCGGTTGGTGGCCACCCTCAACGCGTCCTTCGACTCGACGTTCAACCTCATCGTCGGGCAGAGCAACTGCAGCTTCACTACGCCGACGTGCACCGCCGGGCGCGACGACCCCGAAACGGCGCCGCTGACGTGGACCAACACCTCCACGACGGCCCAGGAGGTCTTTCTCCTCGTCGACGCGTACTCGCCCAACAGCTGGGGGCCCTTCACGCTCACCGCCGTCGTGACGCCGCTCATCGCGGGCGACACGTGCGAGACGGCGGTGCTGGTGCCGAGCCCGACCACGCTGACGGCCCAGAGCATTCTCGAGTTCGGTGACGACTACGCGCTGGGCACCCGGTGCGAGCGCACGGAGGCGGTGCGAGACCGGGTGTACGCCGTCGTGGTGCCGCCGGCGCAGCGGCTGACGGCCACCGTGACGGCACCCTTCAGCACCGCAGTGCACCTCGTGGAAGGCGCGACGTGCGCGCGCAACGCCACCTGCGCCGCGAGCCGCAACACGGGCACGCCGAGGGTCGTCACCTGGGACAACTTCGGCACGACACCGCGCACCGTGTCGGTGATCGTCGAGAGCCTCATGGCGAACCCGGGGCAGGGCCTGTTCGACCTCTCAGTGGCCTTCTCGGCGCTGGGCCCGCCGGGTGACGCCTGCGAGCAGCCCGCTGCGGTCATCACCGGCAACGCCACGTTGACGAACCAGTCTTTCGTCGGCTTCACCGACCACTACAACTGGTCTTCGGCGCAGCGCTGCCAGTTCCAGAGTGGCCCCGACCGCGTCTACCCGGTCGACGTACCGCCACGCACGCGCCTGGACGTGAGGTCGACGACCGGCGCGGGGCTCACCATCAACATCGTCGAGGCGACCGCGAGCTGCGTCGACGGGCCATGTGTCGACGTCCTCAACGAGGTGTCCAACCCGGGGCCGCAGCCGAAGCGCTTCAACGTCATCGTCGACGCGCCCTCATCGCCGCCGGTGTCCTTCGACCTCACCTTCGCGTTCTCGCCGGTGCTCGGGGCCGAGACGTGCGCGACGGCCTCACCGCTCGTGCTGTCGTCAGTGCTGCAGACCGCGTCGGTCAACGAGCCCGTGCTGGGGTGGAGCAACGACTACACGACCGGCTCCTTCTCGTGCGACTTCAGGAGCGGGCCCGACGCGGTGTACGCCGCACACGTCCCGCGCGGGAAGCAGCTCGCGTTCTCGCAGGTCGACGCGGCCACCGGCGTGAGCGTCATCACGTCGGCGTCAGCGTGCCAGAGCACACCCATCACCTGCGTGGCGTCGTCCGAAGGGCAGTCGGCCTTCACGTACCGGAACAACACGGGCGCAGACCAGACGGTGTTGCTGGTCGCCGACACCGACCTCAACGCGACCTTCGCCCGCAGCCGGTTCTCCGTCGCGCTCCAGCCACGCGACGTCTCGGGCGAATCGTGCGACTCGGCAGAGAGCGTCGTCTTGCTCAGCGGCGGCACGCCATTCATCAAGACGCGCACCGTCAACGACACGCTGACGTTGAACGGGAATGACGTCGAGGCCAGCAGCCTGTGCGGCCTGAGCACCATCGCCGCGGGCCCCGACGTCGTCTACCGGGTCGAAGTGCCCGGCGGGTGGGACCTCACCGCCACCCTCACCCCGACCGGCTTCGACGCCGTGCTCTACGTGGTCGAGACCTGTCAGACCTTCACGGGGAGCAGCTGCATCGACGCCTCGAACGGGGGAGGCGTCAACGGTCAGGAGAGCGTGTCGGTCACCAACAACGCGAGCGGCTCACGGTGGCTCTACGTGGTGGTCGACGCGGTGCAACCCAACGCCACCGGCACGTACACGCTGCAGCTCAGGGCCCAGCAGTAGGCAGCGCAGGCATCAGCCGAGGACCGCCGTCACTTCCATCTCCACGCGAACGTCGGGGTGGAACAACACCTCGACACCAATCAACGACGTCGGTGGCTTCGTCGTGATGCCGAGCTTCTGCGCCGCGCGCGCGAACCCCGCGCCGAACTGCGGCATCTGATCAATCGACCACTTCGTCACGTAGATGGTGGTCTTCGCGACGTTGGCGAACGTCGCGCCCGCGGCCTCGAGCGCGTGACCGACGTTGATGAACGCCTGCTCGACCTGCTGCTCGAGGTCGCCCGGCGCCACGAGGCCGCCCTGTCCGTCGTGCGCGACCTGACCTGCGATGAACACCAGCTTCGTGCCCGTGGCGACGGACACCTGGTCGTAGAACTCTGGCTTGAACAGCTTCTCGGGGTTGATGGTCTTGATGGTCATGGGCACCGGAGTACGCCCGCGCCCGGAACCGGTATTGAACGAATGCGACGTCAGGATGGCCCGGTGAGCCACTCCGCGCGGGTCTTCGGCGCTTCGGTGGTCACGAACCGCTTCGGAGGCGCGCCGGTGTACTTCGTGAAGTCCCGCACCAGGTGCGCCTGGTCTGCGTAACCGCACTCCAGCGCGATGGCCGCGAAGTCGGGCTTCGGTCGCTGCATCGCCGCCAGCGCGCGACGAAAGCGCAGCAGTGACGCCAGCTGTTTCGGTGAGGCGCCGAGCTCATCGACGAAGCGGCGCTCCAACTGCCGGGTGCTCAAGCCCATCGAATCGGCGAGCCCGGCGATGTCGTGCTGGCCCAGCAGCGAGAACGCCTGCAGCACCCGGTCACTGGGCGCGCGCTTCGGTTGCACGGCCTCGAGCAGCGCCTGCTGCAGCCGCGGAATGCGGTCCTGCGGTTCAGCGCTGATAACCCCGCTCAACTCAATCGTCACCGGAGGATCCGCCACCAGCCGGTTCACCAGTTCCGGCAACTGCGCGTCGAGGAACACGCGCGCGGAACCCGGCCAGAAGCTCACGCCCACGATGTCGAGCGCCCCGGTCGACGCCACTTCGATGGGCCGGCGGATTTCGCCCAGCAGCGCCGCGCCCCCGGTGGTCACGTGCTGCTGACCGCCGCTGATCACCCCGCCGAAGTTGATCCACAGACTCATCGCGCCGTCGGGGAACAACTTCTGCGGCGAAGGGTCGTCGCACGGCCCGCTCAATTCCCACAACACACGTACGTGTGCGCGCAACGCCGGGTGCGGCGCGTGTTCACGGTAGAGGGTCGCCGCGAGCGCCATTCGTCGAACCTGATTCCCTCTCCCTGCGAGCGGGGAGACGGGCCAATCAGTTACCGCTTCGTCTTCTCGGGAAAATCGAACAGCTCTGAAACGATGACCTCGAGCCCCGGAAATCGCGGAGGCCTCACGATGTCGCCGCTCACGAGGACCTCTTCGACGACGTACTTGCCGCGACGAAGCACGAGCCGCTCGAGCGATTTTTCTTCCGGCGAAACGATCCAGTACTCCGCCACACCGATGCGCGCGTACCCCAGCAGCTTGGTCTTCTTGTCGTAGGTCGCGCTGCCCGGGCTCAGAATTTCGACGACGACGTCAGGCGCACCATCGAGAAGCGCCTGGGCCGAGCGGCGCGCACGATTCTTCGGATGATAGAGATGGAGATCCGGCACGAACCCATGGTCGTCGTCGATCCGGATCTTGAAGCCCGACCCGAACGCAAAGCCGCCGTGCTCACGCACCCAGCCTCTGAAGAAGAACCCAATCGCGAGCACGATGTGCTCGTGCAAATCCGTCGGCATCTCGGTCTCCACCAACTCGCCACCCACCAATTCACGACGGTCATCGGCCGGCAGCGCCACGAAGCGCTCCCAGGAACTCGACGACGTCGTGCCACGCGAAACCGGCTTCATGCCGCCAGCTTCTCACCTGAAAACCGGGCAGATCAAAGCGGCGACACCCCGCTCGAATGAGAGGCGGCAAATCGGCCCCGCGCGGGTACACTGCCCAACGGATTCATGGGCATTCCCTTCGGCCGCTACACGCTCCTCAAGAAGATCGCTTCCGGCGGCATGGGGCAGGTGCTGCTCGCCAGGAAGGGCAGCGAAGACTTCGAGAAGCTCGTCGTCATCAAGCGCATCCTCCCGCACCTGGTCGAAGACGAAGAGTTCTTCGCCATGTTCCGCGACGAGGCCAAAATCACCATGCGCCTCGACCACCCGAACATCGCGCGCATCAACGAGTTCGGCGTCGAGAACGGCGTGCACTTCATCGAGATGGAATACGTCGCCGGTGAAGACCTGCGGCGCATCGAGAAGCAGGCCGCGGCCACCAACAAGGGCATCCCCATCGGCGTCATCGTGCGCATCATCGCCGACGCGGCGGCCGGCCTCGACTTCGCGCACAAGGCGCGCGACGCGAAGGGCACGCCGCTCAACCTCGTGCACCGCGACGTGAGCCCGCAGAACGTGCTCGTGGGCTTCGACGGCTCGGTCAAGCTCATCGACTTCGGCGTGGCGAAGGCCGCGGGCCGCGCGCAGCACACCGCCACCGGCATCTTGAAGGGCAAGTTCCCGTACATGTCGCCCGAGCAGGCCGACGGGCTCGAGCTCGACGCGCGCAGTGACGTGTTCGCGCTGGGCATCGTGCTGTGGGAGCAGCTCACCGGCCGCCGGCTCTTCAAGGGCGACAACGACCTCGCCACGCAGCGGCTGGTGCGCGCCTGTCAGGTGCCGCCGCCTTCGCAGGTCGAAGCCTCGGTGCCGCCGGGCCTCGACCCCATCACGCTCAAGGCCCTCGCGAAGGACCCGAAGGACCGCTTCGCCGACGCCGCCGAGTTCCGCTTCGCCCTCGAAGACTTCGCGCTCCACAACGCGATCCCCACCTCGTCGGCGCACCTCTCGGCGTTCATGCAGGAGCTCTACGCCGAGCGCATCGCCCGCGAAGCGTCGCCGCGGTTCTACGAAGAAGACTCCGGGCTCACCGACCTCGACGCCGGCGGTCTGTCGAAGCCGCAGCCGCGTGAACAGGGCGTCACCGCCGTCGATCGCGCGCGCGAGCTGCAGAGCCAGCCGGTGACCGCGGTCGTCGCGCCGCCGCCGCGTGAAAAGCCGCTCAACAAGGCCCTCATCGCCGTGGTGTTGCTCGCCCTCATCGGTGGGGTGGGCGGCTTCGCGTGGTGGAAGTCGCAGCAGACCGACGCGCCGGTGGTCCCGCCCGTCGTCGTCACGCCGCCGCCCGAGGTCGTGAAGCCGCCCGAAGTGGTCAAGGCTCCCGAGCCGCCGCCGCAGCTCGCGGTGCGCGTGGACTCAGAGCCGGGCGGCGCCGCCGTGGAGCTCGCTGGCGTACGCGTGGGTCAGACGCCCTACACGGCGCAGCTCGACAAGGCGAAGTTGCCCGTCGCGGTGCGGGTGTCGCTGGACGGCTTCGAGAGCGCCGACGGCACGTTGACCGAGACCGCCGCCAGCCTGTCGCTGCAGCTCAAGAAAAAGGCGGCGGTGGTGAAGCCGCCGACCGGCGGCGGCAAGGGCACCACGGTCATCAAGACCACCCGCTGAGCCGCGTGTAGGGAAAATCCCACCGATTTCCGTGCGCGGCGCTCGCGCTATGACGAGCGTGCGTCGTTCTCCGGGGGTCCCTCACATGTTCAGAAGCGTGCTTGTGGCTGCAGTCGCAGTGTGTGTCGTGGGTTGTTCGAAGGGCGCCGATGGCGCGCCGGGGCCGCAGGGTGAACCGGGGCCAGCGGGCGAACGAGGCCCCGCAGGCGAACGTGGCGAGCCCGGCGCCATGGGTTCGGCGGGCCCTGCAGGCGCCGCGGGCGCTGCCACGTTGGTGGTGACCAGCCCCGAGCTGCCCGGCACCAACTGCACCACCGGTGGTGTGAAGCTCGAAGCGGGCGTCGACGCCAACGGCAACGGCAGTCTCGACGCCCTCGAAGTGAACGCCGCGTTGACGCGCTTCGTGTGCAACGGCATCGCAGGCGGCCCCGGCGCCACGGGCGCTCCCGGGCCCGCGGGTGCGCAGGGCGCGGCAGGTCCGTCGACGGTGACGAAGACCACCAACGAAGCGGCCGGCGCGAACTGCGCGACGGGCGGCGTGAAGCTCGAGTTCGGCGCTGACGCCGACGGCAACGGCACGCTCGACACCGCCGAAATCAACGCCTCGCTCACGCGCTACGTGTGCAACGGCGCGCAGGGCGTGGCTGGCGCGACGGGCCCTGCCGGCTCCACGGGCCCGCAGGGCGCGGCCGGCCCCGTCGGCCCCATGGGCCCGGTGGGCAGCAACGCGGTGGCCGCGACGGCCCCTGAAGCAGCCGGGGCCAACTGCGCGACGGGCGGCGTGCGCCTGCAGTTCGGCGTCGACGCCAACGGCAACGGCGCGCTCGACTCGGGTGAGGTCAACGCGGCGCTGACGCGTTACGTGTGCAACGGCGCGCAGGGGCCGCAGGGTGTTCAGGGCGCCGCGGGCCGCAACGCCGCCGTCGCCACGGCGGCCGAAGCGGCGGGAGGCAACTGCGCCACCGGCGGCACGCGCTTCCAGGCTGGTGTCGACGCCAACGGCAACGGCGTGCTCGACGCTGCCGAAGTCAACGCGGCGCTGACGCGTTACGTGTGCAACGGCGCGCAGGGCCCGCAGGGTGTTCAGGGGTCACCGGGTCCCGTCGGCGCTACGGGGCCGCAGGGCCCGGCGGGTGTCGGGGGCTACACGGTGCTCGACGCCAACAACGTGGTGCTGGGGCGGGTCCTCAGCGTCACCCGCAGCAGCATCGCCTTCATCACCTCGGCGGGCTACCTGGTGACCGCGAACTGGGACGGCAGCATGGCCGTCGGGCAGTTCTATTTCTCAGGCGCGGGTTGCACGGGCTCGTACGTGCTCAACGGCAGCGGCACCATCACCGGCCGCACGCTCGTGTACTCGGCCATTCTGGGAACGTTCCAGGTGCCGACGGTGGGCATCAACGCCAACGCCACGTCGACCGCCTTCACGTCGCAGACCATCGAGAACCCGACGTGCATGCCCAGCGCCGGCCCCGTCAATGGTTGGGCGATGCAGGCCATCGCACCGGCCTCCGCAGGTCTGCCGCGCCTGCCGCCGTTCGCCGCGCCGCTCAAGCTGCATTGAGGCCTCAAGCCTGTCGCGCCTGCACAAGCGAAAAAGCGACGCTTCATGGCCGAGAATCGGTGCGCAGCTTGAGCGATGCTCCGTCGCCTCATGGGCGAGGCGACGAGGCTGTTTCACTGCGAAGCACACGGGGCACTCGCTGGTTGGGAGTGCACCTCGTGCCACCAACCGCTGTGCCCCGACTGTGCGGCGACGAAGGTCGTCCCTCCCATCTCGCTGGTGGTCTGCGCGCGCTGCGGTGAGCTCGCCGAGCCGCTGCTGCGCCCGCGCGCCGAGTCGCAGACCTTCGTCTCGCGCATCCCCTCGGCCTTCATCTTCCCGCTCAAGGGCGAAGGCCCCGCGGTGTGGCTCGGTCTGGCGATGGTGCTGTGGCTGCTGCACTTCGCGGGTGGCCTCGGCACCTTCCTCGCGTGGTGCATTCTCATCGGCTCACTCTTCGGGCTCGTGCGTTCGACCGCGCGTGGCGGTGACGGCATCGAGCTGTCCGACTTCAGCTCGCCGCTCGACGGGGTGCTGGTGCCGGTGGCGCGCTTCGGCGTGGCCATGCTGCCCGCGTGGGGCGGCGCGATTCTCGTCGGCTCCCTCGGTCAGCCGGCGCTGTGGTGGGTGGTGCTCGCGGTCGTCGTCGCGTGGACACCGACCAGCCTCATCGCCGCGGCGTCGGGCGCGAACCTGGTCGACCTCCTCAACCCGGTGCGCGTGCTCGGCGCGTCGGCCCGCATCGGGAAGGACTTCGGGGTCTACGTCGTCGCGCTCATCGGCGCGCTGCTGCTGTGGGTGGTGCTGCTCGCCGTCGGCGCGATGGTGAACGCGCTGCCGATACCCTTCATCACCAGCGCCATCGCTTCGCTGCTCGCGGTGTACCCGGCGCTCGTCGTCGCGCGCCTCGCGGGCACGGTGATGCACGTGCACGGCACCATCTTCGGCATGGAGGCGCTGCAGGTGCACGACCCGGTGCTCGGCGACACGCAGCCGCGCGGCCAGCCCCCGGTGAAGGAGCGTACGCTGCCCAGGCACCTGCCCAACGCCATCGAGCTCGAGCCCTCGCCCGAGCCGGTGATGCCACAGGCGTACTCACGCTTCGAAGCCGTCGAGTCGGCGAAAGACGCGCCGCTGCCCCAGAGCGCGCCCCTCGACGTCGCCTTGTTGCCCAGCCACGGCGAACAGTCGGCCACGTCGATTCGCGCTGCGATGCGGGCTGGCAACGCCGACGCGGCGCTCGACGGCTTCCGGGCCACCGGCCTGATGAGCGCCGAACATCTCTCGGTCGACGAGTTGCTGTGGCTCGGCCAGACCGCCGGCGCGCGCATCGACTACGAGTCGTCGCTGCTCGCGCTGGAGCACGCCGCCCGTCGCGACGCGCCGCCGGAGTCGAAGGGGCGCGCGTGGGTGATGCTGGGCCGCCTGCTGGGTGAGCACCTGAACCGCCGCGACGAGGCCACCGTGTGGATGCAGCGCGTGGTGAACGAGACGCCGGGCACCGCCGCGGCCCGGTTCGCGACCAGGTGGCTCAGCGCGTGAGCCGCTCGTTGTCGAGCACGTGACGCAGCCGCACCTGCTCCCGCAGCGCGATCTCCAGCTCACGACGCAGACCGTGTACGCGGGCGTCCCACTCGGCGCGCACCTCGTCGGCGCGCTCCAGGCGCACGCGCAGCTCGAGCTTCTCGTTCTCGAGCGCGTCGATGCGCTCCAGCAGCTGCCTGGGGTTGAGCGCTTCGAAGCCGGCCAGCAGGCTGCGCAGCTCGCGGTTCTCCTGCTGCGACTTCTCGAGCGCGGCGCGCAGCTCACGCGTCTCTTCATCGGAGCTCATGTGGCGAGTCTGCCCGGCACACGTATCTCCGACGCAAGCGCACGGCTCAGCTACATTGGAGCGCACGGTCATGGCGAACGTCACGACGCTCACGAGTTCCATGCTGGTGATGAACAACGTTCTCACCGAGCGCATGTCGAAGCACCCCGTCGGCGGGTCGCGCCGGCTGTTGAAGGTCACCGCCCCGCTCGGGCCCAGCTCCGGTGGCGGCGAGCTGGCGCGGCAGAGCCTGGTGCTGGCCACGCGCACCGAAGAGCCGGTGTGTGGCTGGGTCGACTTCATCGCGCTCACCGGCGAGGTGAAGGACTGGGAGACCACGAAGCTCGCGTACGAGGGCCGCTACCGGCTCGACTTCGACGTCAACGAAGGTGAGTACCGCGTGTTCCTCACCAACCTGCAGGGCGTGCTCAACGAGCTCGGCGTGCGCACGCAGGTGGTGGGCAACTCCGACAACTACGCGCCGACGGACCCGTCGATGGGGAATACCGCGCCCGCGCGCATGGTGATGAGCACCGCGCAGCGCTCGTCGATGACGCCGGTGTTGCTCGGAGTGCTGTGCATGCTCGGCGGTCTGGGCATGGCGATGTTCCTGCTGTTCCGTTGATCAGGAGCCGAGATGCAGAACAAGCACGTGGCGAAGGCGGCGCAGGAGGACTGGCGCGGCCAGACGCTGGAGCGCATGCGGCGGTTGATCTTCGCGGCCGACCCGGAGGCGATTGAAGCGCTGAAGTGGGGCGGGGTGCCGGTGTGGTCGCACGCCGGCATCATCTGCACCGGCGAAACCTACAAGGCGGTCGTGAAGTTCACGTTCGCCAGGGGCGCGTCGCTGAGTGACCCGAAGAAGCTCTTCAACTCGAGCCTCGAAGGGGCCACGCGGCGCGCCATCGACGTGCGCGAAGGCGAGAAGGTGAATGAGGCGGCCTTCAAGAAGCTGGTGAAAGCCGCTGTCGCGCTGAACCAGAGCAAGGCGAAGAAGAACCCGGCTCCGAAGAAGAAGACGAAGAAATCGTGAAAAGGGCGGCGGGGTCGCTTGTCGAGCCCGCATGACCATCAAATCGCTGACGTCGAAGACCTTCGTCGCGCAGTTCGACCAGCCGCAGACCGTCATCGACCCCGACAACCTCGGCGCCGACCTCGCGAAGAAGCTCGGTGACCTCGGCATCTCTCCCGCAGACCTCAAGAAGATCGCCGGGGCCGATGGGCGTCTGCGCAGCTCGGCCGACTTCAAGAAGCTGTTTGCGCTGGTCGACAGGTTCGACGGCGCGGCCGACAAGCGGCTGGCGCTCACCGACGGCTCGAAAGCACCCACCGTTGCGGGCCAGTTGAATCAGGCGCTGCTCGACGAGGTGAAGACCAATCTCGGCTTCGCGCAGTACGCGACCGGTTCGCTACGCGTGGCGAAGCAGCCGGAGTTGAAGGTCATCGCGAACGCGCTGGTGGTCGACCCGAAGGACCAGATGCCCGCGGTGTCGTTGCCGATGAAGGGTCTCGACCAGACCGTGTACGGACCGCCGTTGGGCCTCGATGGTCAGGAGGCGTGTATGCGGACCGCGGTCGCGCAGGCTGAGCAGTACCTCGCGAAGGCGCTTGGCAGGAACGCGCCGACGCTCAACCCGCACAACGATTCGATTCAGGTGGCCTATGCCGAAGACGATGACGGCCGCATTCAGCCCGACGCGGCTCAGTTGAAGCTGGGGCGCGACTACATCGACAAGTCGCTCGACGTTGGCTACCCCGTCGTCATCGGCGTCAGCTACGGAACCCACGTGGAAAACCACGACAAGCTCACCGAGCACTTCGTCACCATTCACAAGCGTGGGTACGACAAGGACGGGCGGCAGTTCTACGAGTTCAAAGACCCCGGCAACAGCGGCGCCACCGGCCGGCTCTACGTCGACAAGGACACCGGCAAGCTCTTCAAGGAAGGCGACCACAAGAGCGGGTACGTCGTGAGCCTCGATTACGAGCTCACGCAGGTCCGCACGTGGAAGGGTCTGGAGTGAATGAGGCGCTTCGCGTGGGTCGTGTCGTTGCTGGCGTGCACGGCGTTCGCTGACGGCGTGGACCGGCACGCGCTGGCGCGCCTCACGCGGGCGGGTGACCTCGCGTTCGCGAAGAACGAGCTCCCCGAAGCCGAAGCGGCGTACCGCGCGGCGCTGCGGCCTTCGACAGCTGGCGACGTCGACGTGAACGCGTCGCGGTTGGCGGTGCTGTTGAACCACCAGGGCCGGTGCAGCGGTGGTGATGCCGACGTCGACACGTTGATGCAGGTGCTGCGGGGTGACTTCGCGGCGGCGAAGCCGGCGCTCGAGGCCAACGCGACGCGGGCGCCCGCCAGCGGGTGCTGGAACACGGTGATGCTGCAGGCCCTGGTGCTCGCGTACCGCGCGGAGGGCCGCGTCGACGAAGCGCGCCGGCTCGCAGAGAAGGCCTCGACGCAGCGCTGCAAGGCCCTGGTCGACGACACGCTCGAGAACGCGCTGGCGTCGCTGGTGCTGACGGAGCAGCTCCCCGACCGTCGTGAAGCGTTGCGCGCGAGCGCCGCGAAGGTGCTCGGTGAGCAGGGCGCGCTGCTGGGTCAGGGTTCGCCGGGGCGTTGTTCCGATGCGGTGAACCCACGACTGCTCGCTGACGCCGGTGACCGCGCGTTCGCCCGCAAGCAGTACGCGGAGGCCGAGCGTTGGTACCGCGAGGCACTGAAGCGCTCACAGTCGAAGGGGACGGACCTCGACGCCAATCTCAGCGCGTTGGCGTCAGCGTTGCTCGCGCAGGGAAAGTGCGTGACCGGCGATGCCACGCTCGATGCGCTCATCGCGCTGCACCGCGGTGACGTCGCGGGCGCGCGGCTCCTGGCCGCTGATCCGTCGACACCGGGACACGCCACGCTGTGGCCCGAGGCCCATGCCTTCACGCTGTGGCTCGACGGGCGCGTCGATGAAGCGCTTGCGGTGATGAAGCCGCGCGAGCTGCGCGCTCGGCCTGATCATCTCGAAGTCGGGCTGAGGTACCTGAACCTCGCATGGAGCCAGCCTGACGAACGCGACGCCAATCAGCAGCTGGCACTCGAACACCTCGGCATGGGGCACCCGTTGTTCTCGCTGTACCTCGCGAAACGTGACGGGAGGCAATTGCCCGCGCCCGCCGCGTGCCGCGCGCGGAGGTGATGTAGCTTCGCGCACATGGTGCTGGCATGCGGGATGTGCGGCGACATGTTGTTCAGGGCTGACGCATGGTGGGCGACGGCGGTGGGGCTGCCCTTCGTTGCGCTGCTCATCGGCATGCTCGCGCTGACGACCTTCTCGAAGCCGCCGTTCGCGGTGGCCAGCGTGGTCATCGCCCTCGGCATGGTCTTTCTCTCCTCCTTCATCCGCGGGCCGCAGGTCGGCGTGTGGTTCGCTGCGGCGTTCCTGCTCGTGGCGTTGCTCGTCTCGCTCGTGATTCACCGAGTGCCCCGGTGGTTCAACCTGGCGCGCGTGTCCCTCGTCGTGGCCGCGATGATCTCCGGCTTCATCGACTCGCAACCGTGGAACCGCGAGACCCCTGACCTCCTGCGCGTCGCCCTCTACGTGCAGAAGTTCCCCGAAGGGCAGAGCTGGCTCTACGGCGAGCTGCTCTCACGCCCGGAGACCCGCGAGCTCCTCGAGCAGCAGTTGGTGGCCAGCTCCAACGCCGTGCGACTGCATCGTGCGCTTGGCTACGCTCCAGCACGTCGAAGCAGCGCCTGTCATGCCCTGCGCGAACGCGAACGCAAAGAGGCGTGCCCCGGCGAGTGAGTGAACTCACGCACCTCGGTGCGCGGCGGCAACCCGAACAGCCGCGCGTATTCCCGGCTGAACTGTGACGGGCTCGAGTAGCCCACCTCGTACGCCGCGCTCGCCGCGTCTCTCGCACCGGCGATGAGCAGCCGCCGAGCTTCGTGCAAGCGCAGCTGCTTCTGAAACTGCAGCGGCGACATCAACGTCGCTCGGCGGAAGTGCTCGTGGAACGAGGCGACGCTCATCTGGCTGGCCTTCGCGAGTTCGGCGATGCGCAGCGGTCTGCGGAAGCCGGTGCGGATGCGTTCGATCGCGTGACCGATGCGCTGCGTGTGACTGCCGGCCACGCCCAGTTCACGAACCTGCGTCGCGAACCGCGAGGTCAGCAGCCGGTAGACGACTTCTCGCACCACCAGCGGCGCGAGCACCGCGACGTCGTCGCCGTCGTCGAGCGAGCGGAGCAACCGATGGAACGCGTCTCGAAGTTCTGGTCGTGCCTTGTCGATGAAGACACCGTCGCGCCGCGGCGAAGCACCGCGCGAAGGCAGCGCGCTCACCACGTCGTAGATGGCGCCGGGATCGAGCTGGAGCACGAGACACAGATACGGCGTGCGTGAGCTGGCTTCAGTGACCTCGCCGACGCTCGGCACCGACACCGACGCCACGAAGAACGAGCCCGGCTCGTACACGAACTTCTCTTCACCTACGGTCAGTCGCTTGCGGCCCTGGAGTGGAAAGCAGAGCACCGGCTGGCCCACGTGAAACTCGGGAGGCCCCGGCCGCTCGATGCGCGAAATCTCGAGCGGCGCGAAGGCGGTCGCGTTCATGCCCTGCCTTCGTGCGTGCTTGAGCGCCAGTGAGACCAGCTCGTCGGTCATGCCTGAAAGTAGAGCGAGGTTGGAGAATCAGGCAATGGTGCTGGACGACCTGGCACGGTTGCCACCGCCGCGCTGCCTACCTTCAGGTCATGAACGGAAAACTCCACGGCAAGGTCGCAGTCATCACAGGTGGGAACTCAGGCATCGGCCTCGCGGCTGCGCAGTTGTTCGCGAGCGAAGGTGCCTCGGTCGTCATCTTCGGGCGGGAAGAGAGCGTGCTGCAGCAGCCCGGGCTCCTCGGCGTACGCGGCGACGTCACTTCAGAAGAAGACCTGAAGAAGCTCTTCGACGTGGTGCGCGAACGCTTCGCACGCATCGACGTGCTCTTCGCCAACGCCGGTCTCTCGAAGTCCGCCGCGTTGGGAGACGTGACACACGACCTCTACGACCAGCTCTTCGACGTGAACGTGAAGGGCACGTTCTTCACCGTGCAACACGCGCTGCCGCTGCTCAGTCGCGGCGCGTCGGTCATCGTCACCACCTCGAACACCAACAGCGTCGGTTACCCGAACCTCTCGGTGTACGGCGGCACCAAGGCGGCGACGCGGGCCTTCGTGCGCAGCTGGGCCGCGGAGCTCGTCGGCCGTGGTGTTCGGGTGAACGCGCTGAGCCCCGGTCCCATCGCCACGTCGTTGCTCACGAAGGACGTCGACGACGCCACGCGCGCCGCGATGTTCGACGGCATCGCGAGCATCATTCCGATGAAGCGCATGGGACAGGCGGAGGAGCTCGCCCGCAGCGCGCTCTTCCCTGCCTCCGATGATTCCAGCTTCATGACCGCCGCTGAACTGGTCGTCGACGGCGGCACCTCGGAGCTCTGAGCAGCGGTCCGTTGCTGAGGGCTGGCCCCAAGCCGACGCGCAGGAGAATCAGCCGCGGCCCGGCATCGTCGGGGCGTCGGGGCCGATCGGCGTCGCCTGAGTTCCCCGGGCTGCCGGCGGCAACGACACCGCGCTCGACACCGTGGTCTTCAACGTCATGTCGACGACCTGCATCAGGTCCTTCTGGCCTTGCGGAAACTGGGTCTCCAGCGCGCGTGCGGTACGCAGCGCCTCGCGCGCCGAGGGCATACGCTTGCTCAAGTCGCGCTCCAACAAGTCCATCACGAACGTCTCGAGCGCCTGCGGAACCTGCGGGCGCTTCTGCCGCGGAGGCACGATGGGCTTGTCGAACGTGTTGCGCACCATGGCCGTCGCGTCGGCCGCCGCGAGCAGCTGCTCACCGGTGAGGCATTCCCACAGCGTCACCCCGAGCGCGAAGAGGTCGACCCGCCCGTCGATGTCTTCCCCGGCCGCCTGCTCGGGCGCGAGGTAGCCGGGCTTGCCTTTGATCATCCCCGCTTCGGTCAGCTGCATGTGACCGACGGCCCGCGCGATGCCGAAGTCGGTGAGCTTCACTTCGCCCAGCTTCGAGAGCAGCACGTTGGGGGGATTCAGGTCGCGATGCACCAGGTTGAGCGGCCGGCCGTCGGGCGCGCGGCGCTCGTGCACGTACGCGAGTGACTCGGTGAGCGACACCGCGAGGTGAACCACGGCTCCAATCGGCAGGCCGCTGCCCTTGAAGGCGCGCAACACGCGGCTGAGCGGAGGCCCGTCGAGGTACTCCATGGCCAGGAAGTAGCTGTCACCGAAGCGGCCGAAGTCGAACACCTGCACCACGCCGGGGTGACTGAACTGGCTGCACAGCGCGGCCTCGTCGCGGAACATGCCGATGAAGGCCTCGTCTTCCACGAACTGCGGCAGCACCCGCTTGAGCGCGACGACCTTTTCGAAGCCCCCTTCCGGGTTGTAGGTGGCGCGGAACACCTCGGCCATGCCGCCCATGCCGAGCCGCTCGTGCAGCAGGTACTTGCCGAACACGTCTTTGGCGCGCACCGCCGACAACGCCTCTTCTGCTCGGCGATTGAGCACGCCCACGAAGGCCGCGGTGAACACCGCCGACGCGAAGAGCAGCACTACGCGCGTGGCGAACAACGCCGGCCGCACGGTGACGGGAATCTCGGGCGGCAGGTTGGGGTACGCCACGAAGGCGTAGAGCAGCGAGTACTCGATGGCCGCCAACGCTCCGGCGCCCAGCGAGAGCGCGCGGTTGCTGCGCAGCCCCGAGAGCGCGATGAGCGTGCCCCAGATGACCAGCGGCGGCGCGGTGAGCGCGTACAGCACCCCGTTCTGCTTCGCGTCCAACAGGAAGATGAGCGACGGCGCGGAGACTTCGATCGCCACGTTCACCCACGTCACCGCGGGGTGGAACCAGCCCTGACCGATGAAGCGGATGATGGCGAAGTAGTAGCCGGCGAGCAGCAGCAGCATCACGCCGAGGCCCAGCCCCAGCTTCACGCCGATCATCGGAACCAGGCACAGCGCCAACACGCCGCTGACCGTGCACACGCCGGCCATGAACTTCGC
>QFQP01000044.1 GCA_003243425.1 Archangium gephyra | reverse complement strand
TGCCGCCGCCAGTCGCAGTGCCGCCGCCAGTCGCAGTGCCGCCGCCAGTCGCAGTGCCGCCGCCAGTCGCAGTGCCGCCACCCGTCGCCGTTCCACCACCCGTCGCTGTTCCGCCTCCCGTCGCTGTTCCGCCGCCCGTCGCCGTGCCGCCGCCCGTCGCAGCTCCGCCACCCGTCGCAGTGCCGCCGCCGGTTGCAGTTCCGCCACCCGTCGCAGTTCCGCCGCCGGTCGCACTTCCGCCGCCCGTCGCACTTCCGCCGCCCGTCGCAGTTCCGCCGCCCGTCGTGCCGTCACCACCACCCGTCATCCCGTCGCCGCCGCCAGTCGCGCTGCCGCCGCCCGTGGTTCCGTCACCACCACCAGTGGCAGAGCCACCACCGGTGGTACCGATGCCGCCGCCACTGCTGCCAGTGCCCGTGCAGAAGCCACCCAGACACAGCTGACTGGGAAGACACTGCTGACACGCGCTGCCTCGCGAGCCGCAGGCCAACGCGTTGGTCAGCGCGACACACTCACCGCTCGCGTCGCAGCAGCCAGCGCAATTGCTGGGCAGACACTTGGGGACATTGGTGTTGCCGCACGCGCTCATCAACGACAGGGCACCGACCACGAGAACAAGACGAAGTGCGGACATGGGTAACTCCTTCAGCGAACGACGAGCACGGGCTTCGAGCAGATGTGAACCAGACGATCGGCCACGCTTCCCAGCAACACTCTGGAGACCGCCGAGTGCCCCTTTGCGCCGATGACCACACCCCAGACGTGCGGAGCCTGTGCAAGATCAGCGATCGCCTCGGCAGGGGCGCCGTCGAGCGTGACGCCCGTCGACTCGACGCCAGCCGCCTTCGCGATCTTCGCCGCGGCGTCGAGCACCTGCTTCGCTTCGAGGCGATTGGCTTCGTCAATCTTCGCGATGGTCTCCGCGTACGCCGAGGTCGCCAGCAGCACCGGCCGCACCACGTGCACCAGCTCGAGCTTCGCGCCGAGCGCCCTGGCCAGCTCCGCGGCGTGGGAAATTCCGAGTTCCGAGGAAGGAGAACCGTCGACCGCCACGAGGATGCTCTTCATGGCGCGGCTATACGAAACGGTTCACCGCGAAACCAGTGTCACCGGGTCACCAACCCGCAACAGCCCGGGCCGCTCCACCCACGCCACGAGGCCTCTCCTGTGCCAGGCAGCCTTCACGAAGCGCGCGGCGAGCTCGGGTTGCTCTGCGGCGAGCGCGATGGCCCGGCCTGACTTCACGCACGGCTCGTTTTCGCCGTCGATCACCAGCACCGCGCCCGAAGGAAAGACGAGCCGCGTCCCCGGAGCGATCTTCGTGAGCTGCGGCGCGCCGCTGATCAGCAGATTCGCGCCGAGGCTGCTCGCCCGCACCCGCTTCACCCCGAGTGACGCCGCGATCTCCGCGAGCTCTTCCACCGAGACGATCGACAGCTGCCGCGAATTGCGCACCTCGGCGCCCTTCGGCAGGTACTTCTGCCGCGGCCCTGCCTTCATGGTGAGACCCGCGTGCCGATCTCCCTCGAGCCCCGCGAACGAGAGCACCGCCTGCTCGATTGCACGGGTCTCGAAGGAGCCCGGAACATCAGCGATACCGAGACCGACGACGACCATGCCCGCCATGCTGGCACTGCGTGGCTTTTCGTGTAGAGGCGAACGCGCCATGGCGTCCTTTTCCATCGTCAACGTGAGCAAGGGCTACGGCCCGAAGCGGCTGTTCGAGAACGTCAACGTCAGCTTCAGCGCGGGCCGCCGCTACGGCCTGACCGGCCCCAACGGCGCCGGCAAGTCGACGTTCATGAAGATCCTCGCCGGTGACGAGGATCAGGACACGGGCGACATCATGCGCCCCAAGAAGCTCGGCATCCTCCGTCAGGACCACTTTCAGTACGAAGACGTGCGCGTCCTCGACGTGGTGATGATGGGCAACAAGCCGCTGTGGGCCGCCATGAAGGAGAAGAACACGCTCCTCGAGAAGGCCGACCTCACCGAAGAAGACGGCAACCGGCTCGGCGAGTTGGAAGGCGTCATCGCCGAGGAAGACGGCTACGTCGCCGAGTCTGACGCCGCGGCGCTGCTCATGGGTCTGGGCATCGAAGAGCAGTTCCACGAAGGGCCGCTCAAGTCGCTGACCGGCGGCCTGAAGCTGCGCACGCTGCTCGCGCAGGCGTTGTTCGGGAAGCCCGAAGGGCTGCTGCTCGACGAGCCCACCAACCACCTCGACCTCGACTCCATCCGCTGGCTCGAGAAGTTCATGCATCAGTACGAAGGCGTGCTGATCACCATCTCGCACGACCGCCACTTCCTGAACTCGATCTGCACGCACATCGCAGACATCGATTACGAGACGATCATCACCTACACCGGCGGCTACGACGACATGGTTCGTCAGAAGGCCCAGGTGCGGCAGCGCATCGAGTCCGAGAACGCCGAGAAGTCGAAGAAGATCTCCCAGCTGCAGGACTTCGTGGCCCGCTTCTCGGCCGGCACGCGCGCCAGCCAGGTGCAGAGCCGCAAGAACCAGCTCGAGAAGCTGAAGACCGAAGATCTCAAGCGCTCCAACATCGCGCGCCCGTTCATCAAGTTCGAGCAGAAGGTGCCGTCTGGAAAGCAGACGCTCACCATCGAAGGCATCACCAAGAGCTTCGACGGCGAGGTCATCATTCCTCCGTTCTCGGCGCTCATCACCAAGGGCGAGAAGATCTGCGTCGTCGGCAAGAACGGCGTCGGCAAGTCGACGCTGGTGCGCATGCTCGCCGGGGCGCTGCAGCCCGATGCGGGCGACATCGAGTGGGGTCACGCGGTGTCCGTCGGCTACATGCCGCAGGACCACCACGGCATCATCAAGAAGGGCACCACGGTCTACGGCTACCTCCGCGATCTCGACAGCAAGCTCGGCAACGAGGAGATCTCGGGTTTGCTGGGCCGCATGCTGTTCTCGGGTGAAGAGCGCATGAAGCCCACCGACACGCTGTCGGGCGGTGAGACGGTGCGCACGCTGCTCTCGCAGTTGATGATGCGCAAAGACAACGTGCTCATCCTCGACGAGCCGACCAACCACCTCGATCTCGAGTCGATCGCCGCGCTCGCCGAAGGGCTGCAGCGCTACGAGGGCACGGTCATCATCGTGACCCACGACCAGGAGCTCATCAGCGAAGTGGCCACCCGCATCTGGGCGCCGCGCAAGGGCAAGCCGGTCATCGACTTCGTGGGCGGCCTCGACGACTTCCTCGTCAAGCACGCCGACGTCGCCGCTCAGCGCCGCTGAGACGCACACGAAACCACCTGACGCATTCGGGATTGCGAACGCCACCTTGCGCAAGGTGGTCTTCGCGCGGACACTCCCGTCCTGACCATGCGTTCACTCTTTCCGTTGTTGCTGGCGTCCAGCCTCCTCGCGACCGCGACGGGCTGTGAGAAAACCCGCATCGTTTCGTCCGCGTGTCGCGAAGACGGTGACTGCGAAGGCGGCAACCTCTGCGACAACTACCAATGCGTGCCGCGCGAAGCGAAGTCGTGCGAGGTGGTGATCGAGGGCAACCCGATCCTCCAGCCCTCGCCGCACACCGTCGACTTCGGTGAGGTCGACACGCAGGCCGCGCTCACGCAGACCATCACCATTCACAACATCGGCAACTGCACGCTGACGTTGTTCGAAGCCACGCTGGCCGACCCCGCGGCCGGCTTCACGTGCGATCTCTGCGACACCACGTTCCCCAAGGAGATCTGGCCCGGGCGCTCGGTCGACATCCAGCTCTCGTACACGCCTTCCACCGTGAAGCAGGCGGCCACCGAGCTCACGCTGCTGTCCGACGACAAGGAGTACTCGACGCTCCGCGTGCCCATCAAAGCCAACTACATCGGCACGCCCTCGCTGGTGGCGACGCCCTCGCCCGTCGACTTCGGCTACATCGCGCAGGGCCGCCAGGTTCGCCGCACGCTGACCATTTCGAATCAGGGCACCGGCACCGCGCCCGTCACCATCACCGACGTGAAGCTCGAGCCCGCCGACACGATGGACTTCGCGCTCGTGCCCATCACCACGCTGCCGCGCGAGCTGGTGCCGGTCACCGTCGATCGCACCGCCGTGCAGTCGCTCGAGGTCCGCTACACGCCGCGCACCTCGGCCAATCACGAAGCAGACCTGGTCGTCACCTCGAGCAAGGGGGTCATCACCGTGCCGCTCAAGGGCACTTCGTCGGCGGCTCCGAAGGCGGGGGCCTCTCCGCTGATGATCGACCTCGGCAACGTCACGCTCGGCACCAGCGCGTTCGCGACGCTCACCATCACCAACAACGAAGGTGGCGCGCCGCTGAAGGTCAGCCCGGCCTGGGGCGGCATGATGTTCACCACCGACTTCTCGATCACCCCGCAGCTCATCCCCGACGTGGCGCCCAACGGCTACACCGAGGTGCAGGTGCAGGTGACCGCCACGCGTGAAGGCGTGCTGCAGGCGATTTTGAACCTCGAGACCAACGACCCCATGAAGCCCACCATCAGCATTCCGGTGCGCGCCACGGGCGTGCTCGGCGCGGGCGGTGAGGTCGTGAAGATCGAGATGACCTACGACAACGGCGCCGACAACGCGTTCGACAACGACGTGCGCAACGTCGACATGACGCTCGAGCACCCCTACGGCTACGTCTGCAACAAGCAGACGCCCAACCCGACGAACTGGGGCAACTTCGGCACCGCGTCGTGGCTCGCCTTCGCCCCGAAGGAAGAACCCGAGCGAATCATCCTCGCCGACTCCCGGCAGGACGGTACCTACCGCGTGCAGGTGAGCTACCTGAACGACTGCGCGTCGCTGCCCACGGAGCTGATGGCCGGCATCCTCGGCATCTCGGTGGAAGCGCTCATCGGCTACCTCACCGGCGGCATCACCATTCCCGGTCAGGACGTGGGCGATCTCATTCAGAGCCTCTGCTTCGACAAGAGCGGCACCGCCGTCACCGTGAAGGTCTTCATCAACGGTGTGCTGACGGCCGAAAAGAACACCACGCTCGGCCGCAAGGGCGACACGACCTACGTGCTCGATCTCATTCGCAACAACGCCACCTTCTCGGTGGCGCCGTGAACATGACCATGCGCCCCTCACGAGTTCTCTCCATCGCCGCGCTCGTCTTCGTGAGCGCCTGCAGCGGCAACAACCCCAATCAGCCTCAATCGCCGGTGGTGCCTGAGTTTCGCGGGCTGGTGGCGACGCCCGCGCAGCTCGCGTTCACCTGCGTGGTGCCCGGCTGCGACAGCACCTTGAGCGTGAAGGTCACCTCGACCGTCACCCGCCGCGTGGCCATCAAGCGCATCGTGCTGTCCGACGAAAACGCCGAGTACACCATCACGTCCGATCAACCCGCTCCGTTCATTCTCGGCGCGGCCGCGGAGTTCAACGTCGACGTTCGCTTTGCACCGGTGACGGCACCGAAGAGCGAGTCGCTCAAGCTGCTGGTCACCTACACCGACGCGTCGGCCGAAGAGGGCCCCGACCGCATCGAGCCCGGCGAGCTGCAGATTCCACTCGTCAAGCGCCTCGTCGGCGAGCCGGTGCTGGTGGCCAACCCCGGCAAGCTGAGCTTCGGCGTGGTGGCGGTCGGCGCGCGCAAGGAAGAGCCGGTGAAGGTGAAGAACATCGGCTTTGGCAACATCGCGCTGCAGTTGAGCGCCATCGGCGACGCGGGCATTCGCGACCTGCGCGTCGACGTGCCGTCTGACGTGGCGCTGGTGCCCGACGCAGGGCTCGACGTGCCGTTCGTCTTCACGCCCAACACCGAGAAGTACCTGAGCGGCACCGTCACCCTGCGTTCGCCCACACCCGGGGTCTCGCCGGTGCAGGTGCAGGTCGAAGGCACCAGCTTCACGCAGGGCCGCATCGCGCTCGAACCCGAAGAGACGTCGCTCGAGTTCGGGGAGATCGTCAAAGGCACGCAGCAGACCGTCACCGTGCGCGTCGCCAACGTCGGCGGTACCACGCTCGACATCAGCAGCCTCAGCGTGATGGACCCCGACGGCCGCGTGAAGGCCTCCTTCCCCGACCTGATGACCAGCGCGTCACTCGCGCCGCTGCAGCGCATCGAAGTGAAGGTCGAGATCGACGGTCGCGTGCCCGGCGTGATCGACGTGCCGCTGCACATCGAATCGAACGACCCGGTGCGCCCGTCGCTCGACATTCCGATTCGCGCCGTCATCACCGAGCCGAAGATCGCCACCGACCTCGGCCTCATCGACTGGGGCACGGTGCCGCAGGGCTGGGTGGTGCCCAAAGCCGTCGAGCTGAAGAACGTGGGCTACGGCACGCTCACCATCAAGGCGGTGACCTTCGTCGGCGGGCAGGCGGCGGTGTTCACGCTCGGCAACCTGCCGGCGCTCCCGTACACCCTGGCGCGCGACGAGCGCGTGGCCTTCGACGTCGAGCTGCGCGCGCAGGCCGTGGCCAACTTCACCGCGTCGATCTCCATCGAGAGCGACGACCCGATGAACCAGTTCCACGAAGTTCAGCTCAAGGCCAACGTCGGCAGCTGCGCGTCGAGCTGCCCCATCACCAACGGCACTCCGAGCTGCGCGGCGACCGGCGTCTGCAGCATCGGCTCGTGCAACATGGGCTGGTACGACAGCAACCTCTCAGCGGCCGACGGCTGCGAGTGCCGCGAGATCGGCAGCGACCCGGGCGGCTTCTGCTCGACCGGCGTCAACAAGGGCACACTCGCCGACAACGGTTCGAACGCGAACCACACGGGCATCATCCCGACGGCAGACGACGAGGACTACATCTACTTCTACGCGCAGGACAACAATCAGGTCTTCAGCGAAGACTTCGACGTCAACATCAACCTCACGAGCTCCGACCCCGGCATCACGATGTGCGTCAGCCGCTACGACACCGGCAACAGCGTCAACGAGTGCTACCCCGACAGCAACAAGACCTGCGGCATTCGCAGCCTGCGTCGTGACGGCAGCTACGGGCGCGAAGACGGCGCGATGTTCTACATCAAGGTGTACCGCACGGCCTCCAGCGCGCCGACCTGCACGCCGTACACCGTCACCATGCGCAACGGCTGATGATGCGGTGGCTCGCGGTCGCAGCGTCGTTGCTCTCGTTCGCGGCGCTCGCGCGCAACGGCGGCATCGAGGCGCAGAGTTGCTCGGGTTGCCACGGCACCGGCTCACAGCAGACGACCATCACCCTGTCGCCGGCGAGCTTTTCGCCCGGCGACACCATCACCGTTCGCGTCACCATGAGCGGCACCGGGTCGCGCGGCGGGTTCTTCCTCACCAGCAATGGTGTGGGCTCGTTCCAGACCGTGAGTGGTCAGGGCACGCGCCTGAGCAACGGCAACGTCGTGCACTCCACGCCGAAGAACGCGACGGGTGGTGCGGTCACGTTCGAAGCGCGGTGGACGGCCCCGTCGAACCTGGGCGGCGTGGTGTTCGACGCGGCGACCGTGCTCGCGAACGGAGACGGCCAGCGCACCGGAGATCAATCGGCCGAGGCCCAGGTGAGTCAGGCGTTCGGCTGCGCCGGCACGACGTACTACCGGGACAACGACGGTGACGGCGTCGGCGCCGCCACTTCGGGCACGGTGAAGAACTGCGTGACGCCCGCGAATTACTCACCGCAAGACGGCGACTGCGACGACTTCGACAACCGGAAGACGCCGGGCAAGCCCGAGGCCTGCAACAACCTCGACGACGACTGCGATGGTCAGACCGACGAAGGGCTCGGCGCGCAGACCACGTGGCCCGATGCCGACGGCGATGGCCATGGAGACACGCTCGGCGCGCCGTCTTCAGGCTGTGGTGGCGGCGGTCGTGCCCAGAACGACGACGACTGCGACGACCGCGACGCCAACGTGCACCCGGGCGCTTCGGAGCGCTGCAACCAGAAGGACGACGACTGCGACGGTCAGGTCGACGAGGGCGCGCGGGTTCGTTGCGGCACCGGGTGGTGTGAAGCGCTCGGCCCCACGTGCCGTTCGGAAGACTGCACGCCGGGCCAGCCGCTCACCGAGCGCTGTAACGCACTCGACGACGACTGTGATGGTCAGGTCGATGAAGGCGATCTCTGCGGCGCCAACGCGGCGTGCGTCGATGGCGAGTGTCTCGAAGGTGTGCCGCCTCCGCCCGTGGACGGCGGCGTAAAGAATGACGCCGGCACAGGCGGTGGCGGAGGCACCGACGCCCCTCCCCCGGAGAGCTGCGCGAGTGTTCCCGTCGTGTTCGTGTCGGCGGTCATCTTGTTGCTGCGGCGTCGGCGCGAGCTGCTACGCCACCCGTCATGAAGACGCTCCGCGCGCTGCTCGTCATCAGCTCGTTGTTTGCGGTTTCGTGCGGCACGAGGCCGCCGGTTTGCCAGCAGGCGAACTGCTCCGGCTGTTGTGATGCCTCGGGCACGTGCCAACCGGGACGAAGCCCCGACGCGTGTGGAACGAACGCCATCTCCTGCCGCGTGTGTCTCCCTCCATTGTCGTGTTCGACGGGGCTGTGCATGGGCGACGGACCTGCGCTCGGGGGCGGTACCGCCACGGGCGGTGGAGAAGCGACTGGCGGCGGCACGGCGACGGGTGGCGGAGCAGCGACCGGCGGCGGCGATCCGATCGGTGGTGGCGCGGCGACCGGCGGCGGAGACCCGACTGGCGGCGGTGCGGCAACTGGCGGCGGCTCGGCGACTGGCGGCGGTCCGGCGACTGGCGGCGGCTCGGCGACTGGCGGCGGTGCGGGTGCGGCGACTGGCGGCGGTGCGGCGACTGGCGGCGGCTCGGCGACTGGCGGCGGCTCGGCGACTGGCGGCGGTGCGGCAACTGGCGGCGGCTCGGCGACTGGCGGCGGCACTGGCAGCACGTGCCGACAGCTCGCGAGCTTCGCGACGAACGGGCCGTCGATCATCGAGTACCGCTCGTTCTCCAGCAGCAACGGCTTCTACAACTTCGCGCTGTGGACACAGCCGGCAGGCGCCTACGTCGACGCGCTGCGCGTGGAAGTCGTGTACCCGAACAGCGAGGCGCCGGTGGTGCCGCCGGTCACGCGCAACTTCAATACCCAGAGCTACCAGGCGTGCCGTTTGTGCGCGGTGTTCCACGAGACGTGCGACCAGCAGGCTTCGTGTCTGCGCGACTACCTCGCGCAAGCCGGCACGATGACCATCACCCGAGCCGACCGCGGCGAAGCAGGCCGCATCATCGGCAACGCGCAGAACGTGCGGTTCGTGGAGTGGGATCTGGCCTCCGACATGCCCGCTGGCAGTGACTGCGTGGAGATCGCCAACTTCTCGTTCAATTCCGGGTGGAACGCGGACGGTGGCGCTCCGCCTCCGTGAAGTCATACTCAGCGCATGTTCAACCGTTCGGTCGTGCTGCTGGCGCTCGCTTCGACGTTGGCGCTCGCGCAGCCCGATAACTCCATCGACGACGTGCGCGGGCTCCGCGCAGGGGCCTCGTTCTTCGGTGGCGTGCGAACCCCCTTCCCCGCTGCCGAGTTCGGAGGCGAGCTTCGTGGCGGCGTGCAGGTCACGCAGATCTTCTCGCTGTACGGAACCATCGCCGGTCAGGTCGGCCTCGGTCCGGTGCCGCCGGGTTCTTTGTCTGGCGTCTCCGGTGCCTTCACCGCGTCGTTGCTCGCGGAGGTCTTCCTCTTCGAGCTCGGCTTTCTCGCCATCGGTCCTGGCTTCGGCTGGGGCCAGCTGGTGGTGCCCGACGCGATTCTCCTCGGAGATCAACACGGCAGCATCTCGTCGACGGGTGCAAAGGCCATCGCCAACGTGCGCGGCGGCGTGACGATTCCCATTCGTGGTTGGCCACCGCATTCCGGCGTGTCGATCGCGCTCAATGGGCAGCTGATGTTTCACCCCGACGCCGAGCTGCGTTTCGCACGGACCGAAGGCGTCGCAGAGCAGCCGCCGCAGTACCGCATGGCGATGACCTTCACGCCGACGTTGATGGTCGGCGTCGACTGGCGCTGACTACCGCGCGCGCACGTGCGTTTCGGCCTGCGCCTCGCCGAGCGCCACCTTCGCCGCCTCATTCCCGTCGAGAACGAACGCCGCCCAGGCGGTGATGGTGCGATGAGCGATGGCGCGCGCCACGTCGTTGTCGAGATACGTGAACGCGCCTCCGTCGGGGTCACGGAGCCCGTCGCCACAACCGGGCCGATACGAGCCGCCGAGCCCCGCGATGTCGCTGAAGCTCCAGTGGCCGGCGTTCTCTACCTCCACGAGCCAGTTGGGCCGCGGAACCTTCACGAAGTTCTCGCGAATGAACTCGTTGCCGATGAACGAGATCGAGTTGTCCTCCATCGCCAGCAACCACGAGAGCGGCTTCTGAATGCGCGTGATGCCCTTCGAGTTGAGGAACGGGCTGTCGGCGGGCGCGGCGATGAGAAAGCCCGCGCGCACGCGTGAATCGAGCTCGACCACGCGCGCGGTGGTGACCGCGCCAAAGCTGTGACCGACGACCGCGACGCGCGACGAGTCGACCGGCAGCGGGCCCTCGAGCATGGCGGTGATGACCGCCGACACGTCGTTCGCACGAACGGCCAGAAACGCGTCGTTCAGTTGAGCCGTGGAGTCGAAGCCGGTGTTGGTCACGTGGTCCGCGGCTGCGAAGACGAAGCCATGCGATGCCAACCGCGCCGCGAGCGAGTGCATCGAGAAGCGGAAGCACTCGGTGCAATGGCTGAAGACAATCAACCCTCGCGGCGAAGCATCGAAGACGTCCGCGTCGCGAGCGCCGAGCGCACTTCGTGGTGAACACCGCTCTGGAGTCGCCGCCAACCAGCTGCTCAACGTCTCGCGGTGCGCGCCCGACTCGAAGTCTTCGACCGCGAACGTGCCGCCACGCGCCGACGCTGCCGCCGGGTACCAGACCTCGACCGGCAGCACGCGCCCGCCATCGGTCTCGACAGTGATGGTCTTCACGCCCACCGCGTACGGACCGGCGTTGTTCCACACGTCCACACCTGCGTCGGGGCCAGGCGTCGACGAACAGGCGCTCAGCGCTGCGAAAAGCACGACGAAGACACGTTTCATTCGGTCCACATCCGAGGTTTGCGAGGAGCGCGGCGCGCTTTTCAGAGCACACTTCAGGGCATGAAGCCGATTCTCTGCACCGTCGGAGCGACGCACGAAAGCGGCATCGTCGAGCTGCTCGCGCCAGGGCGCATGATCTCCGTGACCGCGCTCACCGACGTCGCCGCAGGCGTTCCACTGGCTACCGGCCGCAAGGTGCTGGTCACCCTCACCGGCACACGCGACGAGCACGGTCGTGAGCTCGTCGCCAGCGTTCGCGCCGTCGGCCCCACGGAAGCACAGGTGCGAGAGCTGGTGGCGCTCAACAAGCAGCTCGCCGAGCTCTCGCTCCCGACGCCCTCGCGCGGTGAAGAGCTCAACTGGCTCACCAAACGCTACGAGCAGATCCTCGCGACCAACGAAGCGCCCGACGACCTCGTGCTGCGCGGCCTCGTCGACGAGTGGCAGCAGTACGACCTGCGCTACCCACGCACCAGCTGGTCGTCGGACCTCTCGCCCGGCATCGCAGAGATGGCTGAACACCTGCGCCGTCACGGCCTGCCGTACGAGCTCGACGAGCGGCCGCTCAACGTCGCCTTCGAAGAGCGCGTGATGAAGGGCGCGAGCCAAGAAGACGCGCGTCGGCAGACCATCACCGAGCTGGCCGCCATCGCCAACGAGCGGGCAGCGGCGGCCGGGAAACCTGAGCGATTCTTCGGGTTCGCCGACCTCGCGTGGGACGACGACCCGCTGTGGCTGTGGCTGTCACCGAAGCAGGCCGAGAGGCTCGTGGCCCTCGACCTGCTGCGGCTCAACGGTTGATGACGAACGCGCAGGCCGAGTCGAGCTGCACCGTCGTGCCGTCGAGGGCTTCGAGCAGCTCGTCGGCGAACGACAGCTCTTCGCGGAGCACCTGTTCGATCTTCTTGTCAGGCACGCCCTGGTGCGAGAGCGACAGCTTGATGCGCAGCATCGACAGGTCGCGTTCGTCTTCGATCACCTCGCGCGCTGCTTCGCGCAACGTCTCGAGCTGAGCCTTCGCACCGGCGAGCGCCACCTTCGCCGCGCCGTCGACGAACTCACGCAGCTCGGGGAACGCTGCGGGAAGCTCGTTGCCCTTGAGCGAACGACCGTCGACGTCGCGCAGCAGGTCCACCAGCGCCTGTTCGCGCTTCGGCTTTCCATCGGCGCCAACCGTCACCACTTCGGTGAGCAGCGAAGCCGAGAGAAACCGCGACAACTGACGCGAGGGCACGCGGGCGCCGGGCGTGGTGTCCGAGGGCTCCGGCGGCTGCACGTGAAAGAGGAACTCCATGCCACGCGCGCGAATCGGCTTCTTCACTTCGAGGTAGCGCGCACCGTTGCGTCCATACGGTCCGTCGCGGAGGAAACCGAAGAGCGACTCCACCAGCGGGTGACCGGTCGCGAAGTACTCGATCTCCTCCTGCTCCACGGCGGTGTCGCGCCAGAACGTGCCGAGCACGGTGCGCTCTTCGGTGATGTCGAAGCCCGGCAACGCCTCCACGTTCAACGCCTGACCGAAGTGGAAGGCGCACTGGAACGCGTCGACCTCCTGATCCTGGTCGACCTTGATGCCGATGCGGTCCGCGAGCTCGGTGATGCACTCCTCGAGGCGTTCGTCGAGGTCGCGGGCGATGCTCCACAAGCCGTCGTCGAGCGTTTCGTCTTCGTCGGCCTCGTTGCCGGTGCGCTCGTGGCTGCGCTGCACCAGCTCCTTCACCGCGGCCTTGTCGAAGCTGCGCAGGTCGAGCAGCGGGTCATACGCCTTCTTCACCTGCTCACGCGCGGCCTGAACCTTGGTCGTCAGGTCCTTCACGTACGCAGCGCGATCCTTCACCGGCTGCAACGCGAGCTCGGTCAACTTCGGTTCGACCTCTTCGAGCACCGCGTCGAGACCACCGACCGTCTCACCGAAAACGCCGACGGCATCACGCAGCACCGCGAGCACATCGGCGGCGAACGTGCCCGGCGCTTCGAACACGTGAATGTCGACCGACTGCGTCTGGCCGATGCGATCGAGCCGGCCGATGCGCTGCTCCATGGTCGCCGGAGACCATGGCAGGTCGTAGTTCACGAGGTGATGCGCGAACTGGAAGTTGCGGCCCTCGCCGCCGACCTCCGTCGACAGCAGCACCCTGGGCCCTTCGGGGTCGCGGAAGCGCGCGACCTGGCGGTCACGTTCGGCGAGCGGCAACTCACCGTGGTACCCGAGCGCTTCGAGGTGCTCGTGACGCAGCTTCGTCTGCAGCGCGTGCAGCGTGTCGATGGCCTCGGTGAACACCAGCACCTTGGCGCGCGGCTCCTTCGCCCAGATGCCCTTGAGCAACTTCGAGAACGCGGCGTACTTCGCGTCTTTGTCGGGCAGCGCGACCTTGAGCCCGGCGAGCGCTTTGTTGTTGCGGAGCGCGTTCAGGAAAGCAGCCGGAGACGACTCGAGGCGACGCACCAGGTTGGCCAGCGCCGCACCACGCACCGAGTTGTCCTTCGCCAGCTGCTCGAGGGCCGCGTCACGCGCCTTGAGCTCTTCCTTGCTGAGCTCGACCTGGTGCACGTGCAGCTTGCGCGCGGAAAAACCACCCACCACGGCGCGACGGTTGCGAATCAGGCGGTCCGACAACGAATACGTCTCGGCGAGGTGCAGCAGCATCTCGTCGGGGTCGTCGATCTCCTGCAACGCCTCGTCGTCGGGGAACTTCTTCGCGAGGTCCTTCACCGCCGCCTTCGTCGACTTGCCGGCCAGCAGCGCGCGCAGCGCCTTCGAGAGCTCTTCCTGACGCGCGAGGCGCGACTCGAACTCCTTGGCGGTCGGAGCGGTGTTGGGGTCGATGAGCGACAGCAGCGCCTGGTATTCCTGCGGGTCGAGCTGCATGGGCGTCGCGGTCAGCAGCAACAGGCCCCACGAGTTGTTCGCCAGCGAGAGCGCCGCCTCGTAGGCCTTCTCGCCCTTCAGGTGGTGCGCCTCGTCGATGATCACGAGGTCCCAGTGCGCGGACGCTTCGCCGGCTTCCTTGCGATACTGCTCCGAGCGCTGCAGCAGCTCGAGGCTGGTCACCACGAAGTTGAAGCGGCTCCACGGAGAGACCGTCGGCTGCTCGTCGAGCGACTGCTCGTAGCGCTCGGTGTCCATCAACGTGAACAGATGGTTGAACTTGTGGAAGAGCTCCACGAGCCACTGCACGGTGAGGTGTGACGGCGCCACCACCAGCACGCGCCGCGCGAGCCCCGCCAGGCGCAGCGCCGAGAAGATCATGCCGGCTTCGATGGTCTTGCCCAGACCCACTTCGTCGGCGAGCACGAAGCGCGGCTTGTGCCCCGACAACACGCGCTGCACGACACCGACCTGGTGCGGCTTGACCATCACGCGCGAGGCGAGCAACGCACCCAGCGCGTCGTTCTTGCGCTCGTCGTCGAGCTGCAGCGCCTGTCGCCGGAGCAGGAAGTTCTTCGCGTCACCGACGCGGCCTTCCTTCAGCATGGTCAGCAGATCGGGCTTGGGCGGCAACGCGCGCAGCTCGGTCTCGGGGTACTCGTCTTCCTTCCCGTCATCGAAGCGAATCGCGTAGCGCTTCAGGCCGCGCGCGCCCTCTTCTTCGCGCACCACGACGCCCGTCTTGCCCTTCGTCGACTTGATGGCCGCGCCTTCGTCGAGCGTGGCGTGCACCAGCGCACCACCACGCGCCGAGACGGTCAGAGCCTCACCATTCTCGCGACCGGGGAACTGCACCACGGCCCGCGCTCCGCCCTCTTCGACCGACACCAGGTGCCCCACACCCCACTCGGGTTGCGGGAGGTACTTCACTTTCATTCCGACGATGAAGGCGCTCATTGAATCGCGTGCGCCTATAGCGAGCAGAGGGGCGCTGCGCATCGATTCCTTACGGGCTGTCGCTCCTGCAACCCACCGGGACTGCTGGCGTTCTTCCGTCGGAACGCGACGCTTCAACAGGCTTCGGCGTGCAGCAACGGCAGTTCGTGCGGTGCCGGGAGGTCGACGGCCAGCAGTTCGAGCGCGCGCAGCAGGGCGAAGCGATCGTCGACACCGGCAGCGAGCGCCTCGACCAGACAGGTCAAACCCTTCTCGCGGAGCCGCACCGACCCGAAGGCGCAGGCGTCGGCGAGCAGGCTCGAGACGTCATCGCGCACGTGGAGCTGCAACAGGCGCAGGAGCTCGGCTGCGTCGCCGGTGCCGCGAAGCAGCGAGGTGGCGGCGAGCTCCAACGCGCGCTCCCGCAGGCCGAAGCGAAGACAGGTCTTCACGTCGACGACGAGATCTTCGGCATCGAACGTCGCCGACGCGCCGAGCTTGCGGGTCACCGCTTCAGTCAGCTCGACGGTCTTGCGAAGTTCCCGCGCAACCATGGTCAGAACGCGAAGCCGATGCCGGCCTTGACCCACGGGTAGCCGGCCTCGAGGCGCAGCGCGATGGTCTTGGTGGCCATGAAGATGAGGCCGACGTTGCCGATGGGCTGTGCACCGACGCCAACGCCCGTGCGGCACGCGCCGTAGTAGCAGTAGTAGCCGCTCACGCCGAACTCGATGGCCGCGCCGAGCTTCGCGTAGAGCGAGAGCCGGTCGACCATGTGAAAGCGCCACATGACCTCAACGGGGATCGCGAACACGCCGTAGAACGCGCCGCGCGGGGCCACCCCGAGGAAGTCGACGCCGAACTCGATGTCGAACTCGTCGTTCACCCTGGGGATGAAGCCGTCGTGCGCGAGCGGAATCAGGAAGCGCCCACCCACGCCGAAGGGAAAGCCCGCGTAGTACCAGTAGGCGTGCGGAACGCCGGCGAAGAGCGAGATCATCATCGGCCGGCGGTGCGCTGAGGCGTCCAGCAGACCTCCAGACTGACGCACTTCACTCGCTTCACCGTCTGCCAACGCAGGGGTCGCGGCGAGTACGGCGGCAATCATCAAGGTCATCGAAAGACGGCGCATGTCGAGGGCTCCTTTGCAAATCGTTCGAGCCGCTAATACGGATGCCCGACTTCAGGAGGTCAGGAAATGTCGAGACGTAGACTCTTCGTAGCGGGCGCCACTGGCGCGGTCGGCCAGACGCTCTTACCTCTGGCCGTGCGCCGGCAGATTGACGTGCTCGCGCATGCACGCCCGAAGAGCGCCGCTCGGCTTGGCGATCGTCCCGTCGCTGCCATCGAGCTGTCCGACCCGAAGCTGTACGAGGTGATGCGCGGCTGCACGACCGTGGTTCAACTCATCGGCACCATGAAGAAGCGCTTCGGCTCGGGCGACACGTACGAGACGAGCGACATCGGCACCACGCGCCAGCTCGTCGAAGCGGCGCAGGCGTGCGGCACGGTCGATCATCTCGTGTTGCTCTCGAGCGTCGGCGCCGGGTCTCCGCGCGGCGCGTACCTGAAGGCCAAGGCAGAAGCCGAACGGCTCGTCGTCGAGAGCGGAATTCCGTACACCCTCTTCCGCCCGTCCGCGTTCGAGGATCGACAGGGTGTGTTCCTCCCCGGCATGCGCGCCCTCACCAGCTTCGTCGGCGCCTTGAAGTATCAGCCCATCAAGTTGCAGGAGCTGGCCAGCGCGATTCTCTACTCGGCCGTCGAACGGGCTCCGCTCGGTGTGGCGCTGGAAGGCAAGGCGCTGTGGGACATCGTCGCCAAGGCGCCACGCGAGTGAAGAAGGTGCTGGTGAGCGCGTGCCTCGTCGGCGAGCGCGTTCGTTTCGACGGCCGCGACAAGGCGCAGCAACACCCGGTGCTGGCGCGCTGGCTCGCCGAAGGCCGCGTGGTGCGCGTGTGCCCCGAGGTCGCCGGCGGACTTCCGGTGCCTCGACCGCCCGCCGAAATTTCGAAGGGCCGCGTACTCGCCAGAGACGGTCGCGACGTGAGCGACGAGTTCGAGCGCGGCGCTCACGAAGCGCTGCGCCTGGTCAAAGCCCACGGCATCACGCTGGCGGTCCTGAAGTCTGGCAGCCCTTCGTGCGGCAGCGGGTTCATCTACGACGGCACGTTCAGCAAGACGCGCGTCGACGGCGACGGCGTGACGACCGCGCTGCTGCAGCGGCACGGCGTCACGGTGTTCAGCGAGCTCGACTGGGACCAGGCCGACGCCGCGCTCAACGCGTGAAGCGGGCCGCGTGCGCGTGGGCTGCAACCTGCTGCATGCGCGCGTCGGTCATTCCGGGAATCTTCGAGGCGCGCTCGTACTCCTGAGCAGTGGTGACGTCGGACAACAACGAGTTGTCGGCGCACACCGCGACGCGAACCCCGAGCTCGAGCCACTTCGGGAGTGGATGGGCCGAGAGCTCCGGAATCACGCCGGTGTGCACGTTCGACGTGGGGCACGCCTCGAGGGTGACGCCGCGCTCGAGCACCAGGTCGACGACGTCGGGCTTCGACAACAACGTGGTGCCGTGACCGATGCGCTGCGCGTGGAGCACTTCGATGGCGACGCGGATCTCATCGGCTGACCTGCCCTCCGCGGCGTGCACCGTGCGACCGATGCCCAGAGAGAGCGCGCGGGTGAACGCGGCTGCGTAATCGCGCATGCCGAACCGGTGCGCTGGCGCCGGGCCACCCGCGAGGTCGATGCCCACCACGCCCGGCCGTGCCGCCGCGAGGTCGACGAGCCGTTCGGCCATCGACGGCGGCTCGCCGTAGAGCACGCACAGAATCAGCCCGGCCCGCCCGGCGGCACCTTCGAGCGCCGCGTCGACGGTCTCTTCCAACGCGGGGCCGTGCAGCTGCGGCGCGAAACGAATCTCGAGCGCGCCGGGGGCGTCTTCACACAGCTCGCTGGCCACACGCCGCACCGCCGCCGCGGACTGCAGCAACGACAACGTGAAGGCGAACTTCGACAACGCCTCCGCGAGCCCCATGCCCGCGCGGAAGAGCAGATCTTCCGGAACGCTGCGCTTCGCCTCACGCGCGAGCTCGGCGACCGTGGAAGGCCGCAGCGAACCGTCGAGGTGAAGGTGGAGCTCCGTCGGCGTCAGAGCATCACCGACAGGCCGAGCGTGCCCACGAACCACGAGTTCACGCCGAGCACGAAGTTGGGCACCGGCAGGAAGAACCGGCCGGCAAGGCTGAGCCGGTCGGTCAAGCGGAAGCGGGCGTGCAACACGAAGCCGAACGAGAGCTCCGACGCGCTGCCGTCGACCAGCTCATCGATGCCCAGCGCCTCATTCTTCAAGCGGCCATCGACGGTCAGGTTCGTCCACCCGAGGAAGAGGTGCGTGCCGACCGTGAAGCGCGAAATGCGAAGCCCGTGACCCACCGTCACCAGGGCCTGCACGCGGTGATTGGAGCCGGTGATCTCGTTGGGCAGAAAACGCGCGGCGGTGAACGAGTACGGCTCGTTCTGGTAGCCAGCGAGCAGGCTCACCTCGATGCCGCCGTTGAGCTTCTGACCGCCCCACGCGTGCCAGCGCGAGCCGATGCCCGCCATGCCGCCCAGTGAAACGCGGCCGCCATAGCCGGTGGCGAAGCTGAGCTCGACTTCGGTCTCTTTAAAGCGACCTTCAGCCGTCGCGGCGAGCGCCGCCGTCAAGACCAACGCGAGCGCGCTCATGGCGTCACCGCCGCGGGGAACATGACTCGCAGGCCTTCACGGAACGAGGGCGTGGTGGTGCCGAGGTGACCGGTCTCGAAGCGCACCGGGTAGAAGAGCAGCTGGGTCCTCGCGCGCGCTTCGAGCTGCGCCGAGAAGTGCTGCACGAAGCCCGCCATCTCGGGCCCTTCGAGGGCGCCGTGGGACACCAGCAGCTGGGCGGTGCTCGTCAACTCGGGGAGCGCTTCGAAGCGCGTCACCAGCTGCCCGTCGTCCCAGAAGAGCGAAGGGCTGGCGGCGACGTACGCGCTGAAGAGCGGCGCCTCGTTGTGGCGGGTGACGGCGTAGAGCGAAAAGAGGCCGCCCATCGAATGACCGAAGAGCGCCGTGCGCGCCGGGCCGTCCAGACGGTAGCGGCGACGGAGCTCGGGCATCAGCTCGTCACGGATGAACTCGTAGAACTGCGGGGCGCCGGTGACCGGCACCTGGGCGGCCCACTTCGCGCGGAACGGCTCGCTCTCCATCGACAGTGAGAAGTCGCGCAGCCGTTTCTTCTCGGCCTCGGCGGCGTTGGGGTAGCCGATGCCGACGATGATCACCGGCTGGGTCGCGGTGGCCCGTTCGAGCGCGACGGCCTGCTGCATGGTGGCGTCGTATTCGTCGAGGAACGGCAGGTTCGCGTCGAGCTGCACCACCAGCGGGAAGTTCAGCGAGCTGTCGTCGTCGTAGTTGAGCGGCGTGCGCACGAAGATGCGGAACGTGTCGCCGACCTTTTCAGACGCGAGATCGAAGTGTTCGGTGCGGCCAACGACGTCTTCCGGCGCACACCCCATCAATGCGACCAACACCAGACAGCGAAAACGCATGGGCACCTATTTCTTCGGGAGATGATTGACGACGCGCACCACCACGCCGCCCTGTTTGAGCGCCTCGGCGACGAACTCCGCTTCGGCGTGCGTTCCTTCGAAGGCGACGGCGGGCAGCTTCGCCAACCGTTCCTTCGCGGCCGCCTCGGTAAGACCGAACCCGCGAACCAGCAAGACCGTCACCCTGGGAATCGCCGCCTTGTCGTCGAGCCAGACTTCCGCCGCGCCCGACTGGGTGACGATCGACTTGCGCAGCCCCGCTGACGGCAGGCCGGCGCCGCCGGTCTCGAAGCCATGACCACACTTGCACTCGAAGCGTTCGAACCAGCGCAGCTGCCCGCTGACGAACTCTTCACCGACCACCAGGAAATCCTTCGCCTGGCAGGTCGCGCAGATGGTCGGAATACGCGCGGTCGACGGCACGGCCGCAACATACCTCTGCCCTCTCACGCGGTGAGAATGAGATCGGAGCGTCCACACGCCTCCGTTGCGACGGCCGGTGCGCCGCTCCGTCTGCTGGGGCCACCCGCGGCACACGCGTTGCTCAACAGCGCCGCGAGGAGCGGACATGGACAACGACTGGCTGTTGACGACCAACGTGACGGAGCGCGTGCCGGTGCTCAAGCCTGCCGACGACGCGCAACGGAGATTGATTCGGCTCGGGCCGACGGCGCTGAGCAACCCCGAGCTGCTGAGCCTGTTGCTGCGCGGCGAGAAGTCGATGGAGCGGGCCGGGGCCCTGGCCGAGAGCGGCCTGCGCGCGTTGATGCACGAGTCGCCCGAAGCGCTGCTCGAACACCATCGGCTCGACGCCAGGGAGGTGGCGCGCGTGCTCGCTGCCGGAGAGCTCGCACGGCGCCTTCACCTCGCGCCAGAAGAACGGCCGCGCCTGCAGTCGCCGGCTGCGATTCACGAGTGGGCGCGGCGCATGCTCGTGGGTCTTCGCCGCGAAGAGGTGCACGTGTTGTGTCTCAACTCGCGCAGCTTCCTGTTGCGGCACGTGCGCGTGTCCGAGGGCGCCGCCGACCAGTGCTACGTCGATCCGCGTGAAGTGCTGGCGCCGGCCGTCGCGTGCCGCGCGTCGTCGCTGGTGCTGCTCCACAACCACCCCTCCGGAGACCCCGAGCCCTCGGTGCTCGACGTGACGTTGACGCGGCAACTGAAGGAAGGCGCGCGCCTGCTGTGCATGCGGCTGGTCGATCATCTCGTCATCAGCGAGCGCGGCTACGTGTCGATGCTCCAACGCGGCCTGCTCACCAACGACGGAACGAGCTACGTGCCCGGGCTGCAGGCGCCTTGAGCGTTGACCCACTGACACGAAAGGGTCCATATGCGCGCGGTGTCCATGCAGGTGGCGACGTACCTCGAAGAGATGCAGACGGGGCTGAAGCGCCACTTCGGGCTCGAACAGTTCCGGCCCGGCCAGGCTGACGTCGTCGCCAGCGTGCTCTCGGGCCGCAACACGGTGGTGGTGATGCCCACCGGCGCCGGCAAGTCACTCTGCTACCAGCTGCCGGCCATGCTGCTCGACGGCGTGACGGTGGTGGTCTCGCCACTCATCGCGCTCATGAAGGACCAGGTCGATGGGCTCGTCGACAAGGGGCTCCCGGCGACGTTCATCAACTCCACGTTGAGCGACACCGAGCGCGCCGATCGCCAACGGCGGCTGCGCAACGGTGAATACAAGCTGGTGTACGTCGCGCCCGAGCGCTTTCGCAGCGAAGCGTTCGTCAACGCGCTGCTCGACGCGAGGCTCGCGCTCTTCGCCATCGACGAGGCGCACTGCATTTCGCAGTGGGGTCACGACTTCCGCCCCGATTACGCGATGCTCGGCCAGGTGCGAAAGCGCCTGCGCCCGCCGCGCACGGTGGCGTTGACGGCGACGGCCACGCCCGAGGTTCGCGACGACGTCACCCGCGTGTTGTTGATGAAGGACCCGCAGATCTTCGTGGCCGGGTTCGACCGCCCCAACCTCTTCCTCGAGGTGGCGACCGTCGCGGGCGACGCCGACAAACGCGCCGCCTGTGCGCAGCTCGCGGGGGAAGGCAGCGGCGTCATCTATTGCTCCACGCGCAAGCAGGCCGAGAGTCTCCACGAGCACCTCATCGACGAAGACCTGCCGGCGGTGCTGTACCACGCAGGCATGGACGACTCCGCGCGGCGCAAGGCGCAGGAGGACTTCATGGAGACGCCCGACTCCGTCGCCGTGGCCACCAACGCGTTCGGCATGGGCATCGACAAGCCCGACATCCGCTGGGTGGCGCACGCCGGAATTCCGCGCGCCGTCGAGGCCTACTACCAGGAGATCGGCCGCGCCGGCCGTGACGGTCAGGCCTCGCGGGCGGTGCTGCTCTTCAACCACGCCGACGTCTTCACGCAGGAGCGGTTGATTCAGGGCAACCACCCGCCGGAGTCGTTGTTCATCGACGTGTGGAACGTGCTGCGCGGCATGGACAGCTACGAGCGCGGCGTTCACCTGCTCGCGGCGCAGGTCGGCGGCTCGGAGTTCGAAGTGTCGGCCGCGCTCAAGGTGCTCGAGCGGCAGGGCGTCATTTCCCGCGGCGGTGGTGGTGAAGGCCGCTACGCCGTGACCGTGCTCCCGTCAGGCGTGCTGCATCAGCCGCGCTCGCCCGAAGCCAAGGCCTTGCTCACGGCGCTGGGTGACATGACGTCGCCGGGCGTGAAGTTCTCGACCGAGCTGTACCTGATGGCGCGCCGCTCGGGGCTCGATGAAGAGAAGGTGCGTCACGCGCTCACGTTGTTGGAACGGTCGGGCATCGTGCTCGTGCAAAGGCCCTTCTCGGGCCGCGCGTTGACGGTGCTCAAGCACGACCCGTGGAAGGACCTCGGCGTCGACCTCACGGCGCTGCGCGCGCAAGAGCGCAACCAGCTGCTGCTGCTCAAGCGCATGACCGACTACGCGTACACGAGGCGGTGCCGTCGCGCGTACCTGCTGCGCTACTTCGGCGAGGTGAACGAAGGCGAGCAGTCGTGCGGCTCGTGCGACGTGTGCTCCGGCGCGCGCCTGCAGGTGGCGGCGCGCACGTCGAAGTTCGCGAACGGGCCGACGGGTGAGCGCGCCCTGCCGCAGAAGTTCTCGTCGTTCGCAGCCGAAGAGCTGAAGCGCTGGCGTCGCGAGTTGTCGCAAGACCTCGGCGTGCCGCCGTTCATCATCTTCAACGACGCGACGCTGTACGGAATCGCGGCCGCCCTGCCCACCACGCGCGACGCGTTCTTGTCGGTGAAGGGCACCGGCGAGTCACGCTGGGAGAAGTTCGGCCCGCACGTGACGCGCATCTGCGTGACGGCGCGCGCGGCCGGTGACGAGCCGCAGGTGGTCGCGGCTTCAGCGCCCCGGCGTCGCGCGCGTCGCTGACGCCCTCTCAGTTCAACTGCGCGGCGATCTTCGCCTCGATGCTCTCGGGCGTGTCGCGCGGGCCGAAGCGCTCGACGACCTTGCCGTTCTTGTCGACGAGGAACTTCGTGAAGTTCCACTTGATGGCCTCGGTGCCCAGCAGGCCCGGCTTCTCGTGCTTCAAGAACTTGAACAGCGGGTGCGCGTTGTCGCCGTTCACTTCGATCTTCGAGAACAGCGGGAAGCTCACCCCGAAGTTCAACTGACAGAAGCTCTGAATCTCTTCTTCGTTGCCCGGCTCCTGGTTCAGGAACTGGTCACACGGGAAGCCCAGAATCACGAGGCCCTTGTCCTGGTACTTCTTCCACAGCGCTTCGAGCCCTGCGTACTGCGGCGTGTAGCCGCACTTGCTGGCGACGTTGACGACCAGCACGGTCTTGCCCGCGTAGTCGCGCATCGTCTGCTTCTCACCGCTGATGGTCTTCACTTCGATGTCGTAGAGGTTCATGCGTTGTCGCTCCGAGGCTGGGAGTTCGTGGACCAGGCGCTGACGAGCGCCTGAAGCTGGGAATGCAGTGACGCGAACGACTCCGGCGAACCGCCCTGCTCCAGCAGACGGCACAGCAGCGAGCGCGGCACTTCGGCCGCTGCTTCGCGGAGCGCATCACCCTTCGTGGTCAGTGAAACGATGACGCGTCGCGCGTCGTCGGGGTCGGCGGCCTTCTTCACGAGGCGCTGTTGCTGAAGGCGCTTCAACAACGGTGACAACGTGCCGCTCTCGAGCATCAGCCGCTCGCACAACGCGCGCACCGTCACCGGGCCCGACTCCCACAGCACCAGCATCACCAGGTACTGCGGGTACGTGAGGCCGAGCGGCTCGAGCAACGGCCGGTACACACGGCCGATGAGGTTGGTGGCCGCGTAGAACTGAAAACAGATCTGTGAATCGAGCTTGAGCAGCTGCGACGCCGGAATCTGCGCGACGGTCTTCTTCACGCTGCAGGTCCTAACGCCGTGAATCAGTTGCGTGCAACTGATTCTCCGGTTGTGGGGTTGGTGAACGGCTCGTACAGGTGACCGCGTGGCTGCCGTCGCTCCGAAGAAGGACCGCTTCGCGCTGATGATCCTCGGCGCCGCGATGCTCGCGTTGCTGCTCCCGGCGACCGGCTTCGCTGGACAGGTGTTGTCAGCCTTCACGACCGTCGGGGTGGCCCTGCTGTTCTTTCTCTACGGCGGCCGGCTCTCGCGTGAAGCGCTGCTCGCTGGCGCGACGAACGTGAAGCTGCACGCGCTGATTCTCGCCACCACGTTCGTGGTCTTCCCGCTGCTCGGCCTGTTGCTGAGGCCGCTGATGGCGCCCTTCGTGGGTCCGGAGTTCCTGCCCGGGCTCCTCTTCCTGTGCGCGTTGCCCTCGACGGTGCAGTCGGCCATTGCGATGACGTCGCTGGCGCGCGGGAACATCGCCGCGGCCATCTGCGCGGCGTCGCTCTCGAGCGCGGTCGGGCTCGTCGTCACCCCGGTGCTGGTGAGCCTGTTGCTCAGCGCCGAAGGCGCGCACGTCACCGTGTCGTCGGTGATCCAGCTCGTGGTCTCGATTCTCCTGCCTTTCGTGGTCGGCCACCTGCTCCGCCCGAAGATCGGCCCGTTCCTCGACCGCCGCCAGAAGGAGCTCAAGTTCGTCGACCAGGGCTCCATCGTGCTGCTGGTGTACGGCGCCTTCAGTCACGCCGTCGAAGAGCAGGTCTTCAAGTCGGTCAGCTGGCGGCAGCTCGTCGCCGTCGCCGTCTGCGTGGCGGTGCTGCTCGCGTGCGCGCTGCTGGTCTCGCGGCTCATCGCCAGACTCTTCAAGTTGAAGGTCGAAGACGAAATCGCGCTCGTGTTCTGTGGCTCGAAGAAGGGCCTGACCTCGGGGCTGCCCGTGGCGCACGCGCTCTTCCCCGGAGCAGCGGGGACGCTGGTGGTGCTGCCGCTGATGCTCTTTCACCAGCTGCAGTTGATGGTGTGCACCGTGCTCGCCAGGCGCTGGGCCAATCGCCCCGGGCCCTGACTCACGGCACGCCGTTCTCGACCTGCTTTTTGTACCACTCGGGGGCGCCCAGAATGATGGGGGTGACGATGCCACCGTCGATGGCCATGCCGGCGGTCAGCGGCCCGAGCCGCACGAAGGCGGCGCCATGCGGCTCCATCTCGTCTTTCCGCACTTCCGTGAGCACCACCTGCGCGTCGACCCGCAGGTCCTTCGCGGTGAGCGCCATGGGCATCAGGCGCACCTCTTTCGTCCGCACATCGAGCGTCGCTGACGCGGCGACGTCGGGAATGTTGAGCAACCCCACCACGATGCCGGGGACCTCGACGTTGGCCGACACGATGCCCACCAGCGGCTGCAGGTTGCTCACGCCGACCGCCAGCGCGGCTTCCCACGGGTGGTCGGTGCCGGGCGCGAACAACACCCGGGGCGCCACCGCGCTCAGCGTGACGTTGTTGTAGTTCTTCGCTTTCGTCTTCACGGTCACGCCAGTCAGCTTCACGCTGCTGCCGCTGAGGTCGATGACGTTGCGACGCAGGTCGAACGAGTTGAGGATGCCCACGACCTCCGCCGCGCCTGAAACCGACGCGCTGCGGTTCTTGAGCTGAATGTTGTTGGCCTTGAGCGATAGCTTTCCCTTCGCCGTCTGGGTGCGGGTCGAGAGCGTGGCGTCGACGTGGGCGTGGCCGCTGCCGCCGACCAGAATGATGCCGGAGCCCGCAGGAATGTAGCGATCGAGGAAGCGCAGGTTCGCCACCTCGGCGTTCTCGAGCTTGAGGTTCACGTCGACGTTGCGCACCGCCGTCAGGTCCGTCGAGCCGGCGGTGGCCACCAGCCTGAAGTTCGTCCCGCTCGCGACCTTCTTGTCTTCGACGCGGCTGTCGAGCTCGAACTCCGGCAGCAGCACCGTGGCGACGGCCTTCTTTTCGGTGGCCTTCACCACGATCGACGCTTTCCCCACGATGTCGAAGTGCGGCACCCGCACGCCGATGGCGCGCGGCGCGACGATCACTTCGCTGCCTTCCCGAATCACGCCCTGGTCGACGGCGACGTTCATCGCGATGTTGCCGGCGCCGTACATGAGCCGTACCTCGGGCACTTCTTCGAGGAGGATGCTGTTGAAGAAGTTCAGGTTGGGCGCGTGAAACGCGAGCTTCACGTCGGCGTTCACCAGGTTGAGCATCTTCTGCTCCAGCGGCGGCGTCAGCGGCAGCTCTTCGACGTGCCCCTTCAGCGTCGAGGGCTCGAGCTTCGCTTCAGCGCCTGACGGCATAACGATCACCCCGCCGTCGAACGCCACGTCGACCGGGTGAATCGTCAGCGTCTGCTTCGGCACCAACGCGAAACCGCCAGAGACGTCGATGTCGCCCATGTAGTGAAAGCCATCGACCCAGATGTCGCGCACCCGCACATGCTTCAAGTCAGTCAACTCGACCGAGAACACCGGCTCCGGCGGCGGAGTGGGCGTGGCGAACTCCGACATGTCCGGCAACAACTTCGGCGGCGTGCCGTTGCTGTCTTCCGGCAGGCGCACGTGCACCGAGACGCCCTTCGCGGTCAGGTTGGTGAACGCGATGCGCTTTCGCAGCATCTCCATCGGCACGAGGCTGCCCGACGCTTCGTCGGCGAGAATGCGAATGCGGAACCCGTGGTCCTGAATGCGCAGCTCGAGATTGCGCACCTCGACCGACAGCGGCGGCACCCACTTCGCCTCCGTGTAGTCCATGGAGAAGATGCCGGGGTCGAGGTTGGTCAGCTTCAGCAGGTACTTCCCGTTCACCAACACCGGGATGGCGGCGCTCACCAGGACCACCAGCAGAATCAGGAAGCCGAGCAGCTTTTTCATGGGCGCAGGTCTCCAGTTAGTGACGTGCCGGAGGTTTCCTTCGACTCACACGATCCCGTAACCCGTCGGTGCCGCGCCAAAATTGAAAAACCCCCTCCGGCTTTCGCCAAAGGGGGCTTCGAACATCAGACGTCAGTGACGGCTCAGCGCTTCTTGAACTCGACGCGGCGGTTGGCCGCCCACGCGTCTTCGCCGGAGCCGTTCACGGCCGGCTTGTTCTCGCCGTAGCCCACGGTGTCGAGCGCGCCGCCCGAAACGCCGAGGTCGACCAGGTACTTGCGCACCGAGGCCGCGCGCTTCTGCGAGAGCACCATGTTGTATTCCTCGGTGCCGCGCTCGTCGGCGTGGCCTTCGAGCGTGAAGCGCAGGCTGCCCTTCTTGATGCAGTCCGCGTAGGCCGCGAGCGTGCTCTGCGTCGAGCCCGAGAGGTTGTAGTCGTTGAAGTCGAAGCGCACCGCCTCGAAGGTGCAGGCGTTGTTCGCGTTCGACGCGGCGACGCACTTGCCCTTCGTGCAGCCCTGGCCTGAAGGACAATCGTCGTCTGCGGCGCACTCCTGAGCGTTCTGCGCGACGATGCACTTGCCGCCGCTGCACTTCTTGCCCTCGCCGCAGCCCGTGTCGCCCGTGCACTCCGGCTTGGGAACGCACTTGTTTGCATCACAAACGAAGCCGGCCTTGCAGTTGTCGCTGGTCGCGCATTCCTGGCACTGGCCCTGGACGCAGACTTCGCCCTTTTCCTTGCAGTGCTCGTCGCTTTCACACTTCGGGTAGGTCGGCGGGCAGCCCGCAAACATCAGAAGCGCGGCGGCCGAGATTCCAATGGTGAGGTTGGATGTGCGCATGACCGCGCCACATACCACCGAGATCGCCGGATTGCCTGAAGAATCTGGAACTGTGTCCTCTGGCACACACCTTTCAATGCCTCTGCGTGTCACGCACTGAGCGTGGCAAAATAGCCACATCTGCCCAGGAGCCCTCGATGCCCGCCACGATCCTCGTCGTTGATGATGAACGGAATATTCTGCTGACGCTGAGCCAGGCGCTGCAGCTGGAGGGCTACCACGTGGAGCTGGCCTCCGACGCGAAGGTGGCCCTCGACGTGCTGGGCGCGCGGCCGGTCGACGCAGTGTTGATGGACGTGAAGATGCCCGACATGGACGGGCTGACGGCGCTGGGGAAGATGCGCCAGCTCAACGCCCAGCTGCCCGTCATCATGATGAGTGGCCACGGGACCATCGACACCGCGGTCAAAGCGACACAGCTGGGGGCCCGCGATTTCCTCGAGAAGCCCATCAGTCGCGATCGCATGCTGCTGGCGCTCAAGAACGCCCTCGAGCACCAGAAGATCGTCGAAGAGCTGCAGGTGCTCCGCGCCGAGTCGGGGCGCTTCGACATGGTGGGCCAGGGCCCGGCGATGCAGCGCATCTACGCGTTGATTCAGCGCGCCGCGCCGTCAGAAGGCCGGGTGCTCATCACCGGTGAGAACGGCAGCGGCAAGGAGCTCATCGCGCGCGCCATTCACGCCAACAGCAAGCGCAAGACCGGGCCCTTCGTGAAGCTGAACTGCGCGGCGGTGCCCCACGAGCTCATCGAGTCGGAGCTGTTCGGCCACGAGAAGGGTTCATTCACCGGCGCGGTGACTGCGCGGCGCGGCAAGTTCGAATTGGCCGATGGCGGCACGCTGTTCCTCGACGAGGTGGGCGACATGCCCGCGCAGATGCAGGCCAAGCTGCTGCGCGTGCTTCAGGAAGGCGAGCTGGAGCGCGTCGGTGGCAGCGAGACGTTGAAGGTGAACGTGCGCGTCATCGCGGCGACCAACAAGTCGCTCGAGAACGAGATTGCCGCCGGCCGCTTCCGCGAAGACCTCTACTTCCGGTTGAACGTGGTGCAGGTGCACTCGCCGCCGCTGCGCGAGCGGAAGGAAGATCTGCCGGCGCTCATCGAGTCGTTCATCGACGAGGCGTGCCGGAAGAACGGCCGCAAGACGCTGCGGCTGCTGCCCGACGCGATGGCGCGCATGGTGGCCTACGACTACCCGGGCAACGTGCGTGAGCTGCGCAACCTCGTCGAGCGGCTCGCGATTCTGTGCGAGGGGCCGCTGGTGTCAGGTGCCGAAGCCGACGGGCTGTTGCCGCGCAGCCGAGGCGTGGCCGTGGCGCCGATCGTTTCGTCTGAACCGCAGCCGGTAATTCCAGCGATGAGCTCCCCGACGCCGGCGCCGGTCTCGCGCTTCCGTCCTGACAAGCCGTTCCGTGATCAGGTGGAAGAAGCGGAGCGGGAGATCATCCTCGGAGCGCTCCACTTCGCGCGCGACAACGCGACGGAAGCAGCGCGCATGCTCGATCTCGAACGTGGCCACTTCTACAAGAAGATGAAGTCGCTCGGGCTCAAGCGCGCGGGTGGTGAAACGCAGGTCGGCGCCGAGTTCCCCTCGCCTGCCTGACGGCGCGTCAGGGCGAGGAGCCAACTGGCTTCTTCTCCGCCAGAAGCGCGCTGATGAACAACGCGACGGTGGTGACGCCAACGAGCAGCGTCACCCCACCACCGAGCAATATGAACCCGTACGTGGCCCACTTGCCCTGGCCGCTGTCGAGCCGGTGACCTGGCGTCGTATTCGTCGCCTCTCCGAGCCAGATCACCCAGGCGAGGACCGTGAGCACCGACGAAACCGCCAACCCGACGATGATCGCCGGTGGGCGGACGACGGCCTGAAGACCCACCGCGAGCGACACGACTGCCATCAGCGCCCAGACCGCAACCACGCCCTCGAGATTGGCCGTCGAGTGACGACACCGCGAGCCGCGGCCACACGAGCGCGAACACGGTGTGCAACCGACGGAAGAGGCGCGACGACAGCACGGCGCGAACATCTCGTGCGCACTTTGGTGACGCCGACGAAACGTGCCCTCGTATTCCTCAGTGATGGCGCTACATTGCGCGCGCCATGCGGAGACTCTTCGCGATCTGCATCTTGATGGCTGGCTGCGAGTGGGCCGCCGATCCGATGAACTTCACGCGCGACGAAGCGCCGAGGTTCAAAGCGCACGCCGACCACCCTGCTCCGCCGGAGAACCCGACGCAGCTCAAGGTGATGGCGTGGAACGTCAAGTACGGCGCCTGCCGCATCGACTTCTGGTTCGACTTCTGGGGCGACCGCACGCAAATGTCGACCACCGAGGTCCAGGAGTGCCTCACCAGGGTCGCGGCGCTCATCCGCGAGTACGACCCCGACATCCTCATCACCGAGGAGATCGAGGTCGACAGCAAGCGCAGCGCGTACGTGGACCAGGTTCGCTTCATTCTCGAGAACACCAACCTGCGTTACGCCATGTACGGCTCGACCTGGGACGCGCGCTATGTGCCGTCGGAAGGTGTGGGCCGCGTGAACCTCGGCAACGCCATCTTCTCGCGTTACCCGATCACCAGGGCCGAGCGCATCAAGCAGGACGACCGCACCGATCAAGACCCGCTGACGGGCATGTTCTACATCAAGCGCGCGATCAGCCGCGCCGAGGTCGATCTCGGCAACCGCACCGTCGCCGCGTTCGCCGTGCACACCGAGGCGTACGATTTCGACGGCACCAAGCAGAAGCAGATCAAACAGATCTTCGACGTGCTCAAGGCAGAGGAGCTGCCGTGGGTCATCGGCGGCGACTGGAACGAGCTGCCTCCGGTGTGCGACGAGAACGCGGCCGAAGGGTCTGCCGAGTCGTGCGACGGCAAGCTGCGGTTGTCGGGGTTCCTCGACGAACGCGCGAGCGCGAAGGGCACCGCGTACGAGCAGCCGCCGTACACGCCGTCGGTGATGAAGCCGTACTACGACGAGTTCGAGCCCTGGATTCCGCTCGCGCGCTACGGCGTGGGCGATGTCGCGCAGCGGCCCTACTTCACACACACGGTGCTCGGGCCTGATTCCAAGAACGACGACGGCGTGCCCGGCTGGTGGAATCGCACGCTCGATTACCTCTTCATCCGCAAAGGCGAGACATGGGCCGCCACCGACGTGCTGCAGGAGCCCGGTCGGCTCGGCATCACCGGAGACCCGTCGCGTTTGTCCGACCACGCGCCGGTCGTGGGTACGTGGGGGTTGCCGTGAAGCGCCTTGGTCTTTCGCTCGTTCTCTTCGCGACCACGGCGTTCGCTGACCCGCGACCCGCGCGCGACACCGCCGACGTGGGCAACAAGGGAGCTTGGAGCGTCGGTGTCTTCAACCCGCTCCGCTACTCGCTGCACAACCGTTTCGAGCTGCAGGTGCACCCGCTGCTCTTCTTCGTGGCGCCGCACATCGACGCGCGCTTCGCGATTCTCAAGGAGACCGCTGAGTCGGGCCGGTACCCGTTCGGGGTTCGGCTCACCGCCGAAGCCGGTCTGCTCTACCCGACGCTCGGCATGCGCCTGGCGAAGGGCTTCTTGTTCCCGTCGTGGGACACCTCGACCGACGACATCGGTCACATGCTGATTCCGCGCGTGGGTCTCGTCATCTCGGGCGACTTCTTCAAGTACGACGTGCTGACCTTCCGGCTCGACGGGTGGCTGCGGGCGCCGATCGGTCCCAACAACGCGCGGCCGCTGAACTCGTTCCTGGCGCCGTTGGACATTCTGTTCGCCGCGCCGCTGACGGGGTTCCTGGGGCGCTTCGGCGGTTCGTACGATCACGCCTTCGGCGACCTGCTGCGCCTGCGGTTGGAGGCGAACATCTACCTCACCGGTTCGCAGGGAAATCTGCTGGTCGGTGGAAAAGACGTGGGCCCCATTGCCGCGATCGACCCGTGGATCTTCACCGCGCACCTGGGCCTCGACATCGCGACGTTCAAGCAGTCGCGCATCACGGTCGGTGTGTACTTCGCCAACTACGACCAGGGCGCCACGGAGCTTCGCAAAGGCGACGACGGCTTCAGTGAGCGTGTGCGCGTGCGGTCCAACAACTTCCTCCCGACCATCGATTACATCTGGTCGGGCTTCTGAGCGGGCCGAGCGCAGCTCGCGATCACGCCAAGCCGACGTTCAGGAAGTCGAGCGACCACCCCGTCACCGGGTCTCGCGGCACGCGCGGCTTCTGAATGGTGTGGCACGTCGAGCAGAAGCTCCGCGCACCATCAGGCGAGAGGCGAAGTTCGAGATCGCCGTCACACATGGGGCACGCGTGAGCCAGCTGCATCTCCGCGGTCGTTTCGTCGATCACTCGAACTTCGGTCGTCATGACCTACAGGTACGACCGAAAGCCGCACCTGCAAGCCACGTGACCAATCAGACCTACTTGTTCTGCGAGGCCAGCAGTGGGGTCAGCAGCCCCGTCTGCGCCGACCGCTCGGGCAACAGCGTCACCGGCGCACCGCTTTCGAGCAGCTTCTGCGTCTCGAGCAGCTCGAACATCGCCTCCATCACTTCCTTGTCGAGGCTGATCTGGTGGAGCGCCTTGCCGACGATCAACGGGCGCTGTGAAGCCGCGCGCGCGAACTCGGCGGCGGCCTTCGAGTCAGCCGACGACTTGATGATGCTGACCTGGTTCGCGCCGTCCTGGCTGATGGCCGAGGTCACCTGACGAAGGCGGTTCACGACCTTCTCTTCGATGCCGCGGATCATCTGCCCGTCGCGGAAGTGCACCTTGCGGATGTAGACGGAGCCGAGCTGGTACCCCCACTCGGCCGAGCGTGGCGTGACCTCGTTGCGCACCGCCTGGCTCATCACGTGACGCGTCTCCAACATGTCGCCCAGCTTCATGTTCGACAGCGTGCGCACCGCGGCGTTCGACACGTTCGCGCGCAGCGAGCCGCGCGGATCGGCGTTCTTGAACAGGTACGCGACGGGGTCGTTGGGGAACATCTCGTACCAGATGCCGATACCCATCGGAGCGCCCTCCTCCGAGTTCACGGGCTGGCTGCGCAGGTATTCCTGGTCGAGGCGCAGGTCGACGGTGTGCACCTTGCCGAAGAGCGGAATGAGCGCCGACTTCACGCCCAGCTTCGCCCACAGGAAGTGCAGACCCGGCTCGTTGATGGTGCCGAGCACTTCACCGAACAGCGTGAACACCTTCGACTTGCGCTCTTCGATGATGGCGTAGATGCCGAACGCACGAGCGATGGCCATCGCGACGGGCACACCGATGAGACACATGAAGAAGCCGACGATCATCGAGATGAAGAAGCTCACGGCTTGACCTCCACGTAGGCGCTGCGGGCCTTGCTGAAGAGCGAGAGCTTCACGTTGCGCACGTAGGCGTCGATGACGCCGCTGCCGCCGCCGAGCCGCTTGAGTTCGGTGAGCTGATTGGCCAGCTGCAACAATGGTTCGACCTCTGCCTGCGCGTTGAGCTGCTGAATTTCGACGGCGCGGCGCGACTGCACGAGCTTCTGGTCGGCGGCGGCCTGCGCGAGCGAAACGTCGGCGCCGACCTGGTTGTGCGCGGTGTTGATGGCGGCCAGCGCGCTCTCGACGTCATCTGGCGGGTCGATGCCGGTGATGAGCGACGCGTCGAGCGTGATGCCGTAGCGCGCGGTCGACGACAAGCACCCCTTGTCCATGTCTTCGTTCAGCAGACGGAGGTTCTTGCGGAGATCGTTGATGGACACGCCCGCCGCCGCCGAGAGATCGCCGATGTTGGCGACCGCCGTCGCCGCCGGTGCGTCGCTGCTGACTTCCGGCGCTTCGAACGACGCGATCTTCTGGCGAAGAATCGACACGAAGTAGCCGAGCACGTGAACGAGCGGCCGCTTCACGCCGAAGATGTACGCGTACAGGTTCTGATCGCTCACGCGGAACCGGAGCTGACCGGTGAGGCCGATGTTGAGCTGGTCTTTCGTCACCGCGTCGAGCTCGGTGCCGCCGCGGTTGGCGTTCACGTCTTCGGGGTCGAACGCGAGGTTCACCGTCTCGGTGGCCACCGAGACCTTGTAGACCTTCTCCCAGGGCCACTTGAAATACGGACCGCCGGGTTTGATCACCTCGAGCTGCGGGTACTTGTAGCGCTCGCGCTCGTCGGGCCGCAGGTACTCGGCCATGGGGTTGTCGAGCGTCGTGCTGGTCAGGCGCATGGCGCGGCCGAACGAGGTCTTCACCGCGCGCTCGTTCTGATTGACGGTGAAGAAACCGAAGATGACGTACCGGAGTACGAACCATCCGATGGCGCCGAAGATCAAACCCGGCACCGAGATCAAGCTGCCTTCCATTGTGGAGCCTCCCCTCGAGAAGGCCCGGACCTTAGGCGAACTCTGCCCACACCGGCGCGTGATCGGACGGCTGCTTGCCTTTGCGCGCGTCACGATCGATCTCGACCGCGGTGCAGCGCTTCACGAGGTCTTCGGTGACGAGCAGGTGATCGATGCGCAGGCCCTGATTCTTGTGAAACGCCCCCGCGCGGTAGTCCCACCACGAGAAGCGACCTTCCTCCGGGTGCTTCGCGCGGAAGAGGTCGATGAGCGCGTTGTGCGTGTTCATGGCCGCGAAGGCCTCGCGTTCTTTCGGTGAAGCGAGCACCTGGCCCTGCCACAGCGCGGGGTCCCACGTGTCCATGTCGTGCGGGGCGACGTTGAAGTCGCCGCACACCAGCAACGGCCGCGTGGCGGTGCGCAGCCAACGCGAGAGCCGCGCGTACCACTCGAGCTTGTATTCGTAGGCGGGCGACGTGAGCGATTGCCCGTTGGGCGCGTATACGCCGACCACGCGAACGCCGAAGGTGGTTCCCGCGATGATGCGCGACTGCTCGTCACCATCACCCATGCCGCGGGCGACGTGGGCGATCGGCGCCTTCGAGAGGATCGCCACGCCGTTGTACGTCTTCTGACCGAACGTCTCGACGTGGTACCCGAGCGCCTTCACGTCATCGTGAGGGAACTGCTCGTCGGTACACTTGAGCTCCTGAAGACAGAGCACGTCCGGTGAACGCGTCTTCAAGTAGTCGACGAGGCGCTCCAGTCGCGCACGCACCGAGTTGATGTTCCACGTGGCGATCTTCATGTCACCCTCCAGCAGACGTGTAGCGGGCGATGGAGCGGATCCACACCAGGCGCGCCACCATCGCGAAGGCCGCCGAACCGACGAGCGAATACGCGAGCGACTTCAGCTCGAGGCGGCCGAGCAACGCCTCCGCCGGGAAGGTGGTCATCACTGCGATCGGAATCACGAACGTGAACACCAGCTTCACCGGGCCACGGAACACGCTCGAAGGCCAGCGCGCCGCATCGAAGATCGAGGTGAAGAGGTACGTGAGGTTGTCGACCTTCACCATGATGAACGCGAGCGAGATGATCAGAATCCACAACGAATAGAGCAGCGCGACGGCCACGCCGATCAGCAGCACGGCTTCGGAAATGCCGAGCGCCGTCGGGAGCCGCCCGATTTCCCGAAACGCGATGGTGAAGACGAGCGCGGCGTGCAGCAGCCCGGCGCCGCGCCACAGCTGAAAGCGCGCCGTCGACACCAGGAACTGCGCGTCAGCGGGCTTGAGCAGCACGAAGTCGAGCGTGCCCTTGCGGATGTGATCGATGACCGCCTGCAAGCCGGGGTTGATCGCGCCGTCGAGCACCGCCTGCAGCGTGATGAAGAAGCCGACCACCACCAGCGTCTCGCCGAACGACCAACCGGGCACGCCCGCCTTGTTCGAACCGCCGTACACCACGAACAGCGGCATGATCGCCGCGGCCGTCCAGAACAGGCCGATGCCCGCATCGAGGAAGAAGTCCCAGCGGTACTGCGCGGCGAGCAGAACCGACGTGCGCAGCTGAAGAATCAGAAGTCGGAGGTAGCGCAGCATGCTCACCCTCCGAACGCCTGAAAGCGCTTCACGCCCTGGCGCCAGATGAAGAGCCCCAGCGCGGCCAACCCGAAGGCCCACGCGTACTGCTTGCCGATCATCAGCCATGCCTCACCGAGCGCGAGCTTCCCGGTCATCACTTCGACGGGGAGCGCGATCTGATAGCGAAACGGGAGCCACTCGGTGGTCGACCGCAGCCACGGCGGGAACAGGTCGAGCGGGAACATGTAGCCGGAGAACACGAAGAACGCGGCGAGGTACACGTCCATGATCCGCAGCGAGCTCTCGAGGAAGAAGCTCACCGCGCCGATGGTCACGTTGACGAAGAAGGTGATGAGCCAGCCGCCGAACATCGCCACGCACCACGTCGCCCACAGCGCGACGTCGGTGGTCATGAAGTCGGAATACGCCGCGAGCAGGATCGCCACGACCGGCAGTGAAATGAGGAAGCGCTGCGGCATGTAGGCCAGGTTCGACATCGCGTAGCCGAGCACCGGGTGCAGCGGTCGCAGCAGCCGCATCGCCAGCGTGCCGCCACGCACCTCGAAGTTGATCTCCCACGAGGCCCACGCCGACGCGAGCTGACGCACCACGAACACCGACAGGAAGTAGGCGATGAACGAGCTGCTGCCCCACTGCTGACCGCCCTGACCGATGACCGGAGCCGCGGAGGCCACCGTGGTCCACAACACCATCATCACGAACGGCATCGTGGTCGCGAGCACCCAGATGACCATCTCGGCGCGGTAGGCGACGGCTTCGGCGAGACCGACGCGCAGCAACGTCGGAATCACCCGCAGGGTGCGCATCATGCAGCGGCCTCACGTTCGGCGCGGCTGCGCGCGAACAGCTCGCTCATCACTTCTTCCAGCGGAGGATCTTCCACGTTCAGGTCGCGCACCGGCAGCTCGGCCAGCGCGCGCGCCACCACCTTGTTCACCGCGTCGTGCGCCACCTGCAGCACCGCTTCGGCCGCTTCGTGTTTCACGACCGTCCCGAACTCCTTCACGCGCGCTTCGGGCACCGGCTGTGAGAACCGAAGCACCAGCCGCTTCTCGGGCCGCACGCGTTGCACGAGCGCGTCCAGCTTGCCGTCGTAGGACAGCACGCCCTTGTCGATGACGATCACGCGCGGGCACAGCGCGGCCACGTCGTCCATGTAGTGCGAGGTGAGGATCAACGTCGCGCCGTGCTCTGCGTTGTAGCGGCGAATGAAATCGCGCATCGCCACCTGCATCGACACGTCGAGACCGATGGTCGGCTCGTCGAGGAACAGCACCTTCGGCCCGTGAATGAGCGCGCCTGCCAGCTCGCACTTCATGCGCTCACCGAGCGACAGCTGCCGCGTCGGCTTGCCGAGCAGATCACCGAGCTCCAACAGCTCAGTCAGCTCCTTCAGGCGCTTTTTGAAGTCTTCGCGCGGCACGTCGTACACCGCGCGGTTCAGCTCGTAGGTCTCCGAAGGCGGCAGGTCCCACAGGAGCTGCTGCTTCTGGCCCATCACCAACATGATCTTCTTGAGGAACTCGGTCTGCCGTTGTTGCGGCACGTGACCGTCGACCGTCACCTCGCCAGCAGTCGGGTGCAGCAGGCCCGACGCCATCTTCAGGGTGGTCGTCTTGCCGGCGCCGTTGGGCCCGAGAAAACCGACGCGCTCACCGGGCGCGATGTCGAACGAGATGCCGTCGACCGCCTTCACCCACGTGTAGTCGCGCTTGAAGAGCGACTTGAACGCCGCCTTCATGCCCGGCGGGCGCTTGTGAACGCGGTAGTGCTTCTTCAGATCGCGAACGCGAATCATGCGCGGCTTGTACCGCTGCCGATGCGGGTTGCGAGCGAATCTCGAAGTGGCGACTCGCCGTTCCGGTCAGGGCGCGAGCTGTTCCGACTCGGCGCACACGCGCTTCACCAGCGCCTTCAGCTGCGCCGAACGTGAAGCGCCGCTGGCCTTCGCGCTGATGGTGCCGAGCAATTTCTGATCGACGGCGCGTACACCCACCACGTTCAGTCGCATCGACGTGGGCGACACTTCGATGTCGGGCTTGAGCAGAATCGTCGACGGTCCCGCGCGGTCGACCACGAAGGCGCCACGGCGCTTCAACTCTTCACGCAGCTGGAGATCGACCTGCTGCACGAGCTCGGGTGACGCGCTCGACGCGCGCGACCACGACACGGCGTACACCCGCGCGCCCGAGACCGCCGAGGAGCCGCCCGCCATCAGCAACACCGTCAACATGACCAGTCGAGCGAGCATGAGCACCTTTCGAACTGCGACGGGCCTGAAGCGACCTGTTGCACTTCAAGGTACCAGCGCGTTTTCGACACGCGAGTTTTCGAACCCGCGCAGTGGTCTTGCGTGGTTGGCGCGGTCGGCCTAGTTCTCCGGGTGCCATTTCGGCCGGGGGAAGGAGCGCACACATGAAACGGGCGTTGATTGCTGTTCTGGCGGTGATCGCGTTGGCCGGTTGTCCTGCACCGACGGCGAACCTGAAGACCACACCTGCCGTCACCTTGAAGGGCGAGGCCATCGGCACGCCAAAGACGCAGAGCATCGGCTCGGCGGGCGGCACCATCAGCAGCGACGACGGCACCGTCTCGCTCACCGTGCCCGCGGGCGCCGTGTCAGCCGACACGATGTTCACCCTCACACCCATCATTCCCACCGGGCCGGGCGCGCTCGTCGCCTACCGCATCGGGCCTGAAGGCACGACGTTCAGCAGCCCCGCGACCATCAAGTTCACCGCCAAGGAGAGCGACCTCGTCGGCACCGACATCAACGGCATGCGCGTGGCCTACCAGGACTCTGAACGTCGCTGGCGCGCCTTCACCAACGCCACCGTCGAGGGTCGTTCGCTGAGCGTGAAGACCACGCACCTCTCCGACTGGTCGATGCTCTACGGCTGGCAGCTGCGGCCACCGAAGGCCAACGTCGAGCTGAAGAAGACCGTCGAGCTCTCGGTTCGCTACTGCCACTCGGTGCCGCCGCCGAGCGACGAGAACGAGCCCGTGGGTCTGGTCACCGACTGCCAGGACGACGAAGGCCTCGCGCCGCTGCTCGCGAACTGGTCGGTCAATGGTGTCACCGGCGGCAACGGCACCACCGGCACCGTCGAAGGAGGCTCGCCTGACGCCGTCTACACCGCGCCTGCGACCCGGCCGTCGCCCAACACCGTGAGCGTCAGCGTGGAGTTCAACCCGCCCGCCAGGGGCAAGGTGCTGCTGAACTCCAACATCACCATCGGCGGGCGCGACCTGCCCAGACGCTACGTGGGCAACATCACGCTGCGCATCAGCGGTCTCACGTGGGGCGGCGATTCGATCGTCACCTACGAGGCCGGCGGGCAGATCACCTACGAGCAGGGCGCGCAGGCCGGCAAGTACAAGTCGACCGGCGGCACGTACACCTCGGTGAAGGTCGACATGGAGTCGCCCCAGTGCACCTGCACCGGCACCGGCACCGGCCCCGTGAAGATGGGCCTCGACATGGAGGTGCCGCCCACGGGCGATCTGCTCTACGAGTTCGAGACGGCGGCCGACGCGTTCGACATCACCCTGTCGTGCACGCCCAAGAACCCGCAGAACAACTGCAGCAGCGCCACGTTCCCCTCGTACGCGCAGAACAACCTCGTGCCGTCGACCAACGACCCCGAGTACTTCGCCGGGCTGCCGGGCGCGACGATGACCGTGAACAGCGGCTCGACCGACCCGTACAGCCTTTCGGGGAACTCGAGCCTCACCCTCGTTCAGCCAGACAACACGATGGTGAACTCGGTGACGTGGAGCTTCACGGGCGAAGACTGATACGAGCGGGCCGCCATGGGCGACCCGACCCGAGATCTCGAACAGTGGATTCCGCGCCTGATCGCCGTGTGGCGCAGTCAGCGGCGCGGAAAGCAGCAGCAGAAGCAACGTGGGCGGTTCGAAGAAGAACTGCCCGAGAGCACGCTGACCCGCGACGAGCTGCAGGCCGTCGCGGCGGGTGTGAAGCAGCTCTCGCTGGGCCTCACGCGTGACCGGCAACTGGCCGGCGCGCGCTACATGGACGACCCGAAGCTGCTCGGCGCCTACCTTCTGTTCTATTGGCCGGTCAGCTACGCGCAGGCCCGCGCCACGCTCTCGGAGCTGACGACGCGCCCTCGAGCGGTGCTCGATCTCGGCTCGGGGCCCGGGCCGCTGGCCTTCGCGGCGCTCGACGCAGGCGCGACCTCGGTGGTCGCCGCGGATCGAAGCAAGCCCGCGCTCGAGCTCGCCAAAGCGCTCGCCACCGAAGCCGGTGAAGGCATCGCCACGCGGGAGTGGAGCCCCGAGAAACCCATCCCCGACGGCAAGTTCGACCTCATCACCATGGGTCACGTGGTGAATGAGCTCTACAACGGGCAGATCGCGCCGCGCGCCGCGCTGCTCGAGAACGTGCTCGAGCGCGTGAACCCCAACGGCTCGTTGATGGTGCTCGAGCCTGCGCTGCGTGAAACGTCACGCGCGCTGCTGCAGGTGCGCGACGTGCTGGTCGACAAGGGCTACGCGATCCGGGCGCCATGTCTGTGGCGCGGCAACTGCCCTGCGCTCATCAAAGAGTCCGACTGGTGCCACGCCGAGCGGCAGTGGCGCATGCCGAAGCTGGTCGAGGAGCTCGCGCGCGCGGCTGGCCTGCACAAGGAATCACTCAAGATGAGCTACCTCGTCGTCGCTCCGAAGGGCGAGGCCTGGGCTCCGGCGCCGGAAGGTCAGGTGTTCCGCATCGTGTCGGAAGCGCTGCCGGGCAAAGGCCGCACCCGCTACATGGGTTGCGGGCCCGAGGGCCGCGTGGGTCTGGCCATGCAGGAGAAGCACGAGAACGAGCAGAACCGGCTGTTCTTCAAGGTCACGCGCGGCGACGTGATTCGCATCACCAACACCGAAGATCGCGGCGACGGCCGCGCCATCAGCGACCAATCGACGGTGGAGATCATCGCGCACGCCGGCAAGCCGGTGCTCACGACGCCGAAGTCGTGAGGATCGCCGCCAGCGTTCCGGCGGACACCAGCACCCACAACGTCACGCCGAGAATCAGGGGCTTGATGCCCACCTGCTTGAGCGCTTCTTTCGAAACGCCGAGGCCGACGAAAAAGAGGCTCGCCACCAGCGTCCACCTGGCCAGGGCAGCGAGCTGCTTTCCGGGTTCCGTGAGCGCCGGCACGAAGCTGACGAGGGCGGCCATGGCCACGAACGCGACGATGAACCACGGGTAGCTGCGCTTCGTCGCGCCGCCTTCATGTGGAACGACGCGCGCCAGCACGGCGGTGACGGGAATGATCCACAACGCGCGGGCCAGCTTCACCGTGGTGGCCAGCGTGAGCGCGTCGGGGCCGTACTGCATCGACGCACCGACGACGGAGCTGGTGTCGTGAATCGCGAGCGCGCTCCACAGGCCGAACTGCGCCTGCGTCATGCCGACCGCGTGCCCGATGGGCGGAAAGATGACGAGCGCCAGCCCGTTCAGCAGAAACACCACGCCGAGCGCGACGCTCATTTCGTGGCTCTTCGCTCCGATGGCAGGGCCTGCCGCAGCAATGGCGCTGCCGCCGCAGATGGCCGTACCGGTGCCGATGAGAAGTGAAGTCACGCGCTCGGTCTGCAGCACCCTCATCAACACCCAGGTGAGCGCGAAGGTCACCGAGATGCCGAGCACCGTGTAGCCGATGCCCGAGGCGCCGACGCGCAGCAGCACGCTGAGGTTCATGCCGGCGCCGAGCGCGACGACCGAGCCCTGCAGCAACCACGTCTGCAGCTTCTTCGTCTGGGCGGGCCACGGATTCTTCACCGTGAGCGCGAGGGCGATGCCGAGAATCAGCGCGAGCGGAGCGGCCACGTCACTTCCAGTTCGACATGCCGCCGATGTCGACGACGCGCTTCACGCCTCTGCCTTCGAGCATCGCCTTCGCGTTGGCGCTGCGACGGCCGCTGCGACAGTAGACGACGATCTCGCGATCGCTCGGCACCTCGAACGTCGAGAGCACCTGCACCGGCACGTTCACCGCACCGTCGAGGTGACCGGCCGCGAACTCTTCGGGCGTGCGCACGTCGAGCAGCAACGCACCACGTGCCACCATGGCCTTCGCCTCCACCAGCTCCGGCGACGAGGGACCGCGAACACAACCACTCACCAGCAACGACAACGCCAGCCAGCGCCACATGGGCTCACTCCTGTTTCATGCGTGAAGGCCGATGGCGCGGCGAACGGCTGCCTGCACCGACGCCGGCACCTGACCGCCGGGAATCGCCCGGCACAACGACACCGTCTGCTTCAACGACTCACACGCCGCCGCGCAGCGTGCACACTTCGAGAGGTGCGCTTCGATGCGCAGGCACGCGGCTTCGTCGATGTCGCTGCCTGCGTAGGCGGCGAGCTCCTGTGCCAGTTCCGGGCACTCCACCGCCCCACCCGGCGCGTCGAGCACCGACGACAGCTTCTGCTTGAGCAGCAAGCGCGCGCGGTGAAGCCGGCTCTTGAAAGCCGACTCTGCGACCCCCGCGACCTCCGCCGCCTCGCGGGTGTCGAGCCCTTCCACGTCGCGCAGCACCAGCGCCTCGCGTGCGTCGAGCGGAAGCGAGGCGATGGCCAGCTGAATCACCTCGCCGACCATGCGCGCGTGCACCTGCTCGTCACTCGGCGAGGCGCCACCTTCGAGGCGCAACACTTCCGGAGCATCGTCGGGCTCGTGGGCCGCCGGCTCACCGTCACGCAGGCGCCGCTGCCGGGTGCAGAACGAGCGGGCGATCTGAAAGAGCCACGTCGAGAGGCGCGCATCACCCCGGAACGAGCCGAGGTTTCGAAAGGCCGCGAGCAGGGTCTCCTGCAGCACGTCGCGCGCGTCCGCTTCGTTCGCGCACATACGCAACCCGAAGCGGTAGATGCGTGGCTCGTAGCGCGCCAGCAACTCGTCGGCCGCGCGCCGATCTCCATCGCGTGCGGCAGTCACCAGCGCTTCGTCGGACATGGTCGAAGACACGCACCTTCTTTAACGCGCAGCCGCGCCGATGTTGGCCTTCAACGACGGTGCCATCAGCCTCGGCGGTGCCAGCGAGGCATCTCTGGCGGCGCGCGCCTCGACGAAGGTCTCGACGCTGATGCCGTCACGAAGCTGCACGTTGTGTGCGCGCTGCTCGCCGATGGTCGAGGAGAACTGCACGCCGCGGCCGTTCACCGGGTAGTCGTGACCCGCGAACACGCGCGTCTCGGGCGGCAAGGTGAAGAGCTTCCCGCGAATCGATGAATACAGCACCCGCGCGTCACCACCGGGAAAGTCGCAGCGCCCCACGCCGTTGTCGGGGTTGCACAGCGCGTCTCCAGTGAAGACCGCGTCGCCCACGCGGTAACTGACGCATGCCGGGGTATGGCCCGGCGTCTCGCGCACCTCGACCGTCACCGCGCCCAGGTGCAGCACCTCACCATCACGAACGAGCCGATCGAAGCCCGCGCCCGGCACGCCGCCGAAGCGCTCCTGCACTTCGGTGACGCGGCGACCGATGAGCACCTGCCCCCCCAGCTGCGCCTTCCACCAGCGCGCACCGGACAGGTGATCCGCGTGAACGTGCGTCTCGAGCACCGCGTGCACCCGCACCCGCCGCAGCGCGACGAGCGCCCGCCAGGACTCGAGCGTCTCCGTCGACGTCACGCCGGTCGCCGCGTCGAAATCGAGCACCGGGTCGATCAGCACCGCGTCGTCACCTTCGATGACGAGGTGCGTGAGCGTGCCCGTCGCGTCGTGTCGCCTGGAGACGATGTCCATCGTCAGTTTCCGAATGGCCACCAGCGCGACCGTGGAGGCCGGGGCGGCTCGTTCGTCTTCGGCACAGGCGCTTCGTTACAGCGGCAGCGCTCGGCCTGAGGGACCCCTGCCAACGCCGACTCGATGTGGCGGCCGCAGCCACCCCAGGTCGCCTTCTGGCATTTCGGACACGTCGTTCGGTAGCACATGCCGCGTGAGAGCACGGCGCGCGAAAAACGATTCACGAATCGTTTTCCCCACCGGCGCGCTCTCACCCGCATGACCACTCCGGGAATGACGAAACGTCTGACGATGCCGTGGGCCGACGCCGAGGCGCACGTGAAAGAAGTATTGAAAACCGAAGGGTTCGGCGTGCTGACCCGAATCGACGTCGAGGCCACGCTCAAAGAGAAGCTGGGGGTCGACTTTCCCCGCTACCTGATTCTCGGCGCGTGCAACCCCGCGTTCGCGCACCGCGCGCTCAGTGAAGACCCGGCCGCGGGGCTCATGCTGCCGTGCAACGTGACGCTCTCTGAAGCCGGGCCCGGCGAGGTCGTGGTGCGCCTGGTGGACCCCGCGCAAACCCTGGCTCCGCTCCTGTCTCCGGCGCTGGCCGCGCTCGCCGGGGAGGTCCGCGAGAAGCTCGCCCGGGTTCACGCCCGCCTTTGAGTCACTGCCCCAGCGCCCGCTGCGCCTCGGCGAGGTGTGCGCCCCTGGGGTATTCGTCGACGTACTTGCGGTACTCGTTCATCGCCTGACGCGGCCGCATCTGCGAATCGAAGCAGCGCGCGCGGAGCACCCGCGCGAACTCCGAACGGCCGTTGCGCTGTCCGTCTTGCGCGATGTCCTCGAGGCCGAGCAGGAAGCGGTCGCAGTTGCCCTTGCTCAGGGAATCATCGGCGCGCTGCATGAAGATGGCCTCGAGATCCGTCGCCATCGGTTTCGAGGTGACCGCCGCTTCGGCCTTCTGAACGACGGGCTTCGGCGCTTCGACCACCACGGCTTGCGGTTCTTCTTCGTTCAGGCGCGCGATCGACTTCACCGGGAGCTCGGCCCATTCGTCTTCCTGAACCACGGGCGTCGGAGCGACGGCCCACTCGGTCGGCTGCGAGACGGGCTCGACCTCGTCGCGACGCGGCGGGACCCCTCGAATCACTTCGCCACCACCCAGCGTCGGCCACACGTCGGGAGGCGCTTCGATGACGACCTCGGTCTTCGGCTGCTCCGCGAGCTTCGGCAACGGCGCGAGCTCCTCCGACGCCAGCGACGTCGGCGCGGTCACCTGACGAGCACGCGATTCTGCTGCAGAGATGCGCGGCAACGTGCGCGGAGTTCCCTGGGCGACGATCATCGGCGGCGATGACGGCGTGCCTCCCGCGGCCGGCACCATGGCGCGCTGTTCGACGGAAGCCGTGGCATCGGCGACCGCGGCGATCTCGTTGAGTTCGCGCGACGCAGCTGGCGTGACCTTGAGCCGCTTGACCTTCTGGGTGTGCGAATCGAAGCGGAGCCGCTGACCGGGCTCGACGAACAGCTGTTCGCCGTTCGGCAGCTCGACGCGCACCTTGCCTTCGGTCACCGACACCTCGACGGCATCGGCGTCGTTGGTGACTCCGAAGACGGTGCCGACCACGTGTACTGAGACGCCGCCGGTGTGAATCACGAAGTCTTTGCGCGGCTGGTGCGACGCGCGCACCGCGACCATTCCGCGTTCGAGGGTGAGCGCCACGTCGTCGGCATCAGACCGCGTCAGCGTCACCTGCGAACCGCCGCCGACCCGAACGTGACTCATGTCGGGCAGGTGCACGAACGCGCGACCCACCATCGAGGTGCGCAACACGTCACCGCCGCGCAGCTCGGTGCCATCGACGATCTCACCGCCGCCGTTCACCAACGACAGCCCTTCGGCCCGGTCCACGCGCGCCCAGGCTTCGGGGACCGACGCGACGGGCGGAACGAGCTCGACCTCCGCCGGTTGCGGGCGCGTGAAGAAGAACAGCGCGATCGCCGCCGCCATCGAGAACGCCCCGACGAACGCGAGGCGCACGAACATCGGCCGGCGTGCCTGGCGAGCCAGCCGCTTCTCGACCATCGCGCCGATGCGCTCGTCGACCTTGAGCCACGCCACCTTCGGCGTCGCGGCGCGCGCCAGCTCGAGCGCCTCCTGGGCGACCTGAATCGCCGCGAGCTGCTCCACGCACTCGGGGCAATCGTCGAGGTGCGACTGAATGAAGCGGTGTTCGCCCAGCTCGAGCTCCTTCGTCGCGAAGGACCACAGCTGCATGTCGTGCGTGGTCATTTAGGCGGCCTCCACGCGCGCGAGCTCTTTGAGTGCTGCCGAGAATTCGAGCCGCGCGTGATGCAGGCGGGATCTCACGGTGTTGTACGAGGCACCGACGATCTGTGCGATCTCCTCCGGGCCCATGCCGCACAGCTCGTGGTACACGAAGACGATCCGCTTCTTGGCGCCGAGCTTCTCGAGTGCGCGGTGAACCAGGCGCGAGGCCTGCGCGGCTTGCGCCGCACGCTCCGGGTCTTCACCGAAGTCGATGCCGTCGGGCAGTTCAGCGGTCGGGTCTTCGCGGCGACGGCGCCACCACCGCAGGTTCATCAACGCCACGTTGGCGCACACCCGGTAGAGGAACGTGCGGAACTGCGATTCGCCACGGAAGCCCGGCACCGCCTTGAGCAGCCGCAGGTACGTGTCCTGAATCATGTCCTCGAGGTCCGGCCGCGCACCGACGAGATGAAACAGGGTGCGTGACACGTCGTCCCGCGTGAGCCGGTACAGCTCCTCGAACGCCAGCACATCGTCCTTCTTGATGCGGTCGACGAGGCGCAACAACCGCGCTTCCGACTGACCCGTCGGAGGCGGCGTGGGAACCAGCCTCGGTAACGGCAGCGCTTCAGCAGACACGAGTGACCTCCGAGGCTGTGCAGCGAGACGGCGCGATGAGCCCGCGTATTCACGCGAAAACGCTGGGGTCGAGGGCGCCAACTCGTTCATGCACCTTTTGATGCCGGGAAAGTCGGTTTCGATCAGTCGCACGAGGCGATGATCGTTTTCGAACCGACCGGCATCGAAAGCAGGTGTCGCGGCGAGGAGAGAGCGCCGCCACCCACCCGGAAAGACCACATGAACCTGCGATCGATTCGAAGCCTGGCGCTGCTCGCGCTGCCGCTGTTCGCCATGAGCGGCTGCACCATCATCAACACCGAGGGTGAGTTCTCGGAATGTACGTTCGGGTGCCCCGGCTGGGCGTGTACCGACGACTCCGATTGCCACTCGAGCTGCACGTGCAGCGCCGGTCAATGCAACCCGCGCCCGCGTTGCAGCGACAACGACGACTGCGGCAACAACCAGGTCTGCACCGGGGGCCGTTGCCAGGCGGCGTGCACCAGCAACTCGCAGTGTGGCTCGGGTCAGTTCTGCAAGGCCGGCACGTGCACCAACGTTCCTCCCGGCTCGCACCAGTGCACGTCGTCGAACCAGTGCGGTCTCGACACCTGCATCAACGGCTACTGCGTGCGCCCCTGCGATTCGAACAGCGACTGCGCGGCGGGTCAGACGTGTGAAAGCGGCTTCTGCGCCGGCGGCCAGCTCCCCGATGGCGGCACGGGCGGCGGCAGCGGCTCGACCGGCGGTGGTTCGGGCGCCACGGGCGGCGGCGCCGGTTCGACCGGCGGCGGCACGGGCGCCACGGGTGGCGGCTCCGGCTCGACGGGTGGTGGCACGGGCACCACCGGCGGCGGCTCCGGCTCGACGGGCGGCGGCACGGGCACCACCGGCTGCACGCTGAACTCCGATTGCGCGATGGGCTCGTGGTGCATCAACTCCACGTGCGTCGCCGGCTGCACCACCGACGCGCAGTGCAGCGCGACCGACTCTTGCCAGGGCGGTCTGTGCAAGCCGCGCCCGGCCGGTACCTGCAGCACGAGCGCGCACTGCGCGGCGACGCAGGACTGCGTCGACGGCAACTGCCGCGATCACTGCACCACGCAGTCGCAGTGCGGTTCGGGGCTCGAGTGCCGCATCGGCTACTGCTTGCCGACGAACCCGCAGAACCCGTGCACCTGCGCGCCGTGATTCGCAGGTAGCTCGGCCTCCCCCCCCAGCCCTCTCCCGATCGGGAGAGGGCTTTTCTTTTTCAGCTCACTTCTTCAGGGCCGTCGCCAGCTCGGCGTACAGGTGAATCGCGCTCTTCACCGATTTCTCCCAGTCGCCGAGGTGCAGGCTCTCGTTCTCGGAGTGCGCGTTGGTGTACGGATCTTCGACGCCGATCAGCAGCGCGGGGACCCCACCGAGCTCCTTGCTGAACGGCTCGACGAAGGGAATCGAACCGCCGCAGCCGATGGCCACCGACTTCACGCCGTAGCCCTTCTCGAGCGCGGTGAAGGCAGCGGTGAACGCCGGGCCCGACGGGTCGGTGTACCACCAGCCCGCGGCTGAATCGGCGCGCACCTCGCAGTGCAGGCCCCACGGCGTCGCCTTCTTCAAGGCGTCGATGAGCGCCTCCTGCACCTTCTTCGGGTCGAGGTTGGGCACGATGCGAATGCCGACGCGGGCCCACGCCGACTCACACACGATGTTGCGCGCGTCTTTGCGCGAGCTGGCCTGAATCGCGTTCACCGTGAGCGACGGCTGGCGCCAGTTCGTCTCCCAGGGGTGACGGCCGCCACCCATCAACTCCACGCCTTCCAGCAGGCCCGCCTGCTTGCGGAAGGTGTCGTCGTCGCCGGGCAGCGCCTGAATCGACTTCTTCTCGGCCTCGGTGAGCGGCTTGACCTGCTCGAGCACACCGGGAATCGCGATGGTGCCGTCGGCGTGCGTGAGCGAGGCCAGCATCTTGTTGAGCGCCATTACCGGGTCGGGCACCGGGCCGCCCCACATGCCGGAGTGCAGGGACTGCTTGAGCGCGCGCACCTCGACGTCGACGGTCACGAGGCCGCGCAGCGCGGTGGTGATCGACGGCAGGCCGGTCTCGAAGTTGGTGGTGTCCGTCAGCACGATGGCGTCGGCCGACAACATCGTGCGGTGCTTCTGCAGGAACTCGGTGAGGTGATCCGAGCCGATCTCTTCTTCACCTTCGATGACCACCTTCACGTTGAGCGGGAGCGGCGTGCCCGACTTGAGCCACGCATCGACGGCGCTGGTGTGCACCACGATGCCTGCTTTGTCGTCGGCTGCGCCGCGCGCATACAGCCGACCATCACGCTCCGTCGGCTCGAACGGCGGCGACTTCCATGCGTCGGCGTCACCGGCCGGCTGCACGTCGTGGTGCGCATAGAGAAGCAGCGTCGGCTTTCCCGGCGCCTTCAGGATCTCGCCGTACACGTACGGGTGCGCGCCTTCGATTTCGAGCAACTGCACGTTGTCGAAGCCGCGCTTCTTGAGCAGCTCCGCCGTCGCCTCGGCGCTCTGCCGCACGAACTTCGGGTCGAACCCGTCGAAGGACACTGAAGGAATTCGGACCAGCGTCTTGAGGTCTTCGAGGTACTCGTTCTTCTTGTCTGAGAAGTGCTTCAGCGCGCTTTCGAGGCTCATGGGTCGGCTCGTTTAGCGCAAGTGTCGCGCCATGGCTCCCCTCCGGCTGCACGGCCGTGGAAAGCCTCGCCGGGCATCACGACGGCGTTGCGGCTCGTGCTGCTGGCGGCGTTCGCAGCGGTGTGGTTCCCGCTGATCTCGTCATCAACCCAGCGCGCGTTCGATGGCCGCGAACTCTTCGACCGACAACGTCTCGGCGCGCCGGCCACCGTCGATTCCGGCCTTTTCGAGCACACCGCTCCATTCGAGCGACTTCTCGCTCTTGAGTGAATTGCTGAGCGTCTTGCGGCGCTGGGCAAAGCCGGCTTTCACGACCTTGCGGAACCGCGCTTCGTCTTTCACTTCGGCGCGCGGCGTGTCGAGGCGCGTGAGCTTGAGCACCGCTGAGTCGACCTTCGGCGGCGGGTGGAACAGCTCGGCAGGCACGTCGAGCACGTTCTCCATCTTGAACCGCAGCCCGAGGAGCACGGTCAGCACGCCGTAGTCACGATTTCCGGGGTCTGCCGCGAGCCGCTCGACGACCTCCTTCTGCAGCGTGAACACCGCGCGCGGAACGTGATCGGCCTGCTCGAGCACCTCGAACAGAATCTGCGACGACAGGTGGTACGGCAGATTGCCGACGACCACGACCTGCTCTGCGTTGGCTACCTTCGCGAAGTCGCACTCGGCGGCGTTGCCTTCGACGATGGTGAGGCCCTCGATCTTCTGGAAGTTGAGCGCCCGCACCATGTCGCGATCACGCTCGACGGCGGTGACCTTCGCGCCGGTCGCGAGCAGCTGACGCGTGAGGTGACCGAGGCCGGGCCCCAGCTCGACGCACGGCTCACCGGGTCGCAGCAGCGCTTCTTCAGCGATGCGCTCGAGAATCATCTCGTCCGAGAGGAAGTTCTGACCCCAGCTGTGCTTGGGCGAGAGGCCGAGCCTCTTGAGGATGTCTCGGGGATGATCAGCCATGACTTAGAGCCGCCAGGAGGGATCGGAGTTGAGTGACATTTCGGCTCGCACACCGCGCCGGAACGCTTCGGTACCGGCGACCGCGATCATCGCGCCGTTGTCCGTGCACAGCCGCTTCGGAGGCAGGTACAGCCGGAGCCCCGCTTCAGCAGCGCGCTCCGCCGCCAGGGAACGCAGCCGCGAGTTCGCCGCGACGCCACCGCAGATCACCAGCTGCTTCGCGCCGACCTTCTTCGCGCCGAGCATCAGCTTCCTGGTGAGCGCGTCGGCGACGGCCTCTTGAAACGACGCGCACAGGTCCGACAAGGCCTGACCGGTCGGCACGCCGTGCTGCTGCACGTGGTTCAGCACCGCGGTCTTCAGGCCCGAAAAGCTCCAGTCGAGAATGTCGTCGCCGCGCAGCGCCCGCGGAAACCGAATCGCCTTCGGGTCACCGGTCTGCGCGAGCTCGTCGATGGGCTGACCACCCGGGTACTGGAGCCCGAGCAACTTGGCGACCTTGTCGTAGGCCTCGCCGGCCGCGTCATCACGGGTGGTACCCAGGCGCTCGTACCTCCCGAACGCAGGCACGTCGTACAGCGTGGTGTGACCGCCAGAAACGACGAGGCCCAGAAACGGCGCCTCGGGCGCGTCGGGCGCGAGGCGGATCGCCAGCAAGTGGCCTTCGAGGTGGTTGATGCCGACGAGGGGCTTCCCGCTCGCCAGCGACAGCGACTTCGCGACCTGAAGACCGACCAGCAAAGCGCCCTGCAGGCCCGGGCCGCTGGTGACCGCGATGACGTCGAGGTCGGCGAGCGTCTTGTCGGCGCGCGTGAGCGCTTCGTCGATGACGGGCATCACCTGCTGCACGTGATTGCGGCTCGCGAGCTCGGGAATCACGCCGCCCCAGCGACGATGAATGTCGATCTGCGTCGACACGACGTCGGACAAGACGACGCGACCGTCTTGCACGACCGACGCCGCAGTCTCGTCACAGGAAGTCTCGATGCCCAGACACAGCACGAGGCTGCTCTAAGGGATCGCCTGGAGCGCCGCACGCACTTCGTCGGCCTGGCTACCCGAAGGCTTGAGCTTCAGGAACTCACGGTACGGCTGCCGGGCCTCACCGTCGCGCCCGAGGTTCTGGAGCGCGATGCCCAGCGCGAGCCACGCCTGCGCATTCTTCGGGTCTTCCTTGACGCCGTCCTTCAGGTACGGGACCGCTTCGCGGAACGAGCTGTCGGACATCACCAGCGCGATGCCGAGGCCCGTCTTGAGCGACACGTCGTCGGGCTGCAGCTTGAGCGCTTCGCGGTAGAGCTGCGCCGCCTTGCGGAACTTGCTGCCCACCAGCGCTGCACGCGCGTCGGTGACCAGCTTGTCGAAGTCGCCACCCACGTTCGCGACGGGCGCCACACCTGCGTCGACCACGGCAGCCACCACCGGGGCGCCGGCGTCTTTCGGCGCCTCGACGACCAGCAGAGCGCCCGCGTCGAGCACCTCGGCGATCGCCTGGCCCGCGTCGACCTCGGGCACTGGCGCCACCACCACGGCTTCGCCCGCATCGACCACCGGTTCTTCGACCGCAGCGTCTGGCGTGACGGTGACGACCGTGACTCCCGCGTCGACCGGCAGCACGGCCTCGTCACCGCTCATGTTCGAGTAGACGAGCGCCGCGACCACGCCGACCAGCAGGCCACCGATGAGCACCATGGGCAGCGTGCGGCTGCTGCGCACCGGCATCGGGTTCTCCATCGACATCGGCTCTGAGTTCGAGCCGTCGGTGTCGCTGAAGAACTTGTCCTCTTCACTCGAAGCGTTCGGCGCCGAGAGCCGGGCAATGGGCTGCTGTGGCGCAGGCTGCGGCAGCGGCGTGACGTTCACCACCGGCGCGGCGACGGGAGCGGGGTCAGGCACCGGCGCCGGCTGCGGAATCGGCGAATTGCGCACCTGCGCCGCGACCGGAGGCGGCGTCGGCGGTGTCGGTTGTGGAGTGGGCAGCGGGTTCGGCGCGGTGGTCACCGTCTCGGAGACGGGCTCGACCGGCACCGTCTCTTCCATCGGCGTGACGACCACCGGCGGCGGCGCGGGGGCCGGCTGCGCGGGCTTGAGCGGCGGCAGGTCGCGACGCTCGAGGGCTGCGCCACCGAACACCGGAGGTGCGCTCGGCGCTTCCGGCGCGCGCTGCGGCGTCGGCGAGTTCCTGGGCTCGTAGCGATTCCAGCCGCTGGTCGCTCCCCAGCCCGACTCCGACTCAATGCCCTCGCCTTCGATCGCCGACCACTGATCGAGCAGGCGCTGGCGCGCACGCTCCAGCTCACGCGGCGGCGCGGCGACGAGGAACTGTGAAGGCTCGGGCCGCGGCGGGCGCGGCGGAGACGGGCGCGCGCCCTTCGGCTTCGGCTCGAAGCGATGCACGTCGGCCTTGAGCGTCTCAGACGCGCTGGTCACCGGCGCGATGCTCGGCGGCGGCACGTTCTCGACCGGCGTCGCTGCGGGCGGCACGTCCATCGGCAACTCGACCGGCAGGTCCACCGCGTGCTCTTCGACCGGCATCGGCGGCAGCTCGGGCTCGGCGGCCTGAATCTGTTCCTGCACCGACGGGCCGGGCAGCGGCACGATCGGCGGCGGCGCGGGCGGCAGCGCGACGGCCGGCGTCACCGCCGGCGCGACCGTATTTCCTTCACCACCCGCCGGTGTGGGGCCGGTGTTGAGCCACTCTTCGATGCCGGGCTTCCTGGCCTTCTCGTCGACGTCGGTGGGCGGGCTGCCCACTTCGCGAATCAGCCCTTCGAAGTAGAGCTTGGAGATGATTCCCAGCGCCGCGAGATCTTCGAAGTCCGAATCGTCGACGACGCGCGAGAGGTTGCGGCGGCCGTCGAACAGGCGCAGCAGGCCGTTCACCTCATCGGGAATCTCGGCGAGGCGGTCGGACAGCTGTGAATAGTCGAGCTCGAAGATGGTCTCGAGCGGCGGCAGCTGCTCGAGCATGCGGCCCCACTCGTCGAGGCGGCGCATGCCTTCCATCAACAGCCCCTGCGTCGACACCTCGATGCGCTCGGGGCGATCGATGGTGACGAAGGACACCTCGAACTTGCCTTCGAAGGTGTTGAGCATGCGGTAGAACGCGTTTTCACCGCGCAACCGGCCCAGCTCCGCGTCGATGACGCGACCTTCCTTGAAGAACACGACACCCGCGCGTTCGCCTTCGAGCTTGATGACGCCGGTCTTGCGGCCGATCTCGAAGGTCTGCACGAGGTCGACGACGCCCATGTCGGCGAGATTTCCGACGAAGCCGTTCTTGGTCTCCTTGCGGTCCGTGCGTTCCTTCTCGACCTTCTGAAGGATCATGCGAACGCGGGTGACGACCTCTTTGATGTAGATGGGCTTGGTCAGGTAGTCGTCGGCGCCCTGCTCGAGACCTTTGACCTTCGCCTCGACCGCCTTCTGGCTGGTGAGAAAGACGAAGGGAATGTGACGGAACCGCTCGTCACTCTTGATGACCTTGCACAGCTCCAGTCCGTCCATCTCCGGCATTCGTGTCTCGGAGAGCACGAGGTCGGGCGGGCTGATCTGCACCTTCTCGAGGGCGTCTTTGCCGTGAATCGCAGTCGTGACCTGAAAGCCGGCCTTCTTCAGGCTGACTTCCATGACGCGAAGACTCTTCGCATCAGCATCGACCAACAGCAGGTGCTGCTTCGCCACGGTTAAACGCCCTTTCGCACGGAAAATCGGGCGGATGTTTGGCCTTGATACGCGGGGTGTCAACGTTTCCAATGCCCGCCGATGCCTGATCAGCGCAGAGAGGAGCGCGCAACGGTGGAAGCACGATTCACAGCCCGCGACGCGAGCGGCGCCGGCACCCTCACGTTCGTCTCGCAAGACGTGTCGTCAGGGGGCGCGTTCCTGAAGTCGGAGTTGCTGCTGGAGCAGGGCGAGGCGTTGTCGGTGCAGTTCGACGTGCCCAACGAAGGCCCGGTGCGCGCCGAAGCCCGTGTGGCCTGGGTTCGCCGGTTCCCGGAAGTCGGCCAGTTCGCCGGCATGGGCGTCGAATTCGTGAGCATCAGCGACGCCGATCGCGCCGCCATCGTTCGCTGGCTGGCGCGCTGATCAGCCGAAGAAGCCGCCGCCCTTCTTCGGTTCGGTGGCCGCCTTCTTCTTTCGCATCTCGATGAGCCGCAGCTCCTGGTTCGCCTCGAGGTGCTTGGGGTTGACCCGCACCGCTTCGCGGAAGTGCCGCTCGGCACGGTCCATGTCGCCTTCGACACGCGCGATGACGCCCAACTGGTAGTGCGCGCGATCGTTGTTGGCGTCGATGCCGAGCGCCTTCTGCATCAACGCGCGCGCAGCCTGTGCTTCGGAGCGGCGCGCGGGGTCCATGTAGATGGCCCAGCCCTGCGCCGCGAGGCTGGTGGCGCCCTTGTCGATGGCGTGCGACCGCGCGTAGTGCGACTCGGCCTGGCGGTAGTCGCGCTTCTTGAAGAAGACCTCGGCCATCTTGAACAGATCGCTGGCCTGTTGAGCCTGCGCGGGGTCGAGCCGCGACGCCTGCTTGTTCTGCTGCGCGGTGGTGAACGCCGCGCGCTTCTGGTCGTCGTACAGCGTCTCGTACGACTCACGAATGCTCTCGAACACCGCGCTCATCTTCTGGGCGAGGTGCGGCAGCGACGGGGGCAACCGATCCGGGTGGAAGGTCTTGGCGAGGCTCAGGAACGCGGCCTTCACCTGGTCACGATTCGCCGTCGGCTGAAGGCCGAGCACGAGGAACGGGTCCTTCTTCGCGAGCTGAGCGAAGCGGGCTTCGATCTGCGCGGCGAGCTGCTGTTCGGCGGCGCTCGGGACCGGAATGGTGTTCGCGGTCGACGAGGGCGACGACGGCGGCGGCGGGTTGATGCCGGAACCCGAGCTGTTGATGCCCGAGCCCGATGACGTCGGCATGCTGCTCAGGTTCTCCATCGCACGCTTGAGCAGACGCTGACGGCGCAGGCGCGCCTGCTCGGCCGAGTCGGCCGTGGTGCTGTCGGAGGCCGCGTCGATGCGGGCCGCCACGTTCACGGGCGGAGGCGTGGGCCCGGGTACGAGCACCTCGGCTTCGATGATGGGCTCGATCATCGGCTCTTCGGCCGCAGCGGGTGACGAGCCGACGAGCGCTTCGAGGCTCGAATCGACGCGGCGGAGCGCCTCTTCGAAGCTCTCGACACCGCCCGGCGCCGGCGCAGAGGTGCTGGCCGGTTGCGCGGCGCTCCAGAGATCGGCTTCCTGGCTTTCGGTCTTTCCACCGAGCACGAGAGGCTGTTTACGAGGCGCTTCGGGTTGAGCCGGCGGCGCGACGATGTGCGGGTCCGTCTTTTCTTCGCGCGGGCGCGACGTCGGCGCGGGCCCCACGTATGTCGCCTGACGCAGCGCTGCGTTCATGCGCTGCAACAACGTCTGCTGACCGGGCGGCGCGATGGCGGGCGTGACGACGGGCGACGCGGGTGCCGGCTGCAGCTCGGCGGGAATCGGGTGAAGGCCGGAGCGGTGGCGATCGGCCTCGACCTTCGCGCGAGCAGCCTGCGCGGCGGCGAGCAGACGCTCTTCTTCTTCACGATCCGCGTCGTCTTCGTGGCGGGCGCTGCGCTCGGCCAGGAGCTGCTCTTGACGACGCCGCGCTTCTGATTCTTCTTCGGCGTCTGCGGCTTCGGCGGCGCGGCGAAGCTCTTCGCTGGCGACGCGGTCGGCCTCTTCTTGATCGCGCCGTCGCTGTTCTTCTTCGTGACGAACGCGCGCCTCTTCAAACACCCTGGCGCGGACCTCGGCATCGCGACGTTCGGCCGCAGCGCGTTCTTCTTCGAGCCGGGCCCGTTCGGCCTCTTCTGCGAGTCGCAGTTGTTCGAGGCGCTCTGCTTCCGCGGTCTCTGCGGCGGCCAGCCATTCTCGTTCGAGCCGCTCGGACTCTGCGCGCTCGGCGGCCAGACGCTCTGCCTCGACGCGTTCGGCGGCGAGGCGTTCTTGCTCGAGACGTTCTTCCTCAGCGAGCCGCTCGTGCTCGATGCGCTCCGCTTCGACGCGCTCCGCGGCGAGACGTTCCTGCTCGATTCGCTCGGTTTCAGCGCGTTCAGCGGCGAGGCGTTCCTGCTCGATGCGTTCTGCTTCGGCGCGTTCGGCGGCCAGGCGTTCTTGCTCGATGCGTTCGGCTTCGGCGGCGAGACGCTCTTGCTCGAGGCGTTCTGCTTCGGCGCGTTCTGCGGCGAGACGTTCCTGCTCAATTCGCTCGGCTTCCGCGCGTTCAGCGGCGAGACGTTCTTGCTCGAGGCGTTCGGCTTCCGCGCGCTCAGCGGCAACACGTTCCTGCTCGATTCGTTCGGCTTCCGCACGTTCGGCGGCGAGGCGTTCCTGCTCGATTCGCTCGGCTTCGGCGCGACGCTCTCGTTCGATTCGCTCGGCCTCGGCCCGTTCGGCGGCGCGATGCTCTCGTTCGATTCGCTCGGCCTCGGCCCGTTCGGCGGCGAGGCGTTCCCGCTCGAGACGCTCCGCCTCAGCCTGTTCGGCGGCAAGACGTTCTTGCTCGATTCGTTCGGCTTCCGCACGTTCGGCGGCGAGGCGTTCTTGCTCGATTCGCTCGGCTTCCGCGCGTTCGGCAGCGAGGCGTTCTTGCTCGATTCGCTCGGCTTCTGCACGTTCGGCGACGAGACGTTCTTGCTGGATTCGCTCGGCTTCCGCGCGTTCGGCAGCCAGACGTTCTTGCTCGATTCGCTCGGCTTCCGCGCGTTCGGCGGCAAGACGTTCTTGCTCGATTCGCTCAGCTTCCGCACGTTCGGCGGCCAGGCGTTCCTGCTCGAGACGCTCTGCTTCCCGACGCTCCGCTTCGATGCGCTCCTGCTCGAGACGCTCTGCTTCCCGACGCTCCG
>QFQP01000080.1 GCA_003243425.1 Archangium gephyra | reverse complement strand
CGGGCGCGGGCAGCGGCACCACCTCGCCCTCGTCCGTCCACAGGGCCTCCGGCACGAGAAGGTGGAGGTGCGGCGTCAGCCGCCGTCGCCGGCCCGAACACCCTCGCGGCAAGTCGAGGACCGCGGTTGACGACGATGCCGACGAGGACGGTGAGGCCCACGGCAAGGCCAACCCGCGGCCAGTGTCCGAGACCGCCCGCGCGGTCTGCTACGAAGGTCACGAGCGCCGCCAAGCTGACGAGCAAGGTCAGGGTGTACTCAATCGCCGTGATGGCGGCGTTCACCTTGACGGCCCAGCCTCCAAACTCCTCCTCGCAGAGCCCGCTCCCGCCGCTCCCATCCGGGATCCACACCATGACGTGGCGGTACATGAGGCTCACGACCGCAACCGTCGCTACGACCATCCAGATCGGCGTGCCGAAGGCGACTGCGCCTGCCCCGCCCGCTACGAGAAGACGAAGAAACGGGCCAAAGACATAGAGCGGTGAGGTTGCGGGATCGCCGCCTCCAGCGAGCGCGCCTTCGAAGGCTCCTTTCAGTCGATGAGAAACGTGTGCCATGCAGTGACCTTTCGGCGGACGCGGTCCGCCATCACGGAACGTATTTCGGCGCCACCGTGACGCGTCTCTCTGCCACGTCGACGTCGAGCCGAGGCATGTTGACAAGCTCGAAGGTGGCGGAGGCGAGGCGGATGCGGTCGCCGGACTTGTCGACTTCCTCCAAGATGCGCGTGAAGAGCTGGTCCTTCACGATGCGTCGCTTTCGGTAGTCCACGACGTACCGGAGCGTGAACTCGAGCCAGTTGTCGTTGGCAACCATCGTGACCACCGGCTCGACTGGCGCGTCCTCGAGGCGATACTTCACGACTGCGGCGCTCCACGCGTCCTTCGAGCGGAGCGCGAAGTCGGCGCAGACCTCTTCGCCGACCGCGACCAGCATCGCCTTGGCCGCCTTCCAGTCGGACCCATACCGAACGGGCAAGGTGATCTCGTCCCAGAGAAAGGGGAAGTCAGCCGAGTAGTTGAACACCGGCTCCTTGAAGACGAAGCTGTTCGCGATCTTCACGATGCGCCCGTTGTACAGGTCACCGTTCACCCACTGCCCGACCTCCATGACGGTCGTCCGCAGCACGCCGATGTCGATGACGTCGCCCTTGATTCCGCCGACCTGAACGCGATCGCCGGTCGAGTAGAACCCGCCCGAGGAGATCGCCATCCACCCCGCGATGCTGGCGATGACCTCTTGGAGCGCGAAGGCGATCCCAGCGCCGGCGACACCGAAAACGACCGTGAGCCCGGCCAGGCGCTCGCTGAAGATGATCGCGAGTACAACCGCTGCGATGGCGTAGCGGACGAACGAGACCACCTTGCGCGCGCGGTACCGCGCTTCGCTGTCCTTGACGTAGCGCTCGACCGAGCGAAGCAGGAGTCGGCCGATCGCGAACACCACCAAGAGGGCGATCGCCGCGCTCGCGAGCTTGCCGGTCAGCGGATCGAAGAGGAGGGTCTTCAGCTGCTCTTCCATGTGCTCTCCTGCGCCGAGGCGGACTCGACCCACCGGGTCACGACGTTCCTCCCCGCGACTCTGCGCCTCCGGTGACCGATCGATGAAGAACGGACGGTGGTTGGATGCCTCGCTCGCGGAACGCCTCGAGCACCCTGAAGTGCACGTCGGTCTCGAAGGGCTTCTCGTACTTGCAGTCGAAGACGTACGGGCGCGCCTTCAGGTGGAACGCGACATAGTCTTGCAGGATGACCTGCTTGGCGAGCACGGGGATGGGCTGCTCGAGGAAGACGTAGGGGCTCGTGAGGCAGGCCTCACGGATGATCTCCGCCGCGAGCTTCGCGTCCTGGTCGACCCCAATGTAGAAGTCCATCGCCACCTGCATCTCGAGCGCGCCGTAGTTGCCGCTCGAAGTGACGTCGGTGAAAACCTTGTTGTTCGGGATCGTGATGATGTTGTGGTCGAGCGTGTTCATCCGCACGCTGCGCAGGCCGATCTTGATGATGTCGCCGTACTCGCCACCATAGGAAACGCGGTCGCCCACCTGGAAGGGGCGATCGAACATGATGGTGATGCCCGCGATGAACGAAGCCACGAGGTCGCGGAGCGCAAAGCCGACGGCGAAGGCGAGCGCGCCGCCGATGACCGTGAGCGCGGTCGGATCGAGTCGAATGCTCAGACTCAGCGCGATCGCGATCGTCGCGATGTAGACGAAGAATCGGACCGTCGTCTGCACCTTCTGGATCGTCGGTCTGCGATTCGAGAAGCGCGCGCTCAGGCGGTCGCCAAAGTTCTCGACGATCCGAATGAGGAAGAGCGCGCCAACGACGACGGGGATGGACGCCGCGACGCCTCCCCAACGGATGAACTCGGCGAGGCGTCCGAAGTCGGGCGCATCTTGGGCATGCGCAGGGGCAGCGACGAGCAGCGTTGACCCGGCGCCGACGAGCTGAAGCGCGTGTGACGAGAGCTTCCGCATCATGGGCTCACCAAGAGTTGACGGCGCTCGAGGAGTCGGCTCACTGCGCGCAGCCAAGGCCAAGCGATTCGGACGCTGCCCGACCGGTCTTCGTAGAAGCCCTGCGCCTTGCCGAACCTCAGATCTTGGAGCACCTCCTCCGGGCGCAGTCGGGTCGCCTGCGCCACGCTCTCCACGCTGGTGGGCGCAAGTTGAAGGACCGCCCTGAGGACGAACAGCGATGAGTCGGGCAGCCGCTCGAGCTTGGTGATGTCCGGGACCTGGAGCGGCCGGACGTGGACGCCCCCTTCTTCATCCCGCCCGAGCGACACCCGCCAGGCCTCCAGCGCGAGGCCTGGATTGCCGCCGACGTGGTCCCAGAGCATCCGCTCGTACCCCGTGCGTTTCGCTGTCAGGGCATCTTGGCGGTCGATCTCATCGGCACCCGGCGGGAGCCGATCGAGGAGTCCGTCGTATTGGGGCACGATCTCGGCTGCCTCATCGCGGTCCGCCAGGAGCGCTCCGAGTTGAGCCTCGGCCCAGGGGGAGAGGACGTAGGTTTCATCGAACAGTGGTCGGGCGTCGCGGGCGCGCTTGAGCAGCGGCCAGACGGACGCGTCGATCGAAAAGACCCAGGTCGTCTCCTCGCTATGCGCGCGCGCGAACGCAACCGCCTCGTCGAACTTGGCGAGCCCTCCGATGCGCGGTTCGATGAGCGTGTGAGCATCGTCGAGGAGAAGGATCGACGGCGCCGCTTCAGCCGCCGCGCCCAAGTCAGCAACACTCGTCTCCGCGCGGCAGCCCAACACCTTCGCGCCCGGGCTCTGCTCGGCGATGGCTCGAAGCAGGGACGACTTCCCCATCCCTCGAGGCGCGACGACGACCACGAGCGCACCGCGACGGTCCTGCGCCCGCAGGGACACCGCGTCGCGCACGGCATCGGCGGGGCAGTGAAGCCAGCGGCCGAACGGCCTCTCCGGGTCGAGCTTCTCGAACGCCTCGCCAGCGAGCGGGGTGAGTTCGGCGTGCGCGTGCCCCTCCCCAATGCGTTCGATCTCCCTCTTGAAGAGGTAGGCATGGATCCGTCGGGCCAGCTCGAAGCCCGAGAGCCAGCTCCGACCAAGCTTGACCGCGCCGGTTGCGAAGAGTTGCACGGCCCCGACCATCGCCGCTCCGAAGCTCTTCCACCCTGAGCGGTTCGCCAAGATCCATTTCTGAAGCGGCGTCTTCTTTCGCAGGCGCTCGAGTCGCTCGAACACGGTGGTGCGCCACCACTTCACGAGGAGGAGGAAGACCGGAATGGCCGCAAACCAACACGTGGAGAAGACCCAGCTGTAGATCGTCCCTTCGCCGACGAGACGCGTGCTGAGCACCAGGATGAGCGCGAAGACGATGACGGTCCGTCCCACCAAGCGCAGCGAACGGAGCCGAAGCTTGCCGGGCTCGCTCTCTTCGAGGGGCAGGAGAGCCCCGGTGCTCCCTGCCGCAACCGCGTTGACAACGTTGACGACCAGCGAGCCCGCGAGTGTCCAGGTCACCATCGACGAGAGGAGCTGCACCTCGAGAAGACTCCTCGCACCCGCGGGGAGCAACCACGACAGCGCGAGAAAGAACAGGATCCACTCGAGCGGTCGATGGATCTTCAGCAGGAGGCGAACCGCCCGGCGTCCGAGGCTCGGCGTGCTCCGCCGCTCGGCGCGGTCATCAGCGGCGATGCGCGAGTCCCCCCAGCGCAAGAGCGCCTGCGTCTTCCGCCGGCCCCAGACGAAGACACCGACCACAAGCAGCAGCGGCAAGAGCACGGCCGTCGTCCGCCACGCCGACACACCGGCGCTCCCGCCCGTTCTCACGGTCTGGAGCCAGGCCAGAGCCGCGTGCTGGTGGTAGCGAAGGATCAGCGACAGGTGACGGGCCTCCGAACGAGCCTGATCCCAACCTGACGACGTGAAGCCGGTGACCGCGTCACGCTTGGCGGCGGAGAGGGCGGGCAACAGACCGAGCCGCTCGCGGTTGAGCGTGTTGATCTCCTCGAGGAGCGCCGACGCTCGCTCCTCTCTCAACGCTTGCTCGTCGCGTCGCGCATCCGCGATGGCGCGGTCGACGGCCGTGCGCCGCTCCCGCGCCGCATCGGCGGGGATGTCTGGCGGAACATCCACGAGCGGGTCGGGGCCCAGGCTCGGAATGGCGCTTGCGTCGTCGTTCAGCGCGTCGAGCGCACTCGCGAGATCGTCGCGCGCTGCTCGCAGCGCCCTACGGAGCGCGTCGTAGGTCGCATCGGCATCCGACGAACCTGAGGACTTCGCGTCGCGAACGCGCCGCTGCCAGCCGAGCACCGTGTCGCGCCGCACGGCGATCGCGTCTCGCGTTCGTTGGAACTCATCGCGGAGTCCGCGGACGCGCGTCTCGAGCGCGATGAGGCGCGCCAGCTCCTCGGCGACTACCCGCTCCGCCTCCGAGCGAGCAGCCCTCGCGGCTTCGAGCGCGCGTGCACGCTCGGCCTCAGCCTCTCTGGCGCGGCGCTCCTCTTCTGTCTCCCGCGGCTGAGCGGCCTCCTGGCGCGTGGCGTGAGCTTGGAGCAGCTCTGCCCGCCGCTCCGCGCTCAGCTCGTAGAACTCGAGGCGCGCACGATCGAGCTCTACGCGCTCGCGAAAAAGCGTAGGGTCGAGCGCGGCGAGATCGGTGCGGAGCGAGCCAGCGTCGGGAGCCTCGACCGTGGCGCGACGTCCCCGCGACCGCGCTGGCGGCTCCGCCGGACGAGCCGCTTCGTCGGCCGCCCGTAGGAACGCGCGGACACGCGCGGCCTCGATCTGGAGAGCGGCCTCGTCGTCCAGCGCGACGTCGAACAGCGCTTGCGGCGCGACGGCGACATCCAGGGTTCCGGCGAGCAGCGCGCGCACCTGCGCCGTTCGTGGGTCGGACGGCGCGGCCGGCAACGCGGCATCGGAACTCGCCGATGCGACCGGTGCGCCCGCGTCTTGGCTCGCAGCGGGCCCAGCGAGCAGCAGGATCGCCGCGGCGGCGACCGCCCGTGCGATCACGCGGCGTACGATGGAGCTCTGCATGGCCCTCACACTTACACCAGGGATATCAGTTCATCAATAGTGACGGGTTGACAAGCACCGTCGCTCTCGATGACATAGCCCGGATGGAACAGGCGAGCCTGCCGCGGCTGCACTACTTCGCAGTCGTCGCCCGCGAGGGAAGCCTCGTGCGCGCGGCTCGCGAGCTCGGCACCACCCACTCGAACCTCAGCATGCAGATGCGCGCGCTCGAGGAGGAGCTCGGCGGCGACCTGTTCGAGCGGCGCGGACGGAGGCTCGTCCTCACTGCGCTCGGCAACGAGATCGCGTGGTATGCGGACGAGGTCAGCCGCCTGGCGCGCGATGCGTCTGAGGTGGCGCGCGGTCACGAACGCCCAAGGAGGACGCCGCTCCGGGTCGGCGTGGTTGGCGCGATCCCCAAGGCCCTGGCCTTTCGTCTGCTCGAGCCCGCGCTCACGGTCGAGGGGTATGGCCCCGTCGCCGCGCGCCAAGACACGCTGGAGCGGCTGCTCGAGGAGCTCGCTGTCGGTCGCTTGCATCTGGTGCTCGCCGACACGGCCCCGCAGCAGGGAGGCACGCTTCGGCTCTTCGGACATCCTCTCGGGATCTCGGAGCTGGCGCTGTACGGAACGCCAGAGCTCGCCGAGAAGTACCAAGGAGACCTGCCCGGTGCGCTCTCGGGCGCGCCCTTGTTGCTCCCCATGCGCGGCACGTCGCTGCGGCGGTCGATCGAACGCTGGCTCGGTGAGCACTCGGTCAGAGTACGGGTCGAGGGCGAGTTCGACGACGTGGGCCTCATGCGGGTCTTTGGGCTGCGCGGCCGAGGGATCTTCCCGGTTCGGGCCGCGATGGCGGCGGAGATCGAGGACATCGGCGGCGTCGTGAAGCTGGGCGCCATCCCTGGAGTGACTGAACGGTACTTCGCCATCTCCGTCGAGCGGCGCGTACGCCACCCTGCCGTCAACGCACTCATCGAATCAGCGCGGGAGAAGCTCGGCGCCAGGGACGAAGCAGGGGGCGCAGCGGTCACTTCTCGATCGCGCGGCGGTTAGAGTATCTTACCGACATGTCGACGAAGGCCGAACGCTTCAAGGCGCAGCAGGAAAAGGACGCTAACCCGCCGAAGCCCAAGAGGGCGCCGCGGCCGCGGCGGGATGATCCCGTGGACACGTCGCTGCCGGGTGTGAGCGCCTCCGACCGCAAGGCCGGTGACGGCCACAGCGGCACGCGGAACGTCTCGAAGCGGGCGGCGAAGAAGGGCGGCGCGAAGCTCGAGGACTCGGCCACCGGGAAGCCGTCTCGCAAGTCGACCCGCAAGAGCACCGGTGGCGTCAAGCGGACGTCCAACCTTCGTCGCAAGGCAACACGCAAGGCGACATCTGCCAAGACGAAGGCGACGAAGGCCAAGGCACGGACGAAGAAGTGGGCCCGTCGCGGATGGCCCCACGTTCGTCGCGGGACGGAGCGAATCCGCGAGAGCGTCCCGGCTCGCGTCGCCCAACCACCTGGATTCGCAGGCGTTCGCATTTCCAGGACAGTGCGAGCGGAGCGAACCCGTCCCGCCGAGAGCCCTGCGAAAGGACAAGAAGAACAAGCCGCTGAAACCGGCCCCGAGTGTGAAGCCGATTGGGACGGCGGCGGCTCGAGGAGGGCCAC